>CANQJS010000027.1 GCA_947624285.1 uncultured Clostridia bacterium | reverse complement strand
CAGTTTGCTACTTAAATCTTAATATCCCCTACCACAGGGGGGCTTTTGTGCTGTCCGTACAATTTGGAGCAGTTCAAGTATTCGGCGGGATTTTTTTATTCGGTATAATGAAAAAAACCGCCGATTTTGTCAGCGGTTTTTTCCAAAGGGGTAAAAATTTATGTGAAAGCCAAAGGCTTTGACAAAGCGATTTGTTCGCTTTGTTGATTTCATTATACCCTTGTGAAGAAAAAAGTCAATATTTTTATGCAACTTTCTGCTTTATAAATATAAAATCATCGGTATTATAAAATTTTATATACAAATTGAACAAAATATTTACATTTTTTTACATGTGTAAAAATGCCGATTTTTATTCCATTTGCTTTCCGAGGAAGGCGGCGGCGACCTGCACCAGCTTTATATCCGTTTCGCTCGGAAGCTCGCTTCCCTCATCTTCCATAAGCGCCACCGCGCCCGAAACATCTCCGCCGTAAATTATGGGGTAAACCACGCTTGCCTTGCGATTAAAGCCCTCAACGGCGTTTATCGGCGGCACATCGTTTGTGGCAATGTGTATTGCTCTGTTTTCCATAAGCTCCTCAATATTCCTCGTGATGCGCCTTTCAAGTATTTCACGCTTGCTTATTCCCGATGCGGCTATTACATGGTCGTTATCCATTATCGCCACGGGCAGACCGCCGCTTTTGTGCAGCACCTCCGCGTATTGGCTTGCGAAGTTTGAAAGCTCGCCGATAGGCGAATATTTTTTAAATATGACCTCTCCCTCCGCGTCTGTAAATATTTCGAGAGGATCTCCCTCTCTAATACGGAACGAACGCCTGATTTCTTTGGGAATAACGATTCTGCCTAAGTCGTCGATCCGCCTTACGATACCTGTTGCCTTCATTTGTAATTCTCCCTTAAATTGTAATTTTCTCTGTAATATTTTGCACAGTATCGCGGTGAAAATACAACGAATCGTTTGGAATTTTAAGACAATAATAAATCACATATTTCAACAATAGTCCAAAAATTGGTACACATATTCAATATTTTTGCATTTCTTCGCGCTTTTTCTTGTAATTATACCGATTTTGCACTATATTTATATTGTAAATTCCGCAAAACAGTAATCTTTACGGTCGGTAGTGTTGAATTTTCGTATATCAATTTATTTAAATGCTGTTGCTTCAGTGTTTTAGTAATGAAAATAATAAAAAATCGGAGGAAAAACAAATGAAAGAAAACTTTATCGGAAAGTATAATTTGCAAAAAACACTTTGTTTTTCTTTGATACCCGAAGAAAAAACAGAGGAATTTTTTAAACAACGCAAATTGCTTGAGCAAGATACCGAGCGCGCAAACGCATACGAAATTGTAAAAAAATGTATAGATAGGTATCACAAAAGTTTCATTGAGGAAACTCTGTCAGGCTTTAAAATTGCTGATTTGAAAGATTATAAAGATTATATTGAACTTTATTCTAAAACCGGCAAAAATACTGCCGATTTAAAAAAAATTCGTGATCTTGAGGAAAATATGCGCAAAGCCATATCCAAACGAATGACGGGTGATGAGAAATACAAATCAATTTTTGATTTGAAAAAACTTCAGCCAAATAACGAAGATGAGAAAGAGAAAAATGCCATCGATTCTTTTAAGAAATTTTATACCTATTTTACAGGATTTAACACAAATAGGAAAAATATTTATAAAGACTCTATTAAAAATTCGATCGCATGGCGGTGCATCAACGAAAATCTGCCTCGCTTTTTGGATAATGCTTCTATATTTCCCAAAATTCAAGAGGCTTTAATAGATGAAAATCCCGATAGCTTTGAAAATAGCATGCTGCTTATAAAAGAAAAGGCACAGATTCCATCCGATACTAAAATTGAAGATATGTTTTGCCCCGAATATTTTTCTTCTGTCCTTTCACAAAGCGGAATAGACAAATATAATGATGTTTTAGGCGGGTACTCTTGCCAAGACGGCGCTGAAGTTCATGGAATCAACCAGCTTATCAATCTTTACAATCAGAAAATTGAAAAAAAGGATAAAGATCTTAGGTTGCCGCTGTTAAAACCGCTTTATAATCAAATACTCAGCGATAGCGAAAAAATTTCGTTTATTCCTGAAAAATTCAATTCGGATAATGAGGTCATATCTGCAGTCGGTGAATATTGCAAAAAAATATCCAAGTATTTTGATCCTCTGACGGAGCTGTTTTCTGAACTTCCTTCTTTTGACCGATCGGGAATTTATATTTCCTCCGGGAAGGCGGTTGATGATTTGTCAAACAAGGTGTTCGGAAATTGGAGTACCGTGGCAGACAAGTGGCAAGAAGAATATATGCAG
This sequence comes from uncultured Clostridia bacterium, assembly GCA_947624285.1. Lineage (GTDB taxonomy): Bacteria > Bacillota > Clostridia > Oscillospirales > Acutalibacteraceae > Eubacterium_R. The sequence continues at coordinate 5,644 of CANQJS010000027.1, read as the reverse complement.
CAACACCCGCAAAAAAAGAAGCAAACCGATAAGTATTTGGAAGAAATCAATCGGGAATATCGAAAAATAAAGAGTTTTTCATTAGCGGAAATCGAACAGCTTACCGATGATAAAGAAGATCGGGTTTCCGCTTATTATAAAAAAGCGGCAGAGGAGGCAAAAGAAAAATTTTATTGTTGTTATGATAAAGCGAAGGTTATTTTAAACGGCGGCAAATACTCGTATGATAAAAACGGAAAAAGGCTATGCAAAAATATAGAAGATAAAACGCTTCTAAAGGATCTTCTTGATTCTGTAAAAGATGCCGAACGCACCTTTAAGCCTCTGCTGGGAACAGGAAAGGAAGAAGCAAAAGATCAAGTATTTTATGGCAGATTCTGTGAAATAATGGACGAATTATGCCGTGTTGATAAATTGTATGACAGGGTTAGAAATTATGTAACACAAAAGCCCTATTCCAAAGATAAAATCAAGTTGAATTTTGAAAATCCACAGTTGCTCGGTGGATGGGATATGAATAAGGAGAATGATTACCGAACCATACTTCTTGAAAAAAAAGCAATTACTATCTGGCTGTTATGAATAAAGGTCAACGCGTAGATTTTGCCGATGCCGAGGAATGCAAAGACGAAAACACATATAGAAAGATGGAGTATAAATATTTATCCGACCCGTCTAAAGAATTTCCTCATGTGTTTTTTCCTCCAACAAATCCCGAAAAATATATCATAAAAACAGAATCGGATAATAAAATTCTTAAAATCTATAACAGCAAAACCTATACGAAGGGCGAGAATTTCAACTTGGAGGACTGCCACGCTTTGATCGATTTTTACAAAAAGGCTATTTCCTTGTATGAAAGTTGGAAAGTATTTGGATTCCGTTTCAAAGATACTAAAGATTATAACGACATTAACGAGTTTTATAATGATATAAAAAATCAGGGGTATTCTATTAAGTTCCGCAATATACGGGCTAAAGATGTTGACGCTTTAGTTGAAAAAGGCGATATATATCTGTTTCGCATTTATAATAAGGATTTTTCCGATAAAAAGAAAAAAACGGGCACGGGCACGGATAATCTTCACACCATGTATTTCAAAATGCTTTTTGACGAGCAAAACTTGAAAAATGTTGTTTATAAACTTAATGGCAGAGCGGAAATGTTTTATCGCAAAGCAAGTATTCGTGAAAATGAGCGTATAGTGCATCCCGCCAATAAGCCAATCGAAAATAAAAATCCCAATTCAAATGCAGCGACCTCCGTTTTTAATTACGACATTATTAAAGACAGGCGTTTTACAAAAAATCAGTTCAGCTTACATCTTCCCATCACACTCAATTTCAAATCGGCTGATTACAGATCTGTTAACAAAGAAGTTTTGAAATCAATCAAAGATTCTAAGGAGAATTATATTATCGGAATTGACAGAGGTGAAAGAAATCTCCTGTATATTTCGGTAATCAACAGCCGCGGAGAGATCGTGGAGCAAAGATCTCTTAACAGTATTATTTCATCAAATGGGTGTAAAACAGATTATCATAAAATGCTTGATGAGAAAGAGGATAAGCGCGATAAAGAACGAAAATCGTGGGACAGCATCGAAAATATCAAGGAGCTTAAAGAGGGATATCTCAGTTATGTGGTTAATGAAATTTGCAAGCTTGCTTTGAAATATGATGCGATTATTGCAATGGAAGACTTGAATTTCGGCTTCAAGCGCGTTCGATTTAAAATTGAAAAGCAGGTTTATCAAAAGTTTGAAAACGCCCTTATTTCAAAATTGAATTACCTTGTTGATAAGCATACCGATCCTTCTGCTGACGGCGGACTCCTGCGTGCGTACCAGTTGACCAACAGGGCAGACGAAGTGAACAAGGGAAAGCAGAACGGAATAATTTTCTTTGTTCCCGCCTATTTGACAAGTAAAATTGACCCCGTCACCGGATTTGCGGATCTACTTAAGCCGAAATATACATCCGTTGATGAAACCGCGGAATTTATTGAACGGTTTGATGATATTCGTTATAACGAAAATGAAAATCTGTTTGAATTTGATTTTAAATATTCCAATTTCCCGAAAACAAGCGATTCCGAAAAAAAGTGGACAGTTTGCAGCTGCTCAGACCGTATCGAGACATTCAGAAACCCTGAAAAAAATAGCGAATGGGATAATAAGACCGTGGTTTTGAGCGAGGAATGGAAAACGCTGTTTAAGACTCATAATATTGATATCAGTCAAGATATTAAGGGGCAGCTGCTTAAACAGCGCAGTAAGGAATTGTACAACGGGTTTATGCGTCTGATGCGTTTAACTCTTCAAATGCGAAACAGTGAAACGGGAAGCACGGATATTGATTATCTTATATCACCCGTGCGCGGCGGAGACGGCAAATTCTTCGATTCGCGCAGAATCGATACGGAGCATCCGTTGCCCGAAAACGCGGACGCCAACGGCGCTTACAATATTGCGCGCAAAGCGCTGTGGATGACAGAGCAAATCAAAGCGGCAGATGATGAGATTGACCCTAAAAAACTCTTCATTAAAAACTCCGAGTGGCTTGAATATGCGCAGCGATGAGTGAAAATCCAATATCCATATCGTCTTTAAATGATTTTATTTTCTGCCCGGTGTCGATTTATTTTCATGCTGTTGACGGGGGAAATGAAAAACTTTTGTATCAGGATTCCTGCCAGCTAAACGGAACGGAAGTTCACAAAAATTCAGACGCAGGGCTGTATTCCGATTTGCGCAGTATGCTGCAAGGAATTCCCGTTTACTGTGAGAAGTTGGATTTGTGCGGTAAAATTGACACATTTGACATTTCACGCGGAATATTGACTGAAAGGAAAAAGAAAATAAAAACAATATATGACGGCTATATTTTTCAGCTTTATGGACAGTATTATGCTTTGATTGAGATGGGGTATACCGTTAAAGAAATCCGCCTTTACAGTATGGATGACAACCGTGTTTACAAGATTGACAAGCCGGAAGATAACCATGAAATGAACGATAAGTTTCTGTCGCTTGTTGATGAAATGAAGAAATTTTCGTTCTCCGAATTTAAACAATCCAATCAATTAAAGTGTAAAAACTGTATATATGAGCCGATCTGCGGATTTTCATCCATATGAGAAAGGGGGCTTTGTATGCTGACAGTTCAGGATTTTGGAAAAAAGCAAATTATTTTTGTTTTATGTAATGAGGGAGAAAAAATTGCCTTTTCAAATGATAATATTGTTGTAAAAACAAATGACAACAACATTAAATTTCAATGCACTTGTTATAGATTGTTTATCGTATTTGTAATCGGCTCTACTTCTATTACAACCGTCTTGATACAAAAGGCAAAAAAATTCGGCTTTTTTATTGCTCTTATGACTGCCGGTTTCAGATTGAACGCTATAATCGGCGCACCAAAAGACGGCAACACAGTCCTTAAACGAAAGCAATATAATTATAATGATCTCGGCATTGCAAAAACTATCGTGCAAAATAAAATATTAAACCAGATGAGAGTATTGAAGTATGTGCGCTCAAAAAACGACAGTATAAAATCCTCAATTCCGATTTTGGCTGATTATGCCGAAAAGACGCGCGCTGTGAGCGAACTTCAGGAATTACTGGCATATGAGGGGCTGGCGTCAAAATTATATTTTCGCAACCATTTTAACAATGTATTGTGGCAGGGACGCCAACCCCGAATAAAAAAAGATTTTGTTAATTCAACATTAGATATCGGTTACACATTGTTATTTGCATATATCGATGCTTTATTGGAAAGCTTTGGCTTTGATACCTATTGCGGTGTGCTTCACAGGCAATTTTATATGAGAAAATCGCTGGTGTGCGATCTTGTTGAGCCGTTTCGTATTTTGATCGACTGTACCGTAAAAAAGGCAATTAACCTAAAACAAATTAAAGAAGAGGATTTCACCTTGGTGCAAAATCAATATCGATTGAATTGGAAACACTCATCGCAATATGTTAAAGTTTTAATGACGCCGATCATAGAAAACAAAGAAAATATTTTTTCTTATGTTCAAAGCTATTATAGAGCGTTTATGAAGGATCGGGATCCTGATAATTTCCCAATATACGAATGGGGGAAAAGCAGTGATAATTATCAGCTATGATATTGCAGATGATAAAAAACGAGCCAAATTCAACAAATATATAAAAAGATTTGGGCATATGATTCAATATTCGGTTTATGAAATAGAAAACAGCGACCGTATTTTGAAAAATATTTCTACCGACATTAAAAATCGCTGGATGAAGCAATTTGACCAAAACGACAGTATATATATTTTTAAATTGAGTCAGTCGTGCGAAATACAAAAGTACGGATATGCACGCAATGAAGATTCACAACTGTTGATTGTAAGTTGAGGTTGCAAACCTCGGTCTTAATATGGTAATATTATAATATAAGGGATGATTTGCTATTAAAATTTGCAGAAACGATTGCAAAAAGCTCTTTCAATTTCACATTTATTGTGCAATTTAACAATTCAAGGGATAAATCATCCCTTATAATTTCTACTACTGTAGATCAGAAGTTATTAACATACGAACGAAAAGATAAATCATCCCTTATAATTTCTACTACTGTAGATCCGGCACTGTTACCGAAACCGCCGAATAGATAAATCATCCCTTATAATTTCTACTACTGTAGATAGTGGGTTTATGACGAAATAATAGAGCGATAAATCATCCCTTATAATTTCTACTACTGTAGATGCAATTTCGGCGATTTCACCGGTCAATGATAAATCATCCCTTATAATTTCTACTACTGTAGATACGGCTTCAAAATACCGTTCCTGAATGCCGATAAATCATCCCTTATAATTTCTACTACTGTAGATTAATTGACGATTACCTTTAAGCTTATCGATAAATCATCCCTTATAATTTCTACTACTGTAGATGCGAATATATACGGAGGTGTAACGAGAGATAAATCATCCCTTATAATTTCTACTACTGTAGATGCAATAGCAGGATGGGCTCCCAATTTTAAGATAAATCATCCCTTATAATTTCTACTACTGTAGATGTAGAGATTGAAAAGCGTTACCGTGTCCGATAAATCATCCCTTATAATTTCTACTACTGTAGATATAGCATATCTAAAGCGTCTTTTACTCGGATAAATCATCCCTTATAATTTCTACTACTGTAGATACAAAAACACCCCCTCTCTATTCAAGGGATAAATCATCCCTTATAATTTCTACTACTGTAGATACTTTTGTTTTCGTTTTGCCCTGGCAGATAAATCATCCCTTATAATTTCTACTACTGTAGATTAATTCGGCAGCTTTTTCAAAATGCTGATAAATCATCCCTTACATTTTCTATTAACGCAATTTAATAATTAACGCAAAATCACCGTGGGCAATAGCATATCTCCACGGTGTTTTTCTTTAGCAAAAATTATGAAATTACGCTTTACATTATAAATGATTTATGATAATGTATTTGTGTCATTTTATGAAATACGGAGAATTTATTATGAAAGCCAAGATGACTGTCTCTAAGGAATTTAAAATAGGCGAGATCGACAACAGAATTTACGGCTCGTTTATAGAGCATTTGGGCAGAGCCGTTTACGGCGGCATATATGAGCC
>CANQJS010000026.1 GCA_947624285.1 uncultured Clostridia bacterium | reverse complement strand
AATGTAACTTTGCCACTCGCTCTTGAAGAATTTCTTAACACTTACCCACAAAAAATCAATAAGGTTTATATTCATTTTGATAACGACGAAGCGGGAATTAAACACGCAAAAGCCCTGCAAGAGCACTTAACATTACGAGGAATTGAAAGTGAAATAAAGCTCCCGCCGAGCGGAAAAGATGTAAACGATTTTTTAAAAGCTTCTCTTGAAAAAGCAGAAAGGGAATTACAAACACCGGTTAAAAATGTTCTTTCAAGAGGCTAAAATCAATGCGGTTTTTAAGTGTTCACTTTGGATGGGGTTTAAGGGGCGAACAGCCCCTTACAAGCGGTATTTGTACATACAAATGCGATGCTTGCAACGAGAGTGGTAAACAAATTTACACCGTTTACCACTCTCGATGAAAAATGAAAAAAATCATTTAAAAGGAGGCGAAAAAAAGAGTGGCTTGGCAACAAAATCGTAAAAGGAAAAACCGCGTGTTTGTATCCTTAAATGATGAGGAGTACGACAAGCTGATAGAGCTTAAGGATAAATCAGGTCGTTCGATGAACGAGGTTATCCGCCAACTGATTATGGGGTGCAAAATCAGAGAAGTGCCACCGCTCGATTTTTGGGGACTCACAAAACAGATTCGTTATGTGGGCAACAACCTCAACCAAATTGCAAAGGGGATGCACCTCCACGGCGGAATAAATGCCGCAGCTTATGAGGACAACGCCGAGAAAGTATTCGAGATTTTAAACTCGATCCTTGATGCGGTATTGAGAGGTGAATAAAAATGGCGCAGACAAAACTATGGAGTAAGCGTCGCCGCCCGGGTCAATCCACAACATCCGTAATTGAAGAATCCTGTGACTATGTTAAAGACGAAAAAAAGACAAAAGATCTAAGCATATCGTTAGTCGACAATGATGATGAAGATTTCGCCGCAGATGATATTACTCATACTGTTTTGAAATATGTTGTCAACACAAAGAAAACTAAACTTGAGGAAATATTCGTCTCCGGCATAAATTGTGAGTCTGCAACAGTCGACAGTGAATTTATGGCTGTTAAAGAATTTTGGAATAAGACAGACAAAAATATCTTGTGGCACGGTGAACAGGGATTTAAGCCCGGCGAGATCGATCCGCACACTGCACACGAGATCGGGCGAAAGCTCGCGCAGAAAATGTGGGGCGACAAATTTCAGATCCTCGTGACTACTCATATCGACAAGGCGCACATTCACAATCATTTTGTTTTTAATTCGGTCAGCTTTGTTGACGGCAAAAAATATCATTACGATTATTCTGAGATATATCGGCTGCGGCGGGAGTCTGATAAGCTGTGTAGAGAATATGGCTTGTCTGTAATTGAGACACCGAAAAGCAAAGGCATATCACATTTTGAATGGGAAAACGGCGGCAACCCAAAAACTGTCAGAGGGCTTATCAAGGAAGATATTGACGAAGCGATCGAAAATTCCGAAACGCTCGGAGAGGTGTATTCATATCTTGAGCAAAAACTCGGTTACGAGGTCAACACGAGGAATAAGTATATAACCTTGCGACCGCCTATGAGCGAAAAAAACTTTCGTCTCGACAACCTTGATAAAAATCGAAAAAATCCTAACCACAAAAACAGATACACGGAGGAAGCGATTGTTTATAGGCTCAATAATAAGAGCCGAGCCACACCTACTACTTATGAATTGTCAACAGATCGGCGGCAAAATAAACCGTCGTACAAAAAATATCATACCCAAATGAAAAACAATTGTTTTGATTTGCTCGATGCGGTTGATTTTATATTAACAGGAACATCAATACGCGGCGCTTATTGGCGCTACTATTATTTTTTGAAAAATATGAATCTTATAAAAACTCAATATCCAACAACACACTTTGCAATAAGAAGGGAGGCGCAAAGAAAAATCAAAAGCTATCAGAACGAACTCAGGTTTATGAGCAAATACCGTATCGGCACTGTAGATGAGATTAAGGCAACGGACGGCGAACTCAAAGACCGGCTGAAATCGTTAGAAGCCGAGAGAAGCGAGTGCAGATATATTCTGCGATATTCGGAAGATGCGAACAAACAAAAGCAAATCATTGAAAAAATAGCGCAGTTAAATTCGGATATAGCAAGAGTAAGGGAAGACAGCAAAGTGTGTGAAGATATATTATCCAAGACCGATAAGATTAACGAGGAATTGGATAAAATTCAAAAAGACAAAAATAAAACAAAAGAAAGGAATGAAACACAATGGCAGCAGAAGATGCAGTTGTCGACACCGTAACAAGTATTACCACCAAGTTATTGATTGCCGGCACGGAAATCGGGCTGAAAATAACCGGCGCGGCAGCAAGAGCTATCGGCGTCAGCTTTTATGCCCTTGCTAAAGCGATCAGCAACAAGCGTTCTCAAGGGAAGGCATTGACTCCCGGCGAGGTCGAGTTCGAGAGTATGATGCAAAGTGGCGAGGAAATCCATTCAATATGGCTTAAAAATGTTGATTTGAATAATTTCTCGCAAATTGCCAAACAAATGGGTATTCCGTTTGTCGCTATAAAAAACGGCGACGAATTAGAAAAGACTCACGGATTTTTACATCATCACACCACGGGCAATGCTATTGAATTTGCCGATGATTATAAAGACAAAGTCAGCATATCTTACCGTGTATCCGATGAGGTGAGGATCGCACATATTCTTGAGATGTTTAACACCTTTAATAAATCAGAAACGACTACGGTTGAACCCGAAATCGTCGCTAAAGAGGAATTCAAGGACGAAGTTGAACAATTCATCGAGGAAAACGGGGTGCAAGTCGAGCGCCCCCCAGAGGTATTGGCAGCAAAGGAGGTGAACACACAGAAGTTCGACCAAGTGTCCGCGACAAGCTCAACCGTAAGCGCAGACGAAGAATTGGATAATGTGCCGTTGCTGTGCTTCAGCGAATTCGGCTTTGAAAGCGTACCGTCGCAGGCTGAATATGACGCAGCATATATTAAGCGACTCACCGACGCAGGCATAAACCCGTCTGAGCCAAATTATTTTACCTCGCTGTACGAACAGGGCAGTAAGATTATTGGTGGAGAGATCACTCCTACTGCTTCTTTGCAAAACAGTAGGGCAGGTGAAGAATTGGCTCGCAAGATATGGAAAGACAATATTGCGGCAAGGTCAGAGAGCTTTATTCCCGAAGGCTTCCGATATTTCGGCTTTGAGAAAACTCCGTCTGTTGACGAGCTGAAGAAAAGCTATTCAGATTATATTTCCCAAAATACCGGTCGCGATGCACCCGCAAAAGCCGCTTATGAATCCGCTCTGAACGAGATTGAAAAAGGTAAAAGTATTCGTGAAAAGCTCAAAGCGAAGCAAGAATTACATACCCTTAAAAAAGCGGATAAAACCGGCGACAAAGTTCTGCAACGCGAAAAAAGCGAGGTGAGAAAATGAATAATCGCCAAACGATAGTCGTCAATTTGTTTGCCGGTCCGGGTGCAGGCAAAACCACCTGTGCCTGGGAAATAGCAAGCGAACTCAAAAAGAAAGGAATTGAAACGGAATATGTTTCGGAATACGCGAAGGAGCTTGTGTGGGACAATCGGCTCGATCTCCTCGACGGCAGTCTGGAACATCAAAAAATATTATATAGTGAACAACTGCGGCGTGTTCAGCGGCTCATCGGCAAGGTCGAAGTGGTAGTAACCGACTCTCCGCCGCTGCTTTCATTGATGTATCTGAAAGAGAAAGCACCGGAGTTTGAACGGACTGTTCTGTCTGATTTTGCCAAAAACAGGAATTTTAATTTGTTCATCAATCGCAGTAAAGAATATCAGCAGACAGGCCGCATACAAAACGCACAGGAAAGCAAAGAGATTGACCGTAAAATCATTGATTTCCTTGACTCAAACCACATATACTATGGCACTTATTACCATAAGACCGTTAATGTTTTAATTGACAATATAATCAAGAATCTCAAAAAAGAGCAAGGATCAACCGAACAACGCAATCCGCAAAGTGTTCGCCAGAAGCTACAAAGTTTTAAAGGCATATCGCCTGAACAACAGTATCCCCGCGACAGCAACAGAATCGTAGGAGATTTTATATCAGAGTAAGAGAGAGAATATGATGTTTTTCATATTCTCTAATTTATTTTAATAACAACAATAAAAGGAGTAAAAAATGTCAGAAGAAAAAGTTATTGTATCGGAATTAACGGAATATTCCGAAGAAGAAAAAAAGGCATATGCCGAAAAAAAGAAAGAAGCCCTTAACGCGGAATACAAAACCATCGAGGAGAACATTGAAAAAATATTTACCGCCGGCGAAGATCCGGCAGCGGTAAAAAAACTGCTCGATCTTTATTCGGATTTCCGCAGCCTGGGCTTAAACAACGCTATCCTGCTTTATTCCAAATTCCCGAACGCAAAAGAAATTCACCCCGTTAAATATTGGGCTGATCACAATTACAGTGCACGAAAGGGAACGCGCAGTTTTGTCCTTATCGGACGAACGGAATATACCAAGGCAGACGGCAGCAAGGGCGTGGGACACAACTTAGTCAAGTATTTCGATGTCAGTCAAACGAATGCACCGTACACCGAACCGCAAAAGAAAACATACGCAACTCACGCGCTCATAAAGGGTCTTTTGAATACTTGCCCCATCAAATATGAGAACTATAATCCGGAAGCATCGGATCAGCCGTGGGACGACAATGTTATTGCAAAATACATTCCTGAGAGCCGCGCGATACTCGTCAGAAAAAATCTTTCATTCGAAATGTTCTTCACTCACTTCGCAACGCAGCTGGCAATGTCTATGCTTGACCGAGGCGGAGACTTCGTCAGCAATCAAAGAAGGTATCTTTTTGAGGCTCAATGTATTGCCTATCTGTTATGCCGTCGGTATAACATTGACACATCTGTTTTTGACTTCGAAAAAATCCCTGATGAGATAATGAACTATGACACGACACAACTCAAAAGCACCCTATATGAAATAATTGAGGTGAACAAGGTTATTTCCGACAAACTTTACCGCAATATTCAAAATGTTTTAAAAGGGTATCAAAAAGAGATCGATGAAGCTCAGGGAACGGGCAAGCCAAACGGACAGTTAGTAACGAGGTGATGTCACAATGATAGGCAAAAAAAGACTGCTGCAAACATATGCGGCAGTTTGTTTCGTTATGACGATAGTCATAACATATTTATCACTTAAAATTGCGCCCTATATATCAAGTGAAGGCTTGGTAGGCGCGGTATTCAAGGGGCTTGACGACATAAGCAAAAATATGTTTATGATAACTTTCTGTTCAAAAAGCCCTGCCGCTGTCGCTATTGCGCTACTTATTTCACTTGTTATAACAGCATTGGTGCTTGTGAGCGTCCGCAATTACCGATACGGAGAGGAACACGGCTCGTCAAAATGGGGCAGCCCATTCAGTCTGTCTAAGAGATATTCGGAAAAGGATATAAAAAGCAATATGCTCTTAACGCAGAACGCCCGAATATCCTTTGACGATCGGGTTACAAACCTCAATTCCAATGTTATTGCCGTCGGCGGTCCGGGTACAGGTAAGACATTCAGATATGTTCTTCCCAATATTTTGAATGCCGGCGGCAGTATGGTAATTTGCGATCCAAAAGGCTCGACTTTGAGCACAGCGGGAAAGTATCTAAAGAAAAAAGGGTATGTTGTTCGCGTCCTTGACTTGAAGGACAAGGAATATTCGTGGGGATATAATCCTTTTGAATATTTACGCAACGAGGATGATATATTCAAGATGGTGGAGCTGATATTCGCCGCCAACACGCCGAAAAACAGTACCACTCAAGAACCATTCTTCGATGACAACGCCAAATTCTTAATGCTTGCTTGCTGTTACTATCTATATTATAAAGCACCAAAGGAAGAACAAAACCTCCCGTTCGTTCTTGAAATGCTTAACTATATTGAGCTTTCAGATGAAAACCTAAACTATGTAAGCCCGTTTGACGAGCTTTTTCTCGAATTGCAGACCGAAGATCCGATGAATCTTGCCGTTGACTATTATTTAAAATATCGGCAAGCCAAGGGCAGAACGGCTATGAGCGTTGTGTCAACGCTTGTTGCCAAAATCGGTAAATACTCGCTTCCCGATGTCAAAAGAATATCGGTCGTTGATGAGCTGCACCTCAGAGAGCTTGCAGACCAAAAAACTGCATTGTTTTTGCTGCTGCCTGATGATGATAAATCGTTAAACTTCATATGCTCGGTCTTATATATGCAGCTCTTTCAACAGCTCTATGACCGTGCAGAGGAAGAAGACGATGACAGGCTTCCGCTCCATATTCAAATATATATGGACGAATTTGCGAACATTGCGTTGCCGGATAACTTTGATACGATTATAGCGACTTGCCGAAGCAGGAATATAGGTATATCTGTTATATTGCAAGGCTTCGCTCAGTTGAAGAAGGACTACAAGGAAGCGTGGGAGGCAATTACGGCACAATGCTCCACTTTTTTATATATGGGAGGCATGGAGCAATCCACACACGAGTACATATCAAAAATGCTCGACAAAGAAACCATTTACACCAACTCCTTCGGCAGAAGCCGGGGACGAAACGGCAGCTACTCTAAGAATGATCAAATGTCAGGTCGTGAACTGCTCACGCCGGGCGAGGTCAGACTGCTGCCCAAAAAACACGCCATTCTTATAGTGCAGGGCGAGTATCCAATTATAGACGAAATGTGCAAAACGCAGACGATGAAAGCGTTTATTGAAGCCAAAGCACTCGGAAGATTCAATCACGGGAAGCTGCTTGAGGACAGAAAGGATATTGTCACAACGACAACCGCGCCTATTTACTATGAAGAGGGCGACCAATATGAGCAACTTGATACAGATAATAATATCAATGTTCTCACATCATATTCTAATTAATTTTTTACTAAACCTGTTTTTACTCAAAACAGGTAATTTTTATTTTTTGGAGGATTTTTTATTATGTATAATACTAACACATCAGTTTTAACCATCAACAAAAAGAAAGAAAAAACCATAAAGACGATATTCAAAATCTTGCTGTTTATCGGCACACTTGCAGCAATAGTTTTGCTTGTATCCAACATTACCGCATTAGCCGCCGTTGATCCGGTTACTGCCGTCAACAATCTGAAGAACTATATGGCGTCGATTTTTGAAGCGATCGGCGTAATTGCAGTTTTATTCGGTGTTTTGATACTCGCCCTTGGACTTATGTCTCACGATCCTACGCAGAGACTTACGGGCATTATAGCGATAGCGGCCGGAATACTCCTTGCCGGAGCAACGGCAGTTGTAAACTACATTGTAAATGGAGGCTAATAGAATTATGGGTAAAAACAGAGACGAATTAGTCAATCGCGTCCTTGCCCTTAAAACCCCCGACAGGCTGAAAGTGCTCAATCTCCTGCTTGAAGCCTATGAAACAGGCAATGACGCAGAGCTTGCACATACCATTACACAAACATTGGAATGGTGTGATAAACTTTTTGACTAAAACAAAAAATCGCCCGTCCCATACTCAGTATAGGGCGGGCGGGTTTTTATGGAGGTAAGAGAAAATGCTGATATTCAACAATCTATCTTTGGCGGAGGACGGTTTAGGATTGCTTCAAGACGGATTGAACATATTGAATAATTATTATAACAAGATAGTTACAGTCTTGACGACTTCGCCCGAAAACCTGTATTCATCGGTATGGAGCGCAATGAAGAACATAAACGGCTATTTAACCGCAATAGGTGTAGTCCTTGTTGTAATATTCTTTTACATAGGGCTTACAAAGCAAGTTATACGCCTTGAAGAACTGCGCCGCCCCGCTAATTTTTTTGGCGCGTTCATTCGTTTGGCATTGGCAGAAGCGATAGTGATGAACAGCTCTACCTTGCTCTTGAAGGTGATGGAAATCCTGCAAGGCTGCATCTCAGGCGTTGCGAATTTATTCGGCGGTTTCGGAAGTAGTTCCGGAAGATTTATGGCAATTCCGAGCCAACTGTTCACCTTGGCGGGAGATGTCAATTGGGGAACGGGCTTGCTGATATGTATATTGGCGCTTCTTGGTACGGTCATTATATGGGGATTATCTTTGATAATGCTTGTAACAGTTTATGTAAGATTTTTTAAAATTTACATTTACGCTGCCATATCTCCGCTTCCGCTGGCAACCTTTGGCGGCGAAAACTCCGAACGCACCGGGCGAAATTTTTTAATGAGCTTTATCGGAGTGGGCTTGCAGGGCTTGATTATAGCGATTGCCTTTATCATCTTTTCTAAGATGACAAGCTCCGGCTTTACGGTAGATTCAAGCGCCAGCGCCACATCTAATATGTTTAATTACTTAGGAACACTCTTGTTACAGCTTATATTGCTTGTGACAATGGTAAGAGCTTCCGACCGCATTATAAAAGAAATGGTAGGTGGATAATATGTGGAACGGACAGGTTAAGATTAACAAGGATATTCTTACCTATTCCGAGCGTGGAATAGGCGGATTAAGCCTGAAGCAAACAATTTTCGGCGGCGCTGCTATTTTAGCGGCGATAGTAGTATATTATATCGGCAACAAGTTATTTGGAGAACAGGTAGCTCTCATTTTGTGCGCCGTAATAGCCGTACCGCTGGCGGCGGTAGGCTTTGTAACTTACAACGGAATGACTTTCGTTCAACTTGTAAAAGCAATGTTCAACAGTAAATGTATTCCTGTCGTCTTGCTTTTTAAATCTAAAAGTTATTATAAAGAGATGATTTCTCTTTCTAAGTATATAGATAAATCATCTCCAAAGGAGGATAAACACAATAATGCAGCTAAAAACTCACAAAGCTCTGAAACAGCTCGAAAAGAAGGATAATTTTTTTATTCCTCATTCCGTTCAAGACACCATTCCGATCAAGACGGTATGGGAGGACGGTATATTTCAGTTGGCGTCAAAGCAAACTAAGCTCAATCAATATTCGTTGACTTACCAAATCAGCGATATTAACTATTCAATTTCGAGTCCTTTAGAAAAAGAACAAAAGTTCCTGTTATGGGAAAGCGTATTAAATTCTTTTGATCCTGACGCACGATACAAAATATCTGTGTTCAAGCATCGAATTGATGCGCAAAAGCTGACGGACGAAATCACTTTCGGTTTAAAATCAGACGGTTTTGATGATCAAAGAAAAATATTTAACGAGGTGATGATTAACAAGGCAATGGCGGCTAACGGAATAACGCAAGATATATATATCACCGTAACCACTTGGAAGAAGGATATTGAAGCCGCTAAAACATTCTTTACGCGGCAGTACACGCAACTGTCGCAGGCATTGGCAATGCTGTCATCTTCAATAAGGCAGCTGAATGCGGTTGAACGCTTAAAAATATTCCACGACTTCAATCGAATAGGCTCGGAGAGCGCCTATTCCCTTAATCTGAAGGATATGATGAAGCAAGGCGCAGATATACGCGATTATATTTGTCCTGACGCTTACAGCACGGATAACGGCAGCCCCGACCACTTTATTCTTGGCAATAAATACGGGCGCGCCCTGTTCTTGCGCAATTATGCCTCATTCTTTCAGGATGACATTGTAACCAAACTGTGCAGCATAAACCGCCCTTGCTGTTTTTCAATCGATTTGTGCGCGATACCAACAGATGAAGCCGTATCGGCCGCGCAGAATATTAAAATGCGAGTTGACGGCAACAAAATAAATTACTTGCGCAAAGCGGCGCAAAAGGGAATGTACGGTGCGGATATAACCTATGATATGAAACAACAGATTGAATATGCCGAGGAATACCTTAACGACTTGACCGAACGCGACCAGCGAATGTTTTATGTGACGATATCAATGGTGCATTTAGCGGATTCGCTTCAAGAATTGGACAGCGACACAGACGAAATTCTTGCTGCGGCAAGACGGGGAATGTGTCAGATCGGCACGCTGCTCTTTCAACAGCTTCCCGGTTTAATAACGGCGTTGCCGTATGGCGTTAACAGAATATACGCCGAAAGAACGATGCTGACCGAGGGTGCGTCAATATTTTTGCCCTTTCGTGCGCAGGAAGTAACAGACCGCAACGGATTGTATATGGGTGTTAACGCCGTCACGGGCAACCTCCTTCTGGTGGATCTTATGCGCCTGAACAATCCGAACAGATTTGTTATCGGTATTCCGGGCTCAGGTAAATCATTCGGCGTTAAAATGAACATTTTTCAATTGTTCTTGAATACGCCTCACGACATTATCATTCTTGACCCCGAATGTGAATATGCTCCGCTTGTTGAGAAGATTGGCGGGCAGGTTATAACGCTGTCCGCGTCAAGCGATACGCATATCAACGCTATGGATATAACGGCAGGCTACGCCGAAAACAAATCGGCTATGTACTTTGAAAAGTCGAATTTCATAGTTTCTCTTTTTGAATTGATTGACAAGTCTGAGCCGATCGGCGGCAACGATAAATCAATCATAGACCGATGCGTTATCAACATTTATCAGAAAAGCAGGGGAGCAGTTCCCACATTAAACGACTTGCGCAAAGAATTGGAATTGCAGCCCGAAAGACGCGCGAAAGATCTCGCTCTGAAGCTGGAGCTTTTCACGACGGGATCTCTAAAATCATTTTCGCAACAAACGAATGTTGAATTTAATAACAGAATCATATGCTTCGATACCAGCAAGCTCGACGGTGATCTGAAAACAATAGGTAACCTTATCGTTACCGACTGCCTCGTAAACCGTGTCACCAAGAATTTTGCGTCGGGAAAAACAACATATTTGTTCTTTGATGAATTTCAAACGATGCTTAAAGAAAAATATTCGGCAGAATACTTTAACTCTGCGTGGAGGCGATACCGTAAGCGCGGTGCGTCGCCCTGCGGAATAACGCAGAATATCGAGTACTTAAAAAGTGATGTTGAATTCAGTACAATGCTTGGCAACAGCACTTGTGTTACTCTTTATCAGTTATCAGCAGAGGATATGAGGCTCGTCGCCGAAATGTATAAGCTGTCTGAAGAACAGCTAAAATTCGTTTCCGAAACCGCCCTGCCGGGTAACGGTTTAATGCGAATAGGCGGCAACATCGTGCCGTTCAATGGGCAGTGGCCTAAAGGCAACGCCCTATATGATCTTATGACGACAAAGCCGTCAGAATGGTCTGTTTAATTATCTAAGCGGGGGCTTTACAGCTCCCGCTTTTTTAGGAGGTAATATTATGCCCGATATTAAAGAGCACAAAACAACAGAAGATGTTAAAACAATAAACCGAGAAATTAAGGCAACTCAAAAAGGTGTAAAAAACGGCTCAAACGGGTTGGAAAGGCGAAATAATGTAATTTCACCCCCTGTACCCGAAAAAGGCAAAAACAATAAGAATACAAGCCGTGAGGCATTGGAAAATGACGAAACAACCGAAAGAAATGCTGCTCAGTATAAGAGCGAGAGCAACGATTTTGCTGTATATTCAAAAAACAACAAATCAGTCTATGCGACAAGCAAAAATGATTCGTTTACTTATGTGGGCAGTTCTCCATACACACGCTTTGAGCAATCGACCGACACTTCACGCCCTCATTCTGACGGCTTGCATAGTCGATCAGATACAGTCGTTGGAGGTCAAGTCGGCACACAAGGTCAAGGGGCTGTATTCCGCGCCGACAACA
>CANQJS010000025.1 GCA_947624285.1 uncultured Clostridia bacterium | reverse complement strand
AAATGAATATAAACCTTATTGATTTTTTGTGGGTAAGTGTTAAGAAATTCTTCAAGAGCGAGTGGCAAAGTTACATTATCGGCATTGCTTTTATCACTCTTTCCACTCTGTGCGCCACCTAATGAAAGCAAGTTTTTAGTTCTGTAATTACCCGAATACAGGTGGATCAGAGTGGCGTAACTAAGTGCGTCGATTGCTGCTTCAAACAGATGAACAGCTTTACTTTTTCCTTGTTCGTCGTACATCGCAAACGCATATTTTTTGTTGCTTCCAATCACCTCTTGACGGAATGATTTGTTCTTTTCTTTTCCGTTTTCGTCAACGATCGTCTTGTTATACATTCCTCTTTTAAACGCGTATGCCGGCTCATTATCGGAATTATATCCGACAAAAACTACATTAGAAACGATTTTTAAGTTGCTTAATTCTTCCTTTGAAAGCAGTAATTTATGTTCCATACAATAGCTTTTTATGTCGGATATATCATTCATTTGAGTAACTTCATCATAGGTTTTGCGGGAGATATAAAGCGGTTTTTTATCATCATAACCGATTAAAACTGCCCCCGAATACTCCTTACTTTGATAAATCAGTCCCTTTTGAATGCAGTAGTTTATAACCTCTTTAGACAGCGCCCGATCTCGTAAATAGTTAATAGCGCGAGAGTTTGAGAATGCTTTTTCGGGCAAACAAAACTCTAATTTTGGTTGCCTTTCTGCTGCATAATTACTTTTTGAAACTCTGCTCTGAACGAGTTCAATGTCAGTGTTGGTAAGGATTTCGACGGCTCGTTTAAAGTCCTCTTGCTTGTTTAAATCGTAGCCCTCGCACTTCTTAAGATAGTCGAGTGCGCCATATCCTGTTATCCCCTGAGACTTCCAATCAAAGCCATATCCGCCCTGCATAACACAAAAAGACGGGTGCTCACGACTTCGGAAACACCCACCGTACCAATGCAGATCGCCGGGCTTATAAGTCTCAAAATACTCTAAAACGGACACCGCGCGTGCCCGTTCGATTAGTTCTTCAGGTATAGGTTTGTATGCCATAATAACACTCCTTTGTACTTATTAACACGCCAAAAGGCGGAGCAAATATCATTTTGCTCCGCCTTTATAATGTGTTTAATTTGATAATTAACGGTAAATTTCCGCATTCTTTGCAGGCGGATATGGAACAGCTTTAATGCCGTGTGCTGTCCTGAAAAACTGTTCGGGATATTTAAATAACTCTTTGTATTTGTCCAAAAGTTCTTTTGGCAGACTCTCAATGTCCTCTGAATCGGGCGGAGTATATGCTACAAAGAATGTGCCTGCAATAATCTCAATCATTTCTTTTTTATCTTGGTCAGCATATATCGCTCGGTTAAGTGGTAGCCCTTGCATCTTCCCTTCCTCGTTGCATATTATTGATACCTCATCATCTAAATGAAGAAGCTCAATATATCCTCCGACAGCTTTTTGCATTGCTTCAAGACTGTCCTCCATATCAATTATTTTCGGATATTTGCCCGGCTCTATAAGCAATACAGATATTGTGTTTTTGTTTTCCATTTTATCTTCTCCTTTAATTTCTTGTATAAAAAAGCCGATGGGAATAATCTCATCGGCTTTTTATTGATTAAATTGTTTGTGATTTAACGAGTATAATCTTTGATTTTTTGATTTGGCAATACGGGTGTAATATATGATTTAACCGCTCTGTAAACTTCATCAAACGGCGGTTTATTCACACCACCCTCAAAGCGGAACTTTTCATAGGCGTGCTGTAAATCCTCGGCTCTATGAAGAAAGCCGTTAAATGTGTCAAGTGTTTTTCCGTTATTTTTAACCGTTTGCAAAACAACTGTTTTATCAAACACAAAAACTTTTGAAAGATAATATAAATCTATGACATCTTTAACTCTGCGAAACACCTTGTCGGTAGAGATTGCAGAAACCTTGTCGGCTATCATTTGCGAAGGTGATACACCACGAAAGTGCAAACCCTCCACCTCATAAAGCTTTGTCGGAGGAACAGGACGGTTTACATCAATATCTATTGAAAAGAGTGTTTCACCCGTTTCTCGGTCGGTCAGTTCAAAACCAGCAGAGCGACCATCTCCATACATTCGATAAATGCTAACTTCTAAATTGATACCATATTTTTTAATAGCGCTTTGCAAGGAATCCACCATCTGCTCGGCTGTCGGCAGCGTATCAGAATTCCAATTGGCATCAATATCTATCGTATGGCGAGTATCTTCTGTGAAGCCTGTTTCCATTAAGCAAGCTTTAAGCACCATAGAGCCCTTAAAACTAATGGGAATGCCGCTGTCATATATAGCCTTCATTACCTCATACATCAGTTTTTCTTCTGCTGTTAGATTCATCAAAATCCCCTCTTAATTTCCGTAATATTCTATTGCTTCGGTAGCTAATCTATCAAATCTGTCCTGATATTCAGGAACTACAAAAATTCCTTCAAGGCTTTCGCCGTTACGATAATAGTAGCGGCTGATTGCTTCCGTAATCCCCTGCATATCCAAGATGGATTCATTGGCGAGAGCGTCTGCCACCGTTCTGTTAAAATCGGTATATAACAGTCCGTTCTTTTCCTTTACATTGTAGGGGCTGACCTGATTACCAAGAATAACTACACCGTTAAATCGCGAAACTGAGTCGTCACCATATAACCATATAACATACTCGTCACTGCGTCCTCCAAAGTTACCCTGACACATAAGAGCTTCATCTAATGCAAAAACAACGGGCTCTCCGATGCATTCGTTTACAGCCTTAAGCCAAGCGATAGCCCCGACAAAGTCGCTTCTTTTTGGCAAGTCGATTTTTTGCGGATTATATTTAGGCAATACAGTTGTCTTTCGGTTGACAAGGTCTGCCCGTGTACGGCTTTCCAACAGATTTATAATATAATTCGGCGGCTTGCGCACGCCCTCTTCCCAATTCTGAACAGTACGAAACGGTATATTATATCGTGCTGCAAATTCGCTTTGTGTTATGCCTAAACTGCTTCTCATTTCACGAATGTTCATCAGCATTATCACCTCGTTAATATAATACACCTAACGGGTGTGTTATGTCAAGCATTTTCAAATTATCTTTCATAGACTTTGTTTTTGTGCTTTTGCGGCTCATCGATTTCTTCCGGCTCATTATCGGAAACGATTTCGTTTTCTTTCTTATCAAGGTTGAGTATTATATTGAGCTCATCAAGTCGAGCCATTTTACTTTTTAGCTCATCCTCTTTTAAGAACGGCTTTTCGACTTCCGCTTTTGCGGTCTCAAACTGCTTTTCGGTGTTTTCAAGCTCGTTTTCTGCACCTTTCAGCATTTCCTCAAAGCGTTCGATGCCGTTGTCGAGACGGGTAATGTTGCCGTGAAGATCCTCGCCAAGGGGCACATTGCGACTTGTCTGACCTTTTAATCTGACGACATATTGACGCTCCATAGTGTCAAAAAACAGCTCCGTAGTAAATCCTCTGTATGAGCCAAGCTGAATAGGATCAGGGCTATTCATTTCCTTGCAGGCGGCAATAATGGCCTTTCCGGCTTCGGCTTTTTTTGAATAGAAAACACCCTTAACCTCCATACCGGCAAAGCGGTCATCGGTAGGCTTCGGGTGCCCCTGCGCCGTTTTCACATCTGCCTTCAAGCCCTCAATACGGGAGTTCAGAGAAGCTATTTGCTGCGGATAATATTTAATAATCTTGTCCTCTAAGTTGTACTTTTCGGTAAGATAATTTGATTTAAGTAGCTTTAGTTTTTGAACTTGAATATCCAAATCCATCTTCTCTTTGATATATGGGTTGCCGGTTGCGAGCATTTTTATCTCGGCATAAGAGAGCGCCGTTTCATCTATATCTTCTGCGGAACGGACAGGCGATTTGCTCGTCATAATCTGACTTGCGAATTTCTGCTTCCCCTCCACAAGTTGATACAGATATGCGTCAAAGGTTTCCTCTGTTACGAATCGGAACACATCAACCTCGGCATTGGTGTTGCCTTGACGAATGCTTCGCCCCAAGCGTTGCTCAAGATCTGACGGTCGCCACGGACAGTCAAGGTCAAAGGAAGCTGCAAGTTTATCTTGCACATTAGTTCCTGCGCCCATCTTTTGAGTGCTGCCCATTAAGACACGAACATCACCTCTGCGTACCTTTTCAAATAATTCTTGTTTTTGCGCTTCGGTCTTTGCCTCGTGAATAAATTTAATTTCTTCAGGAGGCACTCCTTTCTCAATTAGCTTTTTGCGAATATCATCGTAAACCGAAAATTCGCCGTCATTCTTTGGGGTGGAAAGGTCGCAGAAGAATAGCTGCGTCAGTCGTTTTTCCTTTCCTTTTTCCCACGACTTGAACATTTCATTTACGCAGGCATTCAGTTTACTTCCCGCATAATCCGGCAGCGCAGGATTTATCAAGCGCTGATCAAGTGCGAGTTTTCGCCCGTCATTTGTGATTTTAAGCATATTATCAACAGTTGCATCCACCATTCCGCTATGTACCTTTTCGGCTCGCTCTGCAAGCGCCTTCACCATCTCTTTTTGGATTTCAGACGGTTTAACCGAAATATTGTGATAGTTTACTTTCGGCACGGGTAAGTTAAGCATATCGGCGGTTTTGATGTCTGCAACTTCTTTGAACATTGCCATAAGTTCGGGTAGGTTATAGAATCTTGCAAACCTTGTTTTTGCTCTGTATCCCGTACCCTCCGGTGTCAATTCCACCGCCGTAACGGTTTCGCCAAAGGTCGAAGCCCAAGAGTCGAAGTGCTGTAATCCGTTCTTTGCAAGGGTCTCATATTGCAAATATCTCTGTATAGTGTAAAGCTCCACCATTGAGTTAGAAATAGGCGTTCCGGTCGCAAAGACCGTGCCACGACCGCCTGTGATTTCATCAAGGTATCTGCACTTCATAAAGAGATCGGAGCTTTTCTGAGCCTCAGTCTGAGCAATACCGCCTACATTTCTCATCTTTGTATAAAGAAAAAGATTCTTATAGTAATGGCTTTCATCAATAAAGAGTTTATCAACGCCGAGTTCCTCGAAAGTTACTACATCGTCTTTACGGCTTTGGTCGTTCAGCTTTTCAAGCTTCTGCTTAATGGATTTGCGAGATTTTTCGAGTTGCTTAATTGAAAAATTCTCTCCGCGCTGGCGCTTCAAGTCAGCTATTCCTTCAATTACTTCATTAAGTTGCTGTTCCAAGATAGCCCTTTGCCTTTCAATAGACATCGGGATTTTTTCAAATTGCGAGTGCCCAATGATTACGGCATCGTAGTCACCGGTAGCAATGCGTCCACAGAATTTCTTTCGGTTTTTGGTTTCAAAGTCCTTTTTTGTTGCCACCAAGATATTGGCAGACGGATAAAGCCGCAAGTATTCTGCCGCCCATTGCTCGGTAAGGTGATTAGGTACAACAAATAGCGACTTGTTGCAAAGGCCGAGTCTTTTTGATTCCTGTGCGGCTGCCGCCATTTCATATGTTTTTCCGGCGCCAACGGCGTGGGCAAGCAGCGTGTTGCCACCGTAAATGATGTGCGCTACCGCATTTTTTTGATGTTCCCGGAGTTCAATTTCGGGATTCATACCGCTGAATGTGATATGACTTCCATCATACTCACGGGGTCTTATGCTGTTGAACTTTTCGTTATACAGTTTTGTGAGTTTTTCTCGGCGCGTCGGATCAGCCCATATCCACTCCTGAAAACCCTGTTTTATAAGTTCCTGCTTCGACTGAGCGATTGCGGTCTCTGTCTTGTTGAGTACCGCTTTCTTTTTCCCGTCGTCATCTTCAATATAATCAAAGATGCACACATCTTTCAGATTTAGAGTTTCCTCTATAATCTTATACGCGTTGATGCGGGATGTACCGTAGGTGTTATATGCCTTAACATTGCTTCGGTCATAGGATTTGCCTTCAACATTCCATTCACCCGTGTATGGAGAAAAGTGAACTTTAATGTTCCATCTTGCCCACATAGGTGTCTCCAAGAACGAATAGATAAACTTTTCAACGATTTCAGGCGGAATCCAAGTAGCGCCAAGGCGCACGGCAATTTCGCTTGCGCTTAGATCTTTCGGCTGTACTTTTTCGAGTGCTTCCACATTCACTGTGAAATCTTCGGGATCAGCCTCCGCTGACCACTTAGCAAGTGCAAGTTTCTCTCTCACATTGCCGGAGAGATATTCGTCAGCCATCAGATATTTGGGCTCTGAATGATTATTGGCATACAAGGGATTTAGGAAGATTACGCCTTTCAGATCGCTGTAAAGCTCTTGCTCGGTCTTTCCGCTGAGCTGTTGCATATATGACATATCAATAGTCGCTTTTTCACCTATTGAAACGGCGAGTGCTTCACTTGCTGTATCAACATCGGTTACGGGAATATGCGGTTTAATAGTTCGCTTTGTGAACATATCAGCTTTGCCCTGATATTTTCCATCTTCAATAACTTCAAGAGCTGATAAAAGAGGATATGAACTGTCGGTTATAAAAGCGGAAGTATTTGCCTTACTGTTAATCAATCCGTATTTCTTCGTAAAGTTGTCGTAAAGCGTGTTCAGCTTTTTTTGTGCCTGCTTAATCTCGCTGTCAGGATAATCCTCAGTCTGCAATTCGATAAGCTCTCTCACACAATCACGGATTTTTATCATACCCTTAATGCGGTTTTCCACGGTAGCGGATACTTCTTGCTGCGTCATTATTGAATCTTCTCTGAAATATACTAAATCGTCAACAACGGTATATGAGAAGTTTCTCACAGCAGGGTCGGCAGGGATAACATTGCCTGTGGTTTCCGTTTCCTCAACCGCCTCATAGTCGGTAATCTCGGCGTGAATATGAGATATTGCCTCATTAAGAAGACTTTCAAGATCAGCGTCCTCATATGGCTCACAGGTGCTTTCTATACCGAATCTCCCCGTCACCATTTTCATTTTGCCAAGCACCATTTCAGGGTGCTGAACAAAATATGAGTTCATCTTAATACCGTTATCATCGGTGTCAAGATAAACCCAATCAGGCTCAATATCTATCAGACGGTCACGCTTTTGCAGGAACAGTATGTCCGATACGACCTCCGTGCCGGCGTTTCCCTTGAATGTGTTATTCGGAAGTCGAATTGCACCCAATAGGTCGGCTCTCTGCGCGATATATTTACGCACAGACGGGTTGGCTTTATCCATAGTGCCTTTACTTGTCACGAGCGCCATTACGCCCCCCGGACGCAGCTTATCAAGGCTTTTTGCGAAGAAATAGTCGTGAATGAGGAAGTTATGCTTGTCGTACCTCTTGTCGAGAACTTTAAAATCGCCAAAAGGCACATTGCCCACAACTCCGTCAAAGAAACTGTCGGGAACATTCACTTCCTCGAATCCGCAAACAGCGATAGAAGAATTTTGATAAAGCTGTTGAGCAATACCGGCTGATATAGGATCAAGCTCAACGCCGTAAATCCTTGCGTTTTCCATCGAGTGCGGAAGCATACCGATGAAATTGCCGATTCCGCAGGATGGCTCTAAAAGGTTGCCATCACGAAATCCCATTTGCTCAAGCGCATTGTAAATAGCGATTGTTACTTCGGGCGGTGTGTAGAACGCTGTTAAGGTGCTTTCTCTTGCCATAGCATATTCATCGGGAGATAGGACGGTATATAGCTCGATAAACTCGTTTGCCCAAGCGCTGTTATTTTCGTCAAATGCTTCGGGAATGCCACCCCAGCCAACATACTTTGACAATATAACTTGTTCTTCAGGAGTGGCAAATCTGTTTTCAAATTCACAGTTTTTTAAGATATTGATTGCGTCAATATTTCTACGGAAGCGTTCTTTTTTACCGACCGTTTCCACAGGATTTGCTTTTAAGTCAAAGGTGTGCCGTTCTGACATCGGTATATCCGGGTGCAGGTCAAAGCCTTTGACCTTTTCCTTTTTCTTTTGCTCCCAAGCAGGAACTACGGGGGCAGATACCTTTTCAATTCTGCCGATAGGCTTTGACTCCACCGGATCTTCCTTATTCTGAGAAACAAAGTTGAATACCTTGCGCTCACCATTTTCGAGAGAAGCAACCGCTAAATCATAACCTCTGTCGGTCAGCATATTCATATAGGTTTCGAGAGTATGCTGTGGGAAACCCACCATAGGAACTCTCTCACTGTCGCTTATCGAACGGGAGGTTATCACAAGGTCAAGAGCTTCAGCTACCTTTTGTGCGTCCTCGCCGAACGCTTCAAAGAAGTCGCCATTTTGAAACAGAACAATTCCTTCAGGGTTGTCGCGCTTAATTTCGGAATATTCACGGTACGATGCCGTGAATTGGTTGTTCAACTGTTCAGATTGCTCTGTGTTCTGTTGCGTAAGTTTTTGCTCGGTTTCTTCTTTCTCCGACATATTTTGTTTAAGATAATCATCCATTCCTGCTTTTTGCAATGCACGAACATAATCATCTTTGAATATACTATCCGGCGTTACTTCGGCAAGAACTTTGTTCGCCCGATCTTCCGCAAAGTCGTAACCGCTCAAGTCACGGGGCGTAACATAGAACTTTTTGACATCACCGGCGTAATCTCTGACCGCTTGCTGGAACTCTCTAAGTTGCTCAACGGTGAACGGTTCTTGCGTGACCCAAAATACTTCGTTGCCGTTTACCTGAGTGACCTCTTTGAAGCGCATTTCGCGTGGCAGCAGTTTCTCAAATTCGTCGCCATTAAACCGCGCTTCTGACTGTTCCTGCGCTTCTTGATCAGCTAATTGTCTGGAGGCATTGTATTCGATAATATTCCAATTCGGGTTAAAAGGAACGCCACTCCCTTCTCTGTCTATGTCTATTTCAAACATCTTCGTTTGAAAATCCGGGAAACGGGCAGAGAGCTCTTCACACAACCGTGCATATTCGGTATAATCCGCCGCAGTGAATATCCCGTTATCAAGAAAATGCTGCTGTGATACCGTCCATCCTGCGCTTGCACTTAAGAATGAGTACATTTTGCCGTTCTTGGACACGGGAATTGCGGAATAATCGGAATTGTCGTACACACCCCGGTTATTATAGTTTTCCACCTTTCCTAAAATCACATTTTCGCTCGGTGATAAATTATCCCGACTAAATTGGCTCAGGACAACATATCCGGGAATACAACTAATGCTCGCCGCCTGTACAACCATATGTTCCGGTTCTCGGTCTTCTTCCATTGAGCCCGTGTCCTTTAGGTGGTCATTCATCGGATTTTCCTGAACTTTACGATCAAACTCATCCCTTGGCATTTCCTTTTGGAATAGTGGAAACTGCGTATCATAAAGAAGAACACGGTTTTCATCGAACGACAGAATTTCAAAATCCTGTGCGCCAATCGTCACTGTGTCGCCAAGATGATATTCATATTTCGCTTGCAGCTCGTTCGTCTGCGTTTCAGGCTGTGGCGGAGTGGTAGACAAGATTTCTCGGTTGCGGCGTTGTTCGGCAGTTTCCGCACGCCGTTCTTCTTGCTTTTGAAGCCAATCGGGGTATGCTTCTTTTTCTTTTGGAGAAAGGTATCGGTCGAGCCGAATCAACTCGGCGATCCGTTTTTCCACCTGATTCCAATTCAGGTCAATATGCGGATTTTCGCTGCCGATTCTTTTGGAAATACGAATGCCCTTACTGTCGTGTGATTCGTCGATCTTTGTGCCGGTAATGACAGGGTAAACGCCACCCGTTCCATATTCCCGCTTCAAAAAGTCGGCGTTTTCTTTTACAGACAAGCTTTTTTCAAATTGCTCATAGATACGCATTTTCCCTTCCTCAAAATTACTTCCACGAGTCAACACTTCGTCAATAATCTCTTGAGAAATAACAAAGGCAGAGGTGTTTTCCTCTGCCTGCTTTTCGGAATATTCTAAGCGTATATTATCTCCGTGTTTATCATTTCCTCTACCCTGTTGCGAATATTGTTCATTTTGCGCACCCACGCCATCATATCGGTCGCTTTTAGTTTCTCTGTTATCCCTTCCTGCGCCGCTATCTGTTTTACCAATCGGTAAAACATCTCTTCCGCTCTCTCCTGTACCTCGTTGAGATGCGCTGTCAATTTGCAGCTCGTCAGAAGATCGTAATAAATCCCCGGACGGTATTCCTTCAGAAAGCGACGGCGGCGTTGCGACCATATCCCGAATTTCGGTTCGGGTTCCGGCGGCAGTTCTATGTCCGGCAGATACACTTCCGTGTCTTCCTCCTTGCCGTCTACCACTTGGTGTATGGTCGTTTTCGTGTAGCTGTAACCGTTCTCGTCCACGATGTGATCCTTCAGTTCTTCCATAATCAATACTCCTTTCATTTTGATTATTTTCGTTATCATTGTATCTGATGCTATTTTGACTGTCAAATGTGTAATTTGCACTTTTTTCATATTTTACAACCGAACGGGATATTTCTGTCAGCAAAACTTTTGTAATTGCGCTGATGAAAGCACCCGAAACAGATAATACCACCGATGAATTCAGTAGATCTATATCGCTGAAGCTCTCTGAGGTAAAATATGCTTTTGTGTTCAATTCAAGTCGAGACAACACCATATATGTAATGCTGTTTTGAATCAAGCGTTTCAGAGAGATGAACTCAGCATTAGTCAATGTATCTATTTGCGAGGCAAGCACTTCGGAATTATCGTCTGTTAGTTTACGCGCCAAAGTTATTATAGCTTCCGGAACAGAATTTATTTCGGTCAGAACTGAGCCATAATTATTTTTAATATCGGTTAATACCGATTGCGCGTACTCTTGATTCATTTTCCATATCGCCACGGGTTTACTTTGCGAACTACCGTGCGTATCAGATACATCAAAATAGTATTTTGTTTTTTTATGACTTTCGTCAGCAAAAACAGCAATGCCGTGCGTACCTCTGTTTACCCATCGACCGTATAACTCTCTCCAACCGTCATAAGTAAGGACGGCGGTTGCATCGGGACGCCGGGCATAAATAAAAACTTGTTCATCAAAGCGGAAGCGGTAATTTTTGCTTGCTGCCGCTAAAAATTTTAGCCACTCTTCGGGTGTTGATATAATACCTTTACAAGTTTTTTGATATATTGAAGATAATATATTATATTTATCTGCCATTTTACGAGCCCTCCGTATTTTGGGGCTTTTGACTTAATGGCTCAATTATGATCTTGTTCTTATGGTCAACAAGATAACAATAACCGCAACGGGAACACTTATATCTGAAATTATCAGATGATGTCATTTCTGCACCACAATGAGTGCAAAATACGATTTTCGATTTGTTCATTTTTAAACAGCCTTCCTTATCTTACAAAGTCTTTGTTTTGTTTGGAACACTCGACTTTATCTCTTAACCTACGCTCATCATATAAGACACCACCGGTACTGGTTTCCCAATATGTGTTGTTACCGTTGGCGTCATATTCACGCTTTGCCCAATAGCCATTACTGCATTCACAATATGTTTCTCTGCCTTTTTCATCATACTCAGACTTCTCCCAATTGCCATCACTGTCCTCAAAATATGTTAGATTGCCATTGGCATCGTATTCAGATTTTAACCAAAAGCCATTACTGTCCTCAAAATATGTTTCATTGCCTCTTTCATTGTATTCACGCTTTGCCCAATTGCCGTCGCTGTTTCCATAATGAGTTAGATTGCCATTGGCATCGTACTCATACTTTTCCCAAAGACCTGAATCCCATTCGCGATAAATAACTTGCCCGCGATCGTTTTCTTCTTCTTTTACTATTTCCATCGTTGTAACCTCCTTATCTCACAAAGTCTTTGCTTTTAGGTTTTATAAGGTGACCGGCGCTGTCATAGTTTTCGGGATCGGCGGCAGGCGTATTCCACCCAAACATTGAGCCGGACTCCATTGCCGCCGCTTGCGCCTTTGAAACGCCGAGCTTTTTATTTGCTTGCTCGACAATTTCGTTGCCGTTTTCAGCGGTGCAAGCAATATCTGTCTTGTAATATCCGCTTTCACCTTTTTGAACTATACCGATTTCCTGTGTAGTCGGAAGATAAATGTAGCAAGATTCCGGCAAAGAAGCCGAAGCATAAATACTTATGGGGCGCGAGCGCACATTAAATCCCTCAGCCTCTGCTGCGCGAACATAATCGTCGTATCGCATATTGTCCGCCGTTACTTCAGCAAGCACCCCGCGTGCTTTGTCTCCTTCAAAGCTGTAGCCGCTCAAATCACGGGGCGTAACATAGAACTTTTTGACATCACCGGCATAATCTTTGACCGCTTGCTGGAACTCTCGCAAATCGAGAACTGTAAACGGTTCATAGGTAACCCAATATATCTCATTATTTTGCAGGCGTTGAGCTTGTTTAAGGCGCATATTGTGCGGCAGGTGTTTTTCAAATTCAACAAAAAAATTCGTTTCAAAAGACTTGCGCATATCACTCATCAAAAGGCTGTCGTCAAGGTCGGAATGTTCAAGAGATGAATTTTCTATTGCTTCTTCAAGGCGTTTATTAAACACTTTTTCGGCAACATCAAGCGTTTTGTCGTAATAGTTGCTTTTTAGCTCATAAAGACCGTAATCGCCGAACCACCTTGTAATACGCTTATCTTCGGGGATCTTTTTTGCTTCCTCATAAACGCCTATAAAATCAATTTCGTATTGTTTGGGCGTGTGTTGACGGCTGTCATCCCGTATATATCCAACAATATCAGAAAGAGTGTGAATTTCCGGCGTATGTACAAAAGGCTCATAATTGACCTTTGCACCCTGCCAAGTACCTCTCGTGTGATTGATACCGTTAAGATATTTAATGCCGCGTCCGCCGAGGCTTTCCCATTCCAATAGGTTTTTGGTATAGTCGTCAAGCAAATAATCTTCTGAGGTGATTGGCGAATAATTCTTCTTGAGATATTCCGCTTTATCTTCACCGTATGGAACAAATATCTGCTTTTCTTTTGGGAGATCGGGCAGATACTTCTTCACCCATTCCTGTTTTTCTTGTAGAGCATATTCGCTCTCCGTTAGGTAGGCTGACAAGATATATACATCTTTCCCCTGCCTGATTAGTTGATTTACATCGGCAAGCACTTCCTGATTAGGCTCAAGGTTTAGGTAGTATCCTTCCTCAAACAGTTGTTCAAATTCAACATTGTGCCATTGAGCCAATGTGCCGTCCATATCAACAAATATCCTCATTTGTATTCCTCCTTGTAAATGATTTAATCAACTCTATCGCCCTGCACAAGCAGGCGGTAAGAGTTAGAGCCAAGCGGTGTGCAGGTAACAAGAGTGCAGCGATCTTTGCCGCTTTGAATTGCAAGATACGATGACTCGCTCGGCGCAACAGTAATTATTTCTTTTACGCGATATGTGAGTTTCAGATTGAGAACTTGAATGTAAAAGAGATCGCCGATTTCCATTTTTGGGAGATCCGTAAAAAAGCGATTGGCTGCCATACCGGTATGCCCGGCTATGACGGCGTGCGTTGATGCGCCGCCGATCGGAAGCGACGAGCCGACCAAATGCCCTGCGCCCTTCATTAACACTTCGTCAGAAGTCCCGTGATAAATCGGCAGATTGACATTTATTTTAGGTATGATAACATAGCCCATTATTCCGTCACCGTTGAGATTAAGGAGATTATTGTAATTCTCGCGGGCGTGTTCAAGGTTTTGCTCAAAATGAACAGGCAGCAGCGCTTCGTTGTATCGCCTTGCCGCTTCAAGCATAGCCTGAATTATGGCGTCATCGGTATCGTCAACGGCTTCGCTGTAATTCGCTTGCACCTCAGAGCGGTAATTGTCGTTTATATACGACCGAATGGAAATAGCGGCGGGTATTGCTGCCGCCGCTATAAACGATAAAATGGCAAAAATAAGAGCAAATTTAGGAAAAAAATCTTTCTTGTTCCTATTCCGCTTCATTGGCTTTTCTTCTCTTCTTGTAGAGCACAAAGCTGATCACTCCAGCCGTAGCAAGTATAATGACCGTGCCGTAGATCCACGCGGACTCAACGCCCGTCTTAGGTATTACGGGAACGCGTGTATTGACTACGGTAAGCGGTACTATGGCGTGCGCAGAGCTGTTGTCTTGCGTCATTGCAACGGTATCACCGTTTACGGTCGCAATCGCCGTTTTAAGGTGGTGCACCGTTCCCGGCTCATTGCATACCTGCTCAGTTTCAACGGCGGTTATAACTATGTCGATATCGTCCTTAAGGAGCGAATAGCCACTGTCAGTCGTTGCTTCTGTGACGATATATGCGTCGTCTTCAAGGCCTTTAACGATTACCTTGCCGTCCTCATCGCCGGAAGTAACGGGCACAAACGCCGTCGCGTCCTTTTCGGCAGCTTCGTGATCGGTTACATAATATACGCCCTCAGACTCGTTGAGTTCAGCGGTTACCCAATAGTTGTCTGTATCGTTGTAAATCAAAAATGATACTTTTGCAAAGTTTCCAAGCTCGTCAGAAAATTCCTTTGTAAGGTCAATAGCGTATGTGTAGAAGTGACAGTGATCTCTGAGCGTATCTTCGTATTTTGTGTTTGTTCTGCTCCAAGTAAGCGTAACTTCATTTGGATTTCCTTTGTCGCCGTAAACTACTTCCGCACTTGAGTTGACCGTGCAGGCATATGTTATGCGAATAGTGCAGCTCGAATAGCCTCTGAACAGAGTATCTGCTCCGCTATATACTGCCGTCGAGTTGTTAATCTCGTTCAGACCGGCGGCGGTCATCGCAATCGTCATCGTTGTTGCCGAATCTGCGGCGCTGCCGTATGTAACGCTGAATTTACCGCTGTCCTCGTTCCAAGTGGTAATGAGATCCTTGCACGCTGCGTCCTTAAACCATTCGATCTTAACATCTTTCTTGTTGTATTCAAGACCTTTGGAAAGAGTATCAACGAATGTATATTTAGTGAGCGCCGTTGCATTAGAGGTTATTTGCGGCAGAGTAGATATTACTTGATAATCGACTATATCGCCGTCGCTGCCTGTGGCGGTGTCGGCATAGCCGTCTTTGATATCGTTTGTCGATCCATTGTGAATACCTGTGTCGGCTTTGCTCTCTCTAAGTGTTTTATCAAGATTCGGTGAATCTGTTTCGTTTTTCGGATATACGGTAACATCGTAATTCCATTCCTCGCCGTCAGATGTGGTCATCGGGAGGCTAACAAGGAACGGGGCAGTCGTTGACTTAACATTCTCGGGCACTCTCGTCTCAACAAGAATGTAAAGACCTACATCAAGGTTAGAAACAGATGAATGACCGTTCGCGTCGGTCTCGGGCATAGCCGTTCCGTCCTCAACGAACTTCTCAAGATTGTTCTTGAGAATAGATGAATTATCGTCCAGCTTCTGCGCGAGCGCGTCAATCAGCGTATCGCTCTTAAATCTGAGAGCCGTTGTACTCTTGATGTATGCGTCCTTGTCTGTAAGACCGAGAGCATTCAAAAATTCGGTCGTAGCGGCGTTATTCGCTGCGAAGTCATAAAGTACCATATCGGTATATCCTTTGCTCTCAAGCGCCGAATATGTGGATATATCGGCTACTTTCTTGTAGGTGAATTCAACGCCCTTGATCGCATATTTGGCAAGGGCGCTTTCGGCGGCAGCGTCCTTGCTGCCGTTGGATACATAGCTTTCGCCGGTGAGAACGCCGTCCTCGCTGGCTGAAGTGAAATCATACTTATACAAGTTGAGACTTGCTTTGGCGCTTGTATCGATCAGCGCCGTGGTTGATGTGGCGGCGTATGCCGCAGAGGTAACGCTCAGGCATATG
>CANQJS010000024.1 GCA_947624285.1 uncultured Clostridia bacterium | reverse complement strand
TCCCAATCGCCGCTTGTCATTTTCTCAACATCGGTCGGCCGCAGTGTCTCTATAAGATCGACCTCATATTCAAAAACATTGCCGTCGGCGTCGGTAAATGTTATATCGTCGCCCTCCCGCAGATTTTTCAGCCTGCCGAAATGAAACGAATAGTTATGAGCCGCTATTACAAGATCATTGAGATACGCCGAGCCGCTGTAACGGCACGGTGCGATTTTTAACCGCGGATAGCTCCAAGAATCCATAACAGGCAGTTCAATATCAAGGACCGATATAGTAAGCTTACCGATATAATTATATCCGCCGCTTTCAACAGTCGGCATATCCATATTCGGGTTAAGAATATAATCGGGGATATAATCCGGCTTTTGTGATTTATCGGGAATTTCCGTTGATATATCGTCAAGCACGGCTTTCGCCGCATTTGCCGCCCTGGCATCATCCCAAAGATTATAGCCCGTTAAGCCGAAAGCCGAAACCGCAAGCAGCAGCCCAAGTATTATGAGAAAGCCTCCTATGCGGTTTTTTCGCATCTACGCCTCACTCCGTTTTTTTAATACTATTCCCGCCGCCATCAGCAGGATACCGCCGCCAAGCAAAGCGGGCACGGGCCACCAAAGCTGCCCCGTCTGAGGAAGTTTGTCTTTTCCTGAATTATTTGTACCGTTCGGGCCGTTGGGGTTATTTGGATTGTTAGGATTATTCGGATTATTTGGATTATTGGGGTTATTTGGATTATTCGGGTTATCGGGGTTGTTCGGATCGTTAGGATTATCAGGATTATCGGGGTCGTTCGGATTATCCGGATTATCCGGATTATCGGGGTTATCGGGATTATCCGGCTCATCATAAATATTGGTGAGCGTGAAGGTTATGCCCTGTCTGTCCGCCAAAAGCAGATAGCCGTCCGGCACATTCTTTTCAACCACAAGCCAAACGCTGCCGGCGTCCAAATCGCTCCATGTATGTCTCCAGTTATTTGAAGCGCTCAAAACGACCTCGTCAAAAACCTTTCCGTCCTTGAGAAGCTGAGCCGTGATTTGATTCGTGCGCAGCTTATACTTATCATTATCGTCATCCCATATTTTGAGAACTCGTACCTCCGTAGTCTTTGGCGACGGATTATCGGGGTCATTCGGATCGTAAACAGTGTATTTCACATTGGCAACAACATCATAGATCATATCGCCGTCGGCATCCGTCCCCGGAATTGTGAATACAAAAGGCTGAGGTCTGAAAATTCCGTGGCTTTCACCTACCGCGAGATAGAGCCCCTGCTTTAGATTTGAAAGATATATTTCGCCTCTGTTCCCCGTTCTGCCCTGAGCATACGGCGCTAAATTATCCCTTGAGGCATAGGCGCTGAAAGTGACCGCCAACGCGGAGAGCGATTCCGTGCTTGTGAGATCGTCTATCGGAACGCTGTATCCCGCGAAATCGGAGGTAAATGTGAATTCACCGTTTTCATAATCGGCTACCTTATAAATTCTGAAAACCACACCGCTGACAGGCTTTTCGTTGTGCTCAAATATCAATCTGAGCGTGCCTGTAGGGGAGCTCTGCGCCGCCGACGCCGATACGGGTATCAGCAGAACAGACAGTAAAACAATCAGAAGAATAAGGATTTTAGGCATATTCGATTTTTTCACAAGCGATCACTCCTCAATTCTTTCTTTTTTTACGATATATTACAATTGCTGAAATCAATATTACGGGGATCTCCGCTATCCCGATGATTATCCACGGCGAAACCGTTTCGGCTGCCGTCTGCTCGGCATTTACATAATCCCGTATATTTTCCGGCGTTTCGATTCGATACCCTCTGACCAAAAGGCGGTGGGTATTTATGCCATAGGGGGTGCAGGTGACTAAGGTGCAATAATCCTTGCCTTCGATAATTCTAAGCTTGCTGAGGTCGTAGGGGTCGATCGTCTCTATCTGATCCACCTTATAGGCAAACACCTCGCCCAGCACATTCAGCGTGAAGATGTCTCCCTCCATAAGCTTATCTATGTTTGAAAACAGCTTTGATGAAGGCAGACCGCGGTGACCCGAAATTATTGTGTGGGTGCTTTCGCCGCCTACGGGCAGTGACGAGCCCTCTATATGGCCTATTCCCATTTGGAGAGTGCCTTCGTCAACCCCGTGGTAAATCGGCAAAACTATATCCGCCCTCGGGACTTCAACATAGCCCATAATGCCCGTGCCGGTTATATTGAGCAGGCTGTCGTACTCCTTACGCTCCTCTTCCGAAAGGTAAAGAAGAGAAACCGCCTTTTTTGCAAGCCTT
This sequence comes from uncultured Clostridia bacterium, assembly GCA_947624285.1. Lineage (GTDB taxonomy): Bacteria > Bacillota > Clostridia > Oscillospirales > Acutalibacteraceae > Eubacterium_R. Next base: position 11,375 of record CANQJS010000024.1, on the reverse strand, counting down.
TCATTGTATTCCCTTGCGTCTTTAAGCAATTTTTCGCATTGCGCCGCGTCTATTGAATCCACCGAGCTGGTGTATTCCGAAATCAAGCGGCGGTGATTTATCGAGCTTATGTAATTGCTTACTGTGGGATACAGCAGCAGGGACAGCCCTGTTATTATGACAAGTATTAAAATTACCGTCTGCATATTTTTTTTCATAAACAAGGCTCTCCCTGCCGCTGTTTCTTCACAGAAACAGCGGAAACATCAATTACTGTGCTTTTGATTTATTTCGGATTTTTGAAACGATAAGATACGCGGCGGCTCCCGCGAGAAGAAGGCTGCCTGAGATGTAGAAGATATAAGTGCCGATACCGCCCGTGTTCGGGAGCGTGCCCGCGGGAGTGTTGAGCACCTTTATCGCAACGGTGCCGAGAACGGGAATGGCGTCTTCATCTATTCCGGCAAACTTTTCACTTCTTTCGCCGATGGTGCAGGTGACGCTCTTGAGCTCTCCCTCTTTGTGCCCGTCGGCGTTGCTGTTATAGTACTCCGCCGTTATTGTTATCTCAACGGGAGCGGTTAAGGTATTATAGCCGTTGAGAGGCTCTGCCTCCTCAAGGAAATATGTGCCCTCGCCGATACCTTTAATATGGAGCATACCGTCCTCGCCCGTTACGAGCAGGGTAGCGTCGTCTTTATTCGTCCAGCCGTTTTCCTCCTTAAGAGTATAGGTGTTGCCCTTTTCGTAGAAAACTCCGTAGAGGTTGTTATCGGCAGAGTCGGCAGCTTCCGCGTCTTTCTGCTTATAAAGCTTAAAGCTTACGCCGGGAAGCGGCTCGTCGGTAACGGAATCAAGCTTCGTTGCGTCTATCGTAAAGGTATATACCGGTACATCGGGACCGGGCACATCGGTGGTCTCGTTTTTTCCGTCGCCGTTGGGGTTATTTGAAAAGGTGAGGAATACCTCGTTCGTCTCGGGCGAAACGATTTTGGCGTCGTCGTTGAGGAATGCATCATACTCGACCACGATAACATACTCGGGCTGAAGTCCGGCTATATCTTTAAGATCTGCAAATTCAACAGTGAGCAAAGTCGTGCCGTCCTCTTCGCTTTTGACGCTTTTGATCTCATACTGCGCCGCGTCAACGGTGAGCATCTCGTCTTTAAGAGAGCCGTCGGGATTTACGGAATAAGCCTTTACCGTGACCGTGTCGTCACCCGCATATGTAAGACCCTTGGACATTGTATCGTTGAATTTGTAGAAATACACATCGGAATAATTGAGATAGTTTTCCGCAAGCGTTCCTATAAGACGGAATCTTATCGTCTGACCTATCTCATAGCTTCCCTTATTTTCTACCATCGTTTTGTCTACCGAGGGAGCGTCCGCTTTGATATCAATAGACTGATTCCCCAGCACCTCAAGGATATACTCGGAAAGAACATCGCCGTCGGCGGTATCATCTCCGGGATCGTCAACAACAAGATAATATCCGGGGTTACCTACGCTGATCTTAAAATCGGGGTCGGCAAAAACAGAGCTTACCGGTGACGCAGATTCGCTGAGACTTGCCTGTACCGCCCTTGCAAAAGCCACAAGAAAAGCGGAATCGTTTTTATGCTCGCTCAAGGTCTGTGCCACTCTGAGGGTCTGCTCATACTCGTCGCCGTCATAGCTGCGGATATCGCCGAACGCGCCTTCAAAATCGCCGTTCGCGTCAGTCGCGAGCGCCTCGATCAGCGTTTCGGGCACAATATCGGCGCCCCATTTTATGTCGGCAAGCTGATGGGCCTGATCGCTTGTGAGAACGCCGTCGGCGCCCGGCTTGGTAAGCGTGCCCGTAAAGACCTCATACGCCTTGAAGCGGTCGGTCTTTGTGGTGTCCGTAAAGTTGCCCGGGCGGATGGTTATAACATAACCGTCCCCGTCACTCGGTTTCGTTGCCGCAAAAGCAGTTACCGTCATGGCAAAAGCCAAAACGAATGCAAGTGCAACGGAAATAAACTTTTTTGCCGAGAAGTATCGTTTCATAATGATTCCTCCTTACAAAATTATAATCAAAGCCGCAAGCTTTAAATGCTTAAATTGATGTGTTTATTTTACAGTGCCTAAGCCGCTTATCGGCCAAATTTGGAAAACGACTTTTCCGATTACCTGACCCTTGGCTACACAGCCGATTTGCGAGCTTCTTGAATCTATCGACTCGGCGCGATCGTCGCCCATCACAAAATATGTGTTTTCCGGCACAAGATACGGATAAACGATATCGCTTTCGCCGAGCGCGAATTCGGCGATATAGGGCTCATCTATAAGCTCGTTGTTAACATATACGAGCCCTTCCTCATTTATATTTACAACTTCGCCGCCCACCGCGATTATACGCTTGCAAAGCGCCGTGTTGCCTGAATAAAAGCAGCATACATCGCCGTGCTTTATATCCTCCGTTTTAACGGATATAACAATACTGCCGCTATTGAGGTTTGGAGACATCGAGTGCCCCCTGATGCTCATAATCGGGAAGAACTGTGTGACGAGGATCGACACGACCGCCGCGACCGCGATAATGAGCAAAATCACATTTCTTATAATGGTTTTAGCGCCCGATTTATTTTTGACCCGGGCAAACTCATTTCTTAATTGCTGCGAGGTAAAATCGGCATTTAAAAAAGGTTCTTTTTTCATAGGTATCCGACCCCTGCCCCGTTAGTTTTTGATCCACTTGACCGAAAGCTTATCCACTTCTTCTTTCAAGGCGACAACCTTGGCTTCCGCCGCTTTTTCCATTTCGGCACAGCGGCTTTCGGTTTCGGCGATCATAGCTTTGCATTTTTCGTCGCATTCCTTAATATTCTCAAGGTATTGCTCTGCCGCAGCGTCGGCAGCCTCGAAGATCTTGTTCACTTTAAGGCAAGCCTCGGCAAGCGTTCCTATCTCTTTTGTGTCGATGCGCTTGTCATAAAGCTGCTGCTCCATTGCCGCCACCTTTTGCTCAAGTTCCTCGTTGCGCTCCGTCTGTTCAATAAGCAGTTCGAGAAGCTCAACTCTGCTGAGCTTTTTTAATTCCCTTTCGGTCATCGGTTACCTCTTTCCGCCCTTTTCAAGGGCTGTTGTTTTATTATTCTTATAAAATATTTTTTCTTTTGCCGCCGCCCGATTTACGCGGGCGGCGATTTTTCCTAAATCAGCTTTTGTCTTTTTTGCTGAGCCGGCGTATCAGCAGTTTTTCATACTGATTTTGCCTTGTTTTAACTATTAGCAGATATACGCCCGCAACGAGAAGCAACGCTCCGATAAGATATGCCGGAACTTCACCTATGCCGCCCATACCGGGAAGCGCAATATACGGGGCGTTCTCAAAATCGGCTCTGCGAGTGCCGTTGAGCGTTACCGTGCCCGTATCTCTTACCCTGCTTCTCAAAACATACCTGTTTGTAAGATCATCTGTTATCTCGCGGACCGAGTAATTCGTTCCCAGAGGAAGATTTACAAAGGTCATCGTCTGCAAATCGGATATCTTAAAGGTGCAGGCATAGCTGCCGTCAAGCTGCTTTGCAAGGTTAAGGTCAACGGGTTTAACATCGCCGTCCTTGGTCGTAATAAAGCCCGAAACGGCATCAAGCTCTTCTTCGCTCGTAAATATGATCCTAAAGCTGAACTCATTTCCGTCTCTGCCGTCAGAGCCCGTAACCGTCTTGCGAACGGCAACATTGCCCGTGGGCGTTATCTCGTTTTCAAACACGATATCCGTGTTGTAAATATTTTCCCCGGTGGCGGCGATCTGCGTTTCGGTGCCGTCCGCGCCGACCTTCCATACGGTCGCCTTCAGCTTGCCGGTATATTCGCCGGACTCATATGTCTCCTCAATAACGACCTTTATCCTGTATTCGCTCTCGTCGAATACAATGCCGGGCGTAAGCTCGTTAACTTCCTTTACGGTGTAGAAATATGTTCCCGCCTTACCGAAGCCGTCGTCCCTGAAGAGGTTTACAACGCCGTCGGAATTGTTCCTGACGATTCTCTCCTCGCCCTTGAACGGGTCGCCATCCGGGTTGCCCTTATCGGGGGTGACGGAGAAGCCGAACTGATTGAGCCTCAGCGTGCCGCCCGTAAGATTTTTCCTGGCGTTGAGCGAGAGATGCAAATTGTCGGGATTTTCCTTGATATTTACGAAAATGAAGCTGTCCACTGCGCCGCCGTCGCGGTCGATGATACCCTCCTGCGCGCTCTGATCCTTAAATCCCGTTGCCTTGTCTTCGGTGACGGTATATTTATAGATCGTACCCATAGGAAGATCTTTTATAATAATTTTCTCGCCCGCCTTCAATGCGAAAGCGGTTTTGAGCACATTGCCGTCTTCCTTTACGAAATCGGTGGTAAAGGTTTTTTCAAGCTCCCAGCCGTTGCCGGAACGCTTATAAAGCTCGCAGTTGCTTGATGCCACGGCGTCCGCCATTTCTGCGGGAACGGTAAGATTTATCTCGAAATTGAAAGACCTTTCCCTATCCTCCGCGGTGAGCTCCGTGCCGTACTCCGCGTCAACCTCTTTCCAAATCTCTACCGAGCCGGAGATAAAGGTATTCGTGTAATGCACCGCTTCCTCGTATTCGCCAGTGTTGCCGAATACGGAATAATATTTTTCACCGTCGTTGAAATACGCCGTGTTGGTGACAGCCGATACCTGCGCGGGAGCGACGGGCTTTGTTATCGTGCCGTCGGGATTATTTCTGAACTGATAGTAGCCCTGAAGTCCCGCGTCGCCGTTGTCTCCGCCGGAAGTGGTATTGAGCGGTATCGTATCGTTTCCTACAACATAGTGATTATAGCTTGACGACACAACATGATTTACGCTGTCTATCGTATAGCCGAGCTCGTAATCCACATCCATCCTTTCGGTTATGCGGTATACGGTTGTGTTCTTAATGCCGTTGAAGACGAGTCCCTCGTCTTTTCTGAGAGTCACCTTCGCCACATTCTCGGGCTTCGGCGTTACAAGCGTTCCTCCCACTCTGAACGGCGTCGGGTCGTAAAGATCTTTTTCCGTATATGCGGGCTTTCCGTCGCCATCGGCGCCGAAATAGAGGTCAATGGTGAGATATTGCGTTTTAATCGCGAAATCGGTGATTATGCTCGTTTCGCTTCTCAAGCCGTAGTCCGCGCCTATATTGAGCGTGGCGATAACGAAATCGGAAAGCGTTGAATATTTATCGGAATTCTCCGACTTAAATCTCCAGCCGAATGTTCCGTCGCCGTTATCCTGCGTGCTTGCGTCTTCCACCTCACTATACGGAATGAGGCGAACGATGTTTCGTCTGAAATCAATATCTCCCACGGAATGCGTGGCGTCGTCCTCGGTGTATACATAGGTGCTGCTGCGATCCAGCTCTTCGCCGTTTTCGGGCGCGCTGTAGAGCCTGAAGGAGTTGGTGTCGCCCATTTCGACCGAGTTTTCACCGATATACATATAATATATCTTATCCTCGGGCACTTCCTTGCCATCGCCGGTCAGCAGACTTCCGTCACTGCCGAAGTAGTAGAACTTATTGTCAAGCGCGCTTTTTCCTATCTTCGCGCCCTTTTCATCAACGGCGGCATAGGAATCATCAGCGTACTTAAGCAGGCAGGCGTTATCGGTAAGTATATCTATTGTCGAAATACGCCTTCTCCACAGATTCGCGTTTTGGTCAAACTCAACCTTTACAGCTTGGTTGGAGCCCGTCATACCGTCTACGAATATTTGATAATCAAATTCCTTCTTCGTCAAATCAACGCCGGGTATGCTCTCGCCCTCAACACGCTTTGTCATAAGCAGCAAGGTATCCTCAACGGCGAGACGGCCGTTGTTGCCGAGATAAGCGTTGACGATTATATCCTTGTCGTGCACATTTGACGCGGTGGATATGGTTGGCAAATAATAATTGTTTGCCGTGCGCGTTCTGTTTCCGGCGTAATATACCCAATTCATTTCCGGGTCGGAGCCGGGGAAACGCGAGTTGATATATTCCTCGGGATAATATGAAAGAGCGTTGCCCTTACCGTCCGTTTTGGTGCCTATCGACTGAGCAAGGTTGCCGCAGCGCAAACCGCCCTGCTTTGCGGAGACTACCCACTCGCCTTTTTCCATCATCTCTTTATGGAGGTTAATAAATTCGGGATCGCTGAGAATGGACTCATCGGGATGGTGTATCTCGTCTGTGCTCATATTATGGCCGATATACGCCTTTCCTCTGGTTTTGTCGCCCGTTTCGGAGAAGGAGAGATACGCGTATGTTTCGCTGTAATTGCCGCTCATATCGTACCAACAAAGCATATCGCCGTTCGTTATTCCCGAAGCCTTGTAGCCCGAGCCGAACTCGCTGCCCTTTCGCGCAACAACATAAGTCTGCATATGCGCATATCCGTCCTCGCCCTTTTCAAAATATTCTATGGGAAGATAATAGTATCCCTCTGAAGAGAACGGGTCGGGTTTTCCGTCATCCGGTCTATCAACATCTGTGAGCCGGTGATTTTTAAGCAATATCAAATCGCCGTCATTAACTGATTTCACGCCCTGTGCGTTCAAAGCCGTCCACATATTTGTTTGCAGCTTTTCAAGCGCCTGCGGGTCGTCTGAGGACGGCAGGACCGGCGTGAGATCCTCCGCAACGCATTTTCCGCTGAATTTCGCGGGGTCAAAAGTTCTTGTTTCCTCGCCCGTATATTCCTCCTCAAGCTGAACGAGCTTCCAACTTCCGTCGCTCGTGCTGCTTCCCGCCGCTTTCGGGTCGTTCGCTACCCAAACATAAGCCTTGCTGTAAAGCGGGTAGCTCTTCTGGAATATATAATATTGGTTATCCGAGCTTGGTGAGAAGGTCGAAACAGGATCTCCGTATGTATAATCGGTGGATTTTGTTGAATAATCCGTATATCTGTTTGTCGGGTCATACCAGTTGGAGAAGAATTCCAAGCTCCCCGTGGGGAGACCGCGCGCCTCGACGGCGGCGTCCGTAGTGACCTTATTGTTTGTGAAATATTCGTTTGAAATATTTGAGAGGTTTATGTCGCGTTCCTCGTTCAAAAGCTCCTCAGCCATTCCGACCGTGTAAAACAGCCTGAACGGGAACGAAGCCGAGTAGCCCGTATCGTCCTTGTCGCAATTGGTGTCGTAGAGCCAATCGATCGAGCCGTCATCATTATTCTGCTGCGTTATCGTAACGGTGCGCAAAGGCAGCATATTTATGGGGATATTCACCCATAACGCCTGATCGTAGCCGAGGTTGCTCTCGATTCCGCTCCCTTCGCCGAATTCATCGTTGAAGTCGCCGGTATCCTCCGTCCAGATACGAAGATCGCTTAGAGTGAACACACCGGGTGTTTTCAAATGATTGCCGTTCGCGTTGTAGGAAACACCGGCGGGTACCTTAGTCCCAAAGGCGGGATTCATCATAAGCTCGCGCCGCTGAGTTTCGCCGACATCGAATCGGTACATAACATAATCGGTATTTGCCTCTTTCGCGCCGGGGTCACTTAACTTTTTAATGTCAAGCGTAGGCACGAAGTTGTTTACCGTCTCTATGCCCAAGCGGTAGACCCAGCCGCTCTCCCAGCTCGGTTTGTCGCTCGATGTGGCGGCTCTCGCGGTCGCTCCGTCATCACCGAAATACCAGCCGTCCTTAAATTCTTCGGGACCCTTTCCTCCGTGCGCTTTCATATAGTCGCTGTTGAAGGTCCAGTTGAACTGCGCCGCTTTTGTAATACCGTAAAGCTTTCCAAACAAAAGCAGATTTTTGATTTCTTTAATTTCCATATACTGACCGATTGGGTCCATATATGTTACCGAATCGTTTACGCCGAGGTCATTTTTACCTTCGGTGGGAGTATAAAGCTCATTCTTGATCGAGTCTAACAGATCCTCGAAAATTCCGGTAAGATCTGCCGCCGCTATATTGGAGAAAGTGTCGTTATAAAGGATATTATCTATAATATCTTGATTCGTTACTCCCTGATATCCGCCCTCGGGCAGCCTGTTATATCTTGCTGTTATGGCTTTTTTGTCATCGTCCGTGAAGCTGAAACTCGGAACAGTGCCGTTTTTCCACTGCGTCCACATACTATACGCGTTTTTTACATCTTCGACCTTTGCCCATGTTGCGCCGTTTGCGGTAGCGTTGAAATATTCCTTCGGGTCAACACCCGCGTAGATCCTCGGAATTTGCCAATCCGGCAGACCATTAGTATCTACGCTTATGCTGTGGATCGGGAAAACGGCTTTTTCGTTTGAACGCAATACTCCAGCCCGGCGAAGCAGAGTCGTGTACTGATTCAAGACCTTGGATTTCATAAACGAAGCGGAAAGCAGGATATCCATAAGCATTGCCGCGCCGCCCGTAGAGCCGTTGGTCTCTGAGCGGTATCTGCCGTAAATGTAGTTTTGCATTTGTTCCGGACAACTCAGCTTGTAGTATTCGTTGCCTGCTTCACCGGTTAAAGTCAGGTTGGAGCCGCCGTCCGTCATAACGAACGCAACCGGTATACGGGCTATCGTAGTATCCTTATTCGTTAAGGAAGAATGATAAGTATATGTAACATCCGAGGGTTGCTTTGCGTTATCGTACAGCTCGTTGAACGCCTCGATTATACCCGCTTGCATATTCGTTGAATAGCCTATCATTTGAGGCGAGCCCGAGTGCCCGTCCCTCGATGAGTTGACTAAATAATTGTTTCTTACAGCTTTTGTGAATGTAGTCTGTTTGCCGGGTGCGCCCTTTTGCGCGTTAACCGTGATCGTATATGCACCTGAACCGACGCTGGTTGTTTCAACGGTCGAGTAGTACGATAACTCGGAAGCCGTAAGGAATGTTCCGGTAGAGCTGGAGTAATGATCCAGCGGCATCAGCGTCGCCGCCGTTCCGGCATAACCGATAACGGCAACCTTGTTTTCGGGATTGTCCTCCATCAGCATCTTTATCGCGGCATTAGTTGAATCCAAAACCGATTGTATCCTTGAATGCGCCAAATGCTGTGCTTTTCCTTCAGCGGAGCTGGTGTCGTGGGTGTGCGATTGGTCTAAATCCATTGCCATTGAGCCGGACATATCAATAAGAATAACAAGGTCTATGGGAGCTGAAACGGTTTCGTTTATCTCCTCACTGCTGCCCAAGGCGCTGTAAACGGTAAGAAAGTCGGAATCGAGCTCGATGTTCCCGTTATAGCCGTCAAGCTCATCCGTCAGCTTCAGCACATTATCTTTCCAAAGTGAAGCCCTGTCGCCTATATCGGCGGAATCATAGGCAAACACCGATTTATCGCTCCATATGCGGCCCGCGTAGCGCGCGCTGGAGCTGAAATCCAAAATATCCTTGTAATCATCAAGCGTACTGGGGTCGGCGATACGATTCGCGCTTGTGGTGGGCTGGCTGACCGCTCCCGCGGGGCGCGCCACAATAAATCCCGTAAGCAATACGGAAATAACCATAATAATGCAAATCACGCTTCTGCGTATGCTCTTGCGCTTGTGACTGTGCAGCATTGCTATGTACTTTTCAAAAAGGCCGTTTTCCATAGTTGTTCTCCTTTCTGATGACGAGCTGAAATATTTCGGAAAGGGCATAGCTCCGCCGCCTTTTACGGCGTATGAGATATACCCGCTGTTTATCATATTAAAAGCAAAAGACCGGTTTTGTTCATTTTGCCTTATTCGCTTATTATTGTATTGTGAATTATGTATAACAAGCCTAATTATATTATACTTTAGCTTATCCTAACACAAAATTACAATTTTGTCAATATAATTACAAAAAAATTACAATTTTTTATAAAAATTTATCATTTTGTTTCTGAATTTTAATAAATTCAGTAATGCTTCGCTTATTTTGCGGCTGATTTTTTTACAATTAACGCCCCGGGCTGTGCGAAACGGTCTGCATAAGCATATATACAGACCGCTTTAATTCTTAATATTGATTTTTAAAGGAGCTTTGCGAGAATCACAATATATTTTATGCGCGGATAAATAATATTTGAAAATCCTGTAAGCTGACTGTTTCCTCAGTCTCCTTCACCGACAGAGATAAGGTGATATTTGTTAAAACAACACCCTTAAATATATAATAACTCGTTCTTGAAATAACAAGAATTCCTTACTTGAGATTATACACCGTTTTTGTGCAAAGTCAATAGAAAATTCCCCGAAAATTGACGATTTTGCCAAAAATTATGCCTCTTTTTGAACAAAATATTAAATTTTTATTCAAACGGATACTTCAGCCCCATCTGTCTGCGGCATTCATCCATTATCTTCAGGCAATCGAGCGTGGATCTAAAGGGCACATATTCGGATTCAAGCCTGCCTTCCCTTATCTCACGGGCGACGCATGTAAATTCCGTAAGATAATCAGTTTTGCCTCTGAACACTTTATTGCCGTTTTGACTTTTCAAAGCGGCTCTTGTTGCCATATGGAAAAGCGGCAGCTTTATTGTTCCCTGCGTCCCCGTTATTGTGCAATCCTCCCGAAGCTCCGTAAAGGATATGTGCAATGTGCATTTCATATCGCCGTAGCGCAAGACGACCGTTTCGCTCAAATCTATTCCGTTTTTGAGGTGTCCGTTGCAAATTATCTCATCGGGGTAACCGAACAAATTGTAACAGTAAGTAATGGGATATATACCTATATCGAGCAACGCGCCGCCCGCCGTTTCGGGCAAAAGCACCCGTGAATTTTTAGGTTTCATAATTCCCATAAATTGATAATATATCTCAACGGATCTTACCTCGCCTATTTTACCGCTATTTACCCAATCCTTAACCGTGAGCGCGACGGGGGAAAACCAAGTCCACATAGCCTCGGCAAAATACACGCCGTTTTTCTGCGCCTCGTCGATCATCGTTTGGGCGTCCGCCGCCGAGACGGCAACGGGCTTTTCGCATAACACGGGTTTTTTCAGCCGCATTGCCTCAACGGCATACTCAAGATGCGAGGTGTGCGGAGTGGCGATATATACTCCATCAACATCGTCTCTGCCAATCGCCTCCTGCGGCGAGTCGTACGCGACGGCGCCAACTTTTTCGGCAAACTCCCTTGCCTTCGCGCCGTTTCTTCCGTAAACCGAAACAATGCTGTGATCTCCGCTTAAAATGTTTTTAGCCGTTGAATTTGCGATATTTCCGTTTCCGATATATGCCCAATTAAATTTTCTCATAATATCGCCCCCTTTAATATTACTTTATCATAAAATCAGAAAAGAGTAAAGAAAAAACCTCTCCGAAGTGAGGAGAGGTTTGTGGGATGTCGGCATTACCTATTTTCCCGGGCGGCTGCCCGCCAAGTATTTTCGGCACAAAAGAGCTTAACTACCGTGTTCGGGATGGGAACGGGTGGACCCTCTTTGTAATCAACACCGACTGTGAACCGCGGTTG
>CANQJS010000023.1 GCA_947624285.1 uncultured Clostridia bacterium | reverse complement strand
GGTTCCTTACTTTCGTCGTTGTTCAATTCTCAAGGTCCTTCGCACCCCAAACAGCTTTCCCCCGTTTTTGGGCGCTTTAATAATATATCAAATAGTTAGTTAAATGTCAACAGCTTTTTTCAGAAAAATGCGAAATTTTTTTCAATTCGTGCTTTTTAACTAAAAATTTTCGGTTGCATAAATCATTTTTATTTGTTATAATCATTTAGCCTATATAAATCACAATACTATTGCTTGTTATGTAGCACTAATTATGGATTATATATATCAATATTATATTCGGGAGATGATAAAATGCCAATCAGAATTGACGACGAGCTGCCGGCAAAGCAGAGCCTCGAAAGTGAAAATGTTTTCGTTATGAGCAACAAAAGAGCTGACACGCAGGATATCAGACCTCTTAACATAATAATACTTAATCTGATGCCCACAAAAATCGAGACTGAAACTCAGTTGCTTCGTCTTTTGTCAAATTCGCCGCTTCAGGTGAATGTTGAGCTTTTGCAGGTAAAATCACATAAAAGCAAAAACACCTCGCAGGAGCATATGCTTAAATTTTATAAAACATTTTCTGAAATAAAAGCCAACAGATATGACGGAATGATAATCACAGGCGCACCGCTTGAAAATCTAAAATTTGAAGAAGTGGATTTTTGGGACGAGCTTGTTGAAATTATGGAATGGACTAAAACGAATGTATATTCCGTTTTATATATTTGCTGGGCGGCGTTTGCCGGTCTTTATTACAAGTACGGCGTTGAGCCCGAAAAGCTGCCTAAAAAGGAGTTCGGCGTATTTCCCCACCGTAGTTTAGACTTGACGCACCCGCTTATGAGAGGGCTTGACGATATATTCTATGTTCCACATTCACGCGGGTGGGCGCTTAAAACAAGAGATATTGCGAAAGTCAAGGATCTGCAAATCATATCCTACAGTGAAATTTCGGGTATCCATATCATATCGGATATGGAATGCAGGAGCTTTTTCATAACCGGCCACGGAGAATATGACAGAAACACTTTGAAAAACGAATACCTGCGCGACATAGGCAAAGGGATTGATATTCAAATACCGTACAATTATTTTCCTGATGACGACCCGAGCAAAGAGCCGATAATGAATTGGAAATCGGCAGCTAATCTGATTTATTCAAATTGGCTGAATTACTTTGTATATCAAAAGACACCGTATGACCTTAATAATCTGTAATCAACATTCAAGCCGTTCGCGGATCTTCCGCAGAACGGCTTTTTCTTTTCGTGACACCTGCACTTGAGAAATACCTAAGTATCGCGCGGTGACCGTCTGCGTTTGTCCTTTGAAAAATCTGTAATCTATTAGTCGCTTTTCCTCGCTGTCAAGAGTCTCTATGATTTGCGAAAGTGAGAGTTTTTCAAAAAAGGCTTCGCTTTCATCAACGGGAATATCAAGATCCGCGCTCCCGTCTTCGCCGAATTGACTGATAGAAAGCATCGGATTTATAACATTCAATATTTCAGCCGTCTCATCTACTTCGCATCCGAGCATTTGCGCAAGTTCCGAAACGGTGGGCTCTCTCAATTCTTTTTTTATGAATTTTTCTTTGAGCGACTGAGCTTTTAATGATTTTTCCTTCAAGCTTCTGCTTACCTTTATAGCTCCGCCGTCGCGAAAAACTCGTTTGATCTCACCCATTATCACCGGCACTGCGTAGGTTGAAAACTGAAATCCCATACTTTCATCGAAATTGTCTACAGCTTTTATTAGCCCAATGCAACCCGACTGAAACAGATCCTCATAATCCACTCCCCTGCCCTTAAAGCGCTTGGCGATCGAATGGACAAGACCGATATTCTCCTCGATCATTCTGTTTCTGTCAACAGTTACCATTTTGCTTTTCCGGATATCTTCTTTTTAAGTGTTACCGCAGTTCCGACATTTGGCTTTGAGCGAACAGTTACCTTATCGCAAAAGCTCTCCATCACTGTAAAGCCGAGCCCCGCTCTGTCGCCCTCGCCTGTAGTAAACAGCGGCGCCATAGCTTTTTCTACATCCTCAATACCGCAACCCTTATCTCTGATTACGATTTTGACGGTGTTATTTACAATTTTACCTGATATGTAAATCTTTCCGAATCTGTCTTTGTATCCGTGAACGATACAGTTTGTGACAGCTTCGGAAACCGCCGTTTTCAGATCGGCAAGTTCCTCGAGAGTAGGGTCAAGCGGCGTTACAAACGCCGATACCACAACCCTTGTAAATCCTTCGTTGACGCTCTTACTGTCCACAGTCAGCCTGAATTCATTTTCCGAGTTCATTCTTCAGTCTCCTTTATATCTTTAATTTCCTTAATTTCCGCAATCCTGCCGAGTCCGGCGAGCTCCATAATTTTCTTTGTGTGAGGCGTAACATTTCTAATTTCCATTGAGCCCTTGTAATTCTGAATCAGGCGGTAGCGACCCATTACAAGACCTATTCCGCTTGAATCCATAAAAGTTATATTTTTGAAGTCAAGAATAAGGCGTTCCGGCTTTTTATAGCTAACAACATTATCTATTTTTTCTCTGACATCGGCGGCGCTGTGATGATCAAGCTCGCCTATAAGATACGCAACAACAAGATTTCCGCTTGCTTCTATTGTAACATTCATAATATTTCCTCCCATAATAAAACCGCTATGCCAAATTGTAGCACAGCGGTTTTAAATTTTTTATCGAATTATAGTACAAGCTTTATATAAATAAATATTTTCTTATTTCTCTTGCGAGGTAAAAAGAGCCGCAAATCAAGCGAAAGCCGTTTTCTCTTTTGAGAAGCTCAACTCCGTGAACGGGATCTCCGCAGGAAATAACATTATTACAATATTTAGCCGCGATTTTCGATAACGCTTCGCAATCCATAGCTCTTTTAATATGGGGCTGAACACATATTATTTTTTTACAGCGTGCGCCGATAACAGACAAATAACCGTCCGCGTTTTTATCGCGCATCATACCGATAACTGCGGTTATTTTTTCATCGGGAAGGCTTTTAAGCAAAGCGAGAGCCGCGTCTGCATTATGAGAGCCGTCGAGCATAATTCCGTTTATTATCTCCCGCCTTGCGGGAATTTGAGGAATTTGAGCCGGAACATAAATTCCAAGCTCGTTTAACACGGCATTTGCAACGGCTAAGTTATTGAGCCGATAATCGCCTTTATTCTCTGCTTTTATAAGGCGCGCGTTCTTTTCTTTGCACCTTTTTTCAAATATACTTTGAGTATTATTATTTGGATAAAGCACGCAAACTCCGTTTTCCTTTATTATCCCCGCCTTTTGCTCGGCGATCTCCTCAATGGTATTTCCGAGAAAATCCAAATGATCTAAAGCTATTGAAGTTATGACGCTGACACGGGTATTTTCAGCGGCGTTGGTAGCGTCTCCCGCGCCGCCCATACCGCATTCAACAACGGCATAATCCACGCCGCTGTCGCAAAAATATTTATAGGCAACGGCGGTGATAAGCTCAAATTCCGTTGCGTCATATAAGGAATAAGCCGAAATATATTCGGCAAAATCATTTTCGGGAATGTACTTGCCGTTTATTTGAATTTGCTCCCTGTAATCAACTACCCAAGGTGAAGTAAACAAGCCGACCTTATATCCTGCGGTTTTAATAGCATTTGCGACGGAATGAGCGACTGTACCCTTGCCGTTTGTTCCCGCGATATGAATTATATTGAAAGAATTTTGCGGATCTCCCATAGCGTCAAGCAATTTCTTTACGCGGGAAAGGCCCGGCTTTATGCCGAGCCTCTGCTTACCTTCTATGAAATTCAACGCTTCGTTATAATTCATATCAGTTTAATTTTTCTATGGATATTTTAATGTTATCTATTTTTTCGGAAAGCATTGCCGCTTCCTCCCTGTTTTGAGCGACCACCTTTTCCGGCGCTTTGTTCACAAAGCCGGGATTATTCAGCTTTTTATTGATGAAGTCAAGCTTATCCTGCGCAGCGGCGAGCTCTTTTTGAAGGCGTTTTCTCTCCTCGTCAAAATTGATAAGCTCACCGAGCGGAATGTGAATTTTAGCATCGTCTGTAATAACAGTTACCGTATTGCCGAGAGAGGCAAAGCTGCTTGAAACGGTTACATCGCTGGCATAGGCAAGGCGTTTTACAAATTCCGCGCCGGCGTTAAATGTGTCGCCATATGGGGTTTCAATAAATACGCTTGCCTTTTTGCTTGGCGGTATATTCATTTCGCTCCTGCGATTTCTTATTGCCCTGATAGCTTTCATAATGCGCTCTGTTTCTGTTTCCTCAATCGCAAAGTGCAAATTCGCGTCATATTTCACCCATTCGGAAATCATAATCGATTCAAAATCATGAGGCAGTGCCTGATAAATTTCCTCCGTAATAAACGGCATAAACGGATGAAGTAATTTGAGAATATCGATAAGAACATAAACAAGCACAGCTTTTGCCGTATCTGCTTCTTCTGAGCCCTTTGCTCCCTGAAGTCTTATCTTTGATATCTCAATATACCAATCGCAGAAAACATCCCATATGAAATCGTAAAGCTTTTGGATTGCGATGCCGAGTTCAAATTTGTCAAGATTTTCCGTGACCTCTTTGGAAAGGGAATTGACCTTGCTTATTATCCATTTATCCTCAACGGCAAGCTCGTTCGGTAAGCCGCCGTATTTAAAGCCGTCGTCCAAATACATAAGCACAAAGCGAGCGGCATTCCAAAGCTTATTTGCAAAATTCCTTGACGCTTTAACTTTCTCATCGGAAAAGCGCATATCGTTGCCGGGCGCGTTGCCGGTAGCAAGAGTAAATCTTAAAGCGTCGGCTCCGTATTTATCAATTATTTCAAGGGGATCTATACCGTTTCCGAGCGATTTGCTCATTTTCCTGCCCTGAGCGTCTCGCACAAGTCCGTGGATAAGAACTGTATTGAACGGAACTTCGCCCGTTTGCTCTATGCCGGAAAACATCATTCTCATAACCCAAAACGGAATGATATCATAACCGGTTACAAGAGTATCGGTGGGATAATACTTTGCGTAATCCGCCGTTTTATCGGGCCAGCCCATTGTGGAAAACGGCCAGAGCGCGGAGGAAAACCATGTGTCGAGCGTATCGGGATCTTGATGAATATGCTCACTGCCGCACTTTGAGCAGCAATGCGGCGTTTCTCTGCTTACGGTGATTTCGCCGCAGTCGTCGCAATACCAAGCGGGTATTCTGTGACCCCACCAAAGCTGGCGCGAAATGCACCAATCACGAATATTCTCAAGCCAGTGGAAATAAATTTTTTCATAGCGCGCGGGAACGAATTTTGTTTCGCCGTTTTTAACAGCGTCTATCGCGGGGCCCGCAAGCGGCTTCATCTTAACAAACCATTGCTTTGAGACTTTAGGCTCGATAGTTGTGCCGCATCTGTAACAAGTGCCGACATTATGGGAATAATCTTCGACTTTAAGCAGCGCGCCCTCGGCTTCAAGGTCTTTAACGATCTCTTTTCTGCATTCGTAGCGGTCCATACCGCTGTATCTGCCCCAACCCTCCTTGATATGGGCGTCGTCGGTCATAACATCAATAACTTCAAGATTATGGCGCAGACCTACCTCGAAGTCATTGGGGTCGTGAGCAGGTGTTATTTTAACTACACCCGTGCCGAATTCAATATCAACATAATCGTCAGCGATTACGGGAATTTCTCTGTGAACTATGGGGAGGATAAGCGTTTTGCCGATGAAGCCCTTATAACGCTCGTCATTCGGATTTACGGCAACCGCCGTGTCGCCCAAAAGTGTTTCGGGTCGTGTCGTGGCAAGCTCAAGATAGCCGCTGCCGTCGGCAAAAGGATATTTAAGATGCCAAAAATGCCCTGCTTGATCCTCATATTCGACCTCAGCGTCGGAAATAGAAGTAAGGCAATGAGGGCACCAGTTTACTATCCTCTCGCCACGGTAGATCAAGCCTTTTTCGTAGAGGTTGTTGAACACCTCGATAACCGCTTTATTGCAGCCCTCATCAAGTGTAAAGCGTTCTCTTTCCCAATCGCAGGAAGAGCCGAGTTTTTTAAGCTGCTCTATGATTCTCCCGCCGTACTGCTCTTTCCATTTCCAAGCTCTTTCAAGGAATTTTTCTCTGCCGAGATCTTCCTTGCTTAAGCCTTCCTTGCGCATAGCCTCAACTATTTTCGCCTCCGTAGCGATCGAAGCGTGGTCTGTGCCGGGAAGCCAGAGAGTATCGTATCCGTTCATTCTGTGATAACGGATAAGAATATCCTGCAGGGTATTATCAAGCGCATGACCCATATGAAGCTGCCCCGTTATATTTGGCGGGGGAATTACAATGGTATATGGCTTTTTTTTGGAATTTACATCGGCGTGAAAATAATTCTTATCACACCAAAATTTATATGTGCGATCCTCTACTTCTTTCGGATCATACTGTTTTGCCAATTCTTTCATCATTTTATCATCTCCAAAATAAAAAAGCTCCCGCCCCGTATGAGGCGAAAGCAATCGTTTCCGCGGTACCACTCAAATTGCGCCATAAGCGCCGCTCTGACCTTTAACGCAGGCATACGGGCGAAGCTACTTGATTTCACTCCGTCAGCTCCGAAGCTACCTTCTTTTTCCCGTCCTGCGATTTCACACCGAACAACCGCTCTCTGTAAGGCAATCGGAAAAATACTCCTCTTCTTCTCAGCCGTTTATATTGAGGTTATAGTAACAGAAAAAAGTAACTTTGTCAAGAAAATGAAGAAAATAAAGGATCTGCGCTATTGAAACATAAATAAAAATAATCTATAATCAAAGCGCAGACTCAAATTCCGCCATCTGCAAGTAATGCAAACGCTATATCATTTTAGATTATTGCATTTTGATTTTTGGGGTAATTTTATGGAAACCGCTATAAAGGCAAATAAACTCGGCGAAGATGCCGCTCAAATAAACGCAATAGATCTGGCTAAATTTATTTTGGCTTTTTTCGTAATCGCTATACATATCTCGCCGTTTGGAAGCACAGAAGGCTCTACCTTTATCGGCTGGGTCGATTTCTTTCTGCGGGACTGTATTGCAAGAGTGGCAGTTCCTTTTTTCTTTATTGCCTCGGGATATTTTCTGTTCAGAAAAACTCAGATAAATAATTTAGGTACAGGCATATGCAAAAGCTATATTTTAAAAATTTTCAAGCTGTACTGCGTTTGGTCCCTTATATATTTCCCTTTAAGACTCGGCGGCTTTTTCTTTGAGGAAAAAGGCTTTTTATACGGTGTATTCGATTATATCAAGGACTTCATATTCAGCACAAGCTTTTCTCATTTATGGTATTTGAACGCATTGATTTTCTCTGTGCTTATAATATCGTTTTTACTTTATAATAAAGTCTCACCGAAAAATATAATTTGTGCGTCTGCGATATTTTATATAATAGGACTTTTCGGGCAATCTTGGTACGGTGTTATAAAACCGCTTGAAAATGTACCGGCTGTTTGGCAAACTCTTAAATTCGCAATGGGTATAATCGAGACGACAAGAGACGGGCTTTTTGACGGCTTTCTCTTTGTCGGTATCGGAATGCTGTTTGCCTACCAAAAAATTAAATTAACAAGAAAGCAATCCGGTATCGGTTTTGCGCTTTCCGCCGTTATACTCTGTTGTGAAGCGTTTATATTGCAATATTACGGATTTTCCCGCTCTCACGACACATATATTTTTCTTGTTCCCACCGCCCTTTTCCTTTTCGCATTTGTAAAAAGTTCAAATGTTAAGAAAGACAGGGATTATAAAAAACTGCGTGTTATGAGCTCGCTTATCTATTTGATTCATCCTTGGATTTTGCGCTTGGCGGCTGTGATCGTATATCTAATATTCAAAAAGACGGAAATATTTTTGATAAATTATATTTTCACCTCGGCAGTCACCGTTTTGCTCGCATCACTGTGTATAAAACTTTCAGAAAAGAAAAAATCAAGATGGCTAAAACATCTTTACTCATAAAGTCGATAAAGCAAAAACAGCTCCCGCCTATTTGCGGGAGCCTTATTCTTGATATTCAATTATACTTTAAACCGTTAAGGTTTATGCTAAATTGTACATTGGACTAACCTCGCGAAATTATTTTTTAAATACAATGGAATTCCTGATCAATGGAATCACCCTTTCAAAAATAATTTGGTTAAGTTGAAATTCTTAGTACATTGGACCATACCTCGTAATATAATAGTTTAAAGATTTCTCTTTAAGCTTTTGCAGGAAAAGCTGATACATAAAATATATGTGAAATTAAATTGTATAACGCCCGGGTATTCGTATTATGGTTCCTGCGATAACTTTTAAATTGCATTTAATGCTGCTGCCCGTTATTGTTTTTCCGTTAAACAATTCTGTCGACCGCTATCCGTTATTTACCTGAATACCTCGCGGCGTCTGCCTGAACGGGTTCAAAATCAACCATCGGCATAAGCCCCCTTTCGTATCCTGAGCTTAAGGAGAATGACCGTTGAATTATTTTGTTATTTATGTTTCTCTCTTAAGTTCAACTTAATAATAGCACAGTTATTATCAATTGTCAATAGCTTTTTTTAACATTTTTAAAAATTTTTAGATAATTTAAACAAACATATATTTCTATTGACTGAACGAACGGAAAAGATTATAATATGAATGATACTTGAAAGGATCGTGGTAATAATGGATAATGAAAACAATCTCTATGAGCCTGATATTTTATCCGTAACAGATGAGGACGGCAACGAGATTCTTTTTGAACTGCTTGAAAGGTATGAAACGGACGACGCGGCATATGTTGCTATCACCGAATACCGTGATGACGCGGAAGAGATCGTGGACGCCGACTATGAGGTAATTATTCTCAAGGTAATTGAGCAAGACGGCGATGAGTACCTTGAAGAGATCGAGGACGAAATGGAATACGAGCAGGTTTCCGACATACTTATGGGTATGGTCGAGCAGAAATATGATGTTGATTATTTCGAGCCTGAACAGTAATTTATAACAGTAATTTCGAGACTGAACTAATTTATAACAGTCTGCGCATCTCGACAACCGAGAGCTTTAATAACCCGAACAACTTTATTTAAGGGATCTGTACTCGTGTTACGGGTATGCAGACCTCCCGCCCCGAGCGGGCGGATGCTGGGAGCACAAAATAACGCGGTCGGAGCCCACCTGCATTTAACAGCAGGTTATCTTCAGCTTTCGGCGGATGTGCGGATGTATTTATAAATAACGGCTGCGCGTTATGCGCAGCCGTTAACTTTTTTATATTACTTTAACAAAATTCATATTACTGAGCCTGCTCGCCGTTTTGTGAAGTAGCCTCAACGGCGTTATGCCAAGCTTGTGAGTTCTTTTCAAAATTAACGGAGATTACAGACATTCCGCGAACTCTGTCATACTTCCATGTGCCATCCACGGGAACTGCCATTGATTCAACGGTATAATTGGCGGCATCGGGAACAAGAAGAAGCAGAGATGCGCAGTCGCCCTGCGAAAGATCCGTCTTTACCTGAGGCAAAAACTTCTCGGTAAGATCCATGATCTCGCTGAATTTCATATTCTTGCCCTTTTCAATGCACTTGTTTATAACCGTGCGCTGCCTGCCGGTGCGGGCGAAGTCAGTGCCTACATAGCGCACTCTTGAATATGCGAGCGCCCTGTTTCCGTTGCAATGAACTGTGCCGGCTTCGCTTTCCGATATTATATCCGTTCCGGCAGGATTGCCATAAATTTTGTTTTGTTCTTTGATATATGAATTCATCACCTTGATCTCGCTTGCGGAAAGGTCGAGATCAACTCCACCTACCGCGTCAACAACATCGGCAACGATTTTGAAATTGACTACTACGAATTTATCAATTGTAATTCCGAAATTCGCCTTCATTGTTTCCTTGAGCAAATCGGCGCCGCCGTAAGCATAGGCATGGCAGAGCTTCGTGTTGCCGTGGCCCGGAATCGAGGCGTAAATATCTCGCAAAAACGAGCACATGGTGACCTTTTTGGTCTCTTTATTTATACTGAAAAGGATCATCGAATCCGAGCGTCCGGAAAAATTCTTATTGCGCGAATCTACGCCCAAAAGCATAATATTGAATGCGTTTGTGGAATACAGATCGGATTTCTCGCCCATATTGACAAGATTATTCTTGATATCCTCATCAATGCCGTAAACCTCGTCAAAATTTCCGTTATCTTCCTCATCAAGATAATCCTCATCGCCCGGCTGAACATTCTCCGTATCCAAGTCATTGTCTATCAATCCGTAGTAATGGTTGAAAACAGCGATACCTCCGGCTGCTAAAGCGGCAATGAGAGCGATTATTATTACAAGAATGATTATGAGGGATTTCTTCCCTTTTTTACCCTTTTTGGTTTTCTTCTTTTCATCAGACATTTTCATATTCTCCTATCCAAAACAGATGACGCAACATTATCTGTTTTTAAAATATTCAATAGTCTTTTTAAGCCCCTCCTCAAGCGGGATTGTTGGCTGCCAGTCAAGCTCTTTCTTTGCAAGGTCGATAACCGGCTTTCTCTGAAGCGGGTCATCCGACGGTAGCGGACGGAACACAAGATTAGATTTAGAATCGGTGAGCTTGATTATAAGCTCGGCAAGCTGCAGCATTGTGAATTCACCGGGGTTTCCGAGGTTGACGGGGCCGTGGAATTCGTCCCTGCTGTTCATCATACGGATCATTCCCTCAACAAGGTCGTCAACATAGCAGAAGCTCCTCGTCTGCTTTCCGTCGCCGTAAATGGTTATATCCTCGTTTTTGAGCGCCTGAACGATGAAATTTGATACTACGCGCCCGTCGTCGGACCTCATTCGAGGGCCGTAGGTGTTGAAAATGCGGATAACCTTTATATCAACATTATGCTGGCGGTGATAATCAAAAAAGAGTGTCTCCGCCATACGCTTGCCTTCGTCATAACAGGAGCGTATTCCGTGCGGATTTACGCAGCCGCGGTATGATTCGGGCTGAGGGTGCACCTGCGGATCTCCGTAAACCTCGCTTGTGCTTGCCTGAAGGACTCTTGCGTGGCAGCGTTTCGCAAGACCGAGCACATGAAGAGCGCCTATAACGCTCGTTTTGGCGGTCTTTATCGGATCATACTGATAATGAATCGGGCTTGCCGGACATGCGAGATTATAAATCTGATCGCATTCCACATAGACGGGATCAAGCACATCATGGCGAATAAACTCAAAGCGAGGGTCGCTCATTAAATGGCGGATATTGTCCTTGCGGCCGGTAAACAGATTATCGAGGCAAATTACCTCATTACCCTGAGCGAGCAGCTTCTCGCAGAGATGTGAGCCGATAAATCCGGCTCCTCCCGTTATTAAAACTCTTTTTGCTTCCATTTCATAACGCTCCTTAATTTGAAAAAATTTATATATGATTTAATTATTTGACAAAGCATTCATAAAGGCGATTTTGTTTTCGACCGCCGTAGTGGTCGGTCTGCCAAGATCTGCCCTTGCGCCTATCGAGCATTTGACTTCAATAAAGCTGAGTTCGTCTCTCTGCTTAGCGGCTTCAAGCTCAAAATCAAGCTCTTCAAATGATTCAACGCTTACGGCGTTAGGATAACCGCAGCCCTTCGCAACCGCGACAAAGTCTATTTTTGAGGCAACGGTAGGCATACCGCCAACCGTTTCGTGCGCGCCGTTATTGATAACTATATGCAC
>CANQJS010000022.1 GCA_947624285.1 uncultured Clostridia bacterium | reverse complement strand
GCATAGTCGATCAGATACAGTCGTTGGAGGTCAAGTCGGCACACAAGGTCAAGGGGCTGTATTCCGCGCCGACAACAGCTTGAAAATAAAAAGTGGCGCTGGAAAAGCCTCTTATGGCGCAGTTAAAACTCCGGGCGAAAAAACGATTAAGAGTACAGGCGAGCTCAGCAACAACGCCGTAAAACAGCTCACGACTTCTGATGACTCAGCAGCAATCGATTCAGAAGCAATCACTAAGGCGCAAGGTATTTTGTTTACAGCAGGCAGCGCGGCATATGTTCCCGCAAAGGCTGTATTTTCAATTCCCGCAAGGCGAAGCTATACAACCAAATACAAACCGCTGAAAAGGGAAACCGCTGAAACTATAAAAAACCTCAAAACGGATAATGCGAGTATAAAACAAGCAATTAAGTCAGAAAAGCAAAAATTCAAAGATATTAAATCCGAATACAAAAACGATAAAGTTAAAATAAAGAACGCCAAAAGCTCATATAAGGCGGCGGAACATTCAGGGAAAACCGCGATTCGCCAAAACAACAATGAGGCGAAAAAGGCGGCAAAACGCCTGAAAAAAGCGGCAAAAGCAGTATCATCATTAAAAACTTTAGCAGCAGTAGGCGCAGGATTATTTGCGTTGGTAATTGTTGCTTCTCTTGCAGCCGTTATGATGTCACCGTTGGGCGTGTCGTTCTCTGAGGATGATGCCGGTGGTATGTCGGTTAAAACAGCCATACAAACACTCAACGCAGAATTTGAAAATGAAATTAAAGACCTTGAACATCGCAAGCCGCACGATACAGTCTCAATATCTAATTCAGGTTGTATTTATACCGTTGCCAATTGGCAGGATATTTTTGCTGTCTGGGATATAAAGCAGCTTGAAAGCGGTTATGTTACATCTATTGAAGATGAACAGCTTGGCGAGCTACGCACCGTTATGTGGGATATGATTACAATATCTTATGACATTGAGCGATATTTAGATACGATTTTAGATGCTGACGGTGAGGAACAAGCGACTGTAAAAAAACGACTTAATATTACAGTTGACTACAAAAGCGTTGAAGAAATGGCGTCGCAGTATTCGTTTACCAACGCACAGCGTAAGGATCTGCGCGAGCTGATGAGCGCCCCGGAGTTCTTGGAGATATTCAGTTCAATATCTCTTGAAGCTGCGGGAATGGGAGATTTTATTCCGGGCTCGGGCGAATTGGGCTATCCTACAAGCTCTCGCAACATATCAGCCGGGTATCCTAACTATTCTGACGGCAGTTATCACGGAGGCATAGATTTTCCTGTTCCCACAGGAACAAATGTGTTCGCTGCCGATGACGGAGTGGTAATAACGGTCAGAAGACTTGATTACAGTTACGGCTATTATGTTATAATTGACCACGGCGGAGGATTGACAACGCTTTACGCACATAACAGTGATATTTTAGTTACAGAGGGTCAAGAAGTTCATAAAGGTGATGTAATCGCCTTGAGTGGATCAACCGGTAACTCGACCGGTCCGCATTGCCATTTTGAAGTGCGCATAGGCGGTAACAGGGCGAATCCTTTGAACTATATAAAATAAAAAAGCCAAAGCGCCGTGAATCGTATGAAAGATAGAATATTATATTGACTTTCAGACAATTTCACAGACAATATTGAAATAATATAATAACAATGATATAATTAACAGTAGATATGGGGGTGATTGCAATGACGCAATATAAAGTCGTAGTTGATGATCCATTTAAAAATTGTGAATATATTTATCCTATACAGCAACGAAAGGTAAAGGAATTTGTTGATTATTTCAAAATAAATAAGAATGTAAGAAGTATTATGATATTTGGTTCAAGCGTTACTGAAAGATGTCACTCCGGAAGTGATGTTGATATATATGTTACGCTTGATAAGAATGAAAAAATCATAGACAAATATTTTGATTTCGTTTATGATTTATGGACTAATTTTACTGTTGATAAAGATTTAAAAGAAGAAATATTTAAAACGGGAGTATTGGTTTATGAGCAATAATTATGAGACGCTGCTTGACAAGGCGATACAAAATCTTAACTGTGCCGAAATTATTTATAACAGTGAGCTTATACACGATGAAGCTTATTTGAATTATGTAGGTTACCACTTGCAACAGGCTGTTGAACTTTCATTGAAGCATATGTTGGAAATGAATGGAGTTGAAGCAATCCGAACTCACGAGATTGAACAAATAATTCAATTAGCAAAAGAGCGCAATGTTGATTTAATGTTGACAAAATTCATTTATGAAAGAGCAGAAATGTTTACAAGTTGGGAGGCAAAAACAAGATATATTAAAAATTACAAATTAGAACACAATAAGGTTGCTGAGGCAATAAAAGAAGTGCGCATTTACATTGATACTTTGAGCAAAGCTAAACTTGTTGAACAAGATAACCGCTCTAATAAAAGAAAAGATTTTGTTATGTAAAGAAGCGGCTGTGTGCAGAATGCAACAAAAGAGGGTAGGGGAGCAATGCTCCTTTACCCTCTTTTTTGTTTAAATTTAGCCGAGATTCTTAGTTTTTTGGATAACCTTTTCAATTATTGACATCAAAATCAATCAATACAATTTTCATATTTCTTTTACATAACACCACGATTGAGGCGGTCTTTTTACCTCAAATTCGCTTAATTCTTTCGGCTCATCGTAGATTTTTAAGGCCGAAATGTGCCAGCCGTAACCTGTTTTCCCGTTGCCGAGATAATCTATGATCTCTTTATCGGTCATTCCTGTATATGGAAATTCATTTTGCGCTATAGTGCTACTCGTATTAGAATATTCAATAGAAATCGGGAAAATCGCATCGCAAACAAACTCACCTACGACTTTGCCATTCATCTTTACTAATTTGCCGTTTGTCGTGTGCAAGTAAAGCACATCATATATATCTTTGTCGTTGTTTTTCGTGCAATAAATATAACCCTTAAACGGCGTTTCAATTTTCGGTCGTGTTTTCCGCACCTCAACCGTCTTTTCTCCTTTCACTATCAGCTCGCACCATTTCGGCTTTATGCTTATCAATACAGATTTCATTTTTTTACCTCCAATAATTTACATATTGATGTTGAATTGCTCTTGCACACAATCAAAGTTAAACCATAGTTTCTCTGTTCGGTGCAAGCCCATTTGTGCAATCGTCTTTTTTTCATCGGTGTTCCATCCGATGAGTGTTTCATTATATAAGGCATTGTCATAGCCGCTTAAGATTATTTTTGATTTGCTGTTTTTGAGCGCCTCCAAAATATTGATGTGATATTCCTCCGGTGTCTCAAAAGCGTAAAGATTTTTCTTCCTTATGCTTGGAAGATACGGAGGATCACAATAAATAAGAGTGTTTTCGCTGTTATACCGACGGATCAACTCTATTGCATCAATATTTTCTATTTGAGCTTCTTTGAGTCGCACACAAGCCTCTGTAATTATTTCGGGTAAATAATTCCACATTGTTGCCGTTCTCGGCCCACCGTAGGTTTGAACATTTCGCCACGACCGCTTAGAGCTATTGGAAGTTCCAAACGATTGATGGTATCGGACAAGAGTTCTGCGTGCCTGTTCTATCGGATCGTCCGATTGTTCGTAACAGTTCTCAAATTCCTCGCGTGCGAATGGTGTAAACTCGATCAGCCTTGAAAGTTCTTCAGGATGATCTCTGCACACCTTAAAGAGATTAACAATATTACCGTCTATATCGTTAATTGTTTCTATGTAGGATTTCGGCTTATTAAAAAATACCGCTCCGCTTCCAAAGAACGGCTCGCAATACACTTTGTGTTCGGGGAAATGTGCTATAATCCACTCTGATATTCGCCATTTGCCTCCCGGATATTTTAATATCGCTTTCATCTCCCATTACTCCCACTCTACGATTTTTCTCCCGCAGTTCGGGCAGTATTTCGGCAAGTAAAACCCGATTGTATCCCAGCGCGAGATTTGTTCGTTCCAAGCCTCGAATAAAAGGCGCGGCGGTATTCCTCCTCCTGCCCCGTACATAATGCGATACCCCTCTGCAGAAGTGCCTACGGTGAAATAAGAGCCATCTGTTTCGTCCGTTAGTTCGGGGTTGTCCGATATCCGTGCATTGTCGCACATTTCGCAAGGCGAAATGAGTTCTCGCTTTTTTTCCTCCGCTTCCTCGTAGTCGGCAAGCTTATTGAGTGCGGCCGTCAAGCAGTTTGCCTCGCTGAATGACAATCCGGCGTATATCTCCGGCATTATATCTGAAAGGGCGATTATATCTGCGTTCCCGTATTCGTCCCTTTGTGTGAGTCGCATAGTAAACCTCCTATCTTATTACTTTAAAGCGCTTTTTTCATAATGCTCCTTTGGCAGCAGTAAACCTGCATTATACAAAGTAACCATATAATCACAGGTGTAATAATCTTTCTTTTGAGTAAGACAATACGGATAAAGCGGACACTTTTCATTTTCACAAGTCATTACCATTTCCTCCCGGTGCGCTCAATTTTTGAAATCAGATGGCGGGCATCGCCTGCAAAAAGAAAAGCATCACCATTGTCAGCAAGCATATAGCTTATTTTTTTATCTACATCATATTTAACGGTTGCCCTTATTGTGAGCTTCTGTTGCTTTCCGACCGTGCGTTGACAATAATAGGTAATAGTTACTATGTCACCTATATAAATCGTCTTGCCGACTGCGTCTCTACCTATAGCAGCACCAAGGCTTTTAGGATCGATGCGACACTTGTAAAGCGAGCGGCGCTTGTCAAAGTCAATCGTTCCGCAGGCAAAAATATTATCAATCAGATAATATGCGCCG
>CANQJS010000021.1 GCA_947624285.1 uncultured Clostridia bacterium | reverse complement strand
GCCCCTTTAGGGGTTTCGTCTGTAATATGCCCTTCTAGGGCGACTCAAGCCTCCGGCTTAGCCGGAGGTCCTGACTTGACAAATACCCCATTGGGGTATATAATATAAATACCCCGTGGGGGTATAAGGAGTTGATTTTGTGGAAAACTGTAACTGCTGCCATAAAACAAAAGTGCGTTCTGAGGAGGAATATAAATCTCTTCTGAATCGCCTTAACAGAATTGAGGGGCAGATAAGAGGAATTAAAGGTATGGTGGAAAAGGACGCTTACTGCACCGATATAATCACTCAGGTTGCGGCGGCGTGCGCCGCTCTTAACGCCTTTAACCGTGAGCTTTTGTCCACTCATATAAAAACCTGTGTGGCGGATGATATAAAGGCGGGCAAAAACGAAACTGTTGATGATTTGCTTGCTACGCTTCAAAAACTTATGAAATAAACTATCAAAAGAGGCGATTTTATGCGTGAATTTAATATTACGGGGATGAGCTGCGCCGCCTGCAGCGCAAGAGTTGAAAAAGCCGTTGCCGCCGTGAACGGCGTAGACTCCGTTGCTGTTAATCTTCTTACAAATTCCATGGCGGTTGAAGGCGCGGCGGAAAGCGGCGCTATAATAGACGCTGTTGTTAAGGCAGGTTACGGAGCAAGTGAAAAAAACGGAAAAAGCGATTCGGTAAAAAAAGAAGAACTTAAAGATGAAGAAACTCCGAAAATGATAAGGAGGCTTGCCGCTTCCGTTATTCTGCTTATACCATTGATGTATATTTCAATGGGGCATATGATGTGGGGGTGGAAGCTGCCTGCTTTTCTCGATGGCAATTATCTCGGCATCGTTTTAATTCAGCTTTTGCTCACCGTTGCCGTTATGGTGATAAATCAAAAATTTTTCATAAGCGGATTCAGGGGAGTTATTCACAAAGCGCCGAATATGGATACTCTTGTTGCGCTCGGCTCGGGAGCCGCGTTCATTTACAGCACCGTTGTAACCTTTCTCATAACCGTTGAGTTGACAAATGGGAATACTCATGCCGCTCACGAATATATGCACGACCTTTATTTTGAATCCGCCGCGATGATACTTGCCCTTATAACCGTTGGCAAAACGCTGGAGGCGTATTCTAAGGGAAGAACAACGGACGCCCTTAAAAGCCTTATGAAGCTTGCGCCCGATACCGCGACGGTTATAAGAAACGGAGAAAAGCTCACCGTTCCCGCCGAAGATGTTGTGATAGGCGATATTTTTGCCGTTTTGCCTGGCGAAAGCATTCCCGTTGACGGCGTTGTGATAAGCGGTGAGAGCGCCGTTGACGAATCTGCGCTTACAGGCGAAAGCATACCTGTTGACAAATCTGCCGGAAGCGGCGTTTCCGCAGGCACGATAAATCAAAGCGGATATATTGAATGCAAAGCAACCTCCGTTGGGCAGAATACGGCTATATCAAAGATAATCAAGATGGTGTCGGAGGCTTCGGCAACCAAAGCTCCCATTGCAAAAATCGCCGATAAGGTATCGGGGATCTTTGTGCCTGTTGTAATCGTTATTGCTCTGATTACTTTGGTCGTATGGCTGATTTCGGGGCAGAGCATAGGCTTTTCGCTCGCGCGTAGCATATCCGTTCTTGTTATAAGCTGCCCATGCGCTCTCGGGCTCGCAACGCCCGTTGCCATTATGGTGGGAAGCGGAAAGGGCGCGAAGAACGGCATTTTATTCAAAACATCCGAAAGCCTTGAAGCGGCGGGAAAAACCGATATCGTCTGCCTCGATAAAACGGGAACTGTCACCGTGGGCGACCCGTCGGTAACGGATGTAATATCCGATGACGAAGCAAGACTGCTGCGCCTTGCGTATGCAGTTGAGGCTAAAAGCGAGCATCCGCTGTCAAAGGCTGTAAAGCGTTTCTGCGAAGAAAAAGGCATACCGCTTGCAGAAGCCGAAAATGTTAAAGCCGTTTCGGGCAACGGAGTTTACGGCTCGGTTGGGGAAATAACTGTTTACGGCGGAAATATTGCGTATATAGAAAAATTGTGCGATGTGCCGCAAAAATACAAGGAAAAGTCAGCCGAGCTTTCCTCCGGCGGAAAAACTCCGCTGTTTTTCGCGGCGGGCAATGAATTTTTAGGAATAATAGCGGTTGCCGATACTGTTAAGGAAACCGCGGCTCAAGCTGTTGATAATCTGAAAAAAATGGGCATATCCGTAGTTATGATAACGGGCGATAATGAAAATACCGCTAAGGCTATCGGAGCTCAGGCGGGAATTGAAAATATAATTTCCGGCGTGCTTCCCGACGGTAAGGAGGAGCAAGTAAGGCTTCTTTCCGAAAAAGGGAGCGTTGCCATGGTGGGGGACGGTATCAACGACGCGCCCGCCCTTACTCGTGCCGATACGGGTATCGCCATAGGCGCGGGAACGGATGTGGCGATCGACGCCGCCGATGTTGTTCTTATGAAAAGCGACCCGCTTGATATTTCGTATGCGATAACGCTTTCCCGCCGTGTTTTAAGGAATATAAAAGAAAATCTGTTTTGGGCGTTTATTTATAACATTATCGGAATACCCGTCGCCGCGGGCGTGCTTTATCCGTTTTTCGGCATAACGCTCAATCCAATGATAGGTGCGGCGGCAATGAGCCTTTCAAGCTTTTGCGTTGTTATGAACGCGCTGAGGCTGAATATAATAAATATCAAAAAAATAACTCATAGAAAATCAAAAAGGAGGCAAACAGATATGAGTATTTTTAAGAAAGAAGACAAGAAATATATCGTAATTGAGGGGATGATGTGCGAGCACTGCGAGGCTCATGTGACAGAAGCGCTTG
Organism: uncultured Clostridia bacterium; assembly: GCA_947624285.1. Taxonomy (GTDB): domain Bacteria; phylum Bacillota; class Clostridia; order Oscillospirales; family Acutalibacteraceae; genus Eubacterium_R. Next base: position 3,195 of record CANQJS010000021.1, on the reverse strand, counting down.
AAAAGATAGGGCTTAAAGTTACCGCGGATCACACTAAAAACAGAGCCGTTATCGAAAGCGGCGAAGCGGACGAGGCGGCAATTAAAAAGGCTGTTGAGGACGCGGGATATAAATTTGTTGAAATTAAATAATCAAAAGTGCAATGAGGGTGTTCGGTGTGTGCCGAGCGCCCTCATTTTAATATTTCTTTTTAAAAAAAGTTGTGTTTATTAAACTTTTTTATTGACTTTATATACTATATATATTAGTATATTTGTGAAATTTTAGAAAATATAGGGGTAACTTATGGAAAAGTATCTGATAAATCCTAATCAGAAGATAAGCAAAATCAATAAGGATATTTACGGTCATTTTGCCGAGCATCTCGGCAGATGTATCTACAATGGCATTTTTGTGGGCAAAAATTCCAAAATACCGAATGTAAACGGTATGAGAAGCGATGTTGTTTCGGCGCTCAAAGAAATGGGAATACCCGTTTTGCGCTGGCCCGGCGGCTGCTTTGCCGACGAATACCATTGGAAGGACGGCATCGGTCCGCTTGAAAACAGAAAGAAAATGGTGAATACCAACTGGGGCGGCGTCGTTGAAGATAATTCTTTCGGAACTCACGAATTTTTCGAGCTGTGCGAACAACTCGGCTGTGACGCCTATGTAAACGGAAATGTCGGCTCCGGCTCTGTTCAGGAAATGAACGAGTGGATCGAATATATGACCTTTGACGGCGTTTCGCCCATGGCTCAGCTGCGCAGGGAAAACGGCAGGGAAAAGCCTTGGAAATTAAAATATTTCGGCGTCGGCAACGAGTCTTGGGGCTGCGGCGGAAATATGGATCCCGAATACTACGGCTGTCTCTTTAAAAGATATAATTCGTTTGTTAAGGATTACGACCCCGAAAACAGAATAACACGAATCGCCTGCGGTCCGAATGTTGACGATTATCATTGGACTCGCAAGGTTATGGAAAAGGTAAAGCACCGCGCGCACGGGATATCTCTGCACTATTACACCATCCCCACAGGGCATTGGCATCATAAGGGCTCTTCGACCGATTTTGATATCAACGGATATAATACTACCGTCTGCAAGGCATACAGAATGGAAGAGCTGATAAACAATCACCTTGCGATGATGGATTCAATGAATCCGCAAAAGAGTGTAAAGCTGATTGTTGATGAATGGGGCACTTGGTTTGATGTTGAGCCGGGTACGAATCCGGGCTTCCTCTATCAGCAAAACACGATGCGCGACGCGATAGTGGCGGCGCTTACGCTCAATATTTTCAATAAGCACGCCGACAGGATAATGATGGCGAATATCGCCCAAACCGTCAATGTGCTCCAGTCCGTTGTTCTCACCGAGGGCGAGAAAATGGTGCTTACCCCCACATATTATGTTTTCAAAATGTTTAAAGAGCATCAAAACAATACTCTTGTCGGCTCGTATATTACAACTGAAAATATTGACTCAAAGGATGACGGGAAGGCGTTTCCGCAGCTTCTTGAATCCGCTTCCGTTGACGAAAACGGCGTTATATGCTCAACCGTAGCGAACACATCCGCGGTTAAGCCGGCAAAAATCAAATGCCAGATCGCTGATACAAAGGTCAAGAGCATTAAGGCGGAAATTCTCACCGGTGAAATACATGCAAGGAATGATTTTGACAACGCAGATGCGGTAAAATCAGTTGAATTTACCGATTTCAGAGTTCTTAAAGACGGCTTTTCGGCAACATTGCCGCCCTGCTCGGTAGTCAGATTTCTTATTGAAAGGTAATGGAAGATCTTTGCAAAAAATGCCTTCTGCTTGAGGCGGGGGAGAAAGCGCTGTATAATTCGGTAAGAGAATATCTTGATAATCTTGACGACGAAATGAAGGCTGAAGAAGCCATTTGCAAAAAGCGCCTTGAATTTTGCAAGCGGTGCGATGAGCTCATTTCGGGTATGTGCAAAAAATGCGGCTGTTATGTTGAGATCAGAGCCGCGCTGAAAGATAAAAATTGCCCGAATTTTGACGACAGAAAGTGGTAGAACGAAAATCAACATATTCTCACCGTGCCGTCGCTCATTGTAGTTGTTATCAGAGTGACGAGGTACTGCCAGCTCTGCGAGCTTTCGCTCCACTGCTGAAGCATAAAGACTGCGCCGTCAAGGATTTTTGAATGATCGGCGGCGTCTCTTTTACAAACCGTTACGCGGCAGTATTTTGTAACTTCCGCGTTAAATCTCAAAGTGAATTGAACGGGGTCGGCGATAGTTCCGTAAAAGAGCTGCTGGTTTGCTCCCGTGAGGGCGAACACCGAGTTGATGTCCGTCTTTTCTTTTGTAAACGCAACGGTTTGATTTGATATGTTATCTTTTCCATCATACCAAATCTTGATATGTGTGGCGTCAACGATTTTTGTTTTGATGTTACCGTTGCCGGCAACGCGTTTAAACTGATCCAGCACTCCTGCGCCGTCGGTAATAGTGATCGCCGTTGCCTCTGTGGTGTGACCCGAAAGGTCAAATGTTCTTCCGTTGTTGTTCGGTATTCTTGTGTGATTCTTGCACGCCTCAAGTATCGCTTTGTAGCAGCGGAAAGCGTCGTAATAGTTGTTGAATATCGACTTTGCCCAAGTTTTGCACTCGCTTGCGTCGTAGCTGTAATCCGTTCGTGCGCCTGTTTCCGCTTCCCATATCAAAACCTGAGTGGCGAGCTGTGCGTCATCGTTGCTGTAGCCGTATGTGAAGTTCGGATAGCCCCAAATGGATACATGTGTTACAATGTCTCTTGCCTTGTCTGAATATTCATCATTCCAAAGATCTGTTTTATCAATGTTTGTTGCCTTTGCGTCTGCACCGGTGCATCCTTCGTAGATCTGCATACAGTAGATTGGCTCGCCTGTTGAGGTCAGGTTTCTCAACGCCACCTGACCGCTGCCCGAATGATAATCGCCGTTGGCGGTTTGAAATGTACCGCCCGTATTGTAGTAGGCGTTGATATGCCTTTCGGTGTAAGAATACGAATTGCCCGCCGTAAGTGCGTATGCCGGAACGCTCGCAAGCAGCGCCAGCGCAAACAACACTACGGCAAGCAGTCTTGATAGTTTTCTTTTCATTACTTGACTCCTTTCTGTTTATATTTTGTTTTGAAAAGAAAAAATATATCGCTAAGCCGCTGCTTTTTCACCTCCCTTGCGGCATAACTTAAAATAAA
>CANQJS010000020.1 GCA_947624285.1 uncultured Clostridia bacterium | reverse complement strand
AGCTTTTTTCTTGTCTACTTCACTCCTCGCTTAAAGCTATTTTTTTACCCCCTGTAAAACAGGGGGTTTACTTTGTCACAGACAACGAAGGCCGCCGATATGCGTAAGCATTATCGGCGGCTTTCGGCGTTTTAATATATTCAGTTTGAAACGGAGTTTCTGAACATATCCGAAATTTCTTCGGCGAGAGCCGCATTTTTCGGCAGATCTAAATTGAAATCCTCCGCTAAGATCTCCTCCGCCGCTTTGCGGCATACGGTCAGCGTTTCGGTGTCGCCAAGCATATCGGCAATTTTCAAATCGGGCAGACCGTGTTGGCGGTTGCCGAAGAAGTCGCCGGGGCCTCTCTGCCGCAGATCCTCGTCCGCTATTTTAAATCCGTCCGAATACTTCTTCATTATGGCAAGCCTGTTTTGCGCCGTTTCGCCCTTACTGTCCGAAACAAGCACGCAGTATGATTGCGCCGACCCTCTGCCGACTCTGCCGCGAAGCTGATGAAGCTGTGAAAGCCCGAATCGCTCGGCGTTTTCTATTATCATAATCGTTGCGTTCGGCACATCAACGCCAACCTCAATAACGGTGGTGGATATGAGGATCTTAACATCGCCGTTTGCAAACGCGCTCATAACTCTGTCTTTTTCTTTCGCTTTCATCCTGCCGTGCAAAAGACCTAAATTGAAGCCGCGAAACGCCGTTTGCGAGAGCTTTTCGGCATACTGCGTTGCCGGCAGCAGATCGTTCTCGCCCTCCTCAACAAGAGGGCAGACGATATACGCCTGTTCGCCCCGTGCAACCGCTTTTTTGACAAATTCGTAAATTCGGGCGTGGTATGAGGAGTCAACAACATCGGTGCGTATTTTCCTCCTGCCCGCTGGCAACTCATCAAGCACGGAAATATCAAGGTCGCCGTATATCATAAGCGCCAGCGTCCTCGGTATCGGCGTCGCACTCATAACAAGGGTGTGGGGGTTAGTGCCCTTCATTGCGAGATTTGCCCGCTGGTCAACGCCGAAGCGGTGCTGTTCATCCGTAATTACAAGCCCCAAATTATGAAATTCAACATCGTTTTGTATAATGGCGTGCGTGCCTATAACAAGGTCGGCGTCGCCCGTTATCAGCTTTTTCTTTATATCTTGCTTTTCCTTTGCGGCCGTGCTGCCCGTAAGCAGCTCTGTTTTAATTCCCGTGCCCGCGAGAAGTCTTGAAACCGTATCGTAATGCTGCGCGGCGAGAATTTCCGTCGGCGCCATAAGAGCGCATTGAAAGCCGTTTTTTACGGCGGAATATATCGCCGCCGCGGCAACCGCCGTCTTTCCGCTTCCCACATCGCCCTGTATAAGCCTGTTCATCGCGTATGGCGAGCTCATATCCCTTATGCAGTCGGCAACGGCGCGCCTTTGGGCGTTTGTAGGCACAAACGGCAAAAGCGTGTAAAATTCATCGGTGTAATCCCTGCTTATTCTAAGGTCGGTTTGCGTCTTTTTATTTCCTTTAAGCTTTAACAGCCCAAGCTGCAGAGCGAGAAGCTCCTCAAATATCAGGCGGTATCTCGCTTTTTCAAGGCTTTCGCCGTCTTTTGGAAAATGTATCTGCCTCACGGCGAAATCGCGTGAAACAAGCCCGTATTTGAGCCGAAAACCCGTATCAAGCGTTTCCTCAAGCGGCGGCAGGGCTTCAAGCGCGGTTTTGATTATCTTTCCTATCGCCTTTGAATTGAGCCTGCCCGTGGCACGGTAAACGGGGCGTATTCCTCCTCCGCTTATCGCCGGCTCTATCTCCGGCGAGCTCATATCGGCGCTTGTAAGCCTTTTATCCACTCTGCCGCACAGCAGATATTCCTCATACTGCCGCAGTGCGCCCGCCAAATATTTGTTGTTGAATATGGTGATATGTATAGTAGTCTCCCCGTCGGAGAAATCACACTTGTAAAGGGCCATACCTTTACGCACCTTGTGCTCCTTTACGGGAGTCATCATCATTGCGCGTATCACCGCCGTCTCGCCGTTTTCACATTGCGAAACGGTTTTTACAAGCGTTCTGTCGTCATATCTGCGCGGATAAAATTCCAAAAGCTGCCGCAAGTCATAAAGGCCGAGCTTATTGAAAAGCCCGGCTCTTTTTTCTCCGACTCCTTTAATGTACTTTATGTCGCTGTTAAGGCTTAACATATTCACTCCACCGAAATGATGAAATAGTATATGGGCTGACCGCCGTTCACTATGCGTATTTCCACATCGTCTCCATGCTTTGCGCGCAACTTTTCCTCAACGGCTTTTGCCGTTTCCTCATCGGCGTCCTCGCCGTATATTATGGTGATGATGCTGCTTTGATTCTTTTTAAACAGCCTGTCGGCAGAGCGGAAAGCAACATCGGCAACGCTTTTTCCGATAAAGCGTATCTTGCCGTTGCAAAGCCCCATAATTTCGCCCTGCTTTATCTCTCTGCCCTCAACCTCGCTGTCTCTCGCGGCAAAGGTCACCTGCGCCGTTGAAACATTTTCCGCCGCTTCCATCATAGTCATCTGATTTTCGTCGGCGTCTGCGCCCTCATCGAACATAAGCATTGCGGATATGCCCTGCGGCACCGTCTTTGTCGGAAGAACGCGTACCTCTCTGCCCTGCGCAAGGGAAATCGTCTGCTCAGCCGCCATAATGATATTTTTATTGTTGGGCAGAACAAACACGGTTTTTGCGGGCGTTGCCATAACGGCGTTAAGTATATCGTCGGTGGAGGGATTCATGGTTTGCCCGCCGCTTACAACGACATCCGCGCCTATATCCTTGAACAGCTCGGTGAGCCCGTCGCCGGCGCATACGGCAACAAATCCGAAATCATTAACGGGCTCGGCAACGGGGTTTACGGGCTCTTCGCCGTCCTTTACGCCCTCCTGCGCGTTTCTGTGCTGATAGCGCATATTGTCTATTTTTATATTTATAAGCTGGCCGTATTTCAGCGCCGCCTGAATTACATTGCCCGGCTCATTTGAATGAACATGAACTTTGATTATATCGCTGTCGTCCACCACGACCACGCAGTCGCCTATTGATTCAAGAAACGCCCTCAACCTGATTGCGTCCTTTTCCTTGGCGGCGGGGCTCTTTTCGATAAGAAATTCGGAACAATATCCGAATTTTATATCGTCCGAAGCTTGGGCTACCGCGCCCTTGTCGGGCGTTGAAACGGGTGTTACCTCGCTTCCCTTTATCGGCTGAACGACCGTTTCGTTATCAAAAACGCTCTCAAAGCCCTGAAGTATCAGCACAAAGCCTTGACCGCCCGCGTCAACAACGCCCGCCTGCTTTAAAACGGGGAGCTGTTCGGGGGTCTTGGCAAGCGCCTCTTTAGCGGCTCTCAGCGCCATATGGCAGACTTCCATGGGGCTGTTGCCCGCTTTCGCGCACTCCTGCGCCGCCTCGGACGCCTTGCGCACAACTGTGAGAATAGTGCCCTCCGTGGGCTTCATAACAGCCTTGTAAGCCGCGTCAACGCCCTCGGCAAACGCTCTTGCTATCGCTTTTCCGTCAGCCTCGTCAAGCCCCTTGAATGCTTTTGAGAAGCCCCTGAAAATAAGGGATAGGATAACGCCGCTGTTTCCTCTTGCTCCGCGAAGAAGCGCGGATGCACAGCGGTTTGAGGCTTCGCCTATGGTGCAGTCATCGGGCAGAATGCTCATTTCCTTTGCAGCCGCGCCGATGGTCATACTCATATTTGTTCCCGTATCGCCGTCGGGCACGGGAAAAACATTTAGCGCGTCCACCGCTTGGCGGCTGTTTGCTATATTGTTTGACGCTGAAATTATCCCGTCACGAAACATTTTACCTGTAATCATCGCGAATAATCTCCTTTAATTTATGGCGTCAACATAAACATTGACTTTTGAAACCTTGAGGTCCGTAGCGGCTTCAACTGTATATCTCACCTTGTTGGTGATACTGTCGGCTATCGCGGCAATATTCACACCGTAGGAAACGGAAATGTGAAGGTCTATAAGCAGACTGCCGTTAAGGCTCTTTACGGTTACCCCTTGGCAGGGATTATCGCCGTCATTACGGCTTTTAATTATCGTTTTGATGCTTTGAAGGGGATTTGAACTCACCATGCCCGTTACGCCGAAGCAGGACTGAGCGGCTTTGCCCACAAGGGTGGCAAAGTAGTTGTTTGTGATTTCAATATATCCGTTTGGATTTTCAAATTTAACCATAAACAAACCTCCTTATATTGGATGTATAATAATATAATAATACATTTTACTCAACTTATCAAGCACGGCGTAAAAACGCGAGCCGTAAAATGTGCGGTTGAAAGCCTTGATTGAATTGCTGTAGGGATCATGAGGCAAAATACCAATCCTCAATATTTGCAAAGCAATCGGTGAATGTGCCCTGCATATCGCCTTTCATATCGCTTGAGTAGCATATCATTCCGTTTCGGTAGAGCAGTGGAATATATGGCATTTCCTCAGAAAACGCAAGCAGAAATTCGCCTAAATCGGTTTGACCGTCTGAATAATTTTTATACTGCTTCGCCGCTTCACAGCTTTTAAAATCTATACCGTAAGAGGTTGAGCCTCCCGATGACAGGAACGAACGCAGAGACATATCGGGCGAAATACGGGTCTCGCCGAGATAGAGGTCAAAATTTTCATTTTCTATTCTTTCGGTGTATTTTTCATAAGATGAAACCTCGGTCAGTTTCACCTTAAATCCCGCTTCCTCAAGCTGACTCTTTATCATTTTGGCGCAGTTGACACGGTCTGTATTCTCGGCGTTTACGATCAGAGAAAGCGACGGCGAGGAAAACGGACTTTTTGCAACAGTCTGCTGCGCGGCGATCAAATCCGCATTTGCGGAAAATATTTTTGCGGTCGCCAGCTCAAATTTCGGGTTGAAAACGCTTTCGGCAACATAAGCATATTCATTATACGGACCTTTTACAAGCTCCTCACGGTCTATGGCAAGCGATATTGCCTTTCGTATATCCGCGTTTGCCGTAACGCCCTCCTTGCCGTTTACTCCGAGATAAACAAGATTATTCATATTAACGAGCTTGCTCTCGCAGTTCAATTTCATTGAAGATCCGCTGCCGAGATCGCGGAAAGCAAAGCTGATGTTGCCGATATTCACGGCGTTGTCTATTGATTCATAGGAAATGACATTCTCAAGCCTTATGGTGGTGAGGTGTGGATAAAAGCCGTTGCCCTTGACAACTCTAAGAACGGTTGAGCCGTTGTCGTCATCAAAACGGTATCTGCCACTGCCCACGGGATAGCCGTTTTCATAGCCTTCGGAGCTGACAATGGGGAATATCAGCAGATTATGGGCGTAGCTGTTATGATAGCGAAGATGAAACACCACGGTGTTTTCATCCTCTTTTGAGCATGAGGCGATACCTATAAGAGAATTTCCCCAATATGCCGAATCGGCGGCTTTTTTGAATGAATATACAACATCATCCGCCGTCAGCGGTTTGCCGTTTGAGAAGAAAATACCTTTTTTCAGTGTGACCTCAAGCTCGGTTTTATCGGAATATCTGTAGCTTTCGGCTGTTTTGGCGCTCGCCTTGAAGCTGCCGTCAAGCTCAAAAAGACCGTCAAAAACAAGCTGTGCGAGTATCTGGTTGTTAAGCGTCTGCGCTTCAAATGGGTCGAGACTGTCTGTCAGCGTATAGCTGAGCTTAAAGGAGGTGTCGTCCTCGGGAATATCGTTTTCGTTTTGCAAGGAATCAAATCCAACGCCGCTTTGGCTTGAGGCGGGAGAGGAGCAGGCGGAAAGCGAAGCAAACGCCATTGCCGCGCACAGAAAAAATGCAACTGTTTTTTTCTTCATTTTTACCTCCTGAAAATCTCCGTCTTTATCGCTTTTCCCGTCTTGTCGTCTATTTCAAAGAAACAGCCTTCAATAACGCATACTCCGTCCGGATTTTTAAATCTCACGGGCAGGCAGGTGCGCATTTTCTCAATGGAAAGCTCTGCCGAAACGCCCAAAACCGATTGAAGCGGACCGGTCATACCGATGTCGGTTATATACCCCGTGCCGTTCGGAAGTATCTGATGATCCGAGGTTTGAACATGCGTGTGAGTGCCGAATATGGCGGATACTCTGCCGTCCACATAAAATCCCATCGCACGCTTTTCACTTGTTGCCTCGGCGTGAAAATCAATTATTATGATCCTGCAATTTTCGCTTTTGGCTTTTTCAATAAGCCCGTCAACAATATCAAACGGGTTGCGTATCGGGTCAAAATATACGGCGCCCTGAAGATTTATCACGGCAACGCGCACATACCCCTTGTCTATTATCGTCATACCTTTTCCGGGTGCGGATGGGTGATAATTCGCGGGGCGGATAATATATTCGTTTTCTTCAAGATAATTATATATTTCCGTTCGCTTGAGACTGTGGTTGCCAAGGGTTATAACATCGGCGCCGCTTTCAAAAATGAAATCCGCGCTCTGCGGAAGAATGCCGTTGCCGACAGCGGAATTTTCGCCGTTTACAACAGTGATATCTGCACGGTATTCTCTTTTCAGCAACGGCAGCATTTTTCTCAAGTATTCGCAGCCCTGTTTTGAAACTATGTCGCCAACGGTAAGTATTCTCATTTCAGCACCGTTTCTATAAAATAAATTTAGATAATTATACAATAACTTCGCCTTAAAAACAACAATTTATAAATTGTTTATGCAAATTTTACGGTAAATTAAAATTCCGCTTGACAAATGCGAATAATAAGTTATAATAAAAAAGCGTTGAAAAACGAATATAGAGGTATAGTGTAACGGTAACACTCCGGACTCTGACTCCGTCATTTAAGGTTCGAATCCTTATACCTCTGCCATAACATAAGCCCTTGCTTTTGAGCAAGGGCTTTTTTCCTTGCCAGCACTGAACCAAAAAAGGTTCGG
>CANQJS010000019.1 GCA_947624285.1 uncultured Clostridia bacterium | reverse complement strand
AATATTGGCGCTCAGAAATTGCCAAGAGTAAAAGAGGGATTCCGCGCTGGCGTGAAGCTCGTATGGCTGTTAAGTCTACCGCTGTTTCTGCTATACTTCTTTGCGGGGAGATTCCTTCTGTATCTGTTTCTGGATGAACCTACAGAAACAGCCCTTAGAGTAGGCAGTACATTTCTGCGTATTCTCTCCCCATTCTATTTTGTAATTTCCGCAAAGCTGGTGGCAGACGGCATTCTCCGTGGGGCCGAACAGATGAAAAAGTTTATGATAGCCACCTTTGCTGACCTGATTATCCGTGTCGCTTTAGCTCTTATCTTAGCACAGACACCTCTGGAGTCTACTGGAATTTGGTGCGCGTGGCCATGCGGCTGGTCTGTAGCAACGATCTGCTCCATCTATTTTTACCGCACTGGATCATGGAACAGGCATAAAAAGAATCAGGAGAACATGATTAAAGCACAAGGTATGCAACGAGCAAAGGCGCTGACGGAGGAGATGCACGGCAGTATTGAAGCGAAATTCAATGACGGCAGGCTATATATTCTGATAAATTTTCCCGAAGAATAAATACAGCGCCCCGGTAAAAACCGAGGCGCCGGTATATTAAGATATTAGAAATAAATTGGAGAGCCTTTGTATGAGCAGGCTCTGTAAGCCAGCCCGGGAGAGAGCGAATCTCCGTTTCTGCAAAGCAGCTCATCTGCGCGAACGAATTTATATCCCTGCGCTTTAAGCTCCCCTATCGCCCGCAAAACGCCTTCCACTGTGGTGGGCTTTGTGTCGTGAAGAAGAAAAATTTTTCCGTCCTTCGCGTATTTCAAAAGATAATTATACACATAATCCGCGTCTTTATGCTTCCAGTCAATCGTATCGTCCTGCCAAAGGATCGCTATCTTGTTTATTCTGTTAAGTCTTGCACCCGTGTAAAAACCGTGGGGCGGGCGGAAAAAGAGAGTTTTCTCACCGATTATATCAAATATCTTTTCGTCTGTTTTCTCAAGCTCGCCTATGTATTCCTCCACGGACGAGTTAAAAAGCGTAATATGATTATATGTATGATTGCCTATCAGATGCCCGTCCGATTTCATTCTTTTAACTTCGGCCTCGTACCCGTCGATATGCTTTCCCAAAAGAAAAAATGTGGCCTTTACTTCTTCGCGTTTAAGACCGTCAAGCAGTTTGCCCGTGTACGGCCCCGGCCCGTCGTCAAAAGTGAGCGCTATCATTTTTTCGCTGTTTTCAACGCTAACCGTGTAGTTTTTTTCAAACGGGGTGGTAAGGAAAGTTGCAAGCACATAAAGTATCACCGTAAGCAAAACCGCAAACACGGCAAGCCATATTCCTTTTTTCTTTTTACTTCTCATTTCATCACCATTGCGCGTATATGATTACATCATCCTAAAAAATAAGAAGCAGAAGCCTTTCGGAATCTGCTTCTTTTTTCAATTTATCAGTTATTGATGAGTTTATCCTCTTCGTTGTTCCAGCTGTAGAGCTTGCGCACCTCTGCTCCTACTGCCTCTGAGGGATGCTCGGCGGCAAGCTTTCTCATTGCCTTGAAGTGGACCTGACGGCCTGCCGGACTCATATCAAGCAAAAATTCCTTGGCGAAAGTGCCGTCCTGAATATCGGAAAGTATCTTCTTCATCGTCTTTTTCGTTTCGGCGGTAATGAGCTTGGGACCGGTTACATAATCGCCGTATTCGGCGGTGTTGGAAATGGAATATCTCATTCCGGCAAAGCCCGACTGATAGATGAGGTCAACGATAAGCTTCATCTCGTGAATGCACTCGAAATATGCGTTTCTGGGGTCGTAGCCCGCTTCGCAAAGGGTCTCAAATCCCGCCTGCATAAGAGCGCAAACGCCGCCGCAGAGAACTGCCTGCTCACCGAAGAGGTCGGTTTCCGTCTCTGTTCTGAAAGTTGTCTCAAGAACGCCCGCGCGAGCGCCGCCGATACCGAGGGCGTATGCGAGAGCCTTATCAAGCGCGTGACCTGTGGCATCCTGCTCAACGGCAACAAGGCAGGGAACGCCCTTGCCCGCCTGATATTCGGAGCGAACGGTGTGACCGGGGCCCTTGGGAGCTATCATCGTAACATCAACGAACTTCGGCGGCTTTATCGTGCCGAAATGGATGTTGAAGCCGTGGGCGAACATAAGCATATTTCCGTCCTCAAGGTTGGGCTCGATCTCGTTCTTGTAAAGATCGGCTTGAAGCTCATCGTTAATGAGTATCATAATGATATCGGCTTTTTTGGCTGCCTCGGCTGCGGTGTAAACCTTAAAGCCCTGAGCCTCCGCCTTTGCCCATGATTTGCTGCCCTTATATAAACCTACGATAACATTGCAGCCTGATTCCTTTAAATTGAGCGCGTGGGCGTGACCCTGAGAGCCATAGCCGATTATAGCTATAGTCTGATCGGCAAGGTAATCAAGGTTACAGTCCGACTGATAATAAATCTTTGCTTCTGACATTTTCTTTTCCTCCATAATAACAATTTTGCAAATTTGAATGCATAATTTTCATTATGTATCAAGAGTTATTATATTACTAAGTATTTAATTCGTCAAGCTGTTTTTTAAGCGTTTCCCTTGTAAAATGTAACAAAAAGTAGTAATATAAATTTGTATATCATCATTACAGAGAAGTGAGAAATATGAACAGAGCTCGTGAGCTGAGATTTTATCTTGAGGCGCTTTGCGTATATGATTTAAAAAAAGACGGAGTCATATCCTCTCTTTTCGACCTGCTCAGCAATATCAACAGCGAAAAGGTGCTTGAAAAGCAAAGTGAGTTTTTCAGAGCGGTAACAAGCCATAAATCATTTGCGGAATATGTTTCAAAGCTTGTGCTTACAGACGACAACGCGTTCACGAAAGCGGCGGCAAGCGGCACGGTGAACGAGTTGCCCGAATCTGTGCTCAACGGCGTGAAAAGCGATCTTGAAAAGCTGGAAGCCATAGCCTTCATACGCCCCGAGGATATTTATTCTTCCGTTGAAAGCGAAGATTTGCGCAGCGTGCTCAAAACATTGCCGAAATGGGAAACGGGCGAAGCCGTTTTGCCTCTTAAACGGAATTGGAAAGAGCAGATAAACGAACTTATTGAGTATCACAAAAGAAACGGATACGGCGCCTATTCAAAATATACGGCGTTTATTTGGCGCGACCATTCACTCTGCCCCATTTCGGGAACAGATCCCGTTCTTCTGAGCGATTTGAAAAATTATGAAACGCAAAGGCAAAAGGTCATAGACAATACCGAGAGCTTTGTAAACGGCTACCCCTCCAACAATGTGCTTCTTTACGGAGACAGGGGCACGGGCAAAAGCTCCACCGTACACGCCGTTCTCAACGAATATGCAAAATACGGGCTCAGAATGATAGAAATTTCAAAGGACGACATTCCCGATTTGAATCTTATAAGGGAACAGCTTGCGCAATGCCCGATGAAATTTATCATCTTCATTGATGATCTGTGCTTCGATTCCCACGAGGATTCCTTCGGAAAGCTAAAGGCGGCGCTGGAGGGCAGTCTCTCCGGCAGAAAGCCCAACACCATAATCTATGCCACATCCAACAGGCGGCATCTTATAAAAGAAAGCTTTTCCGACCGTGAAAACGACATAAACAGAAACGATATTATGCAGGAGCAGTTAAGCCTTTCCGACCGTTTCGGTCTATGCGTCACTTTCATCATTCCCGACAAAAAGGGGTATCTTGATATTGTGGACAAGCTGGCTGCCGACCGCGATCTCAATGCCGACAAGGAAAAACTGCACCTCGCCGCAGAGCAGTGGGCGGCGCGAAAGGGCGGGAGATCTCCCCGCTGCGCAAGGCAGTTCATAGACTTTGTTGAAAGCGCGGTAATGAGAGGAAAAGAATGGTGAAAAATTGTAAAAACTATTTAAAAATTTGTTTACAATTTTCACCGATTATTAAATAAAACATAAAAAAATAAACAAAAAACCGTGCTATTACTATTAGTAAGCACAAAAACAAAACGGCGCGCCGTTTATTAAAAAAGGAGAACATATGAGCAATAAAATACTTGTTGTGGACGACGATTTGAACATATGCGAATTACTCAAACTCTATCTTGAAAATGAAAACTACACGGTCTACACCGCCAACGACGGGCAGGCGGCTGTGGATGTTTTCAACAAGAGATCCCCCGATCTCATACTGCTTGACATAATGCTGCCGAAGATGGACGGCTGGCAGGTTTGCCGCGAAATACGCAAAACTTCTTCCGTGCCGATAATAATGCTGAGCGCAAAGGGCGAGGTTTTCGACAGGGTGCTCGGCCTTGAGCTTGGAGCGGACGATTATGTTACTAAGCCGTTTGACGCCAAAGAGGTGGTTGCCCGCATAAAGGCGGTGCTTCGAAGAACAAGAGACGATTCCGAATCTCCCTCCGAAAAAAAGACGGTTAAATACGACAAGCTGGAAATAAACATTCAAAATTATGAGCTGAAAGTAAACGGCGTTGCGGTGGACACTCCCCCGAAAGAGCTTGAGCTCATATACCATTTTGCTTCAAATCCCAACAGAGTTTTTACACGCGACCAGCTTCTCGACGAGGTTTGGGGATTTGAATATTACGGCGATTCACGAACGGTTGATGTTCATGTAAAGCGTTTGCGTGAAAAATTAGAGGGTGTTTCGGACAAATGGGCTCTTAAAACCGTTTGGGGCGTTGGATATAAATTTGAAATCAAGGAATAATTCAAATGGCGGTTTCCGATAAGCTAAAGAAATTACGGCGGCAGCTTTCCGTTGCCGTTCCCTTCAGAACAAATATTTTCACAAAATATTTTCTGACCTTTGCATTCGTGTTTTTTATTCTTCTCACAGTGCTCGGCTCTTCGCTGTTTATTTTCGTAAACGATTATTCGGACGATATGCAGACCACACTTTTAAAGGAGAATACCGAATCCATTTCCCAAACAGTCGGCACGATGATATCCCCTAAGGATATGAATAAAAAATACAGCCTTGAAAAAACACTTATTTGCGAAACTCTTTCCACTATTTCCACCTCGATAGACGCGGACATTTTCGTTTGCGATATTGACGGAAATGTCATCTTTTGCAGTGAAAGAGCCGGCACTGAGCTGTTTTCAAGCACCCTTTCCTCCTGCCGCAAGCACGATGAGCTGAAGATCGGAGACAATATTCTTTCACGCGTTTACGAACAGGGCTCGGTTGTTGAAAAAACAAGACTGCTGAATTATCAGTATTTCATTGTCGCCCGCTCCGTTGTTTCGGAAGGCATCGTGACCGGCTCGGTCGTAGCGCTGGCGAGCACCGGATTTCAAACTCTTGTTTTCGATATTTTCAGAATATTTTTAGTATCGGCATTTTTCTGCCTTATTCTCGCGTTCATATGTATATACTATTTAACAAAAAGTATGGTAAAGCCCCTGCAGCAGATGAGCAAGGCGACAAAGCAGTTTGCCATGGGCGACTTCACATACAGGATAAAAATACACGGCAGTGACGAGCTGGCAGACCTCGGCCGCGCGTTCAACGATATGGCGGAGGCGCTGGATATGCTTGAGGGCACAAGGCGCAGTTTCGTTTCTAATGTTTCCCACGAGCTTAAAACTCCTATGACCTCCATTGCCGGATTTATAGACGGCATACTTGACGGCACTATTCCAAAGGATAAGCAGGAATATTATCTCAATATAGTAAGCGCCGAGGTACGCAGACTTTCACGCCTTGTCGTCTCAATGCTGAATATGAGCAAAATAGAGAGCGGCGATGTGGAAATGAAGCCCTCGAATTACGACCTTAGCGAACAGATAATAAACATACTTCTCACCTTTGAGCAGAAAATATCCGAAAAGAATATTGAGATCAGAGGTCTTGACGGTCTGAAGCCGTCCTATATCGTTGCCGACCCCGATATGATCTATCAGGCGATATACAACCTCTTTGACAATGCCGTAAAATTCACAAATGACGGCGGATATATCGAGGTAACGCTTACGGAGCATAACTCAGAGATCGAGGTCAGCATCAAAAACAGCGGCGAGGGCATAAAGGAAGAGGAGCTTTCCCACATATTTGAGCGCTTTTACAAGGTTGATAAAAGCCGCAGTCTTGACGCCAAAGGCTCGGGGCTCGGGCTTTATATAGTAAAACTTATGATTGAAATGCACGGCGGTCGTGTGTTTGCCGAAAGCGACGGTGTTAAAGCCGCTAAGTTTACATTCATTCTGCCAAAGCAGTTCAGTCCTATATATAAAAAGGAGAAAAAATAATTATGGATGATCAATTTGACAACAAAAACGAGTATTACACTCCTGACGATCCACAGCGGCAGCCCGTTGAGGAAAACACAACCTACCACTATGCCTACAGCGCCAACAACGAGCAGCAAAGCGGCAGTTCTTACTATACTCCCGCCGGCAGCGCAAACGAACAGCAAAGCGGCTACTACACTCCGGACGGCAACGGCAAACATAATGAAACCGCCGCGGACAGCGCGTTTTACGGCACGCCCGCGCCCGCTAAAAAGAGCAAGGTGGGAAAAATCCTTATCGCGGTGCTTATCGTCAGCCTCGTGATCGTTTTCGTGGGAGTCATCATATCGATTTTGGGGAATAATAATTCGAACGCCTCAAATCCCGACGCGAGCAACGGGGATACCGCCTCGCCGCAGATTCAGGTGCAGACGCAGGCAACACAGGATTCTGTTAACAAGGACGGAAAATATACGGTAAGCGGAGTTGCCGAAAACTGCATTGATTCCTGCGTTGGCATAACCGTATATACAAAAAGAACAAATTACAGTAATTTCTACGGCTATGGCTCGGGCTCTCAAAACAGCTCTGAGGATGTTGCCTCGGGCGCGGGCTCAGGCGTGCTTATGCTTGAAAGCGACGGAAAGACCTATGTTATGACCTGCGCGCATGTTATAAGCGACGGCACATCTTTTACCGTTACGCTCAACAATGAAAAGGAATATCCCGCAAAAATGGTTGGCTTCGACTCGCAAACGGATATAGGCGTTCTCTCCATAGACGCCACCGGGCTGAAAATTGCGGAATTTGCGAATTCGGACAGCACCGTTCTCGGCGAGCAGGTGGTTGCAATAGGCTGCCCCGGAGGGCTTCAGTTTATGAACAGCATAACAAGCGGCTATGTATCGGCCCTTGCAAGACCTATCTCCTCATCCATCGGCTACAATAACGAATGTATACAGATAGACGCGGCTATCAACCCCGGCAACAGCGGCGGCGCTCTTTTCAATATGCAGGGTCAGGTAATCGGCATAAATTCCTCAAAAATCGCCAACACCGCTTATGAGGGAATGGGCTTTGCAGTGCCCAGCAGCACCGCGGTGTCAACAGCCAACAGCCTTATAAAATCGGGCTATGTTGAAGGCAGAGCCAAAATAGGAATAACCTATAACAGAATCACTTCATATTCAAATTCCGAAGCTATAATCCAAGCCCTTGCACAGCTCGGTTATAAGGACGCGAACGGAACGATCGTTATCGGCTCTGTTACGGAAGATTCCGACCTCATCAATAAGGGCATCAAAAAATACGATATGATAGTTGCCATAAACGGTGAAACGCTCACCTCAACGGATGTTCTTACCTCCGCGCTTTCAAAGAGCAAGCCGGGAGACACCGTTAAGCTTACAATAGCGAGAATAGAAAATAATCAGATAGACGATTTTGAAATAGACTGCGTTCTTATTGAGGATAAGGGATAAGCCAAAAATATCAATATTAGCTTTAAACGGTAAGGCTACTGTCTTACCGTTTATTTTTGTGCCGCAATCGCCCCTCTTTCATACTATGGTATTGTAGGAGTGGATCAGTATATGGCGACAATCAGCTTGTGTATGATAGTAAAAAACGAGGAAAAAGTGCTTGGCCGCTGCCTTGACAGCATTAAAGAGGCTGTAGATGAAATCATCATAGTTGACACGGGCAGCACCGACAAAACAAAGGAAACAGCCGCAAAATACACGGATAATATATTTGATTTTGAATGGATAGATGATTTTTCGGCGGCGAGGAATTATGCTTTTTCAAAGGGAAAATGCGATTTTCTTATGTGGCTTGACGCGGACGATGTGGTGACATCGGAAAACGCCGAGAAACTGCTGCGCCTGAAAGAAAATCTTGAAGGCGTCGACGCGGTAATGATGAAATACAATACCGCCTTTGACGAAACCGGCTCCCCCGTTTTTTCGTATTACAGGGAAAGACTTCTGCGGCGCGATATGCCGCATCGCTGGAAAGGCAGAGTCCATGAGGCAATTGAATGTAAAGGTAATATACTTTACAGTGATGTGGAAATCAATCACGCTTCCATAAAAACGGAATACGGCACAAGAAATCTTGAAATATACGAAAAGCAGGCGGCAAGCGGCGAAAAAATGAAACCTCGTGATGTTTTTTATTACGCGCGCGAGCTCTATTACAATAAAAGATATAACGAGGCAATTGTAAAGTTTAAAGCCTTTACAAAAGATAAGCGGGGCTGGGTTGAAAACAAAATCGAAGCGTGTAGAATACTGTGCAAATGTTATCTTGAAACGGGCAGATCGGACGAAGCGTTGGACGCTTTGTTCGCCTCTTTCAAATATGACGCCCCAAGGGCGGAGGTCTGCTGTGATGCGGGAGATATTTTTATGAAAAGGGGCGAGTTTGATAAAGCCGTATTTTGGTTTGAGCTTGCGCTTGCCGCGCCGAAAAAAGACGAACGGGGCGGTTTTTCCGAAATTGACTCTCACGGGTATCTGCCCTGTATTCAGCTTTGCGTGTGCTACGACAGGCTGAAAGACTATAAAAAGGCTGAGGAATACAATGAAAGGGCGGGAGTATTTCGTCCCGAATCGAAAGCATATGAGCACAACCGAAAATATTTTCAAGAGCTTCACAAACAGGGCGTTATTTGAATAGACTGATTGTGGATGTGTTATACATCTACTATAGAAAAGGAGTGCAAATTATGCGTTTGAATACTAATGTTTATAACGGCAGCAACGAATGCTCATGCGGGCAAAACACAAGAGAGGGATGCGTTACCCATGTGTATTGCAACGCAGGCGGCGGCACAGGTTTCACCGGCCCTACCGGTCCTACCGGAGCGACTGGCCCTACCGGAGTTACAGGCCCGACAGGTGCAACGGGCGCTAACGGTGTTGCCGGTCCTACCGGCGCAACAGGCGTAACCGGCGCAACAGGTCCTGCGGGTGCAACCGGCGCAACAGGTGCAACCGGTGCAAACGGCATAACCGGACCGACCGGCCCGACTGGTGCGGCAGGTGCGGCAGGCGCAACGGGCGCTACCGGAGCAACGGGTGCTGCGGGTGCTGCGGGCGCGGCAGGCGCAACGGGCGCAACAGGTCCTACGGGTCCCACAGGTCCGACGGGAGCGGACGGCGCCCCCGGTCCTACAGGTCCCACAGGTCCGACTGGTGCTGACGGTGCTACCGGCCCAACAGGTGCGGTTGGTCCTACAGGCGCTGACGGTCTGATAGGTCTCACAGGCGCAACGGGTGCGACAGGAGCTACCGGCGCTGACGGCGCAGTTGGCGCAACAGGCCCGACGGGTCCCACAGGTCCTACGGGTGCAGACGGCGTCCCCGGTCCTACAGGTCCTACAGGTCCGACTGGTGCTGACGGTGCTACCGGACCGACCGGTGCGGTTGGTCCTACAGGCGCTGACGGTCTGATAGGTCTCACAGGCGCAACGGGCGCGACAGGCGCGACAGGCGCTGACGGCGCTGACGGAGCAACAGGTCCCACAGGTCCGACGGGAGCAGACGGCGCGACAGGCCCGACCGGTCCGACCGGCCCAACAGGTCCTACGGGAGCAACCGGCGCAACAGGCGCAACAGGTGCAACAGGTCCTGAAGGCGCAACGGGCCCTTCAGGTCCAACCGGTCCTGCCGGCGATGCCGGAGCCGGGCTCGCATCATACGGCGGACTCTATAATGCCGCTCCTCAAACTGTTACGCTTGAGGCGAATACCCCCGCGGCTGTACCGCTTGCAGAGGCAATGCCCCTTGAGGGAACAACCACCGCTACCGCCAATGCCATAACGGTAACGGAAACAGGAAATTATGAGATTTCCTACGCCGTAACCGCTGTTGCGCCGTCAGATACGACCCTGACTCTTGCTGTGCGCAGAAACGGTGAGGCGCTGCCCCAGGCAACAAATGTGCGCGCCGCCACAGCGGATACGCCTTTGCTGTTCAGCGGAAACGCGATCGTTGCTCTTGATGCAGACGATACGATCGATCTGGCATTTTCCGATACCGAGGCGCTTGATGTGACTCTTGGCGACGGAACAAATGCCGTGCTTACGGTCAAAGAGCTTGACTGATAGCTGAAAAAGAGCCTCCTTCACGGGAGGCTCGAATTTTTTATGACAAAAACACACCCGAATGCCTATACGGTATTTAGGTGTGCTTTTTTAATTGAAGATTGCACCAAATCAAGCAACACGGAAAACAAGAGCTCATCGGGCTGAGTCAGTGCCCGAACGGTTTCGCGCCCTGCGCCGATGCTTGAAAAACTGGAAGTTATTTAATTCTTTTGAAAAGACGGGCACTCCAAAATTCCATTCCAAGCTCGTCTATGTAAAAATGCAGAATTGAGCGGAAATTTTTTGAAGCGGTGCTGAGCATAATCATATCAACATTATCGGCGATTTCTTTTTCCGCATATCGGAAAAGAGCTTTACCGATACCTTTGTTTCTAAGCTCCGGCTTTACATACAGCTCTTCAATTTCAAAACATTTAGTCCCAGATATGCAAATACAAGTTGTTTCTTCGGTGACTTCTTCATGCCCGAAAAGATAACCGATCATTTCGGAATCTTCAAAAGCGGCAAAAACACGGTTTCCTTTAATGTCATTCGGCGTGTTCTTTACATATCCGTAACAGCAGTTTTCCGTTTCCCATGCGTCGGAAAGAAAAATTAACTGTTTTAATAATTCCACCGTTAAATCCATTTCTTTGATAGTCATATTCTATACCTTTCCAAATTCCTATTTGTAGAACACTTATTGTTTTTTATTACACTGTGGAACGAGCCTCAATCCGCCTTGACGGTTTCGCGCTCCGCGCTGTCACTTAACAAACGGGATGTTATCACTCATCTGACGCGAATTGTATTTTCATATATTGTTCTTGGGAAAGGAGAGCTTTCAGCGTCGGCATTGCCTCGTTGTATTGATTTGTATAAGCAGAAAATGTATCTGTTTTTTGTAATCTGAATCCAAGCGAAATATAAAGCAAGATCGCTTTCCAACTCCATGGCTGCGTATGGATATAAATCGGTTTTTGATTGCGAAGATAAAACCGGTTCATGGTCTCTGTGCAAAGCGCTCGCCCAAATCCTTTCCCTTGAAATGCTTCATCCACAACCAACCAATGAAGCGAATTTACTTTCCTCCCGTACCGTTCATCCATCCAACTGATGCAGGAACCGATGGCTTGACCTGTGTTGTCAAGCAGAAACAAAATCTTCTCCGAATTATTTCCTTTTGCGTAATTATCCGTAAAATAATGTACAGCTTCTTCGTGGGACGCAAAATCTCCAATCGCACATTCAAGCCTTGCCCAATCTGTTTGAAGCCCTTTTTCATATGGTACGATTGTATAACCGGCAGGCAGTTGAATTTGTCTAAGCGGATATTTATCACAACGAAGAATCAGATTGTAAAACGGAATCGACCTGTCAAGCATAGAATCCCTCTTTCAAATTGTGATTTTTCAAGTATTATTATAGCTGAGGGGAAAACCGTAATCCGGTTGTGATCACTCCAGAATTTTTCCGTAATACTCCACCTCTATTGCGGTCCCGTCCGGGTAATATTCCCTGCCGGATTTCACATATTCGGAAAATCCATAGTGGGCATATATTTCTTTGTTTTTCTTATCGCCGGTTTCTACGCCAAGTGTTGCTTTTGTAAATCCTTTTTGTTGTAAATCGCCGAGCATAAAATGAAACAGCTTTGAAAAATATCCCTTTCCCTGAAAGCGCTCAACCGTTCGGAAAGCAGACAAATAAACCGTGTTGCCGCCCACTAAACCGATGCTGTTTTGCGCTGCCTTTGGATGAATCACGGCGGTAGCTTCGCAAATGATTTTTCCATCAAGTATCCCATAATACGGAATGATATAACCGAGCCTGAAATTTTCCATATTTTGCTTCTTCCATATAGCCCAATTATCTCTGTCTTTTTTGTGGTGCGCAATCTCATAATCCCACTTTATGTTCATTTCCTCGACAGACGCTGTCTTACATAGAAATTGCTCAGGCATTTTCACCCACTCCAACTTTTGATTTTTCAGGTATTTTTTATTATAGCCGAGCTCCAAACCGCCTTGACGGTTTTCGACCACGCCTACTAATACTCATTCTTCTTACAATATGTACCGCTTAATATCCCCAACAAATTGATTACCGCAACGAGCCAATTCGCCGAGAACGCGGTCTATTCCCGCTTCGCTTTTATACCAATTATCTTTTGTGATGTTATAACAATGCACGGGGCAGACTTTTATTTCAGCATCGGGAAAAGCCATTTGGTATAGCATAAGACACCTACGGGCGTGAAACGCTTTACAGACTATCAGCGCCGTTTTTATTTCAATGCCCGCCCTGTCAACGGCCTTTCGTGAAAGAAAGGCGTTATCTCGGGTATGGCCGGACTCATCTTCTCCGATAATTGCAGACGCCGGTATGCCATTTTTCAAAAATACATCCGTAAAAAATTCGCAGTCGGATTTATAATCTTTGCTGTATATGTCTGCCTTTGAGCGAACTCCCGGCCATTTATCGCGTTTTACGCTTATACCGCCCGAGGGAACGAGCCACTTTGCATAGCCCTGTTTAAACAATTCGGCAGCGTATTCAGGCTGCTCGGGATGAGAGCCGCCGGGCAGGAAAATGGCATCGACCTTTTCAGGTTTATCGGAGACAAATATAAAGTTTGATATATCAGAAATGATACGGGTATTCATCAGCAACGCTCCTCAATCATTACGATTTATTTTTCATTATAACTTGCAGGCAAATTTTTTTGTTTTTGTCTTGCGATTTATAGTGGCAGAATAACTTTAGATGAAGCAGTAAAAGCAATAAGGCGGTCGAATTACGACAATTCCTTTATTTTCAAGATATCTCACTGATTTTAATCGCAGGCAAAAAGCTTTTATAAGAAAAAAGCCGCCGCGAACGCCAAGGTCCGCGGCGGCGTGGTGGACACGAAGGGAGTCGAACCCTCGACCTCTGCAATGCGAATGCAGCACTCTCCCAACTGAGCTACGCGCCCTTATTAAATGCAGATATATTGTACACTAACAGGGCGGTATAATCAAGTATAAATTTCATTTTTTCGCAATTTTTTTATTTTCGCTCATATAGCTGAGGGGATTTTACGGGCGCATCACTAATTGTTCCACTTTACAAGAATATCCTTTTCCACCTTTGAAGCGTCAAAGCGAAAATGCGCCGTCACATTGCCGTATTTAAGATAATCCTCCTCGCGATTTGGCTGACCCGCGTTGTGAATAACATAGGGCTGACCGATATTGTTGCGCCTGTCGGAGACGATGCCGATATGCTTATCGCCGTTGAATATAACTATATCGCCGCCCTTCCATTGGTCTGTTTTATCAACGCTTGTGGTGAGAATAACGGCGTGCTTTTCAAAAAACACCAAAAGATTTCTCACCCGCCGAAAATCTATATTTTTATCTCTTGACTCCACGCCGGAATAATCCTGCGGCCTTTTTTGAATATCCTTATCTACCATTTCACGCAGATCATAACCCGCGTTTTTGAAAGCGCGCCACACCACATCGGTGCATACGCCGATATTATCGGGAGGAAAACCGCCGTCAAAATAACGCCCGTCGTATTTCGGGTGATTTTTCGCGTCCTTACGCGCTCCGAGAACGAAATCGGAATAATCGTCCGCTCCGTTTTTATTGAAATCAACGGGGCTTTTTTCCTCCGCAATTCCGAAATCCTCCGCCGTGTACCATTTTCTTGTGAAAGGCGCGGTATCTTTTACAGCGATAAAAGCAGCGGCGGTCAAAGCGATCACGGCGATAATTATAACCGCAACGCATTTTTTCTTTGATATTTTCATATCTCCACTCCCCTTTATTTAATTTTAAATTGCTCCGTCAACGCAGGCAAGGCACAGCTTGTGGATTGTATCCACCGAGCGTGGATTTTTTCAAAGCAAAACGGAGAGCGTTTTAACTCTCCGTTTATAATCTTATATGACAGAAGGGCGTCGCTTATTCCCCTTCGCTATTCGTCTTTTTCCGATAAATATTCGTCAATGGCTGCCGCCGCTCTTTTGCCGGCTCCCATCGCCTTTATAACGGTTGCCGCGCCCGTTACGGCGTCTCCTCCCGCGAAAACGCCCTTTTTGGAAGTTCTGCCGTCCTCATCGGTAACGATTCCGCCGCGTTCGTTCACTTCAAGGTCAAGAGTGGTATTTTTTATAAGCGGGTTAGGCGTTGTACCTATTGCGATTATGACAGTGTCGACTTCGATCGTGTGCTCGCTGCCCTCTATGGGGATCGGGCTTCGCCTGCCCGAGCCGTCCGGCTCGCCGAGCTCCATTTTCACACATTCAACGGCACGGACATTATGGTTTTCATCACCCAAAATCCGAATGGGATTTGTAAGCGTTTTAAATTCTATCTGCTCTTCTTTGGCGTGTTCCACCTCTTCCGCCCTTGCGGGCAGCTCATCGAGGGAGCGGCGATAAATCACATACACATTTTCCGCGCCGAGGCGTTTGGCGCAGCGAGCGGCATCCATAGCCACATTTCCGCCGCCCACGACCGCAACGCTTTTGCCCTTTTGAACAGGCGTTCTGCCGGAGCTTTCATACGCTTTCATCAGATTTACCCTTGTGAGAAATTCGTTCGCGGAGTAAACGCCGTTCAGATTTTCTCCCTCAATGCCCATAAATCGGGGCAGCCCGGCGCCCGAGCCAATAAATACCGCTCCGTAATCCTCCAAAAGATCGTCTATCGACAGGCTTTTACCTATGATGACATTCGTTTTGAAATCCACCCCGATCGCTTTGAGACTTTCTATTTCACGGGCGACTATTGATTTGGGGAGCCTGAATTCGGGTATGCCGTAAACCAAAACGCCGCCCGCGACATGCAGCGCCTCGAAAACCGTTACCTCATATCCCAGCTTTGCGAGGTCTCCGGCGCAGGTCAACGAGCTTGGTCCTGAGCCTATAACGGCAACTTTTTTCCCGTTTTTCTCTATTTTTTTCGCCGTTGCTTTACTGTGAGCGTTGTGGTAATCCGATACAAACCGTTCCAACCTGCCTATCGCTACGGGCTCGCCCTTTATACCTCTGACGCATTTTGCCTCGCACTGATTTTCCTGCGGGCACACTCTGCCGCAGACAGAAGGCAAAGATGTGGAACGGCTGAGCACCTCGTATGCTTTTTCAAAATCACCCTCGGCGGTGTATTTTAAAAAATCGGGGATAAGAATATTCACGGGGCAGCCGCCGACGCAGGGCTTATGCTTGCAGTTTAGGCAGCGCTTTGCCTCCTCTATTGCGGTTTCGGCGTCGTATCCGAGAGAAACCTCTCTGAAATCTTTGTTTCTTTCCGACGGGTCAAGAGTCGGCATCGGATGCCTTTTGTTTATATCCATCAATTTATCTCCTTTTTGAAAATCCTGCAATCGGCTTCTCTCTCAAATTTTCTGTACGCGAGATTACGCTGTATCGCCTCGTCAAAATCCACAAGATGACCGTCAAATTCCGGACCGTCCACACAGGCGAATTTTGTCTTTCCGCCCACGGTCAGTCGGCAGCCGCCGCACATTCCCGTGCCGTCCACCATAATGGGATTCATTGAAACGACCGTCTTTATATCATATTTTTTCGTAAGCTCACATACGGCTTTCATCATCGGCAGAGGACCGACGGCAAACACAAGCTCGTATTTTTCTCCGTTTTTAAGCAGTTTTTCAAGGGCGTTTGTGACAAAGCCCTTTTCACCCGCCGTGCCGTCATCCGTGACAAGCAGACTTTTGTGTGAAACGCTTTGAAAATCCTTTTCAAGAATCACAAGAGATTTTGTTTTAAATCCTATGATGCTGTGTACCTCCGCGCCGCTTTCATAAAACTTTTTTGTTATGGGCAGGGCGATCGCGCAGCCTACTCCCCCTCCTATCACGGCAACCTTTTTATAGCATTCCGTTTTTGTGGGATTTCCGAGAGGTCCGGCAAAATCCTGTATGAAATCGCCTTTCTTTTTTTCATTGAGACGAGCGGTTTCTGCCCCCGCTATCTGAAAAATCACTGTGACCGTTTCGTTTATCCTGTCAAAATCCGCTATCGTAAGCGGTATTCTTTCGCCGTCCTCATCAACGCGAAGTATTATAAACTGCCCCGCCTGCGCCTTTCTTGAAAC
>CANQJS010000018.1 GCA_947624285.1 uncultured Clostridia bacterium | reverse complement strand
GCCCCTTTAGGGGTTTCGTCTGTAATATGCCCTTCTAGGGCGACTCAAGCCTCCGGCTTAGCCGGAGGTCCTGACTTTATTTCAAATATTCCGTAAAGAAACGCTCCAGTTTATCAAAGGGAATGGCGTTCTTCCCGCCGCCGTCATACAGATCGGTGTGAACGGCATTTGGGATAATCATCAGCTCCTTGTTTTCCGTGTACTTGCTGTCCTTCACCATGGCAGCGTAAGCGTCTTTGCCGAAATAGCAGGAGTGCGCCTTTTCACCGTGCATGATCAGCACTGCGCTGCGGATTTCATTGCTGTATTTTAAAATCGGCTGATTTATAAAGGATTCACAGCCTATCACATTCCAGCCGCCGTTGGAATTAAGGCTGCGGGGATGATAGCCGCGCTCGGTTTTGTAGTAATCATAATAATCTTTCACGAAAAACGGAGCGTCCTCCGGCAACGGATCGACAACGCCGCCTCCGAGAGCGTAATCCCCCGCCTTTAAGTCCGCAAGCCGCTGAGCGCACATAGCCGACTTTTTCCGATAGCGGGCTTCCTCGCTGTCCTCACTGTCAAAATATCCGTTGGCGTTTACTCTTGTCATATCGTACATGGTGGAAGCCACGGTCGCTTTTACTCTCGTGTCCAGCGCCGCCGCGTTGAGCGCCATGCCGCCCCAGCCGCAGATGCCGATGATACCGATGCGGTTTGGATCGACTTTATCGTGCAGCGACAGGAAATCCACCGCCGCCATAAAATCCTCTGTATTTATATCGGGCGACGCCATATAACGAACATTGCCGCCGCTCTCGCCGGTAAACGAGGGGTCAAAGGCAATCGTCAGAAATCCACGCTCCGCCATTGTCTGAGCATAAAGACCCGCCGCCTGCTCTTTGACTGCGCCGAACGGTCCGCAAACGGCGATCGCCGGAAGCTTTCCTTGCGCATTTTTCGGCGAATACAGATCTGCCGCCAGCGTGATGCCGTAACGGTTTACAAAGGTCACCTTGCCGTGGTCTACCTTTTCGCTTTTCGGGAAGGTCTTATCCCATTTTTCCGTCAGTTTCAGTTCTTCTTTTTTCATAATGTATTCCATCCTTTCGTTATTTCATTGAAAGCTTTTCCGCTTTCCGTATCAGATAATCCATAAGGTCTACCCGTTTTTGACTTTCGTGCATCTGCTCAAGCAGGTCGCAGCGGCACTTTTTGAGAAATTTGGTAAGCTCGCTTGGGCTGCCCTCTTGCAATATGCGCTCGGCTCTGCCGATTTCTTCCGCCCGGCATCCCGCGTCCGCCATACCCGTGAGCAGACCCTCCGTTTGTTCGCTCATCATCTCATCCTCTCCGCATCCGGCTTTTTTCCGTCATCCACAGTATAGCATATTGACCTATTCATCGCTAATGGTTATAATGAATATCGTGATATTCTTTTTGCGAATATCAAGGAGGGCTCAATATGGAAATTCGCACACTTCGCTATTTTTTAGCCATTGCAAGAGAAGAAAATATGACAAAGGCGGCGGAGATCTTGCATGTCACACAGCCCACGCTGTCCAAAACGCTTCGGGTATTGGAGGATGAGCTTGGGAAAAAGCTGTTCAAACGGCACAGCTTCAGTATTTCCCTGACTGAGGAAGGAATACTCCTTCGTGACAGGGCGGAAAGCCTTGTCACTATGGCGGACAAAATCGAAAAGGAATTCCTGTCGCTGGACGATATCACCGGCGGCGAGCTGTTTTTGGGGCTTGCCGAGTCATATCAGATCCGCTATCTTGCAAGGGAGATACGCAAGTTGAAAACCGTTTACCCGGACTTAAATTATCACATTACAAGCGGCGATACCGAGCAGGTCACCGAAAAGCTGGATAAGGGGCTTTTGGATTTTGCCGTCGTATGCGATACGCCCGATGCACGAAAATACGAATATATACCGTTCCCGCAGCCGGATATTTGGGGTGTGGTGATGCCGTGTGACGCTTTGCTTGCAAATAAAGAGGAAATCACCGTGAATGATCTTGTCGGGCTGCCGCTTTTCTCTTCGGAGCAGGGGTGGAACAACGATATTGCAAAATGGTGCGGCGAACGAATCAACGATCTTCATTTGGAAGGCTCGTTCAGGCTGGCGTATAATGCGTCGGTCTTTGTAAAAGAGGGACTCGGCTATCAACTCACCTTTGCCGGCCTTGTAAACACCGCCCCAGAGAGCGGGCTTGTATTTCGGCCGCTCTCGCCGAGACTTGAGACGAAGCTCTTTCTCATTTGGAACAAGTACCAGACCTTCACCTCGGTTGCGGAGCGCTTTCTCACCGAAGTCAAAACGGGTTTCGGGGAATACGATATGAAACAGCCGGAATAACTTTTGTACCCGCATATTTACTTTCTTATGCGTCGGTAAAAAGCCGAGCGCCCGTGCTCGTTGATTAACATATGCGTGTAGATTTCAGCCGTTTGTATAATTTTGCTAAAATCGTAAAAAACTTTTCTACACGCGCCGTTGTTGAAAAGAGCGCGCTCTTATTGTAAAATTAAAGAAAAAGGGTTGATTTTATGGATAATGTTATAAGAATAACCTCACCCAGAGACGAAAGGGTGTTCATAAGGGTAAAACACGGGCATTTTATCACCGCCACCACGCATATAAATTACTATGTGGGCACTTCGGATATAAAGCACAATCACGGCGTTTCTATCGACACGGCGATGCTCTTGGCGGAATATTATAATACAAGAGGCATTGAGGCGGATACCGTGCTCAGCCTTTATGAGACGCAGACGCTCGGCGCGTATCTTGCGCATGAGCTCGCGCGCCCCACGATGATGTCGCCGAATCCGAATCCGAATCTGTATTCGCTCGGCGCCGAATACGATTCTCAGGGCAAGCTCATATTCCGCGATAATCTCCAAAGAATGATAAGAGATAAGCGCGTAATCGTTCTTATGTCCTGCATAACAAGCGGCGCAACGGTGGAAAAGGCTATCGAGAGCGTCAACTATTACGGAGGAACGGTTGTTGGCATATCCGCCGCCTTCAGCGCCGCAAGGGTCATAAGGGGCATAGAGGTCAATTCCATCTTCACCGAGGAGGATCTGCCCGGTTATGAGGTCTATGACCCGAAGAACTGCCCGCTGTGCAGGCAGGGCGTTCCCGTGGACGCCATAGCCAACGGCTACGGCTATTCCCAGCTTTAAAGTCGGGGCTTGACAATAAAAAAAATAATGCTATAATAAATTTACTGAATAAAACAGTACCCATAAAAGACTGTGAAGCGGAAAAAGATTATATTTTTCAGTTGCAGAGAGTCGGCGGCAGGTGAAAGCCGATACGGAAATTATAATGTATAGCTCTCCGTGGAGTTGCTGCTTTGAAAGTTCGGCGTGTTCGATAATAGGAGCAGACGCGTAACGGCGTTAAGCGTTAAGGCATTGTATGATGCTAAAGGGCGGAGGCATCCGCTGAAGTAGGGTGGTACCGTGTAGTGTTTACTACGCCCCTATATCATATAGGGGCGTTTTTTAATGCTCCTAAAAAAGAAAGGAGAAATTTTTATGCTTAAAGGATATAAAAAGTATATCCCGTTCAAACCCATCAACATTCCGGACAGAACTTGGCCGGATAAGGTGATCACCAAAGCGCCCATATGGTGCTCCGTTGATTTGAGAGACGGTAATCAGGCGCTTGTTGACCCGATGAATCTTCAGGAAAAGTTAGAGCTTTTCAACACGCTGCTGAAAATAGGCGTAAAGGAGATAGAGGTGGGCTTCCCCTCCGCCTCCGAAACGGAATACGAAATTTTAAGAACGCTTATCGACGGAAATTATATCCCCGATGATGTTACTATCCAAGTGCTTGTTCAGGCGCGCGAGCATCTTATCAAAAAGACCTTTGAGGCGATACGCGGCGCGAAAAATGTTATCGTGCATTTCTATAATTCCACCTCTACGCTCCAGCGCAAGGTAGTATTCAGAACGGATATGCAGGGCGTTATAGATATTGCCGTAAACGGCGCGAAGCTCATAAAGGAGCTTACCGATAAGGAGCTTGAAAAAAATCCCGATATGAATATCAGGTATGAATATTCGCCCGAATCGTTCACCGGCACAGAGATGGATAACGCCGTAAAGATCTGCGAAGAAGTAATGAAGGTCATGCAGCCGACTCCCGAAAATCCAATAATCCTCAACCTGCCGTCGACCGTTGAATGCTCAACGCCAAACGGCTATGCGGATCAGATAGAGTATTTCTGCCGTCATCTTAAAAACCGCGATTGCGCCATAATCTCGCTTCACCCCCATAACGACAGGGGCGAGGGCGTTGCGGCTACCGAGCTTGCGCTTATGGCGGGAGCGGACAGAGTGGAGGGCACTCTCTTCGGCAACGGCGAACGCACGGGCAATGTTGATATGGTAACGCTTGCCCTTAATATGTGGACTCAGGGCGTTGACCCTAAGCTTGATTTCAGCAACATTAACGAGATCAAAGAGGTTTACGAGCGCACCACAAGGATGAAAGTGCCTCCGCGTCAGCCGTACGCGGGCGAATTGGTGTTCACCGCTTTTTCGGGCTCTCATCAGGACGCTATCAACAAGGGCAAAAATTATATGGATGAAACGCATTCCGACTATTGGGAAGTGCCTTATCTGCCGATAGACCCCGCGGATGTTGGCAGGGAATATGAGCCCGTTATCCGCATAAATTCCCAGAGCGGAAAGGGCGGCGCGGCGTTCGTACTCGCGAATGAATACGGCGTAAAAATGCCCAAGGCGATGCACGCCGAGTTCGGCGCGGTCGTAAAGCACGCCTGCGATGTCAAGGGCAAGGAGCTTCTCAGCTCGGAGGTGTTCGATCTCTTCCAAAAAGAATACAGAAATGTTTGCGGCCCTTACAGGCTTCTCAACTATAAGGTCTATGAGGAAAAGAACGAGGAGGATTATCTCACCACCGTTCATTTCAGCGGGGAGATAAAATATAAGGACGGCGCTCCCGTAAAAATAGAGGGCACGGGCAGCGGCCCGATCGGCGCGTTTTTCTCGGCAATAAGAGAGATAGGCATAACCGATTACGAATTTGTTGATTACAGCGAGCACGCGATTTCGGTCGGCAGCGATTCAAAGGCTATAAGCTATATTCATCTTAAAAATCCGCAGGGCAAAGATGTTTTCGGCATCGGCGTAAGCCATAATATCAGCTATGCCTCAATGAAAGGCATAGTATGCGCCGTAAACCGCGATCAGGCGGATACTATGCGCGACGATACAATGCCCGGCATTTTCGACATATGCTGAAAGAAGTGAAAGCTTCGTATGAATATAAAATGGAACGCCGACGGCTACACGGATAATTTTAAATTTGTGCATAAGTACGGCGAGGAGCTTTTGGAGCTCATCACCGCTCCGAGCGGCAGTCTTGTTCTTGATTTGGGCTGCGGCAACGGCGCGCTCACCGAGGCGCTTTGCGCGAGAGGATACAGAGCTTTCGGTATAGACGCCGATGCCGAAATGGTAAAAAAGGCAAAGGCGCTGCGCCCTCAAATAAAGTTTTTTCAGGGCGACGCCTGCGGCTTTCATCTTGACGAAAAGGCGGATGTGATTTTTTCAAACGCCGTTTTTCACTGGATAGACGACCACAAAGCGCTTGTGAAGAACATTGCCGGAAATTTGAAACCGGGCGGCGAGCTTGTTTTTGAATTCGGCGGAAAGGGCAATGTTTCGGCAATTCAAAGCGCGCTTACAAAAGCCTTTAAGGAACGCGGATTGAAATATTCCCACAATTCCAACACGGGCTCAATAGGCGCTTTTGGAGTGCTGCTCGAAAAAAGCGGCTTTACGGTAAAATACGCCTCGCTTTTTGAGAGACCGACCGAATTGGCGGGTGAAAACGGTCTTGCGGATTGGATAAATATGTTCAGAGGCGGCGCGTTCACGGGTATAGAAGAAAAGACAAAAGGCGAAATAATTGCCCGTGTTGAGGAACTCTGCCGCCCCGTTCTTTACAGGAACGGCAAGTGGTATGCCGATTATGTAAGGCTTAGAATGAAAGCGATAAAAAATCAGTCTTTGGAGGATAAATATGAAAAAGTATAAGGTAACCGTTCTTAAGGGCGACGGAATAGGCCCCGAAATCGTTGACGAGTGCATAAAGGTGCTTGACAGAGCGGGTGAAAAATTCGGATTTGAGATCGAATATAATTATCAACTTTTGGGCGGGTGCGCGATAGACGAAACGGGCGTGCCGTATCCTGCCGAGACGGCGGCGGCATGCAAGGCTTCGGACGCAGTGCTTTTGGGCGCGGTAGGCGGCCCTAAGTGGGATACTCAGCCCGGAAACAATCGACCGGAAAAAGGTTTGCTCGCGATACGCGAGGATCTGGGGCTTTTCGCAAATCTCCGCCCCGCGAAAATCTTCGCGCCTCTCAAAAACGCCTCCCCCATCAGAGAGGAGATAATCGGCGGCGGGCTTGATATTCTTATAGTCCGCGAGCTCACGGGCGGCATATATTTCGGCGATAGGGCAACTTATGAGGAAAACGGCGTTGTGGGCGCGTACGATACGGAGCGCTACACCGTGCCCGAAATAAAGCGCATCGTTAAAGCCGGCTTTGAATACGCGATGAAACGCGGCAAAAAGCTCACCTGCGTTGATAAGGCAAATGTTCTGGAATCCTCAAGGCTGTGGCGCAAGGTCGCCGAGGAGGTCGCTAAGGATTACCCAGAGGTCGAACTGTCGTATATGTATGTTGATAACTGCGCCATGCAGCTCGTGAGAAATCCCGGTCAGTTTGACACAATAGTCACCTCAAATATTTTCGGCGATATTCTTTCCGATGAGGCGTCTATGATAAGCGGCTCTATCGGTATGCTGGCTTCGGCGTCGCTCGCTCAGGGCACTTTCGGGCTCTATGAGCCTATTCACGGCTCGGCGCCGGATATTGCGGGGCAGCAAAAGGCAAATCCGCTTGCCACAATACTTTCGGGCGCTATGATGCTGCGCTACTCCTTCGGCGAGGCGCAGGCGGCAAACGCGATTGAAAAGGCTGTTGACTCGGCGCTCACAAAGGCGAGGACGCCCGATATTGCAGAAGAGGGAATCGAGACCGTCACAACATCGCAGATGGGCGACATCGTAGCTTCGCTGCTGTAATTTTTCAAGCATATAAAATAAAATTTTAAACGCTGTGCACGAGATCGCACAGCGTTTTTTAATCGAAATATTTGTTGAAATTTATTAAAAGCTCATTGGGTGTCACATCAAGGCATCTGCAAAAGCAAGCAAGCTCATAGTCGGTCACCTGCCGCAGATTTTTTTCTATTCGACTGATAGCCTGCTGATCAATGTTCACCCCTAAAGTCTGCATTCGCGCAGCAAGGTCGCCCTGCGTAATTTTTAGCTTTTTTCTGTATTCCTTGATTTTCTCCGAAACGATGTTTTTATTATTATTGAAAATAATTTGTTTCACAACAAGCCGCCGCCCTGATTACGCTATATTGATGTATTGACTTTATCATAAAATCGGTGTATAATTACGCTACATTAATGTATTTTTTGTCGAGGAGGAGTACAAAATGAAAAAATGCAATGTATGCAATAAAGAGTATGACGACAATTTGAATTTCTGCCCGGTTTGCGGAAGCAAGCTTGAAGAAATATTGCCTCAACCTGTGGCGGAAAAAGAAAATCCCGATTCGGAAAACACAGTGATGCCCGAAGAATCAAACGCTGAGGAAACCGAAGAAAAGCTCAATGAAGCCTCGGCAGCCGTTGCCGAAACAGAAGTAAACGGTAATGACGAATCGCCCGAAGCCAATGAAAATGAAGAAGTGCGGCAGGAAAGATTCTGCCCCGCATGCGGTCAGAAAATAAATGATCCAAACAGTAAGTTTTGCTTAATGTGCGGCGCCGAGCTTAATGCGAATTATTCGCAAGCAAAATGCCCAAAGTGCGACGAACCGATCTCAGACCCGAACGCAAAATTCTGCGAATTCTGCGGAGCGGATCTGTCGGCGCCCAAGCAGTCGAACGCGCCCATTTCCGATTTTGTAAAAAAAGTTGGGGAAAACGATTTCGTTAAATCGGTGAAAAATGATTTTAAAAACAGCGAGTCGTTAAATTTACTCAAAGATAAAGTAAACAGCGCGGCAGGCGGCGTAAAAGTCATGAGCTATGATCAAAAAAGAAAAATAGGCATTATAGCGGCTGTGATAGGTCTGATTTTAATTGCGTTAGTGGTTGCCGCGAATTTTCATGTCTGTGAAGAATGCGATGAGGTTTATTTCGGAAAGAAATATACTATAAATTTCCTCGGCGAATCCGAAGAAGTTTGCAAGGATTGCTATGATGATTTTTACAGTGGCTGGGGTTTTTAAATATATAAGCACGAAAGGATAGCATTAAAATATGAAAAAGATAATTTGCGGGCTGGTAAGTTTAATAATCATTTTATCATTTACCGGTTGCGGATTGCTGAATTCTGAAAAAACAAATACAGAAGAAGATAATATGTCATTGTATTATTCAAATCTGAAGCTAAGAGAAAGCGAGCTATCATTTATCTATCCGCTTAAACTGCAAAACGGAGATTATTTAATTCCTTCGGAAAATGGAGAAATGTATTTACTGACTGAAAGCGAATGGGAAGAATCACTTGCGAAAAGAGATTTATTGATAGTAGATGAATATTATGATTTTCAATTTAACTACGGAAAACAAATTCTCGATTTCAACAACGGCATTTTACCGGATAATGCAATGCCTAATTTTTTTCAGACATATCAAAACTACTTATATTTTTTGGCTGATGGAAAAATATATAAGATCAACAGTCAAGACACATCCGATTACAAAATATTCGGTTTCAATGATATTGCTTCGTTTTTCTTTTATCGTAATGAAATATACTACATTAAATTGAAGGATAATGTAGAAATATACAAATCCGATTTAAACGGAAATGAATCGGAATTGGTAATAAACTGTACAGATTCATTTAAAAAATCCGCAAAAGGCGAAATTTACAATGTAGGAATAATTAATGATTATCTGTTTTTCTTATTAAGAGAAAATGGCAATTTTTCAAATAATTTTTTATTCTGCAAATGTAAAACCGACGGTAGCGAAAGTGAAATTTGGAGAGAAGAGAAAAATGCAACGCTCTTATATTATAAAAACAGAATCATAACCGCAGATTATGATCTTGATGAAGAATATGACGATGAAAATGAACAGCTTGAGTTGAATTTTGAAATATATTCTTGCGATTCAAAAGGTAAAATAACCAAAGCAAACGATCTAACCATCAATAAAATGATAAGCAACACGGATACCGATAGTGATAACTATCTTGATATAGACGATATTTTCGAATTGCTCTCTGGCATAACATTTATTGAAAACGGCAGAGGCTTAGAGATAGGAAATGGAAACATTTTAGTGGAGCTCGATTTTGAAAATTGCTCGATGAATTTCAAAGAATTTGATGACTGCTATATTACCTATGCGGACAGCTCAAACAGGTATTTGTATAAAACAACAATATATTATGACGATGAAGGTGACCTTTCGGAAGCGATAGTATATTTTGAAAGATTTTAAAAGGAGAATGAAAATGTATTGTAAAAATTGCGGAAAAGAATTGAGTGACGGCGCACAATTTTGCCCAAATTGCGGATCAAGAGTAAACGACACGGTAGGAGATCAACCTGTTGCGCAATCGGCGGCGCAGATAAAAGAGACAAATAAAGCAGTTAAAATCAAAGTAGCCGGTCCGGCTGAAAAGTACACAAAAAAAGTGATGATAATTATGGCGATAAGCGTTATTGCCTTTATTCCCTTAAATATCTTGATATCTTTTAATAGTCTGTTCCAACCTTTAAGCATTTTGGTTTCGGCTGTTTTATCAAATAAAATGTTAAAGTCCCTATTTGAGCGCGAAAATATAAAAGCCGCATACGGCTCAATGATTGTCCCTATATTTTTAACATCGGCTTATTTATTGCTGAATATTTTGGTTGAAATAATATATGAAAGGTTTTTGACTCCGTATTTTGGATATGGATATATTTACTATATAATTCTTGAAGTTGTTGTAGCGGTTGTGGCGCTGATAATATCGTATGTTGTGGTGAAAAAGTATTCTAAAAAGCATATTTGTCAAGGAGAATGAAAATGATTTGTAAAAATTGCGGAAGTGAAATAGATGATGCCGCGATGTTCTGCACAAACTGCGGAGCGCCAATAGAAAAGGAAGAATTTATAACGAATGAAGATAGGCAGACGGTGCCTGAATACGAAACGGAAAGCGCGCCTATTGAGGTCTCATCGCCGACACGGGCGAAATCGAAAAAGCCCTTTTTGATTATTGCGGCAGTATTGATTGTGCTGATCGTCATAGGTGCATTTGCGATTTCAAGTTTGACCGCCACCAAAGAGCTTGAGGACGCCATTGATACGGGAAACGCCTCCCTCATTTATTCCGTTTATTCCGAAGCATACGGCAATAATTCAAAACTCAAAAAATACGACAAGGTCATAGCGCAGACGATACAGGAGATCAAAGATGATTTGAACAGCCACGATTTTGATGAAGAAGCTCTCAGCGACGGAGAAAACGCCGCTTGGAATTATTGCGCAAATAATTGGGGCTCGCTTTTAGTCTCTGAGGACGGAGAAAATCTTGAGTCATGCGTTTCTTCGGAAAATCAGGCAAGCTGGGACGAGCTTGAGAGCCTTTATTATTCTAAGCTGAACTATTGCCGCGGGGTAAACGATAAAGCTCAGGATGATTGGGAAAGCGCGATTTCAAACTTTTCGCAGGTGTCTTCAGCGGACAGCGAATACAGCAACGCGCAATCTCTTATCGGAGAGTGCGTATCGGATTACATCGGCTCGGTGCTTAAAACCGTTGATGAAAAAATAGCGCAGAATGATATTTCGGGCGGTCTTGACCTTTTGGAAAATGCGAAAAGTTATCTTGACGAAAACGGACTGAATTCGGATGAGATTTCGGCAAAAATAGACGAGACTCTTGTTGAATACGCCTCAAATTACGCCGCAAAAGCCGACGCGGCATTTAAAGAACACGATGTTGACGCGGCAATAGGCAATATCGAGGTGGCAATGGAGCTTCAGCCCGAAAACGGGGATTATAAAACAAAGCATGATTTGTATTATCAGTATCTGCCGTTTTATCTTTATGATGAAGATAATTGCTTGAAAATTGATGAAACGGGTGATTTTTGGGGCATTTTGTCTTTCGATGAACATGAAGAAGCAAATAATAATGAAAAAATGAATCATACAATACGGTGGTACAACAACAATAGCGATAGTTCTTCTTCAATAAACGCATATTATGATTTAAGTGGGAAGTATGATGTAATCAGTGGAACATTATATTTGATGAAATATGATAAAAATACTTCTTTATGTGGTTGGTTTAAAGTTTACGGAGATGGCAAGTTACTATATGAATCAAAGAAAATAAAGGGAGGAGTTCTCCCTTTGGATTTTAATGTTGAAATTACGGGTGTACAAAATTTAAAAATATCGTTTTATGGAGAAGGTACCGGCGGCTTTTTTGGTGAGGGTCCGTCTTTCGGCATAAATAATCTTACCGCCCAAAAGGAATTCCCGGAATAAAGGAGGAGAGGCATTAATAAATTAAAAATTCAAATACAGAAACAAAAATAATAAAAAAGATTAAAAAAGGAGATTATTATGGAAAACAATGTAAATCAGGCTTCGGTTATGCCGGTAGCCCAACTTAAAACAAACAGAGGATTATTGAAATTCATTCTGCTCAGTCTGATCACTTTGGGAATATACAGTATTGTATATTTTTCGGGAATTTCGAGCGATATAAATATCGTTGCCAGCAGATATGACGGAAAAAAGACAGTGCATTACTGCCTTATGCTGTTTATTCTTGCCCCCATAACGCTTGGAATATACGCATTGGTGTGGTGGCATCAGATTTCCGGCCGTATAGGAGCCGAATTGCGGCGCAGAGGCATAGATTACAGCTTCGGCGCTAAGGACTTTTGGCTTTGGAATTTACTCGGGCTGCTGATTATAGTCGGACCGTTCATATATGTTCATAAGATCGGCAAAGCAATGAATTTGCTTGCAGAGGATTTCAACGCCCGCGGATAAATTAAAAAATAAAATCTTAGACTGCAAAAAATCCTAATGTATAAAACTTTACGGGACCGGGGATTTTCCGATTTACAGCATATGGGTAAAAAGTGCCATACTAACGGCTCGATATTTTTGAAATACTCGTGATAAAATATATTTTATCAATTACAAATTTTTACTGTGGTCAATCTTAATTAAGATTGACCACAATTTTTTGAAGGAGGATAACGGTGAAAAGTAAAAAAATAATATTATGCTCAATATCTTGTATGTTGCTGGTGAATTTCCTTTTTTGCGGATGCGGCAGCATCAATTTGAAAGCGAATTTTTCCAAAAAAATTGTTGAGGAATGGGAATCAAGTATCAATGAGGATCAGCCTGAATTTTTAGATTTACTTGATGAGAGATCATCTTTTAAGTGCATTGGGCTTGATTCTGTTGCAGACGGATACTATGTTGTCACTGCAAAAGTGTCCTCCCCCGATATTAATGAAAGCTTAAAAGAATATCAAAATCAAGTATATTCACAAGAAATAAACGAAGAAGAAATGAATGAAAAATTATGCGAACTGATCAATTCGGCAGAATTAAAAACCACCGAGCAAACAGTTGATGTTATTGTAGATGAAGACGGAAATGTCAGAGTGCAATTCAATGATGATTTTGTCAATGCTATGTTTGGATATGCGTATACGGATTCAATGAAAGTATTTATAGAAGAGCAAGGTCAAGAGGAGTAAGGATATGAACATTTTAAAAAAAGCAATATGTATAATATTATGTGTTTTAATGATGCCTTCTTCTCTCGTGGCCGCTTATGCGGATGAAAGCAAATTCATTACATATAATGTGCAATCCGTCAGAGAGTACGGCGAAAAAATCGAATCTAAAGAGGTTGCATATTTTGACGGGCAGAATTTATATGTAACAATAGATTTTTTAACTGATTTTACATTGTATTATTACGATAACAACACAACATCTTTTGTCAGAAAAGGTCAAAACAGCAGGAGTAAGTTCGGAAGAGTTGAATTGAATTTATCCGATAAGTCCGCAACCGTGTATATGAATCCTTTGGTTAAAAAGACATATTCCTTGTACAATGTATATAAATTCGGCAATCATATTTTTTTGCCGTTGGCGCAAATGGCGTCTTTTTTAAAAGCCTATTTGAGCATAGAGCAGAAAACCATAAGAATAGTAAACAGCGGATACAGTCTTGCAGACGCCGATTATGCCATGAGCATACTTAACGGAAAAGCAATTACCAATTACAGTATTAACAATGTTATAGATGATATATACGGCGGAAGCGAAGCCGCATATTTTTCCTCAAGCGTTTTAAGTTATTTTGGATCGACTATATTTGGATTGAGATTATCAAAACTTGATTTTATTACAA
The DNA here is from genome assembly GCA_947624285.1 of uncultured Clostridia bacterium. Lineage (GTDB taxonomy): Bacteria > Bacillota > Clostridia > Oscillospirales > Acutalibacteraceae > Eubacterium_R. The sequence goes on along the minus strand of CANQJS010000018.1, from coordinate 7,532 downwards.
ATTTAGGCGACGAGAAAAACTATGAAGATTTTGTGGAAAAGTGTGTAACGGATAACGACGCGTACATTCGGGCGTTGACAACCAACGACGATCTTATCACCAGATTTAACGATGTTTATAAGCTTAACAAGGATATTAACGATTATTCAAAAGAGATAAAAGATGTAACATCGGTTGTAAAAACGATTGCAGAGCCGTTTAAGGATTCATCTGTTGACGATGCGATGTTATGGATCAATGCAAGAGATTGGAACACCTTTTTTGATGTGCTTTCATCAATAACAAATATAGCCGATTATTATCTGAAATTCGGCTCCATGTGCGAAGACAATAAAAAAATGCTTAATGAAATAAAAGCAAAATCATCTGTTGAAAAAAACGGCCTCGCCCTTCATTTGGCAATTGAAAATGTTCAAAAAAGATACGGGCAAAATACTGTAAATAGCATTATGTCTGAAATCGGGCAAGAATTGGTTGATAAGGCGTCGGATAAAGCCAAGAATGCAGCGCTGGAAACAATCCTCCCCTCTACTGCCGCAATAAAAATAACGGCAAATGTCTTTAAAATTATGGGATTCGATGTCGCCTCCGATTCCGATTATTCAATTATGATCGATTTAAATGCAAAGCATATGCTTTCCAACGATTATTATAACAAAGAATCCTCATTGAAATATACCGGCTCCGATCAAACCGAGCAATACAGATTATCTGCGCTGTTTTTTCTTCAGGCATGCGAACAAGTATATAAATCGGCTAATAAATTAGCCCAAAAGCATGAATCCGGGAAAAGATACAACGATGAAACAGAAAAAATCGAAGCTGTTTCGGAGCTGTATTATCTTGCCGCGCAGAGTAAAAATTTTGATAATTTTACAGATGTTGAAAAGAATATTGAAAATTCAATAAAAAAGATAAATGAAAGCGGTTTGGTAAACAATGCCGATTCCGTTTCTCAAGAAGAGGCGGACGGAATTATATTAAAATATAAGTGTTCCATTGTAAACAAATTGTCGCAAGGGACTTGGTTTGATTTAGTGCAATATACATTTCCAAATGATGGAAATTGGGAAAATTATTGTTTTGACAATAAAGGCAATGTGATAATTGATTATTTTATCGATTATCATTTCTATGATGAAGACGATAATGACTTCGAATTTTACCATGAACACATAATTCTAACGGCAAAATATGATATTTTGAATGATAATAAATTAAAGTTTTCTTATGATCATATAGATAAATATATAACAGAAAATGGGAACGGAATAACCGAACATATAACAGTAGAAAATGGAAACGCAATAATCGAAAAAGAATCATTTCCAAAAACGATAACTTTAGAGTGCTTTGAAAATTTAAATAGTGTTGCGGCTATCGGTGAGACAGATAACGGTGATTATTATTCTGCATGGACTAATGAGGAGAATGACAACATGAGCAAATTAAGCAACTTTGCAAAAAGTGTTGCCGGAGAATGGGAATCAGATTATTTAAATAAATATTTGGCATCTCAATTTGTGTCAATTTATAAAGATGGATATCATGATAATATTTTGTATGGGATATATGGAGATATAACTACTAAAGATGGTTCAATTGATATACACGGTTATAGTTTTTCTGATGATATAGTTCAGTTTACTTGGGAAGGTGGCTGGGTCGTTTTAGAAAAAACGAAAGACGCCGATATCCTCAATGCTTTAATTATTCCCGATTATTCTGCACACATTTTAGAACAGTGGAGAAGACTATAATAAAGAGTGATGCATTTGTTTTAAATAAGAGCAAATTCCGCCGTGCTTGCAAGGAGCAGAGCGAGCGATAGATTGAAAGCGGCGCGGACAGCAACAGCTCGTCGTGATTTCGGCATAAGTTTATTCTCCCAACAGAATTATGAAACAGCGCCCTCCGCCTTTAGGAGGCGGAGGGCGCCTGCGCTTAGAATATAGGTATTTATTATGTCTGATAAAAGGAATTGTTCAATAGATATTTTCAGGCTGTGCGCGGCGTTTTTGGTAGTGGCAATTCACACATCGCCTTTTTCGGATTTAAATGACGAATTATATTTCCTTTTTACCGATGTTATGGCTCGCACAGCCGTTCCGTTTTTCTTTTGCACAACAGGATATTATTTTTCAAAGAGGCTGAATGAAAAAAAGGAATTTCATTCATATTTTAAATCCTTGTTTATACCTTACTGTATATGGAGCGGTATCTACGCAATATTCAATATTGTTTTAAAGCTTTTCGATCACAGTATCGCATCGTTTACAGACCTGTTAAAGTTTTTATTTGAGGGCTTTTTCCTTTTAGGCACTAATGAGCACCTGTGGTTTTACCCCGCAATGTTTATAGCGCTGTTGGTAATGATCATATTATACAAGGCGAGGATTTTAAAATTATTCATACCGCTCGGGATAGCGCTTTTTATAATTATGGTTATGAGTACGGCATATTCCGAGATCCTCGGAGATTTGGTATTGTTAAAATATGTTAAATATGAATATGTCAGAAGTCTGTGCGTCGCCATACCGTATATGGCGCTTGGGTACATACTTACTTATCTTGATAAAGTCAAATTAAAAAACACAATTACGATACCTTTGACGGCGATATGTTTTACCGTATATTATTTTGAAAAAAATTTCGTTCGCTCAAATAATACCGGAAGATCATCCGTAAATGTGTTTTCATTATATTTATTTATCGCGGTTTTTATGCTTTTCTTAATCAACAACCCAAAGCCGAATTTAAAAAAATACGCAAGTTTTTCAAGAAGAGCGTCCGGCTTTATTTATTTCGTTCACCCCATTATTTCATCGCCGATAGGGTTTTTATTTGGCGAAATATACGGTTTGCATTTTGAAACGCTTACCTTTTTCATTACTTGTATTTTGTCTGTCGGGATATTTTATTTCATTTATCGTAAGCATAATAAGAAAAGTCTGTTTTTCGGATAGCTGCGCCGTGTCAAGTTTGGGCTTGACACGGTAATTTTTGTCTGCTATAATTTAAACGCTGCCCTGAAGGGGCGGTAATCCTTGCCCGAAGCGGCGCTTCGGGCCAAAAGTCCAGAAGGAGGTGCACAGGAATGGCATTAAAAAAGTACGAAATCGTATTGGTTTTCTCACTCTCTAAGGGCGAGGAGGCAGTTGAGTCTCTCAAGGCGAAGTTCACCGATTTGATCAAGGCTAATGGCACTCTTGGCGAAGTTGACGAATGGGGCAAGCGCAAGCTCGCATATCCCATTAACTTTGAAACAGAGGGCTATTATATCGTTGCTCAGTTTGAGTCGGACGAGAGCTTCCCGGCTGAGATAGACCGTGTTGTCAACATCACGGACGGCGTTCTCCGTTCGCTGATAGTTGCAAAGGGCGAATAAGGGGGTTTGCGGTATGATAAACACAGTTGTTTTGATGGGCAGGCTAACATATGACCCCGAGCTCAGAACTACGCCGAACGGAATCTCGGTCATTCAGTTTCAAGTCGCCTGCGACAGGAATTTTCAAAGGTCGGGCGAAGAGAGAAAGGCCGATTTTATTGATGTTACGGCATGGCGTCAGACTGCCGAATTCGTATCCCGTTATTTCCACAAGGGCTCGATGATAGCCGTTGAAGGCTCAATTCAAACCGATAATTACACGGATAATAACGGCAACAAGAGAAAGTCTTTTCAGGTCGTCGCGAACAATGTTTCGTTTTGCGGCTCAAAAGCTGAAAGCGGTGCAAATACAAATCCCGCTTACAGCCAACCCGCTCCGAGCTATGCCTCGGCGGACAGCAGCGATTTTGAAGAAATCGTTGACGATGACGACGATTTACCATTTTAATGAAGGAGGAAACCGATCATGGCATACAACAAGGGCGGCGTAGTTAAAAAGGGCCGCAAAAAGGTCTGCCAGTTTTGCGCGGAAAAGTGCGAATATATAGATTATAAGGATGTAAGCAAGCTCAACAGATTCACATCCGAAAGAGCGAAGATCCTTCCCCGCCGCGTGACGGGCACTTGCGCAAAGCACCAGAGGGAGCTGACCGTTGCTATCAAGCGTGCGCGTCAGATAGCTCTGCTCCCCTACAGCGCCGACTAAAAATGTATTTTAAAGAACCTTGAAAAACAAGGTTCTTTTTTTTTCTTGTGATTTGTGTTATACTCGTTTCGAGGTACAATTATGAAAATAAAAGATATAGAATTTTCGGGTCCGGCTTTTCTCGCTCCCATGGCAGGTGTGGCGGACAGAGCCTTCCGAGAGCTATGCGCCCGTTTCGGCGCCGCTTGCACCGTCAGCGAAATGGTGAGCTCTAAGGGGCTTGTGATGGGGGATAGGAAAAGCGCCGAGCTTCTGCGCTTCGGAAAAGAGGAGGGCATAACCGCCGCCCAGATTTTCGGAGACGATCCCGAAATTATGGCTCAGGCTGCCGTTAAATGCCTTGAATTCGATCCGAATATAATTGACATAAATATGGGCTGCCCCGCCCCGAAGGTGGCGATGAACGGCGGCGGCGCGAGCCTGATGAGAGATCCCGAGCTTGCGGGAGAGATAATGGCGGCAGTCTCCGGCGCTGTAAATGTTCCAGTCACCGCCAAAATACGAAAGGGCTGGGATGACGGCAGCGTGAACGCCGTTGAGCTTGCACGGATACTTGAAAAAAACGGAGCTTGCGCGATAGCCGTCCACGGCAGAACGAGGGCGCAGATGTACAGCGGAAAGGTCGATACGGAGTTGATCCGCAGAGTCAAGGAGGCGGTGAGTATCCCCGTAATCGGCAACGGAGATATAACGGATGCACAAAGCGCCGCCGAAATGCTTGAAAAAACGGGATGCGACGCGGTTATGGTCGGCAGGGGCGCGCTCGGCAATCCTTGGGTGTTTCGGCAGATAAACGCCTATCTGCTGTCGGGCGTTGTTATCCCGCCGCCCACACTTGAGGAAAAAATGAGCGTTATGCTCGGGCATATAAGAAAAACGATTGAATACAAGGGCGAATATACCGCTATGCGCGAGGCGCGCCACCACGCCGCGTACTATACAAAGGGTCTGCGCTCAGGGGCAAAATTCAGAGCCGAGATGGGCGGTCTTGAGACAATTGAGCAATTAGAGGAAATAATCTACAGGATTTTGAAGGAAAATGCGTGATGATTTTAAAAAATGTTTGCTTTTACAATGAACTTTTCGAAAAAGAGGCTGCCGATCTCAGAATAGAAAACGGCAAAATAGCCGAAATAGGTATAATTCCGGAAAGCGGCAGGGATATGAGCGGTCTTACGGCGTTGCCGGGATTTGTGGATATTCATATCCACGGCGCGATGGGAGGCGATTTCTGCGATGCGTCCCGTGAAAGCCTTGATAAGATAAGCGCTTATCTCGCAAAAAACGGAATAACCTCATTTTGCCCCGCAACAATGACTTTGGGATTTGCCGAGCTTGAAAAAATAATGAAAGCAGGCTGCGATTACAGGGGCGGCGAGGTCGGAGCGAAGCTCGTCGGCATAAATATGGAGGGTCCGTATATCTCTTGCGAAAAAAAAGGAGCGCAAAACGGAGCTTTTATCCGAAAGGGCAGTATTGAGGAATTTGACCGCCTTTTTGAGGCGAGCGGCGGGCTGATAAAGCTGATAACCGTTGCGCCCGAGGCGTTTGACAGCGATGATTTCATCGCCCACGCAAGCAAAAAATGCACCGTTTCGATAGGGCACACGGCGGCAAACGCCGAACAGACGCTTCGAGGGATCAAAGCGGGAATAACCCACGCCACGCACCTTTTTAACGCGATGACGGGTATGACGCACAGAGAGGCGGGCGCAGTCGGAACGGTTTTGGACAATATAAACATCTCCTGCGAGCTTATCTGCGACTCGGGTCATATCTGCCCCGCCGTTTTGAGAAATACATTCAAAATATTGGGCGAAAACAGAGCCTGCGTCATATCGGATTCAATGCGCGCGGCAGGTCTCGGCGCGGGCGAATACGAGCTTGGAGGTCAGCAGGTTTATGTAAAAGAGGGCGGCAAATACGCCGTGCTCGCAAACTCAACGATAGCCGCCTCGATAACGAATGTATTTGAGGAATTTAAAAATCTGCTCGCATTCGGAATTGATTTTAAAACGGCGCTGAAAAGCTGCACGATAAATCCGGCGCGGGCGATAGGCTTGGATTCTCAAATCGGCTCGATAGCAACGGGCAAGGCGGCGGATCTTGTGTTTGTTGACGGTGAAATGAATATCAGGGAAGTATACATAAATGGCACACTCGCTTAATGTGGCTCTCATAGAGCCCGAAATACCGCAAAACACGGGCAATATTGCCCGCACATGCGCCGCCACAGGCGCAAGGCTCCACCTCGTCGGTCCGATGGGATTTCAGATAGACGAAAAAAGAGTGCGCCGCGCGGGGCTTGATTATTGGGATAAGCTTGATATAACATATTATGAAAGCGCGCAGGAATTTTTTGAGAAAAATGCCAAAGCCGAATTTTTTTATTTTTCCACAAAGGGTCGGCAGAGCCACAGTGAAGTTAGCTACCCGGACGGCGCTTTTCTAGTTTTCGGCAAGGAGACGAAGGGGCTTGACGAGGAGCTTCTCAAGGCAAATCCCGATAGATGCGTGAGGATACCGATGCGCGGGATAATAAGAAGCCTTAATCTCAGCAACAGCGTTGCCGTGGCGGTCTACGAAACGCTGCGGCAGTGGGGCTATCCTGAGCTTGAAAGAAAAGGAAATCTCCACCGTCTTAAATGGTAAAGCAAAAAAACAGATGTATAAGAATATCCCCGAGGAGTTTTCCTTGGGGTGCATTTTTTTGCGCAAAGAACCGCGGGATTCGACGAATTATTTTTTATCTGTTTCATATAATGTTAATAGCTCACCTGCTTGGAAAAATCGACCATATTTTTATATATTTTGCATAAAATAATGGCCATATTTTAACTTAATACGCCGAATAATTTAGCAATTATTCACAAATATTGCTTATTTTCAAAGATAAGTGTTGACTTTTAAAAAGGGCGTGCTATAATGTGGGCGAAAAATGAGTTAAGGAGGGATATAGATATGCTTAAACAACTCATTAAGTGTGCTAAGATCCTTGCCGGATTAGACAGGGCATATGTGCACAAAGACCATAGTATATGGAGTTAATTTGCCGAAAAAAGCATGCACATTCCATATATTACAGGAATATAAAACAACAGAACCGCTCGGTTAAGCAGCGGTTCTGATTTTTTTAACAGGCACGGGAAAGCCGCCGATATGCGTTTGCGTTATCGGCGGCTTTTAATATGCTGTTATGCAAGATTCGGTCGTTTAAAGAAATACTGCCTTCGGAATATTCATCGCTTTCGTCGTCGGGCGTCAGCTTCTTCTCTTGCCGTCCTTATCTTCAAAGAATGTGTTGTATTCCATCATTGAGCGCATCGAGAGTATTTCGGTCTCTCCCACGATTATGTGGTCTATTAGCCGTACTCCGATAGTTTTCATAAAGTTTCTGATATTGAGCGTAACCTCGATATCGGCGGCGGAGGGCTTCGC
>CANQJS010000017.1 GCA_947624285.1 uncultured Clostridia bacterium | reverse complement strand
GCAGCTTTCCGATGGATTAAAAGAATTTAATGAGCAGGGCATCCAAAAGCTGGTGGATGCGGTGGACGGCGATCTCGACAGCTTGGTTACCAGATTCCGCGCGACAAGAGATGTGTCCCTGCACTATAAGAATTTTGCAGGCATGGGCGAGGATATGGACGGGCAGGTAAAATTCATTTATCGCACAGATTCCATCGGATAAAAAAGGGCTCTCTCCGTATTTTCTGATAGATCGGTAAAAAACTACCGATTGAAATAATAACAAACAGAGAGGAAGTTTCACAAATGGAAAATGTTTTTTAGAAAGAATTTCTCATAGCATCAAATTAGTATCAAAACCGATTGAGATAAGTTGCAAACGCTCGGAAAAGCCGGGTCAAGTTATAATATATAAAAGCGAAACATAAGCGAACTTGAAAGCAAAAAATTTTTTTGTTTTTAGGTTCGCTTAATGTTACTTTGTTATGTTATACTGAAAGAGAAGAAACAAATCATTTCGCAATTCCTTGCGGGGATACACATCAGAGAGGTTTTAAGATGAGAATTTTATTGGCGGAGGATGAGCGTCCACTCGCGCGGGCGATCGTCAAAATATTTGAAAAAAACAATTATTCGGCAGACGCGGTGGAAAACGGCGAGGATGCGCTGCTGTATTTGCAATCAGGTAATTACGATGTTGCGGTGCTGGACATTATGATGCCGAAAATGGACGGCATCACCGTATTGAAAAAGGTGCGGGAGGCGGGAAACCATATCCCGATTTTGATGCTGACTGCAAAATCCGAAATCGACGACAAGGTATTAGGTCTGGACAGCGGCGCAAATTATTATCTCACTAAGCCCTTTGACGCAAAAGAGCTGCTTGCAAGCATCCGCGCCATTACCAGAGGACAAACAAGCACGGATTCTCATCTTACATACGGAAACATCACGCTTGACCGCGCCACCTTTGAACTGTCATCGCCTTTCGGCAGCTTCCGGCTCGCCAATCGGGAGTTTCAGATGATGGAGATGCTTATCTCAAATCCGCATCAAATCATTCCGATCGAACGCTTTATGGAAAAAATCTGGGGCTACGATACCGACGCCGAGAACAGTGTGGTTTGGGTGTATATTTCCTATCTGCGCAAAAAGTTGACAGCACTTCACGCAGATATTCAAATTAAGGCGTCCCGCAATGCAGGATACTATTTGGAGGCATCAATATGATACGAAAACTTCGGATTCAGTTTACCGCCTTGGCTATGCTTTCGCTGCTGCTGCTTCTTACGGTCATCGTAACAGGTATGAATCTGTTAAACTACCGTTCGGTTGTCAGCGATGCAGACGAGGTGCTGACTCTTATCTCACAGAACAGGGGCGTATTTCCCGATATGGACGGCGGGCAAGGTCCAGGCGGGCGGCGACCGCATGGCATGTCGCCGGAGTTGCCTTATGAGTCGCGGTATTTTTCTGTATTGCTCGGAGACGACGGTACGGTGATCCGTGTGGATACCAGCCGCATCGCCTCGATCGATAGCAGTCAGGCGGCGGATTATGCCGCGGCGGTAGAACGGAAATCCTCAGAAAAAGGATTTTTTGAGCAGTTTCGTTATGTTAAATCTTATGAGCCGAACGGCGTTCGCATTTCCTTTTTGGATTGCGGACGAAAGCTGGATGCCTACCGAAACTTTTTGCTCATCAGCATTGTGATGGCATCGGCGGGATTTCTTGTCGTTTTCTTTGTGATCGTGTTTTTCTCCGGAAAATTTACTCGCCCGATTGCCGAAAGCTATGAGAAGCAAAAACACTTTATCACCGATGCAGGGCACGAGATCAAAACACCGCTGACGATCATCAGCGCTAACACCGATCTGCTTGAAATGGATATCGGCTCAAACGAGTGCCTTGATGAGATCAGGCAGCAGGCGAAGCGATTGACCGGTCTTACCAACGATTTGGTCAGCCTTGCCCGCATGGAAGAATCGGAACGGGCGATGACGATGATCGAATTTCCAATCTCCGATGTGGTGCAGGAAGCGGCAACGCCTTTTCAAGCCCCCGCACAGGCGCAGAACAAGCAGCTTGTTTGCAATATCCAGCCCATGCTTTCGATGAAAGGAAACGATCAGGCGGTCAGTCAGCTTGTTTCGCTGTTGCTCGACAATGCGCTGAAATATTCGCCGGAGGGCGGCGTTATATCCTTGGTACTTGTGCGGCAGGGCAAGCATTTACTTTTGTCGGTAAGCAATCCGACTTTGGATGAAATCCGCCCGGATCAGCTTTCTCATGTGTTCGACCGCTTTTATCGGAGCGATCCTTCCCGCAACTCGCAGACGGGAGGTCACGGAATCGGTCTGTCGATTGCAAAGGCGATCGTATCGGCGCACGGCGGCAAAATCAGCGCGCAGACAAAGGACGGACACTCATTTTTGATTTCGGCAATTTTTTCGGCTTCCTAATTTAATATAGGAATTAACAGAACGGTAAAGTGTTTTCGCTTTGCCGTTCTGTTTTATTGCCATTATGGATTATTCTTGCTAAAGTTCTTTAAATTTTTTTCTTCCTTTTAAGTTCAGTTAAGGCAAACGCATTATTATTTCAATGTGATTTTCAATTCGTCAGAACTTATATCAGTTCAAGCATAGATGAAAGGACGAACTATCAATGTATATTATCAAAAACGCACTCAAATGTATCGGGCGCTCAAAAGGAAGAAATATCTTGATCGGTATCATCGTGTTGATGATCGCCGTTTCCGCCTGCATCGGGCTCTCTATCCGGCAGGCGGCGGAAAACGCCAAAAACAGCACGCTTGAAGGAATGTCGGTTACGGCGACGATTTCCTTTGACCGACAAAGCATGATGCAGGAAATGCGTCAGCCATCCGAAGGAGCGGTGTCGGACGGACAGCCGAACGAAACGCAGGACCGTTCATTCGACAGGGAACAATTTCGCGATATGATGAACGGCGGCACATCGCTCACTTTGGACGAATACCAAACATATGCCTCGGCGGAGTCGGTGCAGGATTTTTATTACACACTGACGGCATATTTTGACGGCTCCGGAGATTTGGAGGCGGTCAGCAGCGAATCGGAAAGCGAGGATGAAAACGAGCCTTCCGCCGGAGCGCCGGGAGGCGGGATGAATTTCGGGCACGATAAAGGTAATCGTATGGGCAATATGGTTACCGGGGATTTTACGGTGATCGGATACAGCGGCGACAACGCCATGACCGCGTTTCAGTCGGGAACTACATCAATCAGCGATGGCGCAGTTTTTTCTGAGGGAACAACGGAGCGTCAATGCCTGATTTCTGAGGAGTTGGCTGCCTATAACGATCTGGCGGTGGGTGAAACGATCACGCTCGCAAATCCCGAAAGCGAAACTGAAACATATACGCTGACCGTTACAGGCATTTATCAAAACACTCAAGCCAACGATCTGTCCGTATCCATGTTCGGTGTCGGGCAGGATCCCGCCAATCAAATCTATCTGAGCGCCGCCGCATTGCAGGGCATCTTGGATGCGTCTGCTTCCGTTTCCAAAACGGTGACCGATGAAACAACCGGCAGGGAGACGGAAACGGCAGTCGGCAGTTCTCTGTCCGCGACATATGTATTTGCCGACGCCGACGCCTATCACAGCTTTGAAGAAGAAGTGCGCACGCTGGGGCTGGACGATTCCTACACCGTATATTCCGCCGATTTGACGGCGTTTGAAAACAGCTTGACGCCGCTTAATACGCTCAGCACGATGGCGGGCTGGTTTCTGTTGGTGATCCTGCTGATTGGCGCGGTGATCCTGATCGTGCTCAACATTTTCAATATTCGCGAACGAAAATACGAAATCGGCGTTCTGACCGCCATGGGCATGAAAAAGGGCAAGGTCGCTTTGCAGTTCTTGACCGAGATTTTTGTTGTAACGATGGCGGCGATCATTATCGGCGCGGGAATCGGCGCGGCAAGCGCAGTCCCGGTCACTAACGCATTGCTTGAAAATCAAGTAGAAAGTCAGCAGTCGTCCCAGCTGCAAATGGAAAACAACTTCGGACGCGGCGGCAATTTTAACGGCGGAATGCAGGCTGCCGAGCCAAACGGACAAAATGCCGTGCCCGGTGATATCAAGGACGACTCAGGCCGCGGCGGATTTGCCGCATTTGGTCAGAATATGTCAAATTATATTACCGAGGTAAATTCGGCTATGAATCTGACGGTGCTATTGCAGCTGCTTGGAATCGGCCTTTTGCTTACCTTAGCCGCCGGTGCGGTATCCGTTTTGTTTGTGATGCGGTACGACCCGCTTAAGATTCTCGCAAACCGAGACTGAGAAAGGAGAATGAAACATGGAAATTTTAGCGCTTCAGGATATCTGCTTTTCTTACGGGAAAGTCCCGGTATTAAAAGATGTAAACTATCGCTTTGAAACAGGAAAAATGTACTGTATCATCGGGCGTTCGGGCGCCGGTAAAACAACGCTGCTTTCTCTGCTCTCCGGTCTGGCAATGCCGAACAGCGGCTGTATATTATACGATGGAAAGGATATCTCCGGGCTGGACAAATACGCCTTTCGCAGCAAATACATCGGTGTGATTTTCCAGAGCTTTAATCTCATAACCAAATTTACGGCGCTTGAAAATGTAATGCTCTCCATGGATATTGCCGGCGTCAAGGGCGTCAACAAACGGCAAAAGGCGATGGAACTGCTTGCCGGAGTCGGTTTGGATGAGGACGAGGCTAATCGGCGTGTGCTAAAGCTCTCCGGCGGGCAGCAGCAGCGTGTCGCGATTGCGCGTGCGCTGTCCTATGACCCGCAGATAATTTTGGCAGATGAGCCGACAGGAAACCTTGACGGAGAGACGCAGAAAGAAATTATGGATATTTTCAGAAGCCTTACAGAGCAGGGAAAATGCGTGATACTGGTCAGCCATTCTCCCGAAGTCGCCGCAGTATGCGATGAGAAATATGAGCTGAAAAAGCTGTCCGGAAAGAATATTTCAAAAGGGAAGACGGCCGGCTGAAAAAGCCGCTGATTTCAAGTTTCTCACGGAAATCGGTGAAAATTACACTTTGTATTATTAACGAATCCATTGACCTTTTACATTCAATTCTGTATAATTATTACAATGGAGTTGATTGTGTTGGGAATCAGTAATCTGCTTTACGGCAGAATGGAAAAAGCGCTGTCTGCGCTGTCTTCTTCATCTGATGCTCTGTCACCTGACAGTGGCACGCCTATTGAGATTGATGACGAAGCAAAGCTTAAAATTATTCTGTGGGGTGACCCGCAGCTATCATGTATTTCTCCGCTTCGCAGCGCGAGAGTTTCTTCCGCGTGCAAGGATTTGCAAAATTCACACTCGGTTTTTGATGCCCTTGTGTTGCTCGGCGACATTGCCGAATCGGGCTCATGGTGTGAATACAGATTTATGCAAAAGCTGCTCTCACCGATTGCAGAAAAATTCAAATACATTTTTGCAATACCCGGTAACCACGATATAAGAATACGCAATTTTAAAAAGCAGGCACAAAGATTTGCTTCTTTTTTGCGTACGATTGAAAACGGACGGCCTTGCCCCGACGGAAGATATTGGTTTAGCGAGAGTGTTAACGGATATAAATTCATTATGCTCGGCGCTGACCGAGCGGCATTTGAAGGATCTTATATTTCTCCTGCCCAGCTTGAGTGGCTCAACAATGAGCTTGACAGCGAAAAGAACAGTGGCAAACCGGTTTTTGTTTTTAATCATCAACCGTTAAAACGCACAAACGGTCTGCCTGTTACCTTCCTCGGCAAGGGTAAATGGAGAGGCTCGGTCGGCAACGAATCCAACAAAATTCTTGAAATATTCAAAAGGTATAACAATGTAATTTACATAACGGGGCATTTGCACTATTGCACAAGTCAATATACTTACGAAGACTGCGGCAGTTTTAAGGCGATATCCGTACCGACGATAGGAGTTGTAAACCACGGGGCATTCTCAAAATTTACACAAGGCTATATACTTACGGTATTTGATGACAAAATCGTTGCAAAATCTCGCGTTTTCGGCGAAGGCAAATATGTAGACAAAAGTGTGCCTAACGCAGAATTTACAATTGATTTTTGAGTGGTTTTATACTGTGTTTTATTCAGTGCCTGTAACTTTTGTTGCAGGCGCTTTTTTTGAAAGTGTAAAATACTCAATAATTGCACCGCAAGAGGGCAAAGCTGAATATTTGCAGAAATTAGGAGAGAGTGCTATAATAAGCATAAATTTTTGTTCTTTAGAGGGGATCATTTTGCTGAAATTACAAGCAATTAAATATCAAGACCGTGAGCTTTTGCGTGACACATCATTTGAAGCAATGACGAATGAAGAATGGGAGAAAATGATTTCAGAATCAACCGCTCGGTCGCATAACGGTCAATATTTTGAGATGTTTATTGTGACGGAAGGGGATACCGTTGTCGGCTATGTAAGCCTTTATGCTCATTCGCCGCACATTATCAGCTGCGGGCCGGAAATCAAACCGCAATATAGGCGACGGGGATACGCTTTTCAGGCGGAATCACTTGCTCTTGAAAATTCAAAGTCGCTGGGATACACCGTTGCGGTAGCGTACATCAGAGAAAGCAATTCGGCGAGTATTCATTTGCACGAAAAACTTGGATTTGAACAGGATAGCGCTTTCGTTAATGATAAGAACAATGAAATGCGGCTTTATATAAAGGCACTTTGATTTCTCCTTGCCTACCGAGGGGGCAGATTTTGCGCAAGGCTTTTGCCTGCTTTGCGAAGCAATTTAAACGAATAAAATCTGAAAATTTAATAAAATTTTCTTTTAGGATATTGACACCGTGTCAGAATAGTGCTACACTAACTATGCTGACACGGTGTCAGCATTATAATCAAAATTTGACGACAAACAAAAAGCCTAAAATGTAGTATAAAATTCAAAATTTAAATTCGGGAGGAATATCAAAATGAAAAAGTTTGTAACGATTCTGCTTGCGTTTATTCTGGTGTTTGCCCTTGCCGCCTGTTCCGGAGGCAATCTAACGGGTGAAAGCGGAAGTAATGCGAATTTTCAACAAAGTAATGAAGAAAAATCCACAACGCCGAATTCAAATCCAGCAGTGTCCGATCCCTATAATGAGCCGGAGAGCGGCAAGATCCTTGTGGCGTATTTTTCCGCTACAAACAACACCGAGGGTGTGGCGCAAAAATTAGCTGATGGACTTGGCGCTGACCTATATGAAATCACGCCGGTGCAGCCCTATACTGACGCCGATTTAAACTACAATAATTCGCAGAGCCGTTCCTCTGTTGAAATGAACGACCCATCCGCTCGCCCTGCGATCTCCGGCTCTGTGGAAAATATGGAACAGTACGATGTCGTATTCATCGGCTACCCGATTTGGTGGGGTGAAGCGCCGCGGATCATGAGCACCTTTATTGAGAGCTACGATTTCTCCGGCAAGACCTTGGTTGCATTCTGCACATCCGCCAGCAGCGGATTCGGCAGCAGCGATTCTGCGCTTCGATCTGCCGCAAACGGAGCAAAATGGCTTACCGGACACCGCTTTTCTGCCGGCGCCTCCGCGCAAGAAGTTCTCGCTTGGGCTGACGGGCTGGGTGTGAAATGATATGAAACAGATCGTAAAAAGAATCGTTGACTTTGCCATGATCGTTCTTCTGCCGCTTTTGATGGCGGAGATACTCATTGGTCAGGAGATACATGAATGGCTCGGCGTCGGTATGCTGGCGCTGTTTGTTGCGCATCATCTTTTGAATTTGGGCTGGTGGAAAAGCTTTGTCAAGGGAAGGTACACCCCGTCACGCGCCTTTCAAACAGCGATTGATCTTTTGCTTCTTGCGGATATGATCGCACTCCTCGTCAGCGGCATTATGATGTCTGGATTTGTTTTCCGATTTCTACGCATCAGCGGCGGTATGATGATTGCAAGGCAGCTCCACCTATTCGCATCCCATTGGGGGCTGATCCTTATGTCGGCTCACCTTGGGTTACACATGGAGCAGTTCTTCTCGCTTTTCAGAAAGATGCTTCACATCTCAGAAAAGAGCGTCGCAAGAAGATGGGTATTACGAATTATTGCCGTTGTTCTTTCTGCGTATGGCATTTACGCATTTATTACGCAACACATGACGGATTATCTGTTCCTGCAAACGCATTTTGTGCTGTTCGACGAAACAAAAGCGGCAGCCGTCTATTTTGCCGAAACAATCGCCATGATGTGCCTGTTTGCAATAGTAGCACATTACCTTAACAAATTGCTCCGCAAGGTCGGACAGAAAAGTAATAAGGAACAATCAAACGGGAAAGCCCACAAAGTTATGGCTTTAGTGATTCCTGCGCTTGCTTGCGTCCTTGTGGTGGTGGGGTTGAGTCTGCCATTTCAAAGCGAGTCTTGGCAGGGAAATCAGGCAGACGCATCTGCTTCAAATGGAGCTGATTCCTCTCTAACCGGTCAGTCCGGAGGGCAGACGGTATCTGTGGAGGACGGTTTTGTGCTGATCAAGGGCGGCAGCTTTGCCATGGGAAGCCCGGAGGATGAGCCGTGGCGCTCGGCGGACGAGACTCGGCACACCGTAACGGTCAGTGATTTTTACATCAGTCCCTATGAAGTTCGGCAAAGCGAATATACCGATGTGATGGGCAAGAATCCCTCAAATTTCAGCGGGGACGATCTACCGGTGGAGAATGTGTCGTGGCTGGACGCTATCGCATTCTGCAACGCACTAAGCGAGAGTGAAAATCTCACTCCCGCCTACAGCATCGACGGCAAAGCCGTCACATGGGACAGGAGCGCAAACGGCTACCGCCTGCCCACCGAGGCGGAATGGGAATACGCCTGCCGTGCCGGAACAACGACGCCTTTCAACACCGAAACCTCAATAAGTTCGGAGGAATCCAACTACTATGGCCACTATCCCTACGAGATCGAGGAAAACTACTTTTCACAGGGAAATCTTACAACGAAGCCCGGTGAGTACAGGCAGACAACCGTTGCCGTAGACAGTTTTTCGCCTAATAAATGGGGGCTTTACAATATGCACGGCAATGTCAGCGAATGGGTGTGGGACTACTACGGCGAGTACGGCACGACCGACCAAACCGATCCCACCGGAGCTGAGACGGGGACTCGGCGCGTCTACCGCGGCGGCGGATGGAACGATTTTGCAAAGAATATGCGCTCTGCCTACCGTGCCACCCTGCCGGAGGATAAGGGCAGCTTCAATCTCGGCATTCGGCTTGTACGCAACGCCGTAAACGGCGCAGGCAGCATTGTCAGCGCGGGAACGGAAAATAACACCGAAACCGGCGGCAAGGTGCTGATTGCCTTCTTCTCTTGGGGCGGTAACACAAGAGGCATTGCCGAGGAAATTCAATCTCAAACCGGCGCGGATCTCTTTGAAATCGAGCTTGTGACGCCCTATTCCACCGACTACAACACCGTGCTCATGGAAGCCCAGCGCGACCAAAATCGGCAGGCAAGGCCGAAAATCAAAAACAAGGTAGAGAATTTTGAGCAGTACGACACCATCCTTTTGGGTTATCCCAACTGGTGGGCGTCCATCCCCATGCCGATCGCATCATTCTTGGAAGAATACGATTTTTCGGGCAAAACGATCATTCCGTTTTGCTCTCACGGTGGCGGACGCTTCGGGCAGAGCCTTACGGCGATCACAAAGCTTGCCCCCAATGCACGCATGGGTGAGCCGCTGTCTGTTCACTATTCCGGCGGCAGCAGCCTGCCGGACGACATCGCCGCATGGATGAAAACAAATGATATTTCCGCAAAATGACGGAGGGGGAGTACTATAATGAATACTCATGGAACGATAGATTTTCATGCCCACCCGGTAGACTATGTATTTCGCCGGGAGATAGAATTTTTGGGGCTTGACCCTATGGCGGAGGACGGATTTCCTCTGCCGGACTGGAGCGTCAAGGCGCATTTGCAATTCATGGAGGAAGCCGGGATCGACTACACGATTCTGACCGTTCCCACGCCGCATATCCATAACGGAGACGATGAAAAGTCCTGCAATTCGGCGCGGCTAATCAATGAATCCACGGCAAAGCTCTGCGCGCAATACCCGGAAAAATTTTCGTTTGCCGCCGTTTTGCCGCTTCCCTGTGTAGACGGAGCGGTAAAAGAAACGGCTTATGTAATGGATACCCTCGGCGCTGTCGGCGTCAAGGTGGTGACGAACAGCAACGGTATATATTTGGGCGATCCTTCCTTTGACCCGTTGATGGAGAAGCTTGACAGCAGAGGCGCGCTCGTCATTATTCACCCCTGCCGCGCAAGGCAGCGCACCGAAAATGTCATTACCGGCAAGGTGGCGGCGCTTTACGAATATCCGGCGGATACCACAAGAGCCGTTTTGAATATGATAGCGCACCGTGTTATGACGCGGTTTCCGAAAATTCGGTTTGTGGTGCCGCATACCGGCTCGTTCATGCCCTATATGCTTCAAAGATTTACCGGTGTTTCCGGTATTCTTGCTTCCATGGGTATGATGGAAACTGTGGACGCGGCGGAAGAATTTCGGCATCTGTATTTCGATATTGCGGGCGACCCGGAGCCGGTGGCGCTTGATATGCTTCGGATGGTGGCAGACGACAGTCACATCGTTTACGGAAGCGATTTTCCCCACTCGCCGGCAAAGGTCGTGACGGCAAAGAAAAAGCATTTTGAAAGTAATGAGAAGTATCGGGGACTGATAAATCAAATTTACAAGGAAAATGCCGAAAAGCTGCTTGCGGCAGAGAAATAAAAAAGGAGCGAAAAATGAATATAACTTTATTGATACGATGGGAGGAATCGCTGTGAATATTGTAGTACTTGAGGGTAGCCCCAATAAAAACGGCTCATCCAATTTGCTGGCGGAGCAGTTCATAAGGGGAGCAACACAGGCAGGTCACAGCGTGCAGACAATAGATGTCGCCCACGCGAATATCAGCCCCTGCACGGGCTGTATTCATTGCGGATACGAAGGCCCGTGTGTTCAAAATGATGATATGAACGAGATACGGCAGAAAATATTTGATGCGGATATGATGGTGTTTGTAACGCCGCTTTATTATTACGGTATGAGCGCTCAGCTTAAAATGATGATAGACCGCTTCTGCGCTTTTAATAGCAGTATCCAACGAAAGCATATGAAATCTGCGCTTCTGGCGGTTGCATGGAATAACGATACATGGACTTTTGATGCGCTGGAATCACATTATCACACTCTTGTGCGGTATTTGAACCTGAAAGATCAGGGAATGGTTTTGGGGAAAGGATGCGGCACGCCGTCTATGACACAGCATTCAAAATATCCGCAAATGGCGTATGATTTCGGTAAAAAATTGTGATAAAGACATCGTCTCAATTCGACGAGATTAGTACAAAATTTATCTCGCCTTATTTTTTAAAATATTTCACCCATTTTAAATTCAAACGAAATAACAATATAAAAACACACCGGCTTTTGCCGGTGTGTTTTTGGATTTATACAGTTTGTAATAATCAATAGATTACATCGATCGGCATACCGCCGTTTTCCCTTGATTTATCGGCAAGATAAACGCACAGATGACCTGCCACGGAATCAAATACCGAAGTGCAAGCAAGGCTGGGCTTATCTCCTCTGATAAATGAAACGAAATCCTCGGCGAGTCTTTCGTCGCCTCCGCCGTGACCGCCGTATGCTCCCACCATATCGCCCGTAACGCGAAGGTCGACCTCTTCCACATCACATTCCTCGTTATGAGCGTCGGGGGATGGGTCGATTTTCAAAACGGTGAATTTTGATTCCTCAAAATTGCCGAAAATCTCGCCCTTAGTTCCGATAATATGTATATTTCTTCTCGGCTCTGCCGAGCCGCCAACCATATTGTGAGTGCCCGTAGCCCCGGAAGCAAAATTGACGAGAACGCTTTGGTGGTCAACAACATTATTGTCGCATTTATATATACAGCGGGCGTATTGATTATCGCTTTTCATAAGCGCGATTTTATCCTCGATTGTGGGGTTGTCGATATGCTCAAGAGCGTCCCACACATAAAACGACCATCTGTCGGGGTGGTCTATATACAGCCTTTTTGTTGAATATACGCAGGTGTCAACAAGAGGGCAGTCCCTCATACAAACCGTTCCCGCGCCTTCGGGAGCGTTTTCGGGCTTGAACTGATATTTAGAGCCGAAGGAAGAAATTTTGACGGGCTTTGTTTCGCTCATAAACCACATCATAAGGTCTATATCGTGGCAGCATTTGGCAAGAAGCATTGAAGTGTGGCACTTGTCGGAATTAGCCCATTTTCCTCTTATATACGAAGTGGAAAGATGATGGTAGCTCACATGCTCCGTCATTTGAATGTTTATTATATCGCCGATTTCTCCGTTTGTAATGCGCTCTTTTATCGAATAATAAAAAGGCGTGTAGCGAAGAACATGGCAGATCATCACCTTGCTGTTGTTTTTTCTTGCGCATTCAACAAGCTCGCGCATTTCCTTTTCGTTCACGGCAAAGGGCTTTTCAAGCAGCATATCATAGCCCGCGTTGAGAAGCGGTATTGAGGTCTCTATGTGCTGCTCATCCATAGTGCCGTTGATAACGGCGTCCGCAAGCTTACCTTTTTCTGCAAGCTCCTGCGCCGATTCAAAGCACATATCCTCGCCGAAGCCGAAATGCTCCATCGCTTTTTTTCTTCTAACAGGGTTGGGGTCGGCAACGCCTACTATTTTCAGCAATTCGGGGTTTGTTATCGCAAGCTCGCTGTAAACAAAAGAGCGGTGACCTGCGCCGACTATTATTGCTGTAACGGGTTTCTTTTCCATATTCGTTCCCTCTCATAAATTGATAACGATATTATATATTACACACACGCTTTTTTCAATACAAATTTTAAAACACTTACCGCAGGGTGAAAGCAGTCAAATATTTTTCCTCGGTAATATTTTTTTAGTAAAATTATATTACGCTATTGATTTATTATATTCATGGGTATTATAATTTTAGAGTGAATTCTTGATAAAATACGGTGAATTATGAAAAAATTGCTTGTGTTTTTGAAAAATTACAAAGTTGAATCCGTTTTGGCGCCCCTTTTCAAAATGCTGGAGGCGATATTTGAGCTTATCGTGCCCCTTGTTGTAGCATCTATCATTGACGACGGAATACTCGGCGGCGATATGAAATTTATCCTCACGCGATGCGGCATACTTGTTCTTCTTGCCGTTGTGGGAATGGCGGCGTCGATAACGGCTCAGTATTTTGCGGCAAAAGCGGCAACGGGCTTCGGGAAGGAGCTTCGTCATTCGCTTTTTGACAAGATCCAATCTCTTTCATTTTCAGAGCTTGATGAAATGGGAACTTCAAGCCTTATAACAAGGCTCAATACCGATTCAAATCAGGTGCAAAACGGCGTCAATCTTGTTTTGCGCCTCTTTCTGCGCAGTCCGTTCATTGTTTTCGGCGCAATGATAATGGCGTTCACGGTCGATGTGAAAAGCGCTCTCATTTTTGCCGCGGCGATACCGCTTTTATCCCTTGTGGTATTCGGAATAATGGCTTATACAATTCCGAAATACAAAAAGATTCAATATGCTCTCGATACGGTAACGCTTAAAACAAGAGAAAATCTAAGCGGCGCGAGAGTTATAAGAGCTTTCACCCAAGAGGAAAACGAAATTGCCGATTTTGAGACGCAAAACAGACTGCTGTCCCACTTGCAAAAGGCGGTGGGCAGAATATCGGCGCTTATGAATCCCGTAACTTATGTTATTGTGAATATCGCCGTTATCCTGCTTATCAACAGCGGTGCTGTTCAGGTCAACGCCGGTAATCTTACTCAAGGCGAGGTCGTAGCTCTTTATAACTATATGAGCCAGATACTTGTTGAGCTTCTTAAGCTGGCAAATCTTATTGTAACGATAACAAAGTCTCTTGCCTGCGCCGGCAGGATTCAGAGCGTTCTTGAGATGAAAAACACGCTTTCTCATAATTCCGATACTGCGGTTTTATCGGATAACGCCGTTGATTTTCTGAATGTTTCCCTGCGCTACAGCGGCGCGGCGGAAAATTCTCTTAACGGCATATCGTTTTCCGCACCTAAAGGCAGTGTTATCGGCATTATAGGCGGCACGGGAAGCGGCAAAACGAGCCTCGTTTCGCTTATTCCGCATTTTTATGACGCCACCGAGGGAAAGGTGCTTGTAAACGGAGTGGATGTTAAGGCGTACCCCGACGATGAGCTTCGTAAAAAAATAGGCTTTGTATTGCAAAAGGCGGCGCTTTTCAAGGGGACGGTGCGCGATAATCTCAAATGGGGCAGGGAGGACGCTGACGACGCCGAAATGCTGCTTGCTCTGAAGCAGGCGCAGATTCTCGACACGGTAAACGAAAAAGGCGGACTTGACGCTGAGATCGAGCAAAACGGCTCTAACCTTTCGGGCGGTCAAAAGCAGAGGCTGTCGGTCGCCCGCGCTCTTGTCAGAAAGCCGGAGATCCTTGTTTTTGACGACAGCTCCTCCGCTCTTGATTTTGCTACAGAGGCGGCTATGAGAAAGGAAATACTTTCTCTTAATTACGACCCTACCGTTTTTATCGTGAGTCAAAGGGCGTCCTCGGTTATGAGCGCGGATAAGATAATTGTTCTTGACGACGGCGAAACGGTCGGCATAGGTACTCATAATGAACTGCTCAAAAACTGCGCGGTTTATAAGGAAATCTACGACTCCCAATTCGGAGAGGAGGCGCAGTATGAAGAATAAAGATATTATTAAAAGGGTGCTTTCATATATAGGCAGATATAAGTATTTCCTTTTCTTCTCTCTTGCTTTCGCTCTTGCTTCAACTGCGCTCACGCTTTATGTGCCCGTTCTCGTCGGCAGGGCGATAGACAATATCGTTTCCGTAAACAATGTTAACTTTGAAGCGATAGCCGAAATTCTTCTGCAAATACTCATCATCGTTGCCGTTACCGCTCTTTTGCAATGGGTGATGAATGTGTTTAACAACAGAATTACATTTAATGTTGTTCGCGATATGAGAAACAAAGCGTTTCGCAAGCTGAATGTTCTTCCTTTCACTTATCTCGATTCTCATTCCGGCGGCGATACCGTCAGCAGAGTTATATCCGACGCCGACCAGTTTGCCGACGGTCTGCTGATGGGCTTTACACAGCTTTTTACCGGCGCAGCAACAATAATCGGAACGCTGTTTTTTATGCTTTCGATAAATCTGTGGATAACTCTTGTGGTAGTTATTCTGACTCCGCTTTCTTTCTTCATCGCGCGGTTTATTGCCGGCAAAACATATTCGATGTTCAAGCTTCAAAGCGAAACAAGAGGCGAGCAGACCGCATTTATCGACGAGATGATAACAAATCAAAAGGTCATTGAGGCATACGGTCACAAAGCGCGGAATATGGAAAAATTTGACGAGATAAACGAGCGCTTTTGTAAATATTCACTTCGCGCAACCTTTTATTCATCGATAACCAACCCGGCAACGAGATTTGTAAACAGCATAGTTTACGCTTCCGTGGCGCTTTTCGGCGCAATTTTAGCTGTATCGGGCAAGGGAAATATCACCGTAGGTATTCTTGCTTCTTTTCTTGCTTACGCCAATCAATACACCAAACCGTTTAATGAGATAAGCGGCGTAGTTACCGAGCTGCAAAATGCAATCGCCTGCGCCGGCAGGCTGATAGGGCTCATTGAGGAAAAAGAGGTTGAGCCTGATACCGAGGAAAAGACCGTTCTTGAAAGCGTAGCCGGCAATATAAAGCTTGAAAATGTTGATTTCAGCTATACTCCCGAAAAGGAACTGATCAAAAATCTTTCCCTTGATATCAAGGAAGGAATGAGGGTGGCGATAGTCGGTCCTACCGGCTGCGGAAAAACGACTCTCATCAACCTTATTATGAAATTTTACGATGTCAACGCCGGTGAAATATCGGTTGACGGCATAAATTACAAAGATATAAATGTTAATTCTCTGCGTAGTGCGTTCGGTATGGTTTTGCAGGATACTTGGCTGAAAAGCGCAACGGTGCTTGAAAATATTTGTATGGGCAAGCCCGACGCAACGCTTGACGAGGCGATAGAGGCTGCGAAAAAAGCCCATGCGCACTCTTTTATCAAGAGACTGCCCGACGGCTATAATACCTATATCGGCGCAGACGGCGGCAATCTCTCGCAGGGGCAGAAGCAGCTTTTGTGCATAACGAGGCTTATGCTTGTAAATCCTCCTCTGCTCATTCTTGACGAGGCGACCTCAAGCATAGACACGCGAACGGAAATAAGGATACAAAAGGCGTTCAATACGCTTATGAAAGGAAAAACCACATTTATTGTTGCGCACCGACTTTCTACGATAAAGAATGCCGATCTCATACTTGTTATGAAAGACGGAAGCGTTATTGAAACGGGCACGCATAAAGAATTACTTGACAAAAAAGGATTTTATTATAAACTGTATTATAGTCAGTTCAGCGGAATGAATATTTAGTAACCGGAGGATTTGCTGTGGATATTATTATTGTAGGGTGCGGAAAGCTTGGCACAAGCCTCGCAAAAACCCTTTCCGATGAAAACCATAATGTCACCGTCTTTGACAGGGACGAGGATATTATTAACAACACGGTCGATTTGTATGATGTGCAGGGCATCGTCGGCGGGGCAACAATAAGAGCCGATCTTGAAGATGCGGGCGTGCGCAAAGCCGATATTCTTATTGCCGCCACATCATCGGACGAATACAATCTCCTCTCCTGCATAATCGCTAAAAAACTCGGCGCGAAGCATACAGTTGCGAGAGTGAGAAATCCGGAATATATCAAGCAGATAAACTTTATGCGCACCGAGCTCGGAATATCAATGCTGTTTAACCCCGACTTCAGCGCGGCGCTTGAAATTTCAAGAATACTACAGTTTCCCAGCGCCATCCATGTTGAATCCTTTGCGGACGGGCTTATCGACCTTGCGGAGGTAAAAATACCGCAGGACTGCGTCTTTGCGGAAAAAACCGTTTGGGATATTTCCTCGCATTTCAAGAAGAAAATGCTTATCTGCGCGGTATCGAGAGACGATAATGTCTATATCCCCAACGGCAGCTTCACGGTTAAGGCGGGAGATAAAATTTATGTTACGGGCAGTCACCGGTATCTTGCCTCGATAGTAAAGGAATTCAGCCCTAACAAGAAGGTAGCTTCCGTAAAAGATATTCTTATTATCGGCGGCTCGAGAATTGCGTTTTATCTTGCCGGAATGCTCGAAAACCAACGCAATGTCGTTCTTGTTGAAAATGATGAAAAGAAGTGCGAGATGCTGTCCGAACTGCTTTCGGATACAACAGTTGTCTGCGGCGACGCAAACGAGTATGATTTTCTCAAAGAGGTAGGAATTGAGAAGATGGACGCCGTGATAACTCTTACAAATTCGGATGAGTTAAATATACTCGCAACCGTTTTTGCCGAAACATGCAATGTTCCCAAAAATATAACGAAGATAGACAACAGTAATCTTTCGATCGTTTTGAAAAAGGTTTCGTCCGACAGCGTTATCGATGTGACAAGTATCGCGTGCGACAGTATAACCCATTATGTCCGCGCCAAAAAATACGCCGCATCTGGAGAAATGAAAACTCTGTATAAGCTTGTTGACGGCAAAGTAGAGGCGGCTGAATTTGTTGTGGACTCTAAAATGAAAAATCTCAATATTCCGCTTAGCGATATTTCCTTCAAAAAGGATGTGCTCATTGCCTCGATAAGCAGAAAGGGCAAGCTGATATTCCCTAAAGGCGACGATGTTATCCTCGACGGCGACAGGATCGTTGTTGTTTCTAAGGAAAGAAGAATTGAGAAAATAAACGATATTTTTGATTGATTTTATCGGAAAGATTAACGGTGCTTTATGAATTACAGGGCTGTTGCGAACATTCAGGGAAAAATATTTTTGATAATCGGCGGGCTTATGCTTTTGCCCATAGCCGTTTCGGTATATTACGCGGAGAGGCTGACGCTTTCTTTTCTTATTCCCGCCGCGCTTTTGCTGTTTCTCGGTATTCTGCTTTCGGCAAAAAAGCCGAAAAATATGAATATATATACAAAAGAGGGGCTTGTGATATGCGGGCTTTCGTGGATAATAATGTCCGCGTTCGGCGCGCTTCCGTTCGTTATAAGCGGAGCGGTGCCTCATTACATCGACGCGTTTTTTGAAACCTGCTCCGGGTTTTCAACAACCGGCGCTTCAATAATGACCGATATCGAGGCTCTTCCGAAATCCATTTTGTTTTGGCGTTCCTTTACGCATTGGATTGGCGGTATGGGCATACTTTCCTTTATGATAGCGATCGTTCCCAAAAGCGATAGCCATTCAATGTTCATAATGAAAGCGGAAGTCCCCGGTCCTAAGGCGGGCAAGGTCGTTTCCAAAATTCAAAACAGCGCAAGAATTTTGTATATAATTTACTGCTTTCTTACTGTTTTCGAGATAATTCTTCTCTCGTTGACCGATATGCGCTTTTTCGACGCGGTCACCACCGCCTTTTCAACGGCGGGCACAGGCGGCTTTTCCGTTAAGGGAAATTCGATCCTCGGCTACAACAGCCCTGCCGTCGAATGGATAATCATTGTTTTTATGTTTCTCTTCGGCGTAAATTTCAACCTGTATTTCTTTGCGCTTATAAGGAAATTCTCAAGCATTTTCAGAGACGAGGAATTTTGGACTTATCTTTTATTGAATCTTGCCTCGGTAGTTCTTATCACTCTTAACATAACGCAAATCTACGGTAATGTTGCCGACTCCATCCGCCACGCCGCGTTCAATGTTAACGCGATAATGAGCACAACGGGCTTTTGTACCGTGGATTTCAACACATGGAACACATTCAGTAAATGCCTGCTCGTGGCGCTTATGTTTGTGGGCGGCTGCGGCGGCTCTACCGGCGGCGGAATGAAAGTTGCGAGAATACTGCTTTATTTTAAGGAAATGCACGCCGATTTGAAAAAATCGCTCAATCCCAATTCTGTAACGAGAATAAGAATGAACGGCAACGCCGTTGAAAAGAAAGTGATAACAGGCATAAATTCATATCTTGTTATCTATCTCGGAATACTTCTCGTTTCCACTCTGCTGATCTCTTTCAACGGATTCGATACCGCTACCACCTTTACCTCTGTTGTCTCCTGCCTCAACAATGTAGGCCCCGGTCTTGAAATGATAGGACCAACGGGCAATTACGCCGCCTTTTCTGTTTTTTCAAAGCTCGTTTTCTGTTTTGATATGCTGGCGGGCAGGCTGGAGCTCTTCCCGATTCTTATATTGTTCGCGCCGCGGACATATAAATTAAAATAATTAGGAGTTGGATATATGGAAAATCTCAATGCTGTCCTAAATGCAGTACGCGATTTTGTTTGGGGACCTGTAACGCTTGTGCTTCTCGTAGGCACGGGAATATTCCTTACGATAAAGCTCAGGTTTATTCCTTGGCGCAGGCTGCCTGCCGCGCTAAAGGCGATAGTCAGCCCCGAATCGAGAAAAACGATCGGAAAAGATGGAGAGATCTCACCGTTTTCCGCTTTGATGACCGCGCTTGCGGGCACAATAGGAACGGGTAATATCGTAGGCGTTTCGACCGCCATGATAATGGGCGGACCGGGAGCGCTTGTTTGGATGTGGATAGCCGCCGCATTCGGGATTTCAACGAAATATGCCGAGTGCGCTCTCGCCGTAAAGTACCGTTCAAAGAACGAAAAGGGCGAGTCTGTCGGCGGACCGATGTACACCATCAGAAACGCTTTTAAACATAAAGGCTTTGCGATAGTTCTTTCCGCGTCGTTCGCGATTTTTACCGTAATCGCGTCTTTCGGTATAGGCAACCTTTCTCAGGCAAATTCAATATCAAGCTCCATTCAAAACACCTTTTCTATTCCCACTTGGATAAGCGGTTTCGTTATAGCTGCTCTTACCGCCGTTATCGTATTCGGAGGCATTAAGTCCATATCAAAGGTCTCGTCTGTTCTTGTGCCCGTTATGGCAGTGTTTTACATAATTTCCGGTATCGTTGTAATAGTTTTGAATTACAGGAATATCCCCGCGGGGTTAGGCACAATATTTTCAATGGCGTTCGGCGGAAAGGCGATTGCCGGCGGTGTTGCGGGAACGATCACAGCGTCCGTTCTCAGCAGCGCAAGATACGGCATAGCAAGGGGCGTTTTCTCCAATGAGGCGGGTCTCGGCTCGGCGGCGATCACCGCTTCCTCCGTTTCCACCGACGAGCATGTTGAGCAGGGCTTTATAAATATGTGCGGCACATTTATCGATACTATAATCGTATGCACTATCACGGGTCTCGCCGTAGCCACTTCGGGAGTTATCGGCTCTGTTGACGCAAACGGCGAGCTTATTTCGGGAGCTCCTTTGACCATAACCGCGTTTGAGAGCGTTCTCGGCAAGCCCGGCGCAATTATTGTTACGGTCGGCATACTTATGTTTGCTTTTTCCACTATACTCGGCTGGGAGTATCAGGGCGAAAAAGCCCTTGAATTTCTCTTTGAAAAGCACTATGTCTGCTACATTTACAGAATAGTTTTTTCGATATTTGTTTTCATAGGCTCAACAGTTGCCCTCGATATTGCGTGGTCCTTCAGCGATATTGCAAACGCGCTTATGTCGATTCCCAACCTTATTTCCCTTATTGTTCTTTCGGGTGTTCTCGCCAAGGATACTAAGGATTACTACAATAAATCAAGGCTGTTAAAAAAGCAGAAATAATATACAAATTATTAAATTAAGGATCACGAATTTTTATTTATATTGACTTTTTTTATCAAACATTATAAAATATTTTAAAGAATATTTTTGTTACGGGGTGTTCTTATGGCAAACTGTCCAAATTGCGGAGCAAAAATTCCGTTCTGGAACATAAAAGCCGAATGTGCAAAATGCGGCGTTTCCATTCCCAATTTTAACTGGATGGGTCGGCTTGAAGAAGACAACAGGAATGCCGACAGGGCTTTCGGTGTGTTTTATAAAACATTAAACAGAATGAGGTATTCGCTTTTCGGAACGAAGCTGCGAATTGCAAGAATGGTGCTCACATTCATTCAAATCGTGGCGTTTGTTATTCCGTGGGCAGTAATTAAGGCGGACGGCGCGGGATTTGATATGGCGCTTGTTTCGCTCACGGGCAGAAAATCCGTAATAAATATTATTATGGAGCTTTTCGGCAATTCATCGCTTATTTTTGAAAATATGGCGTTTGAGGCATACAGCGGTCCCGTAACATTCATTTTGATTGCAACCGTTTTATATCTTCTTACTCTTATATTCATTGTTTTGGCGTTTTTCATGAACATTTTTAAGTGCGCCAAGCCGAAAACAAAATCAACCGTTACTTTTGAGATACTTTCAATCGCTGTTTCCATTGCTTCGGTAGTTATGTTCTCCATTGCCGCATCGCTGGGCTCAGATTTCACGGCGTTTACCTTCGGCAGTCTTACCGCGATAAATGTTTCGGGCGGATTCTTTTTCGGTTACATAATCGCTTTGGTGCTGTTTATTGCCGCGCTTGTGATAAATATCGCGGTTGCGGTTGCTCCCGCCAAGAGCGATGAAGAGCTTGAGGCTGAAAGGCAGGCAAAGGCGGACGCTAAGGCTCAGAAAGCCAAGGAAGAGGCCGAGAGAAAGGCGAAGGCGCGCGAGGAAGCGGCTAAGGCTCAGGAGGAAGAGCAAAAGAGAATCGTTGAAGAGGCGAGGAAAAAGCTTGCCGAAGAAAAAGCTAAGGAAGAGGAAAAAGCCGCTAAGCATCATAAATCATAATCTGCTTATTACAGCGCCGTTTTTCGGCGCTGTTTTCTTTTTATTGAATATATCCGCTCAAAATGTTATACTTAAAACAGCTTGAAAATCAAGGTGGTTATATGGAATACAAAATGCTTTTCAGCCCTTTTAAAATAGGAAATGTTGAGCTTAAAAACAGAATAGTAATGTCGCCGATGCTGATGGGCTTCGGTCAGTTTAACGGAAACGCCACCGAAAAAATGATGGATTATTACGAAGAACGCGCCAAGGGCGGCACGGGTCTTATAATAACGGAGATCACCCGTGTTGACGATTTGACGGGCGCGTCCTCCTTTGGGCAGCTCGCCGTTTCTAAGGATAGGAACATCGCGTCCGTTTCCGAGCTTGCAGGCAGGATTCATAAACACGGCGCGAAGCTTTTTGTTCAGCTTCATCACCCCGGCAGGCAGAATGTCAGCCTTATGATGAATACCGTGCCGATTTCGGTTTTGTGCGATAAAATTATGCCGAAAAATTCCTATTCAAGGCTGCTGTACGGCACGATAGTGCCGCTGGGAAAAAAGCTTGTTGAAAAGGATTTGTTTTTCAAAACGGTTTCACCGAGCAAATGCCAAAAAAGTAAATTCGCGCAGAGTAAGAACAGGGCGCTGTCAAAGTCTGAAATACATAAAATAGTCGCCGAGTTTGGAGACGCCGCCCTGAGAGTTAAGCAAGCGGGGTGCGACGGCGTAGAGCTTCACGCGAGCCACGGATATCTTATTCAGCAGTTCCTCTCGCCCGAGACAAATCAACGCACCGACGAATACGGCGGAAATCTTGAAAACAGGATGAGATTTCTTTTTGAGATAATAGACGATGTCCGCGCAAAATGCGGAAATGATTTTCCTCTTGTTGTGCGCCTTACCGTTGACGAGATGTATGACAGGATAGGCGAGAGCGGTAGGGGCTACGGACTCAGCGAGGGCGTAAAAATGGCGAAGCTTCTTGAGAAAAAGGGAATCGACGCCATAGATGTGTCGAGCGGATGCTACGATACTTTCAACTATTGGCTTGAGCCGACTTCGTTTGAATGCGGCTGGCGTAAAAATCTTGCCGAGGAGATAAAAAAAGCCGTCGATATCCCTGTCATTGCGGCAAATCTTATCCGCACTCCCGAGCAGGCAGAAAAACAGCTTCGGTACGGAATACAGGATCTTGTCTCTCTCGGCAGACCTCATATAGCCGACCCCCATTGGTCAAACAAGGCTTATGAACACCGGGAAAATGAGATCAAGCGCTGTATATGCTGCCTTTATTGCTTTGAGAGTATGATGAACGGCGCGTATGTCGGCGATAACGGTCACTGCTCCGTCAATCCGTTCGTCGGCAGAGAGGGGCAGACCTTATGTGAAAACGGCGGCGGCAGAAATGTCGTTATAGTAGGCGCGGGAGCGGCAGGACTTACGGCGGCGGAATTGCTTGCAAAGCGAAAATTCAGCGTCACCGTTCTTGAAATGGAAAAGCTTGCGGGCGGTCAGCTCAATCTTGCGGATAAACCGCCTCACAAAGAAAAAATGCGCTGGTGCGCCGAGGATTTGGCAACAAACGCCGAAAAGGCAGGCGCGCAAATCATTTACGGCGTTACCGCTACAAAACAGGTTATAGACAGCTTTTCACCTGAAATAGTTATAATCGCGGCGGGTGCGCAGGCGATAATGCCCAAAGTCTTTGAGGCAGAAAACTGTGTTACGGTTACGCAAATTCTTGACGGCAGCGTGCAAGCCGAAAATAAGAGAGTCTGCGTTGTCGGCTCGGGAATGACGGGGCTTGAAACAGCCGAGCTCCTTTGTGAAAACGGCAACAGCGTTTTTGTAATTGAAATGGCTGACGAGATCGCTCCCGGCGCTTGGTTTCAACAGCTCGACGATATTATACCTAAGCTCAAGAGCCGCAAAACGAAATTTTACACCTGCTCAAAGCTTGTTGAGATAAACAAAAACGGAATAATAACGGAGAATACAAAAACAGGGGAGAGGATCGAGCGTGAATGTGACCTCGTTGTTCTTTCTTTGGGCGTTCATCCGAATAATTTACTGTATGAAGAAATTAAAAACTACTATCCTCAGGTGTATAATATAGGCGATTGTGCAAAGGCGGGCAGGATACACGACGCCGTTGAAAGCGCGTATCAAACCGTAATTTCAATAAAATAATGAAAAAAGGCAAAAACTTATAATGTTTTTGCTTTTTTTCTTTGTCTGCGACAAAGTAAACCCCCTGTTTTACAGGGGGTAAAAAAATAGCTTTAAGCGAGGAGTGAAGTAGACAAGAAAAAAGCT
>CANQJS010000016.1 GCA_947624285.1 uncultured Clostridia bacterium | reverse complement strand
GGGCAACGCCGCCGAGCGCGCCCGGTGGGCGATGCAGAGAGGCGGGGTTGGCGCAGCGGTCGAAAAAGCCAAGGAAAGGCGCAAGGCGCCCGCAGGCTTTTTCGGGCACCGCAAGAGTCGCGAAACGATAACCCAGCAATACCAGCCAGCATGGGGCTCAACCCGCCCGTTTCATACGCTGATATATATTGGGAAGGAACGAAATTTTTTATCAGACAGTTTGTTTTGCCTTGACAAATCGCAAATCAAGGAGTATAGTAAAGTTGTATTTGTTCGAAGGATACTTGTATCCGCAGAACACACCCGCTAGGCGTTGGTAGCACTTGGCGGGTGTTTTTATGCCTGAACACAGCGTACTGTCGAGTATTTATCTGACAAGTGAGCAACCATCTGACCGAGTCTTTTTTCTAAAAAACCATGTAAAATTGGATTAGAAGTTTCCGTCCAGTAATCAATCTGTATTGTAACCCCATTATTCGTCTCGTATGGTGCGATGATGCGGTCAAGGTCGGCTTCATCTTGAACAGATAACATCTCCCGAAAAGAGATTGATTCTGATGACTGCAACGGATTGTTTTCGTAATTCAGTTCATCGTACCGCATGCCCTTCATTCCATCCCAATATGCGCCGAGTAGCTTATATGTTGATTTCATAATTCGATCACCACCCCGGTATTTAGCTCAATCGCACGCTCGCAATAGCCCATAAGCGTTTCAAGTATTTCGCGATATCTTGCGGACACTGGTTGTTCAAACCGTTCCCTAATCCACTCTATTAGTTTTCTGCATTTTTCAGCGTTAAAGTAGTCAACATCCCCGAGGTCTAACAAAGCGTTGCATGCTACATCCAAAGAATCAATATCTTTTATAAACAATTTAATGTCATCAGAAGAAAGCGCGTATTCTTCGATCATGCCGGAAGAATTTTCGGGCTTTTCGGGAATGTTCCCGTAGTATTTTAATCCGTTCAGGTTTAAAAACAATTGAATAGCCATTTACATTTCCTCTTTCTTTTTTATTTTGAAATGGGTTTTTTCTCTGTTGCCTGGCGTTCCGTCAAGTTTAAGATAATTACCGTTTTTGTTATCTTTTATACGCAAATAGCCAGACGCCATATCTGCTATTACAGAATAATCGGGTCCCTTGAAAACATATTTTACTCCCTCAACAGACCCATTGCTACCCTGTGCAAACTGGTCAACAATGTCATTAATGTTGACTTTTTGCTTGCTTTGCTAGGCAAGCTTGAATAATTTTTTACAATAAAACCTAGCTGACTTGCAACAATAAGGGGATTAATAGGAACCTTTGTAATCTTCAGCCTTATATAGAGTTCAACCACTTTTATTTCTATACAATCATAAATTTTTGAAGGCAGCCTGACGGTAGTATATTCTTCGTTTTCGCTCATTTCCCGATCAGCATCCTCACAAGTTTCAGTTTTTCTTCATCTGTCATTGCTGCCGTGCTGCGTGCAACCAGACGATAGATCTCCGCAAAATCTTCATCAGTTTTCTTGCCACAGATTAAATAGTCAGATGTAGTATTCAACGCTGTGGCAAGGTTAGCTATTATTTCTGCCTTCGGTTCTCTTTCGTTTCTGAGATACCGAGACATTGCAGATTCGGTGACGCCTACCATACATGCAAGCTCCTTTTGCGTATACTCGTTTTCCTTCATTAGTCGAAAAATACGATCTCCTATTCGCTCCATGACACAAAGCTCCTTTCTCCATTTCCAATATTATAATTAATAATTGCCGCTTTGTCAAGTACCAGAAGATATTTTTTTTGCGCAACGCAACCACGCTTCCACAAAAAGTCACGCTCGGCTCACCTGCTCTGTTGTAAACGCCCTCGCGACGGCTCGCTGTTGCTACCAACTTTTTGCGGTTTGCGCGCCTGCGGCGCGAGTTTTCTCCTATGATCCCGTCTGAATATAAATCGGTCGCACTTGCCACTGTAATAGAGCCAAATTTTTATACTTGGCTCTATTTATTTTTGTGATTTTCTAACACTTTTTCTAACATTTTATATTAATGCGCTTGATATTGATTAGGTATTATATATGTTTCTTCTTGCGTTTATTGATATTTTGCTGTATAATATATATACTTTTTGTTTGCGCGGATTTCGGTTTTCTTAGCGTTTGCCGCGCTGCCATTAATGAGAAGTTGTTTAATGAAAAAATATGCATATTATGCTTTATGCTTGAGGCCGGAATGAACGGGCATTTGGCAAAGCTCATCGATTTACTTAAAATGATTGAGCTTTTACGCGAAATTTTCGGCGAAGAGAAATAACTTTTCGCTTTCACTGAGTTACTTTTTGACAAAATAAATCAATATTGCCGGACGTTAAAACAGCAGTTTTGACGTTCGGCGCTTCAATATGAAAAATCAGATGTTTTTCAAAAAATTATTTTTTTTGCGATAAAAAGCATATTATGTGCGTTAACTGTATGAAAGGACAGAACTGTTATGATTAACTTGACATCGGTTATCAATAACGGAATCAAAACGGAATACGGTGATCCCGATGAACTGCTCGAACGAGTTTCACGAGGCGATTCGGCCGCTTTTGAGGTGCTTTACAAATCAATGAAGGGCGCTGTTTACGGATATGCGCTTTCGATTCTTAAAAATACGCACGACGCGGAAGATGTGCTGCACGATTGTTTCGTGAACATTTACAAGGCCGCGCCCGCGTACCAAAGATGTGGAAAGGCGCGTTCATGGATAATGTCCATCACCCATAATCTCTGCGTTCAGCGGATTCGGGAAAGAAGCAAAACTTCCGATTTGCCGCAGGAGGATTGGGAGCCTTATATTGAGGGGGCACAGCAGCTTTCTTCGGAGGACAGGCTCACGCTTGAGCAATGTATGAAACTTCTTTCTGATGAAGAGCGCCAAATTGTAACGCTCCATGCCGTGGCCGGCTTTAAGCATCGCGAGATCGCCGAAATGCTCAATATGCCGTTGTCCACTGTTCTTTCAAAATACAACAGATCACTAAAAAAGTTAAGAGAAGCTGTTTAAAGGAGGGAAAAACGATGACCAACAAGGAAATCGAAGCGAATATCAAACGCGCATTTGAAAATGCCGCGCCTGATTCTTTTGATTCCGTTATGGCGGATTGCAATGAACGAAATGGGGGTTTTGAAATTATGGAAGAAAACAAAAAGACAAGATTCAAATTTAGATACACCGGCCTTATAGCCGCCTGCGTCGCGGTGCTGATAGGCATATTCGGCTTCGGCTATTATTTTATGAATTACGCCGTGGATTCAACCGTGTCTCTTGACGTTAATCCGAGCATTGAAATTAAGGTGAACCGCGGAGAAAAGGTTCTTGAAGTCACTCCGCTCAATGAGGACGGAAAGATAGTTTTGGGAGATATGGATTTAAAGGGAAGCAGTCTTGATGTGTCCGTAAATGCTCTTATCGGTTCAATGTTGCGCAACGGTTATCTCAGCGATATTTCAAATTCCGTACTTGTAAGTGTAGACGGAAACGATCCCGAAAGAAGCGCGCAGATGCAAAAGCGCCTTTCGGAGGAAATATCAGCGCTTCTTCAAACGGATTCCTTCAGCGGAGCCGTGCTCAGCCAAACCATTCAGCAGGACGATAATGTAAAAAGCCTTGCCGAGCAATACGGTATTTCCGAGGGAAAAGCGCAGCTTATTTCTCAAATAGCGGGCAAAAATCCGCGCTATATGTTTGAGGAGCTTGTTCCTCTTTCGATAAATGAACTTAATCTTATAGCGAATCCGGGCGCTTCCGAACTTGCGGACGTTGAATCGGTAGGTTCCGCGAGCGACAAGGGATATATCGGCGAGGCGAAAGCCAAGTCTATCGCGTTAAAGCACGCCGGCGTTTCCGCGTCTGATATTTACGGATACGGATGCGAAATGGATTACGAAATGGGCAAAATGATTTATGAGATAGAATTTAAGCGTGCGGGTTATGAATACGGTTATGATATTGACGCGTTATCCGGCAAAATTTTAAGTAGCGAAAAGGAACGCGACGATGATTATATGACTCCCTCCGGAAACACTTCGGGTGGTAATACGGGAAGCGGTAATTCCGGCAATTCCGGCAACACCGGCACAACTGCAAATTCGGGAAATTCGGGTAACACCGGCACAACCGCAAATTCCGGTAATTCCGGCGGTAATCTTATCGGCGCTTCCGCCGCAAAATCGGCCGCATTTAAGCACGCTGGTGTTTCCTCATCAAAAGCCACAAAAGTAAAATGCAGCCTTGAATGGGAACACGGCAAGCAGGTTTATGAAGTTGAATTTGACAGCGCGGGATATGAATACAGCTATGAAATAGACGCTTCGACAGGAAAAGTCATTTCGCACGAAAAAGAGAGAGACGACGATTATTTCAAATCCACCACGGCGGCTCCCGCCGCGCCGAGTAATTCCGGCGGCACAAAACTTGTAGGCGCGGACGCGGCAAAGGCAGCGGCGTTCAAGCACGCGGGCGTTTCTTCGGGAAGCGCATCGAAAGTGGAATGCAGCCTCGAATGGGAAAACGGAAAGCAGATCTATGAAGTTGAATTTGTCTGCGCGGGATACGAATACAGCTATGAAATAGACGCGGCTTCCGGCAAGGTTCTTCATTACGAAAAAGATTTTGACGATTGATTTCGGCTTTTTCTTGTCGGAAAGCCTCTGCGATAAAATCAAATATTTTGGGAAAAATATTATCGCCTGCTTATTGCGGGCGGTAATTTTTTTGCCTTTGTTTTTCACCGATTGACTGCTGTTTAAAAAAGTTGTATGATTTTCTTGAAAAGAGAGGAAGTGTCAAAATGAAGCGGAAGCCCGAACGCAAAAAAACGATTATAATCGCATTGACCGCGGCTATTTTGGTGTGCGCCGTGGCAATCGTTTCCGTAATCGTTATAAATTCAAAGGCGCTTGTTGTTGAAATAGAGGAAAACGCCGTTGTAAACATAAATGAAACGGTGGACAATTATCAGTTCGTAAAGATGTTGAAAAACGGCAAAATCATTACGGAAAAAACGGCGATAGACACTTCATCGCTCGGCGAGCGGGAGGTCACCCTTATAATAAAGTCCGATTTGGGAAAGGAAAAGGAATTTTCATATAAAGTTTCCGTAGTGGATAACGAAAGCCCGAAAATCAATTGCCCCGCCGGCTTACAGGTCAATTTGGGAAAAGAGACGGATCTGCTCAAGGGCGTTTCGGCTTCGGACAATTCCAAAGAGGAAATCGCCGTGACTGTTGAGGGAACTTACGATTTTAACAAGATAGGAGAATATAAGTTAAAATATATTGCGAGCGACTCAAGCGGCAATAGAGCGGAGTCTGATCTCATTTTATCCGTAGCAGATCTTGAAAGCCCCAAAATCAAATTCAAAGATTACATTGAAACAACGAAGGGCAAGAAGATCAATCTTTTGGACGGAGTAAGCGCCTCCGACAATTCCGGCGAAAAAATCACGGTAGCTGTTGAAGGCAGCTATGATATAAATAAAGCGGGGAAATATGCGCTGAAATATACGGCTGTGGACTCAAGCGGCAACAAGACGGAGGAAAAGTTTACATTTCGGGTCAAAGACCCGTCGGACGACTCCTCGGATAACGATAGCGGCAAGACGGTGACTTTTACTACCTCAAAGGGATTTAAAGGCGAGACGAAAAACGGCGTTACCTATATTGACGGTTATCTTATTGCCAACAAAACATATTCTCTTCCCAAAAGCTACGGCAACGGGCTTACCAGTAAAATGCAGTCGGCGTTTAAGACCATGCGAGCCGCCGCGAAGAAGGATGGGCTGAATATCTATATTTCAAGCGGATATCGCTCTTACAGCACGCAAAAGAGGATATATAACAGATATGTAAAAGAGGACGGCAGGAAGAAGGCGGACACCTACTCGGCAAGACCGGGTCATTCCGAGCATCAGTCGGGGCTTGCCGCCGACCTGAATATAATCGGGGATGAGTTCGCGGGAACGCCCGAGGCAAAGTGGCTCAACGCGAATTGCTATAAATACGGCTTCATTCTCAGGTATCCTAAAGGAAAAACCGATGAAACGGGATATAAATATGAGCCGTGGCATTTCCGCTATGTCGGCGTTGAGCTTGCGACAAAGCTGTATAACAACGGCGACTGGATAACGATGGAGGATTATTTCGGTATTACAAGCCAATATCAATAAAATCCAATTTTTTGGCGGAAAAATACAAATGAACAAAAATTAAATAATCATAGATATAAGGGGAAAGATTTATGAAAAAAACCGTTTTGGCGCTTATTGTTATCGCTATGCTGGGCGGAATTCTCGCCGCATGCGCCAAGCAGGCAAAGACCGACCCGCTTCCGTTCACGGGCGGTGATTACACAATACCGGAGCTTGATTTAAGCACTATGCCGGAGGGTATCGACGCTAAATACAAATATCTGTATGACCTCACCGTTGTGGACGATTCTCTCAAATATATGGCTCATCCGGACGCGGTGCTGCTGAAAAACGGAAATATACTCACAGTATATCCGGCGGGGCACGGCAAGGGCGCTGTGCTCAATAAAATCAGCACGGACGGAGGCGTTTCGTGGAGCGAAACCGTTGAAAACACGCCGAAAAGCTGGGAAAATTCAAGGGAAACACCAACGATTTACAGGCTGAAATTCACGGACGGCAAAACTGCCGACAAGCTGATACTTATTTCCGCCAATCCCAAGTGGGGCAACGAGCCTACGGACGGCGGCTTTAACTGCTCGATTTCTACGGATGAGGGGCAGACATGGACGGAGTTTGAAACTTTTTACGATAAAAACAGCTCCAATCCCGTAATTCCGATAGTGGCTATGGCGAGCCTTACTCAGCTAAAGGAAAACGGCAAATTTGTTGATAAGTGGATGGGCTTTTTCCACGATGCGGAATTTTACAATTACAAAACCATCCTCACATTTGACGAAAACGGAAATATGCAGTGGAGCGAGCCCGAAAAGTATTTTTCGGCATACAGGGATATTGAAAAGAAATCGGGTATGTGCGAGGTGGAGGTCATACGCTCCGAGCAGGGTACGGGCGATGAGCTTTGCCTTATCAGCAGAAGCAACACAAAGACGATGAATTCGCTTATCTCACTTTCGTTTGACGAGGGTAAAACATGGAGCAATCCCGTAGAGGCTCCTGCGGCGATAAACGGCGAACGCCATAAGGCGGATTACACGCCGGACGGCAGACTCTTTATAACTTTCCGCTCCATAGAGAGAGGAAAGAAGGCGCAGGAAAACGCATCCGAAGATATCACCGGCGGATGGGACAGCGAGGGCTGGATAGCGTGGGTAGGTACTTTTGACGACCTTAAAAACGGCAGGGAAGGGCAGTACAGGATAAAGCTTGCCCATATCTACGAAAAAGGGCAGAAGCAGTCGGAATATCACGCATATGCCGATACGGGCTATTGCGGAAATGTTGTGCTTGAGGACGGTACGATAGTAACAACAAATTACGGCCATTTCAGCCCGAAAGAAAAGATTAACTTTGGTACGGATCTGAGAACATATATATGTTCGAAACGCATAAGGCTTGAGGATACCGATGCTCTTGTAGCGCAGATGAACTCATAATTGATTTTTAAAATACATAAAGTATTTGACCGTTTTATCGACGGTCTGCGGCGGGCGGTTTTCTGCCCGCTTTTTTTGTTTCTTTTTACTAAAAAAGACCCTGTTCGCTTCCTTGATAACACATTAAAGTAAAATTTTAGTAAAAATAGCTTTTCTTTTTAGAAAAATGGTAGTATAATACATATTAAACTTACAGCAAGGAGTTGCTTTTGTGGACATTTATTTGATTTTATCCTGCGTCGCCGCTCTGTTGGCGCTGTGTTTCGCGGCATATATGGCGTTTTACATCAGCAAAAAAGACGCGGGTAATGAAAAAATGAGGGAGATTTCCTCGGCAATAGCATCGGGCGCGAGAGCGTTCCTCTTTTCGGAGTATAAAATACTTGTTATTTTCGCCGTGGTGCTTTTCATTCTCATTTCCGTGCTTATAAATATTCTTACTGCCGTGTGCTTTCTCGTCGGCGCGGTTTTTTCGACGCTCGCGGGTTATTTCGGTATGACGGTGGCGACCAAGGCGAATGTACGCACCGCTCAGGCCGCTAAGGAGCGCGGGCTCAACAAGGCGCTCAAAGTGGCGTTCAGCGGCGGCGCGGTCATGGGTATGTCAGTTGTCGGTCTCGGCGTTATCGGTATCGGGGCTATTTTCCTTGTTATCACTAAAACTGCCGATTTGGCAAGCAATACAGAAATATTGAATGTGCTTACGGGTTTCAGCCTCGGCGCATCGTCAATAGCTCTTTTTGCCCGCGTTGGCGGCGGTATATACACAAAAGCCGCCGATGTCGGGGCAGACCTTGTGGGCAAGGTTGAAGCGGGTATCCCCGAGGACGATCCCCGAAATCCCGCCACTATCGCCGATAATGTTGGCGACAATGTGGGCGATGTCGCCGGTATGGGCGCCGATCTTTTTGAGAGCTATGTCGGCTCGATAATTTCGGCGATAACACTTGCCTTTGCCGCTTCGTTCAAAGGTGCGGACAACCTCAAGGCGGCGGTTTTTCCGCTTGTTCTCTGTGCCATCGGCATAGTAGCGGCGATAATCTCTACCTTTATTGTAACCGTTTCCAAGGGTAA
The DNA here is from genome assembly GCA_947624285.1 of uncultured Clostridia bacterium. Classification (GTDB taxonomy): domain Bacteria; phylum Bacillota; class Clostridia; order Oscillospirales; family Acutalibacteraceae; genus Eubacterium_R. The sequence continues at coordinate 16,014 of CANQJS010000016.1, read as the reverse complement.
TGACCCGCAAAAGGCTCTCAATATAGGCGAATACGCAACAACGATAATTGTTTTGATTTCCTCCGCTGCTCTCAGCTATTTTATGCTGGGCACATTAAACGGACTTTGGTGCGTGCTCGCGGGGCTCGCGGTAGGTACTGCCATCGGCAAGCTGACCGAAATCTATACATCGGATAAATACAAAGCCGTAAAGAGCATCGCTCAGGCTTCTAAAACGGGCAGCGCAACAAATATAATCAGCGGTCTCAGCGTGGGAATGAAATCAACAGCTTTTCCGATTTTGTTCATCGTAGTCGGCATTCTCGTATCGTATAACTTCTTTGGGCTTTACGGAATCGCGCTTGCCGCCGTAGGTATGCTTTCAACAACCGGAATGACCATAGCCGTTGACGCTTACGGTCCGATAGCCGACAATGCGGGCGGTATCGCCGAAATGAGCGAGCTTGCGCCCGAGGTGAGAGATATAACCGATAAGCTTGATTCCGTTGGCAATACGACTGCCGCTATCGGCAAGGGATTTGCTATCGGCTCTGCCGCTCTTACCGCCCTCGCGCTCTTTGCCTCATTTGCCGAGGTTACCGGTATCAGCTCCGGCGGTATGAGTATTCTTGACGCTAAGGTAGTCGTAGGACTCTTTATCGGCGGAATGCTTCCGTTTTTGTTCTCTGCTTTCACTATGAGCAGCGTCGGCAAGGCGGCAAATAAAATGATAGAGGAAGTAAGGCGGCAGTTCAGGGAAAAGCCCGGTATTCTTGCGGGCACTGAAAAACCCGATTATAAAAAATGCGTTTCGATTTCAACAAACGCCGCACTTAACGAAATGATACTTCCCGGCGTTATGGCTGTTCTTTCGCCTCTTGCGGTAGGTATTCTGCTCGGCGTTGAATCGCTTGGCGGATTGCTTGCGGGCTCGCTTGTCAGCGGCGTTATGATGGCGATATTTATGGCAAACAGCGGAGGCGCGTGGGATAACGCAAAGAAATATATCGAAGGCCTCGCGGACGGAGGCAAAGGCTCGGACGCTCATAAGGCGGCTGTGGTAGGCGACACGGTCGGCGATCCGTTTAAGGATACCTCAGGTCCTTCGATAAATATTCTCATCAAGCTGATGACCATCGTTTCGCTTGTATTCGCGTCAATGTTTATGATGATAAACGGTGGAAACGGTCTGATAAACTTCTGAATTTGAAAAACGCCCGCGGCGCAATGATTTGTGCTTCGGGCGTTATTTATATTATAAGGTGTGATTATTTAATGATAAGAGAGGCAGGATATGATGATTTGCAGCCGCTTTTAGAGCTGTATCTTCATCTGCACGAACGCAAAATTCCCGAAAACACCGAGCATTTACAAAGCACTTGGAAACAGATGCTTGATGATAAAAATCACCATATCATCGTTTGCGAGGAGGACGGAAAAATCGTCTCATCCTGCATATGCGTAATTATTCCCAATCTAACGCGCGGCGTTCGTCCTTATGCTTTTATTGAAAATGTTGTTACGCATAGGGATTACAGAAAACGGGGGCTTGCGAGCAAGTGCCTTGATTACGCAAAGGAAATCGCTCTTAATGAAAACTGCTATAAAATGATGCTTTTGACAAGCTCAAAAAATCCCAAAACATTGCGGTTTTACAGAAAGGCGGGCTATAACAGCATTGAAAAAAAGGCTTTTCTTCAAAGGCTGAAATAAGTAAAAAAATACCGTTGGCGCTCGGTTAAACCGAGTTCCAACGGTTGATTTTTTACTGATTTGCTTCTTTCTTTCCTATTTTAATAATTCTTACGATCAGCGGGCTGAGAATGAGGTTTACGGCAAGCTCGATAAGGAAATTAAAGCCTACATAAGTAACTATAATATACTTGAAGGTACTGCCTGTTCCCGCTCCTTCCTTGATGGTGTCAAAGAAAAACAGATAACAGCCGATGATGAAAACGCCCGTGTTGACGATCGGAGCGAAAATACCCGATGCGAATGCTGCAGCAACATCGTTTTTCTTTTTGAGCAGCTCGTAAACGATACCTACCGCCAAACCTGCGAGAATGCCTTTGGCAAGAACGGTAACGATTGTGCCTGCGGGATTAAGCGCGAGAAAAGCGTTTGCGTCGCCCGTGGCGAGAACTGCCGCGCCGAATACGCCGCCAAACCATGCTCCCCACCATTTTCCGTACAGCGCCGCGCCGACTACTATCGGAATAAGGGAAAGGGTGATCGAGAATGCCGCTGTTCTGATATACATACTCAGAAACTGAAGCACTACTACTATCGCCGTCAAAAGGGCGACCCCAACAAGGGTTTTTGTGTTTTTTTTCATATTAAATTTTCCTTTCTGCTACTGTTCCATAGGAGCTTCCCCCAAAACACAAAAGAGGTATCTCCCGAGAAAGCTGTTTTTTCTCTGCGGATACAATGCGCGTTTATTATAATATATAATTATGCCGATTTCAAGAAATAATTGTGTATCTTTTCGTGAAAAGTACACAGCGCTTTATTGAAAGCCGCAGAAATTGACATTATTTTATGTGAAAAACTACCAAATAATTTTTATATTTTTATGAAATAGTGAGAAATCTTTAAACTAATTGTTTAATATTAACATAAAAATTGACAAAAGATTGAAAGTATTATACAATATCTACAATAATAATTTTTTTCAGTAGAGGATGCTTTATTATGAAAAACTATGAACAAAAAGATATCAGAAATGTTGTTATTGCCGGCCATGCGTCTAAGGGTAAAACCACTCTTACCGAGGCTTTGCTATATATTTCTGGCGCTACGGAGAGATTCGGCAAGGTAACGGAGGGCAACACGGTAACCGACTATGACGCGGAGGAGAAAAAGCGCAGTCTTTCAACCTCAAGCGCCGTTGCGCCCGTTGAATATAAAGGAAAGAAAATAAATTATATTGATACTCCCGGCCTTTTTGACTTTGCCGAGGGTATGGCGGAGGGCATAAGAGCTGCCGAAACGGCGGTCATCGTTATTTCCGCAAGATCTGGAATTGCCGTCGGCGATGAAAAGGCGTTCAAGAGCGCCGGCTCAAGAAGAATGGCAAGAATATTTGTCACCACCAAGATGGATGACGAAAGAGCGGATTTTTATAAGGTTTTCAATGAATTGGTTGCAAAATTCGGCTCAATCGTTTGCCCGATAGTCGTTCCGATCGTTTCGGGCGGTCATCTTGCGGGATACTACAATATGCTTGACGGCAAGGCGTACTCCTACAACGGCACAAAGGCTTCTCCCTGTACCGTATCACACGATGATTTAAACCGCTTTGAGGCTATTCGGGAGGTATTTAACGAGGCTGTTGCCGGCGCCGACGAGGAGCTTATGGAAAAATACTTTTCCGGCGAAGAGCTCACAAGAGAAGATAAAATCAAGGGGCTTAAAGAGGGCGTAGCGGACGGATCGGTAATTCCCGTATTCGCGTTAAGCGGTCTTACAGGCGAGGCTTGCGACCTTTTGGCTGATTTTATCGCCGATGTTTGCCCCGCTCCCAAATCAGAATATGCCATTTGCAACGATGAGCCTCTTGAGCTTACGGCAGATCCAAACGGTCCTCTTGCCGCAATTTGCTTTAAGACCGTTGCCGACCCGTTCATCGGCAAGCTGTCTTTCTTCAAGGTAGTAAGCGGAAAGATAACGCCCGCCACAGTGCCTTATAACGCAGTAACGGGCAGAGAGGAAAAAATGGGCAAGCTTGTTACGATGTTCGGCGCTAAGCAGATGGACTGCGCGGAAATTCCCGCCGGCGATATTGGCGCGATAGTCAAGCTTTCGGGCTTCAATACGGGCGATACGCTTTGCGCTTCCGGCAAGGTCGTTAAGCTGGACGGAGTGGCAACTCCCAACCCCACATACGCGATGGCTGTCAGCGCGGTCAAGAAGGGCGACGAGGAAAAAATCGCCAACGGTCTTACAAGGCTTTCCGAGGAAGACCCCAGCATTAAATTCTACTCCAACAACGAAACTCATCAGCAGATACTCAAGGGTCTCGGTGAGCAGCAGCTTGATGTTTGCGTTTCAAGGCTCAAATCAAAATTTGCCATTGATGTAAATCTTTCCGTTCCCAAGGTAGCCTACCGTGAAACCATAACGGCGAAGGTCAGCGCGCAGGGAAGGCATAAGAAGCAGAGCGGCGGTCACGGTCAGTTCGGCGATGTATTCATTGAATTTGAGCCGTGGGATTGCGAAAGATTGGAATTTGCCGAAAGAGTAGTCGGCGGCTCAGTTCCCAAAAACTTTTTCCCGGCTGTTGAAAAGGGTCTCAATGAGTGTATGGAGAGAGGCGTGCTTGCCGGTTATCCGATGGTGGGCGTTAAGGCAACTCTGTTTGACGGCTCTTATCACCCTGTAGATTCAAGCGAAATGAGCTTTAAAATGGCTGCGTCGCTTGCGTATAAAGAGGGTATATCAAAGGCTATGCCCATAATTCTTGAGCCCGTTATGACAGTTAAGGCGCTTTGCAACGACGATGTTATGGGTGATGTTATCGGCGATATAAACAAGCGTCGCGGCAGAGTTCTCGGTATGACTCCCATGGGCTCGGGTATGCAGGAGATCATGGCGGAAGTTCCCGAGGCGGAGCTTGCAACATTCTCAACAGCCATTCGTCAGATAACACAGGGCAGGGGCTCGTTTGAAACGGAGTTTGCCCGCTATGAGCGCTGCCCCGATAATATCGCTCAGAAGATCATTGCAGACAGTAAGGCGGAATGATATTGCCGCTGTTTTCCGAAAAATAATTTTTAAATGAAAGGCGTTTGCTTTGAAAAAATTTCTTTCTTATTTAACTAAATATTCGCTTATCATAATTTGCGCAACGGCTGTTTTGGGCGTGCTCCTTGCCGTGTATCCCGATATTATGCTTGCATATGCCGCGTTTTTCATCGGCGGCGCGCTCATTATATGCGGAATAGTGGGTGTTATCAATTATTTCGTCGGCAGCTCGTCAAAATTCACTTTGGCGCTCGGTATTTTATCTGTTGTTGCCGGCGTGATAGTTTGCGTTGCTTACAGGCAGATAATATCTGTAATGATTTTCCTGCTCGGCGCGTTTTTACTCGTCGGAGGCATTGTAAATCTTGTCAATTCGGCTTATGTTGCTTACAGCCGCAACCGATCTTGGATACTCACCGTGATAATGTCTGTCGCGTCTATCGTGCTCGGCATAGTGAGCTTAAGAAATCCTTTCGGCACTCAAACGGGCATCGTTCGCTTCGTCGGCATAAGCCTTATCGCTTTTGCGGTGCTTGATACGATATCCTATATTCAGCTTAAAAAAGCATTTATTGAGGCGGATAAGCGAATCGATAACGAAAATGCCGAAAACGCCGCTACGGAGGTCGAGTTTAGAGAGGTCGATACCGACACGGGCGATACGGCGGAAAACGAATAATCCGATTATGGGGGCATTTGCCCTCATAATTTTTTATAAATAATTATATCGGTAATGTTGAATTATTTTCCCTTTGGTAGTATAATTACTTAAAATTTCGAGGTGTGATATATGGATTATAAAAATAAATATGAGCAATGGCTTTCATTTGCCGACGATTCAACAAAAGCGGAGCTTCTTGCCGTTAAAGACGATGAAAAGGAAATTGAAGACAGGTTTTATAAAGATCTCGCTTTCGGCACTGGCGGTTTGCGCGGCATTATGGGCGCGGGCTCAAACAGAATGAATAAATACACCGTCGGCAAAGCCACATACGGGCTTGCGAATTATTTGAAATCAAAGTTTGGCGGTGATATAAAAGTCGCCGTTGCGTATGACAGCAGGAACAATTCCGCGTTTTTCGCCAAAACCGCTTCTCGTGTTTTTGCGAATTGCGGTATTCAGGTGTTTCTTTTTGACACGCTTGTTCCCGTTCCCGTGCTTTCCTTTACAACGGCTTATCTTAAATGCAACGCCGGCGTTATGATCACAGCTTCCCATAATCCAAAGGAGTATAACGGCTATAAGGTCTACGATGAGCGCGGCTGCCAATTCTGCACGCAGGATGCAAAAAACGCTATCGAATTTATAAATAAAATCGAGGATTTCACCTCAATTCCTTTCGGCGATGAAAATGACAAAAGCATCACTATGATAGGCAGGGAAGTGCTTGATAAATTCATTTCTGAGGTAAAAAAGCAGAGCCTATATGAGGAAAAAAGCGAGCTGAAAATCGTTTACACACCTTTGCACGGAACGGGAAATATCCCCGTAAGAACGGTACTTGATGGTATGGATGTTACGGTGGTTAAGGAGCAGGAGCTTCCCGACGGGAATTTTTCCACCGTAAGAAGCCCCAACCCGGAGGAAAAGGACGCGCTCAATCTCGCCATAGAAAGAGCAAAGGAAATAGGCGCGGATCTCGTTTTGGGCACCGATCCCGATTGCGACAGGGTTGGGATAGCCGTTAGGGATAAAAACGGCGAATATGTGCTGTTCACGGGTAATCAGACGGGCGCGCTTCTTGTTAAATTCGTGCTCGATATGAAAAAAGATAAGCTGAATGAGCGTTCCACGCTTGTAAAGACCATCGTTACCTCGGAGCTCGGCGCGGATATTGCGAGAAAGCGCGGGCTTATTATCGAGGAAACGCTGACCGGCTTTAAATACATAGGCGATAAGATAAATAAGTATGAGGACAGCGGCAAACAGGAATTTGTTATCGGTTACGAGGAATCATACGGCTATCTTGTGGGAACACACGCGAGAGACAAGGACGCGGTAGTTTCCTCCATGCTCATCTGCCAAATGGCGGCGTGGTACAAAAATCACGGAAAAACGCTTATCGACGGGCTAAACGATATTTATGCGGAATACGGCTACTATCTCGATAATCTTGATTATTTCGTACTCAAGGGCAAAGACGGCGCCGAAAAAATAAATTCTCTTATGACCGTGTTCAGAGAGCAGGGGAAAGCGCTTTTCGGCGGAGTGGAAAAAGTAATCGACTACTCTTGCGGTATAGGAGATCTGCCTAAAGAAAATGTGCTTAAATTCATTTGGGGCGACGGCTCTTGGATAGCCGTTAGACCGAGCGGCACAGAGCCTAAAATCAAGGTGTATTACAGCATCAGGGATAAGAGCAGAGAAAACGCTCACACCCGCCTTGCCGCCATTAAAAAGATAATCGACGATACCGTAAACAAGTGAGGTTTATATATGGAAAAATATGTTTCGCAGGTGCTTCAGCCCAAACTTCAGGGCGACGGCGGCTGGATAGAATTTGTCTCATATGAAAACGGCGTTTTAACCGTTGTTTTCAGAGGAGAATGCTCAAAATGCCTTATCCTGCACCGTTGCGTGGAGTGGATAGAGGGAGAGATAAAGCGAGATCTTCACAAAACCGTGAAGGTGAACGCTATACGCAAAAAGCCCTATTTTCAGGATGTTTAAGGAGGTGCGGTGAATGGCTCATATAAAGGTTGTAAGGCGTTCAATGCGCCCCGAGGAATGGACCGATCTGCGCTTCGGCTGGCTCAAGCGCCATATCTATTCAAGTAAGTGGGAAATTAAAAACCTTGAGATAAGAGACGCACGGCAGGTCTCCGAAATGAATTTTGAATATTATTCGGATGACTACCGCCCGCTCAATAAAGGCGATATGTATTTTACTCCCGACGGCACGGCTTTTATCAAAGCCGATGTTGATATTCCCGCAGAGCTTTGCGGCAAGGAGCTTTGGTTTTCGCTCAAAACGGCGGCGGAGATATGCGTTAAGGTAAACGGCAAATATATCGGCGGAGTTGACCCCAACCGCGAGAGAATGCTCCTTTCGCCGTATATCGACGATACTAAAACACTTCATTTTGAAATGATGGGCTACAACAGAAGCAAGCCCGATGATGAGCGCAACCCCGAAAGCCTGTCCGTTCGCGGCTGCCGCCAGATATTTGAGGGTGCGTATATCTGCACCGTAAATCACGCCGTGCAGGATCTTGTGTGGGATTTTGAGCTTTTGCTCGATATAGCTAAGAGCGAGCTTTTCAACGAGGATTACAGGAGCTTTTTGAATAAAGAGCTCAATAACGCGATGAATCTTATAGATTTTGACTCAGACGAGCTTTTGGGCGTTGAGGACGCGCAAAAGTATCTTGACGAGGTGGTTTTCGCCAACGATAACTATAAGGGAAACGGCGATGTTGCCCTTATCGCGCATTCTCATCTCGATATCGCGTATTATTGGCGCAGGATACATTCCGTTCAGAAAAATCTGCGCACAGTTCTCATTCAGCTCCGCCTTATGGACAGATACCCCGATTTCAAATACACCCACACACAGCCGTATGTTTATGAAACCCTTGAAAAGTATTATCCCGATGTTTTCGAGGAGTTAAAGGAAAAGGTCAACGCGGGGCAGTTTGAGCCTGTCGGCGCGATGTATGTTGAGCCCGACTGTAACATTCCCTCCGCCGAAAGCCTTATCCGCCAGTGCCTTTACGGTCAGCAGACCTATAAAAGAATGTTTGGGAAAACCGTTAACAACGCGTGGCTTCCCGATGTTTTCGGCAACAGTTGGATACTGCCGCAGATTCTCAAAAAAAGCGGCGTGGATTACTTCGTTTCAAACAAGATGTCCACCTGGAACGATACAAACAGATTTCCCCATAATAATTTTATATGGAAAGGGATAGACGGAACTTGCGTTCTTGCCTGCGTTCCGCCCACTCATTTTATCACTTGGAATATGCCGAGCCAGATTCAGGAAAACTGGGAGGCGTATATTGATAAGGACAGCGGCGGGCAGACCATGAATATGTTCGGCTACGGCGACGGCGGCTCGGGCTGCACCGAGGAAATGATAGAGCTTATGCACAGATTTGACAAGCTTTCGATTATGCCGAAATGCACCCATATGGGCGGCGCGGAATTTCTTGAAAAAAATCTTGCCAACAATGACGCGCTTGAAACTTGGGACGGCGAGCTTTATCTTGAAATGCACCGCGGCACATTCACAACAAAGAGCGATCTCAAAAGAACTAACCGCCGCCTTGAGTATAAATTCAGGGACGCCGAAATGCTTTCCGCTCTCAGAGGCGAGGATAACAGGGAGAAAATCACCGCTCTTTATAAAAAACTGCTTATAAATCAATTTCACGATATTTTGCCGGGCTCTCATATTCACCCCGTATATGAGGACGCTATGGCGGATTATGCCGATATAGAAAAAGAGCTCGACAAAATAATAGGCACGGGCTCAAGATATTTCAACACGCTCAATTTTAAGAGAGACGCATTGACTTTTGTGCCGTCTAAGAACGGCTCATCGACCCGATACGGCAAGAGGGGAAATTGGATAATTCCGAATATCCCCGCGCTTTCCTCCTCAAATCTGCGCAGAACTTATTTTAACGGCGAATGGCTTGAGATAAACGGAGATACCGTTGAAACGCCGTATTACACGGTAAAATTCAACTCTGACGGCTCTGTTTCCTCTCTCTATGATAGGGAACTCGACAGGGAATGGGTGAGCGGAGATTTCAACAAGCTGAAAATCTACACCGATTGCCCCGGAAATTATGACGCTTGGGATATTCTGCCGAATTACCGTGATAAGCAGGTGGAAATCAAGGTTACAAAGCCTCTCGCCCTAACGGAAAAAGACGGAGAGTGCGCGTCGTTCACCGCCTGCCTTGCAACCGAAAAATCAAGCTGGACGATGATAATTCGCCTGTTTAGAAGAAGCAGGGGCATTGAGGTGGAAAACATTGTTGACTGGAACGAAAAGCACAAGCTGGCGAAAGCGGAATTTGCTTGCAATGTTTTAACAAGAAAAGCTCTTTGCGACACCTCCGCGGGCTTTATCGAAAGGGATACCCACAGAAATACCACTTGGCAGCAGGCGCGTTTCGAGGTTTGCCACCACAAGTGGTGCGACCTTTCTGAAACGGACTGCGGTGTAGCCCTGATAAACGACGGCAAGTACGGCATGGGCTTTGACAATAATATTATGAGCCTTTCTCTGCTTCGCGCGACTATAAGACCCGATGTTACATCCGATATGGGCAGGCACGATTTTTGCTATATGATAATGCCCCACGCCGAAAACGCCGTTTCGGCGGGAATAAACAAAACCGCGTTTCAGTATAATGTTCCGCTTGTAAAAGCGGATGTCAGCTATACCGAAAACACCTTTGAGCCTCTTTATATGCAGGCGTTAAAGGAAAGCGAGGACGGCTCTATGACCGTTATACGCCTCAGCGAGCAGGACGGAAAGCGGGGCAAAATACATCTTGATAAAAAAGTAAAGCTCCTCAATATGCTTGAGGAGGTACAAAATGAAACAGATGTTATTGAATATAAGCCATTTGAGATAATCACGGTGGGAATTGATAAGTAATGGAAATTTATCAAATAGCAATAATTATTATTGTTTTGCTTCTGCTCGGCGTTGTTGTTTTGCCGCTGTTTAACCGCAGGCAGTTCAAAAAACTGCCGGTCGATCAGCAGGTGCTCGCGATTATGAAGCAGGCAAATAAGCTGATATTTTGGAAGAATATTTCAAACGGCACAACGGGCAACCTGTTTTTTGTTAAAAACAAGCGGAAAATTCTCGTTTTTCCGTGGTTTTTGGATGAGGCGGGCAGAATGGTGATAACAAAGGAAAACCCATTTGATAATTGGGATTATCCCGAAGAAAAAGCTCCTCTCAATGCGGACGAAATAAAACAGGCAAGGGAAGAGCTATATAAATATTCAGAAAAATCGCTGGTAAAGATCGCCTTTAATGACCCATTTAAAGAGGACAAAGCTAAGCCCGAACCATAAAACGGAAAACGGCAGGCATATTTGACCGAGCAGATTAAACGGCATATTTGAGTAATCCCACACATTCATATTATATTTTAGATTGAAAATGTATCCGAAAATAAACTCCAGCGCCGTTATTATCACGGCGCCTAAAAGGCACTTTGTTATCAGAGGTGCCTTTTTCATTTGCTCCGCGATAAAAAAGAAAAGCATAAAAATAATACCGCCCGCAAAAAACATACTGTAATGAGTTCTTCCGCGCCATATTATTTCAAGCGTGCAGTAGCCGTGCCCGCCGAGAAGAAACAAAAATATATAGTAAATAAGATAATTCATATTTGTATTATTTCTGATAATATGTTAATATAACAAAGAAACGGGGTGGAAAAATGTTCCTTACAAAAAACGCCGAAAAGATAATAGAATTGTTTGAAAAAAACGGGTATAAGGCTTATGCCGTCGGCGGCTGCGTAAGGGATTTTCTGCTCAATGTTCCGTGCGGCGATATAGATATAGCCACATCCGCTTTGCCGAATGAAACAGAAAAGCTGTTGAAGAGTAACGGCATAACAGTTATAGAAACAGGCTTAAAGCACGGCACTGTCACGGCTTTGATAAACGGCGAATCATATGAAATAACCACCTTCAGAAAAGACGGTGATTATAAGGACAGTCGCCGCCCCGAAAGTGTGGATTTTGTATCCGATATAGAGAGCGACCTCAGCCGACGGGATTTTACCGTGAACGCTATGGCGTATAATAATACTGAGGGTATAATTGATATTTTCGATGGAATAGAGGATTTAAAAAACGGAATTATCCGCGCCGTAGGCGAGCCCGACGCGAGATTTAAGGAGGACGCTCTGCGGATCATGCGAGCATTGCGTTTTGCCTCTGTTCTCGGCTTTGAAATAGAAGAAAACACAAAAAAATCTCTTTTTGATAACGCAAAATTGCTAAATAATATTTCAAGAGAAAGAATTTTTACAGAGCTCAAAAAATTACTCGTAGGCAAAAACGCCGCAAAAGTGCTGTTGGAATACAGAGAGATAATAGGCGTTATCATACCCGAACTGATACCTTGCTTTAACTGTGAACAAAACAACCCGTGGCATATCTACAATGTTTATGAGCATATTGTTAAAAGCGTTGACTCCGCACCCGCCGACGCACAGCTTCGGCTTACGATGCTTTTGCACGATATCGGCAAGCCTGTTGTAAAAACCACGGACGAAAACGGAATAGACCATTTTAAATACCACGCAGCCGTGGGCGCGGATACGGCGCGAGAAATTTTAAAGCGTTTTAAGGTGAGTAATGAGCTTCTCAACAAGGTAACTACGCTTATCAAGTTTCACCAGAGCGTAGAAAATGTAGACGATATACGGATAAAACGCTGGCTTTCAAAAATCGGCGTTGACTACACAAGAAGTCTGCTTGATGTGAGAATTGCAGATTTGAAAGCGCATAATCCCGAAAAAACAGGATATGAGTTAAAGCGTATAAATGAAATCAAGCAAGAGCTTGAGGATGTTGTGAGGGCGGGGGAGGCGTTTAATTTGTCCGACCTTGCAATAAACGGCAACGATCTCATCGCTCTAGGCTATCACGGCGAGGAGATAGGGAAGCAGCTCAATAAAATTCTGCGGCTTGTTGTTGACGATAAACTTCAAAACAGCAGGGAAGAAATACTCGCGTATTTAAAGAGGTAATTTATCGCTGAGTTAAAACATTTTGAAATGGGTAATCGGCAAACTGTGCGCAGGATGACTTTTGATGCGAGGCATAAAAATCGCCGCAGTCGATATGCGTCTTGCGGCGAATGAACGGTATTTCAATAATTGCCTTTGTAAAGCGGGTAGCGGCGCTTGTCATCTTCGGTTATTTCTCTTATAACCTTGCACGGCACGCCTACCGCCACAACATTTGCGGGAATTGATTTTTTAACGACGCTTCCCGCTCCTATAACGCTGTTGTCTCCTATTTCAACGCCGGCAAGAACGGTTGAGCCCGCTCCGATCCAAACATTGTTACCTATTTTTATCGGCATTGCTATTTCAATGCCGTTTTTTCTCATTTCCGGGTCGATTGCGTGCTCCGCTGTTGTAAAACAGCAATTGGGCGCGATAAAAACATTGTCGCCGAATTCAACGGTTGCGCCGTCGGTAATGATAAGATTGTGATTTGAATAAAAATAATCGCCCACGGTTATGTTGTATCCGTAATCGCACCAAAACGGCGGAGTGATTTTAACCTCTTTTCCCATTTTACCGAGCAGGTTTTTAAGAATTTTTTGCTGTTCCTCAACGGCATTTGGGCTAAGTCGGTTATACTCAAAGCATTTTTCCTTGCATTTCTCTATTTCCGCTTCAAAAGCCGGGTTATAGCACCCCTGAAAATAGCAATGTAATGGAATTTTCGGTTTGTTTTCCATATTATCACTCCGTTCTTTTGTTTATTTTAACATAATTCAATCGCTGTTTACAATGCTTTTTCGTCAATTGTACATATAAAACCCGTCATATTTTGTTAATAAATTTTGAACAACGCTGTTGCAATTGTTTGCTTCGCTATGATAAAATATAAATGTCAGCAATGACTTGAAATTTTTTGAGGAGGAGTTTTTATGAAATACGAAATTTTAGGCGATACTCTGCCGGTAGTCGTTTGCCATCTTGACAACGGCGAAAAGCTCATAAGCGAAGGCGGAGCGATGAGCTGGATGAGCCCCAATATGAAAATGGAAACGGGAACTAACGGCGGAATAGGAAAAGCAATAGGCAGGATGTTCTCGGGTGAGAGAATTTTTCAGAATATTTATACGGCGCAAGGCGGGGAAGGGCTTATTTCATTTGCTTCAAGCTTCCCCGGCTCTATCAGAGCGTTTGAGATAACTCCCGGAAATGATATGATATTCCAAAAAAGCTCTTTTCTTGCGGGAGAGGCAAGCGTTCAGCTTTCCATGTTCTTCAATAAGAAATTGGGAGCCGGTCTCTTCGGCGGCGAAGGCTTCATTATGCAGCGACTTAGCGGAAGCGGTATAGCTTTTGCCGAGTTTGACGGTCATGTTGTTGAATACGATCTTCAGGCAGGTCAGCAGCTTATAGTTGATACGGGTTACCTCGCGGCGATGACTGCCACTTGTAAAATGGATATTAAAGCCGTTTCCGGCGCTAAAAATGTTTTGTTCGGCGGAGAAGGTCTCTTTAATACAATTGTCACCGGCCCGGGTCATGTATGGCTTCAAACAATGCCTATTTCCGGTGTTGCGGGCGCTCTCAGGCCCTACATAGCAGTCGCCAAATAAAATTTGATTGATTTTAAATATGCGAAAGGCTCTGTTTAGCGCAGAGCCTTTTTGCGCGAATATATAAAAAAATAAAATTATTTTTGATAAACTATTGAAAATTTGAGGCTGTTATAATATAATACCAAAGTACAATACAGACATAGGGGTATAGCTCAGTTGGTAGAGCAGCGGTCTCCAAAACCGCGTGCCGAGGGTTCAAGTCCTTCTGCCCCTGCCAAAAAGAAAGCGACCGCGGCGCGGTCGTTTTTCTTTTTGGCAAAGATAGAGCTTACTACCGAGACACGCGCGTGCCGGGCAACGCCTGCGACCGCCGCCGGTGGCGGATGAAGGAAGCAGGGGTTGGCGCAGCGGTCGAAAAAGCCGAGGATAAGCGACGGTAGAAGTCCGAAGGCTTTTTCGGGCACCGCAAGAGGGGTTGCGAAGCAACTTCAAGTCCTTCTGCCCCTGCCAAATCAGTCCCTGCCGCTTTTGCGGCGGGGACTGATTTCGTTTCTTATCTCAAAAGCGTAGGTGATGCCGTTTAGCCGTGCGGTGTCTCTTTTCGCATATTCTTTCGCAAGATTGCTGCCAAATAATATCCAATGCAAACGAACAGGCCCATGATGGCAACATAATCCGCCAGAAACAGAGGAAGTGACTCCTCATAATTAACGAATACAAAGTGATACCGCAGGAGCATATAGCTGCCGAAATTCCGTTTCACGAACGCATACGCACCATATGTGGCGATCAATGCCGCCATACAGCGGAGCATCCTTTTCCTGAATTTAGAGGGCTTTTTCGCGAGCTTCCTTGAGAGCCCCATGATCCCGCTCCAGTGCAACCCAAGGTGCAAAGATAGAAACACAAATCCCCAATAAGCCGAAAGCATATGCACTGTCCGCGCGGCCATTTGTCCGCCCCGGATACCGAGGAACGAAAAGACCGTGCGGGAAAGCAAAATGCCGCTGATCATCGAGCCGCACATGGAAAGTAAGATAAGCAGGACAAGGACGGTTTGTAGAATACGGTAGGGGGTATATCGTCCGCGAAAGATGCCTTTGCACCATTTTCGGTTTAGAATATGGTGCAGGACAAACAACGCAAACATTCCGACGCCGAGCCACTCGTGAACCGCTTCCCCTACGGTGGGGTCGCCCCCATATACCAAGCTGTACGCCATTAAAAGCAACAGAGTGGCGATCATGAGAATGTCGGCAATAATTTTCAAAATCTGCTTCGGTTTCATCTATCTGCACGCATGAAGGACCGCCAGCAGCTCGTCCTTCGTGAATTTTTTGCAGCAGCCGCCGGTGAGAACGGTGCTGTCCGCGACAGCCTTATAGTCCGTATCGGCCGGAATGCCCATTTCCGCAAATGTCGTCGGCAGACCGACTTCTTTGATGAACGACGCAAGAGCGTCGATAAATGCGTTCGCAAGTTCTGTTTCCGTCTTTCCGGCAGGATCAACGCCCCAAACATTCAAGGCGAGACGAGCAAACTGGGGCGCAGCTTCAGGAAGCATATGGCGGTAGAGGACGGGATGAATCGCCGCCAGCCCCTGCCCGTGGTTGCAGTTGGTGTAGGCGCCGAGCTGGTGTTCCAGCATGTGCGCCTGAAAATCTGTGACCTTGCCGATTTTGAGCATCCCGTTTTCGCCCATGGCCGCCGCCCATACAAGCTCGCTACGCGCCATGATGTCCTGCGGGTTTTTGATTGTCGCCCGGAGGTTGCGGATGATATTGCGCTGGCAGGCTTCGTTGATCTCGTCAGAGAGATTCGTTTCCCGCGGCGCGCCCATGTAGGTTTCCATGCAGTGGGAGAGCGCGTCAAAAGCGCCGGAAACTACCTGACTCATAGGCATCGTCATGGTATAAGCCGGATCGAGGATGGCAAAGTCGTAAAACGCGCCCCACAGCGGGCCTTTGACCTTCTTTTCTTCATTTGTAATGACCGCGCCGTTGTTCATTTCCGC
>CANQJS010000015.1 GCA_947624285.1 uncultured Clostridia bacterium | reverse complement strand
CGATTCGTCGGATGAACGACTTAGTCAAAGCGTTCGATCCGGCAGATGTTTCTGCGCTGCTGACCGGCTGACCTTCAATGTTTTCAAGGATGTCGATAACGAAATCTACCGGGAGTTACTCGGATAGTATCCGGCGGCTTCGGGAGGCGTTGGACAAAGCGGACGCCGTTGTAATCGGCGCGGGAGCAGGACTTTCTACCGTGGCGCTTTTGCAATGCTTCATAAGGGTAGACCGAATGAGGCCGACCAAAAGGCTGCCGCTGATTTTGCAAGGAAAATCATATCGTAAGGAGTAGCAGGAACTATGGCGAATCCGTTTGACCCACTAAAACTCGAAAACCAAATATGCTTTCCCCTCTATGCTTGTGCGAAAGAAATTGTGAAAGCATATAAACCGTACCTCGACGAACTCGACTTGACCTATACGCAGTATATCACGATGATGGTGATGTGGGAGCATAAGGAACTGCGGGTTAAGGAGGTCGGAAAATACCTGTATCTCGACTCCAGCACGCTGACGCCTTTGCTCAAACGGTTGGAAGAAAAGGGGTATGTGGCGCGTCGCCGCTCGACCGAAGACGAACGCGACCTGATCGTTTCTATCACCGACACAGGAACTGCCCTGCGTGAAAAGGCGCTCTCTGTGCCGCAGCGTCTCGCCGCCTGTGTTGATCTGGAGCCGGAAAAAGCGCAGATTTTATACGGGATTTTGTATGAGCTGCTCGGCAAATTATCCGAGAAGAACAATGGATAATGCATAGCTGCATCAAACGCTTATGTTACACAAAAGAAAAATCCTCACCTCCTATGTGGAAGTGATGAGTTGCCCGCTTATATAAAAATCAGCACGAAGAAAGAGCCGCTCTGCGAAACAGAGCGGCTCGTTTGTTTTCTATTTAAAAATGATTTTTATATCCGCGTCCTTAAAAAAGAGCGATTTATAGCTGTCATCGTCATTTTGAAGCAGGGTAAATTCGCCGAGGGCGGTTTTTCCGTCGTACCTAAAGCCGTCCTTCGTGCGCGAAACATTTTCGGGCTGAGAGCATACCGCCTCAAACGCTTCGTATATTGCCTTTGCGGGGTTGGTTGAATCTATTTCGGCGCTTTCTATTTCATAATCCATACCGAGATAGCTGAAAACGGCGCTTTTGCCGTTATAAGTTATTACTGCGCCCCGAGCGTTTGTGGAAAGAGCCGCAACGGTGACTGTTCCCTGCCCACGCGCGATATTACATTCATAAGAAAAATCCCCTGCCGTAACCGTTGCCCGCTGGTCAAAATCGGTTATTATGGGATTATATGTTTTCATTTTACATCCTGCCAAAATAACCGCCGCCGACAGCAGCAGGAATATAACCCGTTTCAAATAATCATTCCGTTATTCAAATTCGCCCATCACGGCGCCCAAAAGCTCAAGCATATCGTCTGTTGTCATTCCCCTTTGGCTTATTTCCTTAGCGGCAATATCGCCGCAAAAGCCGTGAATATACACGGCGCAAGCCGCAGCGTATAGCGGAGAGATCCCCTGCGCTGTAAACGAGGCGATCATACCCGTGAGCATATCCCCCGTTCCGCCCATTGCCATACCGGCGTTGCCGTTGGTGTTGACGAAAACCTCCGCGCCGTCCGTTACGACGGTGTTCGCCCCTTTAAGAACGAGCACGCAGCCGTAATCCTTGGCAAAGGCCTTTGCGCACTCTATCCTATGGCTTTGGACATAGGAGACATCCTCGTTTATCAGGCGCGCCATCTCCCCGGGATGAGGAGTTAAAACGAGCTGAGCTTTTGACTCTCTTAAAACATCTATATTCAAAAGAATTGAATTTATACCGTCCGCGTCGAGAACGACGGGGACTTCGCTTTCTCTGATTATCTGATTGCAAAGCACCTGAGTATCGTCGTTATTGCCGATGCCGCAGCCGAGAGCGACACAGTCCGCCCATTTTACCTCCTCCAGCATCGCGGTAAGCCCGCCCATAGAAAAGGTTTTGCTTTCGTTTTCACTCATAGGTGCAAAAACGCACTGTGTGAGGTGAGCGGTCAATGCGGGATAAGCCGATTTTGGAAAAGCGCATTTCAGCAGACCTACGCCCGTTTTAAGCCCCGCCTTGGCGCATATGACCGCCGCGCCGGGCATTTTATAGCTGCCGCATATATTGAGCTGCTTGCCGAAATTTCCCTTATTTGAATTTACCGCGCGCTTTTTAAAGCACGATTTAACGAAGGATTTTGTTATTGTTTGCGGATAATTTCCGTTATAGCAGTCCTCTGGTATGCCTATATCAACAGTCACAGTTTTGCCGCAAAACTCGTTTGCGGGCGGAAGCACATGGCAGTATTTGAGCGTTGATATCGCTATTGTTAAATTTGCTTTGACGGCGAGATCCGCTTCGCCCGTTGTGGCGTTCGTTCCGCTCGAAACATCAATAGAAACGACCGTTGCGCCGCTTTGATTTACGGCGGTTATTACTTCGTCAAACGGAGCTTTGACCTCTCCGTGGAAGCCCGTGCCGAAAACGCAGTCGATAATCAGAACGCAATTAAAGTCTGCTTTCTTGAAATCAACTACCTCAACGCCGCTTTCAACTGCTTCATTGAAATATTGCAAAGGCTCGGCTATCGCCGGCTCGCCGGCGCACAAGACTATAACAGGAATCGCGCCGCAGGAAAGCAACTGCTTTGCAATAACGAAGCCGTCCCCCGCGTTTTTGCCCTTTCCGCAGAGGATAAGCACCCTTTGATTATTTATAAGCTCGGAATACTTCTTGATTATGACCTTGGCGCATTCCACGCCCGCTCTTTTCATTAGCTGAGCCTCGGTAAAATACTTTTCAAAAGCCTTTTCTTCCGCTCTGCCTATTTCCTTTGCCGTAAGAATTTTCATATTTACTCCCACAAAATCACGGTGGCGACAGCGTAATCGCCGTCATGGCTGATGGAAACATCGGAATTTTCCACGCCCTTGATATGGGGCTTTCCCATTTCGTCTTTGCATATCTCTATTGTATTCAGCTTACGGTCTATCCCCGTGCCGAGGGCTTTCAGATACGCCTCTTTCGCGGCGAAAACGCCCGCGAAGCTCTCCGCCTTTTTGCAGGCGTTAAGCTCATTATCGGTAAAGACCGCAGCCTTGAAAGACATTCTTTCGAGGCTTTTTTCCATTCGTGATATAAGAACTATATCCGTGCCTATTTTAAACATTTTCTCCACCCTTGGGAAAAACCGTGAAGCCGAATTCAAAAGCGTCAACACGCCTCATTCTGTCTTTAGCGTCGGGCATAGGACCGCAGGAATTAGAGCCCGCGCCCATCATAAAGCCGTCGATATGGACCGCCGTGGTGTCAAAATCTTTAAGGTCGTCGGCATGTGTCGCTTTAGCGCAAAGAGCGGTTGTGAAATGATTGGCGTTGAAAACAAACGGCTTTTCGCTCTCGAATTTGAGACCCACGCCATCGCCGTCCGTAACAACGGCGTAATATGTGCCGTAACGCATACCGCTTTCCTGAGGCTTGATATAATTCTCGTGCATTTCGGAAACCTTCAGCTTTGAAATTCCGTAAACCGCCTGCTCCTTAAAATCGGAAAGGCTCATTCTGTCGTACCCGAAATATTCCACATTATCAAAGCGTTTCGGCATTTCAAGAGTAACGCCGAGCCTCGGCACATTGGTGAATTTCAGCTTTTCATATCTGAAGAAAGCCTTTATCTCACCGCCGCCGAATATCCTGTATTCTGCGGAGAATTTGCCGGCTCTCCCGCATTTTGGCGTGCTCAGGGCGAAATCGCATTTAAGCGTTACGCAATTATTGTCAACGCTGTATTCGCCGTCATTCAAAGCCTCATAGCTTAAATCGTCAAGCCCTTTTGCTTTCCATTTTCTTTCAATATTTCTATCGTTATCAATAGGCGCTCTGAAAAGCTCCGGCACAAAGCCCCTTGTTTTTCCGAAGGGCATCTGGTTGAGCAATTGCTTTCCATTATAGATGTAGCTTTCAATAATACCGCTCGCGGTGTTGAAAATTATCTCAAAATCATCGCCGGTGATGAAGAGCTTTCTTTCACTGCTATTGACGGCGGGAGCGTTGGTTGACATTATTTTTTCCGCCGCATATTCGTCGCTAAGTATTATCTGCTCCCGCGCGATTTCAAAATCGCCGTCATAATATGAGAAAACAATTACCGTATGCTCCTTTGCATCGTAACCTATTTCCTTGGAAACGGTGCGTGTGGGCTCGATAACAAGCTCTTCCTCGCCGCTGTTCACTTCAACGCCGTTTTGAAGAACGGAATATCTCAATGTGAATTTCGCCGTTTTGAAATAGTATTTATTTGTAAAATCAAAAATATTTTTTTCCTTTAACTTGGCTCTTACGGGGCGGTAGCAGTTTTTCATTTGAAAAGCGCCCGTGTGCGGCGTTCTGTCAGGGAAAAAGAGACCGTCAACACAGAAATTACCGTCGTGCTTCCACTCTCCGTGGTCTCCGCCGTAAGTATATTTATACTGCCCGTCCTTATGATAAACGGCGTGGTCAACAAATTCCCAAATACAGCCGCCCATCATAATATCGCCCGAATAAAATATGTTTACATATCTCTCAAGCTCACCCGCGCCTACGCCCATTGCGTGGGCGTATTCGCAAAGGAAAAACGGTTTTTTGAAATATTTTGACGGCAGCGGCTTGCCGTAGGCTATCCTTTCGCACATGGCGGGGCTTGTGTACATTTCGGAATGAACATCATAAGACCAGCGCGCCGTGCGGCATGCGCCCTCATAATGAACGGGTATTGAAGAATTGCTTTTAAGATATTTATAGCAGTAATCCTGGCATTTAAATCCGCCCGCCTCGTTGCCCAGCGACCACATGGTGACGCAGGGATTGTTTTTGTCGCGCTGGAACATACGGCTTACCCTGTCGAGATAATGCTCTTTCCACTTCAGATCATTGCTGATAAGATTCGGCTTGCCTATCTCGCCCACGCCGTGAGCCTCAATATCCGCCTCGTCAACGACATAAACGCCGTACTCATCGCATAAATCAAGGAAAGCGGGGTCGGGAGGATAATGGGAGGTGCGAACGCAGTTCACATTGTACTCCTTAAAAATCCTAACATCCTTTTCCATATCGCCGACGGTGAGAACATAACCCGTTTCGGGATGTGTGTCGTGATGATTAACGCCCAACAGCTTTATGCGTTTATTATTGTAATAGAATATATTTCTTCTTATTTCAATATGCCTGAAGCCTATGCGCTTTCTGATTATCTCCTGAGTTTCATCGTCCTTGACTATTGAAAGATACAGGTCGTAGAGCTTCGGCGTCTCGGCGCTCCACTCCTCAACATCAAGCACATCAAAGGTTATCTTGTCCGTCTTTCCGAGGCAGATCTTTATTTCTTTGGAGGCGATTTCTTTTCCGTTATCCATGAGCTCGGCTCTGAAAATCACCTCGTCCCTTATTTTGAAAGTGGGAATAACATCGAGAATATAAGAGCCGTCCTCATTATACTTCGTCTTAGCCTCGAAATCGTAAACGGAATTAGGGCCTGTATGATAAATGAGAACATCACGGAAAATACCGTTGTTTCTGAACATATCCTGGCATTCAAGATATGTTCCGTTGCACCATTTATGTACCACGGCAACTATTTCATTCTCGCCCTCTTTTAAAAACTTCGTGATTTCAAATTCGGCGGTATTGTGGCTGCCCTCGCTGTAACCGACATAACCCCCGTTTACAAATACATCAAGAGAACCGGCAACGCCCAAAAACGAAAGACTGTAAAAACCCGACACCTCTTCAATTCTGAATTTTTTGAGATATACGCCGGCGGAGCAATCCTCGGGAAATTTCGGCGGGTCGGGATCGAACTGATACCTTGTGTTTATATAGAAAGGCTTTTCGTAACCCGTAAACTGCCACATGGATGGAACGCTGACGGAGTCAAATTCTTCGCTGTCACTCTCAAATTCATCCGGAATATCGGAGCGTTTTGCATAATATTTGAAATTCCACTCGCCCGACAGCACGCCTACCATTGACGACGAATAGCGCTCTGTTCTAATATCGGTCTTTTCCATTTCTTCACGGCTCGGAAACGGGATAAAATAAGCGCGCGGCATACAAATATTTTCAGAAAATACGCCGAAATTTTTGTAATTATCCTTTTTTAATTGATAAAGCATATTGAAAAGCCTCTCCGTTTTGGTATAATATATTAAGCCATAGGCTTATTTAATTATAACATATAAAATATTGCTGTGTAAATATGCCAATTACTTTAATTTTTTGCGGTATTTTAGAAAAAAGCGCCGAACGGAGGGAGAATATGACGGGACTTATAGGCGTTGCGGTAAACACCGCCACGGTATTATTAGGCTCTTTTTTCGGCTTGCTGCTGAAAAAAGGTATCCCCGAAAGATTTAAAGACGGACTTATGAAGGGCATAGGTCTTTGCACGATCTATATAGGTATAAGCGGCACGCTTCAGGGCAAAAACACCATTGTGCTGATTCTTTCCGTTGTTGTGGGTATCCTTCTCGGATCATGGGTGGATATAGACCGCCGTTTCAACGCTCTCAGTATTAAGGTTGAAAACAAATTCAAAAAAGACGACTCTCCCGCAGGGAGCTTTGCGCAGGGATTTGTCACCGCCTGCCTTGTTTTCTGCATTGGCTCAATGACAATAGTCGGCAGCCTTGAGGCAGGGCTCAACGGCGACAATAAGATGATATTCGTTAAATCCATACTCGATTTGATATCAAGCTTCGTACTTGCGAGCTCCCTCGGTATCGGAGTTATGGCGTCCGCGCTGTTTGTGCTGATTTTTCAGGGAGGTCTTGTTTTGCTTTCGAGCGCCGTCGCTCCCCTGCTCACGCAGGAGGTAATAAACGAAATGGTTTGCGTCGGCAGTCTGTTGATATTCGCCCTCGGTCTTGACCTAACAGGTATAAAAAAGCTCAAGGTAATGAACTATCTGCCTGCGGTTTTTATGCCGATCGCGCTTGTTCCGCTTTATAATCTGATAGCCTCTCTTCTCAAATAATCACTTAGTTTCAAATCCGCAATTTAAGATTTTAATATTGTTATAATCCACCGTCCTTTTAAATATATATTACCAAGGACGGTGAAGCACTTGAACGGTAATGTTGAAAAAAGGTGTATTGAAGTAGGGCGTTATATAAGAGACACGGGCGCTACCGTGAGGCAGGCGGGAACGGTTTTCGGGATAAGCAAATCCACCGTGCATATAGATGTGACAAAGCGGCTTTATGAGCTTGACAGAAGTCTGTATGACGAGGTTAAAAATGTTTTGCAGGAAAACAAGGCGCAGCGCCATATCAGGGGCGGAAACGCCACAAAAGAAAAATACAGTAAGCTTAAAAAAGTTTGATATTTTACATACTGCGTGTTAGTATATTATTGTATCGCTGAAAACGGAGGAATTTTAAATGAAAATAGGATTTATCGGCTGCGGCAATATGGCTTCGGCAATAATAAAGGGTATTACAAAATCGAAAGCGGTGGCCGCTGACGAAATTTGGGTTTATGACACCTCCCCTGCCGCGATCGAAAACGCCGTGGCAAGATACGGAATAACCGCCTGCAACGGTGCAAACGAGGTTGTGGAAAACAGCGATTACACGATTCTTGCGGTAAAGCCTAATACCCTGACCCCCGTGCTGAATACAATAAATATCAAATTACAGGAAAAGGATACGGTGCTGGTCTCCATAGCGGCGGGCAAGACCATATCTTTTATAAGGGACAACCTCTCCCACGACAATAAAATCGTGCGCGTTATGCCGAATATAAACGCCAAGGTCGGCGCCGCCTGCTGCGCTTACTGCGCGAACACCCTTGTTACGGACAACGAAAAGAAGCAGATAGAAAAAATATTCGGCGCGATTGGTGAAATATCGGAGCTGCCGGAAAGCAGTTTTCCGATATTCGGCGTTATCGCCGGCTGCGGACCGGCCTTTGCGTATCTGTTTACCGACGCGCTTGCGCGAGCAGGAGTGAAAAACGGCTTGAGCAAGGAAAAGGCTTTAGAAATAGCCGCCCGAACAGTTGAGGGCAGCGCAAAAATGATACTCGAAAGCGGAACTCACCCCTTTGAGCTGATAGATCAGGTGTGCTCCCCCGGCGGAACAACTATTGAGGGAGTGGCTTCGCTTCAGGCGGACGGTTTTGAAAGCGCCGTACACCGCGCGGTGGACAGGGCGCTTGATAAAGACAAAAAACTTTAAAAGCAAAACAATTAAGAATAACATAGCCGTCTGAGGTTTCACCTAAGACGGCTTTTAAAATACTTAATATTATGCGTTATATGTATTTTTTGATTTCATCAACCATATCGAGCTTTTCCCAAGAAACGCCGAGGTCTTCCCTGCCCATATGACCGTAAGCCGAAAGCTGCTTATATATGGGCTTTCTGAGGTCGAGGCGGTCGATAATGGCAGACGGTCTTAAATCAAAGACTTTTTTGATTATATCAACGATCTTTTCATCCGAGATCTTGCCTGTGCCGAAAGTATCCGCCATAACGGAAACGGGCTTCGCAACGCCTATGGCGTAGGCAAGCTGAATTTCGCATTTTTTCGCAAGCCCTGCCGCAACAACATTTTTCGCTACCCAGCGCGCGGCATAAGCGGCGCTTCTGTCCACCTTAGTGGGGTCTTTGCCGCTGAATGCACCGCCGCCGTGGCGGGCGTAACCGCCGTAGGTGTCAACTATTATCTTTCTGCCCGTAAGTCCGCTGTCGCCCTGCGGTCCGCCTATAACAAAGCGACCCGTGGGATTTACATAAATTACAGTATCGTCATCCATAAGCTCGGCGGGAATGGTGGTTTTGATTACCTTTTCGATTATATCCTTACGGAGCGTATCAAGGGAAACATCCGCGCTGTGCTGGCTTGATACCACAACAGCCGTTACCTTTACGGGCACGCCGTTTTCATACTCAACAGTCACCTGCGTTTTTCCGTCGGCATAAAGATAAGGAAGAGCGCCGTTTTCTCTTACCTCGGTGAGCTTTACCGCCAGCTTGTGGGCAAGGCTTATCGGCATAGGCATAAGCTCCTTAGTTTCATCGCAGGCGTAGCCGAACATCATACCCTGATCGCCCGCGCCGTTGAGGTTATATTTATCGTCATCGGAGTTCTTAAGCTCATAGGACGCGTCAACGCCCATTGCGATATCGGTGCTCTGCTTATCAAGCGCAACGAGAACGGCGCAGTTGTTTCCGTCGAAGCCCTTTGCCCCGTCGTCGTATCCGATTTCGCAGATGGTTTTTCTGACGATCGCGGGAATATCCACCTGAGCCTTTGAGGTGATCTCACCCATAACGAGCACCTGACCAGTTGTGCAGGTGGTTTCGCATGCGACGCGGCTGTTTTCATCCTGCTCCAGCATAGCGTCAAGTATAGCGTCGGAAATTCGGTCGCATATTTTATCGGGATGACCCTTTGTTACCGATTCACTTGTAAATAAAGATTTTGACATAATTATTCTCCTTTCAAAACAACACGGCGTAAAAAATGCACGCACCGATATGAGTGTGCGCGCAGATAAACTCATCTTTCGGCAATACCGCAGGAATTAGCACCTTGCAAACGCAGGTTGCTGTGGCGTCGTCAGGCCTGTCCCTCAACCACTCTTGATAAGATATTCTTTTCGTATTTATAATATCGCAGAGGCACGCGCTTGTCAACAGTATTTTAACAATCCGTTCCCTTAAAATTCAAAGATAGTTTACAAATTAGAATGTCAACCTTATTGCAATTTGTTTATAAATTGTTTATAATATTTATGTTAAAAATACACAGGAGGTATTTTTTTATGGCGCGAAAAACCGTTTTCATAACCGGCGGCACAGGCACAATGGGCAGCTCCGCCGTAAAGGAATTATTAAAATATCCCAACAAGATAAATATAAAAATTCTCGCGCGCAAAAGCGCCGCAAACGAAAAAAAACTTTCACACATTATCGGCAAACCGAATGTGCGGATAATTTGGGGAGATCTGCTTGATTACGACAGCATGCTTGAAGGCGTTACGGGCGCCGATTATGTGCTCCACGCCGGAGGACTCGTTTCGCCGGCAGCAGACCTCAAGCCGTATCTCACGCAGAAAACAAATATCGGCGCGGCGGAAAATATCTGCAAAGCGGTGCTCGCTCAAAAAGACCCCGAAGCGGTAAAGGTTTGCTATGTGGGCTCTGTTGCGCAAACGGGAAGCAGAAACTACCCTATTCATTGGGGCAGATGCGGAGATCCGATAAAAATTTCCGTCTATGACCACTATGCGATTTCCAAGACGGTTGCGGAGCGGATCTTTGTTGACAGCGGAATTAAAAACTGGGTCGTTTTAAGGCAAACGGGTATATTATATCCGCAGATCTTAAAGAGGCTTGACCCCATAATGTTCCACATTCCGCTAAACGGCGTTCTTGAATGGTGCACGCAGGAGGACTCGGGCAGAGTTCTTTGCAAGCTTGTGCTTGAGGACAGCGAGGGAAGGCTCGGCGGCGATTTCTGGAATCATTTTTATAATGTGAGCTCGGGAGAAAATTACAGAATTTCAAACTATGAGTTTATAACTCTCTTGCTTGAAACTCTCGGCATGTCGAAGCCGGAAAAGCTTTTTAACCCCAACTGGTTTGCCACGAAGAATTTTCACGGTCAGTTTTTCTCGGACAGCGACAAATTGGAGGAATATCTGCATTTTCGTGAAAATGTTCCGATAAAGGACTATTTCAACCGCCTTGCCTTATCTCTCGACAACTACTTTAAACTTGCGAGGAATATATCGAATGATGTAGTAGCGGCGTTCGCAAAACCGATTATGAAATCGGTTGCCTCAACGCCGAATTTCGGCACTCTTTACTGGGCTGAGAAGGAGGATATGCCTCATATCAATGCCTTTTTCGGCTCAATGGACGAATACAGGGCGCTCCCGAAAAGCTGGGCGGATTTTGAGATAATGCAATTTGACACGAGCAATGACGCCGCTGAAAAATTCAAACTCGATCACGGCTATGACGAGGGCAAAAGCGAATCCGATTTAACTATTGAAGATATGAAAACAGCCGCTAAATTCAGAGGCGGAGAGTGCCTTTCGGAAAAAATGGAAAAAGGAAACATGTCCGCCAAACTCAAATGGAAATGCGGAAACTGCGGCGCCGAATTTGAGGCAAGCCCCGCCCTGATACTTTTAGGTGGGCATTGGTGCCCCGAATGCTGCGTGCCGTATAAAGAATGGAATTACAACGCCGTTGCTAAAACTAATCCGTTTTTCGCGCAAGTGTGGTATCCCGAGCATTCCAAGAATGAAACAGACGAATACACTTTTGACGAATTGTTCTATATCAACGGCATTGCGTGGGACGATATAAAAAAATAATTTCTAACAGCAGAGAAAAATCCGAACGAAACGGCGTTCGGATTTTTCTTTTATGCCTATGATGATAATTTTCGCCTTATCGGTTTGCCTTTGTTTCGCAATAAACGCAGCGGTAAGTGCCTTTGCCGTCGGTAAGCTCAAACACATAAGGTATATTCTCGTTATTTGAAATACAGCGGGGATTTGGGCATTTTACCACATTTTCTATTCTACGGGGCAGCGACACCGTCTTTTTTTCCGCTTTTCCGTTTTTAATAATATTGACGGTTATATTGCTGTCGATATATCCCAACACATCAAGATTTATATCTATAAGCTCGTTTATCTTAATTATATCCTTTTTGCCCTGCTTGCGGGATTTTGCATTTTGAATGATAGCCACTTGGCAGGAGAGCTCATTCAGTTTCAGCGCGTCATACACACGCATACCGTTTCCCGCCTTAATATGGTCGAGCACTATGCCGTTTTCGATTTTGTCAATTTTCATAAAGCCTGCCTCCCCATTTAAGCAGAGTAATGATAAGCGCCATTCGTATATATTTGCCGTTGAGCGCCTGCTCGAAATATTTGGCTCTCGGGTCGTCGTCCACCGCCGTTGAGATCTCGTTGACCCTTGGCAGCGGGTGCATTATCGTAAGGCCGCTCTTGGCGTTTTTCAGCTTGTCCGTATCAAGAATAAAAGCGTCCTTATGCTTCAGATATTCATCCTCGGAGAAAAAGCGCTCGCGCTGAATCCTCGTCATATAAAGAATATCAAGCTGCGGCATTACGGCTTCCATATTTTCCGTTTCAACATACTCCATTCCCGTTTCCTCAAGGTAATCCGTTTTAATATAATCGGGAACGGAAAGCTCCTTTGGAGATATGAGAATGAATTTGATATTCGCATATCGGCACATCGCCTTGATAAGGCTGTGTACCGTTCTGCCGAATTTCAAGTCGCCGCAAAGACCTATCGTAAGATTATTAAATCTACCCTTTTCGCGGAAAATCGTGAGCAGGTCGGTCATCGTCTGCGTGGGATGGCTGTGGCCGCCGTCTCCCGCGTTGATAACGGGTACCGAGCTCTTAGCCGCCGCCACTCTCGGAGCGCCCTCAAGCGGATGGCGCATTGCAATTATGTCCGCGTAGCAGGAAACTATTCTCACGGTATCGCTCACGGTTTCGCCCTTTGAGGCGCTGGATGTGCCCGCTTCGGAAAATCCGAGAACATTGCCGCCGAGTTCCATCATTGCCGCCTCGAACGAAAGCCGCGTTCTTGTGCTCGGCTCAAAAAACAGAGTGGCGAGCTTCATTCCGTCGCATATATGAGCATACTTCTTCTTATCGGAAATAATATCGAGCGCAAGGGCGACTATTTCGTCAATTTCCTCAACGGTGAGATCTGTTGTATCAAGTAAATGCCTCATTTTCTCTTCCTTTCGATCACGCTTTCGCGCCGTTTATTTCAAGGTATTTTTTAATGCGCTCCACATTTTCGCGGTTAGCTTCGTCCTCTTCAAGATATTCTATAATATCATAAACATCAACTACGGAATATACGGGAAATCCGAACTCTTCACCAACCTCCGCCATGGCGGATTTTTCGGTTTTGCCTTTTTCCTTGCGATCGACCATAACGAATACGGCACAGACCTTCGCGCCGTCTATCTTTGACAGTATAGCCATACTTTCGCGTATTGCCGTGCCCGCGGTGATAACATCCTCAACGATGACTATTTCCTCGCCCCGATTCGGGGTACAGCCTACGAAAACTCCGCCCTCGCCGTGGTCCTTTTCCTCTTTTCTGTTGAAGAAAAACGGCACATCAAGCCCGTGGCGGGCAAGAGCGACTGCGGCGGAAACAGCTATCGGTATTCCCTTATACGCCGGTCCGTAGAGTACGGCTTTTTTATTGCCGAGCTTTTCAAAATACGCTTTTGCGTAAAATTCGCCGAGCTTTTGAATTTGCTCGCCCGTCTTTATATCGCCGGCGTTTATAAAATACGGTATCTTTCTTCCGCTTTTCGCCGTGAAGTCACCGAATTTCAAAACTCCGGCGCTTTGCAAAAATTCAATAAATTCTCTCTTGTACGCTTCCATTTTCGCTCTCCTTATCCTATAAATTCATCGCAGCAGCGTCTGTATGCCGCCACGGGATTGTCCGCCTGTGTAACGGGTCTGCCGACAACGATATAATCCGAGCCGATTTCCTTTGCCCTTGCGGGGGTAGTAACTCTAACTTGGTCTCCGATCTCGCCGTCCGCGAAGCGAACGCCGGGCGTGACCGTCAGAAAATCTTTTGAGCAGGCGTCCTTTACCATTCCCGCCTCAAGGGGCGAGCAAACGACGCCGTCAAGCCCCGCTTCCTTGGCGTTTTGGGCGTATTTTACGATAGTGTCGTTGATAGAGGCGTTTATAAGCAGCTCGTTTTTCATTCTCTCCTCGCTTGTGGAGGTAAGCTGTGTTACGGCGATAAGTATCGGGCGAGTGCCGTCGGGCTTTGTCAGCCCCTCAAGCGCGGCTTTCATCATATCTACAGTGCCCGCCGCGTGCAAATTTGTCATATCCACATCAAGAGAGGATAAAACCGCCATCGCCTTTTTTACGGTATTGGGAATATCGTGGAGCTTCAAATCAAGAAATATTTTATGCCCCCTGCTTTTAATTTCCCTTACTATCGAAGGACCTTCGGCATAGAAAAGCTCCATACCCACTTTAACAAACGGCTTTCTTTCCTCGTTTGAAAACTTATCGAGAAAATCGAATGTAGCCTGCGCGCTGCTGAAATCGCAGGCAATTATAACATCCTTGCCCATTACTCAACCACTCCTATTATATCTCTTATTCTTTCAATGCCGAGCTTTTCACACTCGGCAGGCAAAGCCTCTATTATTTTTTTGCAGGCATAGGGGTCAACAAGATTTGCCGCGCCGACCTGAACGGCGACAGCTCCCGCCATCATCATTTCGATAACATCCCTTGCGGTGGAAACGCCGCCGCAGCCCATTACGGGAATATCGCAAGCCTTTGCGACCTGATAAACCATTCTGACGGCGACGGGAAATACCGCTTCACCGCTGAAGCCGCCCATTTTATTGGCGATTATCGGCGCTCTGCGCTTAATATCTATTCTCATACCGAGCAGGGTGTTTATAAGGCATATCCCGTCCGCTCCCGCCTCCTCGCACGCCTTGGCGATGGAAACTATATCAGTAACATTCGGAGAAAGCTTTATAAAAACGGGCTTTTGGGTGACTTCTTTTACAGCCCTTGTGACCTCGGCGGCGCATTCGGGCTGAGTGCCGAAGCTCATACCTCCGCCGTGAACATTTGGGCAGCTTATGTTTACCTCAAGTATTCCCACCTGCTCTTCTTTATCAAGAATTTCGCAGGTGTAGGCGTAATCCTCAACGGAAAAGCCGCTAACATTAGCTATAACTTTTTTATGAAAATATTTTTTCATCTCGGGTAACTCGTGCTCCACAACATGGTGAACGCCGGGATTTTGCAGCCCAACGGCGTTTATCATACCGGCGGTGCATTCCGCTATTCTCGGAGTGGGATTGCCGAAGCGCGCTTCTTTTGTAGTTCCCTTAAATGAGAACGAGCCGAGTATATTTATATCGTAAAAATCCTTAAATTCCGCGCCGAAGCCGAATGTGCCGCTCGCCGGAACAACGGGATTATCCATTTTTAAGCCGCAAAGCTCAACGGAAAGATCTACCATATTATCTCCTCCCTTTCAAGAACGGGGCCGTCCTTGCATATGCGCTTGTAGCCGTTCTTCGTTTTGCAAGAGCAGCCCATACAAGCGCCAAAGCCGCATCCCATTCTTTCCTCAAAGCTGTACTGCCCGGAAGTTTTGGCGATTTTCTCTATCGCCCTGAACATAGGCATAGGTCCGCAGGTGTAAAAATAATCATATGCTTCGGGAAAAGCGTCCGTAACAAAGCCCTTTATCCCGTAAGAGCCGTCAACGGTCGTGACCGCAACATCCGCGCCGAGAGCGGCAAATTCCTTTTCGTAAAATATCTCGTCCATCGTATTGAAACCGAGAATAACGGCGGGATGCTGCCCCCTCTCCAAAAGGCGTTTTGTGAGATTGTAAAGAGGCGGAATGCCGACTCCGCCGCCGATAACGAGCGGTCTTTCGGCGTTTACAATATGATAGCCGTTGCCGAGCCCCGTAATACAGTCAAGCGTTTCGCCTGCCTGCATTTCAGACATAAGCTCCGTTCCGCCACCTACGACCTTGTAAATGACAGTAATTGCTTTTTCGTCGCAGTCGCAAACCGATATGGGGCGGCGCAGATATTTTCCCTCAAGCAATATATTTATAAACTGCCCCGGGGCGGTGATATACTGTGTGTCCCCCGTGAGAGTCATTTTAAAAACATCCTTTGTGAGAGGCTTGTTTTCCGTTATTTCGTAAATGTTCTGCTTATACATCGCTTACTCCTCGTCAATGGTGGATACACCGAGCGTTATCTCCTCAAGAACATCAAGGAGCACCTTCACCGTATCAAGCGAGGTGAACATCGTCACATTGTTTTCAACTGCCGCGCGGCGGATTTCCGAGCCGTCCGAATGGCTGTCCCCATGGCTGATATCAATGGTGTTGATAACATAGGATATATGCCCCTGACGCAAAGCCATAAGTATCTCGTCGCTGTCGTCTACCGTAAGCTTGGCGCGCACCCTCGTGCGTATTCCGTGCAATTTGAGAAATTTAGCCGTGCCCTCCGTTGCCTCAATATTAAAACCGAGGTCATAAAACCGCTTGATAAGTGGCAGCGCGGCGGGCTTATCGTTATCCGCTATCGTCGCAAGCACAGTGCCGTAGTTTGCCACATTCATTCCGCTTGCCTGAATTGCCTTGTAAAGGGCTCTCGTCAGCGATTTGTCGTAGCCTATCGCCTCGCCCGTGGATTTCATTTCCGGCGAAAGATAGGTATCCATTCCCTTGAGCTTTGAGAACGAGAAAGCGGGCGCTTTTACATACCAACGCTTCTTTTCCGGCATATACACCTGCGTTATTCCCTGCTCCTTTAAGCTGTGGCCGAGAATTACCTGCGTTGCGATAAACGCCATAGGCACGCTTGTGGCTTTTGAGAGGAACGGAACTGTTCTTGACGAACGGGGGTTTACCTCGATGACATAGACATCGTTATTTGAATCGGCTATAAACTGAATGTTGAAAAGCCCGATAATTCCGATCGCGATACCAAGCCGCACGGTGTAGTCGATTATCTTATCCTTAACGGACTGCGGCACATCAAATGTGGGATAAACCGAAATGGAATCGCCGCTGTGAACGCCCGTTTTTTCAACATGCTCCATAATGCCCGGAATGAACACATCCTTGCCGTCGCAGATCGCGTCTACCTCAAGCTCCTTGCCCATAATGTATTTGTCAACGAGGACGGGCTGCTCTGTGTTTATCTCAACGGCGGTTTGCAGATAATGCCGAAGGCTCGCCTCATCGGCTACTATCTGCATTGCCCTGCCGCCGAGAACGAATGACGGGCGCACAAGAACGGGATAGCCGATACTCTCGGCAACACGCACGCCCTCCTCTATATCGGTAACGGCAAGCCCTTTCGGCTGAGGGATACCGAGTTCGGTCATAACCTTTTCAAACGAATCACGGTTTTCCGCCTTGTCTATCGCGTCAACGCCCGTGCCGATTATCGGAACGCCGAGAGCGTCAAGCGGCATCGCAAGGTTTATTGCCGTCTGCCCTCCGAGGGAAACGACTATGCCGAGGGGATGCTCCAGCTCGATTACATTCATAACATCTTCAACTGTGAGAGGCTCAAAATAGAGCTTGTCCGATGTGGTGTAATCGGTGGAAACGGTCTCAGGGTTATTATTTATTATTATCGCCTCATATCCGGCGTCTCTTATCGACCATATGGCGTGAACCGTGGAATAATCGAATTCAACGCCCTGCCCTATTCTTATAGGACCTGAGCCGAGAACGACTATTTTCTTTTTATCCGAAACTATGCTTTCGTTTTCATCTTCATATGTTGAATAGAAATACGGAACATACGAATCAAATTCCGACGCGCAGGTGTCTATCATTTTATAGACCGGGAAAATCCCGTATTCTTTTCTCAAGGTGAATATCCGCGCTTCGTTGACGCCCCAGACTTTTCCGATGAATTTATCCGAAATGCCCATTTTCTTTGCTTCAAAAAGGACTTCCCTGTTCATCGGGTTTTCACCGAGTGTTTTTTCAAAATCGACTATGTTCTTGATTTTTTCGATGAAGAACATATCGATTTTTGTGGCGTTATAAATTCTGTTGGGGTCGGCGTTAAGGCGTATAAGCTGAGCGATGGCATAGAGCCTGTCGTCAGTGCCGATTTTAATATATTCAAGAAGCTCGTCCACCGAGTAGCTGTCAAACTTTTTAAGATACAGGTGGCAAACGCCCGTTTCAAGCGAACGCACCGCCTTGAGCAGGCTTTCCTCGATAGTTCTGCCAATCGCCATAACCTCGCCCGTGGCTTTCATCTGTGTGTTGAGGCTGTTGTTGGCATCGGCAAATTTATCAAACGGAAATCTCGCGATTTTTGAGACTACATAGTCGAGAGTGGGCTCAAACGAAGCCGGGGTATTTGCAATTTGAATTTCGTCAAGGCGCATACCCACGGCGATTTTGGCTGATACCCTCGCTATCGGGTAGCCCGAAGCCTTGGACGCAAGCGCCGAGGAGCGTGATACGCGGGGGTTTACCTCGATGAGATAATACTGAAATGAATGCGGGTCGAGCGCAAACTGAACATTGCAGCCGCCCTCTATCTCGAGCTCTCTGATAATGCGCAGAGCGGAATCCCTGAGCATATGGTATTCCTTATTTGTAAGCGTCTGTGAGGGGCAGACGACTATCGAATCGCCCGTATGTATGCCCACGGGGTCGATATTTTCCATATTACAGATAGTAATGGCGGTGTCGTTTGCGTCGCGCATTACTTCGTATTCTATCTCCTTATAGCCCTTTATGCTTTTTTCTACAAGCACCTGATGCACGGGCGAAAGAGCAAGGGCGTTTTTGAGAATGAGGCGGCATTCCTCCTCGTTATCGGCAAATCCGCCGCCCGTTCCGCCTAGGGTAAAGGCGGGGCGCAAAACAACAGGATATCCTATTTCTTCAGCGATTTTCAGCCCCTCTTCAAGGCTGTTGCATATATCGGACTGCAAAACCGGCTCGCCGAGCTTTTCGCAAAGCTCCTTAAAAAGCTCCCTGTCCTCCGCTCTTTCTATCGCCTCAAACCGCGTGCCGAGTATCTCAACATCACATTCCTTGAGTATGCCCTTTTTAGCGAGCTGAACGGCAATATTAAGCCCCGTCTGCCCGCCGAGCGAAGGCAGTATCGCGTCGGGTCGCTCATGGCGGATTATCCTTGCCACATATTCAAGGGTGAGCGGCTCCATATAGACCTTATCGGCAATATCCGTATCCGTCATTATCGTGGCGGGATTTGAGTTTATGAGGACTACCTCGTAACCCTCCTCCCTGAGGGAAAGGCACGCCTGAGTTCCCGAGTAGTCAAACTCCGCCGCCTGACCTATAACAATGGGGCCTGAGCCGATCACAAGAATTTTGTGTATATCAGTGCGCTTAGGCATATCACTCCGCCTCCTTTTCCATCATTGAAATGAATTTATCGAATAAATAGGCGCTGTCCTGCGGACCGGGTGCGCTTTCGGGGTGGTACTGCACGGAAAACAGCTTGTCCTCATCAGATTTTACGCCCTCCGCCGTGTTATCAAGCAGATTTTTGTGGGTAAGAGTGAGATTTGTTTTATCAAGCGATGAAATATCGACCGCGTAGGAATGGTTTTGGGAGGTTATTTCTATCTTTCCAGTTTCAAGGCACATAACCGGATGATTGCCTCCCCTGTGGCCGAATTTCATTTTAAATGTTTTAGCTCCGAGAGCAAGGCAAATCATTTGATGACCGAGGCATATTCCAAAAATCGGAAGCTTGCCCCTTAATTCCTTTACAACATTTATAACTGGCGTTACATCTTCGGGATTTCCCGGTCCGTTTGACAGAAAGAGCCCGTCGGGATTCATATTCATAATTTCCCGGGCGGTTGTGTTATACGGCACAACGGTAACATTGCAGCCCTTTTCGTTGAGCTTGCGCACTATATTGAGCTTTATGCCGCAGTCTATGGCGACCACATCGAATTTATGGTTTGGCGTTCTTGAATACCAGCGCTTTTTGCAGCTTACGCGGCTTACCATATCTGTGGGTATTTTATATGCTTTCACCTTTTCAAGCGCAACATCATAAGGTGTAGCCGCATCGGTGATTATGATTTTCTGGCTGCCCTCGTCGCGTATTATCCTTGTGATTTTTCTTGTGTCAACGCCGCTTATTCCCGGAATGCCGTATTCGTCCAGCACCTCGGAAAGAGTTTTCGTATATCTGAAATTAGACGGAAGATCGTTGTATTCCCTTACAATCAAGCCGCCCATCGTTGGGTTTTTCGTCTCGTAGTCCTCGTCCGTCATACCGTAGTTTCCTATCAAAGGATAAGTCATACACACCATCTGGTCGGTATAGGACGGGTCTGAAATTATCTCCTGATAACCTACCATCGAGGTGTTGAAAACAAGCTCATTTACAGCTTCTTTATCGGCGCCGAAGCCCCAGCCGTAAAATTCCGCGCCGTTTTCAAGAACGATTTTTTTATCAAAGGGCTTCATAAACGATCTCTCCTCTCAGTAAAGTAAGTAAATTTTTTCCGTTCAGTCGTTCGCCTTTATACGGCGTTGCCCTGCCCTTAGAAAGGAATTTATCGGGGTCGACCGTCCATTCCCGTTCAAGGTCAAGCAGGCAGAGGTCTGCGGGCGAGCCCTCTTTTATCTCCCCGCCCTCTATGCCGAAAATTTCTCTGGGCTTAATGCTCATCATCTCAACAAGCCTTTCAAGGGTGACCGCGCCTGTTTTTACGAGCTTTGTGTAAAGCACGGGAAACGCCGTTTCAAGCCCGACTATTCCCATGGCGCTTTTTTCAAGCCCCTTTGACTTTTCCTCGACGCTGTGCGGCGCGTGATCGGTGGCGATAACATCTATTGTGCCGTCCCTGACGCCCTCGATAAGCGCCTGCATATCCTCTCTGCTCCTGAGTGGCGGATTCATTTTGAACGCGCCGTCCTCTTTCAAATCCTCGTCGCACAAGGTAAGGTAATGAGGCGCTGTTTCACAGGTGACTTTAATTCCCCTTGCCTTTGCTTTTCTGATTATATCAACGCTTTCCTTTGTTGAAATATGGCACACATGGTATCTGCACCCCGTTTTTTCGGCAAGAGCGCAATCTCGCTCTATCTGTTTCCATTCGCTTTCGCTGCATATTCCTCTGTGCCCGTGGGCTTTGCAGTATTCGCCGTCGTGAATATATCCGCCGCGCAAAAGCCCGTTATCCTCGCAATGGGCAGAAATTATACAGCCGAGCTCGGCGCATTTTTTCATTGCCTCAAGCATAAGCTCCTCGCTCTGAACGCCCGTTCCGTCGTCCGAAAAGCCTATAACTTTGCTCTTTAGAGAAGAAAAATCAACGCATTCGCCCTTGCCTTTTCTTCCCTTTGTTATAGTGCCGAACGGAAATACATCTATCGCCGCGTCTTTTTTGATAATATCCGTTTGCGCTTTCAGATTTTCGGGGCAATCCGGCACAGGATCAAGATTAGGCATTGTGCAAACTGCCGTGTAGCCCGCTTTGGCGGCGGCGGCAGTGCCCGACTTTATAGTTTCCTTATAAAAAAAACCGGGCTCTCGAAGATGAACATGAACATCTGCAAAACCCGGAATTAAAAAATACTTATCCTTACAGTCGATAATACGATCTGCTCTGTTTGAGGGAATGGAGGGGCTGACGGTGCGAATAAAAGGAGCGTCTATATACACATCTGATTTTTCAAATCTGCCGCCCATAAACACCAAGGCGTTTTTTATAAGCAATGACATTTCAAGCCCTTACCTTTCTCATTTTACTGTATTATATATTAAAGCACAATATAAGTCAATTACAAATTTATTACAAAGAGATTTTTTTGTTGAGACAAAGAGGAAAAGTAATATATACTTAATAAAAACATATCGCTTTTTTGGAAAGAGGTGCTCATTATGCCTTTTGTGGTAGGCGCTGGTGCAACGAATATTGACCTGTTATATCAGAATATGCCGAAGATACCCGATGTGGGCGAGGAGATCTACACGGATAAGTTTTCACTGCAGCTCGGCGGAGGTCTGCCCGCGACTCTTATCAATCTCGGCAGGCTTGGGGTCAAAACGAAAATCGCAACGGAGCTCGGGAGCGATATGTTTTCCGATTTCGCGAGGAAAAAATACGCCGAAAACGGCGTTGAGCCGCTTAATCTATACAGAGGAAACGGCATACCGCTGAATATTACCTCGGCAATAATCCTGAAAAATGACAGAAGCTTTATTACCTACGGCAAAGGCTCAATCGATCCCGACGAGAATGCAAAAGAGGAATTTTTCCGCATTGCAAAGGGGGCGAAAATCTGCCTTATGAGCGCAGGCGGATTTATAGATATTTACAAAGAGCTGAAGTCACAGGGCACGATAATGGTGCTTGATACAGGCTGGGATGAGGAGCTTTCATTTGAAAAATACGATGAGCTGCTGACCGTTGCCGATTATTTTACTCCAAACCGCAAAGAGGCGCTGAAAATCACAGGCAAATCAAGCGAAAAGGACGCGGCGTTCGCGCTGAAGAAGTATTTTGACAAGGTGGTAGTCAAAACGGACAGGGACGGCTGCATAGGAATAAACGGCGACGACTTCTTTTTCTGCCCGAGCCTTGACCGATACAAAAATGTTGACAGCACAGGCGCGGGAGACGCTTTTCTTGCCGGCTTTGTCTATGGCTTATTATATGATTATCCGCTTAAAGACTGCATTGAATTCGGCAATATCACGGGAGGCAAGGCGGTAACGCAGGTCGGCGCGCTCTCGGCATATGTAAACGAAAAAGAATTGCTTGAAATAAAAAAAGAAATATCGGAAAAATGACAAACAAAAGCCGCTCGGCTAACCGAGCGGCTTGCTTTACATAAGCTGTGTTATCATATCGGCAAATTCCGTGGGATTATCTATATCAAGGCCGCTGATAAGGCGCGCCTGATTATAGAGGAGCTTTGTATAATCCTTCAATTTTTCCTTATCCTTTGCGAAAAGCTCAAACAGCTTCTCGCTTATTTTATGCTCGGAATTGATCTCAAGCACAAGCTGAGCCTTCATCTCACCGTCCGAGCCGGGCATTTTGCTGAGCACCTTTGCCATTTCAAGCGAAACATAGCCCTCGGCGGAAAGGCATACCGCGTGAGCTCCTATGGAGTTCGTAAACTTTACAGAGTAAACTTCGCCGTCAAGAAAGCCCTTCATTTCCTCAAGCATATCCTTTGCCGCCTCGTTTTTCTCATCGAGCGCCTTCTTTTCATCCTCGGAGGAGAGATTGAGCTCGTCCTTGCATATGTTCGCAAACTTCTTGCCCTCATATTCCATAAGCATTTGAACAGAAAACTCATCCACATCATCGGTAAAGCAAAGCACATCATAGCCCTTTGCTTTGACGGCCTCCGTCTGGGGCAGCAGGGATATTTTTGTTTCGTTCTCGCCGCAGGCGTAGTAGATAGTATCCTGCCCGTCCGCCATTGCGTCAACATATTCTTTTAGGGTAATATACTTGTCGTCTTTTGAGGATTTGAAAAGGATAAGATCCTTGAGCCCGTCCTTTTCCGCGCCGTAATTGGCATATATGCCCCATTTAAGCTGAACGCCGAAGGTTTTGAAGAACTTTTCGTATTTTTCCCTGTCGTTGACAAGCAGCTTTTTAAGCTCGGATTTTATCTTTTTATCTATCGCCTTTGCTATTATTTTAAGGCGGTGATCCTGCTGCAGCGTTTCACGGCTGATATTGAGACTTAAGTCGGCGGAGTCCACGATTCCCTTTACAAAGCTGAAATAATCGGGCACCAAATCGGAGCACTTATCCATAATCAACACGCCGTTTGTGTAAAGCTGAAGCCCCTTTTCATATTCCTTTGAATAATAATCGTAAGGCGCTCTTGACGGAATATAGATCAAAGCGTCAAATGTAGCCTGCCCCTCTGTTTTGGAATGGATATACAAAAGAGGATCCTCAAAATCGGAAAACTTGCTTTTATAATACTCGTTGTAATCCTCATCCTTTAGCTCGTTCTTATTCTTGCGCCAAAGAGGTATCATGGAGTTGAGCGTTTCAATAACGGTCTCCTCCTTATATTCTCCCTCTTTTTCCTCATCGGGCACGCTCTTCGTCATAGCCATTTTAATGGGATAGCGGATATAATCGCTGTATTTTTTGATAAGCGATGAAAGCCTGTACTGCTCAAGGAACTGTGAGTAATCGTCGTTTTCCGTATCTTCCTTTATATGCAGGGTGATAACGGTACCCGCCTCGTCCTTTTCGCATTCCTCGATTGTATAGCCGTCGGCGCCCTCGGAGACCCACCTGTGGGCAACATCTTCGCCGAACGCCTTGGAAACGACCTCAACCTTGGAAGCGACCATAAACGATGAATAGAAGCCAACGCCGAACTGACCTATAACCTCAATATCATCGGGAGCGGCCTCGCCGTTATCGTTTTTGAAATTAAACGAGCCCGATTTGGCGATTGTGCCGAGATTGTTTTCCAGCTCCTCCCCCGTCATTCCTATTCCGTTATCTGTTACCGTTATTGTGCGGGATTCTTTATCTATATCAACAAAAATCTCAAAATCGCCCTTTGCGAGACCCACCGAATCATCGGTAAGCGATTTGAAATAGAGCTTGTCTATCGCGTCCGACGCGTTTGAAATAAGCTCGCGAATGAAAATTTCCCTGTTGGTATAAATCGAATTTATCATCATATCAAGAAGCTTTTTCGATTCCGCCTTAAACTGTTTTTTCCTCATAAAACCACCCTTTTATCTGTTGCCGTTTCAAATTTAGCACTCTCTTTATTTGAGTGCTAAATATATTATAGCCTTTATTTTCCATTTGTCAACACAAAACGGTCAATAATTTGACAAGACTTGTATTTTACAAATGTTTATTTACAATTTACTAAAAAGAATATATAATTAAACTATATTTAAATATTGTTTGAAAGGAAACATTGTATGAAGTCGGATGCCAAATCATATATCCGTTTCGGAGCTGTCGTGTTTATTGTTGCATTACTCAGCTACTATTGCATAAAGTACAGCATTCCCGAAACGGTGTTCAACGCTCTGATACCCATAATAGCGGGCGTGGCGTTTGCCTATTTGATAAACATTCTTGTCGCTTTTTACGAAAGGCATTTCTTTACCAAAAAAAGCTTTAAAATGCGCAAGCCGCTGTGCCTTATCTTCGCGATATTATCAATACTTATTTTTGTGGGGCTTATAGGATTTCTCGTTATCCCCCAATTCGTCACCTGCATATCAACGCTTATAGAAAAAGCGCCGGCGGCGATAGATCAGCTTCTTTCAATTCCGCAGATAGCGAAACTCATTCCCGAAAATATAGAGGAAACCTTGGAAAATATCGACTGGAACGAAATTATAACAAAGCTGACTTCGGTGCTTGAATCGGGTCTCGGCGGCGCGGCTAAGGGAGTTACCAATTTTCTTTCCTCCACCGTTTCGGTTATAGTCAGCTTTTTCCTCGGTCTGTTCTTCGCGGTTTGCTTCCTGTTTGACAGAGACAGGATAATAAGCCAATTCAAGCGTCTTGTAAAGACCGCATCCCGCCCAAACCTCTACAAAAAAATCACTTATGTTCTGAAAACTCTTGACGAAAGCCTGCACAAATACATTGTGGCGCAGTGCCTTGAGGCAACCATTTTGGGAGTGCTGTGCATAATCGGAATGCTGATACTCGGCTTGCCATATGCGGTAATGATAGGAGTTTTGATGGGCATAACGGCGCTCATTCCCATAGTGGGATCTTATATCGGAGAATTTGTCGGCGCATTTATGATACTTTCCATATCATTTAAAAAGGCTATCATATTCCTTGTATTTGTTCTGATTTTGCAGACTATAGAATCAAACCTCATCGCTCCCCATGTGGTCGGCTCGTCAATAGGGCTTCCGAGCGTGTGGGTACTCGCCGCCGTAACGGTAGGCGGCTCTTTGATGGGTATTTTGGGTATGCTCATCGGCGTGCCAATAACCTCAACGATATATAAGCTGCTCAGGGATTACACAAATAATAAATCGCAGAAAAATAATGACGACACACACAGCCCGCACGGTGAGGACGGCACGGGCACAGGGCGATCCGAAAAAGCGGAAGGTGCAGACAATGGCGACCGTACCGCGCCCGCAGTATCAGTGTGACGGGATGGGCTTGCCGTCTGCTTCGGCTTTGCCTCGCATACTTTTGGCTCGGCGACCGTTGCTTCGCAACAGTACCCGCCTCACCACTCCTCGCTAAAAACGATTCGCCGAATCGTTTTCTTACGCTCAGACCCTCTCGGGTTCAAGTCCCATCATTATAAAAAATCCGAGATGCTCGGCAACAATAAAATCCGCTTTTTTAATTATTAACTTTATCGATCTTTATATTGTCTTATAATTTTCCGAAATCAATCGTTCTGTTCTTGTAGTAAAAGATTTTATCGTTATCATTTATTTCTCTGACAACCTTGCAGGGAGAGCCCATAGCGATAACATTGTCGGGAATATCCTTCGTTACAACCGATCCCGCGCCTATAACACTGTTTTCACCTATTGTAACTCCGGGAAGAACAACAACATTGCTGCAAATCCAAGCACCGTTTTTTATCTCAACAGGTGCACAATACATAGCTGCACCGTTATCTCTGAGTTCAGGGTGAACAGGATGACCTGTTGTAACCACGGTAACATTGGGACCAAAAAGCACATGATTTCCAATTGTAATTTTATCATCATCCACAAAGGTTGTATTGAAATTGAAATAACAACCGTTACCAATGCTCGTGTTCTTACCTACACACACATTAAAAGGCGGCTCAATCCAAGATGTTCCGAATTTTTTGAAAACAAGTTTTTCAATAATATAACGCTTTGGAATGTTTATTGCCCATGAACGA
This sequence comes from uncultured Clostridia bacterium, assembly GCA_947624285.1. GTDB lineage: Bacteria > Bacillota > Clostridia > Oscillospirales > Acutalibacteraceae > Eubacterium_R. The sequence goes on along the minus strand of CANQJS010000015.1, from coordinate 2,031 downwards.
TTAAATCTGCCAACCAACTGTTTAACAAATGTAGCTTTTATAAGCCCTTTAGTTGTATCAGTAAATAGTTTCCCGTCTGCTTTTCGCTGTTCCATTTCTTTATATGTGTATTTAGCCATTGCTTTTCTCCTTTGTAAATATTCCGAGTGTTGCTCTTCCGAACAAAAGATTTTTGTAGGTTACGAAACCATATTTTATATAGAACTTATAACCGGCGGCATATTTGTTAACGCCGCACACCGCCATATATTCATAACCGTTTTTGTATAAATGATTTGAAAGCTCATCAAGAAGCTTTCTGCCCAATCCCTGATGCTGTGCCTCGGGCAGCAAATCAATATGTAAATGAACTCTGCGATTATAATCAATTTGCTTAAGGGCAAACATCAACATAATATGAACTATAACTATCGGTTTATACAAACTCATAGCCTTTTTTAAAAATTCTTCATTGTTTTTTTGAACAAACAAATCATAATCGGTGCTGCAAATTACATAACCAACAGGAACATCATTTTCATCAGCGGCAACAAATATATTATCGCTCTCATATTTTGTAAAATAATCATTATACATAATTGCGACCGCTTCTCTTTTTTTATCACTTTTCTTGTAACTGTCCCAAGCAGTTTCCATTGCAATGTATCTGAGCTGATTTCTGTCACTCGGTTTGTATTTTCTTATGCTGTACATTTTTAAATCTCCTATTGAAATTAAAGGTATTATCATATATAATAATATCACAGAATTACTTGATAAAATATCAATATATCATAAAGATTTATAACAATATCACATTATGGAAATGAAATACTTTAACTTTAACAATATTGATGAAAACGGCAGTGAAGATGTTGAATACGATATACCCGAGTTACCGTTGTATATCAGAGACGGCAATTTATCTTCGCTCAAAAACTACACTTTTAAAGCTCATTATCACAGTGATTGGGAATTTGTTGCCGTGCTTGACGGTAAAATGAAATACAGCATAAATGCTGAAACGATTGAAATTTCAAAAGGCGAAAGTCTGTTTGTTAATTCAAACCATATTCATTTTGGATTTTCCGATACAAAGGAGGACTGTTATTATATTTGCATACTTGTTCACCCGTCACTGTTTTGCACAAATCCATATATTGAGAGAAACTTTATTTCCCAGATCACAAATGACAGTCATCAATATCTAATTTTGAAAGACGGTAAAGATGAAGCAAAAATAACAAATACACTTATTGAAATTTATAATAAAAAACTGCAAAATGCTAAAAACTTCTATCTTGATGTGCAGCAATACCTTTTCGCTATTGCAGCAAGCCTATATTCGGTTATTGATAAGTCGCCTAAAATAATACCGAAGCGGCAAAACTTTTCAAATATAAAAGCAATGATAAACTTTATTGCAAGTAATTATGCGGAAAAAATTGCACTCTCCGACATAGCTAAGAGTGCAAACATTTGTAACAACAGCTGTATTTCAATTTTTAAAAGTTATACCAAAGCAACACCGATCGAGTATTTAACAAATTACAGAATCAGCAAAGCAACTCAGCTTTTAAAATACACTTATAAACCTATATCCGAAATAGCTCAGGACTGTGGTTTTTCCGGCAGCAGCTATTTTTCTGAAACCTTTAAAAGAATTGTTGGTAAAACACCAAAAGAATTTAGAAATCTTCTAATAACATAGAAAGCAGAAATTATTAAAAAATCCGAGACGCAACGCATCTCGGATTTTTGGTGCGGGGGATGGGCTTGCCGTCTGCTTCGGCTTTGCCTCGCATACTTTTGGCTCGGCGACCGTTGCTTCGCAACAGTACCCGCCTCACCGCTCCTCGCTAAAAACGATTCACCGAATCGTTTTCTTACGCTCAGACCCTCTCGGGTTCAAGTCCCATCATTATAAAAAAATCCGAGACGCTTTTGCATCTCGGATTTTTGGTGCGGGGGATGGGCTTGCCGTCTGCTTCGGCTTTGCCTCGCATACTTTTGGCTCGGCGACCGTTGCTTCGCAACAGTACCCGCCTCACC
>CANQJS010000014.1 GCA_947624285.1 uncultured Clostridia bacterium | reverse complement strand
AATTTCCTAAGGATTTTTCCAATATCCACCTTGATTTCTCGGTATATTACCTGTCTACGATATTTGGGAGCAAACACTATATGGTATTGACATCTCCAGCTTGTATGGTCTAAACTACTTATGTCTTTTTCTTTCACGATTAAGACCTCCTTGATATTTTAGTTGTTTGGTCGGCAAACCTTTTCTACTATACCAAGGAGCTTTTTTCTTGTCTACTTCACTCCTCGCTATAAGCTATTTTTTTACCCCCTGTAGAACAGGGGGTTTACTTTGTCGCAGACAGTAAAATCCCGCAGCATAACGAGAAGCTGCGGGATCTCTTTTTTGATTAAGCTTTTATTCTTTGCCCTTTTCATCGAAATTGAGGATAGACGCGATGATGATTTTAAATCCCGCCTCTATTGTTGAGGGAACGAGCCTGTCATAATTATCACGCCGGTTGTGGTAATAATCGGCAGGCTTTGGGTCCATAGCGGCAAGGCAGGTGGCGGTTACGCCCTCCTGCGAGAACGCCGCCGCGTCAGACGAGCCGAAAAATACGCTGGCGAATTTGGTGTTTTCAAAGCCCGCTTCCTTTGCGCTGTCAAGCACAAGGCGTGAAAACTCGGGGTCGTTTTTAACCAATCCCGTCATATCCTTTGAATAAACATTGAGATATTCAAAATCGGTAAGGGTATCACAGCATAAAACGGCGGTTTCCACCCTGTCGTCGGTCAGCTCATCTCTGTGTGCCTTGGCGTAAGCCTTTGTGGCGCGCAGACCCGCCTCCTCGCCGTCATTTATCATAGCAACGACCTCAGTGTTTTCAAGCTCAACACCCGCCATATCAAGCATACGAACAGCGCATGCGGCGGCATAAGTGCCTGTGAGATTATCGTTCGCGCCCGGAGAAATAATCTTAAAATTGATATAGGGGTAAAGCGTGAGCAGGAAAAACGCGGTAACAAAATGAAAATAATAGGAATAATTCAGCATAAATTCGCCGAACGCGCCCATATTTCCGTTGCCGGCGAAAACACAAATAACGGCGATTATTATTGAAATCAAAGCCGAGCCGACTGAGCCCGCCACGGTAATTCCGAAAAACGGATACTTGCCCTTGGCATAATAGAGATGACGCCATTCATATGCAGCGTCTATATGGCCGCAGATAATTATTCTTTTCTTGATTTCGCCCTTCGGCTTTCTTGAGGCGATAAGGTTGTGGCCTTTTTTCTTTTTGTAGAACACATCTGCAAATTGCTTGTAAAGCAGAAATTCCATAACCGTCACGAACAGGCAGACGATAGCGGTCACCGCTACTATGATATGTGAAACGGTAAATGGGATAACGCCCGTCATCGACAGCACAAAGCCCGCAACGACAGCGACTATCACCGCCACCGAAATCGTTTTTGTGAAATGAAGAAACGCCTTTGGTGCAATGTCGTATTCCTCAAAATGTGATTCGTCGCAGAACTGGTCAAGCTCCTTTTTAAGATGCTTCTGAGCCGCGAAGCAATTATCGCTTGCCGACTCACGGGGACCGTATTTTTTTATTACGCTTGTTATCTCCCTAACCGCGTAATCCACATTTTCCTTAATTACCGCGACGGGAAAATCTTTAATTTTCATTTTACCGCACACCTTTCCGATTTGATTTTATCGAGAACGAAGCCATTTCGTTTTGTTTGATTAGCTGAGGTTTTATAGAGCGAAATCGTGCAACAATTGATTATCTGTTTCCTTTTTCATAGAGCATTTCATTTTGTTTTAGTTCAAAATCAGTGTCTCCGTTATAGAAAAGCTTTGTGATTTTGGCGCTCCTGAGGGGATTTTTCGGCATTGAAATCTTATCCACCGCGTAATTTATGCCGAGAGCCTTGTATATGCTCTTGTAGGAATCAAGGCGGGCAACAAAATCCTTAAAGTTTCTGTGTTTTTCATCTGTCCACGCGACCTCCGAAAGCGCCTCCATACGGGGGTGGTACATAAAGTCGAGCTTTTCCTCGGTGGCGATCCATTCGGTCCACATTTCAGCCTCTATTCCCAATACATTGCCGATATTTGCCTTGTTCACGCCGTATCTGTAAGGTGAGAATGAATATGTAGCTTTCAGCGTTCTGATAGAATAGGGGTGGTCGAAATAAAAGGACTGATGATTGCTCATAATTATCCTGCCGCCGCTGTTTACATGCCGTTCAACCTTTCTGTCGCGCTTTTGCTCCCAATATTGAGCGACGGCGGATTTATCTATACCGTCCTCACGGAGTATTTCATTCCAGCCGACTACCGATTTTCCTTTTTCTTTGAAATATTTGCAAAGTCTGTCCGTAAGCATAAGCTGAAGTTGGCGCTCGTTTTTAAAGCCCTTTTCTTTCATCACCCGCTGACAGTCGGGGCATGTTTTCCACTCCGTCACATCGCATTCGTCGCCGCCGATATGGAAATATTCAAACGGAAACAGCTCGCATATCTCATCGTAAATATCGGTTATAAAGCCGAAAACTTCCTCCTTGCCCATACAAAGAGGTCTGTTCCAGTCCTTCATTCCCTTTGCAAACGGGATCTTGTCTCCGAAAAATCCCATAACATCCCTTTGCAGATTTCGGCATGCCATTTGAGGATAAGCCGCGAGCCCTGCCGCGAAATGGGCGGGCACATCTATTTCGGGGATTATTGAAACGCATCTCTGTGCCGCGTATGCTACTATCTCTTTAATATCTTCTTGTGTATAAAAACCGCTGTGTGGCTTGCCGTCGATATGGTCAGTGCTCCAGCCGTCGATTTGAGTATAGGCGCGCTTAGAGCCCACCTCGGTCAAAAGAGGATATTTCTTTATCTCTATCCTCCAGCCCGAATCGTCCGAAAGATGCCAGTGAAGCACATTCAGCTTTAGCCTGAACATTTCGCCTATGAGCTTTTTTACATAGGTCTTGCCGAAAAAATGCCGTGCCTCATCAAGGCTGACACCGCGCCAGCCGTATTGCGGCCTGTCAAAAATCTCAACAAACGGGATCTCATTTTTTCCCTCGTCAAACCTGCCGAGCATACGAACGGACTGGAGCGCGTAATATGCCCCGTTCGCGCAGGAGGCTTTTATAAGAACTCCGTCGCCGTCCACCTTCAGGCTGTATTCTTCCCTGCCAAGCGTATCGTCCTTGATTATTCTCAGCGCGGGGTCGTCCCCCGTCGGCATATTGAGAAGCGGAAGTTCTATTTCGGTATAGACGGCGGCGTTTTTGCCAAAAGTAAATGTGCCGTTGCCCTCTTTGCAGGATTGGGGCTTTGGTATCAGATTGAGCATTCATTTTCTCCTTAATGATTTTGCCGAATGGCGGCGATTAAAAAATTTTGCAAACGCGAATACATTGTTCATCGCGTTACAGCTATTATAGCACAAAAATTGATTGACAACAATAGCATTAAGGTAGTAAAATTATTTTTGACAATTTGTTCACATATCTGCCCGTAGCACAATGGCTAATGCCTTTGATTCCGATTCAAAAGATTGGGGGTTCGAGTCCCTTCGGGCAGACCATAGAAATAGCCCCAAATTCCGCTTGGTTATGCGGTTTTTGGGGCTTTTTTGTTACCCTCTCAACAAGTGCATTTTTACGCCGTTTTACGCAATTTTACGGGCAAATGTATATCAAAATGTATATCAAAATTTTGCCCTATTTTTTGGCTTAACGGAGCGGGCTAATCGGGTGTTGAAAAGTCAAATTTTTTGCAAATTTCTATCAATTTTCACCCTTTTTTGCGCCTTTTTTTGTCAAAAACAGCCCTGCTCCCCGCTTAAAAATCCCATAAAATCAGCAATGCGCATTGCTTAAAATGTAAATATTTTTTGAAAAAAAGTATAGCGAGATTTCAGAGCCCTAAAAAAGGGAAAAGAAATAATTGATTATAAAATCGAGAACGCTTTAACATAATCAAATAAGCAGCGGAACGATAAAACGCCTGCTGCGCCAAATATCATATAATAAAACCGCCCTGAATATTTGTAGCGTCAGGGCGATTTTTTGTAATCAAATTAGGATTTCCGAAGGGGCGAGAAACAATATTTTGTGCTTTGAGGTACACTTTTTAGTACTTGATCTCGGTAGCAATTGAATTGCGTCGGATTTTATGGTATAATAACCGCTAAAGCAGCGGTTATTATACAAATTTATATTGCCCGCCTGCGTTGCCGCTTTGCGTCAACGGGCGATGGCTGATTATACCAATGTGCTTTGCACTTTGGTATAATAACCGCTAAAGCAGCGGTTATTATACAAATTTATATTGCCCGCCTGCGTTGCCGCTTTGCGTCAACGGGCGATGGCTGATTATATCAATGCGCTTCGCACTTTGGTATAATGACCGCCAAAGCAGCGGTATAATGACCTAAGCAAACCCAAGGAGGTAAAAAAATGGAAATTTACATCATTATTTTGCTGGGAGTTCTCATCATTTTGGCTGTTGTCGGCATAATTCTCACCGCCAAAAACAAGCCAAAGAGAGATTCCGCCATTGATTTGCTAGATCAAAAAACGGATATGCACGCCAAACAGACGCAGGAGGCGGTGCGCGGAGTTTCGGACGGCGTGCAGCAGCTCACGCGCGAAGTTTCGGGCAATATGCAGAAAATCATTGAAAAAAACTATGAGCAAATGATGCAAATCAACAAATCCATCAGCGACGGCATTAGCTCTATGCGCGACGGCAACGAAAAAAAGCTTGATGAAATGCGCAAAACCGTTGACGAAAACGCGGAAAAGCAGACCCGCAGGGTAAATGAATCAATCGCGCTTATGCAGGAAAGCAACGAGAAAAAGCTTGAAGAAATGCGTAAAACGGTTGACGAGAAGCTGACTGAAACGCTCAACCAACGGCTCAACTCCTCCTTCAAAACCGTTTCGGAGCAGCTTGAAAATGTATATAAGAGCCTCGGGGAAATGAAGGAGCTTTCCACAGGGGTTACGGACAATGTCAAAGGGCTCAACCGCATTCTCACGAATGTAAAAGCAAGGGGCACTTGGGCTGAGGTACAGCTCGGCAACATTCTTGACGAGACAATAAGCGGAATGTATGATACAAATGTGCAGACAAATCCCAAATACAGCGGCAGAGTTGAGTTTGCCGTTAGAATACCTAACCAGGACGACGACAGCATTACTTATCTGCCCATCGACTCCAAATTCCCGATGGAGGACTACGCCCGCCTTTCCGCCGCTTCCGACGCGGGAGATCTTGAAGCGCTTGAGGCGGCAAAAAAGGCGCTTGAACGCAGAGTTCTTGACGAGGGCAAGCTTATAAAGCAATACATAAGCTCGCCCGAAACCACGCCCTTTGCCATTCTCTATCTTGCAACAGAGGGGCTTTACGCCGAGATAGCCTCCAGCAAAAACGGCATTACGGAAAGATTGCAGAGCGAAGGCATTATGGTGGCAGGACCGAGCACGATAACGGCGCTTCTCAATTCGCTTTCAATGGGTTTTAGGACTATGGCGATAAACAAAAAAGCCGACGAGGTACGCAAGATACTCGGCGCGGCAAAAAAGCAATACGATATATTCGGCGACCTTTTGCAAAAGGCAAGAAAAAAGGTTGACGATGCGGGCAAAACGCTTGACGAAGCATATCACAGAAATGAAATAATACAGAAAAATCTCAGAAATGTTGAAACGCTCGAAAGCGGCGAGGCAAGCGAAGTTTTGGGAATAGAGGAATAACCGTGCAAAGTAAACTCCGCTATGACCGAACAACCGCTAAGGCAGCGGTATTATACCGACAAGAAATCAGCATTGATATATCGCGGAAAACGAGCGGGAAACATATTTTTAACTTAATACAGTTGCAGTCAAAAAAGCGGAGGTCAAACCTCCGCCTTTTATTTGCTTAATTTTGGCTTTCGCCCGATAGGGAGAACTGCCCGAAATCGGCGCTTTCCCGCCATTTTTTATTATTCGGCTTCAGTAGCCTGCTCCGCTTCGGCGTTTGCCATTTTTGCGGTGCGCGCCGCCTCAAGCTCTTTCTGCGCGTTTTCCTTTACCTTGCCCGTATAGTCGTTGAAGAACATCGGGATTATCGTAAGCAGGAAGCCCACGGCGGGAACTATCGTTACAAGCGCAAGCAGCATTATCTGAGTTCTTTCGGACTGTTGATAGAATATCTGCCTTCCCGCGCCGTCAACAAGATCTTTGTTAACAGCCCTGAAATCGGTAGTTCCGAGGATCTGACCGAAAACGAAGGTTGCCACGGCGGCGTTGACCTTTGAAAGGAAGGTTTGGAACGAGAAGCAAACGCCCTCGTGCCTTTCGCCCGTTTTCCATTCCATATAGTCTACCGCGTCGGCAATAAGCGCATAGGTGATAACATTGTAAATTCCAAGCGGAATGCCCATAAGGAAAAGGAATATCCAAAGCAGGAAGATGTTTATATTTGTGATATTCATTGAGAAAATAACATAGCACAGCGCGTGAACGATAAGGCCGAATATCGCCGAGCCGATATATATCTGCTTGAGCGAAAACTTCTTTCTGAGCATCGGGAATATCGCCATGGCGGGCACCATACCTACGCCTATCGCAATTGTCAAAGTAGTTACGATAGTGCCGCGCGGGATAGTGAACGCATATGGGAAGCTGTAAGCCGCGGCGGCGTCAACATTCGGAACAAGCGTAGTTTGGGCGGCGTCTGCAAATATCTTGCTGAAATCGGTGTAATTCTGAATTATCAGATAGTTGCCGATATAGTCCGCGCACTGGTTTGCCGTTACCATAGTTGAGCCGAGGATAGACGCGAATATTACGATTATCAGCAGTTTATCCTTGCCGAGAACGACGAAAGTCTCTTTGAAAGACGGCGTGTGATCCATCTTGGGGACTCTTTCTCTTGAAACGAAGAAGATGAGAATCGAAAGCCCACAGCCGAGAACGGCAAAAATGAGCGCGCCTACAAAGAAGCCCGTTGTGTAGCCCAAATTGCTTTGATAAAGAATCGGTATGAGCAGAGCGGGAAGGATCCCACCGAAGGTGGAGCCGAGCCTTGCCGTAGAAATAAAGGAAGTTCTTTCACTTTCAAGCGGGGTTACAACAGACGAAAGACCCCAGAAAGGAACATCCTGAATCGTGAACGCTACGCCCCAGAGAATGTATGTAACAAGGGCCCACACAAAAGCCGCCGTTGAGCCGTCCGCAAACGGAGCGGTGAAAAGAAGCACCGTGCATATGGCGATCGGTACGGGTGAATAGAGCAAATAGGGTCTCATTTTGCCCCATTTTGATTTGGTGCGGTCTACTATCATACCCATTACAGGATCGTTGACAGCGTCAAAAATTCTGCCTATAAGTATTATTGTTGTGCCCTGCGAAAGGGATAGACCTGCGCCGTTTTGAAAGAATACGAGTGTGAACATAGACATAAGGGTATATATACCCGAACGCCCGAAAGCACCCACGGTGAAGCATATCCTTTCACGCATAGTTAAGTATTTCTTTTGTTCCATTTTTACTCCTCGCAAAATTTATTAAATGTTTTATTAAAACATTCTAAATTTTATTATAAATCATAAATCTAATTTAGTCAATGCGCCTAATGATTATTTTGCAAGGAAAATTATAAGCAAAACAGCGGCAACTATACCCAAAACCGCCGCGATAAGCTTCACAGCCCTGTGTATCGCGTCGTAAACATTTGTGGGCATTATCTGCAAAACAGCAAAACGCAGTTTTTCCTTAACCTTTTTCCCGATAATATCCCGATATCGAATATCGTATGTATTCAAAGCGCCGTCGGCGTGAAGCTCGATCATTCTCACGCCTCTGTCAAGCCCCGGCCCGTAAACATGAAAGCCCGCGCCCTGCGTGTAGCCCAGATCCACTCCGTTTACTTTGCCGTTAAAGGAATTGTTGTGGTCGTGGCCGAAATAGATCCCCCTCACATCTCCCTTTTCCGTCATAGCGTCAAATTCTCCGCTGTTTTCCATCGGGTCGGCGGGGGATTCCCTCATAAAGTCTCTTTCATTCACCATATCCCTATTTAGCACATACCATTTGCCCGCGTGGTTGCGAAAGCCCTGAACAGCTCCTTTTTCGCTTTTTTTGACCTCTTTGAGCAGGCGCATAACCTCGGGAACGGGTATATGCTGAATAACGACCGACGGTATTACCGCGCCGTTTTTTCTTTCATACTCATCGCGCGTTTTTCTGTACCATTCTATCTGGTTTTTATGAACATTGTCATAGCCTACGGAAAGGCTTGTGTTGCTGTCTATAAGATAAACAAGGTATTTCACCGCGCCCTCTTGCGTGATCTCAAGCACATGATTAGCGCAGCCGTCTATCCCCTGCGTATCCTCGCCTATAAAGCCGTCCATCTTTTTATAGATTTCAAACTGCTCTTTATTTGAAAGACCTACCTGCCTGTCGTGATTTCCGAAACAGACAGTAAACGGAATATTCCGCGAGGTCACGGGCTGTGTAATTTCACACAAGGCTTTTTCCACTCTCGCCGCGTTGCCTTTAAAATGACTGCGCCCCCAAATCTGGTCGCCCGAAAAGACGACGAGATCCGGCTTTTCCCTATCCAGCGCGGCATTTATCAAATTCAGAGTATCGGGGCTTATTTTCGCGCCGTCCTGCACATCGGCTATCTGCATTATTCTGAAAACGCCGTTTTCATTGAATTTTAATGACATATTCCCACCGCCAAACGATTTTTAAATTTTTGGAATGATTATTTCTTTCAAAATATTGAGTAAAACGCCAAACCTGATATAAATTCCTCTTCAAGCCGCGCCATACCGCCGCTTCATTTTATTTATTGATTTAATTATAACATTATGCCGCACTCAGCACAAGCGCGGCGGGAAGAAAAAAATAAGTATCATTTTTAAATATTCTTGCTATAAATACTTTAATGTGCTAAAATATACCGCGAGGTAAGCGAATATGGATAAGTGGAAAGAGAATTTAAGGAATATTGAGCCCTATGTGCCGGGCGAGCAGAGCAAGGACAGGGATATAGTAAAAATAAACGCCAACGAAAACCCCTATCCCCCGTCGCCGGAGGCGATAAAGGCGATAAGGGAATTTAAAAGCGAAAATCTGCGGTTTTACCCCGACGCGAACGCCGCGGCGTTTAAGCGGGCTTTGGCGGAATTTTACGGAGTTCTGCCCGAAAATATTTTTCTCGGCAACGGGTCGGACGATGTGCTCGCGTTGTGTTTTCAAGCGTTTTTCAACGGGAAAAAGCCCATCGCTTTCCCCGATATAACCTACAGCTTTTACCCGGTGTGGTGCAGGCTCTTTGATATTCCGTTCGTCTGTTTTCCGCTTAAAGACGATTTTCGCATAAATGTTAATGATTACAAAGCAGAAAACGGCGGCGTGGTGATACCTAATCCAAACGCCCCCACTTCACTCGGCGAGGGACGGGATTTCATTGAAAAGCTGATCGAATATAACCGTGACTGCGTTGTGATGATCGACGAGGCGTATGTTGATTTCGGCGGCTATTCCTGCGTTGAGCTTACGAAGAAATACGAAAACCTTATTGTGACAGGCACTTTTTCAAAAAGCAGGAGCCTCGCGGGGCTTCGTATCGGCTATGCCGTAGGCGGCAAGACGCTTATTTCGGTGCTTGAGGCGGTCAAAAATTCCTACAACAGCTATACTGTGGACAGCATATCAATGGCGGCGGGCACGGCGGCGATAAAGGACAGGGATTATTTCAATTCAACCACCGCAAAGGTCATTGCTACGCGCGAGCGAGTTATAAAAGAGCTCAAAGCCCTTGATTTTCTTCCGCTTGAATCGCAGACGAATTTCATATTCACCACCCACAAAAGCGCAAATATGAAGGATTATTTTGAATGGCTGAAATCTCAAAAGGTATTCATACGGTATTTTGATTTACCGAGGATAAGCAATTATGTTCGCATAACCGTGGGAACAGACGCGGAAATGGATATTTTTCTTGAAAAAACAAGAGAATATCTGAATAAAGTGAAATAACAAAACGCACCGCTTGCTTTCGCGGTGCGTTTTTGATATATAGCGAGTTTATTCCTCAATGCCCTGAAGCTGTTTCCAATGTATCTTGCAATATTCCTTGCCGTCTATCGGCGGGTATTTCTCATCATCTACCCTTGCCTCGTTCTGGCAGTCGTATTCGCCGACATACTCGCAGCGTTTCGCGTCTCCGCCCTCAAAGAATGACGGCACAAACGAGCCGAGGAAAATTCCGCACACTATGCAGGCGATAAGTATCGCTCCGCCGACTCCCGAAGTCCAATTCAAAAACTTTACCTTGGCGAGGTCTATATCGTCAATGAAATTAAGGAATTTGACCTTTTCAATGAGCATAATGCAGAGCTTCATAAGGAAGAAAGCTATTACGCCCGCAACAGTGCCGACGATGAGACCGCAGAGAACATCCGTGGGATAGTGTACCATTAAGTAAACGCGGCTGCCCATTGTGCATATGGCTATTACAGGGAACACCCAGCTAATCTTCTTTTTGCCCTCGCTTCGGAAAGTGAGGAAGAGAGCCGTTGCTATCTCAAAGGCGGCTGTAGTGTGACCGCTGGGGAATGAATAATCGGACTCGCTCAGCATGCCTGCCTCTTTGTACCAGCCCCAGAATGCCGTATCGCCCTGAAGCGTATTGTATGGTCTTATTCTCAGCACCATCGGCTTAACTACCACATTTGTTATGAGCGTGCCTATGATTATCGCAAAAACAAGAGTTATGCCGTATTTTCTTGTTTTCTTGAAAAACATCAGAGCGAGACCGAGTATTGCCATGGGAATGACAAATGCCTCGTCGCCGAAGGCAGTGAATATTTTGGCAACGAAAGTGAGAAAACCGCACTGAATCGAGCCGAAAAATTTGAAAATGGCGTAGTCAAAATTATAAAAAATCTTGTCTATCGAATCGCCTAAGGTCATAAGAAAGAAATCCATAAATTACCTCCGTTTCATTTAATAAATATATATTACCAAAGAAAACGACTTATTTCAAGCAATATATTTAATTATTCTTTATTGATTTATTAACAATTAAATCATATTTTCGTGCTATAAAAAAATACAGAGTAAAATAACGGCTTGAAGGAAGATAAATGATAACTGATCCGTACAAGGTTTTGGGAGTTCCCGACGGTTCATCGGAAGAGGTGTGCGCCGCCGCTTACAAAAAGCTGGCAAAGAAATATCACCCCGATTTAAATAAGGATGACCCGCAAGCGGCTGAAAAAATGGCGCAGATAAACGCCGCGTACGACCAAATTAAAAACTCAAATTCCTACGGCGCCTCTTACGGCGCTCAAAATTCATACGAATACTACAGGCGCAGGCGAAACGCCTCGGGCTCATCCCCCGATTATTTTACCTCCGCGGCGCAATTCATCAACAACAGGCAGTTTGCCCAAGCGCTCAATGTTCTCGGCAATATTGAGGACAGAAACGCCCAATGGTACTATCTTTCCGCCATCGCAAATATGGGGCTCGGCAACAGCCGTATCGCCCTTTCCCACATTCAGCAGGCATGCGCCATGGAGCCGGGCAACATCACCTATCAAACGGTTTACTCCAAAATACGAAACGGAGTGAGACCAAACGGTTATTCGCCATTCGGCAGCTTCTCGGATTATACGGATTATGAAGAAGAGCCGCAGACCGAATACACTTTTTACGGCGGCAGGGGCTGCATTTCAAGATTTCTCAAATTTATTATCATAATACTCGTTATACGGTTTATCATCATGTTTGCCTCGTGGTTTTTTTACGGCGTTCCCTCAAGCCGCGATCAAAGCAAATCCCCTACCTCATACAGCGAAAGCGGCTCGGATGCGGAAGATTATTTCGGCAACAGCAGCGGCGAAATTTTCAACAGCTAAAGAAGGTGAGATAATTGAAAAATTTTTTTAAAACGCTCGGCGTAAAATTCCGGCGCTTTATGCAGGGAAGATACGGCGCGGATCGTCTTTACAGAGTTCTTTCGTGGTTCTATCTCATATTGCTTCTTATCACCGCCGCCGTTTCAAGAGCGGCAGACGAGTGGATATATTACACGATTTTCGCCATAGCCCTCGCGGTGTTTATCTTTTCGCTTTACCGTGTATTTTCAAAAAACATCGAGAAAAGAAGAGCCGAAAACGAAAAATGGCTCACTTTTGAAAACGGTTTTAAAAAACGCTTCAGAATTTTGAAGGACAGGTGGAAATTCAGAAAAACTCACATTTTCAGAAAATGCCCCAAATGCAAAAGCGTTTTGAGGCTGAAGAAAATAAAGGGCTCTCACACCGTGGTTTGCCCGCATTGCAAAAACACTTTCAATGTTAAATCCCTGTAAAATTAACATTTAGTTAAAATTTATTATAAAAAAATACTTACATTTTCGCCGATTTTGTGATACAATTTAATCGGTGGGTAGAATTATGCTTGTGTTTTGCATATTTTATTCCAAATAAGGTAATAATATTTCGGGGGTATTATTATGTACAGCATCGGTGAGCTCTTCGTTTACGGAAGAAACGGGGCTTGCAGAATAACCGACATAAAAGCGCAAAAATTCGGCGGCAGCGAAAAAATATATTATATTCTCTCGCCTGTTTTTGACAAAAGAGAAACTATTTTTGTACCCGTTGACAATGAGCTGCTTGTTTCCAAAATGAAAAGGATGCTCTCCTCCGAGGAAATAATTGAGCTTATAAAATCCATTCCAAAGCGCGAAAGTCTTTGGATAGAAAATGTGAAAATACGCCGCGAGGAATATAAGAAAATTATCAGCAAAGCCGACAGGGACGACCTTGTTGCTCTGATGAAAACACTTTACCTGCGCAGAAAAGAGCTTGAACTGGAGGGCAAAAGTCTTTCCGTTTATGACGAAAAATTTTTTAGGCAGGCGGAGAGTATAATTCACGGCGAAATCGCGCTGGTGCTTCAAATTCCGATGGAAGAGGTTTCACCCTATATTGAAAAGACGATCGGCGACGCCGCCTGAAAAGCAAAGCAGCGGGTGTAAAGCAATAATGCTTTACACCCGTTTATTTTTTTATTTTATATTTTTTGAAAAAATCACAAAACTTTTGAGAGGAAATCTTTGAGTCTCGCGTTTTTTGGATTAGCGAAAAACTCTTTCGGCTCATTTTCCTCCTGAATAACGCCTTGGTCAATGAATACAACTCTTGAAGCAACCTCGCGGGCGAAGCCCATTTCGTGGGTGACGACTATCATCGTCATTCCGTTGGCGGCAAGGTCCTTCATTACCTGAAGCACTTCGCCCACCATTTCGGGATCAAGGGCTGAGGTGGGCTCGTCAAAAAGCATCACCTTTGGATTCATCGCAAGAGAGCGCACTATCGCCGCCCTCTGCTTCTGCCCGCCCGAAAGAGAGCTCGGATACGCGTCCGCCTTATCCTCCAGCCCCACCATTTTCAAAAGGCGCAGAGCGTTTTCGTTTGCCTCCTCCTTGCTCATTATTTTGAGCTTTACGGGAGCCAGCGTTATATTTTTTTGAATAGTGAGGTTGTTGAACAGATTGAAATGCTGGAAAACCATTCCCATATGCTTGCGTATCTCATTGATGTCCGCCTTTTTATCGGTTATGAGCTGCCCGTCAAACCATATTTCGCCCTCGGTGGGCGTTTCAAGAAGATTAAGACAGCGCAGGAATGTTGATTTACCCGAGCCCGACGGACCGATAACAACGATTTTATCGCCCTTGGCGATCTCATAATCTATTCCTTTTAAAACCTCGTTTTCCCCAAAAGTTTTTTTCAATCCTTTAACGGAAACAAACGCATCAGTGGTCACTTGCTCTCAGCCTCCTTTCAAGCAAAGACACAAGCTTTGTAAGTATCATTACCACGGCAAGATAAATGAGCGCGACAGCTATGAGCGGCATAAATGCGCTGAATGTAACGCCTCTGATGATATTTCCCGCCCGTGTAAGGTCCGTCATGGCAACATAACCCGAAACGGAGGTTTCTTTCAGCAAAACGATGAGCTCATTCGCAAGCGCGGGAAGAACATTTTTAAACGCCTGCGGAATAACGATATGCACCATACTTTGCGCGTAATTGAGCCCGAGCGCTCTGCCCGCCTCAAGCTGACCGGAATCAACGGACATGATCCCCGAACGAAAGATCTCGGCAACATACGCGCCGGAATTTATGCCGAACGAAAGTATCGCGACGAGCAGCTTGTTGTTCGATGACGCAAAGATAACATAATACATTATCAAAAGCTGAACTACGACCGGCGTTCCTCTTATAACCGTAAGATATATTTTGGCAATGGAATTAAAAAATGAAATTACAGCTTTTGAAGCGCCGCGCAGTTGCTCTTTGTTTTTATCGTAAGACGAGCGGATTATCGCCACCAAAACGCCGAGAAATATGCCCAGCAAAACGGCGGCTAAAGTAATCTCAAAAGTAGTTCCGAGACCCTTGACAAGCAGCTTCCAACGGTCGCCGTCTATAAAATTAAGTATAAATTCGGATTTTATTTTTTCAAGCCAAAGAATGAATTCGGATTTTAACATATCGAGCCATTCAGCCAAATTTATATTCCTCCTTTTATCCGTTATAAAAACAGGGGGCGGTATAAATCGCCCCCGATACTTTTACCGATATTATTCTGCGGGAATATATTTGTCGATTATCGCCTGAACTGTTCCGTCGTTGATAAGCTCGGTAAGCGCCTTATCTATATCGGCGTTAAGAGCGGCATCCTTTGGAAAAGCTATTGCGTAGTCCTCATTGGAATACTCTGTTTCAAGTATTTTAAGACCTTCGTTCGCATTAACAAAGGATTTTGCGGGCTCGTTATCAATGATAACCGCGTCTATCTTACCTGTTGTAAGAGAAGCAACCGCCTCCGCGCCGGTCTGATACTGCTCAAGAGTGCAGGTCGTTTTATTATCGGCAATATCGTCGCCGAAATAAATCGCGCCGGTCGTTGAGATCTGAGCGCCTACCTTGTAAGTGACGCCGTCTGCATAGAGATCGTCCACGGTCTTTATGGGAGAATCCTCTTTAACGATAACTGCCTGAACGCCCTTTGCGTAGTTCGTTGAGAAATCAACGCTCTCCTGACGCTTGGGTGTTACGGTGAGACCCGCCATACCCATATCGGCTTTTCCGGTCGCTACGGAAGTGATAACGGAATCGAAATCGGTGTTCTCAACCACAAGCTCACGGCCGAGCTTTTCGGCGATCTTGCCTGCGATTTCGATATCTATACCGGCATAATCCTCTCCGTCAACATATTCATACGGCGGGAAATCTGCGCTGGTGGCAAGAGTGAGCTTTTCCTTTTCGGTTTTTGCGCCGGAGCATGCAACAAAGCATCCTACAACAAAAAGAGCCGAAAGAACGAGCGCAAGCGCTTTTGTAAATTTTTTCATATGTATTACTCCTTTTAAAATAGTAAGGCAATTATAATACATTATTATTGGAAAATCAAGCATATTATTGAATATTTATTCATTATATGCTAAAATGCACTTGTATTTGTGTATAAAGGTGACAATTATGAACGAAATCAAAATCTATGATTATCTGCCCGAGGAGGCAAAAAATATACGCTTCAAGGTTTTTGTTGACGAGCAGGGCTTCCAAAACGAGCTTGACGAAACCGACAAAACGGCGCTGCATTTCGTTTTATATGTTGACGGCACAGCAGCCGGAACGGGGCGTATGTTTACGGAAAACGGCGGAAAATCCTATCATTTGGGCAGGATCGCCGTGCTGCCCGAGTACAGAGGGCTTCATCTCGGCAGCGATATAGTGGACGCCATGTGCGAAAAGGCAAAAAAACTCGGCGCAAAGCGATGCGAGCTTTCCGCGCAATGCAGGGCTAAGGAATTTTACAGAAAATCGGGCTTTTGTGAGCAAGGCGATGTTTATCTTGACGAGCATTGCCCCCACATTTTTATGGTGAAAAACATATGAAACTTACGCCTATTGCAAGAATATACAACGATTTTCCCACAAAATTCGCAATTCCCCGCCAGAGCGGCAGGATAAAGGAGATCACGGGGAAAATAGTTTTTGAAAAGGATTTCAGGGACGAAAACGCATTGAGAGGAATAGAGCAGTTTTCGCACATATGGCTGATATGGGGATTTTCCGAGAACGAACGCGAGCATAAAAGCCCCACCGTGCGCCCGCCGAGGCTCGGCGGCAACAAGCGAATCGGTGTATTCGCCTCGCGCTCGCCGTTTCGCCCAAATCCCATAGGTCTGTCCTGCGTTAAGCTGGAGGCAGTTGAGAAAACAAAAGATGACGGCGTTGTGCTTTTGGTAAGCTCGGCAGACCTTATGAACGGCACGCCGATATACGATATAAAGCCATACATTCCCTATACCGACCGCGTGGAGGACGCAACGGGCGGATACGCCGAGGAAAACAGCTCTCACAAAATCAGCGTTGAAATAGACGAAAATCTGCTTGAAATAATCGAGGAAGGCAAACGCCGCGAGCTTATAGAAGTTCTCTCGGACGACCCCCGCCCCGCTTATCACGGCGAGGAGAGAAAATACGGCTTTCTTTTTTCGGATTATGAAATAAAATTCACCGCCCGCGGCGAACATTTGAAAGTTACGGAAATAAATAAAATCAAGTAAAAAAAACGGTCGCCTTTGGGCGACCGTAATTTTATGTACTTGATCAGTCCTCCGAAGGAGCACCGACAGGGCAAACAGACGCGCAAGCGCCGCACTCGATGCAGGTATCAGCATCGATCTCAAATTTACCGTCGCCCTCAGAAATAGCGCCGACGGGGCATTCACCTGCGCAAGCGCCGCAGGAAATGCAGTCATCCGAAATCTTGTATGCCATTCTGTAACACACCTCCCGTATCAAATCTATCTTTAATATAACATAATATTTTGATTTTGCAAGAATAAAACGCAGTTAGGCAAGGCTAATTTTTTTCAAGATGCTTTAAAAGCTCCTCTTCTTTTTTCGACACTCCCTGATATTTTCCGTCCTTTACAACGGCAACCTCTTCCCTGTTGACTATTACGGGAGCGCCGTCGGGATTACTGTCCAGCTTGATTTTCAGCTTGCCGGTGAGCAGAGATACATCGACGACAGTTCCCCTGCCCTCGCGGCAATCCACTACCGCGCCCTTGCGGGGCGTTATCTTTTGCAGATAATCATAGGAATTTTGCTCATATTTAAGGCAGCACATAAGCCTGCCGCAAGTACCGCTTATCTTTCCGGGCGAAAGGCTCAAGCCCTGCTCCTTTGCCATTTTTATTGAAACGGAATGAAAGTCGTTTAAGAATGTGGAGCAGCAGAAAGGTCTGCCGCATATCCCGAGCCCGCCTATCATCTTTGATTCGTCCCTTACGCCTATTTGCCTGAGCTCTATTCTTGAATGGAACGAGGAGGCAAGGTCCTTTACAAGCTCTCTGAAATCGACTCTGCCCTCCGCTGTGAAATAAAAAATTATCTTTGAGCCGTCAAAGGTGTATTCCACCTCGGTAAGATTCATATCAAGCCCGTGGTTTTCGATTTTTTTCAGACAGACGGCATAGGCTTCTTTTTCTTTTTTCCTGTTGCTCTCAAGGATCTTCATATCCTCATCCGTGGCTATCCTTATAACCTCTTTAAGAGGAGATACGACATCGTCGTCCTCTACATCCTTGTTGCCCTGCGCCACTAAACCGCACTCCGTTCCGCGGGCGGTTTCAACAATAACATAGCTGCCCTCTTTTATTGAAAGCCCTTTCGGGTCAAAATAATATATTTTTCCCGTGTCCTTAAACCGAACACCTATTACTTGAGTCATCGCTCAATACCTCCGATTTATGTTATCTGCCTATCGCCTCGCGCAGACTGCAACTGATTTTTGTTATCAAAAGCGCCGTATTCGCGTTTTTATTTGCCGCGCCGATAAGCTCGTCCGCCGCGGAGCAAAGCTTCAGCAGCTTTTCCTTTGAAAACTCGCGGGAGAGCTTATTTACGGCAAGCTCCTGACCGGAAAGCAATTCTCCCGACCCGCCTGCCGCGAGCGCGTCGCGGAACACCGTTTTAAGCAGAGCGAGCACGCGTGAAAGCTCCTGCCTGTCTTTCGACAGAGAGCCGAGGCATTTTATCAATTCATACTCATTCGGCATAACAAGAGCACGGCATATCTCGCTCACATGGTGAGAAAGATTTTTGATTATGCCGTTTTCAAGGCTTTCCGCCGCTTTGCCTATATTGCCGTTGAAGGCGGTCATCGCCTCAACAGCCTCGTCATAATCCGCGTTTTCATTATGCGCGCAAATATATTCGGCTCCCTGCCTTATATCTACCCCGCCGAGAGAAAACGCAGTACAGCGGGAAAGCACCGTTTCAAGAAGAGCAGATTTAGATGTTGCCGTAAGTATTATTACGCCGTAGGCGGGCGGCTCCTCCAGCATCTTGAGCAAGGCATTCTGCGCGCTTTCGTTCATCAGGTGGGCATTGCAAAGTATGTATATCTTATACGGCGCTTCGTTTGGGGACATATAAATATCGCTTACAACATCCCTCACAACATCAACATGAAACGAACGCGCTCCGCCTTTGGGAATGTGAATATATATATCGGGGTGAACGCCCTTTTCCGCCTTTCTGCACTGCGGGCATTCATGGCACGGAGCTTCTTCGTTTGACCTGCACACAAGCGCGCAGGCTATCTCGCGCGCAAGGGTACGCTTTCCTATTCCCTCCTCGCCGACAAGCAAGATCGCGTGGGGAAGCCTGCCTGAAGCCAAAAGAAAGGAAAGCTGCTCTTTGACCGTTTCATTTCCGAGAAATCTGCTTAAATTCATAATCAAAACTTTCTGAAATCCTCAACATCGATAACGAAAGCAACTCCGCCGTATTCCTCAACATCAACCGGCTGCTTGAGCAGCGTGCCGGAAAGGGTGCTCTTAACGCCGTAATGCCTGACGATACGCTTCGTCACATTTTTTCCGAGCACATCGAAAACAGCCTCTGTTTTATCTTCATCAACACCTATGAATACGCAGGAATGACCACCCTCAAGGAACTGCCCCGTTGTTGAGATCTTTGTTGCCATAAAACCTGCCGAGCTGAGCGCCTCAAGCACTTTTTCTATATCTTTATTTGATATTATTGCGATTATCAGTTTCATTTTATCACTGCCTTGTTTTAATTTTTCAGTTTCGGAAATTCGAGTTAATTGAATTATACTTGATACCGATGCCGTTTTACAATCCGCTTGAAAGAGATTTAAAATAAAATTTACACTTAGATAACATATGCCAGCGCCACGATAACAGGCATCGTGAGCATCGACAGCAGACTCGACTGAGTGGCGATCTCGGAGCCGAGCTCGGCATCGTTATCATATTTTGCCGCATACATCGCGGTGTTTGTGGCGGTAGGGGCGCTTGCGGAGATTATCATTGCCGCCCGTAAATCGCCGCTTACGCCGCAGAGACGGAAAAGCCCAAGCATACATACGGGTATAAGTATCAGCCTCAGAAAAGAAACGAGATAAAGCTCCTTTTTAATTATAATCTGTTTGAAATTGGAATTTGCGAGAAATGTGCCGAAAACTATCATCGCGAGCGGAGAATTTATTCCGCCGATAAGCTCCATCGGATAGCTTATAACATAAGGGATTTTAAGTTGAAGAAGAAAAAGCGGTATTCCCACCGCAACAGATATTGTTCCGGGGTTAAATATCAGCTTTTTTAAATTGATTTTCGCCTTATGACCGCTTATTTCATATATTCCGTAGGTAAAGGCGATAATATTGAAAGTGCCCACATAGATGGAGCAGTAAAACACGCCCTCATCGCCGATAACGCTTTTCGCCAGAGGCAGAGCGAGAAATGCGGCGTTTGAAAAGACGGTGGCGTAGCGGTATATTCCCCGTTTCATAACGGGAAAGCGCTTGCCGAAAACCACAAAGCCAACGGCTATGCCGAAGGCGTGGGTTGCCGCCGCGCACAAAAACGCAACGAAAAGCCCGCGCGCGTGCTCGGCGGTGTATTCCATATTCATAAAGGTATGTATTACCGCTATGGGCAACACTATATTGAACAGCAGGTCTATTACTTTTTTCGAGTCCGACTTGCGAAAAACATTTGTCTTGTCTGCCGCAAAGCCCACCGCGGCGATAAGATAAAGTATAAGCACCTGCAGGGCTATGGTCTTTATATTTTCAATAAACAATTACGGATTTACCTCTTGCTGATATTCGTTTTCGGCTTAGCCCTTATCTTCTTTCCAACGGCACATATTCCCTTGTGCGTGAAACGCTCTTGTAGGCGGGGCGGATTATCTTGTTGCTGGAGGTGAGCTCCTCGAGCCTGTGGGCGCACCAACCGACTATTCTGGCGCTTGCGAAAAGCGGCGTAAACAAATCCTCGGGAAGCTTCAGCGTTTTGTAAACGAGCCCTGAATAGAGGTCTACATTAGCGCATATTTCCTTATCCTCTCCCTTGTATTCGCAGAGAAGATCGGGTGTGATTTTTTCAATATTTTCAAGTGTGCGGAATTCCTTTTCATAACCGGCGCGGTACGCAAGCTCGCGCGCGCTTTTTTTGAGGATAACAGCCCTCGGGTCGGAAAGAGTATATACGGCGTGACCCATTCCGTAGATAAGCCCTAAACCGTCGCCCGCTTCTTTTTTGAGTATCTTGAGCAGGTAATCCTTTAGCTGCCCCTCATCCGTGGGATCTGAAACATTTTCAATGATTTCGTTGAGCATTTCGGAAACCTTTATGTTCGCTCCGCCGTGGCGAGGACCTTTAAGAGAGCCGAAGCCCGCCGTAATGGCGGAATATGTATCCGTTCCGCTGGAGGTTAGCACCCTTGTTGAAAATGTGGAGTTATTGCCGCCGCCGTGCTCCGCGTGGAGCATCAGCATGATATCGAGCAGCTTTGCCTCCTCATCCGTAAATTTCTTGTCCGACCGAGTTTGATTGAGTATGTATTCCGCAGTTGTCTGATCCCTTTTGATGGGGTGCAGATACATACTTTTTCCGTAAAACGCCCTTCTCTTCACCTGATAAGCGGTGTTCATTATAGTGGGGACCTGAGCGATAAGCTGCAGGCTCTGACGAAGCACATTCGGCACGGATATATCATCGGGATTTTCATCATAGGAATACAGGCACATTATACTGCGCGCCATTTTATTCATAATATCCTTTGAGGGATGCTTTATCATCATATCCTCAATAAAATCATCGGGGAGCGCTCTGCATACGGAAAGCACTTCCTGAAGCGAGGCAAGCTGATCCTCTGTGGGAAGATTTCCGAAAAGAAGAAGCCAAACGGTCTCCTCAAAGCCGAATCTGTTTTCTCTAACACAGCTTGCGACTATCTGATTGAGGTCGTAGCCCCTGTAATACAGCTTGCCTTCCTTGGCAACACGCTCGCCGTCAAGAATATAATAGCCCTCAACGGAGCATATCCTCGTAAGCCCCGCCATAACGCCTGTGCCGTCCTCATTTCTGAGGCCGCGCTTAACATGATAGCGGGCAAAATCGCTTTTGCTGATAGAGTTATTTTTATCAAGCTCACCGCATAAGCTTGAAATGGCATCCATAGAAATTGGTGAAATATAATTTGCCGACATTATTCGGTTCTCCTTTCCGTAATATTTTGCCGCAAACCGCAGGTATGCAAACCTGTTAATAATTTATTATACTCTATTTACAGCATTAAAGTCAAGGAGGTAAGGATTTGAAAAAAGCGCTTATAATTTTTGCGGTTATATTTTTACTGACCCTCGCCATTCCCGTGGCGGCGGCGATTACAAATCCGCCCGAAAAAAACGCGGCGGAGCTTGCCACGCTCTTTTCGGGCGATAATTCGGAAGTCAGTAACCCTTCGAGTTCTCGTTGATTTTCTTCAGCCGGCAATCCACCTGCAGGTCAAGAACAGCGGTGGAAAGCGCAGAATCCCATTCATCGCTCAGCTTCGCGTAATCGTCGGGGCTGAACATGGCGAGCGTTTCCCCTATCCTCAGGCAATCGCTTGAAGACTGTGTGCAATTGAGAAAAGCCGAATTGCAATAACCCATTATTTTAAGATTTGCAAGGCTCTCTATCTCATCGGTATATTCTTTCGTCATAGTTTTTATAAGCCCGTTTTCGGCAGAGTCAAGCATTATCTGCGCTTTTATCTTTACATGAAAGACAAGCCTGCCGTTTTCCACTGAAGCGCTTCTTTTCGCTGATGAAGATATTATCTTAATACCGATTTTGCCCATATTTTTGCTTTCCACAGTCAGGTTGCCGGAGGTTATATTATTGTTGTCGAGCAGAAGAAAGCCGTAAGTCGACTCACTGTCAAGCACCTTGGCAAGGCTTGTGTTGTTGTAAATCGCTATTCCCGCCACCGAAACGCTTTTTTCTCCCGCCTTTACAACGGGAAGATACATATCCGAAGTTTTATCGAGATACATATCAAGAAGCTGAGCCGTGGTGACCTCCGCTCCGAATCCGCTTTTCTCGCCTAATTTGAGAAGCGAGGCTATGGATTCCGAGGGTATGAGAGTATCGTTTTCCTTGCTTTGCATTATCTCCGAGGCGTTTTTTTCCGCTATGCAGACGGAAACATCCATACGGGAATCCACGCTTCGTATAAGATAGTCAAGGTTTTTTTCTACATATTCGCTTGCAAGCTCCATTCCGAAAACCATCAGCCTGTTCTGTCCGAAAAACAATTCCTTGGAAAGGCTCTCCGAAGCGTTTGAAACGGCGCTCGTGATGTCCGTTCCCCTGCCTTGCGTGAGCATGGTGATATTTCCCGAAAGCGCCTCGGCTCCGTTGCCCTCCTTGGCGAGATTGAGCGTCTGCGCCGTTATGACCAGCTCTCCGTCTGCCATATCAACGCCCATACCCTCAACTATGCTCATATCCTTGAGGTGTGTTCCCGCCGCCCCGCAGCCGGATAAAAGCAAAGCGGCGAGCAGCACACAGACAATTATCTTAAAGCTTTTCAAGCAGTATTTCCCCCTTGCTCTTTTTTCTGAAAAGAAGATTAGCTATCGGCACGGCAAAGCCGAACAGCAAAAACGGGATAACGGTAGCCGCCATTTGATTGTAAAGGAAGAAATCAAGCTGTGAAAGCAGCCACACGATCGCAAGCATACCTATGGCGGGCAGCACGCACCTGAGGCCTTTCTTTTTTATATTGAAGCATTCGCATGCGCAATACAAAAACAGCGCGCCCTTTAAAAATACCGCAAATATCCAGAAAGCCGTATAAACAGAATCAAGGCGGGCGTTTTCAAGAGTAGATATCTGTGATAGATCGTAAAACGGAAATGATACCACCTTGGCGGTATCGCCGAAAACTCCTACGGAATAAAAAAACAAAATCCCGCACACGGCAAATGAAAGCAGTATCGCCGAATAAAAAGGCTTTGTGACCTTGCCGTTTACCTTGGGCGCAAGCACCGCGAGCATTATTATTTCAACCGTTTGGCACGCGAAGTTTATCCCGTTTGAAATAATATCATTTGAGCTGTTTTGAGTAAACGGAAACAAATTCAGTATTGAAAAGTTCTCAACGCCGAAAGCGACTATGCAGATTATTCCCAGCAAGGTGACAACAAAAATGAATGCCCCGAAGCGTGAGATCGGCTCAATTCCCAGCCACACGGCGTAAGTGCAGGCGAGAATTATCAAAACCGCGTGAAAGAGCGCCTGTGATTTGGTGTTTAGCTCCATGGACGCAAAAAATGAAAACCTGCCGATGCTTACCGCCCCGAGATAGAGGAAGTACACGCCGTAAAGCGCCGACAGCCACGGCGGCTCGGTGAGTCTGTGTTTCTTTTTCGCCGCGTAAGCCACGGGAACGGAAAGCACAAGCGCACCCGCAAGCCCTATCGCAAGGCTTATCAGCATATCCGAAGCGTAATCCCCGCGGTATGTTACATTGCTCAGCGTAAACACCACAAGCACCCTGCTTACAAACAGCATTGCGAAAAGCGCAAACGGCGAGATCATTTTACGCTTATATTCCATTTATATCCACGCCCCTTAAATTCTGTATTCTTACCTTGCGCCGCGCCAGCTTTCTCCAGCTTTCGCGATAGAATAAATCGCCGAGGCTCTTAACATTAAGCGGAGATATCGGCGCGGAGAACGGAACGCCGTAGGGATTTAAAGCGCCAATATTTACGCATATAACCGAAATTCCGAGCACTATGCCGTAAATTCCCGAAAAGCCGCCCAAAAAAATGAAAATAAGCCTCAAAACAGAAACGCTTTCATAAAGAGGATAAATAACATATGACGCTATCGCCGTAACCGCCACTACCACGAGCATCGGAGAGCCGACAAGCCCCGCGTTGACAACGGCGTCTCCTATTACAAGCGCGCCGATTATGGCAACTGCGTGGCCTATCATTTTCGGCAGTCTTATGCCCGCCTCACGCATTATTTCATATAAAATAAATTCCATTATCGCTTCCTGCATAAGGGTAAAGGGCGTTGTCGCCTCCGCCATTGCGATAGTGTAAAGCAGCGATGTGGGGATAAGCTCCTGATGAAATGTGCCCGCCGCCACATATAATCCCGGAAGAACTATCGAGATAAAAAATGCGAAATATTTTAAAAGCCTGTTGAAAGTGGCGTAAAACGGCAGGTCATCGTAATCATCCACGGTAGTAAACGAATCGGAAAACAGATGGGGCACGAAAAGCGCAAATGGCGTGCCGTCTATAAGCACCGCTACTCTTCCCTCCAGCAGTTTTGAGCAAAGCTTATCCGGTCTTTCCGTGCTTCCCACGGCGGAAAAGAACGAGCTTATATCCGAATCGAGAAATGACGAGAGCTCGCCGAAATCCTGTAGATTTTCAATCGGCGCTTCTGTTATTCTCTGCTCCACATCACTTACAAGCTCATCGTCGGCAACACCTTTGATATAGGCGATGACGACCGATTTTTTCACTTCGTTGCCGACCTTAAGCTGTTTTAGCTTCAGAGCGGGAGATTTTATTCTGCGTCTAAGCACAGCCTTGTTGTCGTTGAGCGTCTCGGTAAAGCACTCTTTTGCGCCTTTTATATCGGACTCTACCGGCGGCTCGTCCGTCGTTCTTTTTTCAAAGCCCTGTATTCCGAGCGCAAGGCATTTTGAAACGCCGTCAATAAACACCGTGGCAAAGCCGGAGGCAAGAAAATAATAGGCATCCTCAAAGCTTGTTACTTCCTTCAATTCAAGTGAATTTACAACGCAGGTTTTCACCGTTTCAAAAAGCTGAGAGCCCGTCTTGCAGCCGCCCTCAAACCTTAGTAAAGGCTCCATTATCATATGGGAAAGCTGTAGGGAATTTATCATACCGTCAAGCACGCATACTACGCATTTCCTGTTGTCTACGATACACTCCCTGAGCAGAAAATCGGAGCAGTCCTCAAAATCCGCTTCGATTTTATTTTTATTGTCGATTATTGAAGAATATATTTTTTCCGTATCATCACCCGCTTTTAGGCTTTTTTTCTATTTTTTCAATAATTTCGGTTATTATGCAAAGAATATTCAAGGCGCACCGAAAGCGCGGAAAGGCGGAAAAAATATGAGCATTACTTTTATCAGAACGGTAATTATTTATATCACGGCGATAATAGCGGTAAGAATTATGGGAAAAAGGCAGATAGGCGAGCTGAAGCC
The DNA here is from genome assembly GCA_947624285.1 of uncultured Clostridia bacterium. GTDB lineage: Bacteria > Bacillota > Clostridia > Oscillospirales > Acutalibacteraceae > Eubacterium_R. The sequence continues at coordinate 8,889 of CANQJS010000014.1, read as the reverse complement.
GCACGAGCTTGTTATAACCATTCTTGTTTCGGAGGCGGCGAGCATACCGCTGGAGGACAATAATATGCCGCTTGCGAATATGCTTGTTCCCATACTGATTTTTGTTTCGTTTGAGATAATCGTATCGGCAATAGCGATGAAAAGTCTCTCGTTCAGAAACATCATACAGGGAAAGCCGATATTCGTGATAAAAAAAGGAAAGATAGACGAAAAACAGCTTAACCGCCTGCGTCTTACTGTTGACGATCTTGTAGACGCGGTAAGGCAAAAGGATGTTTTTGATATTTCCACCGTGCAGGACGCGATAGTTGAAACGAACGGCAGTATCTCTGTTTTGCAGAAGGCTCAAAACGCGCCTGTCACGCCGAAGCAACTGAAAATGCAGGTGGATGAGGTAAAAATGCCGATAACGATAGTTTTAGACGGCAAGCCCGTTACGGAATATTTCGGCAAAGAAAAAATCGAGCAGGGTGATATAAAGCTTGCGGTGAAAAGCGCGGGAGAGGATATAAAGGATATACTTCTTTTGACTGTTGACGAGGACGGAAACACATTCGTTTCATTAAAGGAGAGTAATAAGAATTGAAAAGACTTTGGTTTGCTTTTATTTTTCTTGCCGTGTGTGTTTTGGCTTGTTCTTATGAGCAATATGTGGTAAAATCTTCATATGAGGATATAGTTTCGGTAATAGACGCGGCTCTTGACGAAAACATCTCGCCCGAAAAAAAGGTTGAATACTGCGAAAAGATAACAGACCTATGGAGCGTATGCTACAAAAAGGTAACGCTTGTGACCGACCATTCTGTGCTGCAAAGCGCGGATGTTTCCATAGGCACGATAAAAGACCTTGCCGAAAGCGAGAGCGACAGTCTCGACGAAGCGCTTATCGAAACAAAAAGCGAGCTTAAGCAAATGTATGAAAGCTCGCGGATAAATCTCTCAAATATTTTTTGAAAGGGTAAAATTTATGAAAGACAGAGGTTCTTTCGGTTTAAGGGATAAGATAGGCTACGGCCTCGGCGATTTCGGCTGCAATATGAGTTTCGTTTTCATAAACTCATATATGATGCTCTTTTTCGTCACCTGCCTTGGGATAAAGGCGGAGCATTACGCCGTCATTATACTTATCGCTAAAATTTGGGACGCGATAAACGATCCCATAATCGGCGCGCTGTGCGATTCTTCAAAGCCGCGTGGCGGAAGTAAATTCAAGCCTTGGATAAAATACGGCTGCATACCGCTGCTTTTGATGAGCGTAGTTATGTTTATCTATATTCCCGACGCTCCCTACGCCGCGAAAATAGCTCTTTGCCTTTGCTCATATCTTATTTGGAGCGTGGCATACACGAGCGTAAATGTGCCTTACGGCTCAATGCAGTCCGTTATCACTACCGACAGCCTGCAAAGAGCGGAGCTTTCCAACGCCCGTTCCATAGGCGCGCTGCTTGCGCAGGCGCCGGGAATGGTGCTGCTGCCGTTGATAATATATAACGACAACAACGAGCCGCGCGGCGAGCTTTTTATTTACATAGTAGCCGTTATGGGCGTTGTCGGCGTAGCGGCGTTTCAGCTCACCTGCGTTTTGACTACGGAAAGAGTCGCCGCCGTTGACAACCCTAAACAAAAATTCAATTATTTCAAAACGCTCTCAGCGTTTTTCACAAACCGCCCAATAATGGCGCTCACCGTTTCGACCGTCTCTTATCTGGCGCTTATTATGACGGTAACTTCTTCCATGCAGTACATATTTATGTGCTATTTCAAAAATACCGATCTTATATCGCTCGCGGCGGTCATTTCGGGCGCGCCTATGGTCCTCGCGATAATACTTGTCAAGCCGCTTGTAAAGCGTTTTTCAAAAAAGGCGCTTTGCACTTACCCGTTTATTTTCGGCATCATTTCAACGGGGATAATAACCTTCGTAAAATTTTCAGATCCGTATGTTTGGCTCTTTTTTGTGGGAATAGCCGTTTTCTCGGCGGGCTTTTATATGGTGCTCATCTGGGCAATGGTGGCCGACAGTATAGATTTTCAGGAGCGCAAAACAGGCAGACGCGAGGAAGGCTCAATTTACGCCACATACAGCTTTTTCAGAAAACTCGCGCAGGGGATCGGCAGCTCCGCCGTCTCTTTTGCGATAGGCTGGACGGGATACAAAGCATCCCTCGGCTCGGCACAGCCCGAGGGAGTGGCGGATAAAATATATTTCGTTACGGGGCTTTTGCCCTTTATCGGAACGATATTATGTTTCGTATCAATGCTGTTTTACAATATTGACGAGAAAAAAATAAGATCGGAGGAAAATCAAGATGCGTAAAACCGAAAGCATAAACAAAGACTGGTATTTTCTTAAAGGAGACACAAGGCGGCACAAAGCGCCGAAGCGGATAAAAAAAGGCTGGGAAAAGGTAGACCTGCCCCATACTTGGAACGCACTTGACGGGCAGGACGGCGGCTTTGATTATCACCGCGGGCCCTGCTGGTATTTTAAAGAAATAGAGGTTTGCGCGGTTAAGGGAGAGGAGATCTATCTTGAATTTCCCGCCGCTTCGCTCAAAGCGGAGGTTTTCGTAAACGGAAGATATGTTTGCTCGCACAAGGGCGGATTTTCAACATTCAGAGCGAATATCACGCCCTACATTAAGCGCGGCAAAGCGAAAATCGCCGTTTGCACGGATAACGGCGAGGCTAAAGATGTTTATCCCCAAACAGCCGATTTCACATTTTTCGGCGGGCTTTACAGAGGAGTAAATCTTATAACCGTTTGCGCCGCTCACTTTGACCTTGACTATGCGGGCGGCTGCGGCGTTACGGTGACCCCCGTGCTCAATAAAGACGGCAGCGCCGATATTGAGATAGAGGCGTTTATTAAAAATCAGGGCTCATGCCGAGTTGAATACAATGTTGAGGGATATACTGCTCAAGGGAACAAGGCTGTTATCCATATGGACGAGCCTCATCTTTGGAACGGCAGAAAAGACCCGTATCTCTACACGCTTGATGCAAATCTTGTTACCGGCGGCACGATAGCAGACAGCGTCAGCGTAAAATTCGGCATACGCAGTTTTAAAATCGACCCGCAAAAGGGATTTTTCCTCAACGGCAAGCCCTACCCCCTGCACGGAGTTTCCCGTCATCAGGACAGGGAGAATATGGGCTGGGCGATCACCGAAAAAGAGCACCGCGAGGATATGGAGCTTATAGCCGATGTGGGCGCAAACACGATTCGTCTTGCTCACTATCAGCATTCGCAATGCTTTTACGATTTGTGCGATGAATACGGAATGGTAGTTTGGGCTGAAATCCCGTTTATCTCAGCTTTTATGAATAATCCCGAAGCCCGTGAAAACACGCTTTCGCAGATGAAAGAGCTTGTTGTTCAAAATTACAATCACCCGAGCATCGTTTGCTGGGGCATAGCCAACGAGATAACGATAGGCGGCGAAGACCCCGATCTCATTTCCAATCTCAAAGAATTGAACGACCTTTGCCACGAGCTTGACAAAACGAGGCTCACAACGATAGCCCAGCTTACAATGGTTGATATGGAAAGTCCGCTCAACAGGATAACGGATATTCTTTCCTATAATCACTATTTCGGCTGGTATATGGGCAGCGTTGATGACAACGCCCCGTGGATAGACGAATTTCACGAAAAAAATCCCGATTTATGCCTCGGCATTTCGGAATACGGCAGCGAGGGCATTCTCAAATATCATTCCGACGAGCCGAAAATGCAGGATTATTCGGAAGAATATCAGGCGTTTTATCATGAAAAAATGCTTGAAGTATTTTCCGAACGCCCGTTTTTGTGGTCCACCCATGTATGGAATATGTTTGACTTTGCCTCCGATATGCGCGATGAGGGCGGAGTAAAGGGAAGGAACAACAAGGGGCTTGTAACATACGACAGAAAGATAAAGAAAGACTCATTCTTTATCTATAAAGCGTATTGGAGCAAGGAAAAATTCGTGCATCTTTGCGGCAGCAGATATGTAAACCGCGCAACGGAAACGACCGATATTAAAATCTACACCAACTGCAAAAAGGTAAGCCTTTTCGCCAACGGTGAGGATATGGGAACTGCGCAATGCGATAAAATCGCCGTGTTTGAAAATGTTGCTCTCAAAGAGGGCGAAAACATAATAAGAGCGGAATCGGGAAAGCTCTTTGACGAAATGGTGATAAACAGGGTAACGGAGCCGGACGAAAGCTATATTCTCAAGCAGGAGGACTCTGGCAACAGCGGCTCAAACTGGTTTGAAACGCTTGAGATAACGGGCAGCGAGATCCTTTTCCCCGATGGCTTTTTCACCGTTAAAGACAAAGTCGGCGAAATAATGAAAAATCCAGAGGGACTCGAATTTATAAACGAAATGATAGAAAAAATAACCGAGATCGCCAATATAAGCGTAAGCAAGGGCATGCTGAATATGGCAAAGGGCTTTACGATAGAAAAGCTCTTTGATATGGCGGGAAGCCGTATGCCCGAAAAGGCGAAAATATGGGTGAGCGAGCAGCTCAACAAAATCGAAAAGAAGTAAAATTATGGCAAATCTTGAAAAAGGACTTATAATCTCCTGCCAAGCCGTAAAGGGCGAGCCGCTCTACGGTCTCGGCATAATGCACCATTTCGCGAGAGCGGCGGTGCTCGGCGGAGCAAAGGGCATACGGGCAAATTCCGTAGAGGATATTGTTTCGATAAAAAAAGAGGTGGGCGTTCCCGTTATCGGCATAATCAAAAAAATTTATGACGACAGCGAGGTTTATATAACGCCCACGCTGAAAGAGGTAAAGGCGCTGATCTCAACAGGCTGCGAGGTGATAGCGCTTGACGCGACCGACCGCCCCCGTCCAAACGGCGAAAAGCTTGCCGATCTTGTGAAATACATAAGAGAAAACGCCCCGAACACGGAAATAATGGCGGACTGCTCCACCTATGAGGAAGCGTGTGCGGCGGACGAAATTGGCTTTGATTATATCGGCACAACGATGCGTGGCTACACCGAATACACAAAGGGCATAGAAATACCCGATATCGGCTTGCTTAAAAAAATGTGCGATAATCTTAACGGCAAGGTGATAGCCGAGGGCGGCATATGGGAAATTTCTCAGCTTAGGAAAGTGCTTGAATGCGAGCCTTACGCCGTTGTTATAGGCAGCGCCGTTACGCGCCCGTATGATATCACCAAACGCTTTGCAAAGGAGTTTATAAAATGAGAGATCTTACAAAATTCAAGGGGCTTTTTTCTGCCCTGCTCACTCCTTTTGATAAGGACGGCAGAATAAATTTCGATTCCCTTGAAAAGCTGATACAATTTAACCTTGAAAACGGGATAGACGGATTTTATGTAGGCGGAAGTACGGGCGAAGGGCTTTTGCTTTCAAACGACGAGAGAAAAACCGTTTACGAATGCGTTGCAAACGCGGCAAAGGGCAAAGCTACGCTGATAGCCCATGTTGGCACGATACATACAAACGACGCTGTTGATATGGCAAAACGGGCTGAGGCGCTCGGATACGACGCGGTTTCCGCGGTCGCCCCCTACTACTATTCTTTCCCGCTTGAGGCGATAATCGGATATTATAACGATATAGCAAACTCAACCTCCCTGCCGATGATTATTTACAATTTTCCCGCCTCGGGCGGATTTTCACTTACGAAGGAAATCGCGAACAGGCTTTTTGAAAATGAAAAATTCATCGGAATAAAGCACACCTCAAACGATATGTTCGCCCTGAGGCAATTCAAGGAGCTTGACCGCGAAATAGTCGTTTACAACGGCTTTGACGAAACGCTTTTGGCGGGGCTCGCAATGGGAGCGGACGGAGCTATCGGAAGCACATATAACTTTATGGGCGGAAAGTTCAAAAAAATAATCGCCGATTTCAACGCGGGCAGGATAGAGGAAGCGAAGCAAGGGCAAAACGAGGCCGACGAAATCATTGAGGAAATGATAAAATACGGCGTTTTCCAATGTGAAAAGGCGATCCTCACCGAATTTGGAATTGATATGGGAAATTGCAGAAAACCGTTTCTTCCGATAAGCGAAGAAGGCGCAGAGGCAATGAAAAAAATAGCCGAAAGGCTTATGAAAGAGATGTAAAATACATAAAGATTTTGTAAAGTATATTTACTTTACTTGATGCTCTTTTATCATATATTTTTATATTTTTTTCGCATAAAAGCTATAAAAAAATCTGTAAAGTTAAATAACTTTACAGATTTTTTGTTTTACTGTTTTAATTTAAACGAAAAGCAACCGCTTTCGACTCATTTAAGTAACGGCTTTACACCGTGTTTTGTGTCGGTGCAGATTTGTTCGTCCTTATATAGAGCACAGGTGGTATTTGTTTCTTTCAATAATTCTACTGTCCGATCCAAATCATTTTTCATTTTTCTTCAGGTTTTCCACGCGGTAGACGATCAGCGGAAGCAGTGCCCATTGCAGAACAAGCCCGAACAGTCCGGTCACGATACTCGTCCAAATCGTCGAAACAGTGATCTGACCGTTACCGAACACATAGACCGCCATCAAAATGGCGACCGCACGCACGGCGCGTCCGGCAATCTGTGCCGCCACGACTTTCCCAATGGTCGGCAGTTTGACATTTCGCAGAAGTCCTGCCGCAAGACCGTAGACGCAAAGCTCGATCATCATAAAAGGCAGCATCGCCGCGCCCGGCATACCGGAAAGCGCAAAGCTGCAAAGCGGTCCTAAAAGCCCTGAAATTGCGCCCGCATACGGGCCTGCCAGCAAACCGACCAGCAGAATCGGCAAGTGCATCGGCAGAAAAGCTTCGCCAAGCGCCGTTCCCAGACCCGACGCGGCGCCGAGCAGATGAAAAATCTGCGGAACGACGACCGCCCCAACGATTGCAGACAGGGTTGCAAGTGTCTGTACCTTCAGCGACAGACGAGGTTTGGATGAAGTTTTTACCATTGTAGACATAATATAATCTCCTTTTCTTATTTATTTGTTTTATAAAATTTGATCGACAAACAATCCCGTTTCCAGATCACCTTGTCAATCAATTTTCTCTATGGTGCATTGCCGTAGCCGTGAGAAAAGCCCATACATCCCATCCCAATCTCTGAGACTTCGATTTGCCGCAATTTCCTGATTTTCATGTGACACCTCCGCTATGTTGGTTTGCACCCGGTAGGGACGAACCGGTTTTGGAAGGCAAAATCGCCCGAATACTGTGCCAAAAAACTTGAAATACGCTCGTATTCCGGCGTTTTTTGGCTTTGTCTTACGAACGATTTTGCTCTTACAAAACTGCTTCGCACCCGAAATCGAGGCATTTTTTCGTCAGGGTGCGCTCGATTCGCGCCGAAATACTGGCGTATATTAAGCGAAGCGAACGCGCAAATGGCGGGAAAAGGCCCGATTTCTGGCGATTTGTCCCTATCGGGTACAAACCTTCCTTCATCATTTACATATTTAATTTTTCGGCAAAATCAGCCATAGCCTCGGATATCTTGATCTGTTGCGGACAGACGGCTTCGCAACTCCTGCAGCCTATACAGGCGCTTGGCAGCTTGTCGTTCGGATACGAGGACAGGGCCATCGGCGCAATAAATCCGCCGCCCGTGAAGCAGTGCTCATTGTAGAAAGCCAGCAAGGTCGGAATATCCAGTCCCTGCGGGCAGTGGCTCACACAGTAATGGCAGGCGGTACAGGGCAAGACGATCTTCCGCACCATTTCATCCGCCATAGCCAACAGATTTTTCATTTCTTCCTCGGAAAGGGGTTTTTCTTCCCGGAAGGTCCTGATATTTTCTTTCATCTGCTCCATGTTGGACATGCCGGACAGTACGACGGTCACTTCGGGAATGGATTGCACGAAGCGGAACGCCCAGGCGGGGATTTTCTCATCGGGGCGCATGGCTTTTAACCCGGCTTCTTCCTCGGCTGTAAGATTTGCCAGACGGCCGCCCCGCAATGGCTCCATCACCCAAACGGGGATGTGGTATTTTTTCAGAAGCTCCACCTTTGCTTTGGCGTCCTGAAAGCTCCAGTCCAGGTAATTCAGTTGGATCTGACAAAATTCCATGCTCTTTCCGTATTTTTTCAGAAAACGCTCCATCACATCATAGCTTCCATGGGCGGAAAATCCGAGATGACGAATCCTTCCGTTTGCTTTCTGTTTCATCAAGTAGTCATAAAGTCCGTACTTTTCATCCAGATATGCGTCAATGTTCATCTCGCAGACATTATGAAACAAATAGAAGTCAAAGTACTCCACTTGACATTTTTCAAGCTGCTTCTCAAAAATTTCTTCCACCTTTGTCATGTTGGACAGATCATATCCCGGAAATTTGGTGGCCAGATAGAAACGGTCTCTCGGATATTCTTTTAAGGCTCTCCCCATCACCAGCTCGGAATTGCCGTCATGGTAGCCCCAGGCAGTGTCGTAATAATTCACACCCTGTTCCATAGCGTAAGCGACCATTTCTTTAGCGGCTGCTTCATCGATTTTGGAATCATCTCCGTCTATGACCGGCAGGCGCATGGCGCCCATGCCAAGAGCGGACAATTTCAAATCCTGAAAATCTTTGTAAATCATAATTCGTCTCCTCAAATCGGCAACTATCAATTAAAGTATTTATACGCGGTCAAACTGTGCCGCACAGTCTTTCAACCTTGTGATCACATCGATCTGCTGGGGACAGGCACGCTCACACTGGCCGCAGGCGATGCAATCGGAGGCGCATCCTCCGTTCTTTACCGCTTGGGCGTACCGGCGTCTGCCTTCCTCCAACTGTCCCCATACGAGTTGTTGGTTACGGGCGGCAAAAATCTCAGGAATCGCGATCTTTTTCGGACAGCCCGCCGTGCAGTAATGGCAGGCGGTGCAGGGAATGGATTTTACGCCGGTCAT
>CANQJS010000013.1 GCA_947624285.1 uncultured Clostridia bacterium | reverse complement strand
TAAACCTGAAAATTGTCGTAATCCCTGCGAAACCTTTTTTGCCCCCTATTGTTATACCTTTGTAAGAAATTCGACACATTTTTGTTTCTTTTATCTTTTTTTGGCGATTTTTAAAAAATTACTCCTCTTTTTGACAATATATTCACAAGGCGTAATTTTTTGATTTTGCAATGGAAAAAACGATTCTTTGATCCTCCTGCAAGGTCGGTGAAACATCCAAACGCTGAACGATTTTCAAAGTTTGAACTCTTTTATCATTATCGTCATATTTTGACGGCAAAAACACATCGGACTCATCTAAAATAATTTTGCCATCTTTTATGTTTCCGCCTATTAAAAATCAAGATCCGTTATTGGATACTTTCCATAAAGCAAGCCACCCTAACCAGCAACTGAATCTCAGTATGAGACATTTTGTCGATATCGATATTAACCCATTTTTTAGCGAATGATTCGGAAAAGTTTTTAGCTTGCTGTAAGCCCCACGACACATTGGACAAACCATCCGGCGATCCGGTATTGCCTAAATAGCAAAAAATCTTTTCAAGTTGATATCCAGCCATTTGATGCATATTTTTGGGACGCTTGAATAGATTACCACACAATTCTTCTACTAAAGGATGATATAGATTGTCAACGGCATCACAGATACTGGGAATAGTATTAGAAATTACATTCCTATATGTGTTTACTGCTTTTTCGTTTGACATGTCGGTTAGTTCACATTCCATATATCGAATAAGTTCTTCAATGGAATAATTTGTTTCATAGCGATCGGCAAGTGTTTTTCTTATTTCTTTTAATACTTCCAAAGGAGTCTGATTACGGTTAATCTTTTTTGATTTCCACTCTGTTTTAGCGGCATTTATTTGCTCATATACCCATTTTGTTGCTAACGATATTCTTTCGTATCTCGAACGAACATAGTCTTTTAAAATTGAAAAAGATATTAAGAAATCTAATTCATGTTCTTCCAAGGAGGTATAAATACGGATACCGACCTCATCATCGCAATCTCTATGCCGCATTACTTCACGATTCACAATAACCCAAGGCGAATACTGTGTTTCTCCTTTGCGCAGAAATTTTGGGCGGCTTGTTTCGGCAGGGTGTGCAAAACTCAGAGATCTGAAATACTGAAAGAATTCTTCATCAGTAGGAATATCAGCGTCAGGGTTGAAAATTGAAGAATTGAGATATGCCTCTCTAAAGTATTTATAATCCTCATCGGAATTGTTGATTGGATCTTTCTTTTTACATATTCCTAATTGAGCTAAAATTTCTTTAACTGCATCAGTTGCCATAGAAGCAAACATCATAAATACAAGGAAATCTTCTTCTGAATCGGGATATTCGCCATATTTATTCAGCTTTTCAATGCAAGTATCCAGCCGGTCCATAACAGCGCATGAAAGATTGTACTGTGCCATATACATAGGATCTTCACTGAATATAGGCGATGAATTTATCGCTTCACGAAAGTCTTGACAAAAAGACGGGTTTAATAGTCCATTAAACTCTTTTTCGCAATTATCTGAAATATCATTTATATCATCTTCATTTGGTACTGTAATAGTATCAAATATATTGCCGTCAGGATCAATAATTCTGATTTCCATTTGTCGTTCCTTTAGAAAATTATAATAATTAAAAGCTTTCCGGCACTAAAGCCAGTTTGTTAATTGACTCGTGAGCCCTGACGAGGGAATCGTATACAGCTAAGACATCTTCAGAATCCCATGTACGGAGCGATTTTTCGTCAATAACTCCTGCACTTTCGCTTATGATCTTTGCGAGTTGCTCTTCATCGGCAACGGCAACAACTGCCTGAACTGCGGCGTTGCTTTGTGCTTTTTTGAGGTTCAGGATAAGGCTGTCTATTGAACCTTTAGACTGTACCTCAAACACATAGATTGCTTTACCCATATTGCCGATTTTAGCTTCCCAAACGGCATCTACAACTGCTCCGGTAGTAATTTTGACTTCGGAACGGCTATCAAATCCAAGAAGCTCTCCGATAGCTACCAGTTTTTCTTTAATCTCATTGTGCAGAGATTTGGAATCGTTTACAGTAGCAGGTTTCTTTGTTTCGGATGTAGCAGGTGTTTCAGGAGTTTTCTTTTCAGCAAGAGGTAGGATCTCATCCCACACAAAGTAATCCACCGCCAAAAGATCATAATCATCTGCACCGGCTTTCTTGAGTTCCGCGGCGATCTCTTTTGCAATAGCACATACTTCCGCATACTTTTTTCCGGTATACTGATAGTTGTATTTTGGCATATCGGGAATACCAAGATAACCATAACAAAGTATAGTTGTCTTATTAAAGATTACATATTCCTGCGGGTTTGCGTATGTAAGCAACTCGCTGATAGTTGCGGGTCCCATACCCTTTATAGATTTCAAAAATACATTCCAACGCTTTTCGATAGAATTTGTACCATATAATAATTCAGCCAACTGCTTTTTGAGTGTAGCAAAACCGTTGTCTGCGATTAGTTTGTCAACAACATATTTCTTGTTGCCCCAAATAAGCATAGACCACAGCTTGCTGATGTACTCTAAAAATTCCTCCTCAGTCATAGCCAAAAGCTTGTCCTTAGTAAAAAACTGATAGTATTCCTTGCGCTCTTTGCGTTCAGCCCAATTTTCTTCGTAATATGCAGCATTGGACTTCTTTTTCTTTGTGAACTCAGCTATTGCCGAATTAAGTTTTTGTATGTTCACAGTAATTGCTCCTTATTCACCAAATACAACTTTTTTAGTTACATTGATTTTTGCATTGCTAACTTGAGAAAAAGATATATGCGGGATAATAAGATTTTTAAACCAAAACTTCCCACTTGCCGTAGCGTTTGCCGCTTTCACGGCGGATATAATTTTTATCATGCAGCGATTTCATAATTCGTTTGATTGTTGCGATTGATTTTCCGGTTGCTTCAACAAGCTCTTGTTGTTTCATTGTAGGCCTCTTTGCAACCAATTCTAAAACTGCAAGTTCTTCTAAAGAACAGTCTAAAGTATCAAATTGATACTTTGGAGCTTTAGTATTGATACTTTGAGAAGCGTTTTCATCCACAAAATCAACATGCATATTTTTCAAGTTCAAATTGCCAATTCTTATCCGGCATATTTGCACCTCGTTTCGTTATCATAATTCTTCCGTCTTAAATGTCATATAACCCTCATAGTAGTAGCTATGGATATCTTTCACGGGGCTGCGCTCCATTGCAAGCAGATAATTATATTTGCTTTCGGGTAATTATAACTATACACTTTAGTATACCGAATTTTGCCTTGACAATCAAGGATTATTGCGGATTTACAAGGGATAGAGAGGAAGAACGAAGACAAAAACCGAGGGCGGTTTTATATCTTATACTCGGCGTCTGAAATTTGCGTGTAATTTACAAGAAAACACCGCCGGCAAGGTGAATATCAAAGGATGTTTTGTATATTTTATAACCGATAGGGTATATTTAAAAATAATAAGCATAATTTTATACCTTATAGGGTATAATAATTGTGAAATAAACTTGACTTTATACCCGTTAGGGTGTAAAATATATGCGAATTTAGTGTGAGGAGATAATGTTACAGTGAATAAAATTGCTGAGTTTATTAAAGAAAACAGAAAGGCGGCAGGTCTGACTCAAGAAGAGTTTGCAATTAGATCCGGTTTGGGGCTTCGCTTTATTCGGGAACTTGAGCAAGGAAAAGAAACCGTCAGGATGGATAAAGTCAACGCCGCACTTTCGATGTTTGATATGGAAGCCGTTCCCGGCAGAAAGGATAAAAGATAATGGATGCTTTCAGAACAGCCTATGTTTATATAAGAAATGTTTTTGCCGGAGAGCTTTGTGAAACAGATGCGGGGTATTCTTTCGCTTATGACAGGCAGTATTTAAACAGTGAAAATGCGAGCGCCGTATCGCTTACCTTGCCGCTTTCCGAAAAAACATACACATCTAAAACTCTATTTCCGTTTTTTGATGGATTGATCCCCGAGGGGTGGTTACTCAGTGTTGTGAGCCGAAACTGGAAAATAGATACAAAAGACAGATTTGGCTTACTGCTTGTTGCCTGCAAGGACGGAATCGGCAATGTCAGCATAAGGGAGGATCGTATATGAATTGTTTATGCTGTGGGAAACCGCTTCGTACTGAAAATACGCACTTTGGGTGGCACAAAAGCTGTATCAAAAAATTCTTCGGTACAACTAAACTTCCCGAAATTGCAATAGATGAAAAGGCTTTGGAACTTCTCGCAACCGAAAGTACAAACAAAGGCTATACGGTCCCCGGAGTGCAAAAGAAACTGTCTTTGCATCTGTTTTCCGAGGGGGGAAATCCGAGACTTACGCTGGTGAATTATCCTACGGGGTACATTCTGAAACCGCAGGTCGCCGAATTTGAAGCGTTGCCGGAAGCTGAGCAGCTCGTTATGACGATGGCCGATGCCATAGGGATTTCGACTGTTCCCCACGCGCTCATTATGGGAAACGGCAGTCCGGCTTATATTACAAAAAGGGTAGATCGAGTATTTCAGAATAATGCCGTGCAAATGCTCGCGATGGAGGATTTCTGCCAGCTTGATTTGCGCCTTACACAGGATAAGTACAGGGGCTCTTACGAACGCTGCGCAAAAATTATCAATCAATATTCATCACGAAGCGGATTAGATATGACGGAGCTCTATTGGCGTTTGGTGTTTTCGTTCGTTGTCGGCAATTCGGATATGCACCTGAAAAACTTTTCCCTCATTGAAACGGAAGAAGGAAGCGGGAAATATGTGCTTTCTCCGGCATATGATCTGCTTCCGGTCAATGTCATTATGCCCGAAGACAAAGAGCAATTTGCTCTTGCAATGAACGGGAAAAAGGCAAATATTCACAGGAAAGATTTTCTTGTTTTTGCGGAGAAATGCGGAATCACACGCAGCTCCGCCGAAAAAATGATTGAAAAGATAGTATCTCAAAAAGGAAAACTCATTAGTATGTGTAACGATTCACTTATGCCGGATCATCTGAAAGAAAGATTTGTTACACTTATGGAAGAACGAATGAGTGTGTTTGAGAATTAAAATTCAGTCAAGTATGATTTACCGAATAGTACTTGACTAAATTGCAGATAGCTAAAAAGCAGCACTAAACTTTTGAAATACCACTTTGAACTGCAAATCCGTAAATTTCAAAATCGCAAATTTGATGAAAACAAACCTCCTTTGTGCAATTGTAGCGCAAAGGAGGTTTTGTATACGCAATTTGCAAAATCTAATAAAGGCGGATTTTGTGGATATGGATAGAGATCATATTATCCGTTCAGCCAAAAAACACCGTAACTTTACGAATGGAAGAATGATGAGAATCAAAACAAAATTGCTAAAAATCGGATTTACAGACTAAGTAAACGGAATGAGGCATCCGAATTTCTCCGAAAAAAAGCCTAAAGCAAGTGAGGCGACACTCGTAGATATAATGCTCGGCTATATGAAAAAGCGCCTGCGCCCTCTTCAAGATATTTAGACCTCATCCTCTCGCGGTGGCCGATTGCGTAATTATTCTGTTTTTCCTTTGGACTTTGCTTTTCGCTCATTCCCGCTTACCTTTTTTGAAAAATAGATTACCGTTCCCAAGCCTGCCGCAGCCATTATGCCCGCCGAGGCAAGCAGCGCCTTTGATATCGGTGAATAACGCCCCTTGTTACCGCTACTCACGGTTATTATACCGGCATCATCGGCATAAGCCTCTTCACCGTATTCGGGTATCTGTTCGTCGGTAAAGCCGTCCTCCTCGGCGATCTCCTGCGCGGTTTCGTAGCTTTGAGAGTTTGTATAGCTGTATTTTTCAGCCTCGGCGGTAGTGGCGGCAGGACCGGTGTATTTGTACTTTGTTGTCTTTTCCGCGGTCGTCTTTTCGGAAGTTGCCGCTCCCTTATCGGTGACCTTGTTCTTGTCGCCGGTCGTTTCTTTCGTCTTTTCGGTTGTCTTTTCGGTGGAAGCCTTTGTCGGTTTTTCGGAGTTGTTTTGCGTATCGTTCTTATCCGAAGGCGGTTTTACTTCCGCTATGGGCTCGGAAAATTCCAAAACCAATCCGCCTTTAAGGTTGTATATGTTTCCGTTTACATAAAGCTTAAAGCCCACCGTGTTGTCAAGCAGTTTATCCTTGCCGTTCTTAAACTCGATCCCCACGAGCAGCAACTGCCCCTGTTCGCTTGCCGCGCCGAAGCTCGTCTTAACATTAAACGATTTCTCGGTTTCCCCGTCACAATTAAAAAAGCCGTTCTCATCAACTGAAAATTGATACACACGGCTCGGATTCTTAATATTAAAATCAACATAAACGCTTTTGTTTTCGCTCGTCAAACTGCTTTCCCTGTAAAATATACGCAGATAAAAGCACTTATTTTCAGTGTCGGAAAAGTAGCTGATGCTTCCCGTATATTCCCCGCCGAAGGATGTTATGCTCTCCTCGTCAAGATGAACGGCGTCCGCCTCCGAATACCAGCTCCACATATTCGAGCTGTCCACAAAGGACGAGTCCATCCCGTAAACAGTAAGGGGATTACAGAGAATTGGCAGTAAAACAAGCAAAATGAAAACAGTCCTCTTGATCTTAACCACCGACTTATTCTGATTATTTGTAGCTGAGGGGAGGTGAACACAACAAGGTTTTTGCGGTTTATTTACGCAAATACCGTTTCAAACCCCTCGACGATATCAATTTTACCATTCAAAGCGCTAAAAATAAACCGAGCGCAATTAAATGTAATAAACCTGAAAATTGTCGTAATCCCTGCGAAACCTTTTTTGCCCTCTCTTGTTATACCTTTGTAAGAAATTCGACACCATTTTGTTTCTTTTGCATTTTTTTGGTGATTTTTAAAAAATTACTCCTCTTTTTGACAGTATATTCACAGGACGCATTTTTTGATTTTGCAATGGAAAAAACGATTCTTTGACCGCCTGTAAGGTAGGCAAATTTTTTAAAGAAATGAGAAGCAGCGGCTTGAGTAAGAGATGATATTCCAAAAGAAAAGCCGCCGCAAGCGATATGCAGCCTGCGACGGCGTGGCGGAGACGGTGGGATTCGAACCCACGAGCCCGTGAGGACTACCTGATTTCGAGTCAGGCCCGTTATGACCGCTTCGATACATCTCCGTATTCGATTTGGCTGCGGCGTTGCCGCAAAATAATGTTTCATTCGGCGTTACGAGCGTTTCAACACCGAATTGCGCTTTGGTTTTTGTAAAGCTTCGGCAAAAACGGCAAAGGCTTAATCAAACCGCTATTGAATTGTATCATTTACTTATCTGTTTGTCAATTATCTGTATTGTAATATTTTTTGCTCTGTGGTAAAATTAGCTTGATTTTATTACGGAGCTGTTATTATGGTTGCAATTTTAGATTACGGCGCGGGAAATCTTATGAGCGTCAAAAAAGCTCTCGATTTTATCGGCGCAAAAAGCATTGTAACTGCCGATAAGGGAGAAATAGAGCGCGCATCTCATATAATCTTGCCGGGGGTAGGCTCTTTCGGAGACGCCATGAGCGCGATGGAAAGAAACTCACTGACCGAAACGGTAAAAAACGCCGCCCTTTCGGGAAAGCCGTTTCTCGGAATTTGCCTCGGTCTGCAGCTTTTGTTTGCCGAAAGCGAGGAAAGTCCGGGGGCAAAGGGGCTTTCTTTACTTGACGGAAATATCTCTCTGATACCGAAAAAAGGCGATCTTAAAGTGCCCCATATGGGTTGGAATTCCGTTTCCGTAAGGCGGCAGGGCAGTCTTTTTAAAGATATTCCCGACAACAGTTATTTTTATTTCGTTCATTCTTATTATCTCAACTCCGCCGACGATGCGGCAGTGATCGGCGTTGCTCATTACGGCGTTGAGATACAGTGCGCCGTGCAGAAGGGCAATCTCTGCGCCGTTCAGTTCCACCCCGAAAAAAGCGGGGAAACGGGTTTGAAGCTTCTTAAAAATTTTCTCGAAATGGAGGGGTAGGATATGTATGCCAAAAGAATAATACCCTGCCTCGATGTTAAGAACGGCAGAGTTGTGAAAGGCGTTTCGTTTGTTGATTTAAGGGACGCGGGCGATCCCGTTGAATGCGCCGCCGCTTATGACGCGCAGGGCGCGGACGAGCTTGTGCTGCTTGATATTACCGCGACGCACGAGGGCAGAGGAACGATGATAGATATCGTGCGGCGCGTTGCCGAAACCGTGTTTATACCGTTCACTGTCGGCGGGGGGATAAGGACCGTTGACGATTTTAAAGAAATGCTTAGGGCGGGAGCGGACAAAATATCTGTAAATTCCGCCGCTGTAAGAGAGCCGGATCTGATAAATTCCGCCGCCTTGAAATTCGGCAGTCAATGCGTGGTGTGCGCGATAGACGCCAAGAAACGGGAAAACGGAGGCTGGGAGGTCTATCTGAACGGAGGCAGGATACCGACTGGCATAGACGCGGTGAAATGGGCAAACGAGGCCTGCCGCAGAGGCGCGGGAGAGATCCTTTTGACTTCAATGGATAGGGACGGTCAAAAAAACGGCTATGACAACGAGCTTTTGCGCGCCGTTTCCGAATCGGTGGGCGTTCCGGTCATCGCTTCGGGCGGGGCGGGAGCGAAAGAGCATTTTTACGATGCTTTCACAAAAGGAAAAGCGGACGCGGTGCTGGCGGCGAGCCTTTTTCATTTCAACGAGCTTTCGATCCCCGAGTTAAAGAGTTATCTTGATTTTAAGGGTATTCCCGTGAGAAAGCTGTGATTTGCCGCATATGAGATCGAACGAGGTTTTTCATTTTGACCGGCGGCGTTTTTGCAGTCATTTTTTGATAAATATTGTTGAACAAATGCGCTTCGGGTGATATAATTCTTTTATAAATAAAATATTTTAAATTTTCGGAGTTTTTGATTTGGAAAACAAAGAGAAAAAAGATTTTAGAAATAACGACAGCCTCGTGATAGGCAGAAACGCCGTGCTGGAGCTCATAAAAAGCGGGCGCGAGATCGAGAATATCCTTGTGGCAAGGGGCGAGCTTGAGGGCTCTGTCAACAGGATAACCGCTCTGGCGAGGGAAAAGGGTATCGTTATAAAGACCGTTGACAGGAAGAAGCTTGATTTCATCAGCGCGGGAGCAAATCATCAGGGCGTTGCCGCCAATATTCCCGCCCACGAATACAGCACCGTGGATGAGATCCTTGAGCTTGCTGAAAGCAGGGGCGAAGCTCCTTTTATCATAATCTGCGACGAGATAGAGGACAGCCGCAATTTAGGCGCGATAATACGCACTGCCGAAGCCTGCGGCGTTCACGGGGTCATAATTCCAAAAAGAAGAAACTCGGGGCTTAATTTCACGGTGGCGAAAACCTCCTGCGGAGCGCTGGAATATGTCAAAGTGGCAAGGGTATCAAACCTCAATTCAACGATCAACGATTTGAAAAAAGAAAACATATGGATATACGCCGCGGATATGGGAGGCAAGCTGTGGAGCGAGGTCGATTTTTCCGGAGGCGCGGCGCTTGTAATAGGAAATGAGGGCAAGGGCATTTCCGAGCATATAAAATCAAATTGCGATATGACTGTCAGCCTGCCGATGAAGGGCAAAATAAACAGCCTTAACGCTTCGGTGGCGGCAGGCGTTATCATGTATGAAATAGCAAGGCAAAGACTTTAACGGGCGGATTTGGTGCATATGAAAGACAACACGGATCTCTCAATTGAAGATATACTTCGCGAAACCGACGAAATGCTGAGAAGCATAGACGAAAGGGCGGCGCGAATGAAGGAAAACGCGGGAACGGAGATTTACTCCTCTGACGAAAAAGAGGAGGAAGTAAAAACCTTTATCCCCGCGTCTAAGTCCGTTGCCGCGAAATCCGACGAGCAAACGCAGGAGTCTGAGGAAGAAGCGCCCACGCGTGTCGTCAGCGAAAAAACACGCCCGGTAGATGTAAACCGACGCGCGGTTGAAAATCAGCATACCGTTGTGAGGGGCGATGTAAAAAAGCAGCACTATTTTGCCGATAATTCAAAGGACGGGGCATATGCTCCCGCGCCGCCGAAAATAATAGAAAAGCCCGCAACTATCAAGAGCAAATCAAGATTTAACAAAACATCCGATCTTCAGGAGATCCCTACAATAGTAGCTGTTGACGAGCTTGACAGAACGCGGATGATATTTTCGGGAGAGGCGTGGGATGAGAAGCCTCCCGAGCCGGAGGAAAAAGTCGGATATGACGATTCGGATCAGTTCAAATTAAGCGGCTTTGACGATGAGGTCAGCGAGGTGCCCGTTATTGACGAGGAGCTCGCCGAGGAGCAGCTTCGCAAGCGCCGTGAGGATAAAGTAAATAAATTCCGCCTTTTCGCAAAGGAAGAGGTGCAAAACGATCCCAAAGGCGAAATGCCTCATATTAGCAGGGAATACGGCGATAACGCAGACCGCACCAAAACGCTGGAGCGGCTTTACAAAAGGAAATCGGCATACCAACTTCAGGCCGTTGTTACATTTATTGCCGACATAGCGTTGATACTCCTTACCGTATTCAGGGAATCACAAAATCTGCCGGGATTTTTAGGCACCGATAAAGGATTTTTCATAACGATTTTGGCAATTTACTGCGCCGCGATTGTCTGCAATATCAACACTATCGCTCACGGCTTTAACCTGAGGCGCGGTTTTAATTACGATTCGCTGATAACGGTGGCGTCTCTGCTCACACTTGGGCACACGGTGGCAATGCTCTTCAACACGGATATTCTGCTGGAGGGCGGCTCAATATATCCCTGCGCCGCAACATTCGGGCTTTTCTTCAGCTGCCTCGGCAAGAGAAGCGTTATTATGAGAGTTATATGTAACTACGATTTTCTTACGGACGGAAAGAGCAAATATACCGTTGAGGATATAGTAAACGAGGTAGAGGCGACAATAATTTCAAGAAATCTTCTTGCGGGCGAGCCACTGCTCAAATACAGCGTCAAAACCGAGCAGCCGACAAGCTTTTTCGATATTTCCTACGCCTATGAGCCTGCGGACAGAACGGCAAGGGTGCTCGTTCCCGTTACACTGCTGCTGAACATTGCGCTTTTCGGCGTCATCGGCGCGCTGCGGCAAAATTGGTACGAGGCGTTCAACCTTTTCATTCCCGGAATAATAATATCCTGCCCGCTTGCTTCGCTCTACGCCAACAACGCAACGCTTCTCGGCGTTTCAAAAAAGCTGGCTCAAAAGGGCGCTATGGTTTGCGGCTTTGAGGGCGCTCACTATTCACACAATTCAAACGCCATAGTTATGGAGGCGTCGGAGCTGTTCGGAAACCGCTCCTGCGATTTGCACGGAATAAGGCTTTTCAACAAGGCAAAGGTCGACGACGCACTGCTGCTTACCGCCGCCGTTATAATGAAAACAAAAAGCCCGCTGAAATATGTTTTTGATGATGTAATCGTGGGCAATAAGGATATCCTGCCGGAGGTCGACGGCGTTTTGTATGAGGACAAGATGGGCACCTCCGCGTGGATCTATCAAAGAAAGATACTTGTGGGAAACAGAGATCTTTTGATCCACCACGGCATATCCGTTCCCAAGGCGGAATATGAAAACAAATATGCGCGCAAGGGCAGAAAAGCCCTGTATCTCGCCGTTGCGGGAAAGATAGCGGCAATGTTCATCGTCAGCTATTCTGCCGACGGCGAATTGAAGCGCGAGCTCAAAAAGCTTGAAAAAAGCGGCATAACGATATTGCTGAAAAGCTGTGACCCGTATATAAACGAAGAGAGCATTATGGATATTTTCGATTTGCCGGAGGGCTTTGTGCGGGTAATGACCTCCTCCAACGCGAGGATATTTGAAAAATACAGCGATATGACCGTGGAAAAGAGTCCGTCCTATACTGTTCACAACGGAACTACACTCGGCTTTCTTTCGGCGATAAGGTCGGCGGAAAACCTTGTTGGCGCGGAAAATATGATTTCCGTTCTTACATCTTTCGGCTCAGCGATCGGCTTCGGCGTAGTCGCCCTTCTCGCCTTACTTGACGGGCTAAGCCAGATAAACGCCTTAAATGTTATAATTTTTCAGGCGTTTTGGAGTATATTTATTCTCATTGCTTCCAAAATAAGGATAAGCGGTCTTTAATATTTTTTGATTGCGGTCGATAAACAGGCAATAACGGGATTTACCCGTATTAAATAAAATTTATAAAAAGGAGATATTTTTATGAAGCTTGAAGGCTCAAAAACACAGGCAAACCTTATGGCGGCGTTTGCAGGCGAATGTCAGGCAAGGACGAAGTACACCTACTATGCTTCCAAGGCGAAGAAGGACGGCTTTGTCCAGATTTCAAATCTTTTTATGGAAACTGCCGAAAACGAAAAGGAGCACGCCAAAATCTGGTTTAAACTGCTCCATGACGGGATTGCCGACACCGCGGCAAATTTAAAGGACGCGGCGGCAGGCGAAAACTATGAGTGGACCGATATGTATGCCGCATTTGCGAAGGACGCGAAGGAAGAGGGCTTCGATCATATCGCCTATCTTTTTGAAGAGGTAGCGAAAATCGAAAAAGAGCATGAGGAAAGATTCCTCAAGCTGCTTGAGAATGTGGAAAACGGTCTTGTTTTCAGCCGTGACGGAGACAAAATATGGAAATGCGGCAACTGCGGTCACCTTGTAGTCGGCAAGGAAGCGCCGGAGGTATGCCCCGTTTGCGCGCATCCCCGTGCATATTTTGAGATTAAAGCAGAAAACTACTAAAAAACACGCCTGCCGTATCGGCGGGTGCGGCAGGGAGTTTTATGTTTTATCAATTTGAAGATGAAATGACGACTGTTGAATTTCAGTCAATAGATCCTCATTATGTCACCGCGGGATATATGACCGTCGGTGAATTTGAGGGCGTATGCGATTCTTTGGGATTTTCAAGATTCAGTCTTGATTCCTGTAAAAACGCGGTTTCGGAATTCGATTCAACAGTGGAGGTCTATGACGATTACAGCTTCGCCATACTGAGAATTACCGATGCGGCCGATGTTTACGGAAAAAAAGACCGCGTCGGTATTTTTATTAAGAAAAATCTGTTTTTGGTGGTTGATATTGAAGATGCGGATTGCTCAACAAGAGACTGTTTTCTCGCCGCGTTGGGCAGATATTCCTGCATCAGTATGACTCTTGAAAAACTGATTTTCGCATTTCTGGACGGCATTATAAAAAAGGACGCGGGCGCGATAGAAAACCGCGCCTTTCAGATAACTGCGCTCGAGGAGCTCGTTTTGCAGGATAAGGCAACGGAAAAGTTTAATTTTCTGCTTCTCAATATGAAAAAGGAATTGCTTATACTTCGCAATTACTATGAGCAGCTTATAGACGCCGGCGAAGCGCTTGAGGATAACGACAACGAGATTTTTGAAGAGCCCGATCTAAGGTATATCACAAATTTTACAGATAGGGTGAAAAGGCAGCGGGAAAATATAGATATGCTCAGGAGCTCTGTGGATCATCTTCAGGATGCGTATTCATCATATCTCGATTTAAAACTCAATCATGTTATGAGCGTATTTACCGTTGTTACCACCATATTTTTTCCGCTCACTCTCATTGTGGGCTGGTACGGAATGAATTTTAAATATATGCCGGAGCTTACATGGAAATACGGGTATCTGTTCGTTATAATTTTTTCGGCGGTCGTTGTTGCGGCGCTCACTGTTTTGATGAAAAAAAGAAAGTGGCTTTGATAAGCCTTGCGAGGCTTTTGGCAAAAATACGGGAAATTTTGCTCTTAAACAAAAAATTCGCTTTTTAAAAGTTAAAAACCGCCTCGGCATCTTACTTGCCGAGGCGGTATGTTTTATTCATTCAAAAGATAGTAATTGTTTAACACATTTTTTGCCTGCGGACCTCGCGGCCCTCCCTGCAAACGCGGATAAATCGACACCGGCGGATACCAGCCCTTATTTCCCCACGCCCCTACTGTGTTGTTATTCTCATCGTAGTTCGAAAGGTCGAAGCAGGTGTTCCATTCACTGCCGCCGATTCCCGTGCCCGTGTGGGTCAGAGCGTCGTAGCTATATGTTTCAAGAGCGTTGTTTTTCCACAGATCCCACGCAGTTCCCTGCGAGCATTCGTCCGTCAGCTTGATTATCTTTGCGTCAACATAAACATGGCTGCCTTGATCTTTCCACATTCCGTGGCTGCCCAGCGCGGTGTAAATAACGGGATGTGTGCCGTCGGTAAGCGTAATATCATCCCAAGCGTAGAAATTTCTGAAGCTGTGGGCGCTGAATTCCGCAATAACGGGGCGGACGAATATTTTTTCGTTTTCCTCATAAGTCAAAAGACGAACGGTGATATGCTCCCAATCCCCGATATGATTTCCGAATTCAATTCCGAAAACCTCTTTTGATTTGTTGTATGGCGTGAATACGAAATAAGATAAATCAAGATATTTGAATTCCTTTTCAACGGCAAAGGCGTATGCCTTGCAATCCGTAAGGCTGCCGTAGAGATAATCGCATTTGTAATCTGGGCTGTCAAGCTCCGGAAGCATATAGATATATCCTGTATCGGTCATAACACGGCTCATATTTGCGGCGGCGTTTTCAACGGTTGAGGCAAAGTATTCCTCGCCCTGTGCCCACCATATCCTCGGAGCGAAGGTTTGCAGCAATTTTGCCTTGACATCGTCTGTAATCTCGCCTGTTTCAATACCGTTTGTTTCAACTCTGCGCACTTTCATTGAGCCGACTGTTCCGCTGAAAGCGCCGTTGTAGGCAACCACGGTCTCCTCGCCGCCGAAGTTTTCCTCGGGATAAATCAGCAGCTTATATCCGCCGTCCACATAAACATCTACCGCCTCAAGACCTACATACGGGTATTCGCCCTCGTCAAATTCCGTGAAAACAAATTCATCCGTATAAACGGCGGCGCTGCTTTTAACGGAAGAATAATCCTTGGCGAAAAACGCCCGCGCAAGTTTCGGGGATTTGGAATTGAGTATGAGCGTGTCGTCCCAATAGCCTCCGTTGCAGCTCCATCCAACGAAATAATAGCCCTTTTTAGTCAGCTTTGGCAATTTTATTTCCTCATATGCGGTGTATTCAACGGTTTCGCTTTCCGGCATTCCGTCAGCGCCGCCGTAATTCAATATAAGCGTGCCCTTTTCGCCCGCCGAAAGCATATTGTCACTGCCGTACGGGTCATACACATAACCGCTGTTTTTAACACTGACATAAACGGTCAGGCTGATTACAGCGATAATTATAAGCGCAGGCAGGATAAGCCATAAATATTTGAGCTTTCCTCGCTTTTTTGATTTGACTTTAGTCATATCGCCATTCCCCCAACAGCTTCATAATAGCAAAAAGCGGTCGGAAAATCAATGCTTCCGGCCGCTTTATATTACGCTCAATTAAATTTTGTTATTTTAAAAGTGATTTATACATCTTTATGTATTCGTTTGCGGATTTGCCCCAGCTCATATCGCAGTTGAGCGCGCGCTCAACAAGTATCTTCCAATGATCCCTGTCTGAAAACGCGTCGATTCCCCTGTATATCGCGCCGAGCATATCGTAGGCGTCGTATGTTTTAAATGTAAAGCCGTTGCCCTCGCCGTCGCCGCTGTCTGTTATGGAGTCTTTAAGTCCGCCCGTCTCGCGCACTATGGGCACGGTGCCGTAGCGCAAAGCCACCATCTGTGAAAGGCCGCAGGGCTCGCTCTTGCTTGGCATCAGGAAAAGATCGGCGCCGGCGTATATCTTCCTCGCAAGATCGGGCACAAAACCGAGCCGAAGCCCAACCTTATCGGGATATTTGTCGTGCAGCTCGCGGAAAAAGCTCTCATACTGCCATTCGCCTGAGCCGAGAACAACATATTGAACATTTCTCTCCCAAAGGCTCTTTTCCAGCACCTCTTTCATAAGGTCAACGCCCTTGTGGCCGACAAGGCGGGTGACGATCCCGATTATCGGCACATTCGGATCGACCGTAAGCCCCATCGTTTTTTGCAGATTTTCCTTGTTTTCCGCCTTGCCGGAAAAATCGGCGGCGCTGTAGTTTTTCCAAATAGCGGGGTCTGTTTCGGGGTCATAGCTCTCCGTGTCGATGCCGTTGAGAATGCCGCAAAGCTTCCAGCTTCTCTGATTGAGAATGGGGTCAAGACCGTAGGAATACCACGGGTCGAGTATCTCCCTTGCATAGCTCGGAGAAACGGTGGTGACCTTGTTGGCGCATTCTATTCCCGCCTTGAGGAAATTCACAAGTCCGTCGTATTGAATTAGGCTGTAATACTCGGGGGCGATACCCAAAACATCCTCCAAAAGCTCGTTGCCGTACTTGCCCTGATACTGGATATTGTGAATTGTAAAAACTGTTTTTATGTTTTCAAAGCCGTATTGATTGGCATAATAACAACTGTAATAAAGGGGAGTGAGAGCGCTCTGCCAGTCGTTGCAGTGGATAATATCGGGCTTCCAGCCTATGGCGGGGATTATCTCAAGGGCGGCTCTCGCAAAAAACGCGAAACGCTCCGCATCGTCGTAGTGACCGTAAATGCCGTCTCTCTTAAAATAATACTGATTGTCGAGAAAATAGAATACAACGCCGTTGAGCTTTGCCTCAAATATACCGCAGTATTGCCTGCGCCAGCTTACGGGCACGGATATTGATGTGATAAAACGCATTTTATCCTTGTATTCCTGCTTGATAGAATCGTAAAGGGGCATAACCACACGGCAACCCACAAGGCGCTTACGAAGCGCGATCGGAAGTGAGCCCGCAACATCTCCCAGACCGCCCGAAGCCATCCACGGATTGGCCTCGGATGCAACATAAAGTACTTTCATTTTTACCTCCGTCAGATCCTCGTTCCCTTTGAAAGCAAAACGGGGAATGTGGGCGCGCCCGAAAGCTCAACGCCCGATTTGATGTTTACATCCTTATCTGCGATAACGCAGTTCAGTTTTGTGTTTTCACCTATCACGGTGTCCTGCATAAGTATGGAGTTTTTGATAACGGCGCCCTTACCTATCTTAACGCCCTTAAATATGATCGAGTTCTCAACTGTGCCCTCGATTATGCAGCCGTCCGCCGCGAGGGAATTTGTGAGATGCGATTCCATACCGTAAATGGAGGGCATATCGTCGCGTTCCTTTGTGTATATCGGCTTGCCCGGGGCAAAAAGTCTGTGCCTGTTCTCCCTTTCAAGCAGGCTCATTGAAACATCATAATATGCCTGAATCGAGGAAAGAGTGCCGACAAAGCAATCCGTTGCGTCAAATGCGTATATTTTCAGATTTTCGGCGTTCGCCATAATAATATTTCTCTGGAAAGAGATCTCGTTTTTGGAATGTGCGGTGGAGATGAGAGATTCAAGAAGATATTTTTTCATAAGAATTATATTTACGCTGTGGAAAACATCTCCTTCACCGCTTCTGTCAAGGCTCATTTCGGATATCCGCCCGTCCTCCTCTACCTTGTCAAAGCAGAGTATCGAGCCTATTCCCTCGGGCATCGGGGCTTTTACGCCTACTATCGTTATATCCGCGCCAGATTTTTCGTGAGCGTTGAACAGCACCTCATAGTCGAGCGAAAGCACATTGTTGCAGTCGCTTAGCACCACATATGTTTGATTGCTCTGCTCAAGGAAGCCCTTGTTGCCGTAAATGGCGTCTATCCTGTTGCCCCAGATGGAGGCTGTGCCGACATTGAACGGCGGCAAAATGAACAGACCGTCCGTTTTTCTGCTCAGATCCCACGGCTTGCCCTTGCCCACATGGTCCATAAGAGATTGAAAGTTCGCGTTGGTTATAACGCCGATCTTTGTTATTCCGCCGTTTACCATATTTGAAAGAGGAAAATCTATAAGCCTGTAACGGGAGCAAAACGGCACCGAGCCCATAGTTCTCATCGCCGTTAAGCCGTCAAGCGCTTCTTCGTGAATGTTCGCGAAAATCATTCCGATAACCTTATTTCCGTTCATCGCTTAAACCTCCTCTTTGGATTTTATCATCGCGCCGGGCTCAACAAATTTGCCCTGCGTGATCACGGCGCCCGAGCCTACAACGGCTATTCCCCAGTTTTCGGGGTTTTCAAGCTGCTCGGGTATCTCGCCTATCTTGGCGTTTTCGCCGATAACGGCGTTTTCCGCTATTATCGAATAATAGACCTTTGCGCCTTTCTTTACGGTAGTTCCCGGCATTATTACGCTGTATCTTACATCCGCGCCCTCTTCAATCACAACATTGCTCGATATAACGCTGTATTCTACGCTGCCCTCTATCTCGCAGCCCTCTGAAACGGAAGAGCCGTCCACCCTCGCGTTCTTACCGATATAATGCGGCGGCGCGCTTGGATTGCGGCTGTATATCCTCCAGCTCGTATCGCTCAGATCAAGGTCAACATTTGGGTTGATTATATCGAGGTTGGCTTCCCAAAGCGAATCTATCGTGCCGACATCTTTCCAATAGCCCTTAAATGGGAACGCAAACATTCTCTCTCCCGCGTTAAGCATAGTGGGGATTATGTTTTTTCCGAAATCGTTGGATGAGCCTTTTGTGTTTTCGTCTTGTATAAGATATTGCCTCAGCTTATCCCAGCTGAAAACATAAACTCCCATTGAAGCCTTGTTTGATTTCGGCTTAGCGGGCTTCTCGGCAAATTCATATATCTTGTTGTTTTCATCGGTGGCAAGTATCCCGAAACGGGGAGCTTCCTCCCACGGCACCTCAAGCACGGCAATTGTGCAGGCGGCGTCGTTTTTCTTGTGAAAATCCACCATTTTGGCATAATTCATCTTGTAAATATGGTCGCCCGACAGGATCACAACATATTCGGGGTCATATTTTTCGATGAAGTTTATATTTTGGTAAATGGCGTTGGCAGTTCCCTTGTACCATTCGGCGCCCCCTATCGCCTCATACGGCGAAAGCACATGCACGCCGCCGTTTATCCTGTCAAGATCCCACGGCTGACCGTTGCCGAGATAGTCGTTGAGCTCAAGAGGCTGATACTGAGTAAGAACGCCGACGGTGTAAATGCCGCTGTTTACGCAGTTTGAAAGCGGGAAATCTATTATTCTGTAATTTCCGCCGTAGGGAACGGCGGGCTTGGCAATATTTTTTGTGAGCACTCCGAGGCGGCTTCCCTGTCCGCCCGCAAGCAGCATTGCCACAACATTTGATTTATGCGCCATTTTTAATTCTCCTTACTTGTTTTTTTAAGAAATAAGGCATTTAATCCGCCTAACTTTACTCCGATACTCTGATTGAAGCCGTGCATCGGCTTGGCAGAGGTCTTGTATGTGCCGGAAAGCCTCGGCTTGCCGCCTCCGAATTTTGAAAGGGCGCTGTCAAATACCACCTTGTAAACGCCTTTTTCGGGAACGCCTATGCGATATTCATCGTGAGACACCGGCGTGAAATTAAATATCGCGATGATCTCGTCTCCGCTTTTTCCTATCCTGCGGAATGCGATCGTTGAATTGTCTTTATCGTCGCCGGAGATCCAGCTGAAGCCCTCCCAGCTGTAGTCTATCTCCCAAAGCTCGGGATGCTCAAGATAAAAATGATTCAGCTCCTTTGAAAAGCGCCGGAGCTTTCTGTGCTTTTCAAAATCAAGCAGCACCCAGTCGAGCTCCTCCTGAAACGCCCATTCCTTGAATTGCCCGAATTCCTGCCCCATAAACAGTAGCTTTTTGCCGGGGTGCGCCGTCATATATGAAAGAAACAGCCTCATCGAATCAAATTTCATATCGTATTCGCCCGGCATTTTGCTGAGCAGGCTGCACTTTCCGTGCACCACCTCGTCGTGGCTTATCGGAAGAATAAAGTTTTCGGAAAAAGCGTAGAAAAAGCTGAATGTTATGCATTCGTGATTATGCTTTCTGAAAACGGGGTCAAGTGAAATGTAGCGAAGCATATCGTTCATCCAGCCCATATTCCATTTGAAATTGAAGCCGAGACCTCCCACATCGGGCGGCATCGTTATCATAGGCCAAGCGGTGGATTCCTCGGCTATCATCATAACGCCGGGGTGCTCCTTGAACATCGCGCTGTTGAGTGACTTAAAGAATTCAACCGCCTCAAGATGCTCTCTGCCGCCGTGGATGTTGGCGACCCATTCGCCGTCCTTTCTCCCGTAATCAAGATAAAGCATGGAGGCGACGGCGTCTACACGCAAACCGTCAAAATGATATTTTTCCGCCCAATACATAGCGGAGGACATCAGAAAGCTCTTTACTTCGTTTCTGCCGTAATCAAAGACCCGCGTGCCCCATTCCTTGTGCTCGCCTTTTCTCATATCGGAATATTCATAGAGCGGCTCGCCGTCAAATTCATAAAGTCCGTGGGCGTCCTTTGGGAAATGCGCGGGGACCCAGTCCAAAATAACGCCGATCCCTGCCTGATGACACTTGTCAACAAAATACATAAGATCCTTCGGCGTGCCGTAGCGGGATGTTGGGGCAAAATATCCTGTTACCTGATAGCCCCACGAGCCGTCAAAAGGATACTCCATAACGGGCATCATCTCAATATGCGTGTAGCCCATATCCTTAACATACGGCACAAGCTGCTCCGCCATATCCCTGTAGGAAAGAAAACTGCCGTCGGCGTATTTTTTCCACGAGCCGAAATGGATCTCATATATATTTACGGGCTTTTCAAGGATATTTTCCTGCCTGTTATTCCTTTTCCATTCCTCGTCGTGCCACTCATAGCCGTCTATTTCATAGACCTTGGTGGCGTTCGCGGGGCGTGTTTCGCTGTGAAATCCGTACGGGTCGCACTTTGCAAGAGTTCTGCCGTCCTTTGTGCGTATCATATATTTATAGCAGTCGTATATTTTAACGCCGCTGATTATACATTCCCATATGCCGGGGGCTATCGGCAAAAGATAATTTGCCTCCGCGTCCCAATTATTGAAATCTCCCGCGAGGGAAACGGCTTTGGCGTTAGGAGCCCAGACCCTGAAAGCAAACTCGTCCTCTTTTAATCTATGCGCTCCGAAAAACTCATATGCCTTATAGTTTTCGCCTTTTTTAAATAAATAAATCGGGAATTGATATTCTTCTTTTATTTCAGCCATAAACAGTTTCTTTTTCTCCTCTTTTCCTTTTTTCCGAAGGGAAGTGAGCCGTGAGCGACGCCGCTCGGATTTTCGCCGCCGCCGATATTTTGCCGATTTATAAAATGATTATAACATTACGCAAAGTGTTATTCAAGGCTTTTTTGTCTAATTTGTTTAAAATATATTTTTAAATTTTCCTATAATTGTGCAATGTGTTGTAAAAATCGCATTAAAATTTGTGCAATGTAAATTAAAGGAATTTTTCAAAGCAATCGCTATGCAAAAAATGCGTGCAACTATAGCTGAGGGGAGATGAACCCGATAAGTCCCACGGCGGTTCTTTTTGGTTATTTTTCCCCTTTTCTTCTTGGCGGGCGCCAGCCCGCCTGCGTCGAAAAAAGCAAAAATCCCTCAAAAACTCCTCGCCGTGGGATGCAAAGCAGTTTTTGCGGTGAGGATTTTTGCAAAGACAATGAAAACGCCGAAGTCAATACTCGCGTATTGACAAGGGGTTTGAAGCGGTATTTGCGTAAATAAGCCCGCAAAAACCTTATTGTGTTCAACTCTCCTCAGCTATATGTAGAATGCCTAAAATAAGAAATAAATTATTTATCTATTGACTGCCGTTTATTATTTATGGCATAATAGGTCTGTTAAAGAGGAGGCGTGCGCGGTGAAAGATGTTATCATTGTTTATCCCGTAAGGGAAACGGCAATGTCGATACGCGCGCTTATCGAACGCGGCGGATTTCATGTGTCGCATATCTGCGCTCTGGGAGCGTCGGCGCTGAAGATCTCTCAAACAAAAAAACGCGGAATCATCGTTTGCCCGTTCATTATGAGGGATATGTCCTCCGCGGAGCTTGCGGGCTCTCTGCCCGTGGATTTTGATGTTGTGGCGCTTTCAAAAAACGGCACGGAGCAGTATATGGGAAATATGATAACGCTTCCGCTGCCGATAAACACCGATGATTTTTTGCAGACCATAGGGGTGCTTGCCGCCTCAAAGTCGGGCTTTACAAAACGCAGCGATGACGACAACGGCTACATATCAAAGGCAAAACAGGCGCTTATGAGCCTTCGCGGTATGAGCGAGCTTCAGGCGCATAAATATTTGCAGCAGGAAAGTATGAGAAACGGCAAAAAGCTTGTTCAAACGGCTATGGATATTCTTGAAACACTCGCTTAGAGGAGCTTATGACGGAGATGATCTTTTGAAATTCACAAAAATGCACGGCTGCGGCAACGATTATGTTTATGTAAACGGCTTTGAGGAGCATATTGACGACGAGGCTAAGGCGGCTGTTGTCGTTTCGGACCGCCATTTCGGCATAGGTGCTGACGGGCTCATCATAATAAAACCGTCGGATATCGCGGATTTTGAAATGGTGATGTATAATGCCGACGGCTCGCGCGCCCAGATGTGCGGCAACGGCATACGCTGTGTTGCGAAATATGTTTACGAAAACGGGCTTACGGATAAAAAAAGCATATCCGTCGTTTCGATGGGCGCCGTGAAATATATCGACCTCAATGTGGATAACGGCGCAGTCGTCTCCGTTAAGGTGGATATGGGCAAACCGATTTTGAGGGCAAGTGATATTCCTGTTATATGCGATAAGGAAAGAGCGGTGAACGAAAAAATCAAGG
Source organism: uncultured Clostridia bacterium (assembly GCA_947624285.1). GTDB lineage: Bacteria > Bacillota > Clostridia > Oscillospirales > Acutalibacteraceae > Eubacterium_R. Next base: position 18,047 of record CANQJS010000013.1, on the reverse strand, counting down.
TAAACGGCGAGGAATACGAGATGACCTGCGTTTCGATGGGAAATCCCCACGCCGTGGTGTTCACCGATATTCCCGTAGCGGAGCTTGAGCTTGAAAAAATAGGCCCGGCTTTTGAGCATCATCCGGCGTTCCCCGAAAGAGTAAACACGGAATTTGTTAATTTGAGGGGAAGAAAAAATCTTGATATGCGCGTGTGGGAAAGAGGCACGGGGGAGACCCTTGCCTGCGGCACGGGCACATGCGCTTCGGTAGTGGCGGCGATAATAAACGGCTATGCCGACAATGAGGTCACCGTTCATCTTCGCGGCGGCGAGCTTGAAATAAGCTGGAGCGGAAACGAGGAGGACAGCGTCTTTATGACGGGGCCCGCAACGACCGTTTTCAGCGGAGAGATAAATTTATGAATTCAAGGAGGATAAAAATATGAAAATAAACGAAAATTTCCTGAAAGTAGAGGGCTCTTATCTTTTTGCCACCGTTGCGAGAAAACAGCGGGAATATCAGCAGGCGCACCCCGATGAGGAAGTGATCCGCCTTTCAATAGGCGATGTTACAAAGCCCCTTGTTCCCGCGGTTATCGAGGCGATGCACAAGGCGGTGGACGATATGGCGAACGAGGCGACCTTCAAAGGCTATCCGCCCGAATACGGCTATGATTTTATACTTGAGGCGATTCGCAAAAACGATTATGCCGACAGGGGAATAGATATAAACACGGACGAGATATTCCTTTCCGACGGCGCGAAATCCGACTGCGGCAATATCGGCGATATTTTCAGCGTCGATAACAAAGTGGCGATCTGCGATCCCGTTTATCCCGTTTATCTTGACACCAATATTATGGCGGGCAGAAGCGGCGACAAGGGCGAGGACGGACTTTTTGACAATATAATCTATATGCCCTGCACCGTTGAAAACGGCTTTATGCCGGAGCTCCCGAAGGAGAAGGCGGATATTATCTATCTTTGCTTCCCGAATAATCCCATAGGCACGGCGGCGTCAAAGCAAGAGCTTGAAAAATGGGTGAGCTACGCCCTTAAAAATAATTCCCTCATACTTTTCGATTCGGCATACGAGGCGTTTATAACGGACGGCTCGCCAAGGTCGATATATGAAATCGAGGGCGCGAAAAAATGCGCCATCGAGTTCCGCTCTTTTTCAAAGACGGCGGGCTTTACGGGCGTTCGCTGCGGCTATACGGTAGTTCCGAAGGAGCTTGTGTTTGAGGGCGCGAGCCTGAACGCTATGTGGGCGCGCAGGCAGGCGACTAAATTCAACGGCGTAAGCTACATAACACAGCGCGCGGCTCAAGCTGTTTACAGCGAAGAGGGAAAGCGGCAGACGAAAGAGGTTATAGAATATTACCGCAGGAATGTTAAAACAATTTTTGACGGACTTACCGAAGCGGGCTTCAAATGCTACGGCGGCGTAAACTCTCCGTATGTGTGGCTTGCCGTTCCGGACGGTATGACCTCGTGGGAATTTTTCGACGATCTGCTTGAAAAATGCCGCGTTGTTGGCACTCCCGGCTCAGGCTTCGGTCCGAGCGGAGAGGGCTATCTCAGGCTGACGGGCTTCGGCAATTACGAAAAAACGATAGAAGCGGTTGAGCGCATAAAATCTGTTTACGGCAAATAAATAAAAAGCAAACAAAAATCAGGAGGATATAAAAATGACAAAAACACAGCAGCTTTATGAGGGCAAGGCAAAAAAGGTTTGGGCAACCGACGATCCCGAAATCGTTATCGTCGATTATAAGGACGACGCTACCGCCTTCAACGGCAAGAAAAAGGGCACGATAGTCGGCAAGGGCGTTGTGAACAACAAAATGTCCAACTACCTTATGCGTATCCTTGAATCGAAAGGCATTCCCACTCATTTTGTAAAGGAGCTTTCGGATCGTGAAACGGCGGTAAAAAAAGTCTCCATAGTTCCGCTTGAGGTTATAATCCGCAACCGCGCGGCGGGCTCGATATGCAAAAGGCTCGGCCTTGAGGAGGGAATGGATTTCGTTGCCCCGTCCATTGAGTTTTCGTATAAATGCGATGAGCTCGACGATCCGCTCATCTCGGAATATCACGCCATTTCCTGCGGCTTTGCCACAAGGCAAGAGGTAGATACAATAACCGATATGGCGTTTAAAATAAACGATGCGCTGAAAGAGTATTTCTCCTCCATCGGCGTTGAGCTCATAGATTTCAAGCTTGAATTCGGCAAAACTTCGGACGGGAGCATCGTTCTCGCGGACGAGATAAGCCCCGACACCTGCCGTTTTTGGGATATTAAGACACACGAAAAGCTTGATAAGGATCGTTTCCGCCGCGATCTCGGCGGAGTAGAGGACGCCTACGCCGAAATGATGAAAAGAACAGGACTTGATAAATAATGGCAAACGATACATACAATTCACCGTTCAACGCCCGATACGCGAGCAAGGAGATGCAGTATATCTATTCTCCCGATTTTAAATTCAAAACTTGGAGAAAGCTCTGGATAGCTCTCGCTGAGGCGGAAAACGAGCTTGGGCTCAATGTAACGACGGAGCAGATAGACGAGCTCAAGGCTCACGCCGAGGATATAAATTATGAAGCGGCAAGGGAATACGAAAAGAAATTCCGCCACGATGTTATGAGCCATGTTCACGCTTACGGCGATCAGTGCCCGAAGGCAAAGGGAATAATACATCTCGGCGCAACGAGCTGCTATGTGGGCGATAATACCGATGTTATCACCATGCGCGAGGCGCTTTTGCTGATAAAGAAAAAGCTGATAAACTCCATGGCTTGCGTTGCGAAGTTTGCCGATAAATACAAGGCTATGCCCTGCCTCGGCTTTACCCACTTCCAGCCCGCCCAGCCCACCACGGTGGGGAAGCGCGCCACGCTTTGGCTTATGGATCTTGTTATGGACTATAACGAGGTAGAGCATGTGCTCGATACCTTGATGCTGCTCGGCTCAAAGGGCACAACAGGCACGCAGGCTTCGTTTTTGGAGCTTTTTAACGGCGACCACGAAAAATGCAAGGAGCTCGACAGGAAGATCGCCGAAAAAATGGGCTTTAAGGCGTGTTTTCCCGTAAGCGGGCAGACATATGCGAGAAAGCTCGATACGATAGTGTGTAACTGCCTTGCGCTTATCGCGCAGTCCTGCTGTAAATTTTCAAACGATCTTCGCCTTTTGCAGAATTTAAAGGAGATAGAAGAGCCGTTTGAGAAAAACCAGATAGGCTCTTCCGCCATGGCATATAAGCGCAATCCTATGAGGAGCGAGAGGATAGCCTCCCTTTCGCGTTATGTGATGATAGACGCGCTCAATCCGGCGTGGACGGCGTCAGCTCAGTGGTTTGAGAGAACGCTTGACGACAGCGCCAACAAGCGCGTTTCCGTCGCAGAGGCGTTCCTTGCTACGGACGGAATACTCGATCTCTATATAAATATCACAAACGGGCTTGTCGTTTACCCCAAGGTCATTGAGGCGCGCCTTATGAGCGAGCTTCCCTTTATGGCAACCGAAAATATTATGATGGACGCCGTCAAAAAGGGAGGGGACAGACAGGAGCTCCACGAAAAAATACGCGTTCACTCAATGGCGGCGGGCGCGGTCGTCAAGGAAGAGGGCGGCAAGAACGATCTTGTGGACAGGATCGCCGCAGACCCCGCCTTTATGATGACAAAGGAGGAGATACTGGCTGTGATGAAGCCCGAAAATTTTGTGGGCAGAGCCCCTCAGCAGACAGAGGACTTCCTCAATGAAACGGTCAAGCCCATACTTGAGGCGAACAAAGAGCTTTTGGGCATTGATGTTGAAATAAATGTTTAACGGCAAACACGCCAAAAACAAAACGGCAGGAAATCATCCTGCCGTTTTTTATATAACCTTTTTGTCGGTAAAATAATAAAGCGCCGCTTAGATAAAACGACGCTTTGAATATTAAATTATTTCGTGATATTGACCATGGTTACGATTTTATCATCGTTAAATGAAATCCATTCGCTTATTTCAACTTCAAGCTGTGTTGAGCTGTCACGAAGCAGGTAAGCCTTTTTTACATCTTTGGTAACTCCCGGCTTTATGGAAACATCAAAATAGTCGGTGTCTTCATCAAGAATTGCGGTTTCAAGCTCCACCCCGTCCTGATAAACATTGTCGTCGAGTGCCACATCAAAGCTTATTGCTTCACTTCCGTTATTCTTAAACTCATATGTGATGAGTACGGCGTCCTTGCCATCGTAATCTTTGCATAGCTTCGCGGATTTGACAGTGCATTCATAATCGCCCACGGTGTTTTCGTTTTTTTCTTCCTGAGAAGCGTCAACGGAATTTGTTGGGTTATCGGTTGAACTTTCACTCTCGGATCCGCCCGATGAAAGCGCAATAATTAAAATAATTATTATTGCGGCGATTACACCGAAAATTATGAGCTTTTTCTTTTTGCTTTTTTTCTTTTGTTCTTCCAGCGCGGCATTTACAGCATGCCGCACATCCGAAGATTGTTGATTGTGGTAATCGTATTCCATTTTAATACTCCTTCTTTTTTGTTTGATTATAACACATAAGTATTCGAATTGTCAACATATGTATTCAAAATATATAAAAAAACAGCATAAACTTTATATAGAAATATTTAGAGGTGCTGTTTATGTTTTTTCCCACTCTCGATCCAAAAACAGTTGGCGAGGTGATTGCGGATTTCAGAAAGAAAAAGGGAATAAGCCAAGAGGTTATGAGCGGACTTGCCGATATAGGAAGAACTCATTTGAGCGCGATTGAAAGAGGGGAACGAAAACCCACTCTTGAAACGCTGTTTAGAATAGCAAACGCGCTTGATGTTAAAATGAGTGATATAGTTTCGGAAATTGAAAAAAGGCTCAATTAAAAAAGACCGCCGCTTAAAGTCGAGCGCCGATAAGGCAGTATTTCTTTAAAACACGAAATTTTTGCACAATAACGCGTTAAAAACCGCCGCTTTAAGACGAAAGTCTCAAAACGGCGGTCGTGTTTTTTGTTTTACAGAGACGCAAAGGCGTTTAGGAGTCTTGCGTATTCGGTGTCGGTTATCGTAAGCACAGAGCCGTGGCGCGGGCGCAGATGATCTATCGAATGCCTGCTTTCCTCCACCTCTTTGAAATGGATCATATCCGTTGTTTCCTGCATAAAATAGCCGCCGTCTCTGAATTTGTCGGCGATGAGAACATATTTGTCCGTGCCGAGTATCGGGTATATGCAGTTCCCCTCAAGCGCGGAGTTTGAAACGGAAACGATATTGTCGTCCGGCTCAAAATAGGGACCGTTGGGCTTGTCGGCAACGGCATAGCACACGGCGCTTTTTGCTTCGTCTGCCTGATAGAGATAATATTTTCCGTCTTTTTCAATGATGTCCGCGTCTATTCCCGCCAAGCCGCTTTTCGGCGCGAAAAGCAATTGCGGGCGCGTTGTGAGATTGATAAAATCCTTTGTGTACGCGTGCCATATCACGGTTGCCGGAGCGCCGCCGGCGTTGTGGTGGGACCAGTATATCATATATTCGTTTTTGAATTTGTCAAATATGATTTCGGGCGCCCATACTCTGTCCGCGTCCCTTGTTTCCTCAAATTGTGAAAAATCTATAATTCGTTCGTTTTTCCAGTTTACAAGATCTTCGCTGTCCCACAGCACCGCCGAATTGTTGCTGCACCAGCCGTCCTCGCTGCGCATATCGGTTGCGATTATGTGAAAGAAACCGTCATTATCCCGGAAAATAAACGGGTCGCGGCAGCATTTTTTGCCGAGAGACTGCGATATGACGGGGCGGTTGCCGTTTAAAGCAAAAAAATTATAGCCGTTTTCGGAAAGCGCGAAACGGACGCTTTCTTCCTCCGGCCGATTTCCGATAAAATAACAGAAGAGATATTTTGTGTAATTTGCGTTTTCCATATGATATCACCGCCGAAATTATAACAGAATATTTAAGACTTATCAACAAAGTTGTAACAATAATTGAAGTTTTTTAATTTTTTTGTTATTATAATTTATAGAAAACGGTAGAATTATACAAAAAAAGGGTGATTCGGTGGATACAAGAGAATATTTTGTTTATCTGCTGTCTTGCCATCTCAACGGCGTTAAGCCGAGGGGGGAAAGGCGAGGCGATTGGCAGCAGATCTACGACCTTGCCGAGAAAAATCATGTAACGGCGATAATAGCATATGAGGTACAAGCGCTCCCGGAGGAGCACCGACCGAAGGGGGAGCTGCTTGAAAAATTCCGCCGAAGCCTTGACGAGTCCCAAAAAAAATTCGATTCGCGGCTGTGCTCTCTTGCGATTTTTATGTCCACCCTCACAAGCGCGGGGATACCGCATCTTATTATAAAGGGAACTTCCCTGCGGCCGAATTATCCCGTGCCCGCCCTGCGCTCGGGAAGCGATATTGATGTTATCGTTCGCCAAACGGATTATATACGCGCGATAGAAGCGCTGAAAAGCAGAGGCCTTGAGGAGATTTCGGTAAAGAGCAACGAGGCGCAGATGAAATGGGCCGAGGATGTTTTTGATATACATACCGAAATGGAAAACATAAATATTCAAAGCAAGATCTACTTTTCCACCCCGTTTGACGATATAAGCGAGGCAATGGGCTGCACCTATAAGCTCAAGCCGGTCTATCACCTGCTTTATATCGTCACCCATATCGCGCACCATCTGCAAGCAGGCGGCTCGGGTATCAGGATGATAATGGATATAGATGTTATCATCAGAAATTATCACGAGATAGATCTTGACGAGTTTTTCGCCCTTTGCGAGAATATACATATAGGGAAAACCGCGTCCGCGCTGATAGCGCTTGCGAAAAAGTGGTTTAATACACCGGCGGCGCTAAATTTCACTTTTGAGGATAGGGATATGAGTCGGCTTTATTCGCGCCTTTCAAAAGCGATAATCGGCGGTAAAGTTTTCGGCGCAAAAAACACGGGCGGGGAAAGCGAGAGCAAAACGAAGAGCTTTTTGTTCAATCTTTTCAAAAAAGCCTCTTACGCCGAATCGGAAGAATTGACCGAGGCGGAGGAGGATATATATACGGAACTCGGTATCGACCCGCAAAGATAAATATAAATATAAAAAGACGGACGAAAGAAATGTGCATTTCACATTTCTTTCGCCCGATTTTTCATTCTTAATCCCGCATTGACGGATTTTTTTCGATCGCGTATTAAAAGGGGCAAAAGAATTTGTCAATGCTCGTCGCCCAAAACGGCGTGGGCGCATCTTATGCCGTCCGCGGCGGCGGATACTATTCCGCCCGCATAGCCCGCGCCCTCACCGCAGGGATAGACCCCTCTGATATTGCACTGGCACAAGTCGTCCCTGAGTATTCTTACTGAGCTGGAGCTCCTCGTTTCGGGGGCGGTAAGCACAGCGTCATATGTGTTAAAGCCGTTTAGCTTTTTATCCATTTCAACTATTGCCGAGCGCATCGTCGCCGTCACCTTAGGCGGCAGGCAGCCGTCCAGCGAAGTGAGGGTAACGCCCGTTGGGCAGGTCGGTTTTATATTGCCGAGCGATTTGCTTTCAATTCCGTTGAGAAAATCACCCACAAGCTGGGCCGGCGCTCTGTAATCCCCGCCGGCAAGCTCAAATGCGGCGTGCTCGATCGCCCGCTGGTAATATATGCCGGAAAGCGGGTGGCTGTCGGGAAAATCCTTCGGCTCAATGCCCACAAGAAGCGCGCTGTTGGCGTTTTCGCCGTCCCTTGCAAGATTGCTCATACCGTTTACTATAACTCCCTCTTTTTCGCTCGCGGCGGCGACCACCGTTCCGCCGGGGCACATACAAAAGGTGTAGGCGCCCCGCTCGTGAAGTCCGTGGCAGGCAAGCTTGTAATCCGCCGCCCCCAATTTCGGGTGATCTGCGAATTTGCCGTACTGAGCCTTGTTGATAAGGCTTTGCGGATGCTCTATGCGCGCGCCGACGGAAAACGCCTTTTGGATTATTTCAACGCCCAAGGCGTAGAGCATTTCCACCGTGTCCCTCGCGCTGTGGCCTATCGCCATAATGACGCTGTCCGCTTCCATATCGCTTTTTACACCGTTTCTGGTGTAAGAAATGCCGTGAACAAAGCCGTTGTAAACTATCAGCTTCTCAAGCTTTGTTTCAAGCCAAACCTCACCGCCGAGTCGCTCTGTTTTTTTGCGTATGTTTTTAACGACCACGGCGAGCCTGTCCGTTCCGATATGAGGCTTGGAGGAATAGAGTATCTCCTCCGGCGCGCCCGCCTCGTAAAGCTCCTCAAGCACCTTGCGTATATACGGGCTCTTGATCCCCGTTGTGAGCTTGCCGTCCGAGAAAGTGCCCGCGCCTCCCTCGCCGAACTGAACATTCGATTCCTCGTTGAGCTTGCGTTTTGTCCAAAATTCATTTACATCTCTTTGGCGTTCGTCAATGCCCTTGCCGCGTTCGAGAATTATGGGGCGCAGACCCGCCTCGGCGAGGATAAGACCCGCCAACATACCTGCCGGACCGAAGCCGACGATGACGGGGCGGTAGGGAGAGATCCTTTTGTTTTCCGGCAATTCATAGATATACGGCGTTGCAAGGCTCACCTTTTGCGATTTGCATTTTGAAACGATTTGATTTTCGTCAAGGCTTATTTGCGCGTCAACGGTGTAGGAAAAATGAATATCGTCCTTTTTCCTCGCGTCTATGCTCTTTTTGAATATGGTGAGAGCCGTTATATATTTTTTGTTGATCTTCAGCAGCTTCGCAGCTTTTTCGGTAAGCAGGCTCTCGTCCTCGTCAATGGAAAGCCTTATTTCACTTATTCTTATCATTTTTTCTTTTCTCCGCTATCTGTTTTGCCGCGCCGATGCCGCTGCTCCACGCGAAATCGAGATTGAAGCCGCCGCAGGGGAATTGCATATCAAGCACCTCGCCGCAAATATAAACGCCTTTTGCGAATTTTGATTCAAAGCCGCAAAGCTCCGAAAGGGGAATGCCTCCGCCCGTTATCTGGGCAAAATCAAAGCCCTTTGTGCCCGTGATTATGAGCCTCCAGCTTTTAGCGTATTCGGCGATTTTTTTCGTGTCGCCCTGAGCCTGCTTTGTCAATATATCCGAAAGCTCTTTGCCCAACACTCCCTCAAGGCTGCCGAATTTTTCAATGTGTGAAAGAAGCTCCCGCGCGCTCATTTTAGGGGCTAAATCAATGACCGCAACGCATTTTTCGGGGCTTTCGCCGGCGAAATTTTTTGATACGATGTGCGAAATATCCATAACGGCTATGCCCGAAAGACCGTAATCGGTGAAAAGCACCTCGCCGTATTCGCTGCCGACGATTTCTCCGCCGAGCTCTATTGATACGCCGCATCTTGCCCTTGTGCCCTTTATCAAACGGGGATATTTGCTTGAAGAGACAAGCTGCACAAGAGCCTGGTATGTTTCGGAGCAGCTGTGACCGAGATTTTTCAAAAGTTCATAGCCGCTGCCGTTTGAGCCGAGATTTTTCTGCGCCTTGCCGCCCGCGGCGACGACGACCGCGTCACCCTTAAAAATGCCTTTTGAGGTGCATACGGAAAGGTCGCTCTTTATTTCCGTCACCGTGCAGTCGGTAACGAGCTCAACGCCGTACTTTTCGCAAGCGTTAAGCAAAACTCCGAGCACCGTCTGCGCCTTGAGCGAATACGGATATATCCTGCCCTGATCCTCCTCGATCGTCACGAGCCCCAGCCCGCCGAAGAAATCCGTCACCTGTGAAAAGCCGTCAGCCGAGGTGTTTGTAAGGTTGCACCTGCCGTTGCCGGTGGCGAGTATTTTTCTGCCGGGTGAAGAAAGGCGTTCGAGGACAACTACTTTTTCATTGGGAATATTCTGTTTCAGGCATATTGCGCAGGCGAGCCCCGAGGCTCCGGCGCCTATAATAATTGTGGTCATAGTCTCACCGAAATACAAGATATATGTGCGTTTTTTATATAATAATATAATTTAACAATAATTGCAAATTTTTTAGCGATTTTGCTTGACTTTTTCACATGCCTTGTGATATAGTATGTGTACCTCTGAAAGGGGTTAATTTTTTTGCCCTTTTTCTTGCCCGGTCAACAGGGCGAGCCGCAATGCCGGCTGAGGGAGATTAAAAATCGAAATAAAATGGAGGCGCGAAATGAGAGTCAAGATCACATTAGCTTGCACTGAATGCAAACAACGCAATTACAACACCATGAAAAACAAGAAAAACACGCCGGACAGACTTGAAATGAACAAGTATTGCCCATTCTGTAAAAAACATACTCTTCACAGAGAAACGAAGTAACGGAGGACAGCAATGGCGGAAGACAACAAAAAGCCCGAAAAGGCAAAGAAGAAAAAAGCAAGAAAAAATCCGTTTAAATCCATTGCCTCATTTTTCAAAAGCGTTAATTCGGAGCGCAAAAAGGTAGTTTGGCCGACGGCTAAGGAAACGCTTAAAAACGCGGCGATCGTTTTGCTCGTTACAATAGTAGTGGGCGTTGCGATCTATATCGTTGATACCGGCCTTTCCTTGGGACTTGAGGGTATAAAAAATCTCGCCCCAACGACTACCACAACATCCGTAAGCGATTCTACGGGCTCAACACAGGAAGGCGCAAGCAGCACTACGCAGGGCGCTTCTTCAACGAGCAGCACCACGCAAGGCGCTTCTTCAACGAGCGGCGCTTCGGAAGATGCCGCGAAATGACTTACAGCGTCAGGTTGAATTTATTTACGGAGGCTTAATATCCATATGGAAGAGGCTAAATGGTATGTTGCGCACACATTTTCGGGTTATGAAAATAAGGTGGCAAGCAATATTCAGACCGTTGTTGAAAACCGCAATCTTCACGATTTGATCCAGGAGGTTTCGGTCCCTACCGAAACGGTCGTTGAAATCAAGGATGACGGCAAGAAAAAAGAAGTGGAAAGAAAAATCTTTCCCGGCTATGTGCTCGTGAAGATGGTTATGAACGACGACACTTGGTATGTCGTGCGGAACATCAGAGGCTGCACGGGCTTCGTAGGCCCTGAAAGCAAACCTGTTCCTCTCACGGAGGAGGAGGTAAAGAAGCTCGGCATCGAAAAGGTAAGCGTCGAGGTATCATATGCCGCGGGCGATCTTGTCAATGTTATAGACGGTCCTCTCGAGGGCTTCTCGGGAACGGTTGAGTCCGTTGATGTCGGCAAAAACAGCGTTCTCGTCACCATTTCTATGTTCGGCCGTGAGACTTCGGTTGAATTTGAGCTCGATCAGCTTGAAAAGATCAAAGATTAACATGGTAATACGCAGTATATCTGCTTATTGTTCACCGCTTTGCGGTGAGTGGGAGGGAATTGCTTTCCCGCCAAACCACATTTTTTAGGAGGAAATTTATTTATGGCTCAGAAGGTAGTAGGTTTAATCAAACTTCAGATCCCCGCAGGCAAAGCAACGCCGGCGCCCCCGGTAGGCCCTGCACTCGGTCAGCACGGTGTGAACATTATGGCGTTCACAAAAGAGTTCAACGAAAGAACAAAGAATGACGCGGGTCTTATCATTCCCGTTGTGATCACCGTTTTTGAAGACCGTTCATTCACATTCGTAACAAAGACGCCGCCCGCCGCCGTTCTTATCAAGAAGGCTTGCGGTATCGAATCCGGCTCAGGTGTTCCGAACAAAACAAAGGTAGCAAAGATAACGAAGGCCCAGATCCAGCAGATAGCGGAAACAAAGCTTCCCGATCTCAACGCGGCAAACCTTGAGTCCGCAATGAGTATGATAGCAGGCACCGCTCGCAGCATGGGCGTAGTAGTTGAAGACTGATTCCCCGTGTGGGAGGAAAAATCCGATTAACCACTGGAGGTAATTTATTATGAAACACGGAAAGAAATATACCGAAAACACAAAGCTTGTGGATCGCGCGGCTTTATATGAGACGGAGCAGGCGCTTGACCTTGCCGTTAAAACGGCAACGGCTAAATTTGATGAAACGATCGAAGTACATGTTCGTTTGGGCGTTGACTCCCGCCACGCAGACCAGCAGGTCCGCGGCGCCGTAGTTCTCCCCAACGGAACTGGTAAGGATGTAAGAGTAGCCGTATTTGCAAAGGGCGATCTTGCCAAGGCGGCAGAAGAAGCGGGCGCGGATATCGTCGGCGACGCCGATCTCGTTACAAAGATCCAGGGCGGCTGGATGGAATTTGATGTTGCCATCGCAAGCCCCGATATGATGGGATTTGTAGGTCGTTTGGGTAAGGTCCTCGGTCCCCGCGGTCTTATGCCCTCGCCAAAGGCGGGCACGGTAACGATGGATGTTGCCAAGGCCGTTACTGATGCTAAGGCAGGTAAGATCGAATACCGTCTCGATAAATCAAATATCATTCACTGCCCGATAGGCAAGGCTTCTTTCGGCACTGAAAAGCTGATGGAAAACTTCAACGCGCTGCTTGACGCCATAATCAAGGCAAAGCCGGCGGCCGCCAAGGGTCAGTATATCAAATCCTGCGCCGTTGCCTCAACCATGGGTCCGGGTGTTCGCATCAATCCCAACAGAGTCGGCTCAAACGCCGCGGCGCAGTAAATTCAGGTATTGACAAGGCTTTTGCCTTGTGTTATAATACGAGCGCTGTTCAGCCAAAGACAGCAGGTACCTTTTAGGTGTAAGTTTATCGCCTGCCGAGGAATGAGCATTTTAAGTAATATATAATGTTTTTATATATTTATTAAGAAATGTAGTGCATTCCTCATTGGGGAATGCACTTTTCGTTTTTTGGAAACAGCCTTTAAGTCCGCTTTCGGGCGGCAAATAAGTATGGAGGTACACGGTTAATGCCAAGCACAGCAATTCTTGAAAAGAAACAGGCACAGGTTGCCGCTCTTGCCGAGAGAATAAGAAGCTCCATTGCCGGCGTTGTAGTTGACTACAAGGGTATCACCGTAGATGATGATACAAAGCTGCGCAAAGAGTTGCGTGAGGCCGGTGTTGAGTACACGGTCGTAAAAAATACGATGCTCAAAAGAGCATCCGACGACGCGGGTCTCAGCGGTCTTGACGATGTTCTTGAAGGCACAACGGCGCTTGCAACCAGCGCGGATGACTATGTAGCATCGGCGCGTATTCTTCAAAAGTTCGCTGACAGTCACAAAAACTTTACCCTCAAGTCAGGTTATCTTGACGGCGCGGTAATCAGCACGGAAAAGCTTCAGTCGCTTGCAAAGCTTCCGTCAAGAGAAGTTCTTCTCGCAACGGTTTGCAGCGTATTCAGCGCTCCGATAGCCGCATTCGCAAGAGGTATAAAGGCTATTGTTGACAAGGGCGGCGCAGAGGAATGTTTGAAAGAAAAAACAGCAGAGGCCCCCGCTGAGGAAGCCCCCGCACCCGAAACTGCCGAATGATCGGCAAAAATTAAATTTTATTTGGAGGAAATAAAAATGGCATCAGAAAATGTAACAAAGATCGTTGAAGAGCTTAAAACTCTTACCGTTCTTGAGCTCTCGGAGCTCGTATCCGCAGTAGAAGAGGAATTCGGCGTAAGCGCGGCGGCAGCCGTAGCGGTTGCAGGCCCTGTAGACAGCGGCGCTCCCGCTGAGGAAGCCAAGACAGAGTTTGATGTTGTACTTACAAGCGTAGGCGCAAACAAGATCGCTGTTATCAAGGCTGTTCGTGAGGCTACCGGTCTCGGTCTTAAAGAGGCGAAGGCTATCGTTGACTCCGCTCCCGCAACAGTTAAAGAGGCTGTTCCCACTGCCGATGCAGAGGCTCTCAAGGCTACTCTTACCGAGGCAGGCGCCGAGGTCGAGCTCAAGTAATTAAATTCAAAAAGCAAAAAGCCGATGATCGTTCATCGGCTTTTTTGTTATGCTCAGCGCTTATTCCATTTTTTCTCCGTCTTTAAGAAACGCGTAGCGCACCTTCATAACATCGGTGTCAACGCCCTTGTAATTTTCAATGTAATCAAGCATCGGCTCGATTTCGTCAAATACTTCTATAAGCTCAAGCGATTCGTTTTTTATGAAGTTTTCCGCAACCGAATGCTCCAGCATTTCGATAAGCCTGTCATAATATCCGTGAGCATTGAATATGGCGATCGCTTTGTTGTGCCTGCCGAGCTGTTTTAAGGTATATACCTCAAAGAATTCCTCAAATGTGCCGACTCCGCCGGGCGCGATTATGAAAGCGTCGGCGTGATCCTCCATATAGGTTTTTCTTTCGCTCATCGTCTCGGTGTGCTTGAATTTGGTGCAATTGTCAAACAGCAGGTTGTGTATTTTCATAAAGTGCGGCGCAACGCCTAAAATATAGCCGCCGTTGTCAAATTCTCCTCTGGCGGATGCGCCCATAACGCCGCAGTTTCCGCCTCCGAAAACAAGGCCTATATTTCGCCTCGCCATCTCGCATCCGAGCCTGTACGCGGCGTCGATATACTTTTCCTCAATAATATCGCTTGAAGCTCCGAAAACACAAATGTTCATTCTATCACCCCTTATATTATTTCGATTTTTCGGCGGCTTATTTATTTTGATTTTTGCCGCCGTAAATTTTATTTTGCATTTCTATTATATCAGCCCGCTCCCTTTTATTCAATAATATATTTTACTTTTAAATTCGCTTGAAATACATTGTATGTAAGTATATAATATATGTAAATTTGTTTAAGGGAGGTCTCTTTGTGAAAGGCTTTATGGATAAGGATTTTTTGCTCGATACCGACACGGCAAAGCGGCTTTTTCACGAATATTGCGAGGATTTGCCCATATGCGATTATCACTGCCATCTCAGCCCTAAGGAGATTTATGAAAATAAGCCCCCGAAGGACATAGCCGAGCTTTGGCTTGCGGGCGATCACTATAAATGGCGCGCCATGCGCTCCTGCGGCATTGGCGAGGATTATTGCACGGGGGATAAATCGGGCAGTGAAAAATTTGAAAAATTCGCATATACTCTGCAATATGCTATAGGAAATCCGCTTTATCACTGGGCGCATATCGAATTGCAAAAATATTTCGGAATAACAACGCCCCTGTGCGCAAAAACCGCCGATGAGATATACGACAGGGCAAATAAGATGATTTCCGAAAGTGATTTCAGACCGCGCAGTATCATAAAGCGTTCCAAAGTAAAGGTAATATGCACAACGGACGATCCCGTCGATGATTTAAAATATCATAAGCTGCTCAAAGAGGAACAGGATTTTGACTGCACGGTGCTGCCGACCTTTCGCCCCGATAAGGCGCTCAACGCCAATCTTGCGGGATTTGCCGATTATATAAAGCTGCTCGGCGAAGCGGCGGGCGTTGAGATTAAATCATACGGCGATGTTATAACGGCTCTTCTTAAACGCGCCGATTATTTCAACAGCGTCGGCTGTAAGATCTCGGACCAGTCGTTTGATTATGTTCCGTATAAAGAGGCGGGCGACGATGAGATAAACGCCGTGTTTGCCCGTGCCATGAACGGCGAGAGCGTTTCGCTTGAGGAAACGGACGCTTACAAAACAAAAATAATGCTCGCGCTCGGCGAAAAATATAAGCAGCTCGGTTGGGCTATGGAAATGCACATAGGCGCAATGAGAAACAACAACACCGCGATGTTCAGGGCAAAGGGCGCGGATATCGGCTTTGATTCCGTGGGCGACCGTGAGATAGCCTATCCGCTCAGCCGTTTTCTCGATGCGCTGAATACAAACGGCAAGCTTCCGAAAACGGTGCTTTTCAACCTCAATTCAAAGGACAATATCGTTCTTGCCACCATGCTCGGAAATTTCCAGAGCGAAGAGGCGCAGTCCAAGCTACAGTTCGGCCCCGCGTGGTGGTTTCTTGATACTATGGACGGTATGACGCAGCAGATGAAAGACCTCGGCAACCTCGGCATTCTCGGCAAATTCATCGGAATGGAAACGGATTCCCGCTCCATCACCTCTTACGGCAGGCACGATTATTTCCGCCGCATAATGTGCGATCTTATCGGCGGCTGGGTCGAGGACGGGCAGTACGCGCCCGATGAGGAAATGCTCAAAGAGATAGTTCAGGGTATCTCTTATTATAACGCTATGAATTATTTTAATTTTTGATATTCGGAGGATAAGAAAATGAATTTGAATTTAAGACCTAAAGAGGAATGCGCTTTTGACGAGATATCTCTCGGCGAAATAATGCTTCGCCTTGACCCCGGCGAGGGCAGGATAAAAACCGCCCGCTCATTCAAAGCTTGGGAGGGCGGCGGCGAGTATAATGTTGCCCGCGGTCTGAGAAGATGCTTCGGAATGAAAACCGCGGTCGCCACGGCATTTGCCGAAAACGAAATAGGCTATCTGCTGGAGGATTTGATACTTCAGGGCGGCGTTGATACATCGCTCATAAAATGGGTGAAATATGACGGTATAGGAAGAACAACGAGAAACGGCATAAATTTCACCGAAAGAGGCTTTGGAATCAGGGGAGCGGTAGGCGCGTCGGACAGGGGCAACACCGCCATAAGTCAGATGAAGCCCGGCGATTTTGATTGGGATTATATTTTTGGCGCTCTCGGCGTGCGCTGGCTTCACACGGGCGGCATATTCGCCGCGCTTTCAGAAAGCTCGGCGCAGGTCGCAATTGAGGCTGTCAAGGCGGCAAAGAAATACGGCACGGTAGTTTCCTATGATCTCAATTACAGACCGTCACTTTGGAACGATATAGGCGGGCAGGCAAAGGCTCAGGAGGTAAACAGGGAGCTTGCGAAATATGTTGATGTTATGATAGGCAACGAGGAAGATTTCACCGCCTGCCTCGGCTTTGAGGTAGAGGGCAACGACGCCGACCTCAAGGAGCTCAATATGGACGGCTATGTTAAGATGCTCGGCGAGGTATGCAAAGCTTATCCGAATTTCAAGGTGATCGCCACAACGCTTCGCACCGTAAAGACTGCCACAATCAATGATTGGAAAGCCATCTGCTATGCCGACGGCAAGGTCTATAACTCGATCGAATTTCCCGCTCTTGAGATCCTTGACAGAGTCGGCGGAGGAGACAGCTTCGCGTCGGGTCTTATCTACGGACTTATGACATATGAGGACGCTCAGAAAGCCGTAAATTACGGCGTTGTTCACGGCGCTCTCGCAATGACCACCCCCGGAGACACATCTATGGCCTCGCTCAAAGAGGTCGAGGCAAAGGTAAAGGGCGCTTCCGCCAGAGTTCAAAGATAAAGCGCCTAAAAACGAAAAATCAATATTATTACAG
This sequence comes from uncultured Clostridia bacterium, assembly GCA_947624285.1. GTDB lineage: Bacteria > Bacillota > Clostridia > Oscillospirales > Acutalibacteraceae > Eubacterium_R. The sequence goes on along the minus strand of CANQJS010000013.1, from coordinate 864 downwards.
GAGAGATAATTATGGCAAATAAAATAGAAACACTCGCAAAAATTCAGGAGGTAGGAATTGTCGCCGTAGTGCGCGCCACCTCGATAGAGCAGGCGGAGAAGATAACCGATGCCTGTATCGCCGGCGGCGTAGCCGCAATAGAGCTCACATTTACCGTTCCTCACGCCGATAAGCTCATAGAGGCTATGAGGGCAAAATACAGCGGCGGCGAGATAATCATCGGCGCGGGCACCGTTATGGATGCCGCCACCGCGAGAATAGCTATCCTCGCAGGCGCGGAGTATGTGGTTGCCCCCTATTTTGACCCCGAAACGGTAAAATGCTGCAACAGATACGGCATACCTTCAATGCCCGGCATTTACACACCAACGGAGGCTGTTGCCGCTATGGAGTGCGGCGCGGATGTGCTCAAGGTGTTCCCCGGCGACATAGCCGGTCCCGCGTTCATCAAGGATATTCACGGACCTATTCCGAATGCCGTTATGATGCCCTCCGGCGGCGTTGATGTAAATAATGTTAAGGATTGGATAAAGGCGGGCGCTATCGCCTGCGGAGCCGGCTCGTCCCTTATCGCGGGGGCTAAAACGGGCGATTACGGAAAAATCACCGAAACGGGCAAGCTTTTTGTTCAGCGCATAAAAGAGGCAAGAGCCGAAATGGCACAGAAATAGCCTATAGTGTTGATTTGAACGGAATAGTGTTGATTTGAACGGAATAGAGAAAGACTCGATATTTGCTTCAAGTCATTGCTTCCGATTTTAAGGAGAAGATGTTCGGCAAGGCCGGTGGCTCACAAAGATAGCGGACGGAAGCAAGACCTATTCCTATGCCTATAACGGAGACGGTCAGAGGGTATCCAAGACC
>CANQJS010000012.1 GCA_947624285.1 uncultured Clostridia bacterium | reverse complement strand
ACCATTTCTACTATACCAAGGAGCTTTTTTCTTGTCTACTTCACTCCTCGCTTAAAGCTATTTTTTTACCCCCTGTAGAACAGGGGGTTTACTTTGTCACAGACAAATATAGCCGATGAATTTGCGAGATACATCACAAATCATCGGCTTTTTTGCTGCCCAAAACACCGGCTATAGCTGAGCGGCAAATAGAGATATGCCCGCGCCCGTGTTTTTATTTTATATATAGCTATTTTATTTTATATATACCTATTTTATTATGCTTTCGCCCGTCATTTCCTTAGGCTGCGCAAGCCCCATGACCTTTAAAATCGTGGGGGCGATATCACACAGCTTGCCGCCGCCGCGAACTTCGCAGGGATAATTCACAACGATAAACGGAACGGGGTTTGTGGTGTGGGCGGTGAAGGGCTCGTCATTCTCATCGAGCATCTTATCGGCGTTGCCGTGGTCGGCTGTAACAAGCAAAACTCCGCCCGTCTCAAGCACCGCCTCGGTGAGCGTGCCGACGCATTCGTCAACAGTTTCAACGGCTTTTACCGCCGCGGGAATTATGCCCGTGTGACCCACCATATCGCAATTTGCGAAATTGACGATGATAACATCATATTTTCCGCTTCTGACGGCGGCGTTGAGCTTTTCGGAAACGCCGTAAGCGCTCATTTCGGGCATAAGGTCAAAGGTGGAGATCTTCGGGGAATCGACAAGGATCCTGTCCTCCCCCTCATACTGCTTTTCCTCGCCGCCGTTGAAAAAGAATGTGACATGGGCGTATTTCTGCGTTTCGGCGATACGAAGCTGTGTTTTGCCGAGTGACGAAAGATATTCGCCGAGAGTGTTTGTAAGCGCTTCCGGACCGAAAGCGACATCGACATTCGGCATCTCCGCGTCATACTGGGTCATACAAACATAATTCAGCTTGAAAAAGCCGTATTTTCTCTCAAAGCCGTTGAAATCGGGATCAACGAACGCTCTTGTTATTTCCCTCGCGCGGTCGGGGCGGAAATTGAAGAAAATGACGCTGTCGTTTTCCTTTACTCTGCCGCCTTCACCGATAACCGTGGGAAGCACAAATTCATCGGTGAGATGTTTTCCGTCCTCGTCTATCGTCTCATACGAAGCTCTGACCGCGGCAACGGCGTCGTTTGCGTGAATGCCCTCGCCGTAAACCATGGCGGCGTATGCTTTTTCCACTCTGTTCCAAATATTATCGCGGTCCATAGCGTAAAATCTGCCCATAACGGATGCGATTTTCCCGACGCCGATTTCCTTGAGCTTTGCCTCAAGCTCGGCAAGATATTCGTCCGCCGACGCGGGCGGAACATCGCGCCCGTCAAGAAGAGCGTGAATATACACATTTTCTACGCCGCTTTTCTTCGCCATTTCAACAAGACCGTAAAGGTGATCGGTATGGCTGTGAACTCCGCCTGGGGAGACAAGGCCGATAAGGTGAAGCGCGCTGTTTTTGGCGTTTTTCATCGCCTTGCAAAGAGCGGGATTTTCAAAAGCCTCTCCGTCCTCAAAGGCTTTGGTTATGCGGGTGAGCGGCTGATAGACGACCCTGCCCGCTCCTATGTTGGTGTGGCCGACCTCGCTGTTGCCCATCTGACCGTCCGGAAGCCCCACATCCATACCCGACGCGCCTATCTGCGTCATCGGGCATTCCGCCATCAGTTTATCAAGATTGGGGGTTTTCGCCATGGCGATGGCGTTGCCGTGCTCGGACGGATTTATGCCGAAGCCGTCCATTATACATAAAACTACGCTTTTTTTCATTACTGTATATCCTCCAAAGCAAAGCCCTCCTGCACACGGCAAGAGGACTGCAATATCATTTTTTATTTGCTTGCCGCCTTAACTATAACGGAAAAATCCTGCGCTTTAAGCGACGCTCCGCCGATAAGACCGCCGTCCACATTCTCTTTTGAGAGAAGCTCCTCGGCGTTTTTGGCGTTCATCGAGCCGCCGTACTGAACAACGAACGCGTCGGCGGCGTCTTTACCGTAAAGCTCTGCAATAACCTGACGGATATAGCCGTTTACCTCGTCCGCTTGGTCGGCGGTGGCGGTCTTACCCGTTCCTATTGCCCAAACGGGCTCATAGGCGATTATAACATTTTTAAGTTCTTCCTTTGAAACGCCCTGAAGCGCGATCTTCGTCTGGAGACCGACTACCTCGAAGGTTACGCCCTGCTCTCTCTCGTCAAGCACCTCGCCTACGCAGAGGATGACCTTGAGGTCATTGTCAAGAGCCGCGCGAACGCGCTTGTTGACGGTTTCGTTTGTCTCGCCGAAATACTGACGGCGCTCGGAGTGGCCTATAATGACATAGGGCACGCCCATTGCCTTGAGCATCGGCGCGGAGACCTCGGCGGTAAACGCGCCGCTTTCCGCCCAGTGGCAGTTTTGCGCGCCTATTTTTATGTTTGACCCCTCTGCCGCGTCCATAGCCGCCTGTAAGTCAACGAACGGTGCGCATATCACCACATCGCAGTCCGCACCGGCGACAAGCGGCTTCATTTCATTTATGAGCGCCGTAGTCTGCGCGGGGGTGTTGTTCATCTTCCAGTTTCCGGCGATGACCGCCTTGCGAAGCTTTTTATTCATTATTTGTACCTCTTTTCAAAATCGATCAGTCTTTATCGTTGAGCGCGGCGATGCCGGGAAGCTCCTTGCCCTCAAGAAATTCGAGGGAAGCGCCGCCGCCTGTTGAAATATGGCTCATTTTATCGCTGAAGCCCAACTTTGTGACAGCCGCAACGGAATCGCCGCCGCCTACGATTGAGATGGCGCCCGACTCTGCAACGGCATTTGCAACGGCGATAGTGCCGCCGGCGAAATTATCCCATTCTGAAACGCCCATCGGTCCGTTCCAGATAACGGTGCCCGCGCCCTTGATGGCATCGGTGAACATTTTCTGCGTTCTGGGACCTATATCAAGCCCCATCCAGCCGTCGGGTATATTGTCGCTATCAACGATCATCGACTCCGTATTTTCGTCATATTCTTTGCCCAATTTATTGTCAACCGGAATAAGGAATTTAACGCCCTTTGCCTTGGCGTCCTCCATCATCTTGGCGGCGTTTTCAACCTGCTCCTCCTCAAGAAGAGAAGTGCCGATTGTGTAGCCGAGGGATTTCATAAAGGTGTATGCCATACCGCCGCCGATTATCAGCGTATCGCACTTATCAAGAAGATTTGTTATAACGCCGATTTTATCGGAGACCTTTGCGCCGCCGAGGATCGCCACAAGCGGACGCTTGGGATTCGCGAGCGCTCCGCCCATAAACTCTATCTCCTTTTGAATGAGATAGCCGCATACGGCGGGAAGATATGAAGCAACGCCCGTTGTGGAGCAGTGAGCTCTGTGAGCGGTGCCGAAAGCGTCGTTTACAAAAATATCGGCAAGGGAAGCGAGCTCCTTGGAAAAGCCCTCCTCATTCTTGGTTTCCTCTTTTCTGTAGCGCACATTTTCAAGCAGCATAACATCGCCGTCGTTTAATGCAGCAGCCATAGCCTTCGCGTTTTCGCCTACTACCTCGGCGTCCTCGGCAAGCTTTACCTCTTTGCCGAGATATTCCGAAAGCCTCTTTGCAACGGGAGCAAGGCTGAATTCGGGCTTATATTCACCCTTCGGTCTGCCCAAATGGGAGCAGAGAATGATCTTCGCGCCATGCTCGGCAAGATACTTTATCGTGGGAAGCGCGGCAACTATTCTCTTGTCGTTTGTTATCTCTCCGTCCTTGAGCGGAACATTGAAATCACAGCGCACGAGAACTCTTTTGCCTTTGACCTCGATATCCTCAACGGTCTTTTTATTCAATGCGTTCATTATAATACCTCTCCTGAATAGTTTTGAATTTTTCTATATTATAAAATATATGTATTTTAAAATCAATACATATTTTTCCACATAGTTAAACACAATATTCGTTAACAATTTGTCAAAGTTAATCAAAACCGAAGCAAAACGGCGGCTTTATATCACCTTTTTCTCGGCTTTGGGGCGTAAAAAAGCGCATTCCTCAAAAGGCGAGAGCCGATAAGGAACACGCGTTGAAAGCCGTTACGCAGGCCGTATCATGAAAGCATTTTTTTCGCTTTTCTCACCGCGGCGTTTCTAAGCCGCCTCAGCGTCAGCTTTTGATCCGCGGCAAGTTTTATTGAATAATAAAACTCCATACATTCTTTTTCGTCAAGGCTGAAAAGAAATTCTTTCAGCTCGTCCTTATCTGCCTTTCTGGCAAAGCCCGCGCCGACGAAAAGAGTCCGTCTTACCTGAGCGATAAGCGCTTCATAGAAGTCGGGATCGCTACCGAATTTATTTTCCTGCGCAACATTTATGATGTTCTTTATAAGCCGGAAATAATCGTAAGCGCTTTTGACGCCCTGCGAGCTCAGCATTATCGAATCCGCCCTGAGCCTTCTGTTATAAAGCTTTATGTTGGCATATTTAACCTTTTGCGCTCTGAAGAGGCAAAGGATAGTAAACGGATTATCCTCATACACCAAACCGTTGATAAATCTGATATTGTTTTCGGTGAGAAAATCTTTTCTTATGATTTGGAGACAGGCGGACGGCTTGAAATCCTCGAATTTGCTCATCCGTATAAACATCTGCCTGCCGCTCATCACCCCGTTGTAAACCGTTTTTCTGTTGTAGTACTGAATAAGGTTGCTGTGAAGATCCGTTGCGTCGTCATAAAACGGCTTCGCGCTGAAAAACAGTTGGTCAAGCTCGTTATGCTTTGCCTCGCTGTAGAGATATTCGATAGCTCTCTCTTCAATATAATCGTCGCTGTCAACAAAAAGGATGTACTCGCCCTTGGCTTCGTCAATGCCGGCATTTCTTGCAGAGGAAAGCCCCCCGTTTTCCTTGGTGATGATTTTCACTCTCGGATCTTTTTCGGCATATGCCCGAAGAATATCGGGCGAGCTGTCGTTTGAGCCGTCGTCAACGCAGATTATTTCAATATTCTTAAAGGAGTTGTTTATCACGGAATCCAAACATTCCTCAAGATACTTTTCAACATTGTAAACGGGAATTATAACGGAGACCTTTACGCTTCCGTCATTCACAAGCTCATCGGGATTTATCCAGTTTTCAATATCTATTACCCTTTCGGGGTTGTTCTTTTTGCTTGAGAAAACTTTTCTGAAAGCCTTGATTATACTTCTCAGTATCTTGAAAACAAGCAAAATGCCCCATTTGATAAGCCTTCTTAATGTGATTTTCTTTTTGGCGGTCTGATTTTTTGTTTTTCCGTTCTTTTTGAGCGTGTTTATGCGCTCTTTCTGCTCGTTGACGGTCTTGTAGGTAAGATAAAACTCAAGGCTGTTCTCTTCGTCCAATGTCAGCAGAAATTTGTTGAGCTCCTCCTCGCTTACACCGTTAAGGCAATCGGCGCAGACAAATTCCATACGCTTGAGCTGAACAAGAAGTGCATCGAAAAACTCGGGGTCGCTGCTGAAATTGTTATCGGCGGAAAGCTTTCTCATACATTTGAGCATACGGAAATAATTATACGCCTTCCTAAGGCCGGCGTTGCCCGTCATCGTAGAGTTTGCGCGAACGCGCCTGTTATAAAGATCTATATTTGTAAATCTGACTCTTTGCGAATAGAAAAGGCACTGAATGGTAAAGGGGTTATCCTCGTAAATTATGCCCTCGATGAAGCTGATATTATTATCCTTAAGAAAATCTTTTCTTATAAGCTGAAGAACGGGCGACGGCTTGAAATCGTAAAATTCGCTCATAATACAGAACATTTTTTTACCTGTCATAACGCCGTTGTATTCCGTTTTTCTGTCGTAATATGTGAGGAGGGGATCGTTGGGGTCGCCCTCGCCGTCGAAAAACGCTTTTGCCCCGAAAAACAGCTGATCAAGTCCGTCCGACTTTGCCTCGGCATAGAGAAATTCCATCGTTCTCGGCTCGATATAATCATCGCTGTCAACAAACAGGATATATTCGCCCTTGGCATATTTCAAGCCGAGATTTCTCGCCGACGACTGACCGCCGTTTTCCTTTGTTATAACCTTTACCCTTTTATCTTTTTCGGCATAAGAACGAAGTATCTCCGGCGAACGGTCGGTGGAGCCGTCGTCAACGCAGATAAGTTCAAAATCGGTAAAAGTGTTGTTCAATACTGAATCGATACATTCCTCGAGATATTTTTCAACATTGTAAACCGGTATTATTACCGATATTTTAATGCTGTTGTCATATACAATTTTGATGGGGCTTATCCACAAATCGATATTTATCTTGCTGTTTGTGTTGCCGCCGACGCTTCCGTCTCTCTCCAACCAAAGCTCCTCCGAGGGTGTGACCATAAATTTTATAAGCCTGTCATAATTGCTTTTGTTATAAAACGCGCTTCTCGGCTGACCCAATATGTCAAGCTCTTTAAACCAGCTTTGCCTCAGCTTTTCGGCAGTGGCGATAAAGTTTTCCTTAAGGCTGTTTCTGTCCAGCGCGTAAAAGCAGGTGCTGAGCGCCCTGTTGGCAAAGCTTACTTTAAATTTTTTGTATAATCCGCGGCTGACAAGTTCCTGCTTCAAGCCGGAAAGCGCGGTGTAAAAGTCATAGGAAAGCTTGGCGGTAGCCCCCTGAAGGCTCTGCTCATTCCCCGTTCTGTAATTTATAAACGCCTTTTTAACATAAGTAAGAGACGAGGCGCAGGCGATCGCCGAGTAAACGAAATAGAGATCGTTTGCTTTTTTAAGAGGTTGGAATTTTAAGTTGTTTTCAATGATATATTCCCTTCTGAACATCTTGTTCCAAGGGGCGGGGGATACTGCCGTAAAGATGTTCTTCGCTATGTCGGACGGGGTGAACGGTGTTGCTTTAGGCAGCATTTCAAGATTCAAATAATGCGTAAGCACTTCGGTATGACCGTTGGCTTCATCGTATATCTTCGCGGAGCAAAGGCATACATCCGCCTTGTCCTCAAGGCATTTTTCATACATTTCACGGAGCATATCCTTTTCAAAGAAATCGTCCGAATCCAAAAACACAAGGTATTCGCCTACGGCGTTTTTTATTCCGTTGTTTCTGGCTACTCCCGCATGGCTGTTGTTTTGAGTTATCAGCTTTACGCGGTCGTCTTTTTCGGTATATTCCCCGATAATGCTTACGGAATCGTCCGTAGAGCCGTCGTCAACGCATATTATCTCTATCTCTTTGAGGGTCTGCTCAACAAGACTGTCTAAACACTTGCGGATGTACTTGTGCGTATTGTAGACAGGCACGATTACGGAAACCTTGACCATATCTTCGTCTCCCAATGAATGTAATATATTTAAAAGCTCCATATATTATAAACCCCTGACCCTATGATGTCAAATAATATATTCTCAGTAAGTTTATTACAAAAAGAGCCAAAGTGTTGACAATTAGGTTACAACATTGTTATAATTAACGCGAAATTACCAAATGAACGGAAGTGTTATGATTATGAAAAAACGAATATTAAGTTTTGTTCTTTCTATAATTATGGTTATGCTTATAGCTCCGCAGGGAGCATATTTCGCTCAGGCTGCGGATTTTGAAACACAGCTCAGGGAAGCCGGATTTACTGAATCGTATGTTTCGCAGCTTACTCAGCTGCATAAACAGCACCCCAACTGGAGCTTTAAGCCCCTTATAACGAACGAGAACTTCAACACCGCTGTTGACAATGAGCGTAAGCCCCACAATCAGCAGCTTATACAAAAATGGTCGGGAAATGACGGCAAGGGCTACTACTGCACATGCGAAAACGATTACAAAAACGGAAGTTATGTGCCGCGCGAGGGCTCGGGCTGGATATCGGCGTCAAAAACGGCGGTCCAATACTATATGGATCCGAGGAATTTTCTCAACGAGCAGTACATTTTCCAATTTTTATCGAACGAGTACAATTCATCTCACACTCAATCCGGCGTTGAAACTATACTCAAGGGCACTTGGATGTATGATTCCGTCATAACCTATAAGGACGCGAGCGGCAAGACCGTTACTTACAAGGATTCAAACGGCAACACCGTAAAATACTCAAAGGCGATAATGATCGCGGCAAAAGACAGCGGACTTTCCGCTTACTATCTCGCGTCCAAAATAAAGCAGGAGGTAGGCGGAGCGAATCCGACCGCGGGCGGTGCCAAAGGGACCGGCAACGGCGACGGAAATTACAAAGGAATTTATAACTATTATAATATCAACGCAACTACCGGCTACTCCGCCGGACTGGAGTGGGCTGCAACAACGCCTTCGACGAAATGGCTTTCATACGGCGGATGCAATATGAGAAAAGGTCCGTCCAAAAGCACCGATATAGTTATTTATTTGGAGAACGGCACGCCGCTGACCTACATTGATACTACCTCCACCCAGTCGGACGGCTACAAGTGGGTCCATGTTTCCGCCACCGTCAACGGCAAGACCTACACGGGATATATCCGCGAGGATCTTGTAGTCAAGCCGTCAACCACCGTTACCTATAACAGACCGTGGACCAATCCGTATCTTTCGATATACAACGGTGCGCAGTGGATAGCGGATAACTATAAAACGCAGAACACCGGTTATCTTCAGAAATTCAATGTAAACCCCGCATCCTCCAACAGGCACAGCCACGAATATATGGCAAATGTGCAGGGCGCCGCTTCCGAGGGATACAGCGTATATACCGCATACAAAAGCAACGGCTGGCTTGACAATAAGATGACATTTATCATCCCCGTATTTACCGCAATGCCGGGCGAAGTTCTCGCCGCGCCGACTAATCTTGTGCTTAGCAACACGACCACAAACGGAGTGACGATTTCGTATAGCAAGGTCGCGGGCGCGGACGGCTATGAGATACAGTATTATCACGACGGAAAATGGACGCACTATGTAAACACGGGCTACACAAGCAAAAAATGGGAAGGCGCCGGATGGGGCCCCGCCGGAACTTATGATATACGCGTCAGGGCATATATTAAGACGGGAAGCGGACTCGCATATTCCGAAAACTGGTCGGAGACGAAAAGGTTTTACACAAAGCCCGCTAAGGTCACGGGGCTGACAACGACTTCACGCTCGTCGGACGGCACTTCTCTCACGCTCAAATGGGACGCTCAAAAATGGGCAACCGGTTATGTTGTCTACAGAAAAGGACCTAATAATACTTGGGTGCAGCTTGTAACGCTTACGAGTCCCACGGAAAACACATATACCGTCAAAGGTCTCACGCCTGTTTACGATTACGGATACAGGGTAAGAGCATATAAAGGCGGATCGGGCAATTTGGGAGCGTACAGCGATATACACTCCACATACACCTTACCTCCGAAAACAAAGCTGTATACAGTAGCGCAAAACGGAAAGGGAAGAATGTATGTAAGCTGGAATTTGGCAAAGAGTTATGGATATGAGGTAATACTTTCCACGAAAGCCGACTTTTCCTCCGGCAATTTGAAATACACCGTTTCCGGAATGTACAACAACAAGACCAATCTGCGCAATCTGGCAGCTAAAAATTATTATGTGAAAGTAAGGCCGTATTACAATAAGCCTTTCGGCAAGATTTACGGCAGTTGGTCGGATGCAAAGCAGATAAAACTCAGCTGACAGCGGATATTTTGATATAAAAGGGCAGGTCTCCGAATTATCGGAGACCTGCCCAGACTTTCGATAAAGCGGTCTTAACCGCGCCGATAAAATAATTATGTTTGCGTTATCGGTATCGCCGATAAAAATTCAGTCGGTATAATTATAAATAACAACTGCATTGGAAAAGCCGCTTGAATATCGAATTCAAGCGGCTTTCGGCGCTTTCACCTTTCGGCAACTCTACCGTACCTATGTACGCCAACGAATTGCCGAAAGGCGAATTCAGTTCCGTTTCTCGAAGTCTGCCGTTATTATTTTTCTGTTCTTTTTTCAATAACGCTTATACCCGTTTCAATAACTTCGAGCGCCGTGCTCAGCTCCTCAAAGGAATGCTTTTTCAGCAAGCTCTTGGCAAGCCGCGTCAATTCTTTCTCATCATATTCCTTATGCAGTCTTGAAAATTCCATACCCTTTGCCGTGGCGTAAAGGTGAATCGTCTTATTGTCGCCCTTCTCTTTGCGCTTTTGCGCAAGCCCCTTTTTTACAAGTCTGTTTATGTTCTGCGATGCGGCGCTCACCGTTCTGTTCCACATTTTCGATACGCCGCTTACGGATATTCCCGGATTATCGGCGATGAGTGAAAGGGTGTGCATCTCCGCCATATTCATCATTTCGCCGTTGCCGTAATCCTTGGGCGCGGCGTAGTAATCGTGGCTGTCGAGAACAAAGGTGTAAACCTTATCTATCCCCTCGGTCACAAGCTCAAATTCCCTTTTATTCATTTTGTTCTCCTTTACAGGCGGCAACAAACGCCGAAAACAGCTTCCTCTGCTGCGCGCTTTTTTTGCTCATATGCTCGGGATGCCACTGAACGGCAACGCAAAACGGATGCTTTGCGTATTCGATGCCCTCAACGAATCCGTCCTCACTTACGGCTGAAACGGTAAGCTCGCGCCCTATTTTATCGATCGCCTGATGATGGAGACTGTTGACCGGCTCGCTCGCGGTTTCAAAAATACCGCGAAGAATTGTGCCCTCGGCAATGGAAACGGTGTGGGCGTTTCCCGCTCTTTTGAGAAAATCCGAGTGTTTTTTCCGTTGGCTTTCCTTGATATCCTGAAAAAGAGTGCCCGAGAAGCAGACATTTATTATCTGAATGCCTCTGCAAATGCCGAGTATCGGCTTGCCCGACTTAAGAAATGCCTCCAGCAGCCTCGGCTCTGCCTCATCGCGCGCCCTGTTCGGCTTGCCGCATTTTTCCGTCAGTTTCCGGCCGTACAGCGCGGGGTCGATATCCGCGCCTCCCGGCAGCAAAAGCCCGTCGCATTCAAGCGCCTCTTTAACCGCTCTGTCTATATCGTCAAGCTCTATCCAAACCGTCTGTGCGCCGGCGCGCTTTAAGCTTTGCACATATTTGCTTTTCATATATTTTCTGAAAAGATCATTACCCATTTGGGGCACGGCTATTTTTATCATTTCGGCAGCTCCTTTCATATAGCTGAGGGGAGTCAAACACAACAAGGTTTTTGCGGGTTTATTTACGCAAATACAGCTTCAAACCCCTTGTCAATACGCAAGTATTGACTTCGGCGTTTTCATTGTCTTTGCAAAAATCCTCACCGCAAAAACTGCTTTGCATCCCACGGCGGTTCTTTTTGGTTATTTTTCCCCTTTTCTTCTTGGCGGGCTATACTTTAGTATCTTAACAAATGCGATTGACATTGTCAACGCCGAGTGGTATTATTAAGGTGCTAAACAAAAAGACAAAGGTGTCTTTGGGCATCTTTGTTTTATTTTTTATGGGAGAGAAATATATGAAATATGATTTCACCACCGTTCCCGACCGCTCCGACTGCGGCTCGTCAAAGTGGAACGGAGTTAAAAACGCCTCCGTTGAAAATGTGCCCCTTTCGGTCGCGGATATGGAATTTGTCACCGCGCCGCCCATAGCCAAAGCGGTAAAGAGGCTTGCCGATACCACGATCCTCGGCTACACCAAGCCCACCGATGAATATTATGACGCGGTCTGCGGCTGGATGAAGCGCAGGCACGATTTTGAGGTTAAGCGCGAATGGATAATCAACACTCCCGGCGTGGTGGACGCGCTTGCCGTGCTCGTGGACGCCTGCACAAAACCGGGCGACAGCGTCATTATACTTACTCCCGTTTACTATCCGTTTGATATGGCTGTGCTTGCCAAAGGCAGAGGGATAATCTACAGCACCCTTATAAACATCAACGGGCATTATGAGATAGATTTTGAGGATCTAAGGAAAAAAGCGGCTATGCCGAGGGCAAAAGCGCTGCTTTTTTGCAATCCTCACAATCCCGTGGGCAGAGTGTGGACGAAAGATGAGCTTGCGAAGGTTGCCGATATTTGCTGCGATAACGGCGTTTTTATAATAGACGATGAAATTCATCACGACATAATTATGCCGGGTTATGAGCACACCGTTATGGCAAACACGGGGAAAAGGGTGCTCGATAATATAGCCGTATGCACCGCGCCGAGCAAAACATTCAACATCGCGGGGCTTCAGGGCTCAAACATAATTATACCTAACGCGAAGATCCGCGCAAAAGCGGTGGCGTGCAGTATGATGAATATGCAGCTCAGCCTCAATATAGTCGCGTACACCGCCTGCATTGCCGCCTACAACGAATGCGAGGAATGGCTCGACGCGCTTCTCAAGGTCATCGCCTCCAACGCGGAATATGTTAAGGGCTTTATGGCGGAAAATTTCCCCGAAATCAAGATATCCCCGCTTGAGGGCACATATCTTATGTGGCTTGATATGCGAGGACTCGGTATGACCCATATCGAGCTGAAAAAGATGCTTGAGGGCGCCGATTTATACCTTGACAACGGCGAGGTGTTCGGCGAAGCGGGCAGAGGATTTCAGCGTATAAACCTTGCCTGCGCCCGTGTAACTCTTGAAAAAGCAATGGCAAGATTTAAAAAAGCCGTTGACGGCGTGAGAGCCGATTGGGCGGAAAACGGACAGCCCTATCATAAGAAATTGGATATCGGCGTTAAGCCGGAGGGCTTCGATTACGATTCCACCGTGGCGCGAAATCGCCGCCTGAGAGCTCCGCAGGCAAACCCGACTCTTATAGTTTTCACCCGTTATTACGAATGCCCCATATGCAGGGCGATACTCGCCGTGCTCACGGCGGCGTATCCGATGCTGAAGCTGAGGGGATATGATGTAAAGGTCGTTATGCAGAGCGATTTAAGCACCCTTTTGAAGGCGGCGAAGAAATACCCGTTTGAGCTTATAGCCGACCCCGATAAAATTCTGTATGACAGATACGAGGTCTTCGAGGCGGGAAATTTTGTGCAGATGCTGGCGGGAGACAGACTGTATGAAAAATTCGTCGGCAGAAATGTGAAAAAGCTGCTCGATACGGATATGGTCGATTCAATCGCCACCGCCTTCAACGGCGCCGATGAGCAGGAGGAAGACGGGCCTCGCGAGCTTCAGCTTTCCGCTTTTGTCGCCGTTGACAAAAATCTTACGGTCACATACTCGCATTATTGCAAAACCGTAGCCGATTTCCCCGGCGTAAAGGATCTGCTTGAGATCTTAAAATAACATTTAAAAAACAGGCTTTGCCCTTGAATAAATAAAGAGGAGGAAAATTTATGAAAAGTGAAAGCAATTCGGAAAACAAAAAGAAATTAGGCGTGGCGGAGCTCGCCTGCTACGGCATAGGCAATTGCATAGGCTCCGGCATATTCGTTTCAATGGGAAGCGGAATAGGCTTTACCGGGCGCTCAATTCCGCTTGCCCTGATACTTGCCTGCGTTGTGGTGCTTTTTGCGTATGCCTACAAAACCCTTATGTCGGGAATGTTCGTGCTCCCCGGTGGGAATTACAGCCAACAGGCGCTTTTGCAGCCGCCTATACTTGTCGGCGTTTCCGCTATCTCCACCGTATTCACGGGGCTTGCCTTTGCGATGTACGCCCTTTCGATAGTTGAATACGCCTCCACCGTTTTCCCCGCGGTTGAAACCTACGGCAAATGGATAGCGGTGGCGATAATAACTCTGTTTTTCATAACCACCTTTTTCGGCGGCAAATTTATGGGGAAATTCAATCTCATTCTCGTTGCCGTGCTTATAATTTCTCTTTTGGTGTATGTAGCCGTCGGTCTGCCGCAGGTCGATTTTTCAACAGCCAACCCGTTTTCCGACGGGTATCTGAAAGGCGGCGCAACGGGGCTTATTATGGCGGTGGCGATGATGAGCTTCGCCTGCCAGGGGGCGACGATGCCTATAGCGATGACGGCCGACGCGAAAGACCCGAAACGCAGTCTGCCCAAGGCGATACTTATCGCCTCGTTCGCGGTAATGGCGGTTTACTGCCTTATAGGCATAGTTTCCGCGGGAATACTTCCTATCGAGCAGGTTGCCGACAAGAGCCTCGGAGTAGTTGCAAAGGAGATATTCCCCTACGGCGTTTTTGTTATATTCATTATAGGCGGCGCGTGCTTTGCAATCGCCACATCTCTTTACGGCGCGATCGCAAGCGTTCAGTACCCGCTTATGGCGACGATCGAGGACGGCTGGCTTCCCGCTTTTCTCGGCATTAAAAACAAGAAGGGCTACCCGTGGGTCATGATGCTTGTGCTCTATATCATCGCGGTAGTGCCCGTTTTTGTGGATATCGGTTTGCAGGATCTTATTTCCCTTATGATGATACCCGTAATGGTGCTTAATCTCATTAACAATGTGCTTATGTTCAAGCTTGTAAAAAAATATCCCGCCGCGTGGAAAAGAGGCTTTTTCCGTATGCCGAAATGGGCGTTTACAGTCACCATGCTGTTGGCTATACTATGCGATCTTCTTATAAGCGTGGCGCTGTTCACCACTATGAAGCCCGGCGATCAGTATTTCATTATAATTATGCTTGTGCTTCTGTTCGGCTACAGCTTTTACAGAATCAAAGCGGGCAAGGTAAACCTTAGCGATCTTGAGCGCGCGAGGCTTGAAGCGGAACAGGCGGCAGCCGCCGAAAACGAAGCCTAAAGCAATATCGTTTTAAAAAGAAATCGCCCGAACGGTAAAATGCCGTTCGGGCGATTTTTGATTTTATTTGACGGCGGCGTCCTCAACAAATGCCGAGTATCAATCGCCGCGCCGATAAAAATTACAGATTAGATTTAACGGTTTTAAGCTCCGCCTCAAGCTCCTCGGGGAGAGTGTCGCCGAATTTGGCGTAAAGCTCCTCAACGCCCTTGAGCTCTTCTTCCCACGCCGCCTTGTCAACATCAAGGATCTTCGCGAGATCGTCGGTCGTCATATCAAGTCCTTCAAGATTGATGTCCTCGGGATAGGGAAGATAACCGATAGGCGTTTCGCGCGCGTCCACCTTGCCCTCGCAGCGGTCGATTATCCAGTCGAGAACACGCATATTGTCGCCGAAACCGGGCCAGAGGAAATTGCCCTCATCATCTTTGCGGAACCAGTTTACATTGAATATCTTGGGAGCTTTATCGGGATCGAGAGTTTTGCCGATGTCGATCCAGTGCTTCCAGTAATCGCCCATATTGTAGCCGCAGAAAGGAAGCATCGCCATGGGATCGCGGCGAACAACGCCTACCGCGCCTGTCGCCGCGGCGGTCGTCTCGGAGCCCATTATCGAGCCGACGAAAACGCCGTTGTTCCAGCTCTTTGACTGATAAACGAGAGGAGTGAGCTTCGCTCTGCGCCCGCCGAATACGAAGGCGGAGATCGGAACGCCCTGCGGATTTTCAAATTCAGGTGAAATACACGGGCAGTTGACTGCGGGAGCGGTGAATCTTGAATTGGGATGAGCTCCCTTTTCCGTTGATTCCTGACCGTTCCACGGATTGCCTTTCCAGTCTATCGCGTTTGTGGGCGGATTCTTGTCAAGTCCCTCCCACCAAACGGTGTTGTTGTCAAGATTATGGCAAACATTTGTGAATATCGTGCCGCTCATCGTTGATTTAAGAGCGTTCGGGTTAGACTTCATATTTGTGCCGGGTGCAACGCCGAAGAAGCCGTTTTCGGGATTGATGGCGTAAAGTCTGCCGTCCGGACCTTTTCTTATCCACGAAATATCATCGCCGACGCACCAAACCTTATAGCCTTTCTTGCGATAGCCCTCGGGAGGAATGAGCATTGCGAGATTAGTCTTGCCGCATGCGCTGGGGAACGCCGCGCAGATATATTTTACTTCGCCGTTTGGCTTTTCAAGGCCGAGAATAAGCATATGCTCCGCCTGCCACATTTCGTTTTTGCCGAGATATGAGGCTATGCGAAGGGCAAAGCACTTTTTGCCGAGCAAAACATTTCCGCCGTAAGCGGAGTTTACGGAGATGATGGTATTGTCCTCGGGGAACTGGCATATCCATCTCTTTTCGGGGTCTACATTGCATTTGCAGTGCATACCGCGTACCCAGTCGTCCGAATCGCCGAGGCAGTCAAGCACCGCCTTGCCAACTCTCGTCATAATGTTCATATTGAGAACAACATATATGGAATCGGTTATCTCAATGCCTATTTTTGAAAACGGCGAGCCGACGGGACCCATTGAATACGGGATAATGTACATCGTTCTGCCCTGATATGAGCCCGCGGCTATATCGTAAAGCATTTTATACGCTTCTTCGGGATCCATCCAATGGTTTGTGGGGCCTGCGTCCTTCTCTTTTCTGGAGCAGATGAGCGTTCTGTCCTCAACGCGGGCAACATCGTTTTCCGCAGTTCTGTGAAGATAGCAGTCGGGAAGAAGATCCTCGTTGAGCTTTATCATCTCGCCCGTTTTAACGCCCTCTGCCTTGAGCATATCGATCTGCTCCTTGGAGCCGTCGATCCACATAATTTCCGAGGGCTTCAGCAGCTCGACCTTTTCATCGAGCCAATCAAGAAGCGATTTGTTTTTTGTAAGTTCAGTTTGCATATTATATTTCTCCTTTTCAAGAAACTTTTGACGAATTTCAATGGCAAATTACCGCAAAATTTATCAATACTATTATATCAATTTCACTAAAACTTTCAATAGGCATATTGAATAAATTAACTAAAAAATTACATTATCAATAGGCATAGTTGCATAAGCGTTAAGCGATGAATTTGCTCTCGTTCCCGCAAGAAATTCATAATACCCCTGAGACGCGACCATGGCGGCATTGTCGCCGCAATATTTAAGCTCCGGCAGATACAGCGAAAGCCCGTGGCGCTCGCACATTTTTTTGCATTCGGCGCGCAAAAGCGAATTTGCCGAAACGCCGCCGGCAAGCGCGATTTTATTATAATCGGAATTTAAAGCCGCTTTTTCCAAATTATTTATGAGGCATTGCACGGTGTTTTTTTGAAACGAGGCTGCAAGATCGGCGATATTCAATTCCTCGCCCTTTTGCGATGCGTTGTGAACGATGTTTATTACCGCGGTTTTCAGCCCGCTGAACGAAAAATCATACGGTGCGCCGTCTATTTTCGGGTGGGTAAAGGTAAATTTATCGGGATCTCCCTGCGGGCTTATTCTGTCTATACTTATCCCGCCGGGGTACGCAAGACCCATTACGCGCCCCGCCTTGTCAAGCGCCTCGCCTGCGGCGTCGTCCCGCGTTCTGCCTATGACCTTATAATCGGTATAGCTGTTTACACCAACGATATGCGAATGCCCTCCGCTGACTACAAGGCAGAGAAACGGCGGCTTCAGATCCGAGGTGAGATAATTAGACGCGATATGCGCCCTGAGATGATGAACGGGAACAAGGGGCTTGACCGCCGCGCACGCCAGTCCCTTGGCGAAATTCACACCCACAAGAAGCGACCCGATAAGCCCCGGGGCATAGGTGACCGCCACCGCGTCTATATCGTTTACCGTGCATTCCGCCCTCTCCAGCGCCTCCTTTACAACGGCGCTTATTGATTCGGCATGCCTGCGCGAGGCAATCTCGGGCACAACTCCGCCGTAGAGCTTATGCTCGTCAAGTGAGGTTGCTATTACATTTGATTTTACCGTCCTGCCGTTTTCAACCACCGAAGCGGCTGTCTCGTCGCAGGAGGATTCGATTCCGAGAATTTTCATTTTATCCCTCTGTTTTGTTTCGTTTCATTCTCCGCGCGCTTCAAGCTTCATCAAAACGGCGTTTTCGGCGGGGTCGGAGTAGTAATTTTTGCGAACGCCCATACTTTTAAAGCCCAATTTTTCATACAGCTTTACGGCGGGGAGGTTGCTTTCCCTCACATCGAGAAAAGCCGTGCTCGCGCCTATATCCTTCAGCGCGTATAAAAGCATCGTTTCGGCTATACCTCTGCGCCTGAATTCGGGCAGCACCGCTACACGCGCGATGTCCGCCTCACCCTCAACGGCGTATATTGCGGCATATCCCGCCGCTTTGCCGTGCGCAAAGGCGATGTAGAGATGCGAGCAGGGATTTTTAAGCTCCGCCGCCAGCGCCGCTTCGTCCCACGCAACGGAAAAGCACGCTTTCTCAATAAGCGCGGCTTTTCCGATATATTCTTTTGAGAATTTTCTTATTTCCATAGCTTTAATGAGCGTCGTACCATGTTTTTGCCTTTTTGCCGTCCGCGATAAGGCGCACTTTCATTTTGCACGCGTTTTCCATCTCATAGGTCACGATCTCAAGTGCTTTATCCGCTTCCTCCTCGGGCGCTTCAACTATAAGCTCATCGTGCACCTGAAGAATAAGGCGCGATCTCATATTTTCCCTTTCGAGCCTGTGAGCCACTCTGATCATGGCGATTTTTATTATATCGGCGGCTGTGCCTTGGATAGGCATATTTCTTGCAACACGCTCCCCAAAGGCGCGGAGATTGAAGTTTGACGATAAGAGCTCCGGCAAATATCTGCGGCGCTTGAAAAGAGTCTGAGCGTAGCCGTTTTTCTTCGCCGTCTCTATCATTCTGTTCATATATGAAGCAACGCCGCTGAAATGTCTCAGATATCCGTCAATATACTCCTTCGCCTCTCTGTTGGAAACGCCTATATCCTTGGCAAGGCTGAACGCGCCTATCCCGTAAACGATCCCGAAATTGACCGCCTTTGCCCGTGAACGAAGCTCTGGGGTAATCATTTCCGGCGGAAATCCGAACACCTGCGCCGCCGTGGTGCGGTGTATATCCTCGTTGTTGTTAAAGGCGCTTATCATATTCTCGTCGTCCGCAAGCGCCGCAAGCACCCTTAATTCTATCTGACTGTAATCGGCGTCGATAAGCACACAGCCCTCGCCGGCGCGGAAAAATTTTCTCATCTCCCTGCCCAAAGGCGTTCTTATCGGGATATTCTGCAAATTCGGCTCGAGGGACGATATTCTGCCCGTTCGGGTCTCGACCTGATTGAACGAGGTGTGTATTCTGCCGTCGGGAGCTATAACCTTTAAAAGCCCGTCGCAGTAAGTGGATTTCAGCTTTGAGAGCGTTCTGTATTCAAGTATCTGAGAAACTATAGGATAGACGGGCGCAAGCTCCTCAAGCACCTCCGCGTTTGTGGAATAGCCGCTTTTTGTTTTCTTTTTGCAGGGAATGCCCATTTCTTCAAAGAGGACTACGCCGAGCTGCTTCGGCGAGTTTATGTTAAATTCGTGCCCCGCCTGCTCATATATCGAGGCTGTCAGGTCTTTTATCCCCGCGGAGAGCTTTTTTGAAAATTCCTCTATTCCCTCCCTGTCCACCTCAAATCCGGCGATCTCCATTTTCGCCAGCACCTGTGCAAGCGGGAGCTCAATATCGGTGAGAAGCTTTGTCTGCTCCGCCTCCTCAAGCAGAGCGTCCGTTTTATCGAAAATATCCTTGAGCGCCGCGGCGCGGCAGACATCCTGCTCCTTTATTCCCATTTCGTTTGTATATTCCGGCATCGCCACGCCGTATTCAAGGCAGAGGCGGTCTATATCATAATTTGCGTCCGACGGACGGAGGAGATAGGCGGAGAGCATCAGATCGCCGCATACATTATTGCATTTTACGCCGTGCTTTGCGGCAAGGCGGTGGATAAGCTTTGTGTTGTAGCTGTATTTTTTAACGCCGCTTTCAAAAAATGAAACGGCGAATTTTTCAAATTCTTCGCAATCGCAAGGCATTACGACCACTTCATCGCCTAAGGCAAAATACAAATCGGTGATAACGCCGTCCGAAACGGCGGGATAAAAATACGCCCTTTCGTTTCCGATAAGACCGAGCAGTTCTCCCGCGTTCTCGCATATTCTTTTCTCTGTTTTCCTGCTCTTTTCCTCGGTTTTTTCAACAATTGCCTCACGCCTGTCAAGCCCGAATTTATCAATAAGGCTGAAAAGCTCAAGACGGGCAAATTCAGCCGCCGCGAGCGCTCTGTCGCCCTGCGTTATCGCATAGGAGGATATATCTTTGTCTATCGGCGCGTCCGTGCGGATAGTTCCGAGCTCCAGCGAGAGATATGCTTTTTCTTTATCTCTTTTCAGCTTTTCTCTCACGCCGCTTTTTATATCTATATCGTCTATTTTGGAATAAATGTTGTCTATTGTGCCGTAATTTCTGATAAGCTCAAGCGCCGTCTTAGGTCCTATGCCCGCAACGCCGGGAATATTGTCGCTCGAATCGCCCTGAAGCCCCTTTACCTGAATGAGAGCCTGCGGCGTTACGCCGTATTCCGCCTCTATCGCCGCCTCGTCATATATATCGGTTGATGTTTGACCCATCCTTGTGCGCGCGAGTAAAACCTTTACCCCGCCGTGGGCAAGCTGCAGCGAATCCCTGTCCCCCGTGGCGATAAAGCATGGGTCGCCGTTTTGACGGCATACCTCGGCAAGCGTGCCGAGAATATCATCCGCCTCCCAGCCCTCGCATTCCACCACATGATAGCCGAGATATGTGAGAAGCCGCTTGAGCACCGGCATTTGCTCGCGAAGCTCATCGGGCATGGCGTGCCTGCCCGCCTTGTATTCGTCAAACATCTTATGGCGGAATGTTGGAGCGTGAACATCAAAGGCGATCGCCGCCGCGTCGGGAGAACAGGTTTCTTTCAGCTTCAGAAGAATATTCAAAAAGCCGTAAATTGCGTTTGTGAAACAGCCGCTTTTTGTTGTAAGCAGCTTTATTCCGTAAAAAGCGCGATTGGCGATGCTGTTGCCGTCGATAACAAGCAATCTCATTTTTCTACCTCGTATAAACATTTTTTATTATTGTAGCATAAAAACAGTAAAAATAAAACACTAAATTACGCCGCCGCGAAGGTATCGTTATTTTCTTTTCCTCGCAAAAATAAGCGATGCAAAAAACCGCCGATAATGCTGACGCATATCGGCGGTTTTCAATACATTGCCGTGCAAAATTTTGCTTTTTAAATAGATACGGTCTTAACGCAACCGTTTTTTGCATTCTGCGTTTTATTTTAATAATCTTTGGGATCGTATTGAGCTTTGCCCTCCGGCGTATCTCTGAAATATTGGGTAAAGGGCTTGAAGCGCTCCTTTTCCTCCCAAATCTCCTTCGCCTTCGGAGCCCAGTTTTTGGCATAAGTTTCGCATTTCGCGCACAGCGCTTCGGCGCTTTCGCTGCAAATGAGATTGGTGGAATGAGCCCCGCTTCTTTCAACCATTTTCCTCAGCGCCTGCGGATTTTCGAGCATCGGGCATGGGCGAAGCATATTTTTATTGAACGGCTGACCCTTGTAGTATTCGCTGAACAGCGGGGAACGCAAGCATTCGATAATGGATTTTTCCCTGATATTTGAATCCGAATAATGAATGAAAACGCATGGCTCGGCGTCGCCCTCGGAATTCACATGAAAATAGTTTCTTCCGCCCGCGATACAGCCGCCCACAAACTCCGCGTCATTCTGAAAGTCTACGGTGAATATGGGTTTTCCCGTCTTGCTGTTTCGTTTTTCTCTTATGGCGCGGTAAACATGCTCGCGCTGCTCGGGAGTGAGCAGCAGAGAGACATCCGCGTCGCCTCCGACCGGCATATAGTGAAAAAACCACATATATTTTGCACCGAGGGCAATCATATCGTCGTAAAACCCGTCGCTCGTAACAGCCTCATAATTTTTACTCGTGTAGCAAACGGAAGTGCCGAAAAGACAGCCGTGTTCTTTCAGCTTTTTCATCGCGTCAACCGTCTTGTCATATGAGCCTTCGCCCCTGCGGTCGTCATTTGTTTTTCTCGTTCCCTCTATGGAAAGGGCAAGTCCGAAATTGCCGCAGCTCTTCAGTTCCTCACAAAATTCATCATCCACAAGCGTTCCGTTCGTAAAAGCAAGAAAAATACAATCCTGATTTTCAAGCGCGAGGGTGATTAGATCCTTTTTTCGGATAAGAGGCTCTCCGCCGGTGAACATAAAGAAATGCGTGCCGAGCTCCTTGCTTTCACGGATGATCTTTCTCATCTCATCAAGAGTGAGATTTGAACGGTAGCCGTATTCCGCCGCCCAGCAGCCCTTACATTTCAGATTGCATGCGGAGGTCGGGTCAAGCAGCACCACCCACGGGATATTGATATGCAGCTCGTCTCTCTTCTTTCGGAGATTGGAAGTGCCGATAAGCCCCAGATCTATGGCGAATGTAAGCGCCGCCTTGCGCAGAAGCTCGCCGTCTATATCCCTTATTCCGTCAAACAGATACTTGTGCCAAATATTGCTCTCATCGGAAATTATCTCGATAGGCTTTGTAAAAGTGCTTTCGGGATACATCTTTCCCGTGACCCTTTTGCCGATTTTTACAAGGCGAAGCATATTCTTTTTCGGGTCTTTATAAATGTATCTGAAAACGCCGTTTCCGATACGGTGCAGAAGCTTGCTTCTTGCTGATGGCATAATATACCTCTCCTTATTTTTCCGATATCATATAGCGTATCCGCCCCGTCACATCGCGTCGGGAGCATTGATTTTAAGCATCGTTAAAACATTTTTTATCGTTTCGCCCGCCGCAACGCAGAGATGAAGCCTTGCCTGCATAAGGCTTTCGTCATCGCACATTACGCGATGCGCGTTATAGAATTTATGGAAAAGCGTTGCAAGCTCTATAACATACCGCGTTATATTCGCGGGATTGCGCTCCTCGGCTGCTGATATTATCTCGTTTGTGAGCGCCGCCAAATGGGAAATAAGCTCCCTTTCCTCTTTTTCGCAAAGAAGATCAAGCTCCTCGTCTTTCACCTCACACAGTGAAACGCCTTCGCTTTGAGCTTTCTTCAAAATGGAGCAAATTCGCGCGTGGGCGTACTGAACATAGTAAACGGGATTCTGGCTCGTCTCTTTTACGGCGAGGTCAAGGTCAAAATCAAAATGCGAGTTCGGCTCGCGCAGGTTGAAGAAAAATCTCGCGGCGTCTATCGGTATCTCCTCAAGCAGAGTGTTAAGGGTGACCGCCTTGCCCGAGCGCTTAGACAGCTTTATCGTCTCTCCGTCGCGCACAAGGTTTACCATCTGCATGATAACGCAGTCAAGCCTTGACGGGTCGATACCGAGGGCTGAAAGCGCAGCCTTCATTCGCGGCACATAGCCGTGATGATCAGCGCCGAGCACATTTACCGCCTTGTCAAATCCCCTTGTTACCAGCTTATTGTAATGATAGGCTATATCGGGCACGATATATGTCGGCAAGCCGTTTGAGCGAACAAGCACTATATCCTTATCATTGCCGAATTGAGATGCCTTAAACCAAAGGGCGCCGTCCTGCTCGTATGTTACATCGAGGCTTTTCAGCTTTTCGATAACGGCGGCGACCGAGCCGTCGTTGTGAAGCGAGCTCTCCCTGAACCAGCGGTCGTATTTTATACGATACTTGAGGAGATCGCTTTCAAGCCCCGCAATGTTTTTGGGCAGAGCGTAATCCACAAGCGCTTTTCGCCTTTCGGCGCTGTCTGCGTCAACGAATTTATCGCCGTATTCCGCCGCAAAGTTTTTGGCATGCTCCGTTATATCAGCTCCGTGATAAGCGTCCTCGGGCATCTCCACGCCGTCCTTATAAAGCTGTAAATAGCGCACCTCAAGCGATGTGGCGAATTTCTCTATCTGATTTCCCGCGTCGTTCACATAAAACTCACGGCTCACAGAGTAGCCCGCGTATTCAAAAACGGCGGCAAGGCAGTCGCCTATCGCGCCGCCGCGCGCGTTGCCTATGTGCATGGGGCCAGTAGGATTGGCGGACACATATTCCACTAATACGGATCTGCCGCCGCCGTGATCGGATCTGCCGTAATCGCTTCCCCTTGCGGCAATATCCTTGAGTATCTCTGTATAATATCTTTGAGACAGATAAAAATTAAGGAATCCCGGGCCCGCCGTCTCCACTCTTTCAAACAGAGTGTCGGAAAGGTCGAGCTCGGCGGTGATTATCTCCGCTATGGCTCTCGGAGGCTTTCCGAATACTCTCGCCCCCGCCATGGCTATGTTGGCGGAAAAATCGCCGTTGGCGCTGTTCGCCGGCTTTTCGATTATAAAATCGGGTATATCCACACAGGGAAGCTCTCCCTTTTTCATAGCGCTTTCAAGCGCCTTAAGGAGCTTCTCCCTGAGAGCCTCTTCTGTTTTTTTTACTAATAAAGACATTTAATTTTCTCCTGTGTTTTCGGAATTTCGGTTGATTTTAAATTCTATATCAATGCTGTTTTTTGACGCGAGCGAGCCGTTCACATCTATATCATAGCTGAAGAAAAAGCTTCCGCTCTCGCCGTTATGCTCTATTTCTATATCCTTGCCGTAGATCCCCATAAGTATATCGCCGAATTCGGTATTGTAATGGCAGAGATTTCTCTTGGAACGCTCAATGAGCAGGCAGGTATCTATTGCGCCGGAGCGCGTTATTCCCGCCGCGCTTTTGTCTTTTTGTATTCTCACGGTCACCTTGACGGGGCTAACCGGCGGGGCTTGCTCCTCGGTATATTTTACGATATAGGCAGTTCCGTCATCTCTGAGAGTTCCCATTGTGGTGAGCTGTATTTTGTCGCTTTGCCCGTCTATACGCTGAACGCCCGTTATATCCAAAAGTATTCTATCCATAAATTGCCTGCCGCGCCGTTTCGCTGAAGGTGACATTATCCGATATATCTGTCCCCAGCAGCGTTTTTGCTATCACGGAAAAATTCTGTGTTTTATCGGAGACAAAATATTTCGCCGTTCCGATATGGCTTTTGTCGTTTTCAAGACCGTTCTCAAAAAGCAGCTTTTTTGCCTGCATAACGGCTTCAAAGCCGCTGTCGATAAGCGTAACTCCCTCGCCCGTAACGCTTTGAATTATTGGCGCAAGGTGGGGGAAATGGGTGCAGCCCAAAATAACGGTGTCAACATCAGCGTCAAGCAAGGGCTTTATATATCGGCGGATTATCTCCTTTGAAATGTAATTATCTTCATCTATCCAGTTATTTTCAACAAGCGTAACGAGAACGGGGCAGGAAACGCCGAATATCCTTGCCTGCGGGTCGATGCGGTGTATTTCCCTGTCGTACGCCCCGCTGTTTATCGAGGCAGAGGTCGCCATAACGCCTATTCTGCCGTTCTTTGTGGCTTTGACCGCCGCAACGCATGAGGGCTTAACAACGCCGACGAACGGCTCTTTTATTTTTGAGGTGGCGTTTACCGCAACGGAGGAAACCGTGCCGCAGGCGGCCATTATCAGCTTGCAGCCGAACTGTTCAAGAAACGCTATATCCTCTCTCGCGAAGGCTTCTATCGTTTTTTCGCTTCTTGAGCCGTAGGGCACTCTCTGCGTATCGCCGAAATATATTATATCCTCGTTGGGAAGATTTTGGAAAACGGCCTTTACTGCGCTGAGGCCGCCGAGACCCGAATCGAATATACCTATTGGGCGCGTATCCATCAGAAATTACCCCCTCTTTCAAAAGCAAGCTCGATAAGCCTGTCGATAAGTCTGGCGTAGGAGATCCCCACCGCCTCAAACAGCTTGGGATACATACTTATCGGAGTTTGCCCCGGTATCGTGTTTATCTCGTTTAAAAGCACCTCGCCGTTGGAGCGCCTTACAAAAAAATCAACTCTTGAAAGCCCTTCGCAGCCTATAGTTTTGTAAGCCTTGAGCGCGGTGGCTCTTACCTCGTTTCGCTTTTCCTCGGATATGCCCGCGGGAATAACCGTCTGCGAGTTCGGATTGTTGTATTTCGCGTCGTAGTCATAAAAATCCGCGGCGGCTCTGATCTCGCCCACTTCTCCCGCTATTGGCTCGTCATTGCCGAGAACGGCGCATTCCACCTCAAAGCCGTCGATAAACTCTTCCAAAACGGCTTTTTTATCCTCTTTGAGAGCGGCTTCGATGCCCTTTCTCAGCTCTTCGGGCGTTGAAGCCTTTGAAACGCCAACCGACGATCCCGCATTGGCAGGCTTTACAAATATGGGCGAGCCCAAATAAGAAAAGGCTTTTTTAATATACTTTTCCGGCTCTTTTTTGTATTCATATGCGCTGAAGGAGAGCCATTTTGCCTGCTTTATCCCAACAGCATCCATAACGGCGTTCGTTATCGCCTTATCCATACATACGCCGGAGGAGGTGGAATCGCAGCCCACAAACGGTATCCGCGCAAGCTGAAGCAGCCCCTGCACCGTGCCGTCCTCGCCGTTTTTACCATGAAGGATGGGGAAAACCGCGTCAATGTATATCTGTTCTCCGTCTTCCGTCAATATTCCGTGAACGGCGGGATCGGGGGAAATAAACGCTTTTCTGAGAGCTTTTGATTCAAGCCATCTGTCCCCGGGCAAAAGAGCGGCGTCGCCGTCATAGAGAAACCATTCGCCCTGCTTTGTGATGCCGAGCAGAACGGGCTCATATTTGCTTTTATCTATATTTGATAGTATTCCCAAGGCGGAAACGGTGCTAACATCGTGCTCGGATGAGGCTCCGCCGAAAAGAACGGCAATTCTTTTTTTCTGCATAATATGGGTTCCCCTCATAAATATTCATAATATTGTATCATATAAAATTCTCTAATTCAATACAAATAAATCCATATTTCAAAAAATAAATCGTGACAAATCCCATAAGTGTTGGTATAATAATAAAAGCACAACAGCGGCAAACGAAAAATTTTCGTTGATTTAAATTATTTAGGAGATAGCTTTATGGAGATAAACGAGGCATATAAGCTGATAGAAAAATATCTTGACCCCGTTAATAAGGAGCTTGGCTTTTCGAGGATCAAGGGCAGAGAGGAGCCTGCCTTTAAGGGCGAAAAAGGGCTTTACCGCCTTGTCTACGATCCTAAGGCGCACATTCTTTCTTTTGAGTGCGCTTATGAGGACACGGGCGATGAGGAACAGTACAAAACGATATCGAAATCCCTTTTTGAGCCCGAAAATTACGATGAGAGGGACTGCCGCTACACCGCAAACGAGATAGGCGACGAGGTAAAATCTCTCTTCGCGGCGAGGAAAAAGCCAAATCTTGAAAAAGTGAAGATGCCAAAGGCGGTTTCAAGAGGGCAGGCGAAAAGCGGCGCTATCAGTTACGACGCCGATTCCCTTGCAAACCGTTTCGGCGTTCTCTTCCCCGATCTCAAGGATGATATCAAGCGCAATATAATTGAGTACGGTGAGTTTTTGCCGGAGACCTTTTTCAAAGAAATCGGCACTCCGCGTGTGCTTGAGGTGATCAAAAACGGCTCGCAGGCGGAGCAGAAAAAGCTTTTTAAAGTGCTCTGCGATATTTATGAGGACGGCACAAACGAGGTGCAGGATATAATCGGCGTATCAATTCTGGGCGAGATGAAAAACGATCCCAAGCTGATGGAGATCGCGGATAAATATATGTCCGAATATATGGCGGGTCCCATTCACGAGATAAACAAAATCACCGCCAAAAATAATAAATACACCAAAAAGCTGAAAAATCCGCCGCCCTACAAACCGAAAAAGAAAAAGACGGGTATGCTTCAAAACGCTCTTAATCAGGCGGGCGGGCAATATTGATAAGATCTACCGGCAGACGGTTTCGCAAAACCGTCTGCCTTTTTTCTTTTCAACACGATTTTGAATAATATTGTGAAAAAATTATCAATCTTTCGTTGAATTTCACAAAGATTATATATGGGTATTGACAAAAAGAGCAACATCTTTATAATAATTCCATACGCTTTTAATAAGCATTTAGTAAAACATATGAAAGAGAGGACATTTTTATGGCACGCGTTTATAATTTCAGCGCAGGACCGTCGACGCTCCCCGTTTCGGTCCTTGAAAAGGCAGGAAAGGAAATTCTCGACTACAAGGGCTCGGGTCAGTCCGTAATGGAGATGAGCCACCGTTCCAAAGTCTTTGACGATATTATCAAAGAGGCGGAAGCTCTTATGAGGGAGCTTTACAAAATTCCCGATAACTATAAGGTGCTGTTTTTACAGGGCGGCGCGTCCGCGCAGTTTTCGGCTATCCCGCTCAACTTTATGAACGGCTCGGGCAAGGCGGATTATATCATCACCGGTCAATGGGCAAAAAAGGCGTTTCAGGAGGCGCAGAAATACGGCGACGCAAAGGCGGTCGCTTCGTCTGCCGATAAGACATTCAGCTACATTCCCAAAACGAAACCCGAGGATTTCAGAGACGACGCGGACTATGTATATATCTGCCTTAACAATACCATCTACGGCACGGTGTATAAAGAGCTTCCGCCCGTTGGAGATAAAGTGCTTATCGCTGATGTTTCCTCGTGCGCTCTTTCCGAGCCGCTTGATATCTCAAAATTCGGTATGGTTTATTTCGGCGCTCAGAAAAATGTTGCTCCCGCCGGTCTTGTTGTGGCGATAATCCGTGAAGACCTGCTCGGCAACGCGAGGGATATATGCCCCGTTATGATGAATTACAAGGTGCAGGCGGACGCCGATTCGCTTTACAACACGCCCCCCTGCTGGACCATCTATATCTGCAAGCTGGTGCTTGAATGGATAAAGGAGACCTTCGGCGGTCTTGAGGGGCTCAAGGCGCACAACGAAAAGAAGGCGAAGATACTCTATGATTTTCTTGACGGCAGCGAAATGTTCAAGGGCACAGTCGTTCCCGAGGACCGTTCGCTTATGAATGTTCCTTTCGTTACGGACAGTGAGGAGCTCAACGCCAAATTCATAAAGGAAGCCACGGCGGCGGGCTTCGTAAATCTCAAGGGGCACAGGACCGTTGGAGGAATGAGAGCCTCCATTTACAACGCGATGCCGATTGAGGGCGTTGAAAAGCTCGTTGAGTTTATGAGAAAATTTGAGGAGGACAATAAATAATGTTTAATATAAAAACTCTGAATAAAATATCTCAAGCGGGACTTTCAAAATTCGACGGGGCAAAATACGCTTACGGCGACAATATTGAAAATCCCGACGCGATAATGGTGCGCTCCGCTTCGATGCACGATATGGAAATGCCGGAGTCGCTGCTTGCCATTGCCCGCGCGGGCGCAGGAGTAAATAATATTCCCGTAGCGAGCTGCACGGAAAAGGGCATAGTTGTTTTCAACACCCCCGGCGCAAACGCCAATGCCGTCAAAGAGCTTGTGATATGCGGACTTCTTCTCGCAAGCCGTAAGATAACAAAGGCGATAGAATGGTGCAAAACGCTTAAAAACGATGAGAATGTATCAAAGAGCGTTGAAAAGGGCAAATCCGCTTTCGCGGGCCCCGAAATCAAGGGCAAAACGCTTGCCGTTATCGGTTTGGGCGCTATCGGCAGACTTGTGGCAAACGCCGCGGCGGATCTCGGTATGGATGTAGTAGGATATGACCCGTTCCTTTCCGAGGCGGCGGCGCAGACGCTGAAAAAAGAGGTAAAGGTGAATAACGACCTCGATTCGCTTTTCCCCATAGCCGACTATGTAACAGTTCATGTTCCGCTCACACCCGAAACAAAGGAGCTTATTTGCCGCGAAAATATCGACAAGATGAAAAATACCGTAAGGATACTCAATTTCGCGAGAGGCGACCTTGCGAACAGCGAAGATATAGTCAACGCGCTTGAGGACGGCAGAATGGCGGCTTATGTAACAGATTTCCCGTCTGCGGAGCTTATCGGCGTTGACGGCGTGATAGCGCTTCCCCATTTAGGTGCTTCCACCCCGGAAAGCGAGGAAAACTGCGCGTCAATGGGCGCGGCTGAGCTTATAGATTTCCTCGAAAACGGCAATATAAGAAATTCCGTTAATATGCCCGCCGTTTCGTCTGAACGCACCGGCAAGGCAAGGCTCACCGTTATACATAAGAATCAGCCGAATATGATAGCCACGATAACGGATACTATCAGCAGAGACGGCATAAACATTGCCAATTTTGAGGATAAAAACAGCGGCGAAACGGCTTACAGCATTATAGACGCCGATTCCGATTTTTCCGAAAAGGCAATAGAGGATATTAAAAAAATAGACGGCGTTATAAGAGTAAGGCTCATAAAATAAAAATAATTTTTACGGGGCTGTCTCACACAAGTGGGGCAGCCCCAATTTTTTATATAATTTACTCTTGACAAATAAAATCAACTTTGCTATAATTTACGCTAATCCGCTTTAAAGCGATGTGACTTTAAAGTGCTAAAGTAAGGAGATGTTGACAATGGCTCCCAGAAAGGGAAATCTGATGTCCGTTCGTTCGGATATCAAGGTGGTGGACGCCACCGTAAGAGACGGAGGTCTCTGCAACAATTTTGAATTTACCGATGAGTTTGTTACCGAGCTTTATAAGGCAAATATAAAAAGCGGCGTTGATTATATGGAATTCGGCTACCGCGCGTCAAAGAAGATGTTTGACCCCAAAAAATTCGGCAAATGGAAATTCTGCGCGGAAGAGGATATAAGAAATATCGTGGGCGACAATGTTTCCGATATGAAAATCTCCGTTATGGCGGATGTGGGCAGATGCGATTTCAGAGAGGATTTCATTCCTAAATCGGAATCTGTAATAGATATGGTGAGGGTGGCGTGCTACATTCATCAGATACCCGCCGCCATTGAAATGATAGAGCATTTTCACTCCTTGGGCTATGAGACAACATGCAACATAATGGCTATAAGTCAAGCAAACAGCGAGCAGGTGGACGCGGCTCTCGAAATGCTGGGGCAAAGCAATGTTGATGTTATATATCTTGTTGATTCCTATGGCTCTCTTTACCCCGAAAGCGCGGGAAATCTTGCGAAAAAATATCTTGCCGCGGCGGAAAAATACGGAAAGCTCGTTGGTTTTCACGCGCACAACAACCAAAATCTCGCCTTTGCCAACACGATCGAGACGATGTCCTACGGCGTGTCGTATCTCGACGCCACGGCGTCGGCGCTTGGCAGGGGCGCGGGGAACTGCGCGATGGAGCTGCTTTTGGGCTTTCTTAAAAACCCGAAATACAATCTCTACGCCATTCTGTCCTTTATTGAAAACTATATTCTGCCGCTTAAAGCGAGCGGTGTCGTTTGGGGCTACGATATTCAGTATATGCTCACGGGGCAGCTAAACCGCCACCCGCGCGAGGCGATGGCATTCACCGCCGAAAAGCGCAGCGATTACTGCGAGTTTTATACATCCCTGCTTGAAAATTTCTGATGAGATCACGCGCCGCCTGTCGGTCTGCTTCCCCTTTAAAATAGGTTTGCGATCACTCGCGAAATCAGCTTTGTATTTCTTCGATAAATTTTTTCAATAAAAAAGCAGGGAGTGTATGCTCCCTGTTATAACCTAAGAAAAAAAGCAGTCCCCGACTTAAAAGGCCGGGGACTGTTAATTTGTATTATTCGACTATTATTCGGCGTATTCCGAAAAATATGTTGCCGTCATATCATCCACTTCACTGCCCGTTTCCTCCGGATAGATGGTAAACAGCAGTTCAAAAAACGATTTGCCTTCCCTTATGATGCAGAGTGTCTGCTCCATATAGTAAGGCTCGTAGCCCTCTTCTTGAACAGTCTGCGACACTTTTGCGCAGGTGAAGGTTTTGCCTGCAATCTCTTTCTCGAATATTTCGCTTATCTCGCAATTCTCGTCATCGTCGAAGGCGTATTCAACGGTTTGAGAAACAAATTCATCCATACTCATCATGGCTTCGGAAACGCTGCCTTCAACTATATAGGCAGAAAGCGTTTCTCCCGTAGCCTTGTCATAGGCGACAAATTCATATTCAACATCGCCGTCAGTAAAGCCGTAGAACTTCAATTCTTCATCGTTCATAAGCGCCATTCCGGACGGGTCGGAAAAATCCGCCTTTATTCCGAGGTCGTTGTTTATATAAACGCCTTCGCTGACCTCTCCGTCAGAAATAGCAGACGGTATGACAGTATCAACATCTACAAAATCAAGAACAAATAAGCCTATTCTTATTACAATGCCGATCGCGGCGATAACGATAAGTATTATCGACCATACGGGCAGCCTTTTCTTTGCCGGCTTTTGCGGCACGGGCTCGCCTTCGTAATGATATTCGCTTGTGGCGCCATAGGAATAAGGCGTTGCGGACCCGATCTCGGATTTTCCGCCATTCTCCGTGGGCGGCTGATAATATACGCCGCTTTGGTCTGTGGAAGCCGGCGACGGTTTTTCATCAGTCAACGGAGCTGCGCTCGCTTCGGTGAGAGCGGAGTCGTCGCCGCCCGCCATTGTATCCGCTCCGCACTTGGTGCAAAATCTTGAATCGTCGTTTACCTGCGCGCCGCAGTTTTCACAAATTTTCATTATGTTGTCTCCAAAACGCGTTAGTCGGTTACGCCTTCGGCGCCGTACTTATCAAACATACAAAGAGTTTCAAGCATTATTTCAACGCCGACCTCGATGCAGTCGGGGCGGATATTTTCCGCCGTGTCAAGGCGGGTATGATAATATCTCGGTGGAGCGGGATCCATAGCGGCAACGCCTGTTGCCGGAATGCCGCGCTGGGTGAACGACGCCGCGTCGCACCCTCCGATATAGATGGATTCGTATTTTACATCAAATCCGCAGTTGCCGCAGGCGTCATGAACGAGCTTTTTAACGCCGTCGTGATGCTTCACCGTTCCAGAGAGATCTCTGTCGTAAACCGCGAGAGTTTCCAAATCCCTGAAAGTATCCATTGCAACAACAACGGTGGGGATATCCTTAAGCTCCTGCTCGTGCGCTTTTGCATACGCCTTTGAGCCGCGAAGCCCCGCCTCCTCCGAGCCGGAGCAGATCATTACCACCTCGGTGTTTTCAAAACGGACATCCGCCTCGGCGAGCGCCTTTATTGTGCCCATACCCACATAGCAGCCCGAAAGATTATCGGAAGCGCCGGGAACTGACTTAGTCCAGCTCTGGAAAAAGAGGAATGAGAGCTCAAACGGAACAAAAACCAAGCATATGATAAAGAACACAAGGAAAAGAGTATGTAGATCGGGTATCTCGGAGGCGGCGACCACACCGCCCTTCGCCGCGCCGACAATTATGGCAACAACGGCAACGACCGTGTCTATAACAAGGCCGACAACGGCGGGTATCTCAACAAGAAGCTTTGCCGTGAGCCCGCCGATGAGATAATTAAGAGTCCATTCAAACTGCGAATCGGAATGACCTATCATAATTATGCGCTTTTTAACCTCGCCCGATGGTTTGCGGGTGGCGATCATATTGTGCGAAGTCTGTTTCGGGAAAAGGAAATCGTCAAACTGCTTATACATGAGAAATTCAAATATAAGCGGAATGAAAGCCAGCACACAAAGAACGAGCGCGATAATGGGACTTACAAACCAATTTACAAAAACGCTTGCAACGCCGCATACAACGGTGAAAGGAATAAATCCCATAAATCCCTGGCGGTGAAGCGTAAATTCCTCGATCTTCGTTTCATCGCAATAATTCTTCATATCCTTTTCAAACCATTTTTGGGCGCGGTGCTCCTCGGGAGAGCCGGGCTTGCGGGGACCTATTTTCCCGCATATTTTTTGTATTCCCTTTACCGCATAATCCCTTTGGCGTGGAATATCAAACTTATCGCTGTACTCAAGTGCAGTTTTCATAAAAAGAAAATCCTCCATAACTCAAATTCATAAATCATTGTATCATTAAAAAAAATGTTTTGTCAACCGTTTATGAATTTACTTCCTGTTTTTTTCGTATATTATCCTTAATCCGTCTATCAGAAGATCTTCATCCACTATAACATCAAGCTCGGTGGCGCGGGCGATCGCCTTGCCGAGGCCTCCCGTTATTATGACCGTTGCCTTTTCGCCGAGCTCTTTTTCAAACCGAGCGACAAGACCCTCAAGCATCGCCGCCGTGCCTACCACCGAGCCGCTTTTCATCGCGTCTATCGTATTTGTGCCTATAAGCTTTGACGGCGCGGAAATATCCACCTGCGGCAGTTGAGCCGTTCCGCTCGAAAGGGAATTTATAGCCGTTTTGACTCCGCACATTATTGCACCGCCCAAATGCGCGCCTGTTTTATCTATAACGGAAGCCGTTGTGGCAGTGCCGAAATCAAAGATGATCGCGGGGAGCGGATACTTATTTATTACCGCCACATCGCCCACGACAATGTCCGCCCCGAGCTCCGAAGGATTGTCTATTCTTATGTTTAGCCCCGTTTTTATACCGGGCCCCACCACAAGCGCCTCTACGCCGCAGGCGAGCCTTATGCTCTTCAAAAGAGTTCTGCTGAGCGCGGGTACTACGCTTGAAATTATCGCGCCGTCTATCTCCCCCGCTTTGTTGATCTCAAGAAACGCTTTGAGCTTTATCGAATACTCGATATCCGTTTCTTTGAGATTTGTTGAAAGCCTGCCGGAGCAGACCTGCTTTTCGCCGTCCAAAACGCCGAGAACAATATTTGTGTTGCCTATATCTACCGCAAGGAGCATGGCTCACACCTCCGAAAACAATATTTACGAATACGATTATAATATAATTTTGTATCATTGTAAATAGAAAAGAGCCGCTTTCCAAGGCGTTCGGCGGTACGGCGTTTTGAAAAACAAATTATCTGAAAAGCGCGTAGTGGTATATTACCCCGCTTTGATTAAGGCTTATGTAATCGCCGTTTGATGAGGATGTATTGTTGGTCACGGTAAAATTCTCCTGTGAGGCGGAAATGCCCGTTGTGCCTCCGGCGGCTGTAAACACGCCGAAAAAGCCGCGTTTTACTTTGTTGTTGAAATCCACGGCAGACGGCGGCATCGACGCGGCAAAAACCAAGCCGAAAGACGGCACGAAGCCGCAATGCGTTTCAATAGTTCTGCTTGAGGCTCCGTTGCCCGTGTAACTGCCGCAGTAACACGGAGAATCCCACCTCTGCCTCTCATCGGATGCGATGTGCAAGTTGATATCGGTGGAGTGCCTTGTAAATCCCGTCTCGATATTTACATTGTCGGAATTAAAATCCGACATTTGGGGAATATCCGTACTTGCCCACATATTCAGATTAAGATTTCTTGTCTTTTTTTTCGAGCTCATAACATTCTCCTTTCAGAAAATCAAAATTTATCAATCACATAAAACGGGAGCTTATAGCTTTCAAGCATATACCACGGCATATTGAGAGCGCCCCACGCGTAAAACCTTTTACCCCACCCCGTAAGGGTGAGCAATGAGGTAAACGGTATGTATTCACGAAGGAGCGCAGAGACCGCTTCAAAGCTCTGCGCCCCGAACTCCGTTTTTAAATCGAGCATTATTTCGTTGCTTTGTACAGTATATGTTGAGCCGTTAAGAGAGGAAATGTACTTATCAAAAGCCGTTTTACTGAAAAGCTGTTTTTTCCTCTGCACCGCTTTGAGAATAAGCTGCCGCGTTTTTTCATCGCTGCTTTCCGGAGATTCGCCGATATAGCCGAGAAATCCGGCAAGCCCATCGCTGTCTGCGGTATCTACGAAAAGATTGTTCAGCAGCTTATCGGCGCTCTCCTCGGCAAGCTCTACTGCCGCCGCGTATGCCGCCAGCTCCGCCCTTGTGAATGTGCCGTGAGCGGTGTTCATGCCCAAACGGCGGGTCAACGCTTCAAGTCGGTCAAAAATTTTACTGCTCATGAACATTTACCTCGATTTTCTCTAATTTTAGATACTGCTCGCTGCCGCAGGAAACAACACCGCCTTCATTTGTTGTGAAGCATACGCTCACATATTCAACGCCCTGCGCTCCGGCGCATGCCGCCGCCGCCGCGGATTCGCTGTAATTCTGCCCTATTTTTTCACCGCTGCAAAAGGCGGTGAGCCTTTCTTTGACGGCATTTTCAACAGCGGTTTTATCATATCCGCTTTTCATCTTCGCATCAACGACGGCACAGATGAGCAGCTCCTGCGCGCTGTTTATCACGATATTAACATTGCAAAGCGACGCAAACCCCAAAAGCTCGTTGACCTTGTTTTTTACACTGCTTGAGATCGTGCCACCGTCTGTTTTAAGGCAGACCTTCAGCGTTGAGTCGGTGTCAGCGTAAATGTAGGCGTCCTTAACAGTGTCGATAGTCATAAGCCGTTCTCTCGCAGACGATATGCTGAGGCTGCTGTTTGGATCGGAATAGGAAGAAAGCAGACGCTCCCTGAGTGATTCGTCGCTCTCGTCGTCGCCGCCGCCTGAAAATGCGGCGTCATTTGTCACCGTTTTGAGATTGGCGGTGGGATTTACCATAACGGTAACCGTTCCCGCGGGAACATTGTGGTCGTCACCCGCCCTCAATGCCGTTGCTTTTACTGTAACGCTTTTTGTGTTGGCGTTTATTTCCGCCGATTCATCCGTGGCAAATTGAAGAAAAGGTCTGCCGTCAACAGAGCACACCGTGCCCGCGGGTATCCTGATTTTATAGCTTACTGCGTTTGAAAGGGAGAAAGTCAAAGTCCCTTTTGCGCAGGAAGCCTTTTTTCTTGTGAGCCCTCTGAGGGCGGCGTGCCTTTCAAGATATTCGCCCGTAGCCGTCTGCGGAAAGCCCTGCTTCAAAATAAAATCATTGTATGCGCACACGGAATAGATTTCAGAGGCGACCGCCATGAATCTCAAATCAAGCTCGGAATAATTCTTTACATTTTCGCCCTTTTCCTCAAAATACGCTTTTTTCATTGAATTAAGTATTTCATCATATGTAACGCTCATGATCGATAAGCACCCTCCTTTCGCTGCCGTTGACCGTGATGATAAATTCCGGACCGTTTTGCGTTTCGCTTGCGGATTTTATAAAAATTCCGTCAAGCCTGCTCACCGCCTGCCTTGCAAGGCAGGCGGCGCGCTCCCCGTCGGCGGTTTTCAGGTCAAGAAGATATGAGCCGTAATCCTTATCGGGATAAAAATCGCCCCTTGGGGCGTACAACGCGATAACGGCATTTTGCAGCAGCTCGTCGATACAATCAGTCTCTAAAAGCTTTGTGCCGTTTTTCACATAGTCGCCGTTTTCGATTTTCAGCGTCATAAAACGATCTCTCCTTGTGAGTTTTTTATTTTTCCGTCAAGCGTGAAAATGAAGCCGTTTATCTGCACCGAGCCGTCATTTTTCAGCCTAACGCATCCTTTGCTGTCGGAAATTATGGATATTTCTCCCTCCTTCAGCGTTTCGTCTTTCATTCTTGTGCCCGCGCCCGCGCTGCCGTCGGAGCCGTTGATGATAAGTATCTCCTCCCCGTCTGGCGCATAAGCCGAATAGCCGTAAGGCGCGTAGCAGTTTACTCTGAAAGACTGTGCCGTGGCGGACAGGCGAAGCGTTGAGCTGCCTCCGAGAGCCACCGTTCCTTTTTCCGCGGCAAAGCTCTGCTTTTCGTTAAATTTTTTACTGAGCCACATAGTTCACGATCTCCCCGTCAATATTTCGTTTCATAACCACGGCGGTCTTTTCTCCGCTCCCGCTTTTAGAGCGTATTATTTCGCTTATGAAAAATTCTTCGCTTTCGCCTTTTTTTCCGAACGATACCTCTATCCTGTCGAAAAGCTCCAAATCACACTCGCCGGCTATCACCGCCTCAGCGCAGATGTATTCCTCAAGTGATTTTTTTATCTTTTCCCTTGCGGTTATCTCCCTTTGCCACATCGGCAGCGCGGAGAGGTTATACAGCCGTTTTCTGACGATACCCCTGCCGCTTGCGTAATCGCTTTTGAAGCGATAGGAGTAAGAGTCCGAAGCGCTTATCTTGCAATCCATATCGCTGATGACTTCGCTTCTGTTTATGATTCGGGACAGAGATATTATATTGAAATCCCTGAGCGACTTTGCTTTTTCGCCTTTCTCAAATACCTTTATCACATTGTCGGGCGTGATATAAATGGGCATTCCGCCCGTCGCCTTCACAAAATCGTTTATAACTCCGAAGCGGCTTGTGCCTTTCGATATAAGATAGCTGTTTTCCGAATAAAGCTCTGGAAGTTCGCAGGAAAAGCCGAGCTCGCGGGCATTGGAGTACCAAAGCTGCCTTGCCGACGGGCAGTTGTATTCACACGGCACCGCCTCGTTATCCACAAGCAAGGCGGCGCTGCTTCTTGCGTACACAAAGCATTGAAGCCCCGTCTCGCAGACGGTGGTTTTCTGCTTGTCGCAAAAGCCGTTGAATATAAGCTTTTCACCCAAATACGCCTTAACGCCGCAAAGCTCGGGAGGAAAATCATCGGGGATAAAATTCAGGCGCAGTCCGTCGCAGGCAGCGCCCGCTTCCCGCGAAAGCTCGTAGGATACGATATTTTCCGGCTTGAATATCCCGCCGTTTATATCGGTAAATTCAAATTTCATTTCAGCATCACCCTGTCTCCCGCCTGCACGCTGAACGGAGTTTTATACTCGTTCAGCTCCATAAGCGTTTCTACCCTTGCGCCGCACCTGTAAGCTATGTCAAACATATTTTCGTTTTCCTGCGCGTAAGTGCAATCAAGCTGCGCCGTTGACTTTTTGTGGGAGCAGTTTTCTCTGAAAACCATGGAGTATGATACACAGCCCTTTTTTGCCGTTTCCGTAACCGAGAGAGAAACCAAAAAAGCGTCGAAGCATTCCCCGTCGGGCAGAAAAAGCCAACCCGAGGAGCAGTCTCTGAACAGCCCTTTCAGCTCCTGCGCGAGAACGAGACGATCCTCTCCCCAAAAAGCGCCGCCGCACCTTATTTGAGCGGCGTTGCGGGAGACTCTGCAAACCGCGCTGTCGCTGTCGAAAAGAGGGAATTCCCTTATGTTATCGGAATAATCCACACTCACCGTTTCGGGATTTGCCGGAAACTCAAAATTTTTGAATTTCATATTCATTGCGTTTCGCTCACTCCCGTGTCGTATCTCTTGGAATCAAGGCGCAGATATTCGGATATCTCCTTCATCTGCTCATAGGCGTTTTCCTCAGTCACTGCGATACCTCCCCGAAGCCTATCTCACCGCCGAATGTAAAAACCGCACGCATCACAAAACATTCCGCCGTGTTATCCGCGTTTGCCCCCGTGATCTCTATGGATATTATATTGAACTTTGCGACATCGCCGCTTATGCGGAAAACTATATCCTCAAGCCGCTGCCTGTTTAGCGAATACGGCACAAAAATATCGGTGAATATGCTGTATTTTCCCGTTTTGATGCTCTGCATCACGCCGGAGTCGTCAAGCTCAATATGCTTTATTCCCGCCGCAACAACGGCGTTGCTCGGAAAAGACGGCTTTATCGAATGGGGATAGGCTTTTATTATTTTTATATCGTCAAAGAAGCTGTCCGCTTCAAGAGCGCCGATAAATTCTTCAAGTATTTCTTCAGCTTTGATCATCCTCTGCCTCCCAGATCCTTCTTACGATCCCGCTGTAATACACCGTCTCGCCGCCGAGTTTTTCCGTCTCTTTCTTTTTAAACATATATTTCCTGCCGTCTACGCATAAGACCGCGTTATCGGAAAGAGCGGTAATATCGTGATCGTACGGTCCGATATAAATACAGTAGTCGGCACTGACCCTGCCGATCTCGGTTTCATTGAATTCAAAATCGGACTTGTAGCTCTTCCATTTCTGCTTGATCACGGCGTAAAACGGCACGGAGCTCCAGCCTGCGTCCTCAAGCGTGACCTGCCGCCCCGTTTTTTCAAGTCCTTTTTTAATTAACTTAGCTTTATTCATTTAAACACCTAAAAAGGCAAAGCCCGAATCGATTAAAAGCCCTTTGCAATCGGAAAGCGCACACTTGTAGTATTCCTCGGCGTTTTTCGGCTGAGAGTCCGACAGCGTTACGGAAACATCACCTGCGGTAAAAGCGGCAAGCTCCTCCTGTCTGCACATAGAGAGTTCGATGCTTTTGTACGCCTTTGCGGCGGCGAGCTGGATAACTCTCGGGTCGTTTTCGTCCGCCCCTTCGATGAGATTTTCCTCAACGAAAGCCGCCGCCGAAGCGATAAACGGCATATATGTCTGCGCCTCGCCGTAATCTATGCCCGCCATTATCATAATGCTTTCCGTGACAAGCTCCTTGTCAATCATAGCTTTATCTTCCTTTCAAATGCTCAGTCGTTAAAGGTCATTATTTTCGCCGCGTCAGAGAATATCGGCGAAAAGCCCGCTATCGTCGTTATCGCCGCGCGCTCAAGCTGGCGGTCTATGAGTTTGTCGTACTCGGTTGTTACGCCGCCCGCCTGCACCTTTTCAAGCGCCGCGGAATTGTCAAGGGCATATAAAACCTTATCCGAAATATTGCCCACCTTCAAAACCTCCGCGCCGAACGGAGTTATCATTCTGCCTGTGCCGTGGAAGCTCTGACCCGCGTTTGAATCCTTGAATTCGGTTATACCGAGAATATCGGCAAGAACGCTTGAGCTTGCGACGATGGTAGTAAGCTTATAAGGCGAAAGCTTGTCCCAAAGGCTGACAAGGTTTTCGTAGCCTACCTTTCCGGTCATTTCTATTTTTTCTGTCGCCTCGTTGGCTGAAATGGCTGTCAAAGCGTCAATAAGCTGCGTTCTTGCGATATACGCGCCTATCTGCCTGAGAGTTACCGTGAAAAGATCGAGCTTTTGGAACTTGACAGCCTCATATGAAGCCACGAGCATTCTGCCCCTCTTGTGCAGCGTAGTGAGCTTATCCTTTGTTTTCACCGTCGTTTCGGGTATTTTCGCTCCCTCCGCTACCGCCGCGAGCTCCTTATCCTCCTCGGTCGGGACGCTTTCGATAGCCCTGTAATCGAGGGAATCAATATTCGTGGTGGTGGCTATTATCTTGGGAAGAATATCCGCCTCCTCAAGTCCCTGCTGAACGGCGCGTGAAATATATTCCGGGAAAAGCGCCGCGGAATCGGTGGTCTGAAAGAATTTTGAAATCGTATCCGAGCCGGCGCCCGATACTTTTATATCAAATCGCTTGAGCTGTCGCTGATAAGCGTCAAGCCCCTCATAATCGGTGCCGATATAGTTTTCCGACGGGTCAAGCTCCTCAAGAGAAGCCGTGAAGCCCTTTGATGTAGAGTAAAGTCCTTTTTCAAGTCTTATATTATCAAATGCCATTGTGTTTTCTCCTTTCATTAAAGAATAAAGCCCACCGTCTTATTGACGGTATCCACTTTTATGACCTTTACAATATGGTTTGACGAGGTCGAGGTCTTGACCCCTCCCGTGCCGTTGGCTGCAAGAGCGCAAAAGCCGAACGCGGGAGCGGTGCCCGTATACGGCAGTTCGGTATATCCGTTCAGGATAACGCCGGCGAATTCACCGTTCGCGCTTACGGCAACGCCGATAAAATCCTTGTCGGCCGCCGCCTTTGAAACCTCGCTGTTTTCTCCCACAACGACGGGGATGCCTGCCTCTGTAAGCTTTGTCGGGAATGTGAGCATATTTTCACCGTATCCCTTAAAAGAAAATGACATATCAAATCCTCCTTAGATTCTGAATTCGTTAAAATCGTTTTTTGTTTTTTTCTGAGCCCTTGAAAGCTGGGGCTGGGGCATATTCTCGGCAGCCTGCTGCTTTTCAAACGCCTCCTTGAAGCATTGAAGCTCCTTCACGGTCATGATCTCCGCCACGCCGCCGAATACCTTTAGATCCATTGTGGGAACGGATTTGGCGCACAGCGCCACAAGCTCCCTCACAAGCGTCTTTTTGTATTCCTCGCCGAGCAGCGCAAGGGCTTCTTTCTCTTCAATATAGTCGCAAAGCTCCCTTGCCTGCGCGTTTGAGAGAGTTATATCCTCCCCATCGCTTTTCAAGCTCTTTTTTATATCGTCCATATTAAAATCTCCGTTTGCAATGCTGAATGATTTTGTTATACCCGCGTCTCGCTGCGCGGGGACCGCCACAAAGCTCCACTCATATGCGTCAACGGGCTCGCTCAAAATGCTGTAGCACAGCTTGCCCGCGTATTCCCTGCCGTTAATATGGCTGCATTTGCCGCTCTTTCTGCTTTCGCCGCAAATCGAGCAAACACAGGACGCCATGGAGCATGAGACGGAAACCTCTTTTTTTATTCCCGCGTCGATATCGGTGATAAGAGCGCGGTTTTCCTCGCTTCGCACCATATACGCTTTCGCTTTAAGAACGGTGAGCTCCTCGCCGTCGGCGGTTTGTTTGCCGGGTACTCTTTCGACCCAAGCGTCAAAAATACGCGCCGTCTGGTCCGAAGATTTCATTGAGTGATCGCGTATTCCCGTTTTACCCACGAAAAGCTCGGCAAGCCCTTTAAGGGCGGAAACGGAAAATTTTTCAAAATCCCTGTCAATATCGTTGCTGCAAAGGATAAGGGTAAAAACATAAAGCTCGTCTTCTGAAAATTCCTTTCTTGTAAACTGTCTTATTTTTTCTATATCCTCTTGCAGCGGCATATAGCTTTTTTCTATGTAGCCGTCTTTCAAGCATAGACCTCCTTTAATATTTTTTCGGTCTGGGCGTCATAGAGCCTCGCTTTTGCAAGCTCTGTCTCATCCTGAAGCGTAATGTTGTCCCACACCACCTCAACAGATGACGCAACGCCGTTGACCTCAAGATATTTTCTGCCTATTTTCAGCAGCATCGGCGTAAGTATGCGTCTGTAGGTCTCAAGCTCGGTCGTGAGAATATCCGCCTGCTGAACGCTCATGCGCTCCGTTGTGGACCAGCTCAGCCCAAGCATATACGGCGGCAGCCCCGTTTTGGCGATTATCTGCTCCAAAAGCTGTTTTACGGGTATCTCGCTGTCAAGCACATTGTTGTCAGCTCCTATTACCTTTACCGAAACATCGCCAACAGCCACAAAATCCTTGACCGTGTCTTTGCTGCTCATCGCCTCGCGCCACGCCTTTGCCATCTGTTCGGCGCGCTCCTTAGCCCCCGTGGAGTCTCCGCTTTCCGACTGGGGCTTATATGTAACGGCATATCTTAAATTCCCCGCGTGCTCCCAATTTTCTCCTATCGTGTTGTAAATCGTCAGCAGAATATTTGAAATAAACGGAAGCCCCCGCAGCAGGCTTGTTCCGAGAAGCCTTCCCGGCTGCGGATTAAGCGCGGAAAACAAAATCAGCTCCTGACGCGGTATTCGCTCGCGTCCGTTGTAAAACTCCGGGTCAAGACCGTTTGCCGCCCTTTTCACCTCAAGCGCCTCCAACTCACCGTTATACAGCGCGTAAAAGCCCCTGTCATCGGCGATCATTTCACCAACGGCGGAGCCGTAGGTCAGCAGCTCGTTCAGGTATGTGGAGACAAACGCGTCTATGCCGATTTGGTTGCCGCCGACATTTATACTTTCAAAAAAGGTGTTGATGGCAGAGTCAAGCGCCGCGCTCCCTGTTTCGTAATGAAATCCTCCGCAGAGCCTCACTATTTTGGAGATCGCGGCGTCGATTATCGGCACCGCTTCACGCAGGGAGGAATATATTTTACAGTTCAGCCCCATCGCCGCGTTGGTCGTGAGCTGCCGATAGGGATGGCTTGAACGCATACCCGTCTGTACCGCCGCCGTTTCGCGGCGGCTTCGTGCCTTTTTTTCACTGCGAAATAAGCCCAAATCTTCACATCCTTTCCACCGCGACGGAAAACGCGTCCTCACTGTCGCCGCCGTGCAAAACGGTAGAGACAAAGTATCGGATGTCGTCCATCGCGTGATCGTTTTCTTTTTTCGGCGCGTCTCTCTTGATCCCGTTATCCCATCTGTAAACGGAAAATTCCCTTATCGTGTCCGTGCATTCGGGATAAAAGAAGATCTCGTTATTCTTCAGCGCAGAGCATACGAGATTGATGCCCTTGAGCACATCGTTGCAGGCTTTTATCACCCTGTATTCACCGTGCCGCCTTATCACCTCGATAAAGCTTGCCGCCGAGGGGTCAACTACGACCGCTTCGATCTTTCTGCCGCCCGCCAGCATTTTCAGTCGCGCGTAGTATTCCTCATCGGTGAGCTGAACGCCTCTGTCCCTGCTGCTGTGATAAAACTCGTCTATGCGAAACCAGCCGTCCTCCGCCTTTCCCCACAGCCCGAGAGAAAAGGGGTTTACCGTGCCGTAATCGCATGACATATAATAAGATGTAAACACGCCTTTTTCACTTTTTCTAATATGGGTATCGCCGCTGAACATCGGATAAACAAGCCCGTCGGCGGCTACCCACCTGCCGTCTATAAACCTTTCGTAAAAGGCGCCGCTGTAAAGATTTTTGTATCTGTTTATAACGGCGGCGGACAGCGAGGGGTTGTCCTCCATTCTGAAATGAATATAAAGCATATTTTTTGACTCCCGTTTCTTTATCCATTCAAGATAAAACCAGTGAAACGGATGTTCGGGATTGCAGTTGAACCAGAA
Source organism: uncultured Clostridia bacterium (assembly GCA_947624285.1). Lineage (GTDB taxonomy): Bacteria > Bacillota > Clostridia > Oscillospirales > Acutalibacteraceae > Eubacterium_R. The sequence goes on along the minus strand of CANQJS010000012.1, from coordinate 2,734 downwards.
TTTCGCGTTTTCGAGCGAACAACGCGCCAGCGCCTGCTCCACAAAGGAGCGCGGCATCAGCGCCACCTCGTCCAGCAGCACTCCGCCGAGGGTCATCCCCTGTATAAGAGATGCCGAGGATTCGTCTCTGCCGCCGAAAAGATAGAATCGGTTTTTTACGCCCGCTTTTTCTATCTCAAGCAAATTTCTGCTCGTTTTGTAATCGCATTTAAAACCGAGGGATGAAAGATGCCGTATCAGCGGTGTTATAATATTCCGTTTCAGGGAGGTTACGGTCTTTCCGCAAAGCGCAAATGAGGTGTCGCTGAAATTATAAAACGCCCAGCTAACAAAGGATATGCTCATGCAAAGCGTCTTTCCCGACCTCACCGCGCCGTCGCAGATTATTCCGTTTTTCCCTTTAACGGGGCTTGTTTCGCACCACCATGTGAGCACGGCAAGCTGTTTTTTTGAGAAAGCGGCAAAATCATTCATCGCAGTCATCGTCAAATGCAAGCCGCGCGTTCTTCACGCTTTCCTCCAGCGCACGATAAAAGCCCAACGGTTGAGCGGGAGTCTCGTTATCCGAATCTTTTAATTTTTCAAGCGCCCTTATCCTGTCGAAAAATTTGATCTCCATACCTCCGCCCTTAGGCCGTTTTATTTCGCTGATGTTGAACAGATCGAGCTCGTCCAGCTTTCCGAGTATTTCTTTTTCATCGGCGAAAAGAAGCAGTACCGCGTCATGTATCTCTCCGAAGGCAAGGCGCCTTAAGCCGTCGCGTACTTCTTCCTGTGCCGTTTTCTTTTTTCTTCTTCCCATAGTCCCTCCGTAATGCTTTTTGAGGATACCCCTCCGTTATATGGGCGAAAAGCAAAAAAATATAGCCGAAAAACGCATAAATTTGCTTTTTTCGGCTGAATTTATTTTTTTATTCACTTATCGTCTATATTTGTCAACTTAAACCTTGAAAAGGCTCACGCCAAATCAAAAATCACACATCCGGCAAACCGAAGGCAAAAACAAAAAGATTATATCATATCGTCTGTCTTGCGTTTATTTTACACCTTATCGGGCATTCTCAAGTCATTCCGTTTCTTCCTTGGCGTGAAAATCCGCCATAAACCGCTTCAACAGGAATGTGCAGAAATAGGGAAAGGTGTAAATGCCGCATTCGTGCCCGATGTTGTTTTTGGACAGCTTTATGCCGTATCGGATGTCGGGATAATGTTCCGATGCGATCAGGGTTTTCAAGGACTTTGCCCTCCCGCTTTTAGCCTTTACCTCTATGGGAATCAAGGAGGTCGCAGAGCGAATGAAAAAGTCCGCTTCCAGCGTGGAGTCCTGTTTTCGATAGTAGTAGAGCTTGTATCCCTGCTTGATCAACGCTTCGCCTACCATATTTTCAAAAAGAGCGCCTTTGTACACGCCGAGGTTTTTATTGGCTCGAAGATCCTCTTGGGATTCGTCGTCCAGCATAGACACCAGCAGCCCTGTGTCCGCAAAGTACAGCTTAAATGTGTCCGGCTCGTAATTTCCGCCGAGGGGCAGCTCCGGGAATTCCATACAGTAACATATATTGACCATACCGGCGTCTGCGAGCCACTGTGCACACCCACGGTAATCCCGAAACCGTGCGCCGGACGCAACCTTGGAGATTTGGAATTTCTTGTTTTCTCTGGCAAGCTGCGGCGCAACCCTGTTAAACACATTGATTATTCTTGTCTGGTCGACGCCGGAAGCATATTTGCGAATATCCTCTTTATAATCTGCAATCAGCTGCTTTTGCGTATTCAAAGAGCCCTCAAAGGTGTGCCGCTCAATATACTCCGCAACTACGGCAGGCATCCCGCCGAGAATGTTGTAATCCAAAAACAGGGCGTGAAAGGTGTTCATCTCCAATTCACTGAACGGCAAAAACCCCTTCATATGGTCAAGCATGTTTTGAACAGTATCGTTTCCATACCCTTTTGCCCAAAGAAATTCTTCAAAATCCATCGAAAACATTTCGTAGTCCGTTTTGTAGCCTACGCTGTTGCTTTCGATTCTTTTATAATTGATCCCCAGCATTGAGCCGCTGCAAATGACATCAAACCGTCCGTCCGTGCAAAAGAATTTCAGGGAGGTGGATATCTCAGGGAATTCCGTGATCTCATCGAAAAAGATCAAGGTCTTGCCCGGTACGAACTTTTTTGACGGGTCGATCAGCGAAATGTTCTTGATGATATCCTCAGCGCTGTACCCATCTGAAATGATTCCTTTGTACTTCTCGTCCCGAACAAAGTTGATTTCAATGATGTTTTCATAGTTTTCGGTCGCAAAATGCAAAATTGATTCGGTTTTCCCGATCTGGCGGCTTCCTTTGATTATGAGCGGTTTTCGGTTACAATCCGCTTTCCACTCGTCTAAAAATGCATCGACTTTTCTTCTCAGATACATCTGTAACTCCTCCCAAAAAATCTTCTCGCCATCATTGTACACAAAATATTGGCGAATGTCAATTAAAATCACACATTTTATGAGGGAATAATGAGCATATTTTGCACATTTTTAGTATAACCGGTCGGGTCTCGGTTTATCAGTGGGGAGCAATTGACAAAATTTGTAAAAAATCTCGGCGCCGAATTATCAGTATATTTTTTAAAAATCTTCAAAAAAATGCAAAAGAAACAAAATGGTGTCGAATTTCTTACAAAGGTATAACAATAGGGGGCAAAAAAGGTTTCGCAGGGATTACGACAATTTTCAGGTTTA
>CANQJS010000011.1 GCA_947624285.1 uncultured Clostridia bacterium | reverse complement strand
CACCTCGTCAATTTCCAAGCCAGTATTGATTGCCATTTGGCGCAACACTGTCGAAAGACGAATTAACTCGTCTTCCAAAGGGCAACCTTTTTCTGTGACATTGATATAGCACTCAATCAAAAGAGCCACTTCATATTTATTCCAACGAGGCTGTCGCAATCCCATTTTTTCTATTCCCCATAGCCTTTCAACACCAGCATTATTATCTTTATACTACAATTTAAAAGTCAGACTTATCTGTTGTATATTCTGAGCATATCCTAAAATACTCCAAATACTTCTTGAACTTATCCTGCGCCGAAAGGCAGGTGTCGGTAAGGTAGCCCTTCTCCCGCGGCCACTCTTTCAGTCCGCGGTAATAAAACAGTTTGATCTCATCCTCGATAACGAAGGGAACGATGTCGTGTTTCAGGCACTCCTTGAACAGAATCAACCGACCGACGCGGCCGTTGCCGTCCTGAAAGGGGTGAATGCGCTCGAATCGCACGTGAAATTCGAGGAGGTCGTCGAGCGTGACGGTCTCTTTGCCGTTGTAGTCGGCAAGCAGCCGTTTCATCTCGGCGGGCACTTCCTCCGGCAACGTCGTTTCCATGCCGCCGACCTCATTGGGCAGTTTTTTGTAATCGCCCACGGCGAACCAGTCCTTTTTGGCGTCGCCGGTGCCGGTTTTGAGCAGCAGGTGCAGATGCTTAATCCATTTTTCGCTCAACCGCAGCTTTGCGCCGTCGATGATCTCGTCAATACAACGAAAATGGTTGGTCGTTTCAATAATATCGTCCACGCGGATGCTCTCGTCGGTGACGCCGACGGTGGCGGTTTCATAGATATAACGCGTTTGGTCGTGGGTTAGGCGGCTTCCCTCAATATGATTGGAATTGTAGGTCAGCTCAATCTGAACTTTGTGATAGATCCCGCCGCGGATTTGTCCGTTCTTTTCATCTTGCAGAACTGAAAGCAGCGTGCGCGCCGTCGTTCTTTTATTGCTCCGTTCGGGTTTCTCAGCGGTTTCGGGGATGTTCCAAGTATTGCCGGTGAGGAACGCGCCGGGAACGCGGCCGGTCGCACAGTAATTGCGAACGCTGCGCTCGGACGTCTTCCAAAGCACCGCGATTTCTTTAACGGATAAATAATTCATACCGCACCTCCCTTTTTACTTTTAGTATATCACATTATCGGCAAAAAAACAACAGATTTATGCAAAATAACATCAAACTATTTGCCGTTAACGGCATGTATCATTTTTGAGATTTCAAAATATTTCCCCTTATATTTGGAACACTATTGAGGGAATATTCTCGCAAGGCATTGACTTTCCCTTAATTTATGATATAATTTAAGCGAAAAACAGAGGTGAAGAAAATGAGAGCGTTTGATTATGCGGCAATCAAAAATCAGACATGGGATTCCGAAATCCTCGGCTTGATCGCCGCGATTTATAAGGAAGCCGGAAAGCAAGAACTATATCTGAAGCAGCGTCCGGTGGAACTGGAGAAGCTGGTGGAGATTGCCAAGATCCAAAGCACCGAGGCTTCCAACGCAATCGAAGGGATCGTCACGACCAATACACGCATTCGGCAGTTGGTTGAGGAGAAAACGGCGCCGAGAAACCGAGACGAGCAAGAAATCGCCGGCTACCGCGACGTTTTGAGTCTGATTCATAAGAACTTTGACGTGATCCCGATCACGCAGAATTATATTCTTCAACTTCATAAAATTCTGTATGGCCACTTGAACAATCCTATGGCGGGCAGAACAAAAAACGTACAAAATTATATCAGCGCAACCCACCCCGACGAACACGCGGAAATCCTGTTAACGCTGCTTCCGCCCCATGAGACGCCGGAGGCGCTGGACAGGATCTGCGCGGAATACAACCGTGTGATCGGCAATATGGAAGTCGAGCCGCTCATTGCGATCCCTGTTTTCATTCACGACTTTCTCTTCATTCACCCCTTCAACGATGGAAACGGCAGAATGAGCCGATTGCTTACGACGCTGTTGCTCTATAAAAGCGGTTTCTATGTGGGAAAATATATTTCGCTGGAAGCGAAGATTGCGAAAAATAAAGATCTGTATTATGACGCGCTCGGTCAGGCGCAAAGCGGTTGGCACGAGGGCAGGGAGGACGCCGTTCCGTTTATCAAGTATCTGCTCGGAACGATCCTTGCCGCCTATAAGGACTTTGCAGAACGGTTTGCTTTGGTTGAAACAAAGCTGTCCGCGCTGGAAACGGTAAGACTGGCGGCCGAAAACAAGATCGGGCGTTTTACCAAGCAGGACATTCGGGAGCTGTGCCCTGCTCTCAGCGTGAGTTCCGTAGAGGGGGCATTGCGCAAAATGGTTACCTCCGGTGAGCTGAAACGGGAAGGCAAGGGAAAGAGTACCCGCTATTATAGAGCAAACTGAATATCGCAGATATTTCAATATCGGTCGGCAGAAAGAGACCGACCGTGACCGCCGTATTTCTTTGTTTACAGCGGCGCAGATTTTGACGGAAAAGTCTTGACAAATAAGCGCCTCAAGATTATAATATAATGATTTAACTCATGTTAAATGGTCGGTTAGGGAGATTATTGTTCGGAGATAGATAAAATGTACGATTTTAGGTATGTCACAAAAAGCGAAGCAAAACCGATCCATGAGGAATTGTATCAGATTCTTCATGAGGTGCAAGATCTTGTCAGAGATCAATTTACATTTTAATTCACAACCGTGGGAAGCGCAAAGCACAATATGATCACCTATGATGCCAAATCAAACATCGGATTTGATTTTGATATCAACATAGAGGTCCACGACGACGAAGAAAAATTTGAGCCGGAAGAAATACGTTGGATTTTGCGTAATGCGATCGACCAAGTCGCTCCGCACTACGGGTATAAGCATTGTGAAGACTCTACCCGTGTCCTGACAATCAAAAAAGTAAATACAATTGCCTCTCGCATCATTCACAGCTGCGATTTTGCAATTGTTTATAATTGCAATGACGGCAGACAGCAATATATTCGTTTCAATAAGGAAAATTGTTATTATTCTTGGGAATATCAAGGAAAAGGCTTCAAGGATTTAGATGGAAAAATCGAATGGCTGAAAAGCAATGGACGATGGAACGAATTAAAAGAGTATTATATCGAGAAGAAAAACAGAAACGATAATCCAGAGAAACATTCCCGATCGATTTTGGCGGAGACCATTCATGAAATGTGTCAGAAAAAGGGTTATCGAAAATAATCGTTTTCCCTTTAAGATGAATTGTCAACCGCTTGTACTTTTTCGGAGTGCACTCTCCGACCACATTCTATCCCACAGACTGCCTCGGAAGGAGCGGAGACAGCGGAAGCAAGAGCGCCGGAAAGCATCGTTTTCCGAGCGGAAAGGGTCGGAAACCACCTGAAATGGCAGGAAAAATATACCAACCTCTATTTGGGAGCAGGATGCCGCAGGTTCAAGTCCTGTCACCTCGACCATCGTCGCTGCGGATGTCATATCGTTCGCAGCGACTTTTCTTTGAAAAGTCACTTCTCACTCATTCCGTCGCAGCTCCTCTTTCGCAAAAAACCGTCGCGCGGCTCGCCTGTTCGCTTGCAAGCGCGCTCACAACGGCTCGCTGTCGCTTTGGGCTTTTTGCGATACGGTGCGCCGCCCGCACCTAAAAGCCTTTGTTTTTACCGGGTTTTTCACGAAATCCTATAAGAACATTCCGACCATTTGACGGTTGAAATAGGATATCGATCCTGTTTCGGCCGTCTTTTTGTTTTATCTATTCGGCAACAAAAATAAATGCCGGGGTGTAAACCCCGGCATTTATTATAAAACAATTTTCATATTTTACCGATTTATCAGCCGAGCTCAGAGAAGTACTTGATAGTGCGCACCATCTGAGAGGTGTAGCTGTTCTCGTTATCATACCACGAAACCACCTGAACTTCATAGAGGCCGTTGCCGATAGGAAGCACCATCGTCTGGGTCGCATCAAACAGTGAGCCGTAACGCATACCTACTATATCGGAAGAAACTATCTCGTCCGTATTGTAGCCGAAGCTCTCGTTGGAAGCTGCTTTCATAGCGGCGTTGATGCTTTCAACGGTAATATCGTCGCCCTTAACAACGGCGGTGAGAATCGTTGTTGAACCTGTGGGAGTGGGAACACGCTGAGCAGAGCCGATGAGCTTGCCTTTAAGCTCGGGAATTACAAGGCCGATAGCCTTTGCCGCTCCCGTTGAATTGGGAACGATATTTACCGCGGCGGCGCGTGAACGGCGAAGGTCGCCCTTTCTCTGAGGTCCGTCAAGAGTCATCTGATCGCCGGTGTAAGCGTGAATTGTGCACATAATGCCGCTCTGTATCTCCGCATAGTCATTGAGCGCCTTTGCCATCGGAGCAAGGCAGTTCGTTGTGCAGGAAGCAGCGGAAATAACCGTATCCTCGGCGGTGAGAGTGTCGTGATTTACATTGTAAACTATTGTGGGAAGATCGTTGCCCGCGGGAGCGGAAATAACTACCTTGCGCGCACCCGCCTTAATGTGAGCGGACGCCTTTTCCTTTGAGCAGTAGAAGCCTGTGCATTCAAGAACAACATCTACGCCGAGCTCGCCCCAGGGGAGATCGGCGGCGTTTGCCATTGCATAGATCTCTATCTCTTTGCCGTCTACAACTATTGATGATTCTTTGGCCTCAACCTTATCGGCAAGCGCATACTTACCCTGAGAAGAATCGTACTTGAGAAGATGAGCAAGCATCTTGGGGCTTGTGAGATCGTTGATAGCAACTACCTCGTAGCCCTCTGCGCCGAACATCTGGCGGAACGCAAGACGACCGATGCGGCCGAAACCGTTAATAGCAACCTTTACCATTGGATTATACCTCCGAAAAATGAAATATTAAAATATTGATCGTCAATATTTTATCGTATATATTCTATACTCTTTATCGACGAATATCAAGAATTTTTTTCCATTTCCCAAACTTTGTTAATTCTAAACAAAAAGGAAAAGGATTAACGCCGGTTATATATCAATATTAGGGCTGTTTTTCGCCCGTGACCTGAGCTTCCTTTGCCGCTTTGGCGGTTTTCTTCAACAGCGCTATCGCGGGGATTATCGCGAAAGCTCCCACAACAGCGGCGGCGAGGAAAATATTTGGCGTGGGTATTTTCTTTTCAACGCCCATATCCATATAGGTGGCGTTGTTGTTTGCGATGACCGCCGCGCCGATGTACGGACCTGCAACCATCGGTATGAGCACCTGGAACACCATTCTGATGCCTTGGAAAAGGCCGACTTTATCCTCGGGCGTATAATCCCTTATCGTTCCGCTTACCGTGGCGGAGGTGACGAGAAACGCGCCCATCATTACCGTGCCCACAACGATAAGCAACGCAAGGGGAACATCTACCATAAAATACATACCGACAAATCCGCATACAAGAACGCAGATGGCGGGTATCATAAATTTGACTTTACCGTACTTATCTATTATTCTGCCCATAATTACGGAGAACACAGCCGCAAGCACAAGAATTGCCCCCAGCGGAAGCGCGTAATCCGTGATTCCGAGGCATTTTTCAAGATAGATTATGATATACGGCATAAACACCTGATAGGCTATGTTCAATATGCAGAACACGGCGAAGGTGATATACAGCATCTTGTTTTTCTTTACGGTGGACGGTCTGAAGCCGTAGAAAATGTTTTTAAAATAGTTTTCTTTATTTGCCTTTATGCCGGGCTTATCTTTCAAAACGAAAAGCCCGAGCACACCGCAAACGGATGTTGCCCCGCCTACTATGTAGAAGAAAATATCCCACTGGCCCTTTTGCTTAAAGCCGTCCAGCACGCCGAAAACAAGTATCATTGAAACGAGCGGCATTGCCTGAAGCACCGCCTCTGCTCTGCCCCTGTTTGTATCGTCCGTTATATCCGTGACCCAGCTGTTGAACGCCGCGTCGGAAGCGGTCGAGCCGAAAAATGTCATAACGCAGTCCATAATAACTATTAGCATCGCGGTGGCGGCAACGATATTAGCCGTGTGGAAGATCTTGCTTGTGTTGTCCACCGTGATGAGCCCGAAGGAAGCGGTGACAAGACCCCAGATGATATAACCGAAGGTGATGAACACCTTGCGCTTGCCGAGCTTATCCGACAATGCGCCCATAATAAGCGTGGTCGCCGCGGCTGTTATGGCAGACGCCGCCACCATGGTGGCGATATCAGTTGCAGTGCCGCCGATCACATCGAAAAGATACACATTGAAATACATATTTTCGATTACCCACGCAAGCTGGCCCACAAGCCCGAATACGGCGATGCAAAACCATATTTTCGCGGAAAGCTTTGTTGATTTGTTTGAAGACATAAAAATTTCCCCCTCATATCTATTATGAGGGAGAAACCATGTTTTGTCAAACTAACTTTTTAATTTACATATTCATTTCTCGGCAGCTTTACGGTTGCTTTGAAGAGATCTCCGTCTATTGCGAGGATAAGCTCGCCGCCGTTCAGTATGCAAAGTTCTTTGGCTATCGAAAGCCCCAGCCCGTTTCCGTCCTGACTTCTCGATTTATCGCCTCTCACAAACCTTTCCGTCAATTCGTCAACGGATATGTTGAGCTGCTCTTTCGATATGTTTTTAAGCTCGAAATATCCGAAATCGCCGTCCTCATATAATCTTGCGTAAACTCTTGTGCCCGGCGCGGAATATTTTTTCGCGTTAGTGAGCAGATTTTCAAATACGCGATAGATTTTGGAGCCGTCGGCGAAAACGGTGTACTTCTTTTTGGACTCTTCAAACACTATTTTAAGACCGTTCTTTTCAAAGCCCTCCGCTTCCTCCACTATTGCCTGCGACGCAAGCTCGTTTAGGTTTATAACGGTTTTGTTGAGCGTTATGTTGCCCGAGGAGACCTTTGACGCCTCGATGAGATCCTCAATGAGCCGTTTCAGCTTTTTTGATTTTTCATCTATTATGCCTATATATTTGCACTCGGTTTCATCCTGTATATCGCATTTTTTCAGCAAATCAATATAATTGATGACCGAGGTGAGCGGCGTTTTCAAATCGTGGGAAACATTCGTGATGAGTTCCGCCTTTGTTCGCTCGTCCCTTACGGCCTTTGAAACGGCGGTCTGCAAATCGGCGTTTGTGCTCTCAAGGCTTTGAACGAGTGTCTTAAGGCTTTCCGGCAGGGCTTGTGTGTCAAGCTCCGGCGTTTCCCGCCTTTGTCCCGCGTCTATTATGGCGTCAAGGCTTTTAAGGAAATATACGGCCTTGTAAACAACATAAATGTCAAACACCATAAGCGCTAAGACGATCAACAAGCAAGGCCATATGGTTTCTGCGAGAATAAAGAATAAAGTCGCCGAAAGTGCAAGTACATTTACGAGCGTATAAGCAACTGCCGTTACGATAACTTTTTTACTCAGTTTTTTCGGTTTTTTAAAAAGCGATACGACTATATATATGAACTTATCCGCTATCTTTTTTATAGTAAGAATAACATATTTATAAAATAATTTGATGATAGCATATATAACCGTGTTTTTTAATACGGATCTGCCCGCCTTGATATTTCTTGCAAAGGAAAATACAAAATCCGTAACAAAGAAATATATGCCGCAAACGCAAACAGCCGCCGCCGCTTTCAGCAGCTTAAAAACGGTATCCGGCGTATCAAAGAACTGCTGAGCGTAATTATAGTTATAAACAGCTTGATCTATCAGACTCCACAACCCGCCTATAAGGGCGAATCCGAGGCCGATACAGCAGGCGGTATCAAACACAAAGCGCAGATCCGTAGGCAATTTATCTAAGGCGGATACAGAAATGCCGCCGTTTTGATCGTGACCCGTGAGCCGCACGGAGAACACCGCGAACATAAGGAACGCGAGAACGCTTATGAATGCGTATGTAATGGCTTGCGTAAAGCTTACGCGCAGATAATCGTTATAAAAAGCGTTCAAAAAAGCGTATTCATCGTCTGCGGAAAACGCCGTGTTAATAAGAACATACAGTTTGCTGTCTGTTCTGATATCTCCCGCCTTTGCTTCGTTTGTGTCAAAATTATATATTCCGGCGTAATATTTGGCGTCCGATGTCTTCATACCGCTTTCTTCAAGCGCTTTGCTCTTGTAAAGCTTTCCGTTTTCAATATAAAAGCTAACGCCCTCACCGCTTTTGACTTTTTTTATAAACTGATTTTTATCGCCTATCTCAGAAAACGACTCGTCGCCGTTTATTTCATACAGATAAAGAATGTTTTTAAAATCCGGAATGTACGGCGAATCGTAATAATTCCCCGAGTAGGCATTCGACAGCAGAAATTCTTTGATCATTTCCTTCGCGTTAGTATCCGTTTTTCCGAAATTTATATGATTGCTCTGAATATCTGCCGCCTCAAGTGTATGGGTGTCAAAATCCAAATCATAGTAATTTCCGTCGTTTCCCTTATAAATGTGCATATCAAACACATTGTTGATAAGGTCAACATCAACATAAGTATCCGGATTTCCGGATTCTTCCAGCGCCTGCTTTACAAGCTCATTGATCGTGTCTTTTGAAACAAGCGCCTTTTTCTCTTCGCGCTTGTATGCCTTAAACGCGTCTTCAACGGCGTTTTCGTAATAAGCGTTTGCCTCTTTTCTCTCCGTTTCATACCTAAGCGACTGCGTGATTTCGGAAAGATCCCTGTTCAGCGTCGTGAAGAAAAAATCGGAAGAAATAAACGAGCCGTTTTTATCCGTATCCGCCTCATACCATATCTTAAACACAATGGTGGATATTTGGGAAAAAGCGATGACAAGAAATACGCAGGCAAGCGCGAAACAGAGAATTTTGTTGAATTTTGAATACTTATATCTTTTCCATTTTGTATCCAAGGCCATACACCACCTTAATATATTTCGGGTCTTTCGGATTTATCTCTATCTTTTCTCTTATGTTCTTTATATGCACCGTTACGGTTTTTTCATTTCCGAAGGACGGCTCGTTCCAAACGCCCTCGTAGATTTGGCCGGAGGAGAGCACCCTGCCCATATTTTTGCAAAGATATTCGAGTATCATATACTCCGTTGCGGTGAGCTTTACATTGGCGCCGTCTACCGAAACGGTTTTCGCGTCCGTATCGAGCACCAACCCGCCAGTGACTATCTGCGATTCTTTCTTAACGAATCCCTGAAACGAAACATAGCGCCTTATCTGCGATTTCACCCTTGCCACAAGCTCAAGGGGATTGAACGGTTTAGTCACATAATCGTCTGCGCCGAAGCTAAGCCCCGTTATCTTATCCGTATCCTCGGATTTTGCGGAAAGCATAATTATGGGAAAGCTGTGAGTTTTTCTTATCCGCAAGGTTGCCTGCAAGCCGTCAAGCTTCGGCATCATTATGTCCAAAACAAGGCAGTGGATCTCATTATCCCTGATAAGCTCCAGCGCCTTTTCGCCGTCCTCGGCCTTCAGCACATTGTAGCCCTCAAGCTTAAGATAAATTTCAATGGAATCAAGTATCGCCTGATCGTCGTCGCATACAAGAACTGTCTCCACAATCAACTCTCCTTTCCGTTACAGGTCTTAGTATAACATATAATCGAACATAAGGTAACCCATTAAATATGATTAAACACTTTTATTATTCAAACGCGGTAATGAAAAAATTAAGAAAAAATAAAAAAACAAAGCAAAAGCCGCCGATAATGCAAACGCATATCGGCGGCTTTAGACGCGTTATTGCGCAAAAATTTGTGCCTTAAACAAATAATGCCTTATCGGCGCTTAATCAAAGCTCCGCAAGTAAATCATTTACCATTTGTTGTGTACTCTTTCGGCGAACACAAGCTTATCTTTGATAACGATTTCGGTGCCGTCGTCAAGCACCGCCTTGCCGCTCATAAGCCCAAACACCTGATGCGGCAGCATACACAAAACCTTCAAATCAAGCGGCGACCGGCGGTCGATGATCGGCTTGAAATCCATTTCAAATCTGCCGTCGGAAGAGGTGAAGGTCCACGGCTCGGTGTAAAGATATTCATCGCCGTTTTTCGGGATATTAAAGGTTATATCCTCAAGCTTATGCGATTTGCCGTTGTAAAACAGCATATTCTCGCTCGCCGCCGATGTGTTGCCGAAGCCGTAACCGATATTGAAGCCGAATCTGCTGCCGTCCTCAAGATACATCTGACCAGAGCCCCAGTACCATGTGTTGTCGTAAGTCCAGACGCCTCTGCCCCAGTCGAGCGTGGCGAGCGCTCCGTTTTCTCTGTTGAAATCATAGCGCTTTCCGTCAAATTCAAAATAGCCCTCGGCGCGCATACAGTTGATTTTCTGATTGTAGTAAAAATGCTTATCCTTGTCAAACGGCGTGGCTATCACCATGCTCTCCTCGGGAAAATCGGTAAGCGTAACATCGAAAACGAGAGTTTTTTTCGTGTTGCAGTAATTGCCGTAAGAGCCGTATAAATGCCGCGATGCGCCGTCGTTTTCAAAACGCATATCGCATGTGCCGACCTTTGCGCCCACATTTCCCGTTTCGCTCGTGGGCGGCAGATTGAGCTTGCCCAGCGGCAAAAGACCTATCTCGGAATCGTTCATTTGAATAGGATTTTCACCGAATTCAAGAAAAGATACGGTAAGGCAGCTTACGAAGCCCGCGTCCGAAAGAGTGAGGCAAAGCCCGTAGTCCCTGTTGCCTATGTAGTAATAATCCCATTCCTTTATACGGATTTTGGGCGCTTTTATGTCCTCCCTGCTGTACTGCCAAAGGAGCTTTTTGGCGAAGCCCGGCTCCGCGATATTGCCGTTTTTATCAAGCAGTTTCTGCTTTTCCTTTATCTCGTGCTGCATAATATTACCCCTTGAAATATATTTCATATTTATTGTAACATAAATTTTGAGAAAACAGAAGAGCTTTTTAATAAATGTATTAAATTTGCCGCTCGGCTATCTCGTTTTTTGTTTACAAATAAAATCCAATATTGTAAAATGAATAAAAACATTGAAAAGAGTGTTGTTATGCCGAGTTCCGTTAAAGATTACAGAAAGCTTATAGAACAGCCTTGGGGCAGAATGTTCTATGAAATGATATACATGCAATTATCAATTCCCGAAAGCCCAAAGCTGAATATTTTGGATTACGGCGCGGGATTTTGCGTAACGGCAAATCATTACGCGAAAAATCACAATGTAACCGCCGTTGAGCCAAACAATGATATGCTAAGTATGAGAATCAAAGACAATGATTTTACTTTGATTAACGGAGATATTGAAATATTAAAGGATATGCCGAGCGGCAGCTTTGATTTGGTGCTCTGCCATAATGTTTTGGAGTATGTTTCCGATAAGGGAATGATTTTAAAACAACTCACGAGGGTTTTAAAGCAGGGTGGCAAGCTGTCGATAGTAAAGCATAATTTGGCAGGCAGGGTTCTTGCGTATGCCGTATTCGGCGACGATCCCGAATCGGCTCTTGAACTGCTGAGCAAAAGCCGTGACGACGGGGGCAGTATGTTTGGCAGCCGTGATACATACGGCAACGATTATCTTATCGGCAATTCCGATAAATTAGGGCTGATGATTGATAATATTTACGGTATCCGCGCATTTTTCGCTTTATCATCAAACGATAAAATCAAATATACCGACGAGTGGTATGATAATATGCTTGAGCTGGAAATGAAGGCTTGCAATATTGACGAATATAAAAATATCGCGTTTTTCAATCATTTGATTTTTACAAAGAACATTTAATAAATACAGGCAATTATATAAATAGTTTTAATATGTTGATTGCTTTTGAGAAACGGCTCATAATGAAACAGGCAACAAAAATCCCTCTGCCGATTTTTCGGCAGAGGGATTTTGTTCAAATATGCAGCGCTGTTTTTATATCTGCTCAACGATGCTTGCGCGCATCGGTTTTCGAGCGCAAATTCAGCGGATTTTATTATTTCTTGCTGCCCTTGATCGCGGCCTGCGCAGCGGCAAGACGGGCGATCGGAACGCGGAACGGTGAGCAGGAAACATAATCAAGACCGATCTCGTGGCAGAACTCAACTGAGCTCGGGTCGCCGCCGTGCTCACCGCAGATACCGCAGTGAAGATCGGGGCGGGTCGCCTTTCCGTTCTTAACCGCCATCTTCATAAGCTGGCCTACGCCGACTGTGTCAAGCTTTGCGAACGGATCGTTTTCGAATATCTTAACATCGTAATACGCGTCAAGGAACTTGCCCGCGTCGTCACGGCTGAAGCCGTAGGTCATCTGAGTAAGATCGTTCGTGCCGAAGCAGAAGAATTCCGCTTCCTTGGCGATATCTCCGGCGGTGAGAGCCGCGCGGGGGATCTCTATCATCGTGCCGACTTCGTACTTCATTTCAACGCCCGCGGCGGCAATCTCCGCGTCGGCGGTGGCAACTACTATATCTTTAACATATTTGAGCTCTTTTGTATCGCAGGCAAGGGGGATCATGATCTCGGGCGCTACGGTCCATTCGGGGTGAGCCTTCTGAACATTTATAGCGGCGCGGATAACCGCCTTCGTCTGCATCTTCGCGATCTCGGGATAGGTTACGGCAAGACGAAGTCCGCGGTGACCCATCATCGGGTTGAACTCGTGAAGAGAAGAGATTATGGCCTTGATATCCTCAACGGATTTGCCCTGAGCGTAGGCAAGCTTTTTGATATCGTCCTCTTCGGTGGGAACAAATTCATGAAGCGGAGGATCAAGAAAACGAATCGTTACGGGGCAGCCTTCAAGAGCCTCGTAAAGCTTCTCGAAATCTCCCTGCTGATAGGGCAGTATTTTTTCGAGAGCCGCCTCTCTCTCCTCAACGGTATCGGCGCATATCATCTCGCGGAATGCGGCGATCCTGTCCTCCTCAAAGAACATATGCTCCGTGCGGCAGAGGCCGATGCCCTCTGCGCCGAGCTCTCTCGCCTTCTTTGCGTCCGCCGGAGTATCGGCGTTTGTGCGTACCTTCAGAGTTCTGAACTCGTCTGCCCAAGCCATAATTCTTCCGAATGTGCCGGCTATCGTAGCGTCTACCGTGGGAATGATGCCGTCATAGATATTGCCGGTTGAGCCGTCTATCGAAATATAATCGCCCTCATGATAGGTCTTGCCGGCAAGGGTGAATTTCTTGTTTTCCTCATCCATATTGATATCGCCGCAGCCCGATACGCAGCAGGTGCCCATACCGCGGGCAACAACGGCGGCGTGAGAGGTCATACCGCCGCGAACGGTGAGTATGCCCTGTGAGGCTTTCATACCCGTTATATCTTCGGGAGAGGTCTCAAGACGAACAAGAACTACTTTCTCGCCCTTTTCGTGCCATGCAACGGCATCGTCGGCAGTGAATACCACTTTGCCGCAAGCCGCGCCGGGAGAAGCGCCGAGGCCCTTTCCTACGGGAGTGGCCGCCTTGAGCGCCGAGGCGTCAAACTGGGGATGAAGAAGCGTGTCAAGGTTACGGGGGTCTATCATCTCAACGGCCTCCTGAGGAGTCCTCATACCCTCGTCAACAAGGTCGCAGGCGATCTGTAAAGCGGCCTGAGCCGTTCTCTTGCCGTTTCTCGTCTGAAGCATATAGAGCTTCTTATTCTCAACGGTAAATTCCATATCCTGCATATCTCTGTAGTGATTTTCAAGAGTTTCGCAAACCTGCTTGAACTGCGCGAACGCCTCGGGGAATTCCTCAGCCATTTTAGCGATGGGCATGGGGGTGCGAACGCCGGCAACAACATCTTCGCCCTGAGCGTTGATAAGAAATTCGCCCATAAGCTTCTTTTCGCCGGTTGCGGGATCGCGGGTGAAAGCAACGCCCGTGCCGCAGTCATCGCCCATATTGCCGAATGCCATTGACTGAACATTGACGGCGGTGCCCCAAGAATACGGAATATCGTTATCGCGGCGGTAAACATTCGCGCGCGGGTTATCCCAAGAGCGGAAAACGGCCTTGATAGCGCCCATAAGCTGCTCTTTGGGGTCGGCGGGGAAATCCTCGCCTATCTTTTCCTTATATTCGGCTTTGAACTGAGAGGCAAGCTCTTTGAGATCATCGGCGGTGAGTTCAACATCGTAAACAACGCCTTTCTTCTCCTTCATCTTGTCGATGAGCTCCTCAAAATACTTTTTGCCGACTTCCATAACAACATCGGAATACATCTGGATAAATCTTCTGTAGCAGTCCCAAGCCCATCTGGGGTTGCCGGATTTTGCCGCAATTACCTCAACAACATCTTCGTTGAGACCGAGGTTGAGGATGGTGTCCATCATACCGGGCATGGACGCTCTCGCGCCGGAACGAACGGAAACGAGAAGAGGATTTTCCTTGTCGCCGAACTTTTTGCCGGTGATTTCCTCCATCTTTACGATATACTCGTTGATCTCCGCCATGATCTCATCGTTGATTTCTCTGCCGTCCTCATAATACTGAGTGCACGCTTCCGTTGTGATGGTGAAGCCCTGGGGAACGGGAAGACCGATATTGGTCATTTCGGCAAGGTTAGCACCTTTACCGCCGAGCAGCTCCCTCATATTGGCATTACCCTCAGAAAAAAGATAACAATACTTTTTTGACATTTTTGAGAATACCTCCTAAATTATTTGATGTTCTTTAACTGCGCCGGCAGGCGATTTTATACATTTTTCGTGCCCACCGTAATATTGCGGTAGTATTATATCACACAAGTTTTTAAAATACAAACATATTTTTGAAAATTGCTCCATTATTGTAAATATTATTGAAAATATGATATTTTTAACATATAATGTTATAAATGTTACATATATTATGTTTGTTTTTCGCATTTAAGATTTAAAGAATAAAGGAGAGACAGTCTATGAAATGCGCCGTTATTCTTGCCGGCGGCAAGGGCACAAGAATGAAATCGGAATCGCCCAAAGTTATGTGCGAGGTCCTTTTTGAGCCGATGCTCGGATATGTTATAAGAGCGGTAAGAAGCGCGGGCTGTGAAAAGCTCTGCGTTGTTACGGGTTACCGTCACGATATTGTTGAGGAATATCTCAGAAACGAAAGCGGCGTTGAAACGGCTTACCAAAATCCGCAGCTCGGCACCGGCCACGCGGTTATGACGGCAAGGGATTTTATAGAAAAGCACAAAAAAGACGAAGTGCTTATTTTGAACGGCGACGGCCCGCTTATGGACGCTGAAACCATAAACAAGGCATACGATTACCACATTAAAAACGGCAATTCGATAACTCTCGTTTCCGCCGTTGTTGACGATACCGAAGGCATCGGGCATATAAAGAGAGACGAAAACGGAACGCTGCTTCGCATAGTTGAGCATAAGGACGCGAACGAAGAGGAAAAGAAAATAAGGGAATCAAACGCCGGCACTTACTGGTTTAACGGCGAGGATCTGCTCTTTGCCCTTTCAAAAATAACAAACAACAACGCTCAGCACGAATATTATCTTACGGATTGCCTTGCAATACTAATCGAAAGCGGAAAGAACGCGGGCGCTTATGTGTGCGAGGACAGCGAGGTGATACTCGGAGCGAACGACAGAAAGCAGCTTTCCGACCTGAATACGATAATGAGAAGAAAAATCAACGAAAAGCATATGAAAAACGGCGTTGATATTCCCTGCGCCGACGGCGTTATGATAGGTATGGATGTTGAAATAGGCGCGGGCACGACGATATTGCCGAACACGATTATAATCGGAAACACAGTTATCGGCGAAAACTGCACTTTGGGGCCGAACAGCTTTATAAAAAATTCCGTTGTGGGAAGCGGCGTGGCGCTCGATAATGTGAAATTGACAGACAGCACGGTCGAGGACAACGCCGAATGCGGACCTTTCGTTCAGATAAGAGCCGGAAGCAGGATACGCAAAGGCGTTCACATCGGCGATTTCGTTGAGATAAAAAATTCGGATATAGGGGAGGGGACGAAATGCGCGCACCTCACCTATATAGGCGATTCCGATGTCGGCAGAAATGTCAACTTCGGCTGCGGCACGGTAACGGTAAACTACGACGGAAAAAGCAAGCACCGCTGCAAGATAGGCGACCATGCCTTTATCGGCTGCAACACAAATCTTATCGCGCCCGTTGAGATAGGCGAAAACGCGTTTACCGCGGCGGGCTCCACCATCACCGATGATGTGCCCGCGAACGCGCTTTCCATAGCGCGGCAGAGGCAGACGAACAAAAAGGATTGGGTGCTGAAAAAGGAGCGGCGCGAAAGCGGTGATTAAAGCGTA
Organism: uncultured Clostridia bacterium; assembly: GCA_947624285.1. Classification (GTDB taxonomy): domain Bacteria; phylum Bacillota; class Clostridia; order Oscillospirales; family Acutalibacteraceae; genus Eubacterium_R. The sequence continues at coordinate 32,817 of CANQJS010000011.1, read as the reverse complement.
TCACGCCGCAAGGCGGATATATATAATGATAAAAAAAGCAAGGGAGAACAAAATTTGAACATACCCAACGATAATGATTTTCCGCAATTCAAATCCGTGGAGAGCACGCAAATCAAAAAAGCGTCCGCCGATAAATATTCGGTGGTCCATAACAGACCCGAACGCGTTTTAAACGCCGAAAAAACAGAAAACGGCGTTCTGCTCACGCTTTCCGTCTCCGCCAAAAAAGCGAATTTATCATACACGCACGAAACGGCGCTGTATCTGTTGAAGCCGTGCGACGCGGATATCGAAGAGCTTTTCGTTCGCGTTGAGCCTTGGAGCGAAACGATTTTCAGAGTTGCGCTTTCGCGCGAAAAAGAGCCGCGCGATCCGTTTGCGAATATACCTCGGGAAATGCGTATGCTTACGGCAAAGCCCGAAAAAGTAAGATTCGATTTTTCGGATAACGGAAGCGAGATCGTTTTGAAAACCGCGAAAACCGAAATACATATAGATAAAAACAGTTTCAAAATCTCGGCTTACGACAGAAGCGGTAAAATGTTCTTCTCTAAGCGCAAAAACGATTTTCGCACCGCCGATGTCTGCGATATGTCCATCGGAACGCAGGGCGGAGAATATATCTCTTTTGAGGCGCTCGATCTCGATTGCGGCGAGGTGATTTACGGCCTCGGCGAGAGATGGGACGGTATTGTGAGAAACGGCAGGTCGGTCGATTTTTACAACAAGGACGCCGTGGGAGTAACGAGTAAAAGGTCATATATAAACATTCCGTTTTATATCTCCTCAAAGGGCTACGGGCTGTTTCTCAACAGCGGCGCAAAAACGCAGTGGGATATAGGCTGCGACGACTGCTCCGCGCTTCAGTTTTCCGCCGCGGACGATCAAATGGAATATTTCGTTATGCAGGGAGAGCCGAAGGAAATAATAAGAGATTACTGTTCCCTCACCGGCTTTGCTCCGCTGCCCCCTCTTTGGTCCTTCGGGCTTTGGATGAGCAGAAACAGCTATGTCTCTTGGGATGTTGTAAACGAAATAGCAGAAAAAATACGCGAATACGATATCCCCTGCGATGTTCTGCATCTTGATACCGCATGGTTTAAAACGGATTGGGATTGCGATTTGTAATTTTCCGAAGAGCGTTTTCCCGATCCCGTCGGTCATATGGCAAAATTAAAGGAGCAGGGCTTTCACACATCTCTTTGGCAGTATAATTTCATTCCGCCCAATCCCGAAAACACCAACTATATTGAGGCTGTTAAAAACGGATTTCTCGCGAAAAACGAAAAAGGCGAGCCTTATCGGCTGCCCGAGGAATGCAAGGGAAGCTGGGTAAACGACGCCGTCATAGATTTTTCAAACCCAAAGGCGAGGGAATGGTACGGCGAAAAAATCTATTCCCTTATCAAAATGGGCGCGGGCGCGATAAAAACCGATTTCGGCGAGGGCATACCCGAAGATGCCGTTTATCAAAATATAGACGGCAGGCATTTTCACAATTTTTATTCGCTTTTGTACAATCAAACCGTTTTCAACGCCTCTAAAGCGGCGGGCAAAGAGAATATCGTTTGGGCAAGGAGCGGCACGGCGGGAAGCCAGCGTTGCCCCGTCCATTGGGGAGGCGACAGCCAGTGCAGCTTTGAGGCGCTTGCCGGCACTCTCAGGGGCGCACTGTCCTTGGGGCTGAGCGGTATTCCGTTTTTCTCGCACGATATAGGCGGATTTTTGGGAACGCCGAGCGACGAGCTTTATATCCGTTGGGCTCAACTCGGGCTTTTCTCATCCCACTCCCGCTGCCACGGCGTGGGAAATACATCTCACAGAGAGCCGTGGGAATTTTCAAAGGAAGCATGCGATATTTTCAGATTTTACGATAAATTGCGCTATTCGCTTATGCCGTATATATATAAAGAAGCGGAAAAATGCACCGAATCGGGGCTTCCGATGATGAGAGCGCTGTATTTTGAATATCCCGACGACAGAAACGTTTATCACATAGACGATGAGTATCTGTTCGGCGACGGTATTCTTATTGCGCCTGTTTTGGCGCCGCTTTCTAAAAGCGATACAAGAAGCGTCTATCTGCCCGCCGGCGTTTGGTTTGATTTCTTTACAAAAGAAAAAATCGAATCCCACGGTATGTGGATAAAACGGCGCGTCGATTTGAAAACGATGCCTATGTATGTCAAAGAGGGAACGGAGCTTGAATATTGCTCCGAGGATAAAACCCTTATAAACGGTTACGGCGAGATCGTAAAGAAAGAAATCTGGGCATAGCTGAGGACCGCCGTGGGACTTATCGGGTTTAACGCCGCTCGGCTATAGCCCGTAAATATTGTAAAAAGGGGGCGCATTGCAAAAGCAATGTTCCCCCTTTGATATTTGCATATTTTACTGAAAATCAAAAACATTTACCCAACTGTCAAGCAGCTCGCGCTCATTCGGTTTGTTCTTAACGCTTTCGGAGCAGGCAACGATAGGTATCCATTGCCAAACGAGCTGTTTCGGTATATCCGCCATTTTACAAAACAGATTAAGATATTTTTCCGCGCGCTCCTTTTTGCCGTCAAGGCAGAAAACAAGGTAAGTCCTCGCCGCGTCGGCGGAGGCGTTTCCCTGCGTGGCGTGAGCCCAGTCGATTATATAGTATTCCCCGTTTGGCGTCACTATGATATTTGACGGGCAGAAATCGCCGTGCAGCACCTTTGTGTGGGGCTTTATTCCCTCAAGGCGGTTGTGCAGGTCGTAGCGTATCGTCGCTTCGTATGACGATGCGCTTATTTTCGCGTGCATTTTATCCTTTATCTTGTTCAGATGGGGAGATCTTTTTGAATGCACCTCAAGCTGCAGCTTAACGAAAGTCTCAAGATATTCGTCCTCTTTTTCGGGGCTTTCGTCAAAGAGTTCTTCCATACTTCTGCCCTCGATAAATTCTCTTGTGATAGCCCAGCCGCCGTCCACCTTGCTTACATTAAGCAGCTTCGGTATTTTAAGCCCCGTCTCTTCAACCCTCGCGGTGTTGAGAGCCTCGTTCAGCACCTGCGCTTTTGTGAACGCCGATTCGTCAAATGTCTTTACAAGCACATCGCCGTCGCGGTATATCAATTTTGTTTCGGTTTTGCTGATTATTTCCATCGTAACCACCCTTTTCATTATAATATATAAGCCGCCCGCCGGCAACGGGTTTATTTCCCGTAGTAGGCTTTAAGATACATTTCCTTTATTTCGCTCATAAGCGGCAGTCTCGGATTCGCGCCGGTGCACTGATCGTCAAACGCCTGCTCCGTCATATCGTCAAGCGTATCCAAAAAGTATTTTTCGTCAACACCGTAATCCTTGATGGATTTTTTAATGCCGCAATGCTCCTTTAAAGCGTCTATCTTTTTGATAAGACCCTTGAGCTTGTCGGCGTCGCTTCTGCCTTTAACGCCCAAAGCGTCGGCTATCTGCGCGTATCTCGAAAGCGTTTTCGGATAATCGTACTGCGGGAATGTTCCCATTTTGGCGGGAACTTCGGCGGCGTTGAACTCCAGCACATAATCTATCATCAGAGCGTTGGCAACTCCGTGCGGCAGGTGGTGAAACGCGCCGAGCTTATGCGCCATTGAATGGCAGACTCCCAAAAACGCGTTTGCAAATGCCATACCCGCCATTGTGGCGGCGTTTGCCATTTTTTCCCTCGCAACGGGATCGGCGGCGCCGTTGTCGTATGCCCTCGGCAGATATTCAAATATGTTTTTCAGCGCCTCTATCGCAAGGCCGTCAGTGTATTCGGTGGCCATCATCGAGGCATATGCCTCAAGTGCGTGCGTTACCGCGTCTATTCCCGATGCCGCGGTCAGACCCTTCGGCGCGTTCATATGGAGATCCGCGTCAATTATCGCCATATTCGGCATAAGCTCGTAATCCGCGAGCGGATATTTCGTACCGCTCTTTTCATCTGTTATTACGGCAAAGGGCGTAACCTCAGAGCCCGTGCCCGCCGATGTGGGAACGGCGATGAAATAAGCCTTTTCGCCCATTTTGGGGAAGGTATAGACCCTCTTGCGTATATCCATAAATCTCATCGCAAGGTCAAAGAAATCGACCTCGGGATGCTCATACAGCACCCACATTATCTTAGCCGCGTCCATAGCCGAGCCTCCGCCGACGGCTATAATGCAGTCCGGCTTAAAGGCGTTTATTTGAGCCGCGCCCTCTTTCGCGCAGGCAAGAGTCGGGTCGGGGGCAACATTGAAAAATGTTGCGTGCGCAATCCCCATTTCGTCCAGCTTATCTGTTATGGGCTTTGTGTAGCCGTTTTCATACAGAAAATTATCAGTAACTATAAACACTTTTTTCTTTGCCAGAACAGTTCCCACCTCGTCGAGGGCGACGGGCAGGCAGCCCTTTTTGATATACACCTTTTGCGGCGCTCTGAACCAAAGCATATTTTCCCTTCTTTTCGCAACCGTTTTTATATTAAGCAAATGTTTTACTCCCACATTTTCCGAAACGGAATTTCCGCCCCACGAGCCGCATCCGAGCGTAAGCGACGGCGCAAGATTGAAATTGTAGAGATCGCCGATTCCCCCAAACGACGACGGGGTGTTGACGAGAATGCGGCAGGTTTTCATTCTTTTCGCGAATATATCCGTTTTCTCTCTTTCGGCGGTTTCATTGAGATAGATCGACGCTGTGTGGCCGTAGCCGCCGTCGGCAATGAGCCGCTCCGCTTTGGAAAGCGCGTCCTCAAAATCCTCGCTCTCATACATCGCAAGCACGGGGGAGAGCTTTTCGTGCGCGAATTCCTCGCTTATATCTACCGATTGAACTTCGCCGATGAGTATCTTCGTACCTTCGGGAACTTTTACACCGGCAAGCGCGGCGATGGCTGTCGCGCTCTGCCCCACTATCCTCGCGTTCAGCGAGCCGTTTATGATCATCGTTTTGCGAACTTTGTCAAGCTCGTCGCCCTTGAGAAAATAGCAGCCTCTGTTTTTAAATTCATCTTTGACCTGTTTGTATATTTTTTTGTCAACGATGCAGGATTGCTCCGAGGCGCAAATCATTCCGTTGTCAAATGTTTTGGAATGGATTATCGAATTGACGGCAAGCCGTATATCTGCGCTTTCGTCTATTATCGCAGGGGTGTTTCCCGCGCCCACGCCGAGGGCGGGCTTCCCGCTTGAATAGGCGGCTTTCACCATTCCCGGTCCGCCCGTGGCAAGGATTATGTCCGCCTCTTTCATAACAAGGTTTGTCATCGGCAGGGAGGGCGCGTCTATCCACGAAATTATGCCCTCCGGCGCGCCTGCCGCCACCGCCGCCTCAAGAACTATCCTTGCCGCCTCCGCCGTGCATTTCTTCGCTCTCGGGTGAGGAGAGATGATTATGCCGTTTCTCGTTTTCAAAGCGATGAGCGTTTTGAATATCGCCGTAGAAGTGGGGTTTGTCGTAGGTATGACCGCGGCGATAACGCCTATCGGGTCGGCATACTTCATTGTGCCGAACGCTTTGTTTTCCTCTATCAGTCCGCAGGTCTTTGTGTTCTTATATGCGTTGTAAATATATTCCGCGGCATAGTGGTTTTTTATCACTTTATCCTCAACAACGCCCATACCCGTCTCTTCAACCGCCATTTTAGCAAGCGGTATTCTTGCTCTGTTTGCCGCGGTCGCCGCCGCAAAGAAGATTTTATCCACCTGCTCCTGCGTATATGTCGAAAAGCGTTCCTGCGCCTTGCGCACCCGAGCAAATTCCGTCTCTAACTTTTCAACATCGTCTATAATTTCTCTGTCCATTAAGTTTGCCTCCGTAAGCAAAATATGATTGTTATTTTTTTAACAATATATGCCTATATATAATAGTCTAAAGCGCGGCTCACCGCAACGGTTTTAATATATTTTCTGCAAAATCAATCAAAAATGACAAAGAAATCACGAACATTTTGTGCTAATTTCAGATTTTCGCGTGTCGCGCACGGCGTTTTATGCCGCGAAAGGCGAAAAAACAAGGCGGATAAAAGCATCGCTTTCTCCGCCTTGTGAATTTTTAGCGTGTTTTAAGGCTGCTCCGTTACCTCTTCAAGAACGCATATCAGGGTATTGGTGCCGTCGCTTTGGGTAACGAGCTTTCTCTTGTCTCTCACCAAAACAGCGTCTCTGTCCTTTGAGGCTATGGCGTAGCAGACCTCCGATTTGCCGCCCTTTGCAGTCTGAGTCTTTATTTCCCGCGCAAGCTCGTCGGCGCCGTTTCCGATAAGTTTACCGAGATCGTTGTGCAGCAGGCTTTCAAAGGATTTTCTTGAATATCCCGTCAGCCGAAGAAAATCCGCGCTTACATATTCGGCGGTAAAAGGCTTTTCAAGCCCCGCGAAAAATACCGCGCCCGTCAGATTTTCAAGCAGATTTATCAGCTTGTCGTTTGCTTCGTCGGCGCGCCGTTCAGCCTGCTTCAGCCTTGTTATATCCGTAAAAACGGCATGAAATACGGGGCTGCCGTCACTGTCGTATTTCTGCACGGCGGCGTTGCATTTGCACCACATATACTCGTCTCCGTGGGTGATGGCGCGAAATTCAAGGTCCATATCCTCGCCCGTCGCAAGGGCTCTGCCTATCGCCTGATAGACGACCGTTTTGTCCTCCGGGTGAAACAGCTCGTTTATGTTATAGGCGCGCCAGTCGTAATTTTCCTTTGTTGTGCCGAAAAGCCTGCAGCACGCATCGTTTATGTAAAGGATTTCAAAACGCATATCCGGCGTTACCTTGAAAAGGCATACGCCGCCCGTTACCAAATCAATAAGATGGTCTACTTCGTTTGCCCTTTCGGCAATGACCCTTGTTTTTTCGCGGCTCTTTGAAACATCGGCGAAAACAAGGCGCGAAAGCTTGGAATCGCCCATGTTCTGAGCCGTGCAGTGGATAAAAACGGGATTTTTGTTTTTATCTATCAAGTTAAGATCCATATAAACATATTTCGCGTCCTTTTTGCAGAGCTTCTTAAAAAACGGCTCTCTGTCGGTCGGCAGGATAATATCCTTCAAAAACAGCTTTTTTTGCCTTATCTTTGAAATATGAACGCCTACGAAATCGGAAAAATGGCTGTCTGCGTCAACAACGGCAAAATCATTTCCCCTGTCTATTATGCAATTTAAAAATTCCACTTCATAAGTTGATTCGTCAAATGTGTTTTCTGCCACGGTCGGGTGACTCCTTTCAGAATATGTGAAAGAAAAATACTTTTTCTCTAATTCATATGAACAGTATAGCATATTATTAAAAAAAAGTCCCGATATTCACCGTGATTTTACAAATAATTGATGAAAATTTAAGAAATTGTATAGGCAAAAAAAAGAGTTTGTGATATTATAGCTGAGGAGAGTTGAACCCGATAAGTCTCACGGCGGTTCTTTTTGGTTATTTCCCCTTTTCTTCTTGGCGGGCTCGCGTATTTACAAGGGGGGTTGAAGCAGTATTTGCATAAATAAACCCGAAAAAAACCTTATTGTGTTCGGTGCCTCTCAGCTATACATATAAATATATTCAAGGAGAACTTAAATAATGGCAAAGGTGTTTCGTGTTTATGTTGAAAAGAAAAAGGGAGCGGATATAGAGGCGCGCCATATTCTTGACGACCTTAAAACAAATGTTGGCATAACGGGGCTTGAAAGCCTGCGGCTTATAAACAGATATGATGCGCAGGGCGTAACGCAGGCGGAATTTGAGGACGCGGTGCGGCAGATCTTTTCCGAGCCTAATCTTGATAACATATATTATGACCTTGATATACCGGCGGATTGGCGCCGTTTTGCAACGGAATATCTGCCGGGTCAGTATGACCAAAGAGCGGACAGCGCCGCCCAGTGCATTCAACTTCTCACGGCGGGTGAGCGCCCCATAGTCGCAAGCGCCAAAATAATTGCGGTAAAGGGCGATATAAGCGACGACGAATTTGCCAAAATAAAGTCCTATATGATAAACCCCGTGGAATCGCGCGAAGCGTCGGCAGAATTGCCCGAAACGCTCGACATTTCCTCGGATATACCCGATGACATCGCGCGCATTAACGGCTTCATTGAAAAAACTCACGACGATATAGCCGACTATCACAAGAAAATGGGCTTTGCCATGAGCGTTGCCGATCTCTGCTGGGTGCGCGATTATTTCAAAACGGAAAACAGAGACCCAAGCCTCACCGAGCTCAAGGTGATAGATACATATTGGAGCGACCACTGCCGCCACACCACCTTCGGCACGAAGCTTGACAGTATAGTTATAGAGGAAAGCAGGTACAGCAAGGCGATAGAGCAGGCGCTGGAACAGTATTTTGATATAAGGCGCGAGGTTTACGGCGACCGTGAAAAGGATGTTTGCCTTATGGATATGGCGTGCATCGGCACAAAGGCGCTAAAAAAACGCGGTATGATCGACGATCTTGACGAGAGTGAAGAAATAAACGCCTGCTCGATACAAGTACCCGTTATTATAGACGGAAAAGAGGAGCAGTGGCTCGTTCAGTTCAAAAACGAGACGCACAACCACCCCACCGAGATCGAGCCGTTCGGCGGCGCGGCGACCTGCCTCGGCGGAGCGATACGCGACCCGCTTTCGGGCAGAGCGTATGTTTATCAGGCGATGCGCGTTACCGGCTCGGGCGACCCCACCACCCCGTTTGAAGATACCCTTGACGCGAAGCTGCCGCAGAGGAAGATAACGACGGGCGCGGCGCAGGGCTATTCAAGCTACGGTAACCAGATAGGTCTTGCCACGGGGCAGGTCACGGAGCTATACGACGAGGGCTATGTTGCGAAACGAATGGAGATAGGCGCGGTCATAGGAGCGTCACCCAAAGAAAATGTTATCCGCGAAGCTCCGCGGGACGGCGATATTATCGTTTTGCTCGGCGGGCGCACCGGGCGCGACGGATGCGGCGGCGCAACGGGCTCTTCAAAGGCGCACAACAGCTCATCAATTGAGACCTGCGGCGCGGAGGTGCAAAAGGGCAATCCTCCTACGGAGAGAAAAATCCAGCGGCTTTTCCGAAATCCCGAGGTCGCCAAAATGATAAAAAGATGCAACGATTTCGGAGCGGGCGGCGTTTCCGTTGCGATAGGCGAGCTTGCGGACGGTCTTGATATAGACCTTGACAAGGTGCCGAAAAAATATGACGGGCTTGACGGCACTGAGCTTGCGATCTCCGAATCGCAGGAGAGAATGGCGGTTGTGCTCGATAAGGGCGATGTGGAAAAATTCATCGCGCTTTCGCTCGGTGAAAACCTTGAGGCAACGCCGGTTGCGGTCGTAACCGATACTAATCGCCTTGTTATGAGATGGCGCAAAGATAAAATAGTTGACATAAGCAGGGATTTTCTCAACACAAACGGCGTTACTCAGCACGCGAATGCCGTTATCACGGCTGTTGACGAAAAGGACAATTATAGAAATTTCGTGCCGGAAGAGCTCGATAAAACGACTAACGCGCAAGCTCTTAAAGCCAATCTTTCACGGCTTGAGGTGTGCAGCCAAAAGGGCCTTGTTGAGCGATTTGACTCATCAATAGGCGCCGCCACGGTGCTGATGCCCTATGCCGGAACATATCAGCTTACGCCGGAGGAGGCGATGGTCGCAAAAATTCCGCTCCTTGAGGGCGAAACGGACACCGCCACCGTGATGTCCTACGGATTTATTCCCAAGCTTTCGCGCAGGAGTCCGTTCCATTCGGCGGCTTTTGCCGTAACGGAATCCCTCGCCAAGCTGGCATGCGTCGGCTGCGACCCGAGCAGAGCAAGGCTCACATTTCAGGAATATTTTGAAAGACTAAACGACGATCCCAAACGATGGGGCAAACCTGTCGCGGCGCTTTTGGGGGCTTTAACGGCGCAGCTCGGCTACGCAACGCCTTCAATAGGCGGCAAGGACAGTATGAGCGGCTCATTCAACGAGCTTGATGTTCCGCCCACACTCGTATCTTTCGCCGTAGGCGTCAGCGAGGCGTCAAAAACAGTTTCCGCGAAATTCAAGCAAGCGGGCTCAAAAGTGCTTATGGCTCAGCTTCCCGTGGACTGTGAAACGGGGCTTCCCGAATACGAAAAAGCCATGCGCTTTATGTGCTCCGTTTATGAGGGCATAAGAAGCGGCGATATACTTGCGGCAAGCGTTGTAAAAGAGGGCGGAGCCGCCGCGTGCGTCTGCAAAATGGCGTTCGGAGACAAAATGGGCTTCACCTTTGCCGAAAACCTTGATAAAGAAACTCTTTTTGCGGCGAAGCAGGGCAATATAGTGCTTGAGCTTCCCGCCGACGGCGAGGTCGAGCTCTATGCCGAAACAACAGTTCTCGGCACGGTCAACGACAACGGCGTATTTATAATAGACGGCGATGTTCTCACCGTGGACGAGTTGATAGAGGAGTGGACGGGCAAGCTTGAGGGAGTTTTCCCGACGGACAGCAAGGTACTTGCCGCAATGCCATGCGAAGTGCCGCTTTACAGGGAACGCTCGATATTTATCGCCAAAAACAAGGTGGCAAGACCGAAAGTATTTATACCGGCGTTTCCCGGCACGAACTGCGAGGTAGATACTGCCAGAGCATTTGAAAAGGCGGGAGCGCAGGCTGAAATTCTTGTTGTAAACAATCTTTCCGCCTCGGCTATAAACGAGACCATAGACAAAATGGTGAAGCATATAAACGAAAGCCAGATAGTTATGCTGCCCGGCGGCTTTTCGGGCGGCGACGAGCCCGAGGGCTCAGGCAAATTCATCGCCACCACATTCCGCAATCCTAAGGTAAAGGATGCCGTGTCAAGGCTGCTCAACTGCCGCGACGGGCTTATGCTCGGCATTTGCAACGGTTTTCAGGCGCTGATAAAATTAGGGCTTGTTCCCTACGGCGAAATAGTGGATATAAAGCCGGATGACCCAACGCTCACATTCAACACCGTCGGCAGGCATATATCCTGCATGGCATATACGAGGGTCACAAGCACGAAATCGCCGTGGCTTTCCGAGGTGGAGGCGGGAGATGTGTTCGCCGTGCCTATCTCACACGGCGAGGGCAGATTTGTGGCAAACGACGCCGTTATTAAAAAGCTTATAGAAAACGGGCAGATCGCCACACAGTATGTTGACCCGAGCGGCGAGCCCGTTGCCGATATGCCGTTTAATCCCAACGGCTCCGTATGCGCCGTTGAAGGCATAACTTCGCCGGACGGCAGAGTATTCGGAAAAATGGGCCACGCGGAAAGAAAGGGCGATAACCTCTATGCCAATGTGCCCTTTGAAAAGGATATGAAAATATTTGAAAGCGGCGTAAAATATTTCAGATAATGCAAATTTTATTTGAACGCAATATCTTTTTAGGCGTATCATAAATCAGGAGGATAAACCGATATGAAATATGTAGTTGTTCTTTATGACGGGATGGCGGATTATCCCGTTCCGGCGCTCGGCGGAAAAACGCCGATGATGCTGGCGAAAAAACCGAATCTCGATTACCTTGCGCAGCGCTCGGAGGTCGGCCTTGTGCGCACCGTTCCAAAGGGTATGAAGCCGGGCTCGGATGTGGCGAATATGAGCGTTATGGGCTTTGACCCCGCGAAATATTACACGGGCAGAAGCCCGCTTGAGGCGGCTTCCATAGGCATTGATATGAAGCCCACCGATGTTTCCCTTCGCTGCAATCTCGTAACTCTTTCTGAGGACGAAAAGCCCTATGAGGAAAAAACGATCGAGGATTACTGCGCTGATGATATATCGTCCGAGGAGGGCGCAAAGCTGATAGAGGCGGTAAATAAAGAGCTCCAAAACGATATTTTTAAATTCTATCCGGGCGTTTCCTACCGCCATTGCCTCATTTGGAAAAACGGCACTACCGATCTCGGAAATCTCACCCCGCCTCACGATATAACGGGCAAGGTGATAACCGAATATCTTTCAAAAAGCGAAAACGCCCGCGTGCTTATAGATATGATGAAAAAATCCTACGACATTTTAAAGGATCATCCCGTAAACCTCGCGCGCAAGGCAAGGGGCAAGCGCCCCGGTAACTCAATATGGCTCTGGGGCGAGGGAACAAGACCGGCGTTCAGCAGCTTTGAGGAGCTGAACGGCATTACCGGCGGCGTTGTTTCCGCTGTTGACCTGATAAAAGGCATAGGCGGCTGCGCGGGAATGGAGGTCGCCGAGGTCGAGGGAGCTACCGGGTATATCGACACGAATTTTGAGGGCAAGGCAAAAGCCGCGCTCGATATTCTTGAAAGAAACGATCTTGTTTATATCCATTTTGAGGCTACCGATGAATGCGGCCACAGAAACGAGCCCGAAAACAAGATTAGGGCGATAGAGCTTATCGATGAGCGGGTACTTCCCATACTGTTTGACGGGCTGAAAAAGTATGATGACTATAAAATTATGATCCTGCCCGACCATCCTACCCCGATCGTCACAAGAACGCACGCTTCCGACCCCGTGCCGTATCTCATTTATCACAAAAACAACGAGCAGCACGGAGTTGATACGATAAATGAGGAGACTGCCGCCGCGACGGGCGTATTTATCGACTACGGACCGGGGATCATGGGGCATTTCATTAAAGATTGATATAAATAGGTATATTAAAACCTCCCCGTGGGAAGGGAGGTTTTTTGCTGCAATTTTTCAAAATGTAGGATTTTCGCCGATATGGGGAGATGTTTTTCCGGTGTTTCGGCCGATTGCTTGCAAACGGCTCTATGCGTCTGCGCGGCGGTCTGTTTTGTATCTGTAATTTGCCTCTTATCTCACGGGTTGGGCTTATCGCTCCACCATGAGCCGCGGCTAAATCCGGCGATATCAAAAATCCTTTTCGATATTATCGCAATTTTCCGCCGAAAGTCTGTTTTCATCGGCAAAGGAATTGCCCTTTATTACGATATTTTCCGATGATTTTGCCTGAATGCAGCTTCCCGAGTATTTTCCAAACCGATTGCCGATTATCTTTATATTTTTATGAACGGCTCCGCCGTGAACTTTGTTTTCGGGCTTGATAAGAACGCCGTTTTCGCCGCAATATTCAAAAACATTGTCCTTTATCGTGACATCGGCGCACGGACCGCACTCATACCAGCTTGAGGCGTCGTCCGAAAGGAGCACTCCGCTCATCGAGGTGCTGACGAAACGGTTTGCCTCTATCTCCACTTTGCCGCGCGTCGTCATCAAAAGCCCTCTTGTTATGATATGGGCTGCGTTGTTGTTTTTAAATTCTACCTGCGGGCACGCGGAGATATTTTCAACGCATTGCCCCACCTGTGCTCCGTCGGTTTTATCAAGTGTTATCTCCAAATGATATTCGTCCGTAAGTCTGCTTGAGAGCACTTTGGCAAAGCCCTTTTCAAGCAGAGTCGCCGTGTCGATAAACGCAACGGTGTCGCCGTCCCTCATAATGTTGAAGCCATGGGTCTGCGGGTGCATAAATTTCGCGGTGACGACATTGCCGTCGATTTTCATGATTTTCAGATGAACGCCGTGAACATTCATACAGTCGTCGCATGCGCCGTCAAAATTACAATCGGTTACCGACACCTTTCCGCGGCAGGAACAAATGTGCAGAAAATCTGCGGTGGAGACAATCTTTCTTCCGCTTTTTTCGCAGGGCGAGAGATCGAGCTCGTGAAAAGTGAGATCTTCGCAGTTTTGCGCCACTATTCCGAGGCTGTAATTGAATCGCTGCGCAAGCCTTTCAAAAGTTACATTCTTTGAGCTGTCGATAAATATGCCGACATTGTCGCGCCTGTCGTTAAAAACATAGTAGCTGTCGCCCTCGGTTATATCTGAATTATTGAAATAATACACCCTGACAAGTCCGTTTTCGAGCGCCTTGGCTTTAATGGCAGAGCGAAAGAGATAGCCCACTCTCACCACGGTGTCTGGCGAGTCTCTTCTTATTCGGGCAAGATATCCCGAATATCTGTATGCCTTTATCGCGTTTACCGTGTAATCCTCGCCGTGAAAAATCAGGCTGCCGTTTTCAACGGTATATCGGCTTTCGCCGCCCACCTTGAAATCAACATAAAACGCGCCTTTTTTTACGGCGGTCAGCTCCTGCATATCGGGCGCTTCAACATCAAACTCAATATCCTTAAGCGTTATGTTTTCGCAGTTTCTTATCGCGGCGTTCGTCGCCTTGCCTCTTAGCAGAAATTTTGCGCCGTTTCCCTCAACGGTAAGATCCTTTATGTTCTTTAAAGCGAATGCGAATTTTACCCTATGAGGAGTCTCGTCTGCGGAAAATTCGCCGTCGCCCACCGTGTTTGTTATAAAAGCCGTTTCGGCTTCAAGCGCCGAAGCGTCGATGTAATAGACCCCGCCGTCAAAAATAAGCGTTTTTTCGCCGGGCGTTTCGGAAAGCGCCGAAAAAAGCTCTTTCAGCTCGCCGCCGACGGCGGCGTTCGGTTTTATTTTGTAATCCGTTGCCTTGAATATTGCCATGGTTACCTCAAATCCTTATCTCAAGCTCTTGTATTTTATCGCGCAGGGCGAGCCAATCACCAAACGCCGCCTCTTTGTTGTTGGGATTTCTCAAAATCGCCGCGGGGTGAAATGTGCCCATCATAAGCACCCCGTTTTTTTCAATGAAGTTCCCGTGCTCCTTCGTCACCCTGAAATCCGGGCCTATCAGCTTTTGAGCCGATATTCTGCCAACGCATACTATTATTTTCGGCCTTATTATTTTAAACTGCTCCCGCAGCCACTCAAGGCACATATCCTGCTCCTCGGGCTTCGGATCTCTGTTTTTCGGCGGGCGGCACTTCACCATATTCGCAATATACACATTTTTATCTCTGCTCAAATCAACGGCGGCAAGAAATTTATCGAGCAGCTGCCCGCTTCTGCCCACAAACGGCATACCCTGAAGATCCTCGTTTTCGCCGGGTCCCTCGCCTATCAGCATAATATCGGCGTCCTTTTTTCCCATGCCGAAAACAACATTCGTTCTCCCCTCGCACAGAGGGCATTTTGTGCAGTGTGCACATTTTGCTTTCAGTTCGTCCAAAGTCATTTTTCATCACCGTATAAAAGTATAGCAAATTTTATATTGAAAAACAATCAAAACAGGTATAAAATATATGCAGATTTTTTAGTTAAGGAGAATTGTTATGGAAAAGAACGAGGTTTTAGTTGAAACATCCGCCCGCCATCTTCATCTTTCTCAGGCGGATCTTGAAACGCTTTTCGGCAAAGGATATGAGCTGACGGTTAAAAAAATGCTCTCACAGCCCGGGCAGTTTGCCTGCGAGGAGAGGGTCAGGGTAGTCGGCGCAAAGGGTGAATTTCCCGCCGTGTCGATTCTCGGTCCGGTGAGAAACGCTACGCAGGTAGAGATTTCTCTCACCGACGCGCGCTCGATCGGAGTTTCGGCCCCCGTAAGAGAGAGCGGCGACATAGCCGGATCGGGAAGCTGTAAGCTCGTTGGCCCTAAGGGAGAAATTGAGCTTGAGCAGGGCGTTATCGCCGCAAAGCGCCATATCCACGCCACCACGGCGGACGCCGAGAGAATGGGGCTTGAAAACGGGCAGATCGTAAGCGTTGAAATACCGTCCGCAAACGGAAGAAAGCTTGTTTTCGGCGATGTTGTTGTAAGAGTTTCGGATTCCTACGCCCTTGCTATGCATATTGATACCGATGAGGCGAATGCCGCGGGAATGGCTCCCAACACGATCGGAAAGATCATTAAATAAGACAAATTAAAACAACAGGGCATTATGATAAAATGCGGTAAGACGATTATTTTAATGAGGTGATATTTTTGGGCAATTCGGAATACGACGCCTTAAAGCTCGAAAACCAGCTTTGTTTTCCTTTATATGCCTGCTCAAGGGAAATTATAAAAAAGTACAGACCGTTTTTGGATGATATCGGGCTTACCTACACCCAGTACATTGCGATGATGGTATTCTGGGAGGAAAAAACGCTCAATGTTAAGGAGCTTGGAAAAAAGCTGTATCTCGATTCCGGCACTCTTACCCCCGTTCTCAAAAGTCTTGAGGCAAAAGGGCTCGTTCGCCGTTACCGTTCAAAGGAGGACGAAAGAGTGCTTTTGGTGGAGCTGACCAAAAGAGGGGAAGCGCTTAAAAAGGAAGCGCTCACCGTACCGCAGCAAATGGCTAAATGCGTTAAGCTTGAGGGCGAGGAGGCGGCGGAGCTTTACAGACTTCTTTACAAGGTGCTTGGAACGATCAACGAAGAATAAACAAATAAAAAAACAAAAGCTGCCGATGATGCTTGCGCATATCGGCGGCTTTTATCTGTATTTAAGATATTCAAGAAAGCGTTTCACTGCCAGCGAGGCGTTCTTTTTGCTTCTGAGCGCAAATGCGATTTTGCGGTAAGCCGGCACATCGAGCTCCTTCGCTATGATTTTATACGGCGTGCGCTTTAAAATAAGCTGCGGCATTATGCTTATTCCCAGCCCGCTTTCAACCATTGCCATTATTGCGTAGTCGTCCCAAGTGGTAAAATGCACTTTGGGCGTGAGATTGCTTTTTTCAAAAATCTCCGTCACCTCCGCCTTTGCGCCCTTTTCAAGCAGCATAAACGGCTCGTTGCCGAGGGCGGAAACGGGGAACTTTTCGCAGTCCGCCAGCGGGTGATTTTCGGGGATTATAACCACAAGCTGATCCTGCTCAAGAAAAATCGTTTCAAGCTCCGGGTGGGCGGGCAGCCTTAAAAATCCGCAGTCAACGCGCCCTTCAAGTATCCACTCCTCTATTTCCGTATAATCGCCCAGCATAAATTCATAATCTATATGCGGGTAATCCTTGCCGAATTCCTTGATGATATTTTGAAGCCAGTGTGTGGCAACGCTTGAAAATGTGCCTATCCGTATCAGCCCCGATTGCAGACCGTTGAGTTCATCCACCTGCATTTGCAGCTTTTCATAGTCGGAGACGATATTTTTAGCGTAGGGCAGCAGCTTGAGCCCGTCGGAGGTCAGCTTTACGCCGCCCCTGCCGCGTTCAAGCAGCACAACGCTCCACTCCTTTTCAAGGTCGGCGATCATTCGGCTTATGCCCGATTGTGAATAATTCAGCATTTCCGCCGCTTTCGTAAAGCTGCCGTATTCCACCGTTTTCACAAAGGACATATATTTTTGCAGATTCATATCCATATTTCTTCACCATATATCTGTTTTTGTAATAATTACCATTTGAAATATTCACTTTACTCATTTATGCTTTAATGATATACTAATGTTCATAAAAAATCAAGCGTTTGCTTGTTTGGGAGGCATATTTATGAAAGTGGATATTTCCGAAGTTGCGGTTTTTGTGGTCTATTTGGCGTTTATGCTCGGAATAGGCGTGTATTTCTTCATCAAAAGCAAAAACGGCGGCGAAAAAACCTATTTCCTCGGCGGCAGAAAAATGGGCCCGTGGGTTGCGGCGCTGTCGGCGGGCGCGTCCGATATGAGCGCGTGGGTGCTTATGGGTCTGCCAACTTCGATATACGCTTTGGGCGTAGGTCAGGTGTGGATCTCCGTAGGTCTTGCCATCGGCTACACGATAAGCTGGCTTGTGGAAGCGCCCCGTCTGCGTAAATTTTCGATAGCGGCGAACGATTCCATCACCATTCCTCAATATCTCACAAACAGATTTCTTTCAAAATCCCACGCTTTGCAGATAATCTGCGCCGTGGTTTTCCTTGTTGCCTACACTATCTATGCGGCGTCAAGCCTCAAGGCGTGCGGCACTCTGTTCAACACCGTTTTGGGTATCGACGCCACACTCGCCATGTATATCGCGGCAATAATTATCGTAGGCTACACCTTCCTCGGCGGCTTTTCCGCCGTGTGCTGGACCGACTTTTTCCAGGGAATGCTGATTTTCGGCGGAATGCTTATTGCGCCGCTGTTCGCGGCGGGAATGCTCAACACCGTTGAGATCGCCCCCGTATCCGGCGAATATTGGAACGCTTTTTCGGATTGGAAAGAGATAGTTTCCGGCCTCGCGTGGGGGCTCGGCTATTTCGGAATGCCGCATATCATAATCCGTTTTATGTCCCTGCGGTCGCAAAAGGAGCTTAAAAAGTCCGCCGGTATCGGTATCACTTGGACGGTGTTCATAGTTGTTTTCGCGGCGGCTATCGGTATAATCGGCCGTATGTTCCTCGGCTACAGCGACGAGATCAACAACAATTCCCTTGTATTCATTGAAATGGTAAGGCGCATATTTCCCGGCATAGTTTCCGGTATTCTGCTTTCCGCCGTTCTGGCGGCTTCAATGAGCACGGCGGACAGCCAGCTTCTCTCGGCGGCGTCCTCATTCGCAAGCGATGTCTATAAGCCCGTTTTTCGCAAGAATAAGGCGGGCGATAAGGAAATGCTTTGGGCGGGCAGGATCGTGGTGCTCGCGGTTTCGGCCGTTGCTCTCATAATAGCGTCAAATCCCAACACCGGCTCAATAATGGATCTTGTTACGAACGCATGGGGTCTGTTCGGCGCAAGCATAGGCCCGAGCATACTGCTGAGCCTTTTCTGGAAGCGCTTTAATTTCAAGGGCGCAATAGCCGGTATCGTCGCCGGCGCGGCTGTCGATGTTCTTTGGATAGCATTCCTGTCCTCCACCGGTATTTACGAGCTTATCCCCGGCTTCGCCGCGGGCTTGCTCGCGGCGGTTGCGGTAACGCTCTGCACGAAAAAGCCCTCGCAGGAAGTTGAAAAGCTCTTTGACGACGCCGTTAATTATACCGATCCCGAGGAAGCTTCACAAACCGTTGACGCTTAAGACAGCGCCGATAGCGCAGGATTTTTCAAGGCACGAAATTTGCGCAATAACGCGTAAAAGCCTCCGATATGCACGGGCATATCGGAGGCTTTCGACTGAGCGGTCATATAAACGGACGGACGGCGTGAGCCGTCCGTCTTTGTTGTGAATTTACTTGCTTTTTCTGAGTTCTGCCGCCGCCGTAACAAAGCCGCGAAACAGCGGGTGCGGTCTGTTTGGTCTGCTTTTGAATTCGGGGTGGAATTGGCACGCCGTAAACCAAGGGTGAGAGGGGAGCTCTATCATCTCAACGATATGATTGTCGGGCGATGTGCCGGCAAATATCAGCCCCGCTCGCAAAAGATCCGCTCGGTAATCGTTGTTTACCTCATAGCGGTGGCGGTGGCGCTCGTAAATCATTGACGCTCCGTATAGCTCAAACGCCTTTGATTCGGGATTAAGCACGCAGGGATATTGCCCAAGGCGCATCGTGCCGCCCATTTCCTCAACATTTTTCTGCTCGGGAAGAATATCTATAACGGGGTGCTGAGTATCGGGATCGATCTCCGAAGAATTAGCGTCCTTAAAGCCGAGAATATTCCTCGCGATCTCGATTATGGCTATCTGCATACCGAGGCAGATCCCCAGATACGGTATATTATGCGTGCGGGCGTAGTTTGCGGCTTTTATTTTTCCCTCAATTCCCCTGCTGCCGAAGCCGCCGGGAACAAGAATGCCGTCCATATCTCCGAGAACGGCGTCAAGCTCCGTGCCCTTATCCTCAAGAGTTTCGGAATCTATCCAGTGGATCTCCACCGCGGAATTTGTGGGTATGCCGCCATGCTTCAGCGCCTCGTTGACGGAAATGTAGCTGTCGTGAAGCTCAACATATTTGCCCACCATACCGATTTTTACAGTCTGCTTCGGATTTCTCAAAGCGTCGAGCATCGCCTTCCAGTCATCGAGCGCGGGCTTGCCGCATTTGAGCCCTAATTTTTTGATAACGACCTCGTCGAGCCCTTCTTTTTTAAGCATCATCGGCACGGCGTACAGCACATCACAGTTGTTGTTTTCAATAACGCATTCCTCGGCAACATTGCAGAAAAGCGCGATTTTTCTTCTTATCTCCTCCGAAAGGGCGTGCTCCGTTCTGCACACGATTATATCGGGCTGAATACCGAGGGAGAGCATTTCCTTAACACTGTGCTGAGTGGGCTTTGATTTCAGCTCGTCGGACGCGGCGAGATACGGCACAAGAGTAACATGGATGAAAAGGCAGTTTTCCCTGCCGTATTCAACGGAAAATTGGCGTATCGCCTCAAGAAACGGCTGACTCTCTATATCGCCTATCGTGCCGCCTATCTCCACAAGGCACACATCGGGCTCGTTCTCGCCGTTTTTGGCGATAAATCGCTTGATCTCATTCGTCACATGGGGAATTATCTGAATAGTCTGACCGCCGTAAACGCCTTTGCGCTCGTCGGTTATTACCTTCCAGTAAACTCTGCCGGAGGTGAGGTTTGAGTTTTGCGAGAGGGACTCGTCTATAAATCTCTCATAGTGACCGAGGTCAAGGTCTGTCTCCGCGCCGTCGTCGGTGACAAATACCTCGCCGTGCTGAACGGGATTCATCGTGCCGGGGTCAACATTAAGATACGGGTCAAGCTTCTGGGCGGTTACCTTCAACCCGCGCGATTTCAAAAGCCTGCCGAGGGAAGCCGCAGTTATTCCCTTGCCGAGGCCGCTTACAACGCCGCCCGTAACAAAAATGTACTTTGTCTTTTTTTTCATACATATCCTCCTTTTCTATTTTCTCTTGGGGTCGCATGTGAGGCGTATCCCGAGTTTTTTCAAAAGATTTTCATCTACCTGCGCCAGCATTACCGATGAGTGCATCTCGCAGTTTTTGAGATTACATAGCTGTTTCATGGCGAGAGCGGCGTTTTTGTCGCTGACAGCCGAAATGGAGAGCGCAAGCAGCACCTCGTCCGTATGCAGTCTCGGATTTCTGTTTCCGAGGTGGTTTATCTTCAGCTCCTGAATGGGAATTATTACCTCCGGCACTATCAGCAGCACATCGTCGTCGATCCCGGCAAGGTGTTTTAAAGCGTTTAAAAGCATCGCCGAGGCGCAGCCCATAAGCTTGGAGGTTTTACCCGTAATGACCGCGCCGTCGTTAAGCTCTATCGCGGCGGCAGGTCCGCCGGTTTCGGTTTCTCTGTTTCTCGCGGCAACGGTGCATACGCGCATGCTTTCGTTTATATCAGCCTGCTTCATAAGAAGCTCAAGCTTATATACCTCGCCGCTTTTGCCCTCGTCTCTTACATCGTCGCACAGCGCGGCAAAATACCGCCTTATTATCTCCTGCCTCGCCGCCTCGCAAACCGCTTCATCGTCAATGATGCAGTTGCCCGCCATATTCACTCCCATATCGGTGGGCGATTTATATGGGCTCGCGCCGTATATCTCATCGAAAACGGCTTTTAAAACAGGGAATATTTCAACATCTCTGTTGTAATTCACGGTCGTTTTTCCGTAGGCGGCAAGATGCCACGGGTCTATCATATTTATATCGTTAAGGTCGGCGGTTGCCGCCTCATATGCCGCGTTGACCGGGTGATTAAGGGGTAAATTCCAAATCGGGAAAGTCTCGAATTTCGCGTATCCCGCCTTTATTCCCCTCTTGTTTTCGTGATAGAGCTGAGAAAGGCAGGTCGCCATTTTCCCGCTCCCCGGTCCCGGGGCGGTGACTATCACAAGCGAGCGGCTCGTTTCTATGTAATCGTTTATACCGTATCCGTCGTCGCTCACGATGTGGGATATGTTTGACGGGTAGCCCTCTATGACATAATGGTGATAAACAGAAACGCCGAGCTTTTTCAGCTTGTTTTCAAACGCCTGCGCCCGTGGGTTGGGGCTGTATTTGGTAAGCACAACGCTGCCGACGAAAAGCCCGATATCGGAAAAGGCGCGTATCAGTCGGATAACCTCCGAATCGTAGGTGATACCGAGATCTCCCCGCAGCTTGCTCTTTTCTATATCCTGAGCGCTTATAACAATAACGATTTCCGCCTGTTCCTTTAACTGAAGCAGCATTTGCAGCTTACTGTCGGGTCGAAAGCCGGGCAAAACGCGCGAGGCGTGATAATCGTCAAAAAGCTTGCCTCCGAATTCAAGATACAGCTTGCCGCCGAATTCCGATATCCTTTCCCTTATTCTTTCGGACTGCATTTTTAAATATTTGTCGTTGTCGAAACCGATTTTAAACATATTCCTCTTACACCCGTATGACATAAGCGCGCAGATGCTACCCGCGCCGCTTGCTTTCTGTCGTAAGCCGTGCCCTGCAAGAATGGCAGAGCGTTGCTCCGATTTAAAAAAGATAACGGTCGCACCGAGGTACAACCGTCTGTACTTATATATTATACAGGAAAGAAATCCGCTTGACAATAGTTTTTGATTTATTTTTTCTTTTTCCTGTTGCGAAGCACTATCATAAATATCATTCCCGCAACTCCGCCGGCGGCGTTCATCATCATATCCACCATAGTGTCTACAAGGCCGATGTAACCGTATTCGCCGTTATATTTTGCGAGATCGAACATCGCGGTTTCCGGGCCCTCTTTGGCAAGCTGAAGATTTGTTCCGTGCAGAGTATCCATCAAAAATTCGTAAAATTCCCAGCCCATGGCTATCGACAGGGCAAACATCAGGGAGAATATCGCGGCAAGGGTGGCGGCGCAGCGCCCTATTTTTCTTTGAATTATGCAGGCGAAATCATAGCCGAAGGCGGCGCATACAAAGCCTGAAAGAATGTGCATAAAATTATCAAACCACGGCAGCTTATCAAAAAGCTCAAGATATGAGCCGAAAACGATGCCCACAAAAATTATCAGATTGAGCAGAGTCTGCGACAGGGGCGGCACTTCTTCTATAAACGAGCCGTTACCGAAAATTTGAAACATATCCCAAAGATGGGTGAATATAAAACAGAAAACCGATTCAAAGCCCATTACAAGGTCGCCGTGTATGAATGAATATACGGCGCAGATTATCATCGAAAGCCTCACGATGATCCAGAAAACAAGCTGAGGCTTCGGTATTTTATCAATTGGGTCTTTTTTTATTTTATAAGTCATACGGCAGTTTGATCGTCCTTTATACTAATATAGAATACGGCTTTCAAACCGATTTGTCCCTATCGCGTGTAAGCCATATACAATAATATCACACGCTTAAAAAAAGTCAATCACCTAAAAAGATAAACAAAAGATAAATAATTATACACCTTTATTGCAACCGCTTTTATCATAATTTAAAATGTTTTTATATTATAAAGAATTAAATGAAACGGAGAAGATGTTGCCATGATTGAATACGAGACAATATACAATGTCAAAACCACAATGTATCAGCAGTTTGAGCGGTCGGCAGGCGAAAGAGGAGATAATGCCTGCCTTTACTACTACAACAACACTCTAAGCTGGAACGAGGTATCCGCGATGGTGGATAAGTGCGCCGCCGCGCTTGTTGCAAACGGCGTTCAAAAAGGGGACAGAGTCGTCATCTGCCTGCCCAATATGCCTCAGTGCATTGCGGCGATATACGCCGTAAACAAGATAGGCGCGATAGCTTCAATGCTGCATCCACTTTCGGTAAAATCCGAGGCGGATTACACAATAAATCTCGTCGGCGCAAAATACGCGTTTTGCTTCGATGTATCCGAAAAGGCGTTCACCGAAAATCCCGAACTCACTCTCATAAAGTGCAGAACTGCGCAGTATTTCCCGAAGAATGCCTACGGAATGATAGCCAATATGCTCTATAAAAAGAAAATAAAGGGCAAAACGGCTCCCGCCGAGAATGTTAAAAAGCTCATAGACTGGAGCGATTTCCTTAAGGAGGGCGAAGCCTATATCAATGAAAACGGAACTCCCGAAACGGCAGACGATCCGCTTGCGACCGCCGCGATTATGATGACGGGCGGCACCACGGGCAACCCCAAGGGCGTTATGCTCACCTCGGAAGCGATAAACAACCTTTCATATCAGCTCGTTGATGTTGTGGAGCAGGTCCTCAATATGAAAATCGATCAAAGCAGCGACGGTATGCTCACCGCTTTGCCCGTGTTCCACGGCTTCGGTTTCGCTCTTTGTATGAATGTTTCGATGTGCGTCGGTATGGCACAGTCGCTGTTTCCGCAGTTTGACGCGAAAATGTGCTCCTCAGCAATTAAAAAATACCATCTCAACTATATTTTCGGCGTGCCCGATTTCTTTGAAAAGGTATATAACGCGGGCTATCTCAAGGGCGTTGATATGAGCACGATGAAGCTCATCGGCTCCGGCGGCGATGTTGTTCCCTATTCGCTCACCGAGAAGATGGACAGATTACTTAAAGAAAACGGCGCAAGAGTCCATTTCGTTTCGGGCTACGGTCTTACCGAATGCGTTACCGTTTGCACCTTTACCGATCCGCGCCGCGAAGCGCCGCAGGGCTGCATAGGCGTTCCCTGTTATAATGTCGAGGCGATGACGGTTAAGCCCGGCACTACCGAAAAATGCGAGGGCGAGGACGGCGAGCTCTGTATTTACGCCCCCACACTTATGCAGGGCTATTGGAACGACCCGGATGAAACGGCGAAGGTGCTTATCAAGCATGAGGACGACGGCAGAGTATGGCTCCACACGGGCGATATGTGCTTCATAGACGAGCGCGGCGATATTTATTACCGTCAGCGTCTCAAGAGAGTTTACAAGATAAGCGGCTATCTTGTTTATCCCTCCTTTATCGAGGAAACCTACCGCGCCATGGCTGAGATATTCGACTGCTGCGTTATCGGCGTAGGCGAAGAGGGAAAAACAACGCTGAAGCTCTTTGTCGTTAAGAACAGAAAATTTGCAAATGACGATGAAGCGGCGCTTGTTGAAAAAATCAAGAGCTTCGGCGATCAAAACCTCTCAAAGTGGTCTGTTCCGAAAGAGGTTGAATTTATTGATGAGCTGCCGAGAACAAAGATAGGCAAGGTAGATTTTAAGAAGCTTAAATAATTACATTTTGAAATTGAGGTCTTTCGGTAATACGCGCGAAAGACCTTAATTTTAAATTATCGGGTAAATTTTTATTTACAACCCGCTTTTATTTATGATAAAATATTTAAGCATATACGGATAATTATTAGCCGTGTATCTGAAAGGGGTAAAATCATATGAAGAATTTTAAACGGGCAAGAGCGGCACTCGCCCTGCTTTTGGCGCTCTGTGTTGCCGGCTTTGCGGGCTGCTCACAGTCTGAGGAGGGCGGCAAGGATATCGAGGCGCTCAATGCCATCGTAAACACCGCCACCGATTACGACACGGAAAAATCCGATTACCGGCTAAGCATTGATGTTTCAAAGGAAATGCACGATATCAGCGATCTGCTGTTCGGTATTTTCTTTGAGGATATAAACTTTTCCGCGGACGGCGGTCTTTACGCCGAAAAAGTGGCAAACCGTTCATTTGAATTTACCGAGCTTGCGGAAAACGATCAGCTCTATCACTGGAGCGTTGTAAACGATGCGAACGCTCAGGTAAAGGTAAACGATGCGAAAAATTCTCTCAATGCCAACAACACGAATTATCTTGTGCTTAAAAACACAAAGAGCGAGCCTGCGGGCATAGAGAACAAGGGCTTTCTTGAGGGAATGTGCATTGAAAAGGACGCGGAGTATAATTTCTCAATGTACGCCAAAGCGCTTGAAGGCTACGGCGGCTCTGTCACCGTTCGCCTGATGGTGACTACGCAAGAGCCCGCGGAGGAGGGGCAGGAGTCGAAGCCTCCCGTGCAGACCGTTGCCGCAGAGGGTAAAATAGATAAAATCAACGGGAATTGGCAGAAATATGAGCTTTCGCTCAAATCCTCCGTTACCGCTACCGAGGGAGTTACGCTTCAGGTGCTTATAGACGGCGGCTCGGCGGCGTTCGATATGGTTTCGCTTTTCCCGAAGGATACATACAAGGGCAGGGAAAACGGTATGAGAAAAGATCTTGCCACCCTGCTTGAGGAGCTTCATCCCAAGTTTATACGCTTCCCCGGCGGCTGCGCCATAGAGGGCGAGACCGATGAGAGCGATTACAGTTGGAAAAATTCCGTCGGAGTAGGCGCGAACGGGCTTCCGTTGCTGTTCAACGGCACTTACGGCGATGTTGCGGCAAGAAAGCAGGATATAAATATCTGGACGGATAAAAACGCAACGGACGACCCGTGGCCGAACTTTATGTCCTACGGTCTTGGTTTTTACGAGTATTTCCAGCTTGCCGAGGATATCGGCGCGCTTGGCGTTCCCGTTCTCAATTGCGGTCTGTACTGCCAGTCAAGGGGCATGCAGCCCGTTGATATGAATTC
The DNA here is from genome assembly GCA_947624285.1 of uncultured Clostridia bacterium. Taxonomy (GTDB): domain Bacteria; phylum Bacillota; class Clostridia; order Oscillospirales; family Acutalibacteraceae; genus Eubacterium_R. Next base: position 6,716 of record CANQJS010000011.1, on the reverse strand, counting down.
CGACCGCTTCAAAGAGTATATTCAGGATATGCTTGATTTGGTTGAATTTTGCCGCGGCGGTGAAAACACCACATGGGGCAAGGTAAGAATCTCCATGGGGCATAAAGAGCCCTTTGATTTGCAATATATCTGCATAGGAAACGAGAATTTCGGCGAGGATTATTTCGTTCGTTTTCAGGCGTTTCGCGATGCGTTTGACGCGGCTAAGGCAAAAAATCCAAAGCTCTATGAGGGCATAAATCTCATTTATTCGGCAGGTCTTACGGACGGCACAAACAGCTCCGATTATCTGCTTTCATATCAGTATGCGAAGGATAAGCTCGGCGATAGCGACAATGCCGCCGATTTCGCGGGCGCTACCGATCATCATTACTATAAAGAGCCCGATTGGTTTTTGCGCAATACTGATTACTACGACGAGGAAAACTACAAGCGCGATGTGGATAATATGACTGATACCATCTACGGCGGAGCTATAAATGTATTCCTCGGCGAATACGCGTCATTAAGCAACAGGCTCATATCGGCTCTTTCCGAGGCGGCATATATGACGGGGCTTGAAAGAAACGGCGATATAGTCCGTATGGCAACATACGCACCGCTTTTCTCAAGTGTCACCGCAAGGCACTGGGCGCCAAACCTCATATGGTACAATAACGCCGCTTCCATGGGCTCAAGCAGCTACTATATGCAAAAGCTGTTTTCAACCAACACGGGCACGAAAACGCTTTCCTCCACGCTGGCGGGTGCGGATATTGAGGACGGTCCTCTCACGGGCAAAGTAGGTGTAGGCACATGGTACACCTCCGCCGAGTTTGACAATGTGAAAATAGTGAATAACGACACGGGCGAGGTTCTCGGCGAGGACGATTTCTCATCGGGCAAGCTTCACTTCAAAATGAATTGGGATACTCCGACGGACGGCGATTGGAAAATAGACGACGGCAAGCTTGCCCAGGAATCAATCGAGATGAACTACAGCGAAACGGGCTCGGTCGCCTATTTCGGAGAAGAGGATTGGACGAATTACACCTATACCGTAGACGCCGTTAAGACGGACGGCGACGAGGGCTTTATGATACCATTTGCCGTAAAGGATGTAAACACAAATTATTTCTGGAACATCGGCGGTTGGGGCAACACGCTCTCATGCTTGCAATCCCTTACGGACGGAGTTAAAACAGGTCAGGTCGCGGGCACGGTAAAGGATTGTGTGATAGAGACCGACGAGCTGTATAAAATCAAGGTAGAGGTAAGCGGCACGAATGTAAAATGCTATCTGAACGATGAGCTTTATGTTGATTTTGACGCTGATACCACAAACGCCGAGGCGTATCAGGTGGTAAGCACGGACGACAGCGGCGATGTTATAGTCAAGCTTGTAAATGTTACGGGTGAGCCGCAGACCTTCGCGGTGGATATTGCGAACGCGGCGGGTGTTGCCGATACGGCGAAAGCATATCAGGTAGCCGGTGAAGATCCCGAGGAAGAAAATATTTTCGGGGAGACCGAAAAGAATATTCTCAAGGAATTCACCGTGAGCGGGATAAAGGATAAATTCAATTTCACCGTTCCGAAATATTCCGCCACAGTTATCAGAATAGCAAAAGGTCAATAAGCAAAAACGCTGTAAAATCAAAAAAATAAGGCTGCGGAATCTGAAAAACAGATCCGCAGCCGAATTTTATTTGTCGTCGCTCGGTTAAAGGAGCGTGCCGAAAAAGCAAAATTATCTCTTGCTGAACTGAGGAGCGCGACGCGCGGCTTTTAGGCCATACTTCTTTCTTTCCTTCATACGAGGGTCTCTTGTAAGGAAGCCCGCCTTTTTGAGCGCGGGGCGGAGAGCCTCATCGTACTGGAGCAGCGCTCTTGAAATACCGTGGCGAATAGCGCCTGCCTGGCCTGTAACGCCGCCGCCGTTTACGCGGCATACGATGTCAAACTTTTCGGCGGTTTCTGTGAGGTTGAGGGGCTGACGAACGATGAGCTTGAGAGTCTCAAGGCCGAAATAATCGTCAATATCCCTTTCGTTGATCGTTATCTTGCCTGTTCCCGCATAAACGCGAACGCGGGCAACGGAGCTCTTTCTTCTTCCTGTGCCGTAGAAATAAGGATTAGATTCGTACATTATTCATAACCTCCTTTACATTTCCCAAGCTTCAGGCTTCTGAGCCTCGTGCTTGTGTTCAGCGCCTTTGTAGATGTGGCATCTTGTAAGCTGCTTTCTGCCTTGCGTGGTGTTGGGTATCATACCCTTAACGGCAAGCTGCATCGCAAAATCGCTCTTCTCTTTTACAAGAGTGCCGTATTTTACTTCTTTGAGGTTGCCGATATAGCCCGTGTGATGCTGATACAGCTTTTTGTTGAGCTTATCGCCCGTAAAAACAGCCTTATCGGTGTTTACGATAATAACGAAATCGCCGCAATCCACGCTCGGTGTGAAAATGGGCTTGTGCTTGCCGCGAAGAAGAACGGCTGCCTCGGCGGCAACTCTGCCGAAGGGCTTGCCCTGCGCGTCAATAACATACCACTTGCGTTCAACTTCGTCTGCTTTTGGCATAAATGTTGACATTTTCTTTTTCCTCCGTAAATTTTCTGTTACTTTAAAAGTGCTGTATTATAATAGCACAAGAAAATTTTTCAGTCAACACCGAATTTAAAATAATCGGGAATATCTCGTTTTTTCTTAATTATTCTTTGTTTTTCAATAGTTTTTCTTACTTTTAATTTATAAAAATCGCATTACAAATATTAAAAGCGAAGCAAAATTTTTCGTTTGTTGTCTGCCTGCGCGCAGTCAATCTATTGAATTTGCGGCGCGAGTTTGCTAAAATATAATCCAATGCAAAGCCGGGGAGGCATAGCCGTGAAAATATCCGATATTCTTAAAAACAAAAAGATCACCGTTTCGTTTGAGGTTTTTCCTCCGAAGCAATGGGATAAAATAGATAATACGCGCAAAGTAGTGCGGGAAATGGCGAAGATCAATCCGTCGTTTATGAGCGTTACATACGGCGCCGCCGGCACCGGAGCAGGCTTCACGACGGAGATAGCAAACGAAATAAAAAGCTGCGGCATAACACCTCTTTCTCATCTCACCTGCCTCACCTCAACCAAAGACAAGGTGACGCAGGTCATAGACGGGTTTAAGAAAAACGGCATTGAAAACATACTCGCGCTTAGAGGCGATATTCCAAACGGCTTTGTTTTTCCCGACAAGCAGCATTTTAGGCACGCCTGCGAGCTTGTTGAAACAATAAAGGAACGCGGGGATTTCTGCGTAGGCGGCGCGTGTTATCCCGAAACGCACCCCGAAAGCAAAAACCGTGTTGAGGACCTACAGTATCTGAAAGAAAAGGTCGACTGCGGACTCGATTTCATCACAACGCAAATGTTTTTCGACAACGGTATTTTTTATAACTTTAGGGAAATGTGCGCGATAAAAGGGATAAATGTGCCGATAATCTCGGGGATAATGCCTATAACGAACGCTGGCAGCATAAAACGCAGCGTGGAGCTTTCGGGCTGCCGTTTCCCCGAAAAATTCAAAAAGATATTAGAGCGCTTCGGCGACAAACCGGAAGCTATGAAGCAGGCGGGAATAATCTATGCCGCCGAGCAGATAATAGATCTTTTGGCAAACGGTCAGAATCATATACATATTTATACTATGAACAAGCCCGATGTTGCGAATTTAATAATGAGGGGACTGTCAAACATTATAGATGAATAAAGAGGAAATCTTGCGTTATATGCGTGCCGGCAGCCGCGTTGACGACAGTGCGCTTTTGCGGCTGGTAGATGAAACGGCAAGGCTTGTTGAGGAAACGGTAGTACCCAAAAGTCTTTGCAGGGTGTTTGACTGCACCGTAACGGAAAGCGAGCTGATAATAGGCGGCGCAGTTTTCAAAAGCTTTCGCCTTGCGGAAAATCTGAGGGGCTGTGAAAAGGTCGCCGTGCTCGCCGCCACCCTCGGTACGGAGGGGGACAGATTGCTCAGAGCCTGCGGCGCTCAGAGCGCTCGCCTTGCGGCAATGCAGGCTGCACTCGCGGCAAAAATAGAAGAGGTCTGCGACAATGTGCAGAAAGCCGTTGAAAAAGAATACGGCGTAAAGACGAGAAGCAGATTTTCACCCGGTTATTACGACCTTGATATTTCGGAGCAGAAAAAGCTGTTTTCGCTAGCCGATATAACAAAAAGGTGCGGGATTACATTAACCGATACTTATCAGATGATACCCACCAAATCGGTTACGGCTTTTGTAGGGATTGATTATGAGGATTGAATTTTTTGACGGAAGCATGGGAACGATGCTTCAATCGGCGGGGCACAAGGCGGGAGAATTGCCGGAGCTTCTCAATATTACAGACGAAGAAAAGGTGCTTGCCGTTCACAGGGCATACGCCGCGCTCGGGTGCGACTTTATAACAACAAACACCTTCGGCGCGAACAGTCTAAAAATGAGCAATTATGACGAGGTCGTCAAAAAAGGCGTTGCGCTTGCGCGGCAAACGGGAAAAAAGGTTGCGCTTGATATAGGTCCAACGGGCAAACTGCTAAAGCCCATGGGCGACCTTGATTTTGAAAAGGCGGTTGAAATTTTCTCGCAAATAATAAACGCGGGGAAAGACGGCTCGGATATTGTGCTTATCGAGACGATGAGCGATACTTACGAGATTAAAGCCGCCGTGCTCGCGGCAAAGGAAAATTGTGATTTGCCGATATTCGTAACAATGATTTTTGATGAAAACGGCAGGCTGCTTACCGGCGCAGATATAAAGACGGCGGTTACGATGCTGGAGGGTCTCGGTGTTGACGCCGTGGGCTTTAACTGCGGACTCGGCCCGAAGCAGATGATACCTCTTGTTGAGGAAATTCGCAGGTGGACAAGTCTGCCGATCATCGTTCAGCCAAACGCGGGATTGCCCGAAAGCGTGAACGGAAACACGGTTTACAATGTTTCACCCGATGATTTCGCCTGCTGTATGGAGAAAATAGCGCGTCTCGGCGTTTCATATCTCGGCGGCTGCTGCGGCACCACTCCGGCGCACATAGAAAAAATGATACGCGCCTGTGCCGATATTCCCGCGAAGCTGCCCGAAAAAAAGAGCTTCAGCCTCGTTTCGTCATACAGCGAGGCGGTAGAAATCGGCGAGAAGCCCGTAATTATCGGCGAGAGAATAAACCCCACGGGCAAAAAGCTTCTCAAAGAGGCGCTTCGCAGAAACGACCTTGAGTATATAATCAAGGAGGGCGTTTCTCAAAGGGAAGCGGGAGCGCATATTCTTGATGTCAACTGCGGTCTGCCCGAAATTGACGAGGCAAAAATGCTGGAAAGCTCCGTTTTCGCCCTGCAAAGCGTACTGCCCACTCCTTTGCAAATAGATACTTCCGATCCCTCAGCCCTTGAGCGTGCCGTGCGTATTTACAACGGTAAGCCGATGATAAACTCGGTAAACGGCAAGGCGGAGAATATGAGGGCGGTTTTCCCCATAGCAAAAAAGTACGGCGCCGTTACTGTCTGCCTTTGCCTCGATGAAAACGGAATACCCCAAACGGCACGGGGCAGGATAGAGATAGCGGAAAAAATAATAAATACCGCGGCAGAGTACGGCATAGAGAAAAAAGATCTTATTGTGGACGCTCTTACAATGACGGTGAGCACCGATAAAAACAACGCCGCCGAAACGCTCAAAGCGGTAAAATACATTCGTGAGACGCTCGGAGTAAACACGGTTTTAGGCGTTTCAAATATTTCTTTCGGTCTGCCCGAGAGGGATACGGTAAATTCCGTCTTTTTCACCCTTGCGATGCGAAGCGGGCTTTCGGCGGGGATAATAAATCCCCTCTCCAAAGCCATGATGAACGCTTATTACGCCTATAACGCGCTGGCGGGGCTTGATGAAGGATGCGCCGATTATATCAAGGGCGTTGTGCCTGCCGCCGAAGCTCCTAAGGAGGAATCGGCAGTTACGCTGCGCGACGCTGTTATGAAGGGTATGAAAGAGGACGCGGCTCGCTGCGCGGCTGAATTGCTTAAAAAAATCGCGCCCCTTGATATTATCAACAAGCATATCGTACCCGCGCTTGACGCGGTCGGCGCGGATTTTGAGGCAAACAGGCTGTTTCTTCCTCAACTGCTTATGAGCGCCGATTCAGCCAAAGCCGCCTTTGATGTGATAAGGGAAAAAATGATACTCTCCGGCACGCATGAAAAAAGCGGTGATAAAATAGTCCTCGCCACTGTCCACGGCGACATTCACGATATAGGCAAAAACATTGTAAAGGTGCTGCTCTCCAATTATGGCTTTGATGTTGTGGATTTAGGCAAGGATGTGCCCGAGGAAGAAGTCTTGAAGGCTGTTGAAAAAACCGGCGCAAAGCTCGTTGGGCTCTCCGCACTTATGACCACCACAGTGCCCGCGATGGAGCGCACGATAGAGCTTATCCATAAACACACCGACGCGAAGGTTTTTGTCGGCGGAGCGGTGCTCACACAGTCATATGCTGATATGATAGGCGCGGATAAATACACAAAGGATGCGATGGAAAGCGTCAGGTATGCCAAGGAATTTTTTGCGACAAGCGATTAAACGGAAATATTCAAGTTAATTGTCAAAAACAAAAGCCCTCACGATTGAACTGCTCCAAATTGTACGGACAGCACAAAAGCCCCCCTGTGGTAGGGGATATTAAGATTTAAGTAGCAAACTGA
>CANQJS010000010.1 GCA_947624285.1 uncultured Clostridia bacterium | reverse complement strand
GCGCCGTCTTTTCCTTTCTCGGCAACCAATCTGAAAGCACGAGCCGCATCCTTGCTGTAAATATAATCCCAGACCTGCTCGCCCTTTGTGCATTGCACACGCTCTCCGTTGAGCATTTTAATTATACTGCTCATAACCATTGTATGCGCTGCATCATGAGGTCCATAAAGACTTAAAATCCTGCACCACTCATGTCTGACGCCTAATTTCTTACACTCAATTCTACTCATTCTTCCGGCATCAAGTTTGGCAATTCCGTATCCGTTATCGGGATTGCAAGGCAAATCGGGATGAAGCACCCCATCTACATGACCGAATTCACTCTGGCTTCCCGCGCCAACAAACGCCTTACAACCGAGATGTTTCGCAAGTTGAACAGCATCGATAGTATATATGATGTTTTTAGCCTGACGCTTCAAATCCTGCCGTGATTCACCATAGGTGCCGTCCCAAGCAAAGTGATAAAAAACATCATAATCTCTTGAAAGCTTATCTTTCAACGAAATAAGATCGCTTATGTCGCACTCTACGATGTCAACAAGTTCATGCCTCGGAATATCCTTTAATCTCATTGAATCGGGGCGACAAATTGCTGTAACGGCTATTCCGTGTGAAACAAGTTCTTCAATTAAGGAAATACCAACCGCACCGGTCGGACCTGTTATAATCGCCTTTTTCATTTCAGTCACATTCATATTTCAGGAATCAATGGTATAGCCATTATTTTTTTAAGCTCTTCCCTCGGTAAAAACGGCGCCAAATCCTCAAGCGGCGGGCTTACAAGCGTTCCGTCCTCAAGACGCTTTGTGCTGCTCTTAGGCTCCCAAACCTGCTTTGTATCGGTAAAAATTTCTGTAAACACGCAGCCGTCCGTTGAAAGCGCCTTATCAACCGCTTCTTTCATTTCGGCGTTTGAATGTGCGCAGAGGTAGGTGTAACCGAACGCCTCGGCGATTTTCTTAAATTCGGGAAATGAAAGATCGCCCGATTCCGGACCTATTCCCACCTTAGTATGCTCACCGAAGAGATTATTTTGAGTTATTCTTATGGAATGATAACCGCCGTTGTTTATCAGAAATATCTTTATCGGCAGTTTATTTGTAATAATAGTCTGAAGCTCTTGAAGATTCATCATGATCGAGCCGTCGCCCTCAAGGCACACAGTCGTTTTTCTGCCGCCGCCTATGCAAGTTCCGATAGCCGCGGGAAGTCCGTATCCCATCGACGCAATTGCGCTGTTGTTAGCCATACGGCTGCCCTTTTGAATGTGATATGTCTGATTTCCGACGACACAGCATGCGCCGTTTGACACGGCGGTAAGACTGTTTTCGGACAGTCTTGAGCTGAGATAATCAACAAACGCGTACACATTTGCCGTTTCGCCGTTTTCTTCCCACTGCCTTGGCTGAACAACGGGATAATTCCTTTTCCAGCCCTCGCAGATTTTCAGCCAATCCTGACCGTTAAACACTTTTTCATTCTTCGGGCAAAGCGCGTCGGCGCATTCGAGAAAGTCCTTCGCGTCCGCCCACACCGGCATTTCAACATGAAGCGTCGGTTTTTTAAGCTCGGCGGGGTCAATGTCCACCATTATGACCTCGGCGGCACGCGCCCAAGTTTTCCAATTATAGCCAACCTGCCGTATTGATATTCTTGTGCCGACGGCGAGAATCAAATCGGCGTTCTGTATTGCCCAGTTTCCGGGGCGGTCGCCCATATTTCCGGCTCTGCCGCAGTAAAGAGGATGGTCGTCCTCAATTAAGTCAACGGCATTCCAGTATGTTACAATGGGAATGTTGAGCTTTTCCATAACAGAGCGAAAAGCGTTATATCCACCGGACAAGCGTATGCCATACCCAGCGTGAAAAACGGGTCGTTTAGCTTTTTTTATCTTGTCGATTATAAGCTTTATCGTATCTTCGCTGACTTTTGGCGGAAGCTCCGCGTCGTCCTCCGCGGGGTCATAGCCGCGAAGATCATCTGTTTCAATATATCCGCCCTGATAATTGACCGGAATATCGATCCAAACAGGCCCCGGCCGACCGGTAGTTGCCAAATGCCATGCTTTTTCAAGGCAATAGCGTATATCCGCCGGATCCTCTATCATCACCGCGTATTTCGTCATAGGCGCGGCGGATTTAACAATGTCATACTCCTGATCGCCCATGGAACGAAGCGGTTTTTCAGTATATTTAAGCGCGTAACGCGCCGTGGTATCATATCTCACCTGACCGCTGATAACAAACATCGGAATCGAATCAAGCCAGCCGCCTACAACTCCTGTAAGCGCGTTTGTTCCGCCCGGTCCGGTGGTAACGCAAACGGCGGCAATTCTGTTTTCAAGGCGAGCATAAGCCTCAGCGGCTATTGCGCACGCTTGCTCATGGTGATTATATATAACATTTAACCCTGTATGATGCCCCAAAGCGTCATTAAGGTGCATAGCGCCTCCGCCTACAACGCTGAACACATCGGTAACGCCGTGGCTTACGAGAAAATCTGCAACATAATCTGCCAAACGAATTTTCATACAATTCCCTCAAATTTAACAGTTTACCGCTTTCTTGACAATTTCCGCGATATAGTCGATCATTTCATCGGTCATACCGGGATAAAGACCTATCCAAAACGAGTTATTCATAATGAAATCCGTTGAGTCAAGAGAGCCGACAACACGATAGGCATCGGTATTTCTTATTCCATCAAAGCACGGGTGCTTAATGAGATTACCGCTGAACAAAAGGCGCGTTTGAATGTTGTGCTCTTCAATGAATCGCGTAACTTTGTTCCTGTCAAGTCCGCTTTCGGGTCTTACGGAAATCATAAATCCAAACCAAGACGGGCGGCTGTTTTCGGCAGGCGTCGGAAGTATGATTTTATCCTGAATCGACTCTAAAGCCGTTCTCATTCTGTTCCAGTTGTGGCGGCGTCGCTCAACAAAACTCGGAAACTTTTTGAGCTGCTCAACACCTATCGCCGCCTGCATATCCGTCACCTTGAGGTTGTAACCGAAGTGGCTGTAAACATACTTATGATCGTACCCTTTCGGAAGCTCGCCGAACTGCCCGTCAAAGCGGTGACCGCAGAAATTATCCCGCCCTGAGGGGCAGATGCAATCGCGCCCCCAATCACGGTAAGACAGTATAAGTCTATTGAGCAGCGGGTTATTCGTATAAACGCATCCGCCCTCGCCCATCGTCATATGGTGAGGAGGATAGAAGCTGCTTGTGCCGATATCGCCCCAAGTGCCGGTGAGTTTCGTCTCGCCGTCGATAGTGTACTGCGAGCCGAGCGCGTCGCAATTATCCTCAACGAGCCAAAGATCGTGCTTATCGCAAAACGCCTTAACAGCCTTTAAATCAAACGGATTACCGAGCGTGTGGGCTATCATAACAGCCTTTGTTTTATCGGAAAGCGCATCCTCAAGCATTGCGACATCGATATTGTACTGAGGAACAGTAACATCAACAAAAACGGGTACAGCTCCATACTGCAATATCGGTGTAACGGTAGTCGGAAATCCGCACGCGACCGTTATGACCTCATCGCCTCGCTTTATCCGGCGTTCGCCGAGCTCGGGAGCGGTCAAAACCGAAAAGGCTATGAGATTGGCGGACGAGCCGCTGTTTACCAAGTGGGCGTACTTAACACCTATCCATTCCGCGAATTTCTTTTCAAATTCATCGGAAAATCTGCCTGTAGTGAGCCAAAAATCGAGCATAGCGTCAGTGAGGCTCTGCATTTCCTTTTCGTCAAAAACACGGGAGGCGTAGCTTATCCTGTCGCCCGGCTCAAACGGCTTTTTATTTTCCTTGAAGTCGTGATAATACTCGGCAACAAGCGCCTTTATCCGTTCCCTCGCTTCAGCCTCTGACTTCCATTCTGCCATTTATCTTAATCCTCCAAAAAAACTTTGATCTCTCTGTTCATCTCAGCGGGGATATCTTCACCCGCGAGCCAAGATTTATAAAATCGAGCCGTATATTTCATACATTCGTCAATGTTCCAATGAGGTTTCCAGCCGAATGTGCTTTTTAACTTTGAGCAGTCGAGCTTTAAGAAGTTAGCTTCGTGAACAGCGTTTTTCTCGGACTGATTTATCCATTGCGCTCCTTTGCCCCAATGCTTGCAGAAAAGATCAACGAGCTCGCCGGTAGTTACACAGTCATATTCATCAGGACCTACATTGTAAAATCCGGCAAAACGCTTGTCCTCATACTGCTTAGCGGCGATCATAAGATAGACTGCCAACGGCTCCAAAACATGTTGATACGGACGGATTGAATAAGGATTTCTAACGCCTATCCTCTCGCCTTTCATCACGGCGCGGACGCAGTCGGGAATTATCCTGTCGCTCGCGAAATCTCCGCCTCCTATAACATTTCCCGCTCTTGCGGTCGAAACGGCTATATCGCTATCGGAGAAAAAGCTGTTGATATAACTGTGCGTCACAAGCTCGGAGCACGATTTTGAATTTGAATACGGGTCAAAACCGTCAAGAGGCTCGTCCTCACGGTAGCCCCAGCACCACTCGTTATTTTTGTAAACCTTATCGGTGGTGACATTTAAAACGCTTTTTACACACGGATTAAGCCGAACGCATTCCATAAGGTTGACCGTGCCCATAACATTTGTTTCGTATGTGAGGCGCGGATTTTTATAGCTCTCACGAACGATCGGCTGAGCGGCAAGGTGCAAAACTATCTCGGGCTGAGCCTCGGCAAAAACGGCTTTCAATCTGTCAAAATCCCGAATATCGGCGATGACGCTCTTCATTTCGCCGTCAAGACCGGAAATATCAAACAAATTGGGATTTGTCGGCGGCTCAAGGCTGTAGCCCGTAACCGCCGCGCCGGCGTTCACAAGCATTTTGCAAAGCCAAGTGCCTTTGAAACCGGTATGACCCGTTACAAGCACTCGTTTATTTTTGTAGAAAGATAAATCCATTTAATCCTCCCAAATTTTCCACGGAGCGCGCCCCGAAGCCCAAAGTTCCTCAAGCCGGTCCTTTTCGCGTTTTGTGTCCATACACTGCCAAAATCCACGGTGATTATACGACATAAGCTCACCGGCGGAAGCAAGTTTTTCTAAAGGCTCGCGTTCAAAAACGGTACTGTCGCCCTCTATAAAGTCGAAAATTTCGGGATTTAAAACCATATATCCCGCGTTTATAAGCGCTCCGTCAGAAAGATTCTTTTCTCTGAAAGATTTAACGGCATTGTCGGAGCCGATATCCAATACGCCCTTTTGCTGCTCCAAAGTTACAGCCGTAAGCGTAGCGATCTTCCCGTGACTTTTATGGAATTTAACTAATTCGGAAATATCCACATCGCAAACCGCATCGCCGTATGTAAGGCAGAAAGGCTCGTTTCCGATGTATTTACGCACACGCTTTATTCTGCCGCCGGTCATGGTGTTGAGCCCGGTATCAACAACGGTTACCTTCCAAAGCTCCGCGTGCTTGTCGTGAACGATAATTTCATTGCCGCGAGTGAAATCAAAAGTTATATCGGAGGTGTGAAGAAAATAATCCGCAAACCACTCCTTAATAACATGCTGCTTGTAACCGGCGCAGATTATGAACTCGTTGATACCGAATGCAGAGTAGCCTTTCATTATATGCCAAAGTATCGGCATTTCGCCGATTTCGATCATCGGTTTCGGTTTAAAAGCGGATTCTTCGGAAATTCTTGTGCCGAAGCCGCCTGCCAAAATAACAACTTTCATAATTCGTTTCCTCTTTTTGCTTGATAAAAACAATTAAATCAAGCCGCGCCTAAACCACTTAAAACCGCAGGAATCGCCTTGAACAATATTTTAAGATCAGTGGCAACACTTGCGTCTTTAATATACTTATAATCCATTTCCATCCATTCATCGAAAGAAACATTGTTTCTGCCGCAAACCTGCCAGTAACAAATCAAACCCGGTTTGACTAAAAGGCGCTGAAGCTGTTTCTCGTTCAATTGCTCCGTTTCGTATGTTGGAAGCGGTCTTGGACCTACGACAGACATTTCACCTTTTAAAATATTAACAAGCTGAGGAAGCTCGTCAATACTTGTCTTTCTGATGAATTTACCGACTTTTGTTATTCGGGGATCATCCTTAATTTTAAATGCCGGACCGTCAAGTTCGTTCTGATCCTCCATCTCAAACCTCAAATTTTGAGCGTTCTTTGTCATGCTGCGAAACTTCCACATTTTGAAAACTTTACCGTTGATCCCGTTTCTGTCCTGAATAAAAAAGACAGGGCCTGGATCGTCGATATAAATAATCAAAGAAACGATCAAAATCAAGGGAGACAATACAATTATTCCCAAAAGACTTACAACAATATCAAATGCCCTTTTAACAAATCTATAAAATAAGCTGTTGTTCGGGGTTAAAGAATTGCCGGCAGAATTTATATTTTTATTTTCCATAATATGATCCGTAATACTTACCGTAATATTTTCCGTAATATCTGTTGGACGAAAGGTCTACGCTGTTGAGAACACAGCCTAAAAGCTTAGTTCCCGAATGATCGAGCTGCTCCTTGCATCTTTGAGCGATACGGTAGCTGATAGCGCCGTCCTTAAGAACAAGGATAATTCCGTCGCACACCTTAGCTACGATAGCGGAATCAATAACGCTGCCGATAGGCGGAGTATCGATTATAACTACCTGAAAATCCTCTCTGGCTTTTTCAACAAGAGAAGTGAATTTTTTGCTGCCCAAAAGCTCGGTGGGATTGGGGGGAACATGACCGGCAAAGATAACGCTTAAATTCGTTATATCCGAGTAATTCACGGATTCGGCGTAAGTTTTTTTGCCGATAAGATAATGAGTAAGACCGCTTGACGGGTTACCGCCCCTGCAATACTTTCTCATAACCGATTTTCTTAAATCGGCGTCTATAAGTAAGGTGGTCTTTCCGCTCTCGGCAAACGCACAGGCAAGATTGTAGCTAACCGTGGATTTACCGTCGCCGGGAAGCGCGCTTGTAACGCATATTACCTGAAGATTCTCGCCGGAAAACTCTGTGTTTGAACGAAGGGTTTTAAATGCTTCCTGAAGCTGGAAATTACGCGCTCCCTCTTTGCGCAGATAAACGGTGTGAGCATCCTGCGGAGCGTCGATAACACCGGAATTTGCAGGATTATTGTTATTCTGAAATTCGTTTGCAACAGACATTCTTACTTCCTCCTTTGTACCGAATTTGATGGTCTGCCGGAAGCGGTGCGCTGCGGTGAGCCACGCCTCGTGGAAGATGATTTTGATTTACCGCCGCTCTTGATAGCGGTTTCCATTTTAGGAATAAGCGCAAGAGTCGGAAGTCCGAGATACTGCTCAACATCCGCTTCCGATTTGATCGAATCATCGGTAAGGTAGCGTATTGTTAAGAATATAAGCATCGCCAAACCGCCTATGCCCGCGGAAAGAACTGCCCAAACGAACTTTGAAGGAGAGGCTTCCTCTGTGGGAAGATTGGCCTTTTCAGCCACATTAACCGCCTCTACCTCGGTAACATTTGTTATATGAGCAGTTGCCGTGTCTCTAAGAGTATCGGCGATCTGCTGTGCCATTTGGGGCGACGGGTCCTCAACCGAAATTGAAATCAAATGAGTGTCCGCAGTATTACTGACGGTTATACGCCCTAAAAGATCTTCGTATTTATCATTGAGATTACATTTCTGAATAACCGATTCAAGAACATCTCTGCTCTTTATCAGCTCCTCATAGTCCTTGGTAAGCTGATTTGAAATCTGAAAGTCACTGTAAGAAAGTTGATTATTGTTTTGCCTGTTCAAAACAAGAATTTTTGTTGTGGAACGAAACTGCGGCGTAATTACAAAAATACATATCGCAAGCCCTATGACCGTAGTTATCAAAACGGAAAAAACGAAATAGTACCAACGCTTGATAAAGTAAAGCAACATCGAAAAAACATCTATTTCGATAGTTTCATTTTTTTCATTCATTATTTACCCTCCGTAAGCTGTAAGCCGAACATTTCAGCAGCATTCTTTCTCAAAAGATGTTTTGCATAATCTATGCCGTATTTTTTAACCAAAATATCCCTGCAATCGGATATTTCGGGAGTGCGGTGCCTATTGCTGTGCGCGTCCGTTCCGATGAGATCGACCAACTCCTCTTTAAGAAGCCTGTGAACGAATTTTTTTACATTCTTTCCGTTGCTTCCCGTAACGCTTGAGGCGTTGACCTGAATACGAACATCCATATCAGCAAGCCGGTAAACTTTTTCATAGTCGTCGAGGATCGACTCATAGCGCTCGATGTGGGCTATAACCGGCCGATAGCCCGCAAACATAACGCTGTCCATCGCATTTTCAATAACATGAAACGGAGATATGGGCGAAAATTCAATAAGCACATAATCAGAGCCGTTCATTGTTAATACGCGCTTTTCCCTCAAATATTCGGGAAGCTCATCGAAATAATAAACTTCGTTGCCAGGATAAAATCTAAGAGGTATTCCGTATCTGTCCGCGGCCTCCTGAGCTGAGTGCAATACTCTTAAAACGGTTTGAGGCGAAGCGCTTTTACGCAAATTAAAATGCGGTGTAACTACAATATCGGTTATTCCGCTTTGCACGGCCGTTCTCATCATAGCCAGAGAAACGGAGGGGCTGTCCGCCCCGTCGTCAAGACCCGGTAGAATATGGCAATGCATATCTACGATCCTGCCGAATTTTTCACCGATTTTTGACAAATTTCTACACCGCCTGTTCCATATAAGCATACAAAGTGTTAAGATTATACAATAGATTGGAAATAAATTCAAGAGTTTTTTTATAAATAATATATAAATATAATTTTTAAATATATAAAGTCTTATTCATCGAAGGGCAATAATTCGGAATGTCAATCAGATATGTCCTTCGTTTTATGCGCCTTCGCCTTTCATACCTACAAGATCGGCTGTTCCGTTATATGCTTTAACGGAAAGCTCAACGGAATCGGATATCGCTTTTTCTATATCGTCAGCGGTACATCCAAGCTCTTTACATTCGCAAGTGGGGATAAATAAATTCATCCCCATAATGTCGGCAAGCCCAACGGGATCAATACCGGGATCGGTATTTCTTTTTTTATAATCCGCCCTCATCGAAAAGCCGAATGCCTTGAAAGCCCATTTAGGTATATCGATAATGCGCCTGTCGGAAACGCCGTCCATAGCTTTGTAAACGATTTTCAGTAATTCGCGCCAAGTCATATTGTAACAGGATATGCCGAAGGCGCGAAAGCCGCCCGCACCATTTTCGGCATTGCGAAGAACAAGCTCACAGGCTCCCGCAAGCGCTTCCCCCACCTGACGGACGGTAAGCATAGCCGTGCCTCCTGCGGGATACAAAGTAAAAGGCATATTTTTAAAACGGCTCAGTTGCTCAATAAGAATAGTCCAAACAGGTTTTCTTCCTTTCTGAACTCCGAAAATATAAGGCAACTCGAGTACGAATACGCTGAAATCATTATCCGAAAATTTTTCACAGACCTTTTCCTGCTCGATTCTACTTTTGATATAGGGGTGCTTTTCGCAAAGCTTCATTTCGGGGCGCCGTTTCGCGAGCCAAGAAAAATAAGAGCCGCAAACTACCGCGCCTTTGATACCCGCCTTTTTGGCGAGTGTAAAATAACGCTCAAGAGGCGTGATATTGTACTTGCGGTAATATTCATAAACAGGCGCGGGAAATTCAACCCTTTCGTCAACGCCGGCGGCAAAAACAAAAACATCGCAGCCCGTCATTAACGAAACGATTTCATCATCGCTCAGCTTATCGGCATCGCTCAAAATAAGCTCCATTTCCTCGGGAATATCCGCGCCTACGGGAATCGGAGGCAACGCAACGGATCTTACCTCATTGCCTCTTTCAATGAGAATTTCAGAGGCGGCAGAGCCTAACAATCCCGTTCCGCCTATCATAAAAACCTTCATAATTATACCTAGACAAATTAAAAATTGAAGAATAATGACTGTCGTCTGTAGTATTATACCATTATTTCGGGTTTTCAGTCAATACGGTCATATTAAGAATATTGCAAAGCGTTACGGCATGCGTATGAAATCATCAAAATAAGAATTGTTGGTAACAAAATTTTCATTTTGTTGTTCATATCGCCGTTTAGAAGCAAAAAAGCAATATAATTATTGACGAAAGCTGAATTTATTTCAAGATTTTAATTGCATTAAAAATACTACTGTGTAAAAAATCACCCTTTAGAAACTTTATGCGTATATGTAAAAGTCAAATTTAAGAAAAAGCTTGTTTTTGGTCGAGATATATGTTATTATTACAAAACATTCAGTCTTTTATATTTGGCAATAGACAAAATGAAAATTTTGTCTACAAAACAAGCCGTAGCGCTTCAAGCTTTCTTGCAAGCTCATTACCCGTAGAGAGCAGATATATGCGCGTTGTTTCTATTGAGCTGTGACCGAGCAGAGCGGCAAGCCCTGCGACATCGCGCGTTGCTTTATAATACGCCCTTGCAAAAAGATGGCGAAGATTATGAGGAAATACTTTAGAGGCTTCAACGCCCGCTACTTTACAGACCGCTTTCATTTCCGACCAAATCTGTTTTCTTGACATTCCCTTACCGCTTTTGGTGATGAATATCTCACCGGAAGCGATTTTTTGTTTTTGCGCATATTTAAGAAGTTTACGGCAAAGCTTCCCCGGCAGCAGGATAGTGCGAATCTTGCCTTTCAGCGATATTTCTGCCTTTCCGCTTCTTACTGCTTCAACCGTTACATACTTTACCTCGGAAACACGAATGCCCGTTGCTCCTATCGTCTCAATGAGCAGAGAGAGCCGTTTATTTCCCTTTTTTTCGGCTGCGCCTATCAACCTCTCATACTCGTTCTTTTTCAAATTGCGTTGCTCTTCCTGAAACATTCTGCGCTGTATCCTCAGGAATTTTAACCTGATGTTAAGTCCGGCAAAACGGCAATAGCTGTTGACGGACGCGAGCATGGAGTTAACGGTAACGGGCTTGTAACCGTCTTTTATCAAATGCTCTTTCCAATCGGCAACCGCCTCATTTGTCAATTCACTGCCGCCGAGCCAAGCGGAAAGAGATCTGACATCGCGGAGATATTTCTGGATAGTGCCCTGTTCTCTCTCCTCTTTGATGAGCCATTTTTCAAATTCCACTATTTGTTCGTTTGTAACATATTGATTTTTTTTCATAATAATTCCTCCCGTTTATATTGTAAACGAAAAATATTTTACCATTCAAAAGCGACAGCGCAGTTTGCGGCAATAAAATAAAGCCTGCTTATAAGATACGGTCATATCCGCATCCCAAAGCAGGCTTTAAAAATTTCCTTTATCAAAAATGATATTAAACAGGGTGAATTTTATTTACTATATCGTGGTGTTTTCCGTCAAGATGATATTTTTTATCTCTTCTCTTTTGGAAAAATTTAATCGCCACCTGATCAAATTGAGCGTAGGAGAGCACATCCTCCTCCTGCTCATAATATTCGGCTATTTCTGTTTTGAATCTGTCGAGCTCGGGCTCAAGAAGGTCGGCGGGGCGGCAGTCGATTATGGGATCGTCGCCTACGATTTTCTTTCTGAACTCGGGGTCTATCTCACAGGGGGTCTTGCCGTATTTTCCGGCTACCATATCCTTAAATTCCTTTGTTACCATTTTATAGCGCTCGCCTAAGATAACATTGAAAACGGACTGAGTGCCGACTATTTGCGAGGTGGGAGTAACAAGCGGAGGATAGCCGCTGTCTTTTCTCACTCTCGGAACTTCGTTGAGGACCTCTTCCAGCTTATCCTCCTTGCCCGCCTGCTTCAACTGATTGAGCAGGTTTGAGAGCATACCGCCGGGTACTTGATAAAGGAGAGTATTTGCGTCAACGCCGAGCATTTTTGTGTTGAGAAGCCCCTCGGAAATATATTTTTCACGAAGCGGCATAAAGAAATCGCGGATTTCGGAAAGTGCTTTAATGTCAAGCCCCGTATCGTAAGGTGTGCCCTGAAGAGCGGCGACCATCGATTCGGTAGCAGGGTGAGAAGTGCCCATGGCAAGCGGACTCATGGCGGTGTCAATAACATCAACGCCCGCCTCTATTCCTTTAAGATGCACCATTGATGCAAGCCCCGAGGTGTAATGAGAATGGAGCTGAATAGGAACGCTCACTGTCTCCTTTAGAGCCTTAACAAGATCATAAGTCCCATATGGAGTAAGCAGACCCGCCATATCCTTAATGCAGATAGAATCCGCGCCCGCGTTTTCAAGCTGCTTTGCGTAATTGCAAAAATATTCTATATCAAATACAGGGCCTGTGGTGTAAGAAATCGCCGCCTGAACATGACCGCCGTACTTCTTCGCGGCGTTTATTGCGGTTTCAAGATTTCTCACATCGTTAAGAGCGTCAAAAATACGCATTATATCTATGCCGTTATCAATGCTTTTCTTTACAAAGTAATCAACAACATCATCGGCATAGTGACGGTAACCAAGCATATTCTGCCCTCTGAAAAGCATTTGCAGCTTAGTATTCGGGCATTTTTTACGGATAAGGCGCAGTCTCTCCCAAGGATCTTCGTCAAGAAAGCGCAGGCAGGAATCAAATGTCGCGCCGCCCCAGCATTCAAGGGAGTAAAAGCCTATCTTATCCATTTTTTCAAGAATATCCGCAAATTCCTCCGTGCGCATACGCGTAGCGATAAGCGATTGATGAGCGTCACGCAGGACGGTTTCGGTAATACCTATTTTTGCCATTTAAGCCACCTCATTTTAAAGTAACAAGCACCTGACCTGCCTCAACGCTGTCGCCTTTGTTGACCTCAACGGAAGCGACCGTACCGGCGGAGGGCGCGACTATTTCATTTTCCATTTTCATAGCCTCAAGGATTATAAGAGCCTCTCCCTCGTTTACGGAAGCGCCAACAGAAGCCTTGACATCAAGAATAGTGCCGGGCATAGGCGATTCGATTTTTACCGAGCCCTGAGGTGCGGCAGGAGCTGCGGGCTTAGGTGACGGAGCGGCGGCGGGTTTTGCCGAGGGTGCGGGCGGTGCAGCGGCAGGAGCTGGAGAAGCGCCTGCGCCTGCTTCCTCAACCGTAACATCATAGCTTATTCCATTCACGGTAACAGTGTATTTTTTCATAGTATTGTCCTCCTGATTATTTTACCGAGTGCTTTCTCGGAATTGTATTTTCTCTTTTACCCTCAAGTATGGCAAGAGCGTTTATGAGCTTATCCCTTGTCGCCTCGGGGGTGATAATATCGTCGATTGCTCCGCTTGCGGCGGCGGTAAACGGTGAAGCGAGATCATCTTTATATTCACTTTCGAGGGCGTTTCTGTCCTCTCCGTTCGCAAGCCTGTCGTTATAAAGGAAAGCTACAGCGGAGTTCACCTCGATAGGAGATATTACGGCCGAATCCCAAGCGAAAACAAGATCTGCGTTATTGCCTCTGCCGGCAAGCGCAATGTATGCCGCGCCGACAGCGTTGCCCGTGATAACGGAAATTTTTGGGCAGGTCGCGCTCGCGTAAGCGCTTACGAGCTTTGTTACCGCAGTAAGAACGGCGTTTTCCTTATCTCTCTTTAATCCGTCGGTATGAACAAAAGTTATTATCGGAACGCTGAACGCGTCGCAGAGCTTAACAAACGCCTCCGCCTTATAAGCGCACGCGGGGCAGACAGGCTTTCCGTCAAATGCTGCTATGCCGACGGGGAATCCGCCGATACTCGCAAACGCGGTCACGGCATTTGGCGCGTAGCCCTTTTTGATTTCAATGATACTGCCGTCGTCTGCAACCGCATTAACGATTTCACTCGCGGTCATATTCTCCGCGCAAAGCGAGCCATTGCCGTCGAAGTCAAACGGAAGCGAAGTCTCAAGATTATTTGATGGCAAAACGGATACAAGAGCTTTGGCGGCGTCGATAGCGCCCTGAACATCAGCGGTGAGAATATCTACCGTGCCCTCACTGAATGACTGTTCGGCTGTTATATCGCTCGGTGCCGTAACATAAAAATCGGCGTCTTTTACAGAAATAACAACATCCGCCATATTCGCCATAAGCGCGCTTGTGCCGAGACAAGAGCCCGCAATTACTGAAATCTGGAGCACAACGCCCGAAACGGATGACGACAGCTTGAGTATCTCGCCGTATGCTGAAAGCGCTTCAAAGCCTTCGCTGAGCTTCATTCCGTTTGAATCATATATGCCTATCACGGGGCAACCTGTTTTAACGGCAAGATCATAGATCTTTTTAATTTTCGCGCATTGCGCCGTGCTGACTGCGCCGCCGTCAACAGACGGATCTTGAGAAAAAGCGTAAACGCACACTCCGTTTACGGTACCGAAGCCCGCAACGACCTCTACATCACCGCTTGCCGATTTTGCGTAGGCGTCGATTTCGGTAAAAGCGCCGTCGTCAAATAATGAAAAAAGTCTGTTTGCCGCCTCGGAGCGTTCAGAACTGTAATCACTCACTGAAAATCCTCCTTATGCTCATAAATCGGAATATATTTCCGAAAAAATCTTTTTTAGGTATTTTAACACTTTGACAACTGAATTACAACTGTTTTTTTATTTATATTTATTGAAGAATTGTTTTTATAAAAAAGCAAAAGAAAACCGCCGAAAATCAAGTCGGCGGCAAATTAACGGGGTTGCTTAAAATAAGGTCTCCGTTATCATAGACTTTAACATAATCAATAACGAAATCCGACGGAAGATCGTTGCGCCTGTCGGTGATAAGACCGTTACCTATCCAAACCTGTTTGACTAACGGCTTACCGTTCCTGTCTGCTCTGCCGTTTATTTCCGTGCTGAACATAAGAGCAACAGGATAATTGATTTTGCCGTTTTCATCGTTTACTCGCCAAACGAGCCTGTCGTCATAATAAAAGCTGAGGCTGTCCTTCTTCCAATCAAGCGCAAAGGTGTGCATACCCTCGTAAAGATTTTTCATAATGACCCGCTTTTTGGCTTGCTTTTTATAGCCGTTCCAATGGAGAGTAGATTCGCAAAAATAATTCCAAGCGCATTCAAAAATATCTATTTCATAGCCGTAGCCTTTCTCGATTTTATCGGGCATAAGCCAAAAGGCAGACCACGCGCCCTTTACCTTATCGACCCGACAGCGAGCCTCGTAATATCCGTAGGTAAAGCTGTTTTTATTCCAGATAAGGCAACCGGAATGATAACCCTCTTTGCCGCTGATGTTCCTGAATTGAGAGCGAATAACAAGCTTTTTATTTTCAACAAAGCATTGCTGTGGCGACCAATATCCGCCATTGCGCTGATTTTCGGGAGAAGTCCAATTTTCAAGCTCATTTCCGCCGCTGAAATCCTGAAGCATAACGAGCTTATAACTATCCGGCAAAACAAATTTTTCTTGTGACATAAAATACCCCTCTTTGAAACAGTATCGCCTATATTTGGCGTTCTACTCCTTTTCTTTAATTTTTTCGGCGGAGCAAAGCAGCTTTTTGACCTCGTTTTCACTGAGCTCGCGCCATTTTCCCTGCTGAAGCATTCCAAGCTTTAAAGAGCCGATAGATGTTCTTTTAAGCCTTGCGACCTCGAGACCTACCGCCTCGCACATTTTTCTTATCTGCCTGTTTCTACCCTCACGCAAAACAAATTCCAAAACTACTCTACCCTGTTCGCTTGTAATAACGGTAACATCGCAGGGCGCGGTAGTTTTTCCGTCTATCTCTATTCCGTTTCTAAGGCGAAAGAGAATATCGTCGCTGACGGACGGGCGGACGGTGACACGATAGGTTTTTGCAAATCCGTGCCGCGGATGCGTCAGAGCGTGAGCGAAAGCGCCGTCATTTGTAAGCAGCAGCAGACCCTCGGAATCCCTGTCGAGCCTGCCGACGGGATAGATGCGTTCTTCTATATCGGAAACAAGCTCCATAACGGTTTTTCGCCCTCGGTCATCCGAAACGGCGCTGACATAGCCCCTCGGTTTATGGAGCATAATATAACGCAGGCGCGATTCTTTTTCGATTTTCTTTCCGCGCAATGTTACAATATCCTTTTTAATATTGACCTTTGCGCCGATAACGGCTATATGCCCGTTTATCTTGACCTTTCCCGCTTCTATAAGCTCCTCGCATTTGCGTCTTGACGCAACGCCGCATTCAGCCATATATTTTTGCAGTCTAACCTCGTTCTTGTTCGGCATAATATTCAACGCTTTCACCCGCGATAGCAGGCGCGCGGGCAATTTCCTTTTCTTTATATTTTATTATTACAATTCCTATTTCATCGCCTTTGGTAACAGGGGCATATATGAATGGGAAATGATATACTTCAACGGTTATCAACTGCGGATTGACGACCCTGATCTCTTTTTCATATTCCGCCGTGAGAACATTTTTTACTCCGCCCACAATGTTGACTTCAACAACGCTGTAAACTTTCTTTTCCTTATATAGCTTTTCACATTGTGAATATAGCTTTTTGTGATCGTTCCAATCGTCGCCGTCATTAAGTGTGACGCATATCATGGTGTTTCCGTTTTTTCTGACGGCGGAAATAAGGCATCTGCCCGCCTTGCTTGTAAATCCGGTTTTAACGCCGATACAGCCGTCAATCTGATAGAGCAATTTATTATGATTGTAAAGCGTCTGCTTTTTTCCGCTTACTGTTATCTCCATACTTCGCGCTTTGCACACCGAAGCGAAAATATCGTTTTTAAGCGCCTGAGCCGTAAGCAAAGCCATATCATACGCGCAGGAGTGATGGTTTCCGCCGTCAAGCCCCGAAGGGCTTACGAAAAGCGTGTGATTCATTCCGATTTGGCGGGCTCTTTCGTTCATCATCGCCGCAAATCCCTCAAAACTGCCTGCGATAAAAATAGCGGTAGCGTTTGCCGCGTCATTTCCCGATGCAAGAAGCATACCGACAACAAGGTCATAGAGTGAAATCGTATCCCCCTCACGCAAACCGAGAGCAGTTCCCTCGGTATCTGCCATTTCCGCGGTAATATTTACGATACTGTCAAGCCCGCCGCTCTCGCACGCAATGAGAGAGGTCATTATTTTTGTTGTGGATGCCATACTTCTTTCGGTATATATATCCTTTTCAAAAAGAATTTCACCCGAAGCCGCGTCAATTACAACTGCCGAGGCGGCGCTGCAATCCTGCCCGACGGCTGTAATACCGAAAGAGAGAAAGAGCAAAAGCGCCGAAATAAAGGCGGATATTTTTTTAAACAAAACGATCACCTGCTTATATATAAGCGCAAAGAAACGCAAGCGCAGTAATAAATACGCTTAATCTAAATATATGCAGGTGATCTGAAATTTAATTAGAATTATTCGGCTTTCTCCTCGGGCTTGCTCTCTCCGTCTTCCTCTTTCGCCTTAACGAGCCGTGAGATCTGGTCTATAAGCTCGGGAATCATCGAGATAGCACGGTCGGCAGAAGAAGTATAGTTATCTATCTGCATAAGCCTTACCTTATTGTTTTGAATAACGATGAACGCAACGGGAGTAATGGATATACCTCCGCCTCCGCCACCGCCGAAGAGCTCCGTGCCCTGCTTTGAGGGAAGATCCGTTCCGCCGCTGGTAAAGCCGTAGGTGACCTTTGAAACGGGGATAAGCGTTGTATCGCCCGTTACCATCGGGTCGCCGATAATCGTGGAAACATCCACCATCTCACGCATCTTTTGCAGCGTGTTTTCCATTATTTTATTTACCGGTGTCTCTTTCATAATTTGTATCTCCTTAAATATAATTATTGTTTATTGCTTAAAAGATTGAACAAAAATGTTTTTCCCGCGGAAAGGATAACTCTCAAAAGAGTGCCCGCGTTTATTGAGCCGATAAACTGAAAGGCGTATTCGCTTGACGGGGCGATAAAATCGGCATAAAAGGTCTCGTCGTAATCGTCAACATTTTTATTGTTCAAAATAAATCCTTTAATCGGAAAATAATACTTGCAAATCGAGCCGTATTTATCCGCAATATCAAAGGCGTCGCCCCCGCCTATTATCATTTTAACATAAATCAGATAAATATGGAAGCCCGAAAATAAAGTGTTTACAGCAGTAGACGCCGACTGTATCGTATTTGAAATAAGATGAAGTATGCCGAGTATCCCCTCTTCATTCAAAACGCGCTGTATATAGTTGGGCTTTGACTGATTTTTAGTTTTTTTGCCTTTCTGCCCGTCTTTCTTTTTTGGGGATTTTTTTTCGTCGTCATCGGTCGATTTAGCCGGCTGTTCGCCGTGAGTCTCTTTGGCTTTTGATTTATTTCTGCCCTTTTTGACCTCCTGCGCGGACTTATCGGGAAACAAAATAAAGGAAAGCAGCTTAGTCAGTTTGATTTCCCGTTCCCGCCCCAAAATCGTTACGGTGGTTTTCCAGCCCTTGTCATATGTAACATTGAAAGTGGCGGAAATCGAAAGCCCGATTGAAAGAACGACCGCTATAACGCCTAAGGCTATCAAAAATACAGTCATTCAAATCATCCTTTCAAAATCATTCGTCATCATTAACATCTTCCTCGACGGAAGATTTTTCGTCCTCAAAAAGCGATGTTTGACCGTTATCACGGGCCATTTTCTCCGATTCCTCAACGGACGGGAGATCGGGCAGGTCGTCAAGACTGTTAAGAGAAAAGCACCTGAGAAAGCGATCGGTAGTTCCGTAAACAAGAGGTCTGCCCGGCAAATCAAGCCT
Source organism: uncultured Clostridia bacterium (assembly GCA_947624285.1). GTDB lineage: Bacteria > Bacillota > Clostridia > Oscillospirales > Acutalibacteraceae > Eubacterium_R. The sequence goes on along the minus strand of CANQJS010000010.1, from coordinate 31,266 downwards.
GCCCTTTTCCTCAATAAGCCCTTTTTGCACAAGATTAGCTATTGAGCCCGAACAGTCAACGCCCCTTATCTGCTCGATAAAGCTTTTGGTTACGGATTTATTGTAGGCGACTATGGCAAGCACCTCAAACGCCGCCTGCGACAAAGGGGTATTTTTTCTGACTTCCAAGAGCGCCCTGACATCGTCGGCGTACTCCTCCCTTGTGCAAAGCTGGTATTTTCCGTCCATTCTCACAAGGCGCAGACCGCTGTTTTTTTCCTCATACAAATCGGCAAGATGGGCAAGCATTTTCGTTACGCTTTCAATATCAAGCTCCAGAAGCTCCGCAAGCTTAACAGCCTCCACGGGTTCGCCCGAAGCAAAGAGCATCGCCTCAATTCTTGCGATTATGTTTTTATCATTATTCAACGCTTTCAACCTCTTTAATTATCTGAACATCGGGGTTTTGTATAGAGCCCTCGATAGAAATTCTTTTTGCTTTGGCGAGTTCAAGCACGGCTAAAAACACCGCCACAATATCGCTTCTGCTTTTTGAGCCGTCAAAAAGAGTGAGAAACTTAACCTTTTTGCCGTTGTGGAGTTTACGGACGACGGCGGTTATCTTCGATGCGACATTGACGAATTTTCTCGCCACTATATCCCTGAAGGATTCAACGGGCGGAGGAAGCCTGCGCCGAGCCTTGCCGGCTGCCGAGATGTAGGCGTTCAGCAGCTCCTCGCTCTCATGGAAACGCTCGTAATCGTAATTGACATAGCCCTCCTGCGGCGCGCGGACAAAGCGGTTGAAGCCTTCCGTCTGCTTACTGAGTTTTTCGGCGATGATCTTGCAGTCACGGTATTCGATCAGCTCTCCCGTAAGCTCCGCCTTCAGCTTTTCCGCCTCCTCGTGACGGGGCAGCAAAGAAACCGTTTTTAAATAAATCAACCTTGCCGCCATTTCAAGAAAATCGCCCGCTATATCAAAATCGGCATTTTCCATTTGACGAACATAATCAAGATATTGATTTACCAACTCAACGATAGGAATATCGTTTATATTAAGTTTATGCTTGTTGATGAGGTGCAAAAGCAGATCCATAGGACCTTCAAACACCTCAAGCTTATAGCTTATCTGTTCCATAAAACCTCACGCAAAGATACCGTAAATCAGGTTTGGTATAAATGAAATGAGCCACATCATTATATCGGAAATAAAGCCGATGGGTCTGTTTAAAATACCCGTGAATAAAAGCACGATAAGGCCTATCATAATGTAACGCTCATATTGCAGATATTTGTAATAATACTTATTCGGAATTATCATCGCGGCAACCTTAGAGCCGTCAAGCGGCGGTATCGGAAGAAGATTGAACACCGCGAGGGTGACATTTACAGAGGCGGCATAATAGAATATAAACGCAATAAGCGTCACAGCGGTAGTATGCGGCAAAAGCATAACGCCGTAATATATTGACACCGCCACAAATCCCATAAAAAGATTTGAAGCCGGTCCTGCAAGCGCGGTGAGCGCCATTCCCTTTTTCGGATTTCTGAAATTTCTTTCATTGACGGGAACGGGGTTTGCGTAACCGATACCGAATAAGAATATCATAATCGTGCCCACCAAATCAAGATGAGAAAAGGGATTAAGCGTCATTCTGCCGAGATTTTTCGCGGTGTGATCTCCCATTTTATCGGCAGCCCAGGCGTGGGCGCATTCGTGGATGGGCATACAGAAAAAAACAATAAAAATTCTTGAAAGAACAACGGAAATAATCTGAATCATATCTCCGCTTCTGAACACGCTGAATAACGACATATTAGCCACTTCCGTTAAATTAGTATATTGCGCGGACAATACGGTCATTACCGTACATATCCTTGATTATTTTAATATCAGAAAAAGCATTTTTTTTCAAGATTTCTGAAACGGTTTCGCCCTGAGTTTCGCCGATTTCAAAAAATATACTGCCGCCGTTTTTAAGCAATACTTTCCATTTGGCGCATATGGCTCTGTAAAAATCAAGCCCGTCATCTCCGCCGTCAAGCGCAATACGCGGCTCAAAGCTCACCTCTTTTTGAAGTGAAGAAATTTCGCAGCTTTTGATATAAGGCGGATTGGAAACGATAATATCGGCTTGCGGCAGGCTCGGCGGCTCGAAAACATCGCCGTCAACAGGCACGGCGTTTTCCGCCTGCTTGCAATTATCGGTGAGATAAGGCATCGCTTGAGCGCTTTTTTCAACACAGAAAACCTTTGCCGAGGGAACGGCTTTGGCAACACTTATACCGATGCAGCCGGTGCCGGCACACAAATCAAAGATTACGGGAAATTCGACAGCGCGCGCCTCTTTTATAACGAGCTCGGTAAGCTCTTCCGTTTCGGGGCGAGGAATAAGAACGCCCTTTCCCACCTTAAATTCGGAATCGTAAAAATCCCATTTACCGAGAACATATTGCAAAGGCTCGCCGTTTTTAACCCGCCACAGCAGCTCGGCAAAGCGCTTCATAATTATCTCATCCGAGGTGTGAAAATTATACTCGCTGTTATTTATTCCCGCGATATGGCACACAAGGCATAGGGATTTAAATTCCGCCTCGTCAACGCCGTTGCAGGAAAGAAAATAAACGCCGTAATTATACGCCTCTTTAAGCGTCACCTTATTTCATCGTCCTTCGGGTCGTCGGTAATAACTGCTTTCAGCGCCGCTATTCCCACTTCGATTATATCATCGTCCGGCTCCTTTGTTGTTATACGCTGCATCCACAACCCGGGAGCGGAAACTATCTTAACGAAAAGGTTATCGTGCCTGCCGGCGTATCTTATAAATTCATAGCCGAGGCCCATAACAATCGGAAGAAAAGCCGCCTTTAAGAGTATCCAAAGAGCGCGGTTTACGGCAATAGCGGGAAATATTTTGGCAACAACGGAATATATAACAATACTGAAAATGAGAATCACAAATATAAACGATGTTCCGCACCTTGGATGAAACCGAGAAGATTTTTTAACATTCTCAACGGTGAGCTCCTCCCCCGCCTCGTAACAGGAAATCGATTTATGCTCCGCGCCGTGGTATTTGAAAAGGCGCTGAATATCCTTCATTCTGCTGACGATAAGCAGATAAGAAACGAAAATTATTATTTTAAGAGCGCCCTCTATAAGCCCCTGATAAGCGGTTATCGCGCCGCCGCTCCATTCATTGATTTTATTGAAAAAAAGCACAGGAAAATAGATAAAAAGTAAAAACGCGAGCAACACACCCAAAACAGAAGCTAAACCCGTGACGAAATTCATCATTTTATCGCCGAATTTATTTTCAAGCCATTTTTCAAATTTCGTCATATCCTCGCCGTCGTAGTCTTCCATTCCCGAAACCTCGGCGGAATACATAAGCAGCTTATATCCGAGTATCATTGATTCTATAAAATTAACTATGCCTCTTATAACGGGAAAACCGAGAAATTTTATTTTGTCCTTGATATGCTTTACACCGTGATATTCAACAAATATGCTGCCGTCGGTCTTTCGGATGGCAGTTGCAACGCCCCTCGGACCCTGCATCATCACGCCTTCGATGAGCGCCTGCCCTCCCACGGAGGTTTTATGTGTTTTGTTCTGCAACATCAGGAATTATATCCTTTCAACTTAATGTCATCATCGGAAACCTCGTCCATCTTCGGCTCGGACATATCAATTTCCTGTTTAGTGGGCACGCTGTCTACGGGTAGATAGATCGTTACGAGAGTGCCGACATTCTGCTTACTGTCTATCTCTAATTTTCCGTTATGAAGATTTACTATCTCATTGGTAACGGCAAGACCGATTCCCGAGCCTCTTACCGTATCATTGGCTTTATAGAATTTCTCCATAACATGAGGCAGATCCTCTTCGGAGATACCGCAGCCCTGATCGGCGATAGAGATCTTGACGGCGTCCCCTCCGTTAAAGGTGGAAAACTCTGCCTTAACAAAAATCTTGCCCTGAATTTTTGAATATTTAAGGGCGTTGTCAAGAATATTCATAAACACCTGCTTGAGCCTGTTCGGGTCGGCGTTGGCGGGAGCGGGAAAATCCGGAATACTGTAACGCACCTCTATTCCCTCTCGCATCGCTCTTTCGCGGAATGTGAAAACAGTTTCGTCAAGCTCGGCGAAAATATCGGTTTTAACAAGTCTTAAATTCATTCGCCCGCTCTGAAGCCGGCTGAAATCAAGCAATTCCTCAACAAAGCCCTCAAGACGCCCCGATTCGCTTACTATTATCTGCAAACCCTTGTTGGTGACGGGGTCTCTCTCCTGATCGAGACCGAAGAGCAGCGTTTCGCCCCAGCCTTTGATAGAAGTCAGAGGAGTTCTCAGCTCGTGAGAAATCGTAGAAATAAAATCATTCTTCAATTTATCGGCATCGGCTATATCGGACGCCATCGAATTTATTGAGTCGGAAAGTCTGCCTATTTCATCGTCATATTTCTTTTCTATTCTAACATCAAGATTGCCGTTGGAAATCTCCTTTGTGGTGGCAGTTATCTCCCTTATCGGCACAATGATCGAACGCATAAAAATCATATTGGAAAAAATTATGATAATTATAATTGCGATCAGTGATACAAAGAGAAAAACGATTATTCCGAAAATCTGCCAGTCGATACCTTTCAGCGAAGCCATCACACGCACGGCGCCTACTTTTATTCCCTGAGAATTTTCGATGACGCGCGAGACGGACATAATTTTTTCACCGTTGGCTCTGCCAACAAATTCGCTTATTCCGTCCTCGCTCGAAACAGCCTGAGAATAGTCGGGCATTTCGGGCGATTCGCGCAAAAAGCCGTCGGAAGAAGCAATGATATTGCCGTTATTATCAACTATCCAAACAGTAGTTTTGTCCTTATAAGTATAGCTGTCAACGAAGCGCGCGGCAGAATCCTCAAGGGAAACGCCCAAATCAAGATTTGTTTTAAAATAGCTGACAGCAGTAGTGGAAGCTCCGCTGTAGAGCAGACTTTTGACGGAATCATAATAATAAGCTTTAACGGAAAATGAAGCCACAACAAAAATTATGATCAAAAACAGAAAGATAAGACCAACCACATTGATAAACCAACGCTTGGCGATACCCTGAAGCTTCATAATATGCAGTTTTCCGCTCAAAACTTTCTTCATATCAGCGACTTCCGATTAAAAAATTACCTGTCACCGGGTACCCACTTGTAGCCGAGACCCCAAACAGTAACGAGCCTTGACGGGCTGGACGGATTATCTTCGATTTTCATACGGAGTCTGCGAATATTAACATCGACTATCTTTTCATCGCCGAAGTAATTGTTGCCCCATACGGTTTTAAGTATATCCGTTCTGCTGAGAGCGGCGTTCGGGTTTTTGAAAAAGTGTTCAATGATTTGAAACTCAACCTGTGTGAGCTCTATAAGATTACCTGCTTTTGAAAGCGTGCGATTTCTAAGATTCAGTTCAAATTCATCAAGGCGTATGATCTCGCCCGTGGTGTCGCTATGCCTGAAGCCTCTTGAAATTTCAACGCGCCTGTAAACGGCGTCCACCCTCGCCATAAGCTCGCTGGGTGAAAAGGGCTTTGTAACATAGTCATCCGCCCCCACGAGCAAGCCCGTTACCTTATCCATTTCCTGCGTTTTCGCTGAAAGCATAATGATACCGAGGTCGGACGAACGCTTACGGAGCTCCTTGCAAACCGTAAGTCCGTCGATTTCAGGCATCATAATATCAAGAATGACAACATCAAAATCTCCGTTAGCCTTCTTGAACAGCGCAAGCGCGGCAGCTCCGTTTTCCGCCTGAACGACCTCGTAACCGCTTCTTGTTAGATTAATAACTATAAATTCGCGGATGGATTCTTCGTCCTCTGCAACAAGCACCTTTTTCATACTCTACACTCCTTTGCCGATAATTATCATTGATTTCAGGGTTTTAGTATCGATTTTTATATCAGAATTCCCGCCGCATTCGGCAAGAAAAATATAAACATTATCTCTGTAAATTTCAGTGTATTCAGCAAATTTGTCGGTATTTTCCATATAGTCGGAAAGATTCGTCTTTATAACGGAAAAAATCGCTTTTCCGCTTTTTTCGCTTACCTCAAGAAGCCCCGATTTTTCGTCATATGACGCTTTGATTTTTTCAAAATATTCTTTCGGAATAAGAACATTATAGCCGTCGCGCTCAACAAAAAGCGTGTAACATACATGGTTTAGAACGGAGCTGTAACGCTTCCAGTCGATAGCCTTTACCCCACCGGAAAGCGATATTCCGCCGGCGTCCGTAGGAATCTCGATATAACCGTCCGAATTTATATCACAGCAATAGATGTAAGCATTTCGTGATGTTTTATCGGTGCGCCCGCTCGAATAGCTGTAATATGGCGCGATTATCTCGTCGTAATAATCAGACCACACGATAAGTTCGGTGAGCATTCCGTTTCCGTTGGATTTAAACGCGTCGGCAAAAGCTCTGAAGCCTCTGCCCGTATTTTCGCTAACTACATTTTCGTAAGATTCGATATGCCCGTCCAGCTTTGTGGCGGAGCGGGACTGCAGACCGCTTTCGCTTACAGAAAAAAGAGCCGCTGATGAATCAACGCTTTTACCGTTTCCCACATTGAAAACCAAAAGCTCATCGTAGCCTCTGTTTTTGATATCGACCGGCGTATAAGCGGCGGCACGAATTGAAGCTCCGATCTTTACAAAGCCCGAAAAGGAGTTTGAATTCTCCTGAGTGTAAACAGAAAGATAGCGGGAGAAATTATTCACCGAAGTATCCCACAATACAACGAGCTGAACGCCTCCGCTTTCAAGAAGCTTGCACGCTTCCACGGAATAAACGCCGTCTCCGTCGCCCTCCAAATTGCTCACAACGCTCCAGCCGTCTGTAAATTCGTCTAAAACAGCCATACTCGCTTTATCAGCGCCGTCATTTTTATAAAATGCAAGCGCCTCGTCAGCTCCGTCGCCGTCAAAATCGTAAAAAATAAATGAAGACCTGAAATCTCCGCTTACGGGTGTTTTTAAAACAAAATCTTCATCGCAAAAGTTCTTCAGCGCTTTATAAACGCCCGAGTCTTTCTCGGAAAGAGCGGCGGGTCTTATCAGATCTTCGGCGGAATTGCGCAAATGAACGGAACAACCGCAAAGCAACATAAAGGTAAGAAGCAAAGGCAACAGTACCCGTAAGAGCTTCACGCCATTCCCTCCTCTGCGGTAAATTCCATACACATTTTTGTAATATTATAACACTATAAGATTACAAAATAAATATATTTTTTAATAATTTTACATAAAGATTACAAAATGTGTAAAATCGCTTATTTTATTTGACGAAATATACAAAAAAATTACAGAAAGTAAGCGAGGATATTAAAAAATCCCACGCGACACTTTAAATTCTGCCGTGTGGGATATTTTTATTCATATATACTGCGTCTGAGTTGCCCGATATAAGGAAGATTTCTGTATTTTTGGTCATAATCAAGGCCGTAGCCGACTACAAACTCATCAGGCACATCACACCCTACATAATCGGGTGTTATGGGCGCAACTCTTCGTTCGGGTTTATCAAGAAGAGTGGCGATTTTAATTGAGCGTGCCCCCCTTGTTTTCAGTATTTCCGAAACATAGTGCAGCGTTTTGCCGCTGTCGAGTATATCCTCTACGATAAGCACATCATAGCCGTCAAGATCAATGTCAATATCCTTGGTTATTTTAACTCTGCCCGATGAGCGTGTGCCGCTGCCGTAAGATGATACGGTCATAAAGTCAATTGACAAAGGCAAATCGATATGCCTGACAAGATCCGTCATAAAGAACACACAGCCCTTTAATATACCCAGCACAAGAAGTCTTTTGTCTTTATAATCCTCGGTTATCTGCGCGCCGAGGCGTTTGTTGATTTCTTTCAGTTGTTCCTCTGAAACGAGTATTTTCTCAACATCAGGATTCATATCTACCTCTCCTCTCTGAAATAGGAAAGACCGAGAGACGCAGGGCCGAGGTTTTCTTTCTTACTCTTTATGGAGCTGATTATAAGAACGATTATCGTAACAACATACGGAAGCATCTTTATTAGCTCCTGAGTACGAAGCGCAAGCCCGGGAATGTAAAGGAATACGATATAAAGACCGCCGAAAAGAATTGAGCCGGGAATCGCCATATCGGGTTTCCAAAGAGCAAATATAACAAGCGCAATGGCAAGCCAGCCTCTGTCGCCGAAGCCCTCGTTAGACCATACGCCGCAGGCGTAATCCATAACATAGTAAAGACCGCCGAGCCCCGCTATCGCGCTGCCGATGCAGGTTGCAAGGTATTTAGCTCTGTTTACATTTATGCCCGCCGCGTCTGCCGTCGCGGGGTTTTCACCTACGGCGCGCAGATGAAGCCCGCCTCTTGTTTTCTTTAAGAAAAACGCGCAGAGCAAAGCGATAATTATGGATAAATACGCGAGAAAGCCATAGGAGAAAAATATTTTTCCAAAACAGCCTAATGATTCGGCAAACGGAAAAGTCGCCCTGAAAAATTGGCTTGTGTTGGTAAGCGCAACAGAGGGCACATCGCTGTTGGTAAGCTTGATCAGCGAGCCGCCGAAGAAGTTGCCGAAGCCTACGCCGAAGGTGGTGATAGCAAGACCCGTTACATTCTGATTTGCCCTGAGCGTTACGGTCAGGAAGCAGTAAATAAGACCGAGAAGCGCAGAGCCTATAATAGCGCAGAGGGTCGGTATCAATATAGCGAGAAACGGATTTATGGCGTCCCTCGTCGGGAGTGATTCTTCATAGAAAAACGCGCCCATAACGCCGCTGATAGCGCCGGCATACATAATTCCGGGGATACCGAGGTTAAGATTTCCCGATTTTTCGGTCAGTATTTCACCTGTTGAGCCGTAAAGAAGCGGTATGCCCTGGCATACGGCACGCTGGATAAAAGTAATCAATGCTGTAAAATTCATATTACTTCTCCTCCTTATGCTTGCCGCGGAGCTTTATCTGATAGTTGATAAAGAACTCGCTGCCTATGATGAAAAACAGGATAATGCCCGTAATGATATCGGAAAACGAATGATTTAACCCAAACACAGTTGATATCTCATTCGCGCCCCTTTCAAGGAAGCAGAGAATAAACGATGTTACTATCATATACAGCGGATTGAATTTCGCAAGCCACGCCACCATAATGGCGGTAAATCCTCGGTTATCGGCTGTTGCGGAAGTAATGGTATGGCTCGTTCCGCCAACAAGAAGAAAGCCCGCTATGCCGCAAACCGCGCCTGAAAGAAGCATAGTTCTGATTATGACTTTCTTAACATTTATGCCTATGTATCTCGCCGTATTTTCCGACTCGCCGACAACGGCGAGCTCATAGCCGTGCTTGCTGTATTTCAAATAAATATACATGATCACAGTAAGCGCGAGGACTATCAGAATATTAAGAAAATATTCCTGCCCTCCGATAACAGGCAGCCAGCCTGCGCGCGAATTTTGATTTATTATGCCGATGATACCCGAGCCCTTCGGTGATTCCCAAAGTATGGCAAAATACGAAACAAGCTGAATCGCCACATAGTTCATCATAAGGGTAAAGAGAGTTTCATTTGTGTAAAACTTCGCCTTGAAAACTGCGGGAATAACAGCCCAGATCGCGCCGCCTAAAATACTTGCGATTATCATTATAAGTATCAAAAGAGCGTTCGGTATCCTGCCGCCGAGGAGTATCATACACGCCGCCGTGGCGAGACCGCCGACAAGCACCTGCCCCTCGGCGCCGATATTCCAAAATCGCATTTTAAACGCGGGAGCCACGGCGAGAGAAACGCAGAGCAGCATCGCAATACTCTGAGCGAGATTCCAAATTCTTCTTGTTGTGCCGAAAGCGCCTTCGATCATAGTGGCATAAACGCTGAAAGGGTTTTCATGCACCAGCACCATTGTAAGGATGCCGCTTACAATGAGCGCGGCAACTATTGAGCCGATACGGATAAGCCACGCCGTATGCCACGGCATAGCGTCCCTTTTCACAAGGTGAAAAAGAGGCTCACGCACCTTTTCTTTTTCATTCATCTACAGCAGCCTCCTCATCCGTACTCTTAGTCATCAGCAGTCCTATCTCATCCTTCACAGCCGTTTTGCCGTCCACGATGCCGGTAATTCTGCCTGAATTTATGACCATTATCCTGTCGCAAAGCTCAATGAGAACATCGAGATCCTCGCCGACAAAGATAACGGCAACGCCATCCTCTTTCTGCTTTGTCAGCAGATTATAGATAGTGTAGGAGGAATTTATATCGAGCCCTCGAACGGGATAAGCCACCATAAGCACCTTGGGATTGAGCGAAATCTCACGCCCCACAAGCACCTTTTGCACATTACCGCCCGAAAGACGGCGAACGGGTGTTGATGTTCCCGGAGTGACTATGTCAAGGCTTTTGATGATACGCTCAGCGAGACTTTTCGGATTTTTGCGGTCAAGAAACGCCGTAGAGCCCCGTTTATAGCTTCTGAGCATCATATTGTCGGTAATATCCATATTGCCGACAAGACCCATACCGAGCCTGTCCTCGGGAACGAACGAAAGCGCAACGCCCAATTTGCGTATTTCCCTCGGCGATTTTCCCACAAGCTCTTTCGTGGTGTTTTCATCGGGAGTATAGATTATACTTGAGCCTTCCGTCGCCTTCTGTAAGCCCGCGACGGATTCAAGCAATTCCTTTTGACCGCAGCCGGAAATACCGGCTATGCCGAGTATCTCGCCTGAGTAAGCGGTGAAATTTACATTGTCGAGCGCCTTTTTCCCGTCGGGCGAAATGACATTAAGATTTTTTACAGTCAGCACCGCTTTGGGGCTTTTCGGCTCATCTCTGTGGATATTGAGATCCACCTTTTCGCCAACCATCATTTCGGTGAGTGACTGTTCGGTGGCGTCGGCGGTATTCACACTGCCTACAAGCTCGCCTTTACGCAGAGTAGTCACCCTATCCGAAATTTCAAGCACCTCGTTTAGCTTATGGGTGATTATGATAAGCGCCTTGCCGTCCTTTTTCATACGGCGAAGAATATCGAAAAGCTTTTTCGTTTCCTGCGGTGTGAGGACTGCGGTTGGCTCGTCGAGAATAAGAATATCAGCGCCCTTGAAAAGCACCTTGATTATTTCCACGGTTTGCTTTTCCGAAACGGACATCTCATAAATCTTTTTGTTTAAATCAACGGAAAAGCCGTATTTTTCCGTTATCTCTTTGACTCGCTTTTCGGCTTCTTTCAAGTTAAATTTCTTTTCATCCTTAACGCCGAGAACGATATTTTCGGTTGCATTGAAAACATCAACAAGCTTGAAGTGCTGATGTATCATTCCGATTTTATGGTCAAACGCGTCCTTCGGGGAGCGGATAACGACCTCTTTTCCGTCAATGAAGATTTCGCCCTCATCGGGATAATATATACCCGAAAGCATATTCATAAGCGTCGTTTTTCCGCTTCCGTTTTCGCCGAGCACCGCGAGAATTTCACCTCGGCGAACCTGAAGATCGACCTCTTTATTCGCAATTACCTTTCCGAAGCTTTTGGTAATTCCTTTCATTTCAACAGCATAAACGCCGTCCATATCTTACCTCCGAGTAGATTGTTAAAAACATCGTGACCGTGTTATCCGCACGGTCACGAATTAAAATAACCGGATTTAGTTATTCTACATTTCCAAGAAGATTTATACCGTCAATATCAACATCAAAGTAGGGAGCGGAACGGTATTCGGACTCATGGAAGTAGCCATCCTTAACGACCTCAGTGTCAGGAGTGTAGTTGTCATCGGAATCAACATCCGCCATATAAGATGTAAGATGACCGTCGGCGTCAACCTTGGCATTTACATTTTTGGAATCGGAAACCGTTACGGTGAATGTTGAAGTATCATAAACATGAAGAGTTCCGTCAACAAGCTTTGCCTTTGCCTCGTCAATAGCCTTCTGAGTGTCGGGAGCGGCGGCATTTTCGTTTACCTCGGTAAGAAGAACAGACTCTGTGGAGATAGTGCCTGTCCAATCGGGATCAACCGACTTGCCTTCGGCAACAGCCTTCATGGCAAGCTCCATATAGGGAGCCCAGTTGATTCTGGAGGATACGATGAATGTGTTGGGAGCAACGCTTACAGTGCTGCCATTATAGGAAACATTCGGTACGCCTCTGTTTTCGCAAGCGGTGGGAGCGCCCATTGAGTCCGCATGCTGGCTGATAAGAACGCAGCCGTTGGAGATAAGATTTTCAGCGCCTTCCTTTTCAAGAGCTTCATTATACCAGCTGTTGGTGAAGGTTACATCCATAGTAACTGTGGGGCAAACGCTCTTTGCGCCGAGATAGAATGAAGTATAACCCGACTTAACCTCGGCATAAGGGAATGCACCTACATAGCCCATCTTAGCCTGATCTGCGGTGATCTGACCGTTCGCTATCATTTCATTGAGCTTCATACCCGCAGCGATACCTGCAAGATAACGACCCTCATAGATGGACGCGAAAGCGTTGTGATAGTTTGCAAGACCCTCGGTGTGAGCTCTTGTGCCCGTGGCATGGAAGAACTGAACATCGGGATACTCCTTAGCCGCCTGAATTATATAGGACTCATGACCGAAGCTGTCCGCAAAAACGAATTTGCAGCCCGCGTCAACAAGCTCGGCAGCGGCATCATAGCACTCATTGCCCTCAGGGATATTAGTTTTATAAATTCTGTTTTCCTTGCTTATTCCGAGATTGTCACAAGCAAGATTGGCGGCGTTGATGAAGTTTTTGTCATAGGTTGAGTTCTCATCGTGCAGGAAAATAAAGCCCGCTTTGAGATCAATACCTTCGTTTGCTCCGCCTTCGCCCTCATTCTGAGTTCCACCCGCGCAACCGGCGAATGCTGCTCCAATCAAGAGCATACTGAGAATGACCGCAATGATCTTCTTGGTGATTTTCATTTTTTTACCTCCAAAATAAAATATATTATAAGGCTGAAAAGCCTGATAACCTCAATTATTCACGAAATGAAATCTCGCCCGTTTCGTGATTCATTTTTTCAACAATGGCAAGGCTTTGAAGATTTACGCCCTTTGCTCTGAGCCTGTCTCCTCCGCCCTGAAAGCCTTTTTCAATAACAATGCCGCAACCGGCAAGCTCCGCGCCGCTGTCATTTACAAGGGTAATAAGACCATTTAGGGCGTTTCCTATCGCGAGGAAATCGTCAACGATAAGCACTTTATCGCCCTTGCCGAGAAAACGCTTTGAAACCATTACCGTGTATGTGGTGCCGTGGGTGTAAGATTCAACGGCGGTGGTGTAAACATCTCCGGCGATATTCTTTGTTTTAGTTTTTTTGGCAAAAAGAAGCGGGCAATCAAATTCTTCGGCAACCATCGAGGCAATGGCTATGCCCGAAGCTTCAATGGTCAAAATCTTGTTAACGCCGCAGTCCTTAAAAAGGCGGTGAAATTCCCTGCCGACCTCTTTGAGAAAAGGAATATCTATCTGATGATTGAGAAAGCAGTCTACCTTAAGAATATTGCCCTCGTAAACTTCGCCTTCTTCTCTGATTTTTTTCTTTAAAAGCTCCATAAATACCGCCGCAATCACTTTTTACGCAGTTATGATATACTATAATATAAAACATTTCAATAAATAATTTAAAATTGACACCAAATTTTAACCATTTTACTCCTTTAAAGTGCAAATTTCTACAATATGCTGTGTTTTTCTTGAAAATGCAATCAATATAATGTATAATTTTTACAGATAAAATTCAGGGAGGAATTTTTTTGAGCACGATATATGAGTACGCCGAGGGTCAATGTGTAAAAACCTTCGATGAAGCTCCCCTCAATGAGGTGGACAATGTGATTTTCAGCAGGCTCGCATATCTCAATTTTATCGGTCTGAACGGCAAAACATTTTCTGAGGCGGCAGGAATATTTCCCCGTATAGAAAAAGAGGATATAAACGCGCGAAACAGAGCGGTTGCCAAAACCGTAGATATGTTGATCACTCTCGGAAGCACCGAAAGATACAAAAATGTGGTGATAGAGGATTTTGAGGACATTGCGGGAGGAACATATGAAACAGCCTTCAGCGCCGTCACATTCAAAATATCGGAAAATATTCATTATATCGCCTATCGCGGAACTGACGAGCAGATACTCGGCTTTTATGAGGACGCGGAGCTGGCGTACAGCTTTCCCGTTAAAGCCCAGCTTGCCGCTTTGAGCTATACAAACCGAGTTTTTGACAGGCACGAAGGCAGATTTTATCTCGGCGGTCATTCAAAGGGTGGAAATCTCGCCGTATTCAGCTTCATTTTTACTAAATATGAAAACAAAGAGCGCACGGTACTCGTCTATAACAACGACGGTCCGGGCTTCCCCGAAAATCTTGCTGACGACCTTTTCACGCCGTCAAACTGCCTTAAGATATTGAATATATCTCCCGAAAGCTCAATCGTGGGCAGAATGCTTGCAACAAAATGCGATTACATAATTGTGAAGAGCAACGCAACAGGCATCGCCCAGCACAATGTTTTCACTTGGCTCACAAACGGCGCGGAATTTGAAAAGGCGGAAAAATTCAGCCCATTATCCGAGTATCTTGAGGACACATTCACGGAGAGCCTCGCCGAGCTTCCGCCCGATGTGATGAAAAAAACGGTAAAAAGCATATACAGCATTGCCAAAAAAAGCGGCATAGAAACGCTTGACGATATAAATAAGGCAAAACTTCTTGCCGTTTTAACGACGATACTTGAACGCAGAAAGAATGAAGACGGCGTAAGCGATGAGGTAAACGAGATACTTAAAACGCTTGCCAAAAGTCTGATAGATTCAATAGATGTTTTTAAATATGTGCCGGATCCTGATTTCCGCTCAATGTATGAAAACATAAGAACTCGGCTGATTGAGAAAACGAGCGGCAAAAACGACGAAACCGCCGACGAAATAAAATAATTCAGGTATAGCTGAGGGGAGCTGAACCCGATAAGTCCCACGGCGGTTCTTTTTGGCTATTTTTCCCCTTTTCTTCTTGGCGGGCGCCAGCCCGCCTGCGTCGAAAAAAGCAAAAATCCCTCAAAAACTCCTCGCCGTGGGATGCTAAGCAGTTTTTGCGGTAAGGATTTTTGCAAAGACAATGAAAACACCGAAGTCAATACTTGAGTATTGACAAGGGGTTTGAAGCAGTATTTGCGTAAATAAACCTGCAAAAACCTTATTGTGTTCAACTTCCCTCAGCTATAAGAAAAAGCAGGATTTTGATCCTGCTTTTCTTTTTAAAATTTTCAATTGTTATCGGCGGGCTGCGCTTGTGCTTCTTCGGCAGCGGGCGCGGCTTCATTATCGGCTTCTTTGTCGCTGCCGTCGGCAAGTTTGAATACATAATCCTTGCCGGGGAAAAACACATTAAGAAGAATGCCAACTACCGAAGCGGTGGCAAGAGCCGAAATGCTGATTGGATTATCGCCGAGAGGAATAGTTATACCGTTTGAGCCGAGAGCCAAAACAAGAATAACGGCGGCGATTATCGTGTTGCGCGACTTTGAGAAATCTACCTTTGCCTCAACAACATTGCGAACACCGATAGCGGAGATCATACCGTACAGTACAAAGGAAATACCGCCGATTACCGCTGTGGGCATAAGGTTTATCGCCGCGGCGAATTTGGGAGAAAGTGAGAAGAATACGGCAAAATATGCTGCTATTCTGATTACTCTGGGGTCATAGACCTTGGAAAGAACAAGAACGCCTGTGTTTTCACCGTAGGTGGTGTTGGCGGGAGCGCCGAAAAGCGAGGCAAGCGTTGTGGCAAGGCCGTCGCCGAGGAGCGTTCTGTGGAGACCGGGATCCTCAATATAATTTCTGTTGCAAGTGGCGGATATAGCCGAAATATCGCCGATATGCTCCATCATCGTAGCAAGCGAAATCGGGATAATTGCGATTATTGAGGAGATCGCGAGGGTGGATTCTTTTACTCCGCCGAATACGGTTGAGCCCCAATCGATAGGCACGCCTATCCAAGCGGCGTCTTTGAGCGCCTGAAGCTTATCCGTTGAGAACAAAAGCATACTCGGGCTTCCGCTTACGGCGATATACTCCGCGCCGTCAACCGTTATATTCTCACCGAGTGTAAGAGCGAGAACAACGGCTACCGCAACCGCGCCGAGCAGACCGAGAAGAATGGGAACGATTTTTGCCATACCCTTGCCGAATATATTGAATATAATAACAAGCGCAAGAGCGATTATCGCAAGAGTCCAGTTAGACTCGCAGTTTGAAATCGCCGACGGAGCGAGACCAAGACCGATAGCCATAATGATAGGACCTGTTACGATGGGAGGAAACAGCTTCATTACCTTGCTTATGCCGACGATTTTGATTACAGCCGCAAGCACAAGGTAAACGAGACCCGCGCAAGCAACGCCGAGGCAGGCATAGGGCAGCATTTCCGAATTGGGAGCGCCGTCCTTCATAGGCGCAACGGCGGCGTAACCGCCGAGAAACGCGAATGACGAGCCGAGGAAGGCAGGTACTTTGAATTTAGTCAGGCAGTGGAACAAAAGAGTTCCCAAGCCGGCGAACAAAAGAGTGGTCGAAATTGAAAGACCTGTGAGAAGCGGAACAAGCACTGTTGCACCGAACATAGCGAACATATGCTGGAAGCCGAGAATAACCATTCTCGGAGTACCGAGCTTGCGGGCGTCATAAATGCCCTCAGCGCCTACGGTAAACTTTTCTTTCTTTTCTTTAGCCATGGTGATTAAAATCCTTTCTCTATATTTAAATTATTTTGTTCCGAAAATCCTGTCTCCGGCGTCGCCCAAGCCGGGAACGATATAGCCGTTTTCGTTGAGGTGGTCGTCAAGACCTGCGGCGAATATATCAACATCGGGATGAGCATTTTTAAGAGCGTCAAGACCCTCCGGAGCGGCGATGATGCACAAAAACTTTATTGAGCGCGGTCCTCTTTTCTTGATCTGATTGATAGCGTCGATAGCAGATCCGCCCGTCGCAAGCATCGGGTCAAGAACAAAAACATCTCTCTGCTCAATATCCTTAGGCAGTTTGCAATAGTACTCAACGGGCTCAAGAGTCGTTTCATCTCTGTAAAGCCCGATATGCCCCACTCTTGCCGAGGGAACGAGATTGAGCGCGCCCTCCACCATTCCGAGACCGGCTCTTAAAATCGGAACGAAAGCGAGCTTTCTGCCGGAGATCTTCTTGCAATGAGCAACACCGCAAGGGGTCTGCACCTCCTTGTCCTGCAAAGGCAGATCACGGGTGGCGTCGTAAATCATAAGCATCGCTATCTCATTTACAAGGTCTCTGAAATCCTTTGTGCTTGTTTCAACATTGCGCAGGATGCTGAGCTTATGCTGAATAAGCGGGTGATCCATAATGATTATTTTTCTTTCCATAGGCGCATATCCTTTCTTGATATTCTAATAATATAAAATACCATATGAACAATTATATTTCAACAAATTACGACTTTACAAATAGTTACAATTTGGTTAAAAAAAGTGATCAAAAAGTAATAAGCCTTTCGAATACAAGCAACGCTTATTTCCGAAAGGCTATCACTTTATCATTTTAAGTTTTTCTTTGCGTTTTTTCCAATCGGGGCACACCTGTGCAAGCAAAGCATAAAATGCCGCCGAATGATCGTGGTATATGAAATGGCAGTATTCGTGAAATATTACAAAGCGTATAACATCCTTATCAAACGCCGCAAGCCTTGAATTAAGTGTGATAATATTCCTGTTGTGGTAACAGCTTCCCCACTGTGATTTCATTTTTCTGATCCTAAGCTCCGGCAGAGTCTTACAAACAGCCGAAAAACGCGGATAACATTCTTCAAGCAACTCGGGAAAAATCCGCTTGGCCGTATCGAAAAGCAGAGAATCAAAAACCGAGAGCCGATTTTCATAGACATCGGCGCCGCGTACATACAGTGTGATTTCTCCGTCGGTGAAAGAATATGAGTTTTGAGCGCAATCATTTACCCGCAGCGAATACTCCCTGCCCAAAACGCTCACAGTGCAACCGCTTTTCAGAGAATCGCCGAGAGACGGCTTTTCGGAGAACTTTTTTCTTGCGGAAATTATTCGATGCGCGTTTCTTAAAACAAAACCGTCAATAACGCTTTGCGGCACATGCCTGTTTGCCGAAACGAAAACTTTTCCGTCGGGGTAAATCCGCATATTTATATTCTTAACTTTCTTTCGCTCAAGAGTATATTCTATTTCCGTTTCGTTGTAATTCAAAAAACAGTCCATATTCCACCGAATTTTATATTTTCAAAAATTATATCATCGCAAAAAACATCCGTCAACATTGATAATAGCACATATATGTATTGATACCGTTATAACCGCAGTCCTTGCGCTGTGCACTAAAGGCTTTCTTGTTTTCAAACACTATATCCGCCAGTGCGGCTGTTATGGTCATAGCAATTATATTCTGTTTGATGACGCAATGGAAAAGAAAGTGATGCTAATTGATGAAAAGTCTCTCAAAAGAGGCTTTTAATAACAAATAGATATTGACATACCCTATATTATAGGGTATAATGATAAAAAAGAGGTGTTAGATTGGAAAGAGAGTTTATTATGCTTCCTAAATTTGACAGGAAGTGGAAGGAAATCGGTCTTAACGAATTACTAAGAATGAAAAAGACAATCTGACAAAAGAAGAAAGAAACGAAGTAAAAAAACTGATAGAAATTCTGAAAAAGACGCAAAAAGGAGTATAGTTATGAGTGTATATGAAAGCATATTGAATGGACTTAACGAAGCAATAGAATACGAAAGCGGGCGCGGCTCGGCGCGTATAGCAAAATGCACAGTGAATCCTGTTCCTGATTTTAATGCCACGGAAATTAAGGAAGTAAGAAACTCTTTAGGTATGACTCAGGCTACTTTTGCCCAGGTAATGGGCGTTTCGCAGAAAACAGTCGAAGCCTGGGAAGCCGGAACTAATAAACCTGTCGGCTCGGCAAGAAGATTTTTAAGTGTAGTGAAAATGGATCCTACCCTGCTTGCAAAGTGGAATATAATTTCTGCATAAATAAAAAAGTGCACTCGGTGCACTTTTTTTTAATGTTGTTGATTTCTATTTCGCCAATATAATTTGAATCATCAATGAGCTTATCAATAAGTTTTTGAGTTATATTAAGGCTGGCTCTGTTTTCAATTCCGTTTTGCATATGTATAAGCATCAATTCTGAAGAATTAGCTACTAAATCATAATATGGCAAATTTGATAAAATCGGAACTAAATATGTATTTTTTACTTTATAATAATTTGACTTTTCAGAACTTTTATAGCAGAGGTGCTTATAAAAGGCTTCTTTCGGTAGCTCGTGCAAATAATTATCGCCTTGAACACTTGCACAATGAATACAGTGATTGATAAAGTAGGTTTTTTTAACAAAGTTAGAAAATGAGGGGTAATACTTGTAGTTTTCCTTTAGATACGCAGCCAATTCATCGGGTATTTTAGATACATAAGAAAGTAACTGCAAATTTTGGTATCTTTTATAACTCACTTCGTCATCAAATAAGGTATATGAATCATTAGTTGCCAAACAAACTACCGGAGTATCTTTACCGCACTTCCAGCATTTACGCTGCATTTGAAAAATATATATATTTCTGCAAAGTAAATTATGTTCCGGCAGCCATTTATTAAAATACTTTTTCCAATTCAGATAATAGGCTTGCTGCGGATCTTCACGCACATACCACTTTTTAATTTCAGGCTTCCACCAAGCTCCGTTCTTTTTAGCCTCATCTTTTTGTGAAAAAGGCACATCCAATAATAAATCCATTTTTCTCCTTTTGCTATGTCTGTTTATAGACAACTAAATGTATGTGCACCGAGTGCACCATTGCTTTATTATTTTTTTATTTCAAACCTTGACAAAGGATAATTATTCCATTACAATATAATGGAATACAAAAAGAAACCCTCACAGCCTTATAACTGCGCCAACAGTTATAAGGCGTACGCCCTAAGATATTCCAGAGATATCTGTAAGACTTATGAGAGTTAACATTGTGTGTTAATAATAATGCACTTGTTATACATCTGAGGCTCACAGTTTGTTTGGAAGCGGCTGTGAGCTTCTTTTCGTATAAACCTTGAAAACCGAATAAAGCACATTAGAAAAGGTACAAAGGAGATTGCTAACAGTTATGCCAAGACCGCCCTTCGGCGCGAGCGAGCCTATTAAGTGGAAGTTAATAGATACCTGCAAGCTCCGGGTAAAGCAACTCAAAAGGCTGTTTGCATAATACGCGGCGATAGCAAGGCGCAGGATAGCAATACTAATGTGTATAGATTCTAAAGTGAATATTTAGTTAACAAATTGTTGTTTGCGCCGATAGCCCCAAATGGGACTACCGACACAAATTGGTGCGAGAGACGGGACTTGAACCCGTACGAGTCGCCCCACACGCCCCTCAAACGTGCGCGTCTGCCGATTCCGCCACTCTCGCTTGCAACGATAGAGATTATAGCAGATGAACAGGTTGTTGTCAATATGTTAATTCAAAAATTTTAAAATATCTTCGGGCTTATCCACTATACACAAAGCGCCTTTATTCTCAAGCTCGCTCCTTGCGCGAAAGCCCCATGTAACCGCTATGCAGGGGCAGCCGAAATTTTCTGCGCTTTTAATATCAACCGCGCTGTCGCCTATCCAGAGGCACTCATCGGGAGTGAGCCCGATAGCGTTTATGATCTTCAGCGGCATATTATTTTCGGGCTTTTTCGGCACGCCGTCCACAGCGCCGAGGATATAATCGAACACTCCGTCGCCGAAAAGAGCGAGCGTCATTCCCTTTGCGGCGGCGTCGGGCTTATTAGTACACACGGCAAGCCTGAGCCCCGCGCTTTTCAAATAGGCAACAAGCTCCGCAACGCCGTCATACACATAAGCGTTTTCGAGCTTGATTTCATTGTATTTTTTCTTGAAAAGCTCATACTGTTCGCTCAGCTCCGACTCCGAAAGTCTGCCCTCAAAAGCCCTGTCAACAAGAAGCTTCGCGCCGTCGCCCACAAATCGCTTGTAATCGTTTGCCGTCCATTTCAGCGGCAGACCTTTTCTTTTAAGCAGGTGATCGCACGCTCTGCCCAAATCGTCTATTGTGTTAACAAGAGTTCCGTCAAGGTCAAATATAACGCATTTGATTTTCTTGCCCGCTTTATTTTCCATACAAATCGCTTAAATCCTGAATTTTCTTTTTGCGCCGATTGGCAACAAGCTTATATAATATAAAGCAAACGGCTATGCCTGCCACAACGGCGGATTCAATATATATTTTTCTGTTTTCCGATTCGCTTTCGGCGGAGAGCCTGCCGCTTTTTACGCCCGTCCACAAATCCGCCTGCAATTCAAGAATATTCTGCGGCAGATTTTCAAAATACTGACATTTCGGAAGCTCATCGGGATAAACGGTTTTATCGTCGTAAAGCGAATATTCCTCATTATTCACAACGGCGCTGTTCGGCGTGGCGTAATAGATATATTCGGCGTTCGCAAGAGCCACCTGCGGCTCGTGCATAAAGTTTATAAACGCCTCCGCGCCTTCCTTATTCTGAACGCAATTCGGAATACAGAACGCGTCATAGAAAATATTTACGCCCTCTTCGGGAAAGCAGTAATCAAGGCTTGGGTTGTTTTCGTTCATAAGAACATAGTCGCCGGCATAGTAGGTTGCAAGCGCGTATTCCCCGCTCTCCATAAGATTAAACACTTCATCCATAACATAATTTGGCTGTACCTTGTCCTTTTGCTCGGCAAGAAGCTGTGCCGCGGCATTCCAATCCGCCTCGTCTACGGTGTTGAAATCCTGACCGAGTATAGCCTGAGCTATGGCGAAAGCGTCTCTTGAATTGTTGAACATCAGCACCTTATCTTTATATTTTTCATCCCAAAGTATCTTCCAGCTCGTCGGCTTCTCATCGACCATCTCGGTGTTGTAGATGATTACCGTTGTTCCCACATTATAGCAGACGGTATATTCCTGATTTGGGTCAAAGAACAGATGCTGATAACGCTCGTCGATATATTTCATATTCGGAATATTATCATAATTGAGCTTTACAAGCATATCCTCATCGATCAGTCTGCCTATCATATAATCGCTGGGAACAATAACATCGTAGGAAACTCCCCCGCCTGACAGCTTTGAATACATATTTTCGTTTGATTCGTAGTTGGTGTAGTTTACTTTGGCTCCCGTAAGGCGTTCAAATTCCTTTACCACATTCATAGTGCCCTCGGTGCCGTCGGAGATATATTCCCCCCAGTTATACACATTGACGGCAGTGCCCTTTAGACCGAGATTTTTATAATACTCGATCTGCTCGTCAGAAAAAACTTCATCGTCCGCAAAAGCGGTCAAATTAAAGGATAAAGCAACAAATAAAACCGTGAAAAACAAAACAAAATACTTTTTCATCTGCCATCACTCTTACCCTTTTTATCGGACCTGAGCTGTGAGATATTCATAAGCAAAAGCAAAATGAATATAACAACAAATATCAAAGTTGAAAGCGCGAACATATCGGGCTTTACGCGCTTTTTGGTGAGTGAAAAAATATATATCGGCAGAGTCTGAAAGCTTGGGCCGTTTGTAAAATAGGATATTATGAAATCATCAAGAGAAAGGGTGAAGCTCATAATAAATCCCGTGAATATCCCGCTGGCGATATTTGGCAGCACTACCTTGAAAAATGCGCTGACGGGTCTGCAACCGAGATCTACCGCCGCCTCGTAAACATTCATATCAAACTGCCTGAGCTTCGGAAGAATATTCAGAATTACATATGGCAGAGAAAAGGTTATATGGGCGATAAGAAGCGTCCAAAAGCCCATAACATTCGTTTGATTTACAAGCGCTCCGGCAAAAGCGAAAAGAAGCATCATAGAGATACCCGTAACTATTTCGGGATTCATCATCGGAACATTTGTAACGGTGAGCATGGCTTGCTTATAGAGCTTATGCCGTGATTTGAAAATACCTACGGCGGCGAGAGTACCAAGCGCCGTTGCGCATACCGCATTGACAAGCGCGAGTATTATCGTATTTTCAAGCGCCGCCATAGCGGCCTCATTTGTAAACATCTCCGTCCACCATTTTACGGAAAAGCCAGTAAAATTATATGTGCTGCTTGTGTCGTTGAATGAAAACAGCGCCATAACAACAAGCGGGAAATATAAAAATACGAAAATTGCCGCCATATACAGCTTAGCGGTCAAAGGCAGGCGTTTTTTCATATTATCATACCCCCCTCGTTTTCATTATCAGCGCCGAGATAATTCATCACGCCGAGACAAATGAGCATAAGGATCATCAATACGAAAGAAAGGCTTGCGCCGAGGTTGTAGTTATTGGCGCTTTGAAACTGCGTTTCAATAACATCGCCTATGAGCACAATGCGCCCGCCGCCTAATTTCTGCGTAATATAGAAGGTGGAAACGCAGGGCACAAAAACCATGGTGATGCCGCTAAGAACACCGGGAAGTGAAAGCGGCAGAGTAACGCGCCTGAACACATTAAAGCTGTTTGAACCAAGATCCTGCGCCGCCTCGATAAGAGAATGATCCATTTTTGTTATAACGGAATAAATGGGCAGTATCATAAACGGCAGGAAATTATACACCATTCCAAGCATTACCGCACCGCCCGTGTTAAGCATTTCAAGCGGCTTTAGACCAATCGAGGTCAGAAAAGTGTTGATTATCCCCGTTTCGCCCAAAATAGTCATAAGCGAATAAGTTCTTATAAGAAAATTCATCCACATCGGCAGCATAATAAGCAATACCATCATTGCCTGACTGCTCATTTTAACCTTTGAAATAAAATAAGCCGCGGGATAACCTATCAGCAGGCATATGACGGTCGCGAAAATTCCGTAAAGCACGGACAGCAGAATCGTGGAGGTGTATGCCGGCAGAGTTTGAATATATTTTAATGTGAAATTCCCCGAAGAATCCGTTAAGGAATAATACAAAACCATTATCAGGGGCACGATTATGAAAAGCAGCGCCCAAACAAGATACGGCTTATCGAGCAGAGAGGATTTACGATTTTGTCTCATCTTCCGCCTCCCAATCATAATCGGCATCGTTGATATGCTCAAATTCATCGGAGAAGAAGGAATAATCTCCAAACTCGCCGCTGTATTCACTGCGTTTCATAACATGGATAGCGTCGGGCTCAATATACATTCCTATCGTTTCGCCTATATCGTGAAATTCCGTTGTTTGAATAAGCCATATAAAGCCGTTTACATCAACGAAGATCTCATAGAATGTGCCCTTGAACACAACATCGGTAACAACTCCGGTAAGGCTGTCCTTAGCCCCAACCTCGCATATTTTTATATCCTCAGGGCGGACTACCGCCTCGGCAGGCTCGTTGGGCTCAAAGCCCTTGTCAAGGCAGTCGAAAACAGAGCCCTGAAAGCTGACGAGATAATCCTTTATCATAACGGCGTCAACTATGTTTGACTCGCCGATAAAATCGGCTACAAAGGCGTTCACGGGCTCGTTATATACTTCCTCGGGCGTTCCTATCTGCTGTATCTTGCCCTTATCCATTACCACGACCGTGTCGCTCATAGAAAGAGCCTCCTCCTGGTCGTGGGTAACATAAATAAAGGTTATTCCAAGCCTTTTTTGAATAGCCTTCAATTCCTTTTGCATATCCTTGCGAAGCTTTAAATCAAGCGCGCCGAGAGGCTCGTCAAGAAGCAGCACATGCGGCTTGTTGGCAAGCGCCCTTGCTATCGCCACGCGCTGCTGCTGACCGCCCGAAAGGCTGTCGATAGACCTTTTTTCAAAGCCCTTGAGATTTACAAGCTCAAGCATTTCGGCAACTGTTTTTCTTATCTCGGATTTAGGCATCTTCTGAATTTCAGGACCGAAAGCTATATTTTCATATACATTTAAATGAGAAAAAAGAGCATAACGCTGGAAAATCGTGTTGACCTTTCGCTTGTGCGGCGGGACATCATTTATGACCTTATCCTCAAAAATGACCTCGCCCTCGTCAGGCTCGATAAAGCCGGCGATACAGCGTAGCGTGGTGGTCTTGCCACAGCCGGAAGGACCGAGCAGCGTTATAAACTCTTTTTTATTGATATACAGATTAAGATTATCAAGTACTACATTACTGCCGTATTTTACGGTAACATCCTTAAGAACGATCAGTTTTTCCAATTATGCACTTCCTCTTTGTAACCCGATTTCGGCAATTCTTTCATACATTAAAAACAGCAGAAAATGAAGATACTGCGAATAACCTCATTTTATGCTGTTTTATGATAGTGTGAAAATTTTTTGCCGATGATTTTAATATATCAAATTTTCCGCAAAAGTCAACATATTTCATTAAAATATTTTTTTTAATATTTCCTCTCCGTTTTCAACCTTTTTAACTGTATCCGGCACAAGTGAAAAATCGCAGACCATTGATTTGGTTTTATGAATGCAATCATCCATACCGAACGGAACAAAATAATAGTTTTTGTAATTCATAAGGCTGCCTATATTTTTAGCCGCCCCGCCGAGCGCATCGTTTGTGGAAACGCCGATTATTACAGGCCTTGAATTGCGAAGATGGCTTTTCGCCGCCATTGTAACCGCCGTATCGGCAATGCCGTTGGCAAGCTTCGCGAGCGTATTTCCCGTGCAGGGAACGATGCAGAGTATATCGAGCATTTTCTTAGGACCGATAGGCTCTGCCTGCTCGATTTTATGAATTATGCTGTGCCCTGTTATTGCCGTTATTTCATCCTGTATATCCTTTGCGTAACCGAAACGAGTATCGGTATTATATGCGGTTTCACTCATAATCGGGTAAACATCATACCCCTGCGTGACAAGCTCTTTCAGCGCGTCTATCGCCTTTGAAAAGGTGCAGAAGGAGCCTGTGAGCGCGTATCCGATCTTCAAACAAATTCCTCCTCAATTATATCTGAAACCGCTTCGCCTATCAGGTATCCCGCGGTCTTTTCGGCGTATCTTGCGGGCATTCTGCTGCCGTTAAGCACCAAAAGTCCCATACTGTCGGCAACAAGCGTGTCGATTCCGCCGGGGAAGGACGCAAGGTCAAGTATCACGGCGTCCTTTCTTATCGCAGACAGCTCCGCCTTTGTAAGCACCGTGTGCGGAACGGTATTTATTATGATCTCCGCGGCGTTGTCTTTTTTCAGCTCATCAAAGCTTATATGGCGCGCTCCGTTGAAAACACATTCCGCCTCGGATTCCTTGCTCCGTGAGCAAACCGTAATATCAGCGCCGTAGCCTTTGAGTATTTTGTGCAGCGCCTTGCCTATCCTGCCGTAGCCGATGATAAGAACATTTGCCCTGAAAAGCGAATAATTGGTGTTTTCCTCTATGAGAGTGACGGCTCCCTCAGCCGTAAGAAAAGCGTTTTTAAGTACATAGCTTTCATATTTCATATAATCATAGCCGCTTTTGTAATCACACATTCCGTAGAAAACCACCTTGTCCTCAAGCCCCTTAAACATATGCTTTTTCGAGCTTACGGGCAAAAGCACAAAATCGCTGTCCTCGGTTTTTTGCGTGTATTCAAAGCCTTTCTTTTCAAGATATTCCTTTGCGTATATCATTCTTTTATCCTCGGTAAAAGGAACGGAAAATTTATTTAATCTCATATTGACACCTCGGTTTCAATTCATACTATGCGCAAATTTTTTCGTTGTTAATAAAGTAAAGTGTTTATTTTTACGGAAAACGGTAGTATAATATCTATGCGAAATGTTAAACAATATAAACACGGGAGGTTTTCTCTTGAAAAATATAGACGAAGCGCTGAAAAAATCAAAAAAAGTTCATTTTATCGGCATCGGCGGCGCGGGGATGTGCCCGGTGGCGGAGATACTTTTATCCCTCGGCTACTCTGTCACAGGCTCTGACAATAACGATACGGAGACCTTTCGCCGAGTTGAAAAAGAGGGCGCAAGGGTATTTCTCGGGCAGGTTAAGGAAAACATCGCCGAAGATGTGGATTTGGTAATATACACAAACGCTATACTCGACGGCAATGAGGAGCTTGAATACGCGAAGCAAAATTTCCCCACATTCGAGCGAGCGGAAGCTCTCGGTGCGCTCAGCAGAATATTTTCAAACTGCATAGGCGTGTGCGGCACTCACGGAAAAACCACCGTCACTTCAATGACGACTCAGATACTTCTTGAGGCGGGGCTTGACCCCAGCGCGGTCATCGGCGGAAAACTGCCCGCAATCGATGCCTACGGCAGATACGGAAAAAGTCAAAATTTTGTATGCGAGTCCTGTGAATTCAACAACACATTTCTTCATATGAACGCCGATATGGCTGTTGTGCTTAACATAGACGAGGATCATCTTGATTTCTTTAAAAATCTTGAAAATATAAAAAAGTCTTTCAGAAAATTCTGCGAAAACACAACGAAAACCATTATATATAACGGCGATGACGAAAACACGGTTGATACGCTAAAAGGCATTGAGGGAAAGCGGCTTATTTCTTTCGGCAAGAGTGACGGATGCGACTGGCAGGCAAAAAATATAAATGTTCCGGGCGGATTTCATTCTGATTATGACGCTTATCACAACGGAGAATTTATTACGCATATTGAGATATCCGTACCGGGAAGCCATAATATTCTAAATTCGCTTGCGGCATTTGCCGCAGGATATGAGAGCGGCGCCGATATTGAGAGCATACGAAAAGCTCTGAAAGAATTTAAAGGCGCGGGCAGGCGCTTTGAGCTGAAAGGAACTTACAGAGGCGTTACGATAGTTGACGACTATGCCCACCATCCCAAGGAAATCGAGGTAACTCTCAACGCCGCCATGAAAATGGGTTATAAAAGAGTTTGGGCGGTACATCAGCCTTTCACTTTCTCACGCACGGCGAAGTTGCTTGATGATTTCGCAAGGGTGCTTCAGATAGCCGACAAGTGCGTTGTTTCGGAAATTATGGGCAGCCGCGAGGTAAATACCATAGGTATAAAGGCGACCGACCTTTCAAATAAGATACCCGACTGCATACAGATAGATAAGCTTTCCGATATAGCCGATTATCTTGCCGAACACTGTGAGGACGGAGATATGGTAATAACCCTCGGCTGCGGAGATGTTTACAAGGTTTCGAGAATGCTTGTTGAAAAGTTGAAATAACTTGTTGTAAATATTATAGAAAACCGACTGTTCAAATAAAAAAGAACAGTCGGTATTTTTATGCCTTGAGTAAAATATTTTCCGTTATCTTCTCAAGGTTTTCAGATATTCCTTCGTTTCCCTGTCGACCCGCAGGCTGTCGCGGATTTTGGAGATAGTCATATTATGTATATCGCCGTGCAAAACACCGTTTTCGATAAGCGGCATTACTTTTTTCGGATATTTCACAAAAGCGGTAGAAAGCGCCCAAGCCGCCGCCATATTTACATAGTATAGATCCGAGTCGGTATTTTTAAAATAATCAATGGCAAATTCGGCGTATTCATCATCGAGATAGTAGTCCATAAGAATTACCGTTGCAAAGCGTCTTTCAAATTCGCTGTCGGAAAACATATATTTTTGAAGAAAATCAAGAAACGCCGCCCTGTCTTTTTGAATGAATTTAAGAGTAGAGCAAACGCAGTCGCACACAGCCCAATTGTCGATTTTCGGAATAAAGCGTTTCAGCAGCATAAGGCGTTCCTCAAAGCCGAGCCTTGCATAGCCGATATAAAAGCCGTGAAGCATTTGCTCCTCGTAATATTCCCAATCGAAATCATCGTTTTCGAGGCGTTTCGCCATTTTTCGCAATACGGGTATTCTCACGCCGATAACTCTGTTTGCATCGATATTCGGCAAAAGAGCGCTGTGAAAATCCTTATACTTCAAATCACGGTTATTAAACAGCTCTTGCCTGACATTCATTTTCATCACCAAAATGATATTACCATTTTTTCTTTTCTTTTACAAGTCGTGAGAAATAATAGGTCACTGCGCAGATAAAAACGCCGAGGATAAGAAAATACAAAATATTATCGTTATATTTGAATAATTCAAAAACAGAGGCGTTCACGGAAAAGCCGTATTTAAGACCGCCGACCGACGCTACGAAAAAGCAGACAAAAGCCGCCAAAAGGAATACAAAATAAAACGGCGTAAATACAAGCAGCAGCATTGCAAGAAAAACGGTAAGATCCCCCGTGAGAAACGCAAACAGGGTGATAAAAAGGACTTCCTTTTTGTGTTTTCCGAGGGAAAGCGCGATGCCCGCCGCGGCAAAAAGAGAAAGATATTTTCCGCTGAGAAAAAGCGAAGCCTCCTCCCCCGCGGGATTCAGAAGAAAAATATCCGACGCGCCCGTTGCGAAAATGCCGTTTATTATTTTAGCTCCGCCGTAAGAAGAGCGAAGCATCAACTCCTCATAATCATACAGCCCGAAAGATGAAAAAATCGTGTTCAGCATTCCAAACTTAACTCCGCCGCCGGAGGATTTTTCCGCGGCGAAAACAACAAATTCATCATATATTCCGATATAAAGCACCGCTCCTACAAGAGCCAACAGGATAACGGTCAATTTTTTATACGGATTTTTGGCGCGTATCAGCATACAGACGGTAATAACAGCCCAAAGAGAGGCGGGTATAAGTATTTTTGCCTCCCGAACATCAAGCAGCTTTAAACCGTAGGCAAAAGCCGAAATCAGCGATATTGCCGCCAAAGGCTTCATAAGAAATCCAAAATCGTATTTATTTCGTATTCTGATTTTTTTGAGTAATTCTTTCATACTCTTAATATTGGAAAATTTTGATAAAAATAAACACGGCGCGGATGAAATTGATAGAAAGTTATAAAGACATATTGATTTTTAAAATTGTATTTAGTATGATTTATTCAGGGCATTAAGTTGTCCGGCAGGGAGCTATCACTGATAACGGTAGGCGGTTAAATCCTGCCCCTGAAAGGGGGGCGTTGCCTATGGAATATTTGACAGTAATTGTTATTATTCTAATTGCAGCCACAGGCTACATAACGGCAATAAAAAAGAAATAACCGCCAACAGCTTACGGAAGCAGTTATTTCTTTAACTCAACACCGGGGCTAACCGTCTATCGGAAAGCTCCCTGTTCACTTATATTGTAAAGCGGATAACGCTTTTTGTCAAGAGCATATTTGAATTGCGTAGCAAAGACCGTATTTTTTCACAGAAAGCGCCTAATTTTATATATTTTCAGTAACACATTTGACAATGGGAAATTTATAAAATATTATTAAGTTGAAGCAACCGAAAGGAGAAAAGGTTATGAACAAGAAGGTTATAGCGATAATATGCGCGATGATAATCGGTGCGATGATATTCGCGAGCTGTTCGGCTCAAGGCACGAACGAGAACACGACCGCCCCGCCTACGGAACAGGCGAGCGATACGCTTACTCCCGTTGATGCTCAGATCGGTGTAGAGGAAAAGCCCACGGACACGGCGGCGGCCGATGAGCAGCCCGCCGATGAGCCCGCCGATAACAAAGAGCAGAGCGAAGCGCAGAAGCCTACCGAGGCAACAACGAAAAAGACCGAAACGACCACGAAGAAAGAAACGACCACGAAGAAGCCTGTTGCCACTACCAAAAAAGCGGTGACCACGACAAAGAAAGTGACCACAACTAAGAAGCCGGTTACAACGACCAAAAAGGCTGCCACAACAAAGAAGCCCACAACCACCAAGAAACCGACGACAACCAAAAGGAAGCTGACACCGCAGCAGGTACAGGCAGAGGTAAACGCTTACATCAAGAGCAGAGGGATAACGCTCAACGAAAAATATTATCCTCTGCCCGGCAGGAGCGATGAGCCCCTTATGTATGATCCCGAAGATCCAAATCATATTCCCGCTGGTTGGACATTCGATGACTGGGCGGATCCAAATAATCTGGAATACAACATTCGCCATGGTAAAGCAGAAGTTGACCTGTTTTTTGACAAAGCTTTTTACCCGCAAGGTCCGCCGAAAGAGGCATATTATTACTATGACGCTACTGAAAAAGTTTTCTACCTTCTTTGGTGATTGAAGGCAAAGTAACAGAATATTCAATAATCAACGGCTTTTGAGAAATCAAGAGCCGTTTTTTTATTCATTTACAGAAAACACCGCAAAAATTAGCGGCGCTTTTTATTTTAAGTTATGCCGCAAGGGAGGTGAAAAAGCAGCGGCTTAGCGATATATTTTTTCTTTTCAAAACAAAATA
>CANQJS010000009.1 GCA_947624285.1 uncultured Clostridia bacterium | reverse complement strand
CACAGTCGATGGCGAGCATTGACCCATCGGAAAAGCAAATCTCCACACAGCCGCTGTCGATATTGAACTCACAAGATTTTAGTCCTTTCATGGTGTTTCCTCCGTAAAACAGTTTGATTTTTAACCGATCCTGTACGGCGGTTGCCGTTCATTTCATGGTTACTGTTTTACGAACACTGCCCATTTAGCCCGTGCTTTTTTTGTCGTTTCCCGTCTTATTTCTCCTTGATTGAAAGCGGGTATCGTTTTTAGATACGGTGATATTTAATACATTTATATAGCTGAGGGGAGAAAAACACAATAAGGTTTTTGCGGGTTTATTTACGCAAATACTGCTTCAAACCCCTTGTCAATACGCGTAGCTGAGGGGAGTCGAACACAAAAATGAAAAATTTACTGTGTTTAGCTGTTTATTATTTTGAACAATTCCTTTATGCGTTCGGTGTTCCCGCTGAGATAGAGATAACCGAACAGCGCCTCAACTCCCGTTGCCGTGTGATATTCGGCAACCGTCGCGCTTTTCGGAATATGCCCTAATTTGGCGTTTCTGCCGCGTTTGAACTGCGCCGTTTCATCCTCCGTCAGCAAATCCTTTATTTTTTCAAACGCCTGCGTCTGCGCTTTGGCACAAACATATTTCACGCTCTCGGCGTGCAGGTCGTTGACGGGTCTGTTGGCGGCGCACACAAGCGTTTCGCGCACCATTATCTCATAGACGCAGTCCCCAACAAAGGCGAGATTGAGCGGGCTTAAGCTTTTTGGGTCAACATTATTTTCTGTAAATCTCATATATAATTACGGCACATATTCAAAATCAATATCATATATCGAAACCGTGTCGCCCTCCTGTATACCTCTTTGGCGCAGCGCCTCAAAAACGCCGCTTTTTTCAAGCACGCTCTGCATGTACTGTAAGCTCTCGTAATCCTGTGTGTCAATACCGCGAAGCACTTTCGGAAACCAATCCGCCTCCACGATATAGCGGTCCTCTTCCGGCATTGTGATGCGAAAACCGCTGTCTTTCTTTATCAGGCTTTCAATGGGAATTTCCTGCGCCTCATATTCTCTGATAGGCGGCAAGGTCTGCAATTTATTCCACACGGCGTTCATAAGCTCGGAAGTGCCTTCGCAAATGGGGGCGCATATGGAATGGTATTCATAGCCCTGAGCCTCTACCCACGCTTTGAAATCCTCTATCTGCTCCGGCTCTGCCATATCTATTTTATTTCCCGCCACTATCTGCGGCTTGTCGGCAAGCTCGGGATTGAATTTGGAAAGCTCGGCGTTAATTATTTTGAAATCCTCTTTAGGGTCTCTGCCCTCGTGACCGCTCACATCAACGATGTGAACGAGCATTCTGCAACGCTCTATATGCTTTAAAAATTCGTGACCGAGACCTACTCCGTCGCCCGCGCCCTCGATAAGACCCGGTATATCGGCTATAACAAATGAATTGCCCTCGCCCATATATACAACGCCGAGATTAGGCACAAGCGTTGTGAAATGATAATCCGCGATTTTCGGTTTCGCTTGGGAGACGACCGAAATAAGGCTTGATTTTCCCACGGAGGGGTAGCCGAGCAGACCGACATCGGCAAGAAGCTTGAGCTCAAGGCTAACTTCCCATTCCTCGCCGGGAACGCCGGGCTTGGAAAATCGCGGCGTCTGTCGTGTGGGCGTGGCGAAATGCTGATTTCCCCAGCCGCCGTTGCCGCCTCTCGCGGCAACGAAACGCTCCGTCTTGCTCATATCCGCCATTACCGCGCCGCTGTTCGCCTCTTTTATAACAGTTCCGCGCGGCACGCGTATCTCAAGGCTCTCGCCGTTTTTGCCGTGCTTTCTGTCTCCACCGCCGGGCAGACCGTTTTTTGCGGAGTATTTCCGCTTGTATCTGAAATCCGCAAGCGTTGCGAGATTGTCGTCCACAACGAAAACAACATCGCCGCCTCTGCCGCCGTCTCCACCGTCCGGACCGCCGGAGGCGATATATTTTTCCCTGTGAAAAGCCACCGCGCCGTCGCCGCCGTCGCCCGCTTTGATTTTAATTTTAGCTATGTCAACAAACATTTTTTCATTTCTCCTTGTTACTTATAGATATTAGCAGAACGGGTAAAAAAATGCAACAAAAACAAAAGCGGAGCTGTCGCTCCGCATTTGATTGCTAAATTATATTTTTAAAATTATATACTATGACTAACATATTCACATTAAAATTGCTTTAAATTTTTGTTATGAAAAGGGAAACAGAAGCGGAGCATCTATAAGCGAGGCTTGATAATTTCAGAAACGGATATGATTATCATAATTTTCAATTTATGTTTTTGTTTCCTATTGTTGAATATAATGTCGGTCCGGCTTCTTCAAAAGTCCAAAGATTTTCGTCCAAATTAATAACGGACTCATCAGTCAGTTGGTTTGCCTCAACTGAATAAACCGTTGGAAATGCCGCCTTTACGCCAACGCTGTTTACGCCGTTATTTAAATAATAACAATTAATCGGTTCGGGTGCATTTGAGAAAAAAACTCCGATAAGCGCCCCGGAAGTTTCACTTCCGGTAATGCTTCCCGTATTGATACAATCGCTGATTTGCGATAAATAATAGCCACCGCCTTGTATTCCTCCTGCATTCATTCCGCTTATATCGGCAAAATTACCGCAACCTCTTAACGAATAAGATACTGCTGCATATCCAATAATTCCACCTGTGTATTCACTGTTTTTTGATATAATTTTACCATAATTTGAACATGAAAAAATATCTCCGATTTCACCGCGAGGATAAATTTCCGCTAATTTATAGTGGCAGTACCCATTGCTACCAATTATTCCGCCACATATTGAATTTAATCTCACATAGGTAGGATTGTCATAGGAGATAGGGTCTCCGTATTTCGGAGTAGGGCAATCCAAACTTATATTACCGTAATTATCGCAACATTGAATATAGCCTAATCCATCTCCGATGATACCACCCACATTATGGACATAATGATCATTTCTAGAATGAGAAATAGTTATATTGCCTTTATTTACAGCATTTGATACCTGCAATGCCGTTGGATCGGTTTCGGAAGCGTTTTGCTGACTAACAGTACCAATTATTCCTCCTATTGTTGAAGAGTCTCCGGTGATGTTTGCTTCGTTTGTAACATGATCGATATATACCCATGCATCTTCATCTCCGGGAAAAACCGCCCCTGCGATTGTTCCAAAAGGAGAAGATGTTACATTGATATTTCCTTTTATTCGAATAAAAGAAATGTATGATGAGGAATTGTCTGAATTAGATGTTTCTATTTTATTTGCAAATACTCCCATTGTACGATTTTTATTTGTTTCGCTAATATTGACAGATAATGTTAAATTCTTAACGGTTGCATCAGTCAAGTAATTGAAAAATCCGTTACTAAAATGATAGTTCTTTATTTCATAGTTGTTTCCGTTAAAACTTCCTTGAAAATTAATCCCCTCCCAGCTTTCAACATTGGTCATATCTATATCGTTCATAAGAATATATGAGCCGGTGCTGGAATTTCGCAGATAGTCAAAATCTTCAACAGAGTATATTCCCACATAGCCATCGGGAATCTCTTCTAAATGCACCGTGGTTTGCTCTTGAATTGTGGGGTTTGAATTGCTGTCGGATTCGTAGTCGGACGGTAATTTATAACTGTTGATTCCCAACACGATATAGATAGAAAGAGCAGTTACAAATGCAAGGCACAAAACAGTTGCAATAATTGCTTTTTTGTTTTTCATACATAATTTCTCCTTTTTTCATACTTGTCCTATTACAGGACAAAATTAATTTATCCATATGATACATTATTTTTTGTCTTATGTCAAGACAAAATATATGATAAGGATAGATACTATGGCAAGGATTATTGACGGTAAAGATATGAATTTAATAGGTGATAATGTAAAAAAATATCGAAAACGAATGAAAATGAGTCAGCAAATGCTGTCAAATAAATTAGAACTGCTTGGCGTGTATGTATGCAGAGGCTCAATATCAAGAATTGAGGATAAGTCAAGAACAGTTACAGATATTGAGCTTTATGCAATTGCCGCTGTTTTGAAAGTTGATATTATGGATTTATTTAAACACTAAACTTTATTTTAAAAGCCGCTCGGCTAATGCTCAAGCGGCTTAATAATTAGGATTATGTATATCAAATATAAGGATGTTCTTGTTATATCTGTATTATTGAAAGGGTAAAAGAGAATATCTATTGCTTATTTTAAATACGGAAGTATTGCGGCGGTCACGACCTCATACGCAAGGGCGTTTACATGCAGTCCATCGTAGGTGTACTTTTTTTTGAGAAAACCGAACTTATCGGCAAATTCGCCGGCAAGGTCGATAAATTCCACATTCTGCATCGCCGCGAGACCTTCAAGACCCCTGTTGAGGGTCTTTATCGCTCCGTTAGATCTTCCGTTTTGACCGGTTATTATGTTGTTTACAGGGTAAACCGCCTCAAGAATTATGTTTACCCCGGGGCATTTTTCCCTTGAAAGTCTTATTATCTTTTCCACATTTTCGATTATGTAATTAGCGCTTGCGCCGACTGCCAAATCATTTGTTCCTATGAGCAAAACGATATTCGCCGGCTCTAAATTCAGCACGGTGCTTTCAAAGCGTTCAAGCAGTCTGTTGCTTGTGTCTCCGCTTATGCCGCGGTTATACACAAGCTTTCCCGTTTTTTCGCTGTATTCGCCGAATAATTCCAAATTGTAAAGCTCGGTTATGGAATCTCCGGCAAGCACGGTCTGCCCCTTTTTGCAATATTTTGTGTTGAGAAGCTCAAAATTCTGCGCCTTGTTCCTTTTTTCCGCGTTGTAAGCCGTTCGCTGTTCCACCTTTTTTAAATTCATCTGAATACCTCGCTTTTCGGCGTTTGCCGTGTGAATCTATATTCAGTATAACTGAAAAATTACGCTGTTTCAATATAAATCGGAATATTTTGCCGAATTAAGAAATGCGGTGATTTTCGTTCGCGCAAAAAACGGGAAAGCACGATTTGTAATAATTGTAAATTTTTTGTAATATTTTTGAAATGTTGTTGCAAAGTTACTATCTATATAATATAATCTATCTATAAGATTACAGATTGGAGGATTTCCCCATGAAAAAGAGATTAAAGAGAGCTTTATGCCGGCTGCTTGCCGCGGTAATGGTCGCCTCAAGCCTCACGGTCGCGGTCGCGGCGGGCAATTCTGCCGTTGCCGTCGGCGCTGAAGGCGTTGGCGCTTCCCACTACTTCTACGATCAGTTAAACGGCAGGGCGCAGAAAATATATGCGGCGCTTTACAGCGCGTATGAAAACGGCGAGCTTGAGGACGGCAAAAGCGGCGTTGACCTTGCCGCAAACGGCGCCGTCACGCAGGAGGAGCTCGGCAATTATTTGGCGGGCGACACTTCGCTGTCGGACGATTATTCCGCCGCGAAGGACGCGTTTGACCTTGACCATTCCGAAGCGTGGTATATAGACAGCTCTTATCTTACCCTTAGGGTAGGTAAACTTGAAAACGGGAAATATTCAGCCGTTTTGGGCATAGGGCGTTCAGACAATTACTATGTTTCCGGCGTTGAAAGCTCCGACGACGCGGCGGCAAAGGATAAAGCCGTGAACGATGTTATAGATGAGATCGTGGACGGCGCAAATGCCGTCAACACGGAAGGCTACAACGAATCGGACACCGCTGCCGCAAAGGTGCAGTATGTTCACGATCAGGTCACAAAAAGAATAAGCTATCGCTTTGAAAACGAATGCAAGCCCGAAAATGTGGGCTATATACGCACGCTTTACGCGCTTGTCACCCATGAGGGCGTATGCGAAAGCTATTCCCGCGCGATGCAGGTCATCCTCACAAGGCTCGGCATACCGTGCGTTCTTATTCACGGCATTCAAAATTCAGGCAACGCTCCTGAAATGCATATGTGGAACGCCGTTAATATCGGCGGCAAGTGGTTTGCCGTGGACGCGACTTGGGACGATCCCGTAAGGCTTGACAAAGACGGAAATCCCAAAGTCATCGACGGCAGCGGAAACGACGGCGGCGAGAACGACACATATCTCCTTGTAGGTATGGATGTTATCGGCGCGAACTGGCTGCCATCCGGCGTTGTTTCAACGGGAAACGCCGAGTTCTCGTATCCCGAAATCGAGGATCGCTCCTTTGACGGCGAAAATGTTTACACTGACGCGGTCGGTCTTCATGTTCAGTACACGGCAATGGCCGATATGGAGGGCGCAGAGGCAGGCCAGTGGACGATAGATTATAACGGTATGGGAATGAAAAAAGCCGCCGAGCAGGGATTTTATCTTATACTCAAGATGTATGACGAGCATCCCGACGGCACCTCGCATTATATGGAGGATTGGTATTATGCCGCCGCTTCGCTTGCCATTCTTGAAATGGGCGGCTCAAACGAATTTTTCT
Source organism: uncultured Clostridia bacterium (assembly GCA_947624285.1). Lineage (GTDB taxonomy): Bacteria > Bacillota > Clostridia > Oscillospirales > Acutalibacteraceae > Eubacterium_R. The sequence goes on along the minus strand of CANQJS010000009.1, from coordinate 46,988 downwards.
ATGATACGGACGAATATCTGAAGATGTACACCGCAACATGCGAATATGTTGAGTTTGCGCTTACTACCCGCAGACCTGACGGCATTGAAACATGGTATAATCCGCCGGCTTCAAACGGCCTTTCGCAAGATCCGGAAACCGGCTGGTATCACGGCGACGGCTCGGATATAATCGCGCAGACGGGTCTGCTTTACAATACTAACTCATCTTACGAGGCCGCTCCTTATGTGAGCAAGCAGTATCCCGATCCCACGCAGACTAACAACACGGGTCAGACCTACCGTATGCATATAGAATTTGACGACAGGCTCTATCATCCTGCCGTTCAGGGCGAGGACGCTCCGGCGGCAATCGCCATGACCGGCTCAGGCGCTCACGAAACGGAGGATATGAAGAACGCCGCCAATCAGAATGTTGGCGTAAAATACACCTGCTATCAGCAGGACAAAGACGGCGCGACGGTTGAATACGAGCTTGTGGGCGAAGTCAATTTCGATACGGACTGCGACAATTTCGTTGACGATGATGAGATAACTTGGCTCTACAAATGCGACAATGACGATCCAAATCATATTCACAGCCCCGAGGACTGCTACATTTACGGCGTTGAATTTGATTACAGGGCAAGCACGAACTGGTCCGACGACACAACTCTCTACGATTTTGAGCTTACGGGGCTTGTCGGCAGCCGTTCAAACCGATTTGCCAATCATTTCAGCTATGTGATGTCCACCGCCATGTGCCCGTATGCTTACAGAAGCCAGGGCATAGACTGGGCGCTTTGGGGTCGTCCCTCACTGCTCGACAATCCCAACGACCTTGATTTAAGCAAGATGTCCGTTGAGGGCGTTGACGGCTCAAAGGAAAGCCTTGATGAGCTTCAAAAGCAGATGAAGATAGACGATATGAACGGAAAGCTTATGCTCGTTGTTGAGGAGATAGGCACCGAGGACGGAATGAGCCGCGAAAAGTATCAGGAAGTCACCGACGCGTTCGGCGAATTTACCGATATTGACGAGAGCGCAGTAAAGAGCAGCTCGATGTATGAGATAAACTTTACCCGTCTTTGCAAAATGACGGTTGCCATGGAGGGCGAGTCCATTCGCCTTCAGGTGGGCTTCCCCAAGGGATATGACGCTGAGGACGCCGCGAACAACACCGTTGTTTTCAAGGCGTATCACTTCACCCGCTGCTCAGCAAATCACCCATGCGGAAACGAGGATAAGCAGGGTCACAAGTACGGCGACGATATAGTTTCGGTTGAGGAGATACCGTTAGCCGTTACACCATACGGACTTGTTATACTCTGCAGCTCGTTCTCCCCGTTTGAAATTGTCGCTTTCGACGCTTCAAAGATGGACGCCGACGAGCTTGAAAAGAGCAATAACTTAGTTGTAAATACCGACGGAAACGGTAAGGTCATTTATAAAGGCAAGGAGGCCGTGGGCGCAAACGGATTTATTCCCGTAAAAGCGGGCGAGAATTATACCTTTACCGTTCAGCCTAAGGAAGGCTACACCGTTGATGTTGTTTCGGTCGGAGGGCTCACGATCCCGGTGGTAAACAATGAATTTACCGTAAACTACAGCGACCTTGCGGGGCTCAACGATGTTCTCAATGTCACTTTCGTGCCCGCACAGTTGAAGCAGGAGGAAGAGGAGCAGGGAATAACTGCGGCAGTTCCGAATGTGCTTTCCGATTATGAGCCGCATGAGCATATTTATGAGCAGGACAGCGAAAAACCCGCTACCTGCGGCGAAGCGGGATATACCGTTTACAAGTGCACGGTATGCGGCAGAACATTTACACAAGAAATACCCGCAACGGGCGAGCATATCTTTACCGAGGATTACGACTGCTCCACCGCCGATGTTTGCGAAATCTGCGGCAAGGTCGTAAATCAGGCGATGAGCCACAACTTTTCCGGCGACGCCGAGGCAACGGCTGACGGGCATGTATTCGCCTGCGTAAATCCGAATTGCAGCGCCGTAAGCGAAAGCGTGCCGCACGAGGGCGGAAAGGCAACATGTGTAAGCGGCGGAATATGCGATGTGTGCGGATACGAATATTTGCCGAAAGACGCGTCAAACCACACGGGCGGCACCGAGGTGCGCGGCAAAAAGGAAGCCACTTTTGACGAAGAGGGCTACACGGGCGACATCTACTGCCTTGGCTGCGGCGAGCTTATTTCCGCCGGTCAAACCGTTGAAAAGCTCACCGAGGCTCACAAACACAGCTACGGTGAATGGCAGATTGACGGCGATCATCATTTCCGCGAATGTGCCTGCGGTGAAATAGACGGCTACGGCGAACACACATATGAAAACGGCGTTTGCACGGTCTGCGGCGCAAAGGAAAAAGCGCCCGCGGCAGAAAATACACGCCCGGGAAGCACCGTTTCACCGCCCACCGGCGAGGATGTTTTCCTTGCTTTCTGGCTCGGCGCTCTGCTTTTGGCAAGCGTTGCCGCCGTTGTTTATCTTGTTGTTAAAAACAGAAAACGCTCTTACAGACGTTGATAAAATAAAACACCCGATATAAACTTAAAATTCGCTTATATTACAAAATTTTCGGCTCTTCTGCATAAGAAGAGCCGAAAATATATAAAACGGAATTTTTATAGAAGAGGAGCGAAAATTATGGACGAGCAAAACATTTTTGACAACGACACTGTTTTTAGCGGCTATCAAAAGCTTCGCGCAAGCGAGGCGAATTATAATATTCAGTTAGAACAGCCTGCGATGCGGGATATGCTGCCTGATATAAACGGAAAAACCATATTGGATTTGGGATGCGGATACGGTCATAACTGCGTTGATTTTGTAAAAAGAGGAGCGGCGGGCGTTGTCGGAATCGATATATCCGAAAAAATGCTTAAAATAGCCGAATCCGAATCTTCGCACGCGAAAATCCGCTACATAAGAATGAGTATGACGGATATAGATAAGCTGGATCAAAAATTTGATTTGGTTTACAGCTCGCTGGCTTTTCATTATGTAAAAGATTTTGACAGGCTCGCGAAAAATATATATAAACTGTTGAATAAGGGCGGATATTTGCTTTTTTCGCAGGAGCATCCGCTGGTAACGTCAACGGTCGGAGGGCTTCATCATTATAATAAAGATGCCGACGGAAATTATACTTCCTTTACATTCTCCGACTATGGTATGCCGGGAGAGAGAACTACATCGTGGTTTGTTGACGGCGTAAGAAAATATCATCGCAGATTTTCTGATATTATTACGGGCCTCGGCAAAGCGGGATTTATAATTGAAACGGTGAGCGAGCCTATTCCAAAAGAAAGCGCGGTTAAAATAATTCCTAATATTTTAATTAAGGAGCAAATCAAACCGACTTTTCTGCTCGTAAAGGCAAAAAAATAAAACAAAACGCCCTTGTCGCAACTCGATGCGCAAAGGGCGTATTTCGTTTTTATATTCCGAAGAATAAAGGCTTACACCGCGGTTTTCTCTATCGGGTGCAAGCCTTTATAATATTTTGCGTCAGATTTTATCAAGCGCCTGCCGAATATCGGCTATAATATCGTCCGCGTCCTCTATACCAACGCTGAATCTCACAAGGTCGGGGCTTACGCCGCATTCCTCAAGCTGTTCGTCCGTAAGCTGGCGGTGGGTGGTCGATGCGGGGTGCAGGCAGCAGGTGCGCGCGTCCGCCACATGGGTAACGATAGCCGCGAGCTTAAGCGAATCCATAAATACGGTGGCGGCCTGCCTGCCTCCCTTTATTCCGAAGGATACTACGCCGCAGGTGCCTTTTTTCATATATTTCTGCGCGAGGGGATACTGCTTGTCATCGGGCAGCATGGCGCAGTTTACCCAGCTTATTTTTTCGTTGGTTTTAAGATATTCCGCCACTTTTTTCGCGTTTTCGCAGTGCCTTGCCACTCTCAGGTGCAGTGTTTCAAGCCCCACATTGAGCAAAAAGGCGTTTTGCGGCGACTGTATCGATCCGAGATCGCGCATAAGCTGAACTGTAGCCTTTGTTATGTAAGCTCCTTTGCCGAAGGCCTCGGTATATGTTATGCCGTGGTAGCTCTCGTCGGGCGTGGTAAGTCCGGGGAATTTACCGTTCTGCGTCCAGTCGAAATTCCCCGAATCAACTATCGCTCCGCCGATCGTGGAGGCGTGCCCCTCCATATATTTTGTTGTTGAATGCGTAACTATATCGCAGCCGTATTCAAACGGACGGCAGTTTATCGGGGTGGCGAATGTATTGTCAATGATAAGCGGAACGCCGTTTGCGTGGGCAACCTTTGCGAATTTCTCAATATCGAGTATATCAAGGCTCGGATTTGAGATAGTTTCGCCGAATATTGCCTTTGTGTTTGGTTTTACTGCCGCCTGAATTTCCTCCTCGCTCGCGTGGGGGCTTACAAATGTGAAGTCTATCCCCAGCTTTCTCATGGTGACATTGAAAAGATTGAATGTTCCGCCGTATATAGCCGAAGATGAAACGATATGGTCGCCGCTTTGCGCTATGTTGAAAACGGCGTAAAAATTCGCCGCCTGACCTGAGGAGGTCAGCATTCCGGCGACTCCACCCTCAAGCATCGCTATTTTCTGCGCGGCGTAATCGCATGTGGGATTTTGCAGCCGCGAATAGAAATATCCCGATTTTTTAAGGTCAAAAAGATCGCCCATTTCCTCGCTCGAATCGTATTTGTAAGTTGTGCTCTGCACTATGGGGATAACTCTCGGCTCGCCGTTTTTCGGCTCATAGCCGCCCTGAACGCAAATTGAATCAATATTCATAATTTCCCTCCCGGTCAAAAATATTTCAACAATAATAATTTATCATACGCTCCCGTTTTTGGCAAGAAAAACATATCAGTTTTGAATCAGTATCCTCGGCTCTTTTAAAAGATCGTAGCTTACAAGTTCTTTTCCGTCAAGATTTATTTTGCGCATATCAACGCCGGTAATTGCGCTGTTTTCGTATGTTTTATAGTAGTAGATACCCTTATCCGTGTTGCAGCAGGAGGCGTATATCGTTATCTCGTATTTATCTCCAAGGCGAACACAGCCGCGCTGTTGCTCAACCGAATCCAAAATATGGAAAAATTGGCTAACGCTTTCGTTTTCGGTATCGCCGCATACGGAATTTAATTTTGTAAACGCCGCTTTAACAAAACGCGATTGAGACGAAAGATCTCCCGGCAGACCGATAGCGCCCATGCCGCGGCTGTAAATTTTGAAATCGGTTTCTTTTGAAAAATTATTTTCCGGCGGCTCAACGGAAAGAGCCATATAGTTGTTTAAATTGTAAAGCTGAATATCAAATGGCGGGTTGTTTGTAAGCACGCCTATGGGATTGTCGTAAATTTCGAGCCCTCTCTCTGTTGATTCAACTGTAACGGAGGCGTTTCTGTCGCTTATCATCCAGTGAAGCGGGGTCGACGGAAGCTCTTTGCTGAAATCTATATTTGCAATAGAAATATTTTTAAGCAGTCCCTTCGCCTCGTCCAAATCGGCGCATTGCGAAAGTATCCATGGGATAAATTCAAACGGCGCGATATTTGACTTGTCTGCCTTTTCTTCAAAATATTCGGCGCTGCCGGGGAAATTGAGCCCCGCCATCGAAAGCCCCTTTTCATTCACCGCGTCGTAGTAAAGCGGATAATTATCCGCCACATATGCCATACCTATCATAGCGTAGTGGCTTTTTAAACTCTTTTCTTTTCTGAATATAAGCGGAAAATTTCTCGGCGTTATCGTTACGGTTTCCTTATATGAATATTCAAGGTCAAAATTTCTGCCGAAATAGTGATCGGCGGTGTTTAGCGAAACGGCAGTGCACATAGAATATGCCCCTTTCTTTTATTTTATCATCGAAATAATTATTAGCTCTCGGCGCATAATTTATAAGCTTATTTTTATTGAAAAAGCAAAAAATCAACCCTAACGGATTGATTGTGCGCTAAGTTCAGGCTTAAAAAGCACGAACGATTTATCAATGGAGCGGATAACGGGAATCGAACCCGCCTCCTCAGCTTGGGAAGCTGATATTCTACCGATGAACTATATCCGCATATAAGCTATCATATAAGCTATTATATCCGTTTGGATTTTATAAGTCAATAATTATCTTGCGAGCATTTTCGGCAAAGCGGTCAAAAAAATCCGCCGCAAGCGAAATAAGCTTGCGGCGATGATGTGGTGGGAGTTACAGGGCTCGAACCTGTGACCCTCTGCTTGTAGGGCAGATGCTCTCCCAGCTGAGCTAAACTCCCACGGCGAAAACTATTTTATCACAAAACAGATATTTGTCAATAGCTTTGCCGTAAAATTTCGCCGTTTTGCCGCGTTGACGCTTCGGCTTTTGGCATTACGGTAAAAATTTCGCTTTTTATGTTGAAAAAAAGCACGCGGCGGGTTAAAATTAAATCAAGCAATTTGAAAGGGGAAATTTTATGGAAAAGTTGCAGATGACGGAGCTTCGGCATGTTACGCCCGAATCCGTAGGCATAAGAAGCGGAGCTATCAAGGCTTTTATAGACGAGATAAATGAAAAAAAGCTCGGGCTTCAGAGCTTTACCGTCGTAAGGCACGATAAGGTGTGCGCGCAGGGATTTTGGAAGCCGTACGCGGCGGAATATCCCCATGTGCTTTATTCAATGAGCAAATCGGTAACATCCACGGCGGTGGGCTTTGCCATAAAAGAGGGGCTTATTTCCCTTGACGACAAGGTCGCGGATTTCTTCCCCGAATACCAATCGGCGAAAAAGCCGAAAAATCAGAAGCTCACAATAAGAATGCTGCTCACAATGCGTTCCGACAAATTCATTACTGTTGTTGAAGAAAAGGGGAAAAGGGACTGGATAAAAAGCTTCTTTGACGCGGGCTTTATCGCCGCGCCGGACACCAAATTCAATTACATTTCCGAAAACACCTTTATGCTTTCAGCAATAATTTCAAGGGTAACGGGTATGAGTATGCTCGATTATCTCTATCCCCGTATGTTTGAGCCCCTCGGAATAGAAAAGCCTTTCTGGGAGGCGGACGGCAAGGGCAACAACGCCGCCGGATGGGGGCTTTATATGAAGTCTGAGGACTTGGCAAAATTCTTTTTGCCCTACATACACGGCGGCAAATGGATAGACGGCACACAGCTCGTTCCCGAGGAATGGGTGCAAGAGGCAACCGCGAAGCATACCGATTCGGTTAAAGCGGGATATATAGATTATATGTGCGGCTACGGCTATCAGTTCTGGCGCAACAGCGTTGAAAACAGTTACCGCGCGGACGGTCTGCACGGTCAGCGCTGCCTTATGTTCCCCGATTACGACGCTCTTGTTGTTCTCAATTCGGGCGAATCCGAGGATTATAAGATAATGAAAGTATTTTGGAAGCATTTTCCGAAATGCTTCGAAAGCGAGCCTCTTGAAGAAAACGAGGCGGAGCACGCCGCGCTTCTTGAGACAATAGAAAACTGCCATGTGGAGGATCTGCCCGCGGCGCCGAGAAACTCCGAAACCGAAAAGAAGATAAGCGGCAGAACGATAAAGTGCAGAACAAACTCCAACACCTCGGTCATCTCAATTTCCGTTCAGCAGATGCTCTTTAACAAACCGGGCAAGATAAGCGAGATCAAATTCGATTTCAACGACGACGGAATGAAATTTACTTGGAGAGAAAAGAACGATGTCAACACGATCGATGTCGGTATGGACGGGGAGTACAAAACGAGCGAAATGAAGCTCGGCGACCTGCATTATCACGCCTGCTCAAAGGCGGCGTGGCAGCCGGACGGCAGCCTCAAGGTATGGATAAGGCCTATCGAGACCGCCCATGTAAGAAAATTCACATTTATTTTTAAAGACAACGGCTCTGTCAGGGTAATAAACGAAATGACCCCCACATTCCAGGAACTTGCCATTTACAATATGACCTTTACGGGCAAACCGATAAAGCATAAGAGCACCGAGGAATTTATAAAATCGGCTGTCAAAAACTTCGGTCTGCCGATATTTGAGCCTAATTTCAGCGGTAAATTTGAATAAAAACGCATAATTTAAGCGGTGTGCCTATGGCATACCGCTTATTTTATCGATTTTCAGAATAAATTATTTAATAATTTCAATCCATTTGCCGTTTTCCTCAACGATAAAGGATTCCGTTACGGTATCGTCAAGAAAAAGGCGCAGCATACTTTCCATTCTGAACGCAAGGGGCATATCCGCCAGCTTGTTAAGCTGAGTCCAATATACCTTTCCTTCATCCGATGATGTGAGCTCGCCCTCGTATCTGTCCGCCCTGTAGACAAGCACAACATATCTGCCCTTGCCTTTTTCCGTCCAGTTCCTGACGCCGCAAAGATGAAGACCGGAAACGGTCAGCCCCGTCTCCTCGCGCACTTCTCTCACAACGGAGTCGGCAAAGGATTCACCTTTTTCAACATGTCCGCCGGGAAAAGCTATTCCGGGCCAAAAATCAGAATTTCGCTCCTGCACCACCACATTGCCGTTGCCGTCGCAGATTATACACATATTTGTAAAAACCGTTTTTTCATACCGATTCATTTATCGCTTTCCTCGTCAACGGGATATTTCAAATCGTCTTTAGTCCAGTTTTCTATAATTTCAAGAAACGATTTTGCCTCTTCTTTGGCCTGAAGCAGATTGTGGTCGGTGTAATTGCCGCATTCCTTCGCCGTAGCGCCGGGGATAGTTCCCCAATAATCGGCGATATACCGAAAAGCATCTTTTATGAGATTAAGCGAATAGCCGTCCGTGAGCGAACGGGTGAGAAAATAAAATCCCGTGCGGCAGCCCATAGGGCCGAAATAAATGATATTGTCGCCAAATTCGGTGTTGCGCACATAGGTGGCGAAAATATGCTCTATGGTGTGCATCGCGGCGTTCGTCATCACGGGCTCTCTGTTGGGCTCGCGCATACGAATATCATAGGTGGTTATATCATCGTCGATTCGGCTGATATAGACGCCCTTTTTTAATATTTTGTGGTTTATCTGAAAGCTCGGTATCGTTTTCATTCTGCTTCAACTCCCGTTAAAAATGATATGTTTTTCGTGTTGTCAATGCCCGAAACGCCGTTTTGCCAGCGCTCAAAAAGCAGCAGCGCGTCGCTCTTTGCGGCTTCGTACAGGTCAAAAAAGCTCTCTTTTCGCCGCCCTTCACTGAAAGGGGAGACCCATATCCCGTTATTTATATTAACATATTTTTTCGCCTTTTCCAAGTTGTTCGTGCGAAAGAACGATGAAAGCCTGAAATTATGCACGAAAGGAGCGGCGTATTTTTCAAGCGCGGATATTATCGCGGATATTTTTAAATTTGCATATTGTATCAGGCGCTGGGCGTTTTTCATATCGTCTATTGCCGTTTCAACATCGCTTTTTGAAGCCCCCGATATATATGCCATTGCCATTGCGCATCGACTTTTTTCATCTTCCGAATATTCAAGCAGCTTCGCCGTGTCAAATTCTATAGGGTATTGTTCGTTGAAATATCTGCTTATCATAAGAGAATCGAGCGAATATTCAACGGTGTTGTGCGCGCTGTGCGGATTTTCTTTTTTGTTTTTCTCCGTTATTTTGTTTTGCAGGCAGTAAACAAACGGGTGGCAGCTTCTGTCAAGAGAATAGTGGAGAATAAATCCGCAGGCATAGCTCTTTGCGATGTCGGGCTCGTCCGCGGTTTTGCAATATTCATAAAGCCCGTCAAAAATCTCGGACGGCTTCGCCCTATGCAGCGCCGAGCCTGTTTTTCTCAGCGTTTTTCCCTTTTGCCAAGGCAAAGCCCTGTGAAAAAAGAATATGTCGGGTCCCTGCGCCCCCAAGATAAGCGCGTTTTTATTGATTGGGAAATCGGCTTTTTCCTGCAATTTCTCAATCATTTCAAGCGCAAAAATACAGTGCGTGGCAAAAGCCGGCATTTTCATTCTCCTTTCTGCGGTTTTTATATGCTGTCGGCGATCATTTTAAAATCCGCCGGAAAGTCGCTTGTTATATGGAGCTCATTCCCGCTCACGGGGTGGGTGAAATATATATCCTTGCAGTGCAAAGCCTGCCTGCCGATGCGCTCATCGGCGCTGCCGTAAAGCGTGTCTCCCAAAAGCGGCATACCGATATGTGAAAAATGCACCCTGATTTGGTGAGTCCGCCCCGTTTCAAGATTTATTTTTAAAAGCGTCAGCCCGCCGCCGTGCTTTATCACCTCATAGCGCGTTACGGCGCGCTTGCCGCCCTCGCCGCAGCAGCGTTTCGTTGTTTTCTCGCTTATCTGCTTTATCGGCTCATCTATAACGCCGCCCTCGGAAAGCTCGCCGCTTATTATGGCGTAATAATCCTTTTTCACATTTCCCGCCAGCTTTGCGGCGGCAAGCTCGTGCTTTGCGATCAAAACTATTCCCGTGGTGTCTCTGTCAAGCCGATAAACGGCGCGAAAGGCGGCGTTTTCGGGCATATGAGACGCGGCGGCGTTTGAAAGCGCGTCGCCCCTGTGTTTTCCGCTTTCGTGAACGGGCATAAAGGGCGGCTTGTCCACCGCCAGCAGATCCTCATCCTCGTAGAGAATACATATTCCGTCGCCGGACGGAGCAGGCATACTCCCTCTGTTTTCGATTGAAACGCACAGAGTGTCCCCAATATGCAGTCGGTCGATCACGCGCGCTGGAGAGCCGTTCAGCGTTATTCCGTTTTCGGTTTGCTTCAGCCTTCGCAAAAGGGTAACGGAAACGCCGAAATCATAGAGATAATACTTTATTTTGCGTCCGTCGTCCTTTTCGCCGATTTCAAAATATATCTTTCTCATATATATTAAGTATATAATCGCAGGAAAATTATTTCAATGCTTTTGAAAATTTATTTTCAGAGCATTGCCGGAAGATTTGAAATGCGGAAAATTTAATTTTCCTATGGACTTTTTGCGCGGGCTGTGTTAAAATAACGCCACGGTGAAAATAAAACCGAAAAAACGGTCTGACGGAAAGCGCCCTTTGGGGGCTCTGCCCGAAAGCGCGCATAATAAGCTGTTTGCATAAGCTGTGCCGCGCTCTTTGGGCGCGGCTTTCGTTTTGCCGAAAGGAGAATGAAAATGGCTAAATACGACCCGAAATCAATGAAGGCTGAGGAATTTATCAACCACGAGGAGATACTTGCGACCCTCGCCTATGCCGACGAGCATAAAAATGACCTTGAGCTGATAGACAAAATCATCGAAAAGGCAAAGGAGAGGAAAGGGCTTTCCCACAGGGAAGCGAGCGTACTGCTCGCCTGTGAGGACAGGGAGAAAACCGAGGAGATCTACGACCTCGCGGAGCAGATAAAAAAGGATTTTTACGGCAACAGAATAGTTATGTTCGCGCCGCTTTATCTTTCCAACTACTGCGTAAACGGTTGCCTTTACTGCCCTTATCATCAAAAAAACAAGCATATTCCCAGAAAAAAGCTTACTCAGGAGGAAGTCGCAAAGGAGGTCATAGCTCTTCAGGATATGGGGCACAAGCGCCTTGCGATAGAGGCGGGCGAGGATCCCGTGAACAATCCTATTGAATATATACTTGACTGTATAAAGACGATATACTCCATAAAGCATAAAAACGGCGCTATCCGCCGAGTCAATGTGAATATCGCCGCCACCACCGTTGAGAATTACAGAAAGCTCAAGGAGGCGGGAATAGGCACATATATTCTTTTTCAGGAAACATACCACAAGGAAAATTACGAGATACTGCACCCCACAGGGCCTAAGCATAATTATGATTACCACACCGAGGCGATGGACAGAGCGATGGAGGGCGGCATAGACGATGTGGGCATCGGCGTTCTTTTCGGGCTTGACAAATACCGCTACGAATTCGCGGGGCTTCTTATGCACGCCGAGCATTTGGAAGCCGTTCACGGAGTAGGACCGCACACGATAAGCGTTCCGCGCGTCAAGAGGGCGGACGATATAGACCCCACGGCGTTCGATAATTCGCTGAGCGACGAGATGTTCTGCAAGATCGCCGCCTGCATAAGAATAGCCGTGCCCTACACAGGTATGATAATCTCCACAAGGGAAACGCCCGAGGTAAGGGAAAAGATAATCCGCCTCGGTGTAAGCCAGATAAGCGGCGGCTCAAGGACTTCGGTCGGCGGATACTGCGAGGAGGAACGCCCCCACGATACGGAGCAGTTCGATGTATCGGACAACAGAACGCTTGACGAGGTAGTAAATTGGCTTATGCGCGCGGGCTACATACCGTCGTTCTGCACCGCCTGCTACAGAGAGGGCAGAACGGGCGACAGGTTTATGAGCCTTTGCAAATCGGGGCAGATACAAAACTGCTGCCACCCCAACGCGCTTATGACGCTTAAAGAATTTCTTATGGATTACGCGAGCGAGGACACGCGCAGGATAGGCGAGGAGCTTATCGAAAGGGAAATAGACAATATAGGCAAGGAAAAGGTCAAGGATATCGTGCGCGAACGCCTTGTGAAGATTGAAAACGGCGACCGCGATTTCAGATTTTGATATATGCGTCAATGCCGCAAGCCCTCATCTCAAGCTCAAGCATATTATTATAATTAAAAAACACCTGTATGATGCATCATACGGGTGTTTTTGCATTGAATGCGATTAAATTATAAATCATAGTGCCGGCAATGTGCCGATTGACAAAAAATTACATATAAAGTTATAATATAAATGAAAAATTTTTCGGTGAACAGGTGATTCTATGAAAAAGGAACTGAAATTTCAGCTTGGCGTCGCTTTTAATTCGGCGGGCTTTCTTAAAGTCTGCGTTTTCGGCGTTGCTTTCGGAGTCGCCTGCTTTGCCTTTGCCTGCTTTTCCGAATATGGCAGGGATATAATGAGCGTGCAGGCGGCATATATGCGGTTTTTTGCGAACAAAGGGACTTTTTATGTTTGGCAGCCGATGATTTTCGCAATTATAATGCCGCTGCTTGCATGCGCCGCTTTTTCCGACAGCTATCTTGCCGACAGCGCCTGCCGCCGTTTTTCCCTTTGCGCCGTGAGGGAAGGAGCGGCAAAATATTATTTTTCAAAGCTTGCGGCTGTTTTTATATGCGGCGCTTTCGCGGTGCTCCTGCCTCAGCTTGTAAATATGATTTTGTGCCTCATTGCGTTTCCGCTTGAATCCACAAATCTTTATACCGAGGATCTGCTTCAATCGGATTTTTACAGCGCCGATGAATTGGGGAAAGCGCTTTTCGGCGGCGTTTACATAATTTCACCTTATCTTTTCTTGGTGTTGTTTATGCTCATATCGGGCGTATTTGCCGGGCTTATTTCCGTTATCGCCTATCAGCTTTCATATTTTGTGAAAAATAAAACTTTCGTTCTCACCTTTATGTTTATTTTTGTAAATCTGTTCGGCATTTTATGCGATTTTCGTGGTATAGGGTTAAATATACTCTCCTGTATTTTTGGTCTTGAAATTCCTTCGCCTACATATGGGGAATTTGCGGCGGTGGCGGCATTATATATTTGCGCCGCGGCTGCTCCCATACCCTTCGCGCTGAAAAAGGTGAAAAACGAGCTATGAGAATTCTTAAAAATAACGGAAAATTTGTGCTTATACTTTTTCCGTTGCAATTCGCAGTGGGCTGCTATATCGCTTTTCTTCGCCTTGATCCGAGATTCCTTGAGGCGCATTCCTTTGACACGCTTTTCTTCGGCGCTTGGGAAGGATTCGGCGTTGATATCGCAAGCAGTGATTTTGATATTCAAATAATTTTCAGCCTTATCAGCCTTATCATCGCTATACCATTGCTTTCGGGAGTGATGAGCAGGCAGTATCTCACAAAATCCTGCTATTGCGCCACAAGATTCGGCAATTATATAAAATTCTATTTTGGGGAGGCGTTTAAAGCTCTGATTTTGTGCGCCTCATCGGGGCTCGCCTACGCGCTCGGAATAGGGGCTTACTCGTTTTTCGCAAGTGATAAAACCTTATCCGGCGGCTCGTTTTTCGGCTTGTTTGCCCAAAGCTTGCTTGCTTATGCGATAGTGCTGTTTCCCATGGTGATAATAGCGACTGTTATATCGCTGCTGTCAAACGAAAAAGTGGGTATGATTGTCGGCACGGTGATTTTTGCGGCATCGGCGGCGCTGATATTTTTGCTTCCCACGGGCATAAGGCAGTGGATTCCCGCGATCTGGTACTTTGTAAATGCGATATCTAACGAAAAAGAGGTGTTCGCCCAAAGCCCTTATGTCTACTTAGCGGTGGGAATTGCTTTTGACGCGCTGATTTGCATTATCGCCTGCGTTATACTGAAGAAAAAAGATGTTTTGCGGGAGGAAGCCTGATATGGCATATATTGAAATAAAGAACTATTGTAAAACGATAAATTCAAACCCCGTTCTCAGCGATATAAGCCTAAGCCTTGAAAGAGGCAAGATATATGGACTTGTTGGAAAAAACGGCAGCGGCAAAACTATGCTGATACGCGCCGTATGCGGGCTCATAACTGCGGACAGCGGCAGCGTTTCTGTGGACGGAAGGACTGTGGGGAACGGCGTATATCCGAAAAGCGTCGGTTTGGTTATTGAAAATGTAACTCTGTTTGAAAATATGAGCGCGTTTAAAAATCTTAAAATGCTCAACGATATATCCCGCGATAAAATAAGTGAAAATGAAATAAGGGAATGGCTTGAAAAATTCAGTCTTGACCCTTCCGATAAAAAAAGTATTAAAAAATATTCGCTCGGAATGAAACAAAAGGTCAGCATTATTCAGGCATTTATGAATAATCCCGATTTATTGCTGCTTGACGAGCCTACAAACGCCCTTGACAGCGATACCGTAAATTGTTTGGTTGAGCTGATACATAATGTCAACAGAGATCGAGGCGCAACATTTATCATCGCAAGCCACGACAGGGCTAATCTTGACGGCCTTTGCGATAAGATAATCGAAATGAGGGAGGGCAAAATTGTTTAAGAATTTTTCATTACGCAAAGGCGTGGTGGCCGCCTGCGTTATTTTGATAGCCCTTGGCGCCGTCTTGGGAACGGTAACGAGACTAAGTTATATCAGAACAGCGCTTGACGATAACGCCTATAAAAACGCCGATTTGGGTATTTCCGCCGAGTATGCGGCCGAATATGACGATGATATAAGCAGATATTACAGCGATATGGGCAAAGTGATCGACTGCCTTGATAAAAACTGCGAGTATGCTTTTGAAATAGATTGCCTTGCCGTTGAGCATTGCTATAACGCAACGAAATATAAAGTTAAAGTGGAGAATACCGTTAAAGGCAATATTGATGAAACGGGGAAAGAGATCACCGTATATCAATCCTGTATGTTTCAGGCTTCGTCGGACGGAAGGCTGCTGTTTAACAATGTTGATATAAGCGCTCCGCTGAAAGTTGGCGACAGTTATTTAATTTTCGTCAATAAGAAAGAATATATGGAGGAATATCAGCGCACTCTTGGGTGTAATGAATATTATCTTGATATTTTCACGGACGCTCCCACGGCTTATGTTCTTAATAAAAAACAGACGGAATTTATAGATGTTTCAAAGGATAAAATCTTTTCGGCTCTCGACGGCAAATACTATTTTTGCTTCTCAAGTCAGGCACTTGATAAGATAAACCTTATTGCCGAAAATATAAAAAAACACTACATAAAAAATACGGCTCGGTAAAAACCGAGCCGTTTTTCTTATGATTTTTTATTTCTCAAACGAAACGATTATACCTTCGTTTGACGCGTAAAGAGAGTTGAGACCGCTGCATTTCAAAATCACAACATTTGAAAAGCCGTTCTTTTCCTTTACCATTTCGGCAAATCTCTTTGCCTTTTCCTCACAGCATACATGGCTTATTATCACAGTCTTGCCGCTCAAATCGCTTCCCTGCGTATCCTTTGCGATAAGAGCCGCGGTTTTCGCAAGTATCCTGTTTGTGGTGAAATCCTTGCCCGCTATGGAAATATTGCCGTAATCCGTTCTGTGACCTATCAGCTTAACATGAAGGGTCTCGATTATTTTCGCCCCCACATTGTAAAGCCTGCC
Organism: uncultured Clostridia bacterium; assembly: GCA_947624285.1. Classification (GTDB taxonomy): domain Bacteria; phylum Bacillota; class Clostridia; order Oscillospirales; family Acutalibacteraceae; genus Eubacterium_R. Next base: position 30,974 of record CANQJS010000009.1, on the reverse strand, counting down.
GTTGCCCTTTAAAGCATCCATACTCTCAAGGCAAAAATAGAGTCCACAGCCGTTTACGCAGTAATCTTCAACCGTTGAGACGATATCGTCAAAAGAGGCTCCGCCGTCGGCGAGCTCCTTTATTTTATACGCCATAAGCGTTTCAAGCCCCGAAGTGGCAAGGGAATTGAAAACATGAATGTTTTTGCCGCTGTCGGGATGCTCATCTTTGAAAAGCTGAACGCCCTGCACGGCGCTGTTGTAGCAACCGCTGAGCTTATCCGTAATAGTCATTAAATAAACATCTTCCTCATCGCCCTCGCATGCCTTCGCGAAAGCCTCGGGAGACGGGCAGGCTGACTTTGCCAGCACCTTGCTTGCGACCATTCTTGAAATAAAATCATTCTGGTCGAAGTTTTCATCATCGCTGACTACATAGTCTCCTATTTGCAGTGTCATCGGTATAACCGAAAGGTTGCTCCAGCTTTTCATATCCTGTGTGAGATCGCAACAGGAATCAACAATAATTTTATAAGCCATATCAATTTCCTTTAATCAATTTATAAATTTATTATAAACTGAAAAGGGCTTTCAGTCAATAAAAAAGACAGAAAAACAACTAATTGTTATCTGCCTTTGATTATTTTCTATTTTTCAATGAATTTTCGCGCCGCTTTTATCTGCGCCTTAACGCTCTGCACGCATGGACCGCCGATAGCCTTTCTGCCCGCAACGCACTTTTCAAGGCTTATCGCGTCATAAACGCCCTCGTCAAACAGCTCGCAGATTTTTTTGTATTCGTCGATGCCGAGAGTTTCAAGGGTAAGACCCTTATCTATACACAGCGCCACAAGCTCGCCCGTCGCCTTGTAAGCGTCACGAAACGGCAGCCCCTTGGCAACAAGATAATCGGCGCAATCGGTGGCGTTTATGAAGCCTTTTGCCGCGGCGTTTCTCATATTATCCTTGAGCACGGTCATCGTATCTATCATCGGGGTAAAGGCGGTGAGGCACATTTTAACGGTGTCGACCGCATCGAATATTGCCTCCTTATCCTCCTGCATATCCTTGTTGTAGGCAAGCGCGATGCCTTTCATAACCGTTAAAAGCGTTGTGAGGTCGCCGAAAACACGCCCGCTCTTGCCTCTAACAAGCTCCGCGATGTCGGGGTTTTTCTTCTGCGGCATGATCGACGAGCCTGTGGAAAACGCGTCGTCAAGCTCTATGAATTTGAACTCCCAGCTGCACCACATAATTATCTCTTCCGAAAATCTTGAAAGATGTACCATTATTATGGAGAGCGCGCTCGCAAGCTCTATGCAGAAATCACGGTCGGATACGCCGTCAAGCGAATTGAGCGAAACGCCGTCAAAGCCCAGAAGCTCTGCCGTCTCATCCCTGTCGATAGGGTAGGTAGTGCCCGCCAGCGCGCCCGAGCCGAGAGGGCAGATATTCATTCTGCGCTTAACATCGGCAAGCCTGTCAATATCTCTGCAAAGCATAGATACATACGCCATAAGATGATGCCCGAAGGTTATCGGCTGCGCTCTTTGCAAATGCGTATAGCCCGGCATTATCGTTTCGGCGTTTTCCTGCGCCTTATCGCACAGCACGGAAACAAGCCCCTTTATCATATCGGAAACGGCGTCGATCTCTTTTCTCAGATAGAGGCGAATATCAAGCGCCACTTGGTCGTTTCTTGAGCGCGCCGTGTGCAGGCGTTTGCCCGTCTGCCCCAAACGCTCCGTGAGCTCGCCCTCGATAAAGGTGTGGATATCCTCGGCGTTCAAATCTATTTCCAAAACGCCGCTTTTTATATCCTCAAGTATCTTTTTAAGCTCGGCGGTTATCTTTTCGCTTTCGCTTTTCGCGATAATTCCCGCGTCTCCGAGCATCTGCGCGTGGGCGACGCTGCCGTTTATATCCTCCTCAAACATTCTGCTGTCAAAGCCTATGGAGGAATTGAAATCGTTTGTCTCCTTGGCAAGCTCTTTTTTGAACCTGCCTTTCCATAACTGCGCCATAATATATGTTACCTCTCAGATATGCGCTAAGGGCGAACAGTTAAGTCCGCCCAAAAGTGTTTCAGTCTTTGTTTTCTCTTTCCGCGTCAAGAATCGCCTTGACCTTGAGCGGCAGACCAAACAGATTGATAAAGCCCGCGGAGTCGTTTTGATTGTAAACATCGTCTTCATCAAATGTGGCGAATTCCTCGCTGTAAAGGCTGTAGGGCGAGGTGACGCCGACATTTATAATGTTGCCCTTGTAGAGCTTGATTTTAACATCGCCCGTGACCCTCTGCTGAGTGGAGGCAACGAATGCCGAAAGAGCCTCCCTGAGCGGGGTAAACCACTGACCGAAGTAGACGACCTCGGCAAATTTGTTGGCTATGAGGAATTTGTAATGCTGAGTCTCTCTGTCAAGGCAGATCTGCTCAAGCGTCTCGTGCGCCTTGTAGAGGATCGCGCCGCCCGGAGTCTCATAGACGCCGCGGCTCTTCATTCCGACAAGCCTGTTTTCAACCATATCAACAAGCCCGCAGCCGTTTTCGCCGCCCAATTTATTGAGCTTGTTTACAAGGTCAACGCTGTTCATCTCAACGCCGTCTATAGCGGTGGGCACGCCCTTTTCAAAATGCAGGGTGAGATAGGTAGCCTTGTCGGGCGCTTTTTCGGGAGAAACGCCCATTTCAAGAATTTCGTCATATTTCGGCTCGTTTGCGGGATCTTCAAGGTCAAGACCCTCGTGGCTCAGATGCCAGAGGTTTTTATCCTTTGAATAATTTGTCTGCCTGTTTATTTTAAGAGGAATATTGTGCTTTTCGGCATATTCTATCTCCTCCTCGCGGCTTTTAAATTCCCAAGTTCTCCACGGGGCGATTATCTGCATCTCGGGGGCGAAGGCCTTTATCGCGAGCTCAAATCTAACCTGATCGTTGCCCTTGCCCGTGCAGCCGTGGCAGATAGCGTCGGCGCCCTCGGCTTTTGATATCTCAACGATCCTTTTGGCGATTATCGGGCGTGCGAACGCAGTGCCTAAAAGATACTGATTTTCATATACCGCGCCCGCCTGAACGGTGGGAATAATGTAATCGTCAACAAATTCCTGTTTCAAATCCTCGATATAGAGCTTTGAAGCGCCTGTGGCTATCGCCTTTTCCTCAAGGCCGTCAAGCTCAGTTCCCTGACCGACATCGCCGCTTACGGCTATTACCTCGCAGTTGTTGTAGTTTTCTTTAAGCCACGGAATTATTATTGAAGTGTCAAGTCCGCCGCTGTAGGCGAGAACAACCTTTTTGATTTCTTTTTCCATATCTGTTTATCTCCTTAGAAATTTTACTGATAATCATTATATATACGCCTCGTGGCATAGTCAAGAAAAAAACCGATGTTCGTATAAATATACAAATATTCAAAGAAATATACGGAAATTGTGTATAATTTTTCACTAAAAATGAATAAAACCGCTCTTCCTCTGCATAATAGGAAGAACGGTTTTGACATTGTCAGGCAAGAAGTCTGCCCATCAGCACGCCGTGAACGCTCGCCATCATAAGACCTCTCGTCCACCCGCTGGAATCGCCGAGGCAGTGCAGCCCCTTTATGTTCGTATTAAAATCGGAGTCCATTTTCACTCGGTTTGAATAGAATTTGAGCTCCGGGCTGTATAGCAGGGTCTCCGCTCCCGCGAATCCCGGCACAACATGATCCACCGCCTGAATAAAATTGATTATGTTTATCATTGCCCTGTACGGCATAGCCGCCGTTATATCGCCCGCCACCGCGTCCGGCAGCGTGGGCTTTACATTGGAGCGGGAAAGCTCCTTTTGCCATGTGCGCTTGCCGTCAAGAATATCGCCGAAGCGCTGAACGAGGATATGCCCCGCGCCGAGCATATTTGTGAGCTCGCCCACCTTTTGCGCGTAAGCTATGGGCTGATTGAACGGCTCTGTGAAATTATGCGAGCAGAGGATTGCGAGGTTTGTGTTGTCGCTTTTAAGTTCCTTGTAGGAATGACCGTTTACAACGGCAAGGTCATTGTCGTAATTTTCCTGCGCCACAAAGCCGCCGGGATTTTGGCAGAAGGTGCGCACCTTATTTTTAAATGGCTTCGGGTATCCTACAAGCTTTGATTCGTAAAGCACCTTGTTTACCTTTTCTATTACCTCGTTGCGTACCTCAACGCGAACGCCGATATCGACCGTGCCCGGCTGGTGGGCTATGCCGTGGTCGGTGCAAAGCTGCTCAAGCCAATCAGCGCCGCGCCTGCCTGTTGCCACAACCGTGTGCTCGGCGAAAATCTCCTGCTGTCCGTTTTTGCCGGTCACTCTTATGCCGAGGCATTTTTCACCGTCGAGTATAAGGTCGCTGCACTGGCTGTCAAACATTATCTCGATACCGTGCTCGAGCAGATATTTCTCGATGGATAAATAGAGCTCCTGCGCCTTTTCCGTGCCGAGGTGGCGTATGGGGCAGTCAACAAGCTTGAGCCCCGCCTGTATGGCGCGCTTTCTTATCTCCTTAACCTCCTCGGAGTTGCCTACGCCCTCAACATGGGTGTCCGCCCCGAATTCAAGGTAGATCCTATCGGTGTAGTCTATTGTTTCCTGCGTCTTTTCTTCGCCTATCAGCAACGGCAGGTCGCCGCCCACCTCATAGGAGAGGGAGAGCTTGCCGTCCGAAAAAGCCCCCGCGCCGGAAAAGCCCGTGGTGATATGGCAGTAGGGCTTGCAGCTCGTACATTTTCCCGTAACGGATTTGGGGCATTTTCTGTTTTCCACAGCCTTTCCCTTTTCAACGATGATAACGCTTTTTTTAGAGTCTCGCTTTATCATCTCTATGGCTGTGAAGATGCCTGCCGGACCGGCGCCGACTATCGCCACATCGTATTTCTTCATAAAAATTCACCCGTTTTTCACAAAAAATGAGCCGTCATTGCCTTCCGTTGGACTGAGGAAAGCGTGGCAGCTTTATAAAAAATATTCATCAATGAGATAATACCATAACTTGATATACTTGTCAAATAACCTTTTCTGTGGTATGATTTTCAATAGAATTTAAACGGCGGTGAAAGATAATGAAAGAATACAATGTTTTACAGTATGGCGCTGCGGGCGACGGAGTTACGAACGACGCTTTTGCCATTCAGCATGCCATTGACGACTGCTTCCAAAACGGCGGCGGCAGGGTAGTTCTCCAGAGCGGTCATATTTTTTACAGCGATTCCGTAATGATAAGGGCAAATGTGGATTTGCATATTCAAAAAGGCGCGGTATTAAAAGCCACTGCGGATATTAACGGCTACATTCGCCCCAACAAGCTGATAAACGACCCCAAAACGGCGCTTATCGGCAACCCCGTTACGGGCAAGCCGAGCTTTGTATTCATTTACGGCTACGAGGCGCACGGATGCACAATAAGCGGCGAGGGCACGATAGACGCAAACGGTCACGCCTTTGTTCAGCGTAAGGACAGATATTATGTAACCGGCGAATTTTACCCGCGCCCAACGGCTATCTACATAGAAAAAAGCGACCATATCACATTTAAGGATTTCACGGTAGTTGACGCTCCTTTCTGGACCTTGCACCCGGCGGGATGCGACGATGTGCTTATCGACAGGATAAGAATACTCAACGACCTTGATGTTGCAAACAGCGACGGTATCGATCCCGACCACTGCTCTAATGTGAGAATACTCGGCTGCCACATAACCTGCGCGGACGACTGCATATGCCTCAAAACCTCCAAGGGCAATTCCGAGTACGGTCCTACGGAAAACATAATCATAGACGGCTGCACGCTTGTTTCCACCTCCGCCGCGATAAAAATCGGCACTGAGGGAGTGGGCGATTTCAGAAACATAATAGTTTCAAACTGCATAATCAGCCGCTCAAACAGGGGGCTTTCAATTCAGATAAGAGACGGCGGCAATGTTGAAAATGTCTCCTACTCAAATATAATTATCGAGACGCGCCGCTTCTGCCCCGATTGGTGGGGCACTGCCGAGCCCGTTACGATAACCACCTTCAACCGAGATGAAAACACGAAAAGCGGCAGCATAAAGAACATAAGATTTTTCAATATAACCGCAAAGGGCGAAAACGGCGTGCTCGTTCACGGCAGCCCCGATAATATCATTGAAAACATAACATTTGAAAACTGCGATATTGAGCTTTCAAAAACGAGCAAATGGGATTGCGGGCTCTACGATCTGCGCCCCTGCCTCGATTGGGGAGTCGAAAAGTACGATAACTCGGCATTCTTCCTCAGATATGCCAAAAATGTAACTATTATGAAAACAAAAACACGCTGGGGAAATCTCTGCCCCGCGTATAAGCACGCCATAGACGCGGAAAATGTTGAAAATCTTGAACTTCTGCGTTTCAGCGGTCAAAGCGTTTCACCCGATGTTGAGGATCTTAAGCTCAATAATGTCCGCCTTGTGAAATAATTTCTGCCGATTATTCCGAAAGAAAGCCCGCACCCGGCTTTACGCCGGTGCGGGTTAATTTGCGCTTTTATACGATTTTATTATCCTTTCAACAATATCCTTCTGCTCCGCGGTAAGCGCCAGCCAGTCGTTAAAAAATTCCTTTTGTTCTTTTGTGAGATATATCGGGGATTCGTTTGAATCGTCGCAGAAAAACTGAGCCAGCGTTATGCCCAGCCCCGCGCATATCGCCTCAACGGTGGGTATTGTCGGCGCGGTGTTTCTGTTGAAAAGATTTGAAAGCGTGCTCTGCGAAAGACCGCTGAGTTTGGCAAGCCTATATTCGGTGATGTTTTTCGCTTTCATAAGCTCCTTTATTCTCGTTTTTGCGTCCATAAAATACACCCCTTTTGAATTTATTTTACTATTATATTGAGCGGTAATATAGTTAATATCTGTATTGAAAAAACTACCGTATAAAAAATTACTTTTACTAAGTATTGACAATAATACTCAATTAAGTTATAATTTTGTTGCGCAATAAAAAATAAATGCGTTTTAAGCGATAGGCTCCCCCACAAAGCCTTGCTTAACGAGGCCGTCCGCAAAAATGCGGGCGGCCTCAAACTGTTTCCCGAAGTCTGCCGGCGTTCAGCAATCTGTTCTCTCAAATTTTTGTGCATTATAGTATTAGCCAAAATCGGGAGCTTTGACTTTGCGGCGTTTTCCGCCGCAAAGTCATATTAAAACTTGCGCTCTTAGTTTATAATTATTTAATCTTATATTTCCTTGATTTCCCGCAAAATATGTATTATCATATAGTGGAAACTATGTATTGGTGGAAGTATGTATGAAAATTCTTGTGGCCGGTCTCGGGCTTATCGGCGCGAGTATCGCGAAAGCGTTGAAGAAGAATACACATCATTATGTTCTCGGCTGGAACAGAACGCAAAGCGTGGCGCAAAAAGCGCTTGCCGACGGCGTTATTGACGAAACGGGCAGCCTTGATACTCTTATCCCGCAGGCGGATATAACTATAATCAATTTTTATACGGACGCGATAGTGCCATTCGTGCTGGAGCACAGGGAACAGTTCAAAAAAGGCAGTATCGTTACGGATAGCTGCGGAATAAAAACCAAAATATGCAGAGCGCTTGAAAAAGAGGATTTTGATTTTACATATATAGGCGCGCACCCTATGGCGGGGCGCGAGGTTTCGGGCTATGACGCGAGCCTTGCCACTTTGTTTGACAACGCCTCTTTTATATGCACTCCCACGAACGCGCCGAAATCAAAAACAGATACGCTTATCGAGCTTGCGAAGGAGATGGGCTTTGCCCGCACGGTCGTCACCACTCCCGAGCATCACGACGAGATGATAGCTTTCACTTCACAGATAGCCCATGTTCTCGCCTGCTCATATGTTTTAAGCCCCCTCGCGCCGCAGCACACGGGCTTTTCGGCGGGCTCTTACAGGGATGTATCCCGCGTGGCGAGGATAAACGGCGAGATGTGGAGCGAGCTTTTCATAGCCAACAAGGAGCCGCTGATAAGAGAAATAGACGACCTTGTTGATAATCTTGAGAAATTCAGAGCCGCTATCTGTGAAGAGGACAGGGAAACGCTCCTTAAAATGATGAGCGAGGCAAACAGGATAAAAGAGGAAATAGGCTGATGAAAAAACTGACCGTGAATGTGGGCAGTCCCTATGATATTCTCATTGAAAAGGGTATAATGGGGGAATGCGGAAAATATATAAGAAAAGTTACGAACGCCAAAAAGGCGGCTATTATAAGCGATACGAATGTTGCGCCCCTTTATCTTGAAACGGTGCAAAAAAGCCTTGAAAGCGAGGGCTTTGCTGTTTTCTGCTATGTTTTTCCGGCGGGCGAAGCCTCGAAAACTACCGCCACGGCAATAAAAGCCGTTGAATTTCTTGCCGACTGCGCTCTTACAAGAGAGGATATTGTTGTGGCTCTCGGCGGCGGAATTTGCGGCGATACGGCGGGATTTGCGGCGGCAATATATTTAAGAGGAATAAAATTTGTGCAGATACCAACGACTTTGCTTTCGCAGGTCGATTCGTCCGTAGGAGGCAAAACGGGCGTTGATCTGCCGCAGGGCAAAAACCTCTGCGGCGCGTTTCATCAGCCCGCGCTTGTGCTGATAGACCCGAATGCGCTCGATACTCTCACAGAGCATTATTTCAGGGACGGAATGGGCGAAGTTATAAAATACGGCTGCATAAAATCGCCCGAGCTTTTTGAAAGACTTGAGAGGGAAGACCCGCGGGATTTCATTGAGGAGCTCATATTTGAATGCGTTGATATAAAGCGCGGCGTAGTAGAGCGCGATGAAAAGGAAACGGGGGAGAGAGCTCTCCTGAATTTCGGTCACACGGCGGGTCACGGAATAGAAAAATTGGGCGGATTTACCGAAATATCTCACGGCGAGGCAGTCGGAATAGGTATGCTTCTTATAACCGAAGCGGGCGAAAACGCGGGGCTGACGCAACGCGGAACAGCCGAAAGAATAAAAAAATTGCTTGATAAATACGGTATGAAAACCGATTGCCCATATCAGCTTAAAGATGTTGTCGCGGCTATGGGAAGCGATAAAAAACGCTCGGGAACGGGGATAAAATTTGTTTTGCTTGAGAAAATCGGAACGAGCTTTATCCACCCGGTCAAAAACGATAAAACAGAGGAATTTTTCGGTTTATAAAATGAGCAGAGTATTACTTGAAAATTCACGGCTGCATGGCGAGATCGCCCTGCCTCCGAGCAAATCGACCGCGCACAGGGCGCTCCTTTGCTCTTTTCTCGCGGGCGGGGGAAAGGTTGAGCCGATAATCGCCTCAAAGGATATGGAGGCTATGAAAAGCGCCGTTTCGGGGCTTGAAAACGGCAGCAAGACGATCAACTGCATAGAGTCGGGCAATACGCTCAGATTTACGATGCCGGTCGCGGCGGCGCTTGGAAAAAGCGTCACATTCACAGGCTCCGGCAGGCTCCCCGAACGCCCCATAGGCGAATATCTGCGCCTTTTTGAGGAGCACGGGGTAAAATGCGTTTCAACCGGCGGAAAGCTCCCCGTTTCAATTGAGGGTCGGCTCACGGGCGGCTCGTATGAGATAGCGGGCAACATAAGCTCGCAGTATATATCGGGGCTGCTCTTCGCTTTGCCGCTTTTGGAGGAGGACAGCGAGATAATCCTCACCTCTCCGCTTGAAAGCAAGCCGTATGTCGATTTAACGATAAGTGTTCTGCACGATTACGGCATCGAGATAGCCGAAACGGAAAAGGGCTGGTTTATAAAGGGCTTTCAGCATTACAGAAAAAGGGATTATACAGTTGAGGGCGATTGGTCGCACGCGGCGTTTTTCCTTGCCGCTGGAGCTGTCGGCGGCGATGTTACCGTAACGGGTCTTGACCCCGATTCCCCTCAGGGCGATAAGGAAATAACCGATATTTTACGGCGATTCGGAGCGGAAATTGAGTTTTGCGGCGAAGGCGTAAGATGCAGAAAAAAAGAACTGCGCGGCATAAATGTTGATGTAACGCAAATTCCCGATACCGTTCCCGCCATCGCCGTTACAGCGGCGTTTGCCGAGGGTAAAACGACTATCACGGGCGCGGGGAGACTCAGATTCAAGGAATCGGACAGAATAGAGAGCGTTGCCTCAAATCTCAAAAAAATGGGCGTTGATGTTGAGGAAACTCCTGACGGTATGATAATTACCGGCGGCGAGGTAAAAGGCGCAAGTCTCTGCGGTTATAATGACCACAGGATAGTTATGGCATTCAGCGTGGCGGCGCTTTTCGCGCACGGCAAAACGGAGATAGACGATGCGCACAGTATAAATAAAACATATCCCTCATTTTTTGAGGATTATAACAGGCTCGGAGGAAAAGCCAATGTCATCAGTGATGGGAAATAAAATCAAGCTGTCCGTTTTCGGCGAAAGCCACGGAAAGGCGATAGGCTGTGTTATAGACGGTCTGCCGGCGGGCGTAAAGCTTGATATGGAAAAAATAGAAAAGGAAATGGAACGCCGCGCTCCCGGCAGGGATAAAACGGCGACAAAGCGCAGAGAGGATGACACGCCGCATATAATAAGCGGAGTTCTTGACGGCGTCACCACCGGCGCGCCGCTTGCGATGCAGATAGAAAACACAAACGCCAAAAGCGAAGATTACGGCGCTCTTTCCGCTATCCCGCGCCCGGGTCACAGCGATTACCCCGCTTTCATCAAATTCGGCGGTCACAACGATATAAGAGGCGGCGGGCATTTCAGCGGCCGTCTCACCGCTCCGATAGTTTTTGCGGGAGCGATAGCCAAGCAAATTCTTGAGGAAAAGGGCGTTAAAATCGGCGCGCATATCGCTGAAATCGGCGGAGTGAGCGACAAAAGATTTGATAAAAACGATATCTCCGAAAACCTGCTTGAAAGACTTTCAGAAAGTTCGTTTTCACTGATCGACACGAAAAGGGAAGCCGATATGCGCTCGGCGGTCGAAAGCGCGAGGATTCGCGGCGACTCCGTCGGCGGAGTGATAGAATGCGCCGCCATAGGTATGCCCGTTGGAGCAGGCGGAAATATATTCGACACGGTCGAAAGCCGCCTGAGCGCGGCGCTGTTTGCCGTCCCCGCGGTAAAGGGCGTTGAATTCGGCGAGGGCTTCGGCTTCGCGAAGATGGCAGGGAGCGAGGCAAACGACTGCTATGAGATAAAAGACGGAAGCGTTCGTCTGCTGACAAACCATAACGGAGGTATCCTCGGCGGAATGACCGACGGAGCTCCGATAGTATTTGCGGCGGCGATAAAGCCCACGCCCTCGATATCAATGCCTCAGAAAAGCGTTGACCTCAAAGCTATGACAAACGAAACGCTTGAGATAAAGGGTCGCCACGACCCCTGCATAGTGCCGCGAGCCGTACCCGTTATCGAGGCGGTGACCGCTCTGGTGCTGCTTGATATGATTTTGTGATTTGTAAGAGGACAGTTAAAAAGTATGGATTTACTTGATTTGAGAAAGCAGATAGACGATATTGACGAGCAGATGATACCTCTTTTGATAAAGAGGATGGAGATTTCAAAGCAGGTCGCGCAGTATAAGGTGGAAAGGGGCTTGCCTGTTCTAAACGAAAAGCGCGAACGGGAAATTCTTGACGATGTTCATAAAAAATGCGGCGAGCACGGCAACACGGTGGCAACGGTTTTTGCCGCTATGATGGACGCTTCCCGCGCCCTCCAGCATAAAATTATGGGCGGCGGGCAGGAGCTTCGTGAGCTGGTGAACGCCGCCGTGACGAACGAGGAGCTTGCCGAAAGCCTCGGCTCTGTCGCCTGCGCGGGAGTTTACGGCGGAAACACCGATATGGCGGCGAGAAGGCTTTTCCCCAAAGGGAAGATAGAATATTGCAAGCGTTTTGAGGATGTTTTCGAGGCGGTGAATACGGGAAAAACGCAGTTCGGCGTAATACCGATAGAAAATTCCACCGTCGGCTCCGTCCACGAAACTTACGACCTTGTTATGAGATATAAGTTTTTTGTGCTGGGCTCATATTCGCTTGAGATTCATCATTATCTCTGCGCCGCCGAGGGCGCGAAATATGAGGATATAGAAAAGGTTTACAGCCACCCGCAGGCGCTGGCGCAGTGCTCAAAATTCCTCAATGATTTCGGATTTACGGGCGTGAACTATTCAAATACCGCCGCGGCCGCAAAGTATATTGCCGAAAGCGGCAGAACGGATATTGCCGCCATATGCCCGACAGAGGCGGCAAAAAAATACGGTTTAAAAATTCTAAAAAAAGAAATACAAAATATAAGTAATAACAGAACGAGATTTATCGTAATTTCCAAAAAGCTGTTAATTGAAAAGAATGCGGATAAAATTTCGCTTATATTCACAATTCCCGAATCCCACAAAACAGGCTCGCTTTACAGAGTGCTCGGCAGGTTTTCGATGGCGGGGCTCAACCTTACGAAATTAGAGTCGCGCCCGATAGGAAACGGCGATTTCAATTATTATTTTTATGCCGATCTAATGGGCAATATAAAGGATGAGACCACAATAGATCTGCTCTGCGCGCTGTCGTCGGAGCTTCCCGATTTCAAATTCCTCGGAAATTATCACGAATATTTATAAAATAACTTTGCTCAAATCGAAGAAAGGAGGGCTTGGCGCTTGAAAAAAGCAAAACGATATCAAACGGAGCTTATATCCGTTATCATAATACTCATCACCGTTGCGCTTTTGGTGTTTCTTTCAATATGTCTTTATAAGCAGCCGAGCCTTACCGTGAGGTTTGACGCCATTATAAAATGGCTTGCGAAGCTGGAAAGCGCCGTTATCGGGCTTGATACTAAGCTTGAGGTGCTTTTGTGCATTTTCGCTCTGTATATCGCAAAATGCCGCTTGCCCTTGCCGCTGACTTTTTTGTGCGTTATACCCGGCGCGGTTTTCTCAACGCCTACGGCTCTTATCATAAACGCCGCCGGTATATCCATATATTACCTTGTGAAATATTTTGAGGGAAGCTGGATGGGCGCGGGGCTCATAACCGTGCTGTTAAACGCCCGCAGAGCAAGGTTTTTAAAGGAATGGATACTGTTCAAGGGCTCGGGAAATCCGTATGTTCTTCTCGCGTCGCGCTTCGTGCCGTCGATACCGCCCGCGATGATTTCCATACTCTACGGCTCTATGCACTATGATATTATCAAATTTTGGGCTCTGAGCGTTCTCGGCTTTTCACCTATGATGTATATATACACAAGGATAGGGGCGGAGATATTCAATCCGTTTTCAAAGCAGTTTATAATCCTGCTTATAATAATCGTTTCCGTAACGGGAATAACAAGTCTTATTTTCAATATTTTCTACGGAATAAAATCGCGCCAGATGACGCAGACGCTTTTGCTCTATTCCCAGCAAAAGCAAAAATACAAGATAGTATTATGACAGTGGGCGCGCACCGCCGCGCCGCACTGAAAGGAGAATATAATGAAACCACAGGAATACATTGAGGCTATTGCCGCGGGAAAGACGGACGAAAAGCTGAAAGCCGTTTATGTGTTTGACAGCGCGGTAGAATCGCAAAAAACACGCTACATAAACACATTGAAGGAATTTATCAACATTTTCGGAAACGACAGGGATGTTATAATAACATCCGCCCCCGGAAGAACGGAGGTATGCGGCAACCATACCGATCACAACAACGGCAAGGTGCTTGCCGCGTCTGTAAATCTTGACGCGATAGCGGTATGCGCCGTAAGCGATTGCAACACGGTTAGGGTGCAGTCGATAGGTCACGCGATGAATGTTGTCGATCTCGGCAGGCTGCTGCCCGATGAAACGGAGTTCGGCCACTCCACCGCGATGGTGAGGGGCGTTATCGCGAAAATCAAGGATATCGGCTATAAGATAGGCGGCTTTGACGCGGTCACCACCTCCGATGTTATGGGCGGCAGCGGGCTTTCATCCTCCGCCGCGTTCGAGGTGCTGCTGGGGACGAGCATATCATATCTGTTTAACGACGGCGCGATAAATCCGGTAGATATTGCCAAAATAGCGCAATACAGCGAAAATGTATTTTTCGGCAAGCCAAGCGGTCTGCTCGACCAAATGGCGTCCTCCGTCGGCACATTTGTTACGATAGATTTCAAATCAACCGAAAATCCCGTTATCAAAAAGGTGGATTTCGATTTTTCGTCAAGCGGATATTCCCTTTGCATTGTTGATACGGGCGGCAGCCACAGCGACCTCACCGATGATTACGCCGCCGTAAGAGGCGATATGGAAAGCGTTGCGAGGGCGATGGGCAAGAGCGTTTTGCGTGAAATAGCTTTTGCGGATTTCAAAAAAGCCGTTCCAAAGCTTTTCGGCAAGGTGAGCGAAAGGGCGCTGCTTCGCGCGTATCATTTTTACAATGAAAACATCCGCGTTGAAAAGGCGGTAAACGCTCTTGAAAACGGCGATTTTGAAGCGTTTAAGGAGATAATCGTTGAAAGCGGCAGATCGTCTTATATGTATAACCAAAATGTTTATTCTCCCTCAAGCCCCACGGAGCAGAGGCTTTCGCTCGCGCTTTGCGTTACGGAGGATATTCTGAAGGGCAAGGGAGCTTACCGCGTTCACGGCGGCGGCTTCGCGGGCACGATTCAGGCTTTTGTTCCCAATGAAATGCTTGAGGATTACAGAACGGCTATGGAAAACATTTTCGGCATCGGCAACTGCCATGTTCTTATCGTTCGCCCCGTCGGCGGCACGAAAGTAATGTGATAAAAGGGGAATATCAAAATGAAATATGTGTTTATTGAAAATCCCATCGCGGGCACAAAGCAAAAGCAGCTTCTTTTCAAGGAGGTGCAGTCGGCGTTTCGCTGGAAAGACGGAGCCGAAATGATAATCGAGTCAACGGAATATTCGGGGCACGCAAAGGATATAGCGAGAAAATACGCCGAGCAATACGGCGACGATTGCGTTATAGTCACCTGCGGAGGCGACGGCACCGTTCACGAAGCGGCAAACGCGCTTGCGCACACTCCCACCCCGCTTATGATACTGCCTTTCGGCACGGGAAACGATTTTTGCAAAAAGCTCTACAACAGCAAAAAGCTCGACCCCGTGGGGATAGTCAAGGCGTTCGGATTACATACGGGGGAGCTCAAATATAAGGTAAAGCCGATAGACCTTATAGACTATAACGGCGAAAAATGCATAAATGTAATGAGCTACGGGCTTGATACGAAGGTGGAGACCATCGGCAAAAAGCTGGCGGACAGAGTCAAATTCCTCGGTCATCAGGCATATAATATCGCCATAGTCCCCAGTCTTATGGGCTCGTTGAAATATCAGATAAATGTTGATCTTGATTGTATAGACGCTCAGGGAAATCCCTATAAAATACAGGGCGAGCCGATAGATTATACCCTGTTTGCCATATGCAACGCCAGCTATTACGGCGGCGGCTTTTGCCCCGCGCCCAATTCAAAGCTGGACGACGGCATTCTCGATTTCGCGCTTGTAGGGCCGGTAAATCTTGCCGAGGCGCTTCCGCTCATTCCAAAATATAACGCGGGAACGCTGGAGGGAGCGACGGATAAGGCGAGATACGGGAAGATGGTAGGCGGCAGGATATGGTCTACCGACGGAAAAGCCCTGCTCGGCAATTGCGACGGCGAAAATTTCGACTACAGCGAAGTGAATTTCAAAGTGGAAAAGCACGCCATAAATTTGTGCTTTATCGAGGAGGAAGAAACGAGTGAAGAGCAAGAAGAAGAGCAAGAAGATAATTAAAGGTATATTATCGGGCATAATCATCGCCGTGCTTGTGATAGCCTTTGCTTTCGGCACATTTTTCATTTTTTACAAGCCCACCGTGATTTTTGACGCGGGAAACCCCACCGGCGAAGTTATGGGCGGAGCTTCCGGCTTCCTTTACGGTATAGCGGAGGACGGCGTTCCCTCCTATAATATGGTAGAGAGCATCGACCTCACCTCGCTCGCCACCAAAACTCAGGGCGGTCTCCAGCACCCGATAGGCGAAATGGGCGATGTCGCGGCTCAGGCTATGGAGGGCGGCGATTGCGAATATCTCATCGTTTATCTTCAGGATATGTACTCCACCTGGTATTACGACGACCAAAACATCACCGAGATGAAAAAAGCGGGGAAGTACGATTGGCGTGAGTATATCACCACTGTATATTTTCCGATGATAGAAAAAACGGTCAATGAGATAAAAAATTCCTATTATCACGAAAAGATTGTTTACTGCCTTTATAACGAATGCGACAACGGCGTTTGGTTTGGCACTTGGATGACCGGCGAGGACGGCGGCGGCTGGCACGCGTTCGACGACGCGGGCAGGCAGAATTTCTATGAGGCGTGGAAGCTGACCTATGATTATGTAAGAACGCTCGACCCCGACGGGCTTATCGGCGGACCGGGATATATGGATTATAATCTTGAAAAGAACGAGGGCTTTTTGAAATACGCCCACGATAACGCCTGCGTGCCCGATGTTATGATATATCACGAGCTTGGCGAGTATTCCATTTATCATTGGCAGGCGCATGTAAACGAATTCAGAGCCACCGAGGAGAAATACGGCATTTCCGCCGATACCCCCATCATCATCACCGAGTACGGCAAAATGGAGGATAACGGTAATCCCAACACAATGGCGAAATATATCACGCAGATAGAGACCTCAAGGGTATATGCCGATCAGGCGTATTGGCTTCTCGCGAATAATCTTTGCAGCACGGCGGCGGATTACAACACGCCCAACTCCGCGTGGTGGGTCTATCGCTGGTATGCCGAGATGGACGGGCAGGCAATGGCGATAAAAATGCACGATCTTTTCCATTCCGATCTTGAAAAGGCGTTGAGGGAGAAAAGGGAGCTTCGCTATAAGCAATTTCTCGCGATAGGCTCTTTGAGCGATGATAAGGACGAGATAAGGATACTTGCCTCCGGCGCTGATTACAGCGGCGCGGTCAAGGTCAAAAATCTTAAAGACACCGCGCTTTACGGCAAAAAGGTTTGCGTCACCGTAAGCGCCGTAACATATCAAGGCATCGAGGGCAAGGTTTACGCCCCCGAGGTGCTTAAAACATACACAACAAAATGCTCGTCAAGCATAAGCGTAAATCTCGACGATATGGATTCAAACACCGCCTATTATGTTGAGATAAGGGAGGCGGATGAAAACGACGGGTATTTTGAAAACAATAATCTTTACACCCGCTATGAATTTGAGCAGGGCACGCTTTTGGGCAACGCCTATACTTACGACAGCGCCTACGCCACCACGGGCGATATAGCGGGAATGGTAGGCGGAATGGAGAATGACGGCGACGGCGTTGAGATAGTTGTTGATATCCCCGACGACGGCAGCTACGATTTCACATTTGTTTACGGCAATTCAAACGACGGGCCGTTTGATGAAAACGGCAGGCAGAGCGCGGACGACAGAACGCACACCTATGTTAATATGAATATAGATAATCAGGAAAGCGTGCTTGCCCTTGAAAATACTATAAGAAGCGAGCTTACATCCTCAAAAACCATTACGCTCCAGCTTACGGACGGCAGAAAGAAACTGCGCCTTACGCATAACGACGGCACATATGCGCTTGATTCGCTGCTTGTGAGAAAAACTCAAAGCGACGCCGATGTGTTCGTTATGAGCGACGCGGACAGGACCACCGATTCCGTCACCTCGTATCTTGCCGTTTCCCCCGCAGACGGATATTACGATGTAAAAACCGATAAAAACCTCCCGCTCTTTGTGGACGGCGCGCCCGCCGTCACCGCGGCGGACGGAAAGGCGACCGTATTTCTGCGCAGGGGGCTCAACTATATAGATGTTTCCGCCGCGGGTATTTCGGAGCTGACCGTAAAGCCCTCCGTAAAGCAGGCGTTTCAAATCGAGCTTGAGCCGAACGGCGCGAAGCTCGGCGGCAAGGCGCATATCGACGCGAGCCATGTTTCAAAAACGGATTATATCGGCGGCATATCCTCAAAGGGCGGCTCGGCGAGCTATAATGTTTCCGTTCCCGAAAGCGGAATATATAAAATGACTGTGCTATACGCCAATAACCACGAAAACGGCGTTCACAGCTATAATATAGATCTCATGGAGGATTTTATCACCGTTGGCATAAACGGCAAAAAGCAAAATGAGTATTGCAGAAATACATACAGCTGGGATAATTTCACAACCGTCACATTTAATGTGGAGCTTTCAAAAGGAAATAATGCGATAACGCTCACAAACGACGGCTCAAACAGCTTTAACGGCAGCGAGACCTTCGCCCCGAATATCGCGGGCATAACGCTCAGCGAAACGCAGGTATAGCCGAGGTAAGCCGAACAAAATAAAATCTTTGCGCGCGAATTTGCGCAAAATTACTTTTTACCCCTTGACGGTACACGGTATCGTCAAGGGGTTTTTGCCTTTTTTTTAAAATCTTTTTCCCTCGGGCAAGCGTTTTTTGATTTTCGTGCAATATGCAAATTTAACAAAATTTAGTAAATCTGCACAAAAATACTATGAAAAATAGTTAAAATAATCCTGCCGAAAGCACTTGATTTTTTTTGTGGGAGAGGTGCTATAATTACATTTGGATAATAGCCTCTGAAAAGAGGCTTAGTAACATTTACCTTAATATTTTATTTTGGGGGTCATTAAAATGAGGAGTAAAACAGGTAAGCGTATAGCGTTCTTTGCAATCGCGTTTATCGTTGCCGCGTCTGTTTGCGTTGCGTCCGTTTTGTCAACGCCTAAGGCTTACGCGCGCGATACTTGGGGAATGAGAACGCAGATGGAAGATGCGTTGAAAAGATTTGAAGATAAAATCGGCGACGGAAATATTTATGCCAATATTGTAGATGGGCAGTATAATCTTTCCCAGGCGTAGGAGCGTTATATGACGCTCAGCAGAGCGTATGACCGATATATTCTGGGTGATAATACCACGGCGCTTTCGAGTACTTCCATTCAGTCTTATATAACCAATTTGGATAATTCCACCAATTCGCTCACTGTTTGGAATCCCAAAACCGTAACCGGCAACAATATGGCGGACGGCGACCGTATGTGGCAGGGGTCCGATGGGCAAGACGATAGGACTTGGGGCGAAACCAAAGACGGAAAAGGTCCCATAAAGAACGAATTTAAGAATCTGTTATGGCTTGAAAAGAATTATAACCACGATTCTTACGGCCGTGGCGACGCTAACCGCGACAGCGATAAGAGCACGATATTTGAGCTCACATATCCCATTTAGGTCCTTGTTTATGACGGCGTGACAACGCCCACTTTCCCCGTTCTTGTCGGCGCGAGAGGTACGGGCTCTCAGGCTTCCCATCGCTATTTTTACGGCGCGGTTGTAAATAACAGCAACCTCTCGATAACAAGAAACTGGACTACCGGGCAGGGCACCGGAGGAACTTACCTTCAGACACGAGACTACACATGGAACTATTATGATGGAGGCACACAACTCACAACATCCTCAACCTCAAATACGGGTACTTCCTCACACTATAATAATACAAACTGGTTATCATCAAACAGACTTGGTAATTCCTACGCCGCAACATATATAAATTATGTAAGGCCCGCAAATTCCAACGACTATGTTGAGCATCTCTACCCATCGTTTACATTTTACGCAGGCTCTAACGAGGTCCCCAACAACAACGGCACTGCTTGGAATAACGATATTACAGGCACGATCAACGGCAATGCATATTTATATGTTATAAATTATAAGGCGCTTATAGACACCGTAAGAGGCAACGGCGTTAAGGACTGCCTCAAGAATGTTGCCAATTACGATGAAGGCGGTCTCACCTCTTTGTTTACCGCCTTGGAAACCGCGATGAATTACGATTACAACGGCAAGGTCACCGCGAGCGGCACGAATGAAGCCACGCTTGTTTCCACGCTTGACAGTCAGGTCGGCGCTATTGGCAACTCGATTAAAAGCGCTGTTGACGGTATAAACAACGCCGTAAGCGGGAAAAACGCCGACGGATACGACACCCTTCGTAATGCTATTAAAGATACGATGGATACCTATGACGCCGGAGATGCGGATGTTCATTACTGCCCCGATAAGTGGAATGCGTTTACCACAGCCTTTGAGGATGCCGAGGATACGATATTCAACGCCGCTTATCCCATGGCTAATTATACCGATCACGACGGCGCGGTTGTAAAGGCTAATGCTCTCACTACCGCCTATCACAATCTCACCGAGCATAAGCTCAGCGCGGATACTCAAAATTGCTACGACCAATATCAAATAGACCATGATGTTCAATGGCTCAGTCAGGCATATGACGCGGGCGAGGGTATGCCCGAAGGCGAGCCCGTTAAGGCTACCTGCGAGTCGGACGGCTCTTGCACATGGGTTTGGATGTGCGAAAATTGCGGCTCGTCCATTGATTCGCTCACCCAAACGGTAACGATACCCAAGCTTGACCACAGCTCTTCTATGAAAGAGATCGCGGCGAGCACCGGCGCGCTTTGCAACGCCTATGACCATCCCGCATATTATCAGTGCAACATCACGCTCAACCCCCGACGGACTTAACTCGGCTACCTACAAAGAGCCCTGCCATAAGTATTTCAAGACGGCTGACGGCACGGGCGACGGCTACGAAACCGACGCGGAGATACTCGCCGAGATTCAAACCCCCGGCACGGTGCACGCCGTAGTTCATCAAAACGCCGAGCCTGCAACCTGCACCACGCCCGGTAAGAAAGACCGCTATGAGTGCGGACTTTGCCACAAGTATTTTGAAAGCGATGCGCCCGGAGCGGCAGAGATACCCTCGTCTGAAATCGAAACCAAGATTGATGAAAGCGCTCACCACTTCCCGCTTACTCCTCACGCAGCCGAGCTCAGCTCCAACTGCGAAGAGCCGGGAACGATGGCGTATTACACCTGCGATTCTTGCGGCAAGAAATTCTATGATTCGCTGGCGGAAAGACCCGTTGCAAATGATGATGACCTTAAAACGGAAAATTCCCACAATCTCACCGAGATACCCGCTAAAACTCCGAACTGCGTAGATACGGGTAATAATCTGTATTATCAGTGCAGCAAATGCTCTAAATATTTCAAAGATCTTGATGCGGAAACCGAAACGAATGTTGCCGCCGAGACATTGGCGATAGATGCCAAAAATCATAAGAGCTCGCTTGATCGCACCGACGCAGAAGCGGCGGACTGCCGCAATATGACGGACGGCAACACGGCATATGTTCATTGCCCGGCTTGCGGCAAGTATTATGCCGCCACCGATGTTGGCTTTGAAAATCCGAAGGATGACGCAAGCTCGTTTACCGTAAAGGCGAGCCACACCATCGACCCCGTAGCGGATAAGACGGCGCTCAAACCCGCAACTTGTATTGCGGACGGCAACAAGGAATATTACACCTGCTCCGTTTGCGATAAAAAATTCTTTGACGCGGACGCCGAAAATCCGGCAACCGATGAAACGATAAAGATCGAATCCACCGGCAAGGAGCACCCAACCACCCCGCTGCCGCACAGCGACGGAAAGCCGAAAACCTGCACCGAGGCCGGCGAACTTCCGCACTATTACTGCACAACCTGCGGCAAGAACTTCAGCGATGATGCCGGAACGATTCCGATGGATAATATCGTTATCCCCGCCTCCCACGGCGATTACACTCTCCACGCTCAGGTTCTCGCAACATGCGTTTCCGCCGGTAACATTCAATATTATGAATGCAACGATTGCCATAAGTATTTCAACGATTCTTCTCTTACGGATGAGATAGCAGATAAGAATGTTACTATCCCGATAGATACAACATCCGCCGGCCATCACAACACCGCCGGTCGCTCAACCGTCGTTTCACGCGCAAGGGCTGCCACCTGCACTACGGACGGTATCATAGGCTATCAGTGCACCCAGTGCAGCAAGAGATTCCGTAACGCGAGCGCTACTGTTGAGCTCACGGGCGATGATTACCGTGTACCCAAGCAGCATGTGCTCACAGAGGTAACGGGCACACCCGCCACCTGCCTTGCTTCCGGCACCGAAACCTGCTGGCAGTGCACAAGAGAGGGCGAAGGCAGCTGCGGAAAGAAGTATTATTCAACTAACGATAACTTCACAGACGAAACCGGCTTCGACGCGCCGAAGGTAATCGACGCAACCGGTCACGACTTCACACCTGTTCCCGAAAAAGCTCCCAACTGCGTAGATTCGGGCACAGAGGCGTATTTCACCTGCAACAATTGCAAAAAGATGTTCAAATCCGATTCGGATAAAATGAGTGAAGATTATCTCACTTCTCCCGTGACCGAAGCTCCCGTCCCCGGAAATCATAAGCATCTTGTAAAAACAGAATATAAAGAGCCCACCTGCCAGGCAGTGGGCAACAAGGAATATTGGTATTGCGACGCCTGCGGCAAGTATTATCTCACTCAGGACGACGCGAAAGCCGATACAAATCAAAAGGTTTATGCAACTGATATCGAGCTGCCGAAGGCTCACAATATCAGAGAAGTTCCTGCCGTAACTCCCACCTGCGTTGACGGCGGAAATAAGCAATATTGGAAATGCGAAACCTGCAATACCTGCTTCAATAATCCGGACGGCAAAGACGAGCATATTATCGTTGAATCAACTATGCAGCTCGGCATAGATCCCACAAATCACACCGATTTGAAGCCGGTTGATAAGGTGGAAGCCACCTGCACGGTGGACGGTAAAGAAGCGCACTATTATTGCAGCGGATGCGATAAGCAATTCTCGGATGATAAGGGACTCACGCCCGCTTCCGATGAAGAACTCAAGATAGAAGCGCATCACAGCATAACGATTTATCATGCAAAACAGCCCGCCACCTGCGTTAAAACAGGTGTGGATGTTCATTACGAGTGCGACAAGTGCCACGAGCTCTTCTCAAACAAAAATGAGAGCAGCCTCATCAAGGATAAAGGTATCCTCACACTCGCGATAGACGAAAACAACCATGTGAATATCGTTTCCGTTCCCGCCGTTGCCCCCGATTGCAAGACGGAAAAGGACGGCGTTAAGGCTCATTATCAGTGCAATGATTGTAAAGATCTGTTCACCGATGACGCCGGAAAATCTTCCACAACTCTTGCGGCTCTCAGAGACCCGTATAAGCACAGCGTTACGCCGGTAGAATTGCAGCCCGCCACCTGCCAAAAGGTAGGCTATGAGGCGCATTTCAAGTGCACCGTTTGCGAAAAGCTCTTTACGGATGAAGACGCCACAACCCCAACCACGCTCAAGGAGCTTGAGATAGCGAAAACCGACCACACCCGCGGCGAGGTCAAAACCGTTACCGATAAGGAAGCTACCTGCACCGAAAAGGGCAAACAGCACGATGAGGTTTACTGCGAGGTTTGCGGAGAAAAGTTCATAACAAATGAAAACGCGAAAGATATTGATATGATCCCGCACACCCGCGGCGAGGTCAAAACCGTTACCGATAAGGAAGCTACCTGCACCGAAAAGGGCAAAGCGCACGATGAGGTTTACTGCGAGGTTTGCAAGAATAAGTATATAGACAGCGAAAACGAGAGAGAGCTTCCGATGACGGGTCACAACGGTCCGCGCAAGACCATAACCGTTGAGGCTGCCACCTGCTACTCAGAGGGCAAGGAATACGACGCTAACATATGCGATGCTTGCGGAACGGAATATAATAAATCCGCGGAGAGAACTGTAGCCAAGCTCGCGCACCCCAGCGGCACAAAGGTAACGAGAACGAGAAAAGAGGCCACCTGCCAGGAGACCGGCATTGAATATGATGCGCTTGTATGCGTTATCTGCGGCGAGGAATATGATGTTTCTCCCGATAGGGAAACTCCTAAGATTTACCACAGAACAGGCTCTATAAAGAGAGTTGTTGAGAAAGAGGCAACCTGCACTCAGACCGGCGCGTATTATGATGAATACACCTGCAGCATGTGCGGCGAGGTATACGGTAAATCCGCCACGGTTACTCAGCCTATGCTCCCGCACACTCAGGGCAAGGTTGAAAAGACCGTTATAAAGGATTCCACCTGCACGGCAAAAGGTCAGCAGGAAAACAAGCTCTTCTGCAAGGTATGCGGTCAGAATTACAGCTCCTACACAACGGAAATAGACCTCAAGCCTCATACTCCGGGCGATCCCGTAATTACGGAATATGTTGCGGCAACCGCAACGCGCACCGGCTCATATCTAAAGACCGTTACCTGCAAGGTATGCGGCACCGTCCTCTCCTCCAAGAGAGTGGCTATTCCCAAGACGGGCTCGGGCTCAAGCACGGGCGATCCCGATGAGGTCAAGCTCGAAATAATCGAAAGCGCCACGGATGCAACATATGTTAAGTATTCGGGCACGGGCGCCGATATCCAGTGCACAGGTCCGCTTGCGAAGTTCGTTTGCGTAACTGTAGACGGCAAGCTCGTTGACGAGTCGGATTACGATTTGTACGACGGCTCCACCCTCGTCTCCTTCCATTCCGATTATCTTGACGGTTTGAAGGCGGGCAACCGCGAGGTAGTTCTCATCTACTCCTACGGCTCTGTCACCACAAATCTCAAGGTAATAGATCCCAACTCCACCGGCGGCGACGATGATAAGCCCGTTACTCCCGTTAATCCCTCGGGTAAAGACCAATATGTTGATAACGGCGACGGCACCGTAACTTATCCCGGCGCTGACGGCAAGTTCGGCACGGACGATGATGTTAAAGTATTCGTCGGTGAGGACGGCAAGCCCGGCACGGCTGACGACAGAATTATCGACAAGGGCAAGGACGGTCTCTACGGCACAGCGGACGACCACTATACCGACCCTGCGGACAGCAAGGATGTTTATCCCGGACTTGACGGAAAATTCGGCACTGCCGACGACAGAAAAGACCAGGGCGACAAAACGAATACCGACCTCAAGGGCGGCGACAGAAAGACCAACGGCGCGGACGGCATCCCCGGCACGGCGGATGATAAGCCGGTTGCAGGCGGCAGCACCGCAAACGGCGGAAGCGCCACCAGCCCCGATACAGGTATAAAGGTAGCTATCCCCGCGTTCATCTCCGTAGCTTTCGTAGGCGCATATATCATCTACGGCAGCAAAAAGAGAAAGAACGAGGAGGACTAACGCCCCGTTCACACAGTTCACACAAGTGAATAAATAAAAACAGAGCCGAGGCGAAAGCCTCGGCTCATCTGTTAATAAAGCCGTGTAATCCGCGCCGATAAAATAATTATGCTCGCATTATCGGTATCGGCGTTATCTTTATTTTTGCTCAATTCGCTTTCCCGCTGTGGGTGGGGTATTTTGAATGCAAAGAAAAAGCCGCCGCAAGCGATAAACGCTTGCGGCGACCATGGTCGAGGTGACAAGATTTGAACTTGCGACC
Source organism: uncultured Clostridia bacterium (assembly GCA_947624285.1). Classification (GTDB taxonomy): domain Bacteria; phylum Bacillota; class Clostridia; order Oscillospirales; family Acutalibacteraceae; genus Eubacterium_R. The sequence continues at coordinate 5,612 of CANQJS010000009.1, read as the reverse complement.
CCCACGTCCCGAACGTGGTGCTCTACCAAACTGAGCCACACCTCGAAAACATACTCTGTAACTTGTTTTGCTAAAATATTATGCCATATTTTCCGCGCATTTGCAATAGTTATTTTAATTTTATTAAAATATATGATAAAACATTAAATAATCACTTGATTTTTTCTTTAGTTCTTGTTATAATCACAATGTTAAATTCTACGGGGTATTAGCGCAGCTGGGAGCGCACCACACTGGCAGTGTGGGGGTCAGGGGTTCAAGTCCCCTATACTCCACCAAAAAGGTGCAGCAAAAAATGCACATGCGAAAAGCCTTGATTTTTTTTCAAGGCTTTTCGTGTAAGAATGGTTATAATATATGCTGTATGCGTATATTGATGATTTTATCAAACTTTTAGCCTGCGTGAAAGAGTCCGGCACAGAAAAGGCAGAAAGATTTGTGATGAGCGCCTTTAAATATAGTCTGCAAAGGCAATTCATAAAGAGCAGGAGGAAATCAATTGTGGAGGAATCGAAACTGAATCAGCATCAGCAAATGGCTGTGGAAGCATTGAGGGAAATCAAACGCATCTGTGAAAAACATCAGATACGGTATTACCTTATCGCGGGAAGCCTGCTCGGTGCTGTCAGAAACGGCGGAATGATCCCGTGGGACGATGATATTGACCTTGGTTTCTTATATGAGGATTGGCTGAAAATCAAGAAGATCCTGCCAACGGAATTGAATCCGAAATTCGAGTATGCCGATTCCGATATCGATCCTTCTTTTCCGAGAATGTATCCGAAGGTGCTGTTTCAAGAAGAAGGGTGCGTTGATTTGTTCCCCATCGTCAAATGGACAAACAGCCGCTTCAAATCATCCCTATGTACCGCAAGAATGAAGGCGGCAAGGGAAGCCTTTAATGCCACGATCGGCTATCTTCCTGTGGTGCCGGCAGGCTTTGGCCGCATTAAGATGACGGCAAGGCACTATATTTTGAAAGCCTTCGTTAAAATTTTCAATTCCGTGCTCACGCCGGATTTCTTTATCGGGCGTTGCCGAAAGATAGAGCGTACATTTCAAAACGAACGCTCCGACTGGTATCTTACCATGTACGGTTTTCATCCGGTCGAGAATGAAATGCTTCGCAGGGAATGGATAGAAACGCAGTCCACCATTATGTTTGAGGGCGAGGAATACACATGCTTTAGCGATCCTAAAGCGTTTCTCGCTCATATGTACGGCGATGATTTTATGATTCCAAAGCAAACACACCAACACACGGAGCGCTTTTAATCAAGGTCGCTTCACTTCAGCAAAAACGATCGGGAGGAGACCTATATGCGTCGCGTGATCACCTATGGAACTTTTGACCTGTTGCATTACGGGCATATCAACCTGCTGAGAAGAGCAAAGGAATTAGGCGATTATTTGATCGTCGCCCTATCCACGGACGAGTTCAATTGGAACGAGAAACAAAAGAAGTGCTACTTCTCATATGAGATCCGCAAGCAATTTTTGGAATCTATTCGCTATGTGGACCTCGTTATCCCGGAGGATAATTGGGAGCAAAAGCGCACAGATGTTAAGGAGTACCATGTCAACACCTTCGTTATGGGCGATGATTGGCAAGGAAAATTTGATTTTTTGAAGGATGAGGGCGTCGAAGTGGTCTATTTGCCGCGAACTCCGGAAATCAGCACTACAAAAATCAAAAACGATATGCTCTTTTCAGAAAAAAAGGAGAAGTAAGCAATGGATCAACAAGAGACGAAGCTCTCCGGCTCACAGGATACGGTGCGCGAGCTCCAAATGCTGGAAAACGAAATTCTCAATAATGTTCTGGATATTTTTGAGCAGCATGGGATCCGCTACTATTTGGGTTTTGGAACGCTTTTGGGCGCCGTGCGCCATCAGGGATTCATCCCTTGGGATGACGATATTGATATCCTTTTGCCGCGGCCGGATTATGACCGCTTTCTTGAGATGGCGGACAGTGTTCTGATGAAGCCGTACAGACTGAACAGATTTTCATATCGCTGCTCCGTCATTCCCGAAAGTAGATTGACTAGGGTTGAAAACTCGAGAATTCGTTGCGTTTTAAACGATACTAAGCGTGAAAGAAACATCTGGATCGATTTGTGGGTAATGGACGGAATGACCGGCAGCAAACCGATAAGAAAGCTCATATGGAAGAAATTTAACATTTTACATGATATTTTGCGGGTCGCCCGCAACTTCATTCAGAATGAAAATGCGCTTATGCCGCATTCTCTGCCCAAACGCGCGCTCTTATGGCTGCTTCAAGATAAGGGGCTCTGGAAGCGCATCCCGATCAAACGAGTGGTGAATGAGATCGATAAGACCCTGCGGCGGTATCCGTATGAAGATATGCAATATGTTTTTACGCTCGCGCGTGAATACGAAATGAAGAAATTGATTTGGAAAAAAGAGTGGTTTGGCGATGGCTGCGATGCGCTGTTTGAAGGGCGAACGGTGAAGATACCGGCGGATGCCGACAGCGTTCTGAAGCAGACATACGGCGACTATATGAAGCTTCCCCCGGAAAGCGAACGAACATATAAACACACCCTCGGATTTATTGAGGTGGATGAAGCCTAAAACCGAAGCTTGGAAAGCTTGAAACACAAACATTGCGTTGAATCGCTTTTGGGAAAGGTATGGGAGAAAAGACTATGGACAAGGTTTCCGTTATTGTTCCCGTATATAAGGTGGAACAGTATCTGCGCCAATGCCTGGACAGTATTATCAATCAGACCTATGAGAATTTGGAAATCATACTGATTGATGACGAATCACCGGATAGCTGCGGAGAGATCTGTGATGAATACGCGGCAATGGATAAACGCGTGCAGGTGATTCACAAACAAAATGAAGGCGTCAGCGCGGCGCGCAATAACGGTATCGTTGCCGCAACAGGCAAATGGACTGTGTTTATAGATTCGGACGACTGGCTTGAGCCTGATTTTATTGAGTCTATGTGTGCGGCTGTTCCCTCTGAAGCGGTGGATATTGTATATGCCGGCGGATATATTCGGGAATCATCGGCAAGCAGCGAGCGGTTATATGCTTTTGAAAATCAAATTTCTGATTGGAATGAAAAAAAGAAAACTTATTTATGCGCCAGAACTTTGGTCCCCTATTCTCGTGACCCCGATCACCAATATCTTGCCACTGTTGCAACGGCTTGGAATAAATTGTTACGCACAGAATTTCTACAGCGAAGCGGCGTTTCTTTCAACACAGAACTTCATCCGCAAGAAGATATTTTGTTTTGTCTCGATATAATAGCAAAGGCTTCGAGTTTTATTTCTACCGATTATATCGGCTACCATTACCGAAAGGGGATCGAAACATCGGCGCTCCAGCGCTTTAACCCAAACTGGCCTCATATGGGTGATGTGTTTTTATCGGAGTTAGAACATTTTGTTGATGAATGGCCGGAAAAAGAGGCTCTGCAAGGTGCGCTTAAGGAAAGAATAGTTTGTTTCATTTCGCAGATATTGAGGTGCTACTATTTCCACCCGCAAAATAATCGAAATCAAGAAGAAGTAAAAAGGGAATGGAAAGAGTTTAGAAATAAGCCGATCGTGAAGCAAGCAATTTGCTCAAAAATGGAGCGCAAATTTTCAAAATTTGAAAATGCTTTGTGTTATTTAATGCGATTTCCATGGATATGGCCGGTAAAATTGCTCTGGAAGATAAAGATGAAAAGAAAATGATATTATAAAGTGTGATTTATTAAAGCATCGCTCTCAAAGGGCACTGCTTAAGGATGATAAGATACACATCCTCGTCCGATGGGCGAGGAAAAACGGCAGGGGAAACACCCTGCCGTTTTTTATGGCAACGCAGGCATTAAATTTGTAAAGAGCGACACGCTTTTGCGGGTGGAAAATAATTCTTTAAAAATAATCGTAAAATTTCAAATTTACCCTTTTAATATAGAATCTTTTTTGCTATAATAGCGGTGTTTCGTTACGGGACAAGTAAAATTTGGAGGATATTTATGGGCGGATTTTTCGGCGTCGCGTCAAAGGACGATTGCGTTTTTGATTTGTTTTTCGGGGTGGATTACCATTCGCATTTAGGCACAAGGCGCGCGGGTATGGCGGTTTACAGTGAAAAGGACGGTTTTGAAAAAGCCATTCACAACATCGAAAACGCGCCGTTCAGAACAAAATTCAATTCCGAATCAAATTCCATGAAAGGAACTCTCGGAATAGGCTGCATTTCGGATTTTGAGGCTCAGCCCATTCTTGTGCGTTCGCACCACGGCACTTTTGCCATAACCACCGTCGGCAAAATAAACAACGCCAACGAGATAGTGAACGGCATTATAGATTCAAACACCCACTTTTTTGAAATGCAAAACGGCGAGATAAACCCAACGGAGCTTGTCGCCGCCATCATAAACCGTAAAAAGAATTTCATCGAGGGCATAAGATACGCTCAGGAGATAATCGACGGCTCGCTGAGTATGCTCATACTCACCCCCAAAGGCATTTATGCCGCGAGGGACAGGCTCGGCAGAACTCCGATAGTAGCAGGAAAAAAGGATAACGGCTTTTGTTTCAGCTTTGAGAGCTTTGCCTATCTTAATCTCGGCTACGCGCCGTTTAAAGAGCTTGGCCCCGGCGAGATAGCCGTTATGGACGCCGACGGTATAAAAACGCTTGTCCAACCCGGCAAGGATATGAAAATATGCACTTTCCTTTGGATTTACTACGGCTATCCGTCCTCAACATACGAGGGCGTCACGGTAGAAACAATGCGCTACAACTGCGGCAGGGCAATTGCGCGCAGGGATACCGTAAAGCCCGATATCGTGGCGGGCGTCCCCGATTCGGGAACGGCTCACGCGGTCGGTTATGCGAATGAATCCGGCGTGCCGTTTTCAAGACCGTTTGTTAAATACACCCCCACTTGGCCGCGCTCGTTTATGCCCGTAAACCAAAGCAACAGAAATCTCATCGCCAAAATGAAGCTTATACCGATACGCGATTTGATAGAGGGGAAGAGGCTTCTGCTGATAGACGATTCGATAGTCAGGGGTACTCAGATGCGCGAAACCACGGAATTTCTCTATGAAAGCGGAGCAAAAGAGGTACATATACGCCCCGCCTGCCCGCCGCTTCTTTTCGGCTGTAAATATTTGAATTTTTCGCGCTCGTCATCCGAAATGGAGCTTATCGCCCGCAGGGTAATAGAGGAATTTGAGGGCAAAGAGGTAAGCGATGATGTGCTTGCCGAGTATGCCGACCCCGACAGCGAGAAATATCAAAAAATGGTTGATAAAATTTGCGAAAAGCTGCATTTCACCTCGCTGCGCTACAATCGCCTTGACGATATGCTGGATGCCGTGGGCATAGAGCCCGAAAAGCTATGCACCTATTGCTGGAACGGGAAAGAATAAATAGATCCCCGCCGAAGTATGCACAAGTCCAGTAAAAATGGACAATAGAAAAAAGACCCCTCCTGTGGTAGAATGAAAGAAACTACTACAGGAGGGAATTTTTATGGCAAGACAATATCGGAACATACAGATGTATGAAAAAGAAATACTGGAACTCAAAGAGAAAGGATTTACTCGAAAAGAAATAGGAGAAAGG
>CANQJS010000008.1 GCA_947624285.1 uncultured Clostridia bacterium | reverse complement strand
ATTACATATCGGGCTATGATGGGAGAATTTATCATCTATTACCGCGGCAAAATCATAGGCGGTATCTATGATGACAGATTGCTTGTAAAACCAACAAAGGCAGCAATCCGCTATATGCCGACAGCTCCGTATGAATTACCATATGAGGGGGCAAAAGAGATGTTGTTGGTGGACGAAGTTGACAACAGAGAGCTTTTAACAGGTTTATTCAACGCCATGTATGAGGAACTGCCGGCGCCAAAACCGAAAAAGAAGAAATAGGAAATTTCCGGTTTGTCCGGCTGATAAAACAGCAGATAACTAACAGAAAAAAACTGCCCAAAATTTCGGCAGAATTGATTCTGTTTCATCTCAATAGCGGGTCAGCGTGTAGTAGAATTAGAAAAACGATAAATCGGGATAGCGGAGGTTAAAAGTGATATTATATATAAACGCCTGCGTAAGAGCAGAATCGAGGACAAACAGGTTGGCAAAGGCTTTATTGAACAAGCTTGGGGCTTATGAGGAAATTCGATTGACCGATTCGGCGATAAAGTCGCTTGATGCGCAGAGCCTGAATTATCGCGAAGCTCAAATCGAAAAACGAAATTATAATGACAGTATCTTTGATCTGTCAAAGCAGTTTGCAAAAGCTGATTTAATAGTTGTATCCGCCCCATATTGGGACGGTCAGTTTCCCGCCGTTTTGAAAACATATTTTGAAAATATTTACTGCACAGGCATTGTTTCGGAATACAGCGAGGACGGACAGCCACATGGCCTCTGCAAAGCGAAGAAGCTATACTATATCACAACCGCCGGCGGAGAATATGATCCAAGGTTTAGTTTTGATTACATAGATTATTTGGCGAAGAATATGTTTGGAATTAAGGAGACGGAATTGATCTGCGCGGAATATCTCGATATCGAAGGCAATGATGCAGAGAAAATATTAGCCGGGGCAATAAGCGATATAAACGAAAAGTATTGATTTAAGGCGATCTGGTTTTGCCCATTTTTAGAAAATACAGATAAACAAGCGTAAATTTTTCTAACTCTCGCTCTATGTCCTGTTCAATATTTTACAGGTGTTATATAATTGTTCTTGAAAGGAGCAAGAAATATGGATCAAGAGAAAATAGGAAAATTTATTGCCAATTTGAGAAAAGAGAAAAAATTAACACAAGTGCAGCTTGCTGAGAAATTAGGAGTATCCGATAAATCGGTTAGTCGTTGGGAAAACGGAAAATGCCTGCCGGATGTGTCTTTATTTAGAGATTTATGTAATATTTTAGGTATTACTCTAAATGAATTTTTTAGCGGTGAAAAAATTGAAGAAGAAAAATTTAAAGAACAGGCTGACAATAATTTGTTTAGGGCGTTAGAAAACAGTTCCTTCACTTTAAAAGAGAAGATAAAATATTATAGCGATAAATGGAATAAGGAACATTTTTTTGAATTAACTATTGCAATGATTGTTATAGTAGGATTTATAATTTATGGGTTTATAAAAGATAATGGAATACAATTTATATTTATGATTGTAGGTTTTATTTATGGAATTTGGGAAAATAACAGAAAGAAAGCCTATATAGAAAAAAACGCATATAGACAAATAAGCAATAAAAAAGATAAAGAGGAATAGTAAAGATAAAAGAGGAATAGTAAAGATAATAGATTACATAAATCAATAAAAATATATAATATTGTAAAACGATTGTTAAAAATAAAATACCGCTTTATAAATTAAGATTGGCAGTACAATTTCCCGTTTATTGAATATCCCCCTGAGAGCAATGCTTTCAGGGGGATGTTTTGCGTTTTTAACGGCGGCGGTTATTTCTTTGGCAGCTCCGTATATTGATTTGTGATGCCCAACAGATAATCTGCCGATACATTATACAATTTGCATATTTTAATTATGAAACCTGCCTTTACTTCATTTACGCCTGTTTCATATCTTCTGTATTGCTCTCTCGGTATATTTAATAATTTAGCCACTTGCGCTTGCGTTAAATCGTTATCTTTTCTTAAATCTTCCAACCTTTGTGTATATTGCACAGTTACGCCCCTTTAATTTTGTTAACTAATTGTATCACAATATGCTACAAAAGTGTTGCAAATGCTACAGAAGTGTAGCATAATAGCATCGGTTAAGGAAGCGCGGCAAATAAATTTGAAATCATAATATATATGATATTTGTGCTTTGAAAAAATTTAAAAAAACACAAATATGTGTCGGGTGCACATATTTGTGTTGCGCGCAAAATCGCGTATTGAAAAATCAGCTCTTTCTCAGGTGTTCGTCCTTTCTGAGAGCTTCTTTCAGCGCCTGCACAGTATCGGCGATTATGCGTATTTCATATTCGTTGCAGTCCTCAAGGGCTTGCGCAATATCTTTTTCAAATTGCACGCGCGTCTTTTTTACGCTGTCGCAAAGAAGGTCGTCAACCGTTACCGAAAGAGCGTTGGCAATGGCAACGATAGTCGTCAGGCTGACGCGGGTTGTGCCCGTTTCAATATTGCTCATATGTGACGGTGAAACACTTACGCTTTCGGCAAGCTTTTCCTGAGTGAGTTCCGCTCTTATTCTCGCAATTTTTATTCTTTTGCCTATCGCCTTATAATCAAGTTTCACAATGCTTCCCCCTTGATTTAGATTTCATTTGTACTATTGTAACCTTTGAGGAAGTGTATTATAATAATCTGTAGCCGTATTCTACGGTTACAGATTATTTAATAAAAGGGTGTATAAAATGATTACCTGCACTTTCGCGGGGCACAGAGAAGCGTATCTGCCGAATCTCGAAAAGCATGTGGAAGCCGTAATAGAAAAAATATTGCTAACCGACAGCGAGTTTCTGTTTTTAAACGGCGGTATGGGCAAATTTGACGGTATATGCGCCTCCGCTGTCAGGGCGGCGAAAAGCCGCCATCCCGAAATAAAAATAACTTTGGCGCTCGTTATGCCTTATCTTACCGAAAAGCTCAATGAAGATAAGGAATACTATCGCATAAGTTACGATAAAATAATCATTCCCGCCGCACTTGACAACGCTCATTATAAAGCTGCGATCGGCCGCAGAAATCGCTGGATGGTCGACAAAGCCGATATTCTCATAGCTTATGTATGCCGTGATTTTGGCGGCGCGTATCAAACATATCGCTATGCGCTGAGGAGAAAAAAAGAAACGGTCAATCTTGCATTGCCAAAGGAAGGGTATTATAATGATAGACGGTAAAATAAAAGAGGCATTACTTTCGTCGGCTTGTGAGAAATACAGGTTAAACGATGATACTCTGCGCAGAATAATGCGTTATTCTTATGCCGAAAACACGAAAATCGGAGCGAGAGACGGAAAAACCGTTGTTTCAACGGAAATAAATATCAAAGGTGTATACAATACCCTGACGATTTTTCCCGACGGGTCATCGCGGCTCAGTCTTGATTTTGAAGATCCGCTGCTCTGATTTTAAGGCAAAGAGATTTTGCAAAAACCGATTCGCCGTTTGCGCGGGGCGGATAAAAAACGGGGGTGTTTGAAATATGACGGAGCTTGAAACATTAAAGAAATGGGTAAGCGAAAGCAAAAATATTGTGTTTTTTGGCGGAGCGGGCGTAAGCACGGAATCCGGCATTCCTGATTTTCGCAGTGTGGACGGGCTTTACAGCCAAAAATTCGATTATCCGCCCGAAACGATCATAAGCCACAGCTTTTTCCTTAGAGATCCCGAGTATTTTTTTCGGTTTTACCGTGAAAAAATGCTGCCTATCGGCTTCGAGCCGAACATAACTCACAAGGTCCTTGCAAAATGGGAAAGCGAGGGCAGGCTTCTTGCCGTTATAACTCAAAATATAGACGGGCTTCATCAAAAGGCCGGAAGCAAAAATGTTTTGGAGCTTCACGGCAGCGTTTTTCGCAACTATTGCACGCGATGCGGTAAATTCTATTCCGCCGAATATATTCGGGATTGCGAAGGCGTGCCAAGGTGCACCTGCGGCGGCGCGGTAAAGCCGGATGTCGTGCTTTACGAAGAGCCCCTTAATGAGGAAACGATAGAAAAAAGCGTATCCGCCATAGGCGAGGCGGATATGTTGATAGTAGCGGGCACAAGTCTTACGGTTTACCCCGCGGCAGGACTTATCAGATATTACAGGGGAAACCGCCTTGTGCTTATTAACCGCGACTCCACGCCTTACGACGGCTACGCCAATCTTGTGCTGCACAAAAGCCTCGGAGATGTTTTTTCACAGTTTTGACGATGAAAAAGAAAGGAAAAATTATGAACACGATAGAACGGCTTGACGCGCGGGATTTTGAAAAATGCGCGGGTATTTGGAATTTAAAAAAGCACGCCGAGCTTGCAAAACGCTTCTGCGGCGAGCTTGTTTCGGGAAACAGGATTACATATATTTACAAGATTGACGGCGAATTTATAGCCGAAATTTCTCTTGTGCTTGATATGAACGATTCGGATTATACGATCAAAGGTCGCCGCGCCTGCGTTTCGCACCTTGTTGTAAAAAACGAATATCGGCGGCGGGGAATCGGCAGAAGTCTTATTGATTATGTTTCGCAAACAGCCTCAAATATGGGCTTATGCGAGCTGTCCGTCGGCGTTGATATTGAAAATTATCCCGCTGTTAAGCTCTACTTTGAAACAGGCTTTTCCCATATTCTCTTTATCGGCGAGGACGCTGACGGAAAATATTTTAAACTTCTTAAAAAGCTCAATTGACAGATTGATTTTGTTCCAAAAAGAAAAATATATTCCTGTAAAGTAATTTTGCTTTACGGGAATTGACTTTTTTATTCGCCGAATGTAGAATAAAAATCGGAATAATTGTTTACGGAGGCTGTTTATGACCAATAAAGAACGAATGAACGCGGGGCTTGTTTATGACCCTCTTGACAGCGAGATAATGGACGAGCAAAATTCATATCTTGAATTGCTTTACGATTTTAACGCCACGCGCCCGTCGGAGACGGAAAAGCGCGCCGAGCTGATGAAAAAGATGTTCGGCAAAATAGGCGAGGGCTGCTATATCGAGCCTCCGTTTCACGCCAACTGGGCAGGAAGAAATGTTTTTATGGGCGATAATGTTTACGCGAATTTCAACCTCACCCTTGTGGACGACGCGAATATCTATATAGGCAACAAAGTGATGTTCGGCCCTAATGTGACGATCGCCACGGCAAATCACCCTATACTCCCCGAGCTGAGAGAACGCGCTTTGCAGTATAACCGCGAAGTGCGCATAGGCGACAATGTCTGGATAGGCGCGGGCGCGATAATCGTTCCCGGCGTGACGATAGGCGAAAACTCCGTGATAGGCGCGGGCAGCGTTGTTACAAAGGATATTCCCGCAAATGTCGTTGCGGTGGGCGATCCCTGCCGCGTTCTCAGAGAAATAGGCGAGAGGGAAAGGGTATATTTCTATAAAAACGAGAAAATCGATTGGGAAAATCTTTGATTTCAGTCGCTTTGCCGCGGCGCGTTTTTATCAATAATTTTGCTATTTACAAATGAAATAAAATATAGTAAAATGTATGAAATAACGGCGTTGCCGCTTCAAATCAAAAGAATATGTTTATTTTCATTTAAAACGGAGATGTTAATATGAGATCAGATTTAATCAAAGAAGGCCCGTCAAGAGCCTCCCACCGTTCTCTTTTAAGGGCGCTGGGCATTGACGAGCTTGAGATGAAAAGACCCTTCGTCGCGGTCGTTAATTCAAAGAGCGATTATATCCCCGGTCATATGCACCTTGATAAAATCGCGGAGCAGGTCAAGGCGGGCATCAGAAACGCCGGCGGCGTTCCTTTTGAGTTCAACACGATAGGCGTTTGCGACGGTATCGCAATGAATCACAAGGGTATGAAATACAGCCTTTGCTCACGCGAGCTTATCGCGGATTCAATCGAGGTAATGCTCACCGCTCATCCGCTTGACGCGATAGTATTTATCCCCAACTGCGATAAAATCGTTCCGGGTATGCTCCTTGCGGCGTGCAGGCTGAATTTGCCGTGTATCTTTATTTCGGGCGGTCCCATGCTCCCCGGCAAGAGCACGGAGACGGACGCGGGCATCGGTCTTTCGGAGCTTTTCGAGTATGTCGGAAAATACAATGTGGGCAATATGAGCCTTGAGGATCTTGAATCCTGCGCTTTTTCGGCGTGCCCCACCTGCGGCTCTTGCAGCGGTATGTACACCGCAAACTCAATGAACTGCCTTACCGAAACTATCGGTATGTCTCTGCCCGGCTCGGGCACTATCCCCGCCGTTATGAGCGCAAGGCTTCGTCTTGCGAAAATGGCTGGCGAGAGGGTTATGGAGCTTCTTAAGGAGGATATCAAGCCGAGCGATATTATAACCGAAAAGGCTATTGAGAACGCTATGCGCACCGATATGGCTATCGGCTGTTCCACAAATACGATTTTGCATTTGACCGCCATAGCTCACGCGGCGGGTCACGATATAAACCTTGCCACTCTCGACGCTTACGGAAGAAAAACTCCCCAGATATGTAAGCTCAATCCCGCGTCGTCTGTATTTATAACCGATTTGAACGAGGTTGGCGGAATACAGGGCGTTATGAAGGAGCTTGCGAGAGGCGGCTTGATAAATACCGACGCTCTCACGGTAAGCGGCACTGTAGCCGATAGGATAGCTCTTGCACCCGATGCGGACGGTAAAATAATCCGCAAACTTGAAGAGCCGTATTCGGCGGACGGCGGCATCGCTGTGCTTTGGGGCAACCTCGCCGAGGAGGGCTGCGTAGTAAAGAAAGGCGCAGTTCTTCCCGAAATGATGAAGCACAAAGGTCCTGCCAAGTGCTATGACAGCGAGGAAGAAGCGATCGACGCTATAAATTCGGGCAAAGTCGTATCCGGCGATGTTGTTGTTATCCGTTACGAGGGTCCCAAGGGCGGACCGGGTATGAGAGAAATGCTTTCACCCACCTCCGCAATAGTAGGTATGGGGCTCGGCAATTCGGTAGCCTTGATAACAGACGGCAGATTCAGCGGAGCTACAAGAGGCGCGTCCATCGGCCATGTCAGCCCCGAGGCGGCAGTGGGCGGAACGATAGCCCTTGTTGAGGATGGCGACGAGATAGAGATAGATATTCCCGCGAGAGTGCTTCGCGTAAATGTTTCGGATGAGACGCTTGCCGAAAGAAAGGCAAAATGGCACGCGCCCGCAAGGGAGCTTACAGGCTATCTCAAGAGATACGCTCAGCATGTTACGAGCGGCTCAAGAGGCGCGGTTTTTGAAGACGATTGATTTTGCCGTGTGCATAAAGCAAAAATTAAAGGACGACTGAATAATGGATAAAGATGTTGCTATTTCGGTTAAGAATGTCACAATGTCATTCAACCTTAATAAAGAAAAAGTAGACAATCTTAAGGAATATTTCATAAAAGCTGTTACACATAAGCTGGATTATAAAAAGTTCGACGCTTTGAAAAATATCAGCTTCGATGTAAAAAAAGGCGAGCGGCTTGCCATTATGGGCTTTAACGGCGCGGGGAAGAGCACGCTGCTGAAAGCCATAGTAGGCGTTTATAAGCCCACAAGCGGAACGGTGGAAAGAAGCGGCGTTATCGCCCCTCTGCTGGAGCTCGGAGCGGGCTTTGACCCCAATTATTCCGGCAAGGAAAATATCTTCCTCTACGGCTCGATTCTCGGCTATTCAAGAGAATATATCCAGTCTAAATACGATGAGATAGTCGATTTTTCCGAGCTTGGAAATTTTATAAATGTACCTTTGAAAAACTATTCTTCGGGTATGAAAGCCCGCCTCGGATTTTCCATAGCCACCGCCGTTGAGCCCGATGTTCTCATTCTCGATGAGGTGCTTTCCGTAGGCGATGCGAAATTCCGCGAAAAGAGTATGAACAAAGTTAAGTCGATGTTTGACAAGGGCGTTACCGTGCTTTTCGTTTCCCACAACGCTCAGCAGATAAAAGAGCTTTGCGACAAGGCAATATTGATAAATCACGGCGAGGTCATCGCCGGCGGAGGCGTCGACGAGGTGACGGAGCTTTATCAGAGAATTTCCAAGGGAGAAAAGGACGATAAAGCGCTTATTGAAAGAGAAGTCGCGCTCTTCAATAAAAACAAGCAGGAGGCGGAAAAAAAGCTCCGCGAGGAGCGTGAAGCCGCCGAAAAAGAAGCTTCTTCGGAGGCAAACGGTGCTGTTGACGGTGAGCAGCGGCAGCCCGTGGGCGAGGCCGAGATCTCTCAGCCGGTAACAGCCGTGGCGTCCGTCGCTGCGGATGAAGCGTCCGAACGCACGGACAGGTTTAATAGATCCGTCGGCGAGATACGCGCGGAGAAACCCAAAAGCTCAAATGTAACGGAATTTGTGGATATTTACAGCAGCTCTCACTTTCAGCAATAAAATAAAAAGTGCAATCCGCCGATAATCATATCGGCGGATTTTAATTTGCTTTCTTAGGCTTAAACATCGGCCCAATATTGCATTCCGTTTTGCTTGATTTTCTCGTTGAATTTTGCTTGCAGAGTTTCATATTCGGATTTGGTCATTATTTTATTCCCCATTTCGATTTTTTTGGTTTTTAATAAAATTTGTGGCTGAACACGGGTTTGCCGCCTATATTCAGCCACGGTTTAGCGGATGTTATTTCTTCACGGCTCCGCAACCCGTACACTCGTAATGGTCAATGACTTTTTTCGTACCGACTTGAACTTTTTCGTAGCCGATAAGTTCTTCTACGAGTTTGCCTACACCGTGATGGTATGGGTGAATGGCGAGGTGGTCGCCGGATACATCTACCTCACTTTGCCCTGTTTTACGACCGATTTCAGTGAAGTCCAGTCCGCATACAGAACAGTATGTGTGTTGTACGCATTTGTATCGAGGCTGTTCCTCGTAGACGGGTTCCTCACGATACACGGCTTTGTAAGTATGCTGATGTACCGTGGTAGCAGGTTTTGGTTTTTGTGTTGTCGGAGCCTTTGTGGTCGGAGTCGGCTTTTTAGCCGTCGTAGGCTCCGTATGCTTTTGTGTCGTAGTGACGGCAGGCTTTTTGACTGTCGTTGTCGTTTCAACACGCTTTGTCGTGGTGGTCTCGACACGCTTTTTGGTAGTTGTCTCGGCGCGCTTAGTCGCGGCGGGAGCGGTTGTGTGTTTAGTCGTGTTGGGCTTTACGACGCCTTCGGCAGTCGTGGTTTCGGCTTTTTTCTGTTCGGTGACGGTTTGCTTATCGGGAACAGTCGTCGGCTCGGTGTCGACTTTGTCGGTCGTTTCGCTGTCTTCGACGGCGGTGTCGTCGGCCGGCGTTATGTCTTTAGCGACCTCGGTTTCGTTTTGTGTCGCTGTTGAGTCGGCGGGTGCGCGGGCGGCGCAAGCCGTAAGCAGGCATACCGCAAGGACTACGAGCAGGACACTGATAATTGTTTTCTTCATAGTTTTAATATCCTCCTAAAAATATACATTTACAGTCGAAATCGCACATTAAACATAGTTTTGGTAATAAGCAGTGCTCAACAGATAGAACATACATAGATTATACTCAATATATTTAGTATAGTCAAGAGATTAGTTATGTTATTTTATTCATATACTATATTAAGAGATGATAGCATATGATTTCTTACGAGCCGTTTTATAAAACCTTAAATAAAAAAGGAATAACGGAATATGCCTTGATTTTTAAGCACGGGATTCCCGCAAATACGCTCCATAGAATGAAGCACGGCGAGGCAATTACAACAAAAACGCTTAATGAATTATGCTTCATTCTTGATTGCAGAGTCGAAGATATTTTAATATATATAAAAAATGATAAAGAATAAAATCCTGCCTGTTAAAGGCAGGATTTTATTATAAGCTTTGCTGCGCAATTCAAATATGCTCTTGACAAAAAGCGTTATCCGCTTTACAATATAAGTGAACAGGGAGCTTTCCGATAGACGGTTAGCCCCGGACGATTAATAAATAACCGCTAACTTTTCAAGGGCTTGGCGGTTATTTTTTTATGCTTACTATGTAGCCCGTGGCTGCAAAGAGAATTATAGCAATAATTGCAAACAACTCCATAGCATCACCCCCTAATATCAATCAGAGGGCACTGCCCTCTGTTAAAAGAGGACTAACCGCCTACCGTTATCAGTGATAGCTCCCTGCCGGACAACTTAATGTCCTGAATAAATTATACAAAATACAAATTCAAAAATCAATTGGAAATCTGCTGTCGTTTCCGATATATAGAAATTTTATAACTCCGCCGTATTGAAAAGTTTTGCCGTTTGTGGTAAAATCAGGTTAATAAAATCTAACTGATATCAGGGGGTTGAATATGCAACAGTTTATCGAATATCTCGATCAATCTCTGCCCGACAGAGGGAATGATAAAATTCTGTATAAATTCAAAAGAGAACTGCTTGATGAAATGAACGCGAGATACCTTGAGGTGTCCCGCCGAGGAATAACAAATCAAAGAGTCATAACGGATTTAATTATAAGCGAGCATCAGGATATTGCCGATGAGTATAAAAAGTACCATGCCCGTCAGGTGGCAAAAAAGCGCGCCAAAGCCCGTGTGATCACAAGGGCTATCGGCTCGGTCATCTATTTTATCGGTATGATCATTCTGTTTTTCGCCTTGAGCTTCAGCACCGACAGTTGGGGGCATACCTGGCTTATAATCGTTGACGGTATATTGCTTTGGTTAGTCTACATCATATCGCTCGGCGTTAAGAAAATAACCTCGTTTAAGCGTATCTTCCACATCTTCGCAAGGATTTTGCTTGCCGGCGATATTATGATACTTTCGGTTGCGGTGTTCCTTTTCAGCCTCGTGGCGCTGGGCTTTTCAAGAAGCTGGGTAATCCTTATCGCGGGCGTTGCGCTTATGTTTGTTGCGGACGGCGCGTATGCCTACATAACAAAGGTGAGATTTGCGATAATATATTATCTGATCTATATCCCGATAATTGCCGCAATGCTTTATATAATCCTTTCCGCACTCCATGTTCTTTCGTGGAGCACGGGCTGGATACTCATAATCCTTTCACTGTTTTTGGATGTTGTTATTATGTACGCTTCCGTGCTTAAAAACAGACGCTACAATCAGGAGGTCGTTGACGCATGGCAAGAAAATTAAACGCAGAGCTTTGGGATAAGATGCACTATCTTTTCCGCGATTATAACGACAGAATGGTGCATGTTGAGCTTCGTTACGATTTCGAGATAGATATCGAGGCGCTCAAAACGGTGCTCATCTGCTTTTTTGAAAAAGCTCCCGTGCTGCATTCATCATTTACCGACAACAGAATATCTCCTTATTGGGCGGTCAAGGATTACAGGATAGAAGATGTGCTCACGGTCAAGGATGTCAGCGAGGACGAGCTTGAGGACGAGATAAACAGCTTCCTTATGCAGTATATCCCGCCCGAGGCGGATATACAAATGCATGTGGCGGTGTTCAGGCACAGCGGAAAATCCGTTTTATGCGTTGTTGAAAATCATATGTGTATGGACGGCGGCGACCTTAAATACTTTATGAAAACCCTATGCCAAAGCTATACGGATTATGTTGAAAAGGGCATAAGCCCCATCGCTTTAAGAACGGGCACACGCGCCTACGAGTCCGTTTACGAGGATTTTTCCTCGGGCGAAAAGTATATGGCTAAAAATCTTTACAAGAATATAAATTCTAAGGATAATCACGGATTTCCATTTACTCCAAACAGTATTAAGGATAAATCCTTTATCGCCAAAAGAAAAATACCCGCCTCCAAATTTGACGAAATACGCTTCACGGGCAAAAAATACGGCGCAACAATAAACGAAATGCTGCTTACGGCGTATTTCTACTCTCTTTATGAGCTTGCCGATTTTGACCCGAAGGAAAGTATTTCCATCTCCTGCGCCGTCGATTTAAGGCGTCACCTAAAAAGCTCGAAAAATCAGGGCGTAACCAACCACACCGCGTGGATGCAGTGCAAGGTCCCCGAGAGAGGCGCCACCATTTTTGAAACGCTCAACTATGTTGTCTATTCCTCCAATATGTTTAAGGAGGATAAGTTCTTGGGTCTGCACGGGCTGCCGCTGCTGTCGTTCGGCTATAAAATAATGCCTCTCGCCGCCTCCGAGGAGGTTATAAAGATAGGCTACGCAAATCCCTTGCTGGCTATGAGCAATATCGGCATACTTGAGGTGGATAAGCTCGCGCTGAACGGTCATGAGCCTACGGACGGCTTTATGAGCGGGGCGGTAAAATACAAGCCCTACGCGCTCCTGTCGGTCACATCCGTGAGAAAAGAGCTCACAATATCAATGTGCGTAAGGGGCAACGAGCAGGATAAGGAGATCGTTGAGCATTTCTTTGATCTCATCGTAAAAAATATCGATCTGCTCACGCAGTAAGCCGATAAAATATCTGTAAAGGCATATGGCTTTACATATTAAATCCCTCCGAATTTCGGAGGGATTTTTTTACGCAAAAAAATACAAAAAAGCTCCGAAAGCGCGTGCTTCGGAGCCGAAAATTGCGAGATCAGCCTTCGTAATCGTCCTCGTTTTCCCAATTGTGCCAGATATTCTGAACATCGTCGTTTTCTTCAAACATATCTATCATTCTGCTCATTTTCCACATATCGTCCTGGCTTTCAAGGCGCGTGTAGGTGGAAGGAATATACGCGGGCTCGCTGGAAATGGTCTTATAGCCCTTTGCCTCCAAATCGTCGCGTATCGCGCCCACATCGTTAGCAACCGTCCTGATTTCAAAAACATCATCATCGTCGGAAAGAAAATCGGTCGCTCCCGCCTCGATAGCGTCCATCATAAGCGCTTCCTCATCAACATCCTCTTTTTCAATGAGGATAACGCCCTCGCGGGAAAACATAAAGGTAACGGAGCCGGGGTTGCCCATATTTCCGCCCGCCTTGTCAAAATAATGCCTTACTTCGCCCGCCGTTCTGTTTCTGTTATCCGTAAGCGCCTCAACGATTACCGCCACGCCGCTCGGACCGTAGCCCTCGTAGATTATTTCCTCATAGTCCGCTCCGCCGGTTTCGCCTGCGGCTTTCTTGAGCATACGCTCGATATTGTCGTTCGGCACATTGTTTTGCTTCGCCTTGGCGATAACATCCTTAAGCTTTGAATTTACATTCGGGTCTGCTCCGCCGTTTTTAACCGCAACGGCAAGCTCTCTGCCGATTTTGGTGAAAACCTTTGCCCTTGCGGCGTCGTTTGCGCCTTTCTTTCTTTTTATCGTGCTCCATTTGGAATGTCCGCTCATATATAACGCTTCCTTTAAAAAATCTGCAATAATTTTAGCACATATGCTTTACCCTTTCAAGAGAAAAAATGTTTACAAATAATTTTTTTATGGTAGAATGGAAACAATATCTTAAACAGCCTTTTTGATGGGGCTGAGCGGGAGGCTATTTTATGAAGAAAATTCTTATAGCTTTAATAAGTATTGCGGCGGTCGCGGCGGCGGCGATAGCCGTGCTTCGGTTTACGGGCGTTATTTCGGGAAACGGATTGCCCTCCATAAAGGAAAACGCGGACATAGAGGATGCGGCGCAATATTATGCCGAAGTGACAAAGCGCACGCAAAACGAAAAGAATTTTACCGCCAACGAAACCACCGTGATAAAATTCAAATCGCTAGATACCTCGGCAAAAACGCTGAAGGATATGATAATAAAGCTCTTAGGCTATGAGGTCGGTCAGCAGGAGACAGCTTTTGAAAGCTATAATTTCGTAAACGGCTTTCTTTCCGACGGCTCCGGCGCCGCTCCCTATCAGGTGATGCGCCCCGCCGGAAATGAACTTCCGAATGAATACGGCGGCGGTCTTTATCTTAATTCCGTCAGCAGAGCAGACGATGATACCGTCGTATCGTTTTCGATCAAGAAAGAGAGCGCGGACGGGTTAAAGCTCATGGAAATCATTAAAAAGCCCGACGGCGACATATCGGAATTTGTGCCGCGCCACTCCGCTTATCTTGATGTGAACGGGATATTACGGCATATTGAAAATATGCTCACTTTCGACTTTTCCTCCGCAAACGGCGGTCAACAGTCGGGTAATGAAAACGCCGCGAATGTTTTTGATGTTCAAAGCGTTACCGCAACGATAGGCGACACCGAAATCACCGCAAAGGTCAATGAAAACGCCTGCCTCTCACAGCTTTATGTTTCCGTTCCCGTTACTTTGGACGGCAAGGTCTCCTTTATGGGCAACACCATCAATGTGACGATACGGCTTGAGGTTACCCGCGAAACGGATTTTACCTATTCAGGCATCGAGGAAGAATAAAAAACGGCTTTCAAACGGAAAATGACGAAAAAGGCTCTTTGGCTTTCGCGGGCGAAGAGTCTTGTTTTTTTCTTATCGGGGTCTTGTATTAAAACTTTTGTTATGTTATCATATTTACAATATTTAACAAGGAGAATTGCAATGTATTCAGATTACTACGATTCAATAGCAAAGGTCGCGGAAACGGACGGCGAGGTCGCACGGGCAATGGCGCAGGAACTGACGCGCCAGCGTGAAAACATAGAGCTTATCGCCTCCGAAAATCTTGTTTCCCCGCAGGTAATGGCGGCAATGGGAAGCGTGCTCACAAATAAATATGCCGAGGGTCTTCCCGCAAAGCGGTATTACGGCGGTTGCCAATATGTTGATATCGTTGAAAATATAGCGATAAAAAGAGCCTGCGAGCTTTTCGGCGCGAATTTCGCAAATGTTCAGCCTCATTCGGGCGCTCAGGCGAACACCGCCGTTTATCTCGCTCTGCTCAACCCCGGCGATACGGTTATGGGTATGAGCCTTGACAACGGCGGTCATCTCACCCACGGCTCTCCCGCGAATATAAGCGGAAGGTATTTTAATTTTGTGCCCTACGGCGTGAACGACGAGGGATATATTGATCTAAACGCTTTGGCAAAGCAGGTCTCAAAGGTAAAGCCGAAGCTCATCGTGGCAGGCGCGTCCGCTTATCCGAGAGCAATTGATTTCAAAACCATGGCGGATATCGCCCACGCCAACGGCGCGATGCTTATGGTGGATATGGCTCATATTGCCGGACTTGTCGCGGCGGGGCTTCATCAAAATCCCGTTCCGTATGCCGATGTTGTGACCACCACCACGCACAAGACATTGAGAGGTCCGAGGGGCGGGCTTATCCTGTGCAATAACGAATATCTCATCAAAAAGCTAAATTCCGCCGTGTTCCCCGGCACACAGGGCGGTCCTCTTATGCATGTTATCGCAGGCAAGGCGGTCTGCTTCGGCGAGGCTTTGAAGCCCGAATTTAAGGAATACCAGCAGAGAGTCATAAACAACGCGAAAGCGCTTGCGAAAGGCCTTATTCAAAGAGGCTTCAATCTTGTTTCCGGCGGAACGGACAATCATCTTATGCTCCTGTCGCTTATCGGCACGGGCGTTACGGGCAAGGAGCTTGAGGCAAGGCTTGACGAGGTGCATATCACCCTCAATAAAAACACCGTGCCGAACGAGCCGCTTTCACCGTTCGTAACATCGGGCGTGCGCATAGGCACACCGGCGGCTACCACGAGGGGGCTCAACGAGGCGGATTTTGATAAGATCGCCGAGTATATCCACCTTGCCGTTACCGATTTTGAAAACAGCAAAGCTCATATTCTAAACGGTGTAGCCGAAATATGCGCGAAATACCCTCTTTACGAATAAACGGCACGAGGTAAAACCGATTTAACAGATAAACAGGCAGACGGGAAGTGAGATAAGGTGATAGGCGTATTTGCGAAGCTGTTCGGATTTTTTATGGGGATAATCTATTCCTTTTTCAAGCTGAAAAAAACGCGGAATAAGATCTCGTTCATCTCCCGACAAAGCGAAAAGCCCTCTCTCGATTTCCGTTATCTTATCGATGAGCTTAAAGCCGATTATCCTCAGTATGAGATAACGGTGCTTTGCAAAATGATACCGAGCGGGCTTATCGGCAAAATAAGCTATTTTTTTGAGATGCTGCGGCAGATGAACGCCCTTGCCACCTCAAAGGTCGTCATACTCGACGGCTATTGTATATTAGCCTGTATGCTCAAGCATAAAAAAGAGCTTAAAATAATTCAGATGTGGCACGCCCTCGGCTCATTCAAGCGATTCGGGAAATCAATACTCGATATGGAGGGCGGCAGCTCAAGCAAGGTTGCCCGCGCCTTTAAAATGCACGAAAATTATGACCTTATCGCAACGAGCGGCGACGAATGCGTGAAGCATTTTGCCGAGGCTTTCGGTCAGCCCGAGGAAAAATTCATACCAATAGGGATTCCGCGGATGGATTATCTCACCGATGAAGGCGAGAATGAAAAAACAAAAAAAGCCGTATATTCCGCATATCCTCAGCTGAATAACGGCAGAAAAACAATACTTTATGTTCCCACATTCCGCGACAACCCGCAGGATACGGCGCAGCTTCGTCAAAAAACCGAAGAGCTTGTTGACTCCGTGGATTTCAGCCGCTTTAATCTTGTTGTTAAGCATCATATTATTGATTCGGGGCTTGAGGAAATCTACACGGACTCGAAAGAAAATAAAGCGGTCGGCGGCAGCTTCATCGGAATGGATTTTATGTGTGTTTGCGATTTCGTTATAACCGATTACAGCTCCATAATCTATGAGGCGCTTTTGAAAGAGCTTCCCATTTATATCTACTGCTTCGACGGCGAAAAATATATCGACGAACGGGGCTTTTACATTGATTTTTGGAAAGATATTCCCGCTGTTTACGGCAAAACCGCGCGGGAGATCTACGGCGCGATAGAGCAGGGAAAAACAGTCCCCGCCGAAAAAACGGAAAGCTTTAAAAAAGCATATGTCAACAAAAAATTCCCGAGCGTTACAAAAATCTACTGTACCGTTGCAGACGAGCTTATCAAAGGCGTTTATGACGGCAGATTTAATTACGGAGCACAAGAAAAATGAGCGGATTGATATCGATGCTTTATCCCGCGCTTCAGCGGCTTAGATTTTCAAAATTCATTTTCCTTTTCAATAAGGCGTGCAAAGCGCCTATGGAAAACGATAAAATACTTATGTTTACCACCTCAAGAGGCAGGCTGGGTGGCAATCTTACGGCTATTAAGGAATATATTGATAAAAACGCCCTGCCCTACAGAATA
Organism: uncultured Clostridia bacterium; assembly: GCA_947624285.1. Lineage (GTDB taxonomy): Bacteria > Bacillota > Clostridia > Oscillospirales > Acutalibacteraceae > Eubacterium_R. Next base: position 44,759 of record CANQJS010000008.1, on the reverse strand, counting down.
ACTGCTTTCACAAGCGAAAATATGCCCGATGATAAGACCGTGGCGAGGGAAATGGCTGTCAGCAAATTTATTCTTGTTGATGATTTTGAGCCTGTTGTCTATGTTCTAAAGCTGCGAGAGGGTCAGCATCTCGTTCAGGTATGGCATGCTATGGGGGCTTTCAAAAAATTCGGCTACGGCAGAGCTTCCGCCGAGAAAAACTCGCTCACCCATAAAAATTATACCGAGGCGATAGTTTCCTCAAAGGAAATAACGGGCATATACGCCGAGGCGTTCGGTATAGACGAAAGCAGGGTAAAGCCGGTCGGCGTGCCGAGAACGGATATGCTGTTTGACAGCGAGTACAGGGCAAAAACCGAAAAAAGACTCTATGAAAGAGAGCCGCGGCTTCGCGGCAAAAAAATATGCCTTTTCGCCCCCACATTCAGGGGCGCAAGCGTCAACGACGGCTATTATCCCGCGGAATTTCTTGATATTTCCAAGTTCGCAAACGAGCTCGGTGACGATTGGGCGGTTATTCTGAAATATCATCCGTTCATTAAAAACAAACCTGAGATACCCGCGTCGGTTTCCGACAGGGTGTTTGATTTCAGCGATGAGCGTGAAATAAACGATATTCTGTTCATAACCGATGTTTTGGTAACGGATTATTCATCCGTTATCTTTGAAAACGCGATATTGGATAATCCCTCCGTTTTATACGCTCCCGACCTTGAAGATTACACGGGCGAGAGGGGATTTTACTTTGATTATGACGCTTATTCCTGCGGCGCGGTGGTGAAGGAGCAGAGTGAGCTTGCCGCCGCCGTTAAAAACGCGGGGAAAAGCGACGAAAGGCTAAAAAAATTCAAGGAACGCTTCGTCTCCCTGTGCGACGGGGATTCGAGCAGGCGCTTTGTTGAAAATATTATAGAGCAGGCGAAATAAATGAACTACGAACTGTCAAAAAAATTTGCCGATTTGAAACCGTCGGCGGTAAGAGAGATACTTAAAGCAACAAGCCAGCCGGGTATGATAGCCTTTGCGGGCGGCTCTCCCGCCGTGGAGGCATTCCCGTGTGACGAGGTAAGAAAAATATCAAACGAAATTTTGAGCGAAAACCCTGTTTCCGCCCTTGTTTACGGCGTATCGGAGGGTTATGAGCCTCTGCGCGTTCAGGTGAGGGAATGGCTCAAGCGGCGCGATAATATAGGCACAGAGGACGATGAGATAATCATAACCTCCGGCGGAACGCAGGTTATGGATATCACAACAAGAATACTTGCAAGCGAGGGCGATACCGTCATCTGTGAAGATCCCTCCTTTATAGGCTCTCTCAACTGCTTTCGCTCCCACGGCTGCAAGCTTGCCGGCGTGCCGATAGACGCCGACGGAATGAATATCGATGCGCTCGAGCGGACGATAAAAGATAACCCCGATGCTAAATTTATCTACACGATACCTAATTTCCAAAACCCCGGCGGAACGACTTTGAGCTTTGAAAAGCGCAAGAAAATGTATGCTCTCGCAAAGGAAAACGGGCTCGTTATTCTGGAGGACGACCCTTACGGCAACCTGCGCGTTGAGGGTGAAAGCGTGCCGTCAATAAAGAGTATGGATACTCAGGGTATAGTCATCTATGCGGGCTCTTTTTCCAAGATCCTCGCTCCCGGAATAAGAGTAGCGTACGCAGTTGTGCCCAAGAAAGCCGCCGGCGCGTTCACCATAGGCAAGCAGGTTTCCGATGTCCATACGGGCGTGCTGAATCAGATGATAGTTTCCCGCTGGTTTTCAGAATATGATGTTGACGCGCATATCGAGAGCATAAGAAAAATCTATCGCAGAAAGCTGGAGCTTATGTGCAGATGCCTTGACGAATACTGCGGAGATTTCATAGAATATGTAAGGCCGCAGGGCGGGCTGTTCATATGGGCAAAGCTCCCCGAAAACGCGGATATGCTTCAATATGTAAATAAGCTTATAGAGAAAAATGTCGCCGTTGTTCCGGGCACCGCCTTTATGACGGACGATACTAAGCCCTGCCGATATATACGCCTTAATTATTCCACCCCGTCCGATGATGATATAGTCAAGGGCGTGAAAGTGATGGGCGAGATCGCAAAACAGTTTAAGTGAGGTAATTGATTATGGAGGAATTGAAAACGGAAAGAAAAAAGAGAAGTCTGTCATTTATACAGCCCACATCAGTCCCCACTCTCGGGAATTATATCGGAGCGTTAAAGGGCTGGCCGTCATTTCAGGGTGAGTACGATACGATTTACGGCGTTGCCGATCTCCATTCAATAACCGTAAGGCAAGAGCCCGCGAAGCTCAGGCAGCGCACGCACGAGATGTTTGCAATGCTCCTTGCCCTCGGAATAGACCCCGAGCGAGGGATAGTGTTCGTTCAGTCTCAAGTACCCGCCCATTCCCAGCTTGCGTGGATACTCAACTGCTACACGCAGTTCGGCGAGCTCAGCCGTATGACGCAATTTAAGGATAAATCCGCCCAGCACAGCGATAATATCAACGCGGGGCTCTTTACTTATCCCTGCCTTATGGCCGCCGATATTCTTATCTATCAGGCGGATGTTGTGCCGGTCGGCGACGACCAGAAGCAGCATGTTGAGCTGTGCCGCGATATCGCTCAGCGCTTCAACGGCGTTTACGGCAATGTTTTCACTGTTCCCGAGCCGTTTATCCCAAAGTTCGGCGCAAGGGTAATGAGCCTTGCCGACCCGAAAAAGAAAATGAGCAAATCCGACCCCAATCCGAGAGCTACCGTTATGCTCACGGACGAGCCGAATGTGATAATGAATAAGTTTAAATCCGCCGTTACGGACAGCGAGACAAGCGTTCACTACGGCGAGGGGAAGGACGGAATAAATAACCTGATGACCATCTATTCCGCCGTTACCAAGGACAGCTTTGAAAAAATAGAAGCCGACTTTGCGGGCAGAGGCTACGGCGATTTCAAAAAAGCCGTGGGCGAGGCGGTCATTGAGGAGCTTCGCCCCGTGCAGGAGGAATATAAACGCCTTCTTGCGGACAAGGCATATCTTATCGAATGTGAAAAGGCGGGGGCGGAAAAGGCTTCGCGTGTGGCGGGGCGCACACTTGCCAAGGTGATGAAAAAGGTAGGATTTGTTATCTGATTTGATATGATTTTATTTAAAATGCCGTTTCGATTTAATTATCGGGGCGGCATTTTGTATATTTTGCCCAAAATCATTTCCTTTTTTTGTCGCCCTTCATCATTGAAAGTCTGTTTTTCCGTATGCTATAATTTTATTAAGTGTTATTTCTTATTTAACAATATATTGAGAAGGAGGAATAAATTTGAAAGAAGCAAAAGCAATGGCATATGTAAATATGTTCGGCGTGCTTGCCACTCTCGAAAACCTTTGTGAGATAGACGGTGAGGCAAAGGAAATACTCAAAACGCTGAAAAAGCCTGTTTCCCTGTGTTTTGATGTTACCGAAGGCCCATGCGCCACATTCCATTTCACAAAAGACGGATGTAAAATGACCGAGGGCTCGGACGGCTGCACCTGCAAGATGAATTTCGCGACCCCCGCCAAGTTCAACGCGCTTATCGACGAGTCAAAGCCCGGTATGCCGTCAAAGGGAATGGTGCAGGTGCTCGCGTTCCTGCTCGGCCCGTTCACCAAGTTGACGGACAGAATGACAAAGCTGCTCAGACCGAGCGAGGAGGATCTAAAGGACAGGGCGTTTTTCGAGGAATCCACCATACTCACTTTCTATACCATAGCGGGCGCGATCTCAGCTTTGGCAAATTCCGATTCGATTTCAATGTTCACCGCCTCAAGCACCGTTGACGGCGAGGTTTTGATGGGAATAAAGGATGTCTGCCACGCGACGATAATTGTTAAGGATCATACCTTCAAAACCGTTAAGGCAAAGACGGATAACCCCCGCGCCGTAATGGAATTTGCCGATATAGACCTTGCCTACGGTCTGTTTACGGGCTCCGTATCAACAATAGCGGAGCTTTGCAAGGGGAATATTTATATGGCGGGTATGATTTCCATGGTGGATAATCTCAACCGCATACTCGACAGGGTAGCCGCATATCTCGGCTGAAAAACGGATAAATATATAGCTTAGGAGAATTGATTATGAGTAAATATCCTGAATATAATCACGAAAAAAGCCGCGAGTGGTTCAACAGAGCGTTGGACGCTATTCCTTCGGGCGTTTACGGTCATCTGGGGCCGAGCGAGGGTCTGTTTCTGCCCATAACAAAATGGCCTCTTATGAGCGATCACGCCAAGGGCACATATTTCTGGGATGTGGACGGCAATAAGTATCTTGACCTTATGTGCGCCTACGGTCCGAATGTGCTCGGCTATTGCGACGACGATGTTGACGCGGCGGCGATAGCACAGCTTAAAATCGGCAACTGCACCACCTCGCCGTCCTACAAAATGGTGGAGTGCGCGGAGCTTCTTAAAGATACCGTCGCCAGCGCCGATTGGGCGTTCTTTATGAAAAACGGCTCTGACGCAACAACATTTTCCGTTATGATAGCGCGCGCTCACACGGGCAAGAAAAAGATATTCTTCCTTCAGGGATACTATCACGGCGATTTCCAGTGGGCGCAGAAGATAGATTATCCGGGCATTCTTCCCGAAGATGTAGCCAACAATGTTGTTGTTCCGTGGTTTGATCTCGACGCTTTGCAAAGGGCTTACGATGAGTGCAACGGCGATGTGGCGGGTCTTATCGCTCAGCCTTATGACCACGGAAATTTCAAGGATAACGAGGTTGCAAACAAGGAATATTGGCAGGCGGTGCGTAAATTCTGCGATGAAAAGGGCATCGTCCTCATCTTTGATGATGTGCGCACGGGCTTCAGGCTCGATATTGCGGGCTCAGATCATTATTACGGCATAAAGGCGGATCTCATCTGCTTTTGCAAAGCGCTCGCCAACGGCTACAATATGTCAGCCCTGTGCGGCGGCGAGCATATGAAAGCCACCGCGTCGTCCGTAACCTACACGGGCTCTTACTGGATGAGCGCCGAGCCGTTCGCGGCGTGCCTTGCCTGCATACCCAAAATGAAAAAGCTCGATGTTCCGAATATGTTCCGCAAAATCGGCACGCAGCTCACCGAAGGCTTCGTTGCCGCCGGCAAGGAGCACGGATTTAATCTTGTTGTTTCGGGCGAGCCCGCGCTGTTCTATCTTAGAATAGCGAACGACGACAGCCTTATGCTCCACCAGGAATGGATAGCCGAGTGCGTTTCAAGAGGCTTGTTCCTCGCTTCGCACCACAATCACTTTATAAACGCTTCTATCACCGACGATGATGTTAAGCTGGCGATAGATATAGCAGAGGACGCGTTCGGCGTTGTTCAGGCAAATCATCCAGAGCTTGATCTTTCGCCGATAAAATAAAATTTTTATGGAGGAAAATTTATGCCTGCAAATTACAAACCGTTTGACAAAGACGAATGGCTTCGCCTTGAAAAAAAGGCGGATGAGTTAAGGCGGCTCACTATCAAAACGGCGGTGTGGGGCGGCTCGGGTCATCTGGGCGGCGCTATGAGCGCAATGGATATTATGACTATCCTTTACCACCGCTTTATGAAGCTTGATGTCAATAACTCCAAAATGGAGGACAGAGACCGCTTTGTCCTCTCAAAGGGTCACGCGGCGGTCGGCTACGCCCCCGTTCTTGTTGACTATGGCTTTATGCCGGAGGAGGAGCTGCACATTTTCAACCTCACGGGCGCGAAAATCGGAATGCACCTTGATTGCAACAAGGTAAACGGCGTTGACTGCTCAACGGGGTCTCTCGGTCACGGCATTTCTCTTGCCGTCGGCTTTGCCCTTGCCGGAAGAGTAAAGGGTATCGACTATATGAACTATGTTGTAACGGGCGACGGCGAGCTCAACGAGGGCTCAAACTGGGAGGCGGCTATGAGCGCCGCGCAATTCAAGCTCTCAAATGTAGTCGTTTTTGTCGATAACAACAAGTGTATGATAGACGGCAGGGTAAACGATGAGATGAGCATTGAGCCTGTTGACAAGAAATTTGAGGCGTTCGGCTTCAATGTAATGCGCGTTGACGGTCACAATTTCAAGGAGCTCAACGACGCTGTTGAAGCGGCGATCAAAAATCATCAGGACGGGGGAGAAAAACCCACCGCCGTTATTATGGACACCTTCAAGGGCGCTGGCGTTGATTTTATGGAGGATAACTACCTCTGGCACTACGGCTCGCTTGACGATGAAATGGTGAAAAGAGCCGACGATTCCCTTGATAAGTATTATAAGGCGCGCTGTGAGCGTGCGGAAAAGGAGGCGTAAGCTATGGGCGGAATGACTTATACAATGACCGATACCACAAAGCTTTCAACCGCTGAATGTTACGGTATCGCCCTTTGCGAGCTGGGCGAGGAGCACAAGGATGTTGTCGCCCTCACAGCCGATCTTGCTAAATCAACAAAAATAGGTATGTTCGGTGAAAAATTCCCCGAGCGCTTCTTCAATGTGGGCATAGCGGAGCAAAATCTTTTCAGCGTTTCCGCGGGTCTTGCCAAAAACGGACTTGTTCCTTTCGCGTCGACATTTGCGATTTTCACCGCCGCACGCTCTCTTGACCAAATACATACGGATATATGCTATCAGAATGTTCCCGTAAAAATCATAGCCACGCACGCGGGCACATCATTCGGTCAGGCGGGCTCTACCCACCATTCGCTTATTGACCTCGCGTGTATGAGAAGCCTGCCGAATATGACGGTTATCTGCCCGTGCGACGGCGCGGAGACTTACCACGCGGTAAAGGCGGCTTATGATATTGAAGGACCTGTTTATATCCGTATAAACAGAGGCTTTGACCAAGTCATCTACAAAAATGTGGAGGATTGCAAATTCGAGTGGAACAAATCCACGCTTATGAACGACGGCACGGATATTACGGTCATCGCCTGCGGCTCTTGCGTTTTTGAGGCTATGCAGGCGGCGCGTATGGCTGAGGCGGACGGCGGCATAAAGGTTAGAGTAATCAATATGCACACGATAAAGCCGATTGACGAGGAGGCTATACTCAGCGCCGTTATGGATACACGCCGCATAATCACCGCCGAGGATCACGAGGTTATGGGCGGTCTCGGCTCGGCTGTGGCCGAGGTGGTAGCCAAATCGGGCAAGGCGTGCGCCTTCAAGATGCTCGGTCACCAGAACGAATTTTCAACCATAGGGCTTCAGGAGGATCTGCTTGCGCTTGCGAAGATAGACGCAAACGGCATAGCCGAGGCAATTCAGGAAATGATGCACGCCGATTTCGAGGCGGACGACGCGTGGGACGATGAATTTTAATATCCCCGTTTTCACGAATAATTTTATGAAAGGACAGTGTTACTATGCCAAGTGACGAAACACGCTTTGCCAACAAGGTCTTTATGGCGGGCGCGCTGCCGCTTCTTAAAACCATTGCCACCGATGTGCCGGAGCTCGCCAAAAAATTTGAGGGCGTGGACGCCGTATATCAGGTTTCCGCGCTTGTGGAGGGGCAGCCCAAGGAGGCAGTTCATTTCATCGTTGAAAACGGCGCGTGGTCGGTAAAGTTAGGCGAATATCAGGGCGATAAAAAGATAGACGGCGAGCTTGAGTTTTCCTCTATGGAAAGAATGAACGCTTTTATGAAAGGCGATATGTTAAAGCTCCCGAAGATGAAGATAAAATCATTGCCGAAGTTTATCAAATTTATGATGGTGCTTCTGAAAATGAGCAGTCTTTTGAATATCCCCGAGCCGCCCGAAAACGATGAATTCACATCCGTTTTGCTGTGCAAGCTCTATTTCTATCTGCTCTCAAGCGGAATAAGCCAGCTCAACAAGCTCGGGCATCCCGAAATTCACGAATGGGCTCTCAAATCTCCCGACCGTTGCTATCAGTGGGAGGTGGCGGGTCATCCCGAATGCACCGCGTATATCCGCGTAAAGGCGGGCAAATCCCGCGCGGGCAGGGGAGAATACAAAAGGGCAAAGCCGTTTTTCAATATGAAATTCGATTGCCCCACCTCCGCGCTTAAAATCCTGCTCGGCACGGGCGATATGTTCCAGATGACGGCGGATCAGCAGCTTATAATGGAGGGCGGCCCCGAGTTCGGCGTTCAGATAGGCGATTATATGATGACCGTCGGAGCGCTCGCAAAATAAACCAAGATACGGCAACATACAAAGCGAGGTCATTCCTCGCTTTGTTATTTCATAGGAGGAAATTTTTATGGAGCTTTGGGATTTATATACAGAAAACCGCGAGCTTACAGGCAAAACGCATATAAGAGGCGAAAAGATACCGAACGGCTTTTTTCATCTTGTTGTCCATATATGGATAAAAAATTCAAAAGGCCGGTGGCTCATATCTCAGCGCGCGGCCGACCGCCCGACCTTCCCTCTTAAATGGGAATGCGTCGGCGGCTCGGTGTTAAAGGGAGAAACAAGCCTTCAGGGCGCTATTCGTGAAGTAAAGGAGGAGGTAGGGATAGATCTTTCTCCCGAAAGCGGAAAATTGCTGTTTTCGCGTGTGCGAAAAACCGTGGACGGCAAGCCGTTTAACGATATTATGGAAGTGTGGCTCTTTGAATATGACGGCGAGGTAAATCTAAAAAACGCTTTGTCCGCCGAAGTCAAAACAACAAAGTGGGTCACTGCCGAGGAATTTAAAGCGCTTTTTGATAAGGGAAATTCCGTAGATACATTAAGCTACTTTTTCACCGATGTTGCCCGCAAATTCTGAATAACACGGCTGTTTTCTTTGTAAACGGCGGCATTTTTTATTTGCTTTTATATGATAATTTGGTATAATATTATCGTTCAATAATTGAGATGTAAAAATAATGAAGCCAAAAGGAAAACAAAGCTCATATGCTCCACAGTTCCCGCTTACCGAAAGAGTGAGCTTTAAAAGAGCTTGCCAAGGCGGGATGGCGGATATGAATGCGGCGGGATTTTCCCGTGCCGGCTTGAAAACGGTCTGTTAAAAATGGCGATAAAGTCGCAATTACAGCCGGCATTCGCTTTGAGCAGCGCGATTACGCTCAAGGCACAGGAGGTTTGGAATATGAAGAAAAAAGCGGTTATAATCATCGCCGTCATTATTGCCATAGCGGTTTTAGGGGCGGTTATTTGGATATACACAGCCGTAAAGAACGATATAAACGGCGCGGAAAGCGGCGAGCCTAAGCAATACACCCTTAGCATAAAAGAAAACGATTTTGAGTATCAGGTTGCGGACAAGCTGATGAATAACGGCATAGTTATCGACAATTCCGTTTGGACTATGTGGATGGACAGGCATTATCCCGATTTCATATTTATAAACGGCGAATACAACCTCAATTCCGCAATGAGCTATGAGGAGATAGCCCAAAAGCTGCAAAACCCCGATATAAGCCACAAAACCGTGAGGGTGGCGATACCCGAGGGCTATAATGTATTTGATATCGCCAAAACCCTTGAGGAAAACGGAATTTGCTCCGCCGAGGATTTTTACGCCGCCGTATCGACCACCGATGGTTATGATTACGATTGGCTTGAGGATTTTCCCCAAAGCAGGGAAAATATTGGCTTTATTTTGGAGGGCTTTCTTTTCCCCGCCACATATGATTTGGGCGAAAACACGCCCGCAAAGGATGTTGTAGCGGAAATGCTCGACGCGTTTGACAGCCGCCTCAGCTCAAAGATCCTCGATTACTGCGAGGAAAACGGTATGACTCTCTATGAGTTTATAACGCTGTGCTCGATCGTTCAAGAGGAGGCTCTGACCGCGGGAAGCGCCGCAAACATCGCCTCCGCCCTCATCAACAGGCTCGATAGGGGCATGAAGCTTCAGTGCGATGTCACCTATTTTTACGCGAAATCACTGCTCGACCACGGTTTTTCAAGGAGCGTTTACGACTCTTACTATACCTACAGATGCCCCGCGCTCCCTTCGGGGCCTATAACAAATTCGGGCACGGAGATAACGGACGCCGTTATCGCTCACCCGAAAACGGATTATATTTACTTTTTCTCCGACCTTAACGGCGAATTTCATTTTGCCGCCACGGGAGCGGAATTTGAACGCCTCAAGGAGCAGTATCCTTGGAAATGATAATGGAAGGAAGAATGATTTATGTCACAATGGGATAAGGATTATCTCGGTCTTTGCCAAAAGATACTTGACGAGGGCACAAGAGTTGAAAACAGAACAGGGGTGGATACCGTCAAAATACCCACCCATCACTTTCATTTTGACCTTTCAAAGGAATTTCCGATACTCACCACAAAGCAGCTTTTCATACGGCAGGCGGTGCTTGAAATGCTGTGGATATATCAGGCGCAGTCAAACGATGTCAGATGGCTGCAAAGCAGGAATGTGAAAATATGGAACGAGTGGGAGATAGACGAAAACGGAATATGGACCGCGGAGCAAATGATGCCGGACGACAGCGGAAAGCTCGTAAAAACCACAGTACATAAGAATTTCGGCAAGGAATACGCCCACACCATCGGCACTGCTTACGGCTATATAGTAAGAAAATTTCAGATGACCCAAAGGCTGATAGATAAGCTGAAGCATTACCCGCAGGACAGGCGTATGCTTATGACCCTGTGGCAGGACGATTATCTTGACACCGCCGTTTTGCCGAGCTGCGTTTGGAGCAGCGAATGGGATGTTACAGACGGCAGGCTCAACTGCTGGGTGCATCAGCGAAGCTGTGATGTGCCGCTCGGTCTGCCGTTCAATGTCACCCAATACGCCGTGCTGCTGTGTATGCTGGCGCAGGTATGCGGTCTTAAGCCCGGCACGATAGACTGGAGCATTAAGGACGCTCATATCTATGTAAATCAAATCGACGGAATAAAGGAACAGCTACGCCGCTTTAACGAGCAGGGCGATTTACCCGCGCCGAAGCTGTGGCTCAATCCCGAGGTGACCGATTTCTTTGAATTTGACAACAGCGCCGACTGCGCCGATGTTAAGCTGATAGATTATAAGCATATGGGGAAGATAGCTTTTCCCATAGCGCAGTAGGAGAGCTTATGACCGTTTCAATGATTGCCGCCGTGGGCAAAAACAACGAGATAGGCAGGGGCAACGAGCTCATTTTCCGCCTGCACGGCGATATGAGATTTTTTAAGGAGACCACAACGGGCAGCACCGTTGTGATGGGCAGAAAAACATTTGAATCACTGCCGAGGGCTCTTCCCAACAGGCGCAATATTGTAATTTCCCGAAACGGGGATTACAGCGCGCCCGGCGCGGAGGTCTGCAAAAGCGTTGAGGAAGCGCTGAGGCTTTGCGAAAACGACAATGTTTTCGTCATAGGCGGCGGAATGATTTACAGGGAGTTTTTGAAATATGCCCAAAAGCTCTATCTTACGGAGGTTGACGCCGAATGCGCCGACGCCGATACTTTTTTTCCCGAATTTGATAAATCGCGCTGGAGCAGGCAAGTCCTTTCAGAGCAGTGCGAAAACGGCGTGAAATACAGCCATATTCTTTACGAAAAAATTTGTTGACAAATGCTTTTTCCTGTGCTAATATATTTTCACAACAAAGAAGAACACAGCTCGTTCTCCCCTTAAGCGCAGGCAAAAAGGGCAATATTCAATTTGTAAAACGGTTGAAGTGCGGGCATTTTGTGTTCGCACTTATATTTGTTTAAGGGGTGTTATCTATCGGCAAGGAAGCTCCGCAGCTTAACGGCGAAATCAGAGATAAGGAACTTCGTGTTATAACCGCACAGGGCGAACAGCTCGGTATTATGAGCGCTAAAGAAGCGCTGAGCGAGGCAGAAAAAAGGGGAATGGATTTGGTAAAAATCGCTCCCCAGGCTAAGCCTCCCGTAGTTAAAATAATGGATTACAGCAAGTTCCGCTACGAACAGTCCAAACGGGAAAAGGAAAATCGCAAAAAGCAAAAAACGATAGAGACTAAGGAAATACGCCTTTCTTTGAACATTGACATCGGCGATTTTAATACGAAGGTCAATCAGGCAAAGAAATTCCTTTCAAAGGGCGATAAACTCAAGGTCTCAATACGGTTGCGCGGTCGCGAAATGGCTCATTCCGATATAGGCGTCGGCAATATGGAAAGGTTTGCCGCCGCTCTCGGCGAAGAAATCAGCGTTGATAAGGCACCTAAGCTCGAAGGCAGGCAGATACTTATGTTTCTGTCCTCAAAGCAAAGCAAGTAAATCACAGGGAGGAATAAATTATGCCTAAAATCAAAACACACAGCGGCGCAAAAAAGCGTTTCAAAACAACGAAAAGCGGCAAGGTTAAGCGCGCTCATGCTTACACCTCACACATTCTTACGAAAAAATCAACAAAGCGCAAGAGAAATCTTCGCAAAACCACTGTCGGCGATGTTACAAATCAAAGGCAGATGAAAAGACTTATTCCTTACAAATAAACCGATTGCGGCAGGTTAAGGAAATCATTATTATCGGAGGTATTTAAGTTATGGCAAGAGTAAAAGGCGCTTTGGCCACCCGTAAAAGAAGAAAAAGAGTATTAAAAGCAGCAAAGGGCTATTACGGCAGCAAGCACAGTCTTTTCAAAACCGCCAAGCAGGCTGTTATGAAAAGCGGTCAGTATGCCTATATCGGCAGAAAGCAGAGAAAAAGAGAATTCCGCCGTCTTTGGATCAGCCGTATTTCTGCGGCGTGCAAGGCAAACGGTATGAACTATTCAACATTTATGAATGGGCTTAAAAAGGCGGGCGTTGAGCTCAACAGAAAGATGCTCGCGGAGATCGCCGTAGCGGACGCTCAGGGCTTTTCTTCACTTGTTGAAACCGCAAAGTCGGCGCTGTAAGTTGATATTTTAAAGGCAAAGGAAAATTCTTTGCCTTTTTTATTTTTAAGTGTTGCACTTTTTTCCCTTATAATGTATTATAATTTATATCTTAAAATACTCGAAAAAGAGCGCGGGCGGAATATGGAAAAGATAACAAGCAAAAACAACGAGCTTATAAAGTACGCGAAAAAGCTTTTCACCTCCCACAGGGCGAGAATTTCGGAGCAAAAATTCGTCCTTGAGGGCGCAAGGCTGTGTTTTGACGCTCTTAATTCCGATACCGCCGTAACGCATTTTCTAATAACCGAGAAAGCGGCGGAGAAATACCCCGCTCAATTTGAAAAAATGGTTAAAATCTCCGACAGCGCATATTTTATTTCTGAGGAAGCCGCCGAAAAGCTGGGCGGCACGCAGAGCACGCAGGGTGTTTTCTGTATTTGCGAAATGCAAAAGAAAACCGCCGAGATCGAAAAAGACAAAAAATATATCGCGCTGGACAGAATACAAGACCCGTCAAACTTAGGCGCGCTGATCAGAACGGCGGAGGCTCTCGGAATAGACGGCGCAATATGCTTTTCCTGCTGTGATGCGTATAACCCAAAAGCGCTAAGAGCCTCTATGGGCAGTATTTTAAGGCTGCCCGTTATACCGAGCCTTGATCTTGCGGCGGATATTGATAAGGCAAGGGCGGCGGGCTTTTCGGTTTACGCCGCCGTGCCGTCCGGTAACGCGCGGGATGTCACCGCCGTGAGTTTTCCCGCATCATCAATCTGCGTGATAGGCAACGAGGCAAACGGCGTTTCCGACGAAGTAAAAAACGCCGCCGATGAATTGATAACGATAAATATGCCCGGCAGGGCTGAAAGCCTGAACGCCTCAACTGCGGGCGCTATAGTTATGTGGGAAATGGTGCGGGGAAAATAAATGAGTAAAAACGCTGTTTATTGGCTTTGGCTGCAAAAGGCGCTCGGCGAGGGCGCGCATTTTAAAGAGATAATCGCCGATTTCGGCGGCGTTAAAGCGCTGTTTGACGCGAATATCCTTGATTGGAAAATGAGCCCTGCCCTCGTTCCAAAGCAGATAACAAGGCTTGAAAAAATAAAGCTTGCCGATGCCGAGCACATTGCTCGCCTTTGCGATAAAAACGGCTGGCAGATAATAGATTATGACGACGAGCGCTACCCCGAAAGACTGAAGGATATCTCTAATCCTCCCGCCGTGCTCTATGTTGACGGCGAACTGCCCGATATAGATTCAAGCGTGGTTTTGGGTATAGTGGGCACAAGAAAGGCAAGCGAATACGCCCTTAAGGTCACGGAGCTTATGAGCAACGGGGTCGCGCTGTGCGGCGCAGTCGTTGTTTCGGGCGGGGCTCTCGGCGTTGATTCCGCCGCCCACAGAGGCGCTATAAGCGGCAGGGGTAAGACCGTGGCGGTGCTCGGCTGCGGATTTGGCACAAACTATCTTATGGTAAATCATTCGCTCAGGGAGGCAGTTAAAAGAAACGGGGCGCTCGTCACCGAATTTCAGCCTTTCACGCAGGCAACGCGATATACATTTCCTCTGCGAAACAGGCTGATAAGCGCGCTCTCGTTAGGCGTTCTCGTTGTTGAGGCAGGCGTAAAGAGCGGCAGTCTCATAACAGCGGGCTTTGCGCTTGAGCAGGGCAGAGATGTTTTTGCCGTTCCGTGTTCGATACTTTCGCCCGATTATGCGGGCACAAACAAGCTTATTGAGGACGGCGCAACGGTTGCGTTAAAGCCCGCCGACCTGCTTTTTCCGTATGCCGAAAGATTTAAAATCGATATGTCAAAAGTAAAAACCGTAAACGAGCTTATGGAGGAAACGGCGGATAAAAACGCAAATATTGTGAACCCCGCGGAAGATAAACTCTCATTTGAAAGGCTTGAAGAGGGCAGGCAAAAGATAGAAAAACGCGAAAAAGCTCTGCTCGGTCTCAGCGAAAGCTGCAAAGCTGTTTACGAGGCGTTAACGGATAGCTTTGAGCATATAGATATTATTACAGAAAAATGCGCCATGCCCGTTTCGGCGGTGCTCGGCGCGCTGACGACGCTTGAAATAGCCGATCTCGCTCAAAGCGCCGGAGGAAAAAGATATAAACGCAACTGAAAGGAATAAAGAAACAATATGTCAAAACTTGTTATTGTGGAATCGCCTGCAAAGGCAAAAAACATTAAGGGCTATCTCGGAAAGGGCTACGAGGTCGTCGCCTCTATGGGGCATGTCAGAGATCTCCCCGCGGAGCGGCTTTCCGTTGATATAGAAAACAATTTCGCGCCAAAGTATGAAGTTATACAGGGCAAGGCGGAATTTGTAAAAAATTTGAAAAAAAAGGCAGATTCCTCGGATTGCGTCTATCTTGCAACCGACCCCGATAGGGAGGGCGAGGCGATAAGCTGGCATCTCGCAACTCTGTTGGGGCTCGATCTCAAAGAAAAAAACCGCGTCACATTTAATGAAATAACAAAACACGGAGTTACGGACGGAATGTCCAAACCCCGCTCTATCGATATAGATTTGGTGGACGCTCAGCAGGCAAGGCGTATTCTCGATCGTCTTATAGGCTATAAGCTCTCGCCGTTTATCAGTCACAAGATAAGGCGCGGTCTTTCCGCGGGACGCGTTCAGTCTGTAGCTCTGCGCCTTATAGTGGATAGGGAGGAAGAAATACGCGCCTTTGTCCCGCAGGAATATTGGTCAATAGACGCGAAATTCACGAATCCCCCCGGGAAAAAGGTGTTTTCCGCCTCCGTTTACAGCAAAAACGGCAAAAAGATTAAAATAACAAATAAGGAACAGAGCGATGCGCTGCTGGCGGAGCTTGAAAACGCCCGGTATGAAGTTGCGTCCGTCAAAAAAGGAACAAGAAAGAAAAATCCCACTCCGCCGTTTACCACCTCGACGCTTCAGCAGGAGGCTTCCCGAAGGCTCTCGTTTCAGGCAAAGCGTACAATGAAAGCGGCGCAGGAGCTATACGAGGGCGTTGACGCTGCGGGTCTCGGCACAGTCGGTCTTATCACATATATGAGAACGGACTCCCTTCGTATCTCGGAGGACGCGAGAGCGGCGGGAAATCAGTATATTAAAGACACCTTCGGCGAAAAATATCTTCCGAAAACGCCGAGATACTATAAATCAAAAGGAAATATACAGGACGGGCACGAGGCCATTCGCCCGACTATGCCGAATGTAACGCCCGAGCAGGTGAAAGCCTCGCTTACCTCCGACCAGTATAAGATATACAAGCTGGTGTGGGAGCGCTTTATAGCCTCTCTTATGGAAAGCTGTGTGCAGGAAACGGTCAAGGCGGAAATAGCGGCGGGCGATTATATATTCGTTGCCACCGGCTACACCGTTAAATTTGACGGCTTTACGGCTCTTTACGAGGAATTAAAGGACGATGGCGGCGATGATACCGAAACTCCGCTACCCGAGCTTGCCAAGGGCGATATTCTGAGGCTGAGATCCATTCTCGGAAATCAGCATTTCACACAGCCGCCCTCAAGATACACTGAGGCGAGCCTCACAAAGGCGTTGGAGGAAAACGGCGTTGGCAGGCCCTCCACATATGTAACTATAACCTCAACCATTCTTTCAAGAGAATATATCAAAAGAGAGGGCAAGCAGTTTGTCCCCACCGAGCTCGGCGAGGCGGTCACAAAGCTGCTTAAGGATAAAATACCCAATATCGTTGATGTCACCTATACCTCAAAAATGGAAACCGACCTTGACAGGATAGACGACGGCAGCGTGAACTATGTTGATATGATACGCCTTTATTACAATGAATTTGAAGCTCCGCTTGAGCAGGCTAAAAAGGAAATGCAGGGCGTTAAAATAAGGCTCAAAGAGGAAGAGACGGACGAGATTTGCGAAAAATGCGGCAGGCATATGGTTATAAAAGTCGGCAGATTCGGCAAATTTCTCGCCTGCCCCGGCTATCCCGAATGTAAAAACACAAAGCCCCTCGTTTATAAAACAAAGGCAAGGTGCCCCGAATGCGGCGGCGATGTGATTGAAAAGAAAACAAAGCGCGGCACTTCGTTTTACGGCTGCTCAAATTATCCGAAATGCAATTTCAGCACATGGGATGCGCCGAGCGACGAGGTCTGCCCCAAATGCGGAAAGTCTCTTTTCAAGAGAAAGGGCAACATTCTCTACTGCCCCGATAAGGAGGGCTGCGGCTTTACAAAGCCCGCTCCGAGAAAGAAAAAGAGCAGCGAGGAATAATGAATTTTAAAGTTATCGGCGCGGGGCTTGCGGGTGTTGAGGCGGCGTGGCAGATAGCCCGCGCGGGTCATAAGGTTACGCTTATCGAGCAAAAGCCGCTGAAAAAATCACCCGCTCATAAATCGGATCATTTCGCTGAGCTCGTCTGCTCAAATTCGCTGAAAGCAAGCAGACTTGATTCGGCGGCGGGGCTTCTCAAAGAGGAAATGATGCGACTCGGCTCGCTTACCGTTCCCATAGCGCGCGAATGTGCCGTGCCTGCGGGCGGAGCTCTGGCGGTGGACAGGGAGATATTCTCAAAAACCGTCACCGAAAAAATTAAATCCAACCCGAATATAGAAATAATTTACGCCGAGGCGTGTGAGATACCGACAAACGATGATACGGTTACGATAGTCGCCACCGGTCCTCTCACGGAGGGAAGGCTGAGCGAGGCTATCAAAGAGCTTTGCGGCGGTTATCTTTCTTTCTATGACGCCGCCGCGCCGATAGTTACCGCCGAATCCGTTGATATGAGCGTTGCTTTCGGCGCTTCCCGTTACGGCAGG
Source organism: uncultured Clostridia bacterium (assembly GCA_947624285.1). Classification (GTDB taxonomy): domain Bacteria; phylum Bacillota; class Clostridia; order Oscillospirales; family Acutalibacteraceae; genus Eubacterium_R. The sequence continues at coordinate 27,161 of CANQJS010000008.1, read as the reverse complement.
GGCGGAGACGACGATTATCTCAACTGCCCTTTTAACAAAGAACAGTATGAGCGTTTTATCGGCGAGCTTGTTAACGCCGAGGGCGCGGTAGTCCACGATTTCGATGTTTATGAAGGTTGTATGCCGATTGAAAAGCTTGCGAAAAGAGGGCTTGACGCGCCGCGCTTCGGTCCGATGAAGCCCGTCGGGTTGACAGACCCGTCAACAGGTCGCAGACCTTGGGCGGCTGTTCAGCTCAGGCGCGAGAACGCTGACGGCACGATGTATAATCTTGTGGGATTTCAGACTAATTTAAAATTCGGCGAGCAAAAAAGAGTTTTCTCAATGATACCCGGGCTTGAAAACGCCGAATTTGTGCGTTACGGCGTTATGCACAGAAATTCTTTTCTCGATTCGCCGAGGGTGCTGAATTCCGATTTCAGCCTGAAATCAAAGCCCAATGTGTTTTTCGCGGGGCAGATAACGGGCGTTGAGGGATATATGGAATCGGCGTCATCGGGCATAGTCGCGGGAATAAACGCCGTAAGATATGCGAGAGAGCAAAAGCCCTTGCACCTGCCGAAAACCACGATGACGGGAGCGCTCAGCGCATATATCGGCGATGAAACGGTGAAAAATTTTCAGCCTATGGGCGCTAATTTCGGTATTCTTCCCCCACTTGAAAATAAAATCAGGGACAAGCGCGAAAGATACCATGCCTTTGCTCAAAGGGCGCTGGATGATTTGAAAGGAGCTGTCGATGAGAATAATAATTGACGCTTTCGGCGGCGATAACGCACCGAAAGAGATAATCAAGGGCGCGATGCTCGCCGTTGATGAATACGGCATAGATGTTGTTCTTACGGGCGATGAAAAAATAATTCTCGATTGCGCAAAGGAAAACAAAATAGAGCTCAAACGCACGGAAATAGTCGACACTAAAGGCGTTATCGATATGCACGACGATGCAAAGGTCGTTTTAAAGGAAAAAGCGGATTCAAGTATGGGCGTGGGCTTTCGCCTGCTCAATGAGGGCAGAGGGGACGCGTTCGTTTCGGCGGGCAGCACCGCCGCCATCACGGTAGGAGCAACATTTCTCACCAAAAGAATTAAAGGCGTTAAACGCCCGTGTATCGCCACGATAATGCCGAGCGCTGATAAACCGTTTTTGCTTCTCGATTGCGGCGCAAATGCCGAGTGCAGAGCCGAATTTTTATATCAGTTTGGCAAAATGGGCAGCCTTTATATGGAAAACATAATGAAAAGGGCAAACCCTCGTGTTGCTCTTGCGAATAACGGCGAGGAGGACACGAAGGGCACGCCGCTCGTCAAAGAGGCTTATGAGCTTATGAAAAACGCCGATTATAATTTTATCGGCAACATAGAGGGGCGGCAGATACCCTACGGCGACGCCGATGTTGTGGTTTCGGACGGGTTTACTGGAAATCTCATCTTAAAAACCTACGAAGGCGTTGCAAAGGTGCTTATGAACGGCGTTAAGGGCATATTCGGCAAAAATCTTTTTACAAAGCTCTGCGCTCTCGGCGTTATGGGCGGAATAAAGGATATGATAAAGCAGTTTGATTATAAGGAATACGGCGGCGCGGTAATGCTCGGCGTGAGAAAGCCCGTTGTGAAGGCTCACGGCTCTGCCGACGCCCGCACTTTTAAAAACGCCGTCAAGCAGGCAGTGTGGTTTTTGGAAAACGATTTGATAAGCGAAACGGAAAAGGTGTTCGGTAAAGAAAATGAACAGTGAGTTTAATGCCATAGAGAAAAAAATCGGATATGAATTTAAAAATAAAGAGCTTCTCCGCGAGGCGCTCACCCATTCCAGTTATGCGAATGAGATGAGAAACGGGGTAAAGTGCAACGAGCGTATGGAATTTCTCGGCGATGCGGTGCTCTCTATCGTCACGGCGGAGTTTCTCTTTACAAAATTTCCCGATATGCCTGAGGGTGAGCTTTCAAAACTCAGGTCAAGTCTTGTCTGCACCGCGGAGCTTTCGGGCTTTGCGCGTGAAATCGAGCTCGGCAGTTTTCTGTATCTCGGCAGGGGCGAGCTAAATTCCGGCGGCAGAGAACGCCCCTCAATTCTTGAAAACGCTTTTGAGGCGCTTATCGCCGCCGTTTATCTTGACGGAGGAATGGAAAAGGCAAGGGCTCATATACTGCGCTTTCTCAACAGCGCGCTTGAAAATCACAAGATGAATTTCAAGGATTATAAAACGGTTTTGCAGGAGGTAGTTCAGCAAAATCCCGACGAGACCCTGAATTATGTTTTGGTGGGCGAAAGCGGCCCCGATCACGACAAACGGTTTGATGTGGAGGTCCACCTTAACTCAAATGTTATCGGCAGGGGCACGGGAAAAAGCAAAAAGCAGGCGGAGCAGGAGGCGGCGCGCGAGGCGCTGAAGCTGATGGGAATATGAAAAAGGGCAATATCTCAATTTTCGTTCCACATATCGGATGCCCGCATAAATGCTCATTTTGCAATCAAAACACCATAACGGGGCAGCAAGGCGCGCCCACACCGAAGGATGTGGAAAGAACGATAAAAACCGCTCTGCAAAAGCCCGATTATGAGTTTGAGGCGGCGTTTTTCGGCGGCTCGTTCACCGCGATAGACAGGGATTATATGCTCTCGCTTCTCAAGGCGGCATACCCGTTTGTGAAAAGCGGTCAGGTAAAGGGAATACGCTGCTCCACAAGACCCGATTTTATTGATGATGAAGTTCTCGGCGTTCTAAAAGCCTACGGCGTTACGGCAATAGAGCTCGGCGCGCAGAGTATGGACGACGGGGTTTTGAAAAAAAATCTTCGCGGTCACACCGCGGCGGATGTGAAAAACGCTTCGAGTATGATAAAAGAGCGTGGCTTCGAGCTTGGCTTACAGATGATGACGGGGCTTTACGGCTCTTCCCGCGAGCTTGATATTTACACGGCGAGGGAGCTGATCGCCCTCAGACCGGATACGGTGCGCATCTACCCCACGGTGATACTTAAAAACACATATTTGGCAAGGCTTTACGAAAGCAAGGATTATATTCCCGATTCTCTTGAGGAAACTGTTTCGCTTTGTGCGATGCTCGTTGAGGAATTTGAGAAAAACGGCATAAAAGTAATTCGTCTCGGGCTTCATTCGAGCGAGGAGCTTAAGGAAAATATGCTTGCCGGCGGCTTTCACGACAGTCTCGGCGAAATGGTGCAGTCCCGCATAATGCTGAATAAAATTCTTTCCCGTCAAAAGGGCGATTACACGGTTTACATAAATGAAAAAAGCCTTTCAAAGCTGAAAGGAAACAAAAAATCGAATATTACGGCGCTTGAAAACGCCGGTTACAAAATAGATATTTTATTTGATAATTCACTTAAATCAAATGAATTGAGGTTAGAGAATGGTATTAAGAACTCTTGAAATGCAGGGCTTCAAGTCCTTTCCCGATAAGACGGAGCTCAATTTCGGCAAGGGAATAACCGCGATAGTGGGGCCAAACGGCTCCGGAAAAAGCAATATCGCGGATGCCGTCCGCTGGGTGCTCGGCGAAACCTCCACCAAATCCCTCAGGGGCTCAAAGATGGAAGATGTCATTTTCGGCGGCACTTCGTCGAGAAAGGCGTTGGGCTTCGCGCAGGTAAAACTCGTTCTTGACAACAGCGATAAAACGCTTAAAGATAAGGACGAGATAGTCACCGTCACCCGCAGATATTACAGAAGCGGCGAGAGCGAATATAAAATCGACGGCGAGCTTGTAAGGCGGCGCGATGTTCACGAGCTGTTTATGGATACGGGACTCGGCGCGGACGGATACTCAATGGTGGGTCAGGGAAAGATAGACAGTATAATCTCCGCCAAAAATGAGGACAGACGCGAGCTTTTCGAGGAAGCGGCGGGCATTTCCCGTTTTCGCCATAAAAGAACGGACGCGCAGCGCAGGCTTGAACAGGCGCAGGAAAATCTTGTTCGTCTGCTTGATATTTTGGGCGAACTTGAGGGGCGCGTAGGTCCTCTTAAAGAGCAGAGCGAAAAGGCGGCGCGGTTTATTGAGCTTTCAAATGAAAAGAAAAATCTTGAAATAGGCGTATGGCTCAATAAAATAAATAAATTCACAGGCTTGCTGAGAGAGCAGGAGCACAGAATAGACGCGGCGAACGCCTCTTATGAAGCGTGCGAAAAAGAGATAGACGAAATCGGCTCGCAAATAGAGAAAATGGGCGAGGAGATAGCCGCCGTAAACACTCAAATCGAGGAACAGAGGTTAAGCGCCTCCGCGGGCGATGAGGAGGCTTTGCGCAAGGACGGCGAGGCTTCCGTGCTTGAGGCAAATATCGAGCACAACAATGAACTGATAGCCCGTCTCAGGGAGGATATTTCCGAAACGGCGCAGGGCAGCCTTTCAATAGAGGCGCAAATAGCGGAGAGGGAGAGCTTTATTGCGCAGTGCACCGAAGATGCGGAAAAGAAAAAAGGCGAGCTTTCGGCGGTAGAAAAAGAGATCGAGCAGCTTGCCACCTCAAACGAGGAGTTTTCTAAGCTTTCAACACAGCTCAACCAAAAAATAACAGCCCTCGCATTTGAGCTCACCGATCACAGGGTGAAATGCACGAGCGCGAGATCGGGCATCGAGGAAATAGAGTCGCGTTCTTCAACTATCGAGGAAAGCATAAGCGCCGTTTCAGCCGAGCTTGAGGCGGAAAAGGCGCGCAAAGCCGAAAGTGAGGAGACGCTCAAAGAGCTGAACAGGCGCATTGAGGAAAACAACAATTCTATCGGCGGCCATAGGCTCAAGGTAAAGTCAAAGACGGAAAAAGCAGAAAAATTAAAAGAATCCCTTGATAAAACGGGCAGAGTTCTCGGCGAAAAGCTTTCAAGAGCGAAAATGCTGACAGACCTTGAAAAAAATATGGAGGGCTATTCGGGCGCGGTAAAGGCGGTTATGAGGCAGTCCTCGGCAAAGGCTTTGGGAGGAATACACGGTCCCGTATCACAGCTTATTCAGGTGGATAATGAGTATTCCACCGCCATAGAGGTCGCGCTCGGCGCGGCGATGCAGAATATCGTAACCACAAACGAGGCGGACGCCAAACGCGCTATTTACTACCTTAAAAACAACAATCTCGGCAGAGCCACATTTTTGCCCATTTCAAATATCAAAAGCAGAAAGCTTGAAGAAAAGGGGCTTGAGGACTGCTTTGGTTTTATTGCCATAGCTTCCGAGCTTGTGAGCTGTGACGAAAAATACAGGGAAATAATAGGCAATCTTCTTTCCCGCGTAGTTGTGGCGGAGGATATGGACTGCGCCATCGGTATGGCAAAAAAATATAACAACAGATTTAAAATAGTAACGCTTGACGGTCAGGTTATGAACCCCGGCGGCTCAATGACCGGCGGCAGCGGCGCAAAGGGCTCGGGAATTTTGTCAAGAGCGAATATGATCGAGGAGCTCAAAAATCAGGCGAAGGAGCTTGAAAAAGAGGCGGCGTCTCTTGAAGCACAGCTTAAAACCGCCGTTCAGGAGCAGGCGCGCGCCGAAGCGGAGCTTCAGGCTTGTGAAGCCGATTTGCAAACGGCGAAGGAATATCTTATCCGCGCCGAGGGAGAGGACAAGCTGATTGGCGACAAGCTCGCCTCGACAGAGGCGCAAAAGCAGGCGCTTGAATCGGAAAAGGGAAGCGCTTCCGAACGAATTGCGATGCTCAACGCCGAATTTAAAGAGGCTGAAAAGCAGATGAATACCGTTCAGGCTCAGATAGACGAGGCGCAGGAAAAGCTGGCGTCCGTTTCGGGCAACGCTCAAAGCCTCTCCGAAAAGCGTGAAACGCTTCGCCAAAAGGCGGAGGAGATAAGACTCGCTTCGGTTTCGCTCGAAAGAGACGCTCAGGCGGCGCGGCTTGCCGTCAAAGAGCTTGGAGAGCGTCGTGATTCCCAAAGCGGCAGAGTCAAGATAATAGAAAACGAGATAGCTCAAATCGAGGCGCGAAACGGCGAGCTTCGTGCTGACGCGGAAAAAATCAGAGTACAGGCGCAGGAGCTTCGTGAGAGATCTTCGGCGTTGAGCGGAGACATCGCCGGCAGGATAGAGAGCAGAAACGCTCTTGAAAAACGCGCCGGAGAGCTTCGCGTTCTTGAACGAAGCAAGATAGACGAGCGCGAGGGAATATCGGGAGAGATAGTCCGCCTTGACGAGCATAAAATCGCTATGCGCAAGGAATACGACGAGCTGAACGATATGCTGTTTGAGCAGTATGAGCTCACCAAACGCGAGGCGGAAAATCTTAATATCGTGATAGAGGATATGCACGAGGCAAACAGGCGGCTTACCGAAATAAAGCTCGCCGTCAAAAAACTCGGCTCTATAAATGTGGGCGCTATCGAGGAATACAAAGAGGTTTCCGAACGCTACGAATTTTTGAAGGAGCAGATAGACGATATCGAAAAATCCAAAGCGGAGCTCGGAAGAATTATAGACGATCTCACATCTTCGATGAGCGAGAAATTTATGGCGCAGTTCAAAAAAATAAACGCCGAATTTAACAATTCTTTCGCGGATTTCTTCGGCGGCGGAAAGGGCGAGGTGATTTTGGAAGAGCCCGACAACTGCCTTGAAAGCCCGATAGAAATCAAAATCCAGCCGCCCGGCAAATCCGTTCAGAATATAAACCTTTTCTCGGGCGGAGAAAAATCGCTTGCCGCGTTGGCTCTGCTGTTCAGCGTTTTAAAGGTAATGCCTTCGCCGTTTTGCATTTACGATGAGGTCGAAGCGGCGCTCGATGATGTCAATGTGGAGCGTTTCGCAAAATATATGCGTAAAATGACGGACAATACTCAGTTCATTTCAATAACGCACCGCCGCGGTACTATGGAAGAGGCGGATGTGCTTTACGGCGTTACGATGCAGGAAAAGGGCGTGTCAAAGCTGCTTGAACTGCAAAGCGCGGAGCTTGCCGCGAAAATGGGGCTTGACGCGTAAATTTACATAATTCATACAGGAGTTACTTATGGGATTGTTTGATAAATTCAGAAAAGGCTTGAAAAAGACGCGCGAGGAAGGAATAACATCTCAGATAGACGATGTTATGGAGTCCTACGAAAAAATCACGGACGAGCTTTTCGATGAGCTTGAGGAAGTGCTCATAATGGGCGATGTCGGTTTTCCAACCGCCGAAAAGATAATCAAAAGTCTCAAAGAAAAGGTGGAAAACGACAAAATAAAGGAAGTCTCAAAGGTCAAGGAAACTCTTAAAGATGTTGTTTCGGGTATCGTATGGGGCGGCAGCTATCTTAAACTGCGCACCAAGCCGTCCGTTATACTTGTTATCGGCGTGAACGGCGTTGGTAAAACGACCACGATAGGAAAGCTGGCGCTGCGCCTAAAAGAGCAGGGCAGAAGCGTTATTCTGGGCGCGGCGGACACTTTCCGCGCGGCGGCTATCGAGCAGCTTCAGGTTTGGGCAGACAGGGCGCAGGTCGATCTTATAAAATCCGCCGAGGGCTCAGACCCCGCCTCCGTTGTGTTTGATACGATACAGGCGGGCAAGGCAAGAAACGCCGATGTAATAATCGTGGACACGGCGGGCAGGCTGCATAACAAGAAAAATCTTATGGATGAGCTTAACAAAATACGGCGCGTTATAGACCGCGAATTGCCCGAAGCCTCAAAAGAGGTGCTTTTGGTTTTGGATGCCACAACGGGGCAGAACGCCGTAAATCAGGCAAAGGATTTCAAAGAGGCGGCAGGCATTACCGGCATAATACTGACTAAGCTGGACGGCACCGCCAAGGGCGGCGTGATACTTGCCATAAACAACGAGCTTGATGTGCCCGTGAAATTCATAGGCGTGGGCGAGCAGATAGACGATTTACAGCCCTTTGACGCGGACGCTTTCGCGGCGGGACTGTTTGACGACGGGGAATGATATGGACTTTATTTTAGCAACAAACAATATGAAAAAGCTTGCGGAGATGCAGAGGATACTTTCGCCGCTCGGAATAAATGTGGTAACGGCGAAAATGCTGGGCGCGGAAATACCCGAGGTTGAAGAAAACGGCGAAACTTTTGAGGAAAACGCGCGAACAAAGGCGTATTCCGCGTGCAGGGCAATGAATATGCCCGCAATAGCGGACGACAGCGGAATTTGCGTTGATTATCTCGGCGGCGCGCCGGGGGTATATTCCGCAAGATTTTCCGGCGGTCACGGCAACGATGAGGCAAATAACGATTTGCTTCTCGAAAAGCTTAACGGCGTGCCGGAGGAAAAGCGCACGGCATATTATGTCTGCGCGATTTGCTGTGTTTTTCCAAACGGCGAAGAGATAACCGTAAGGGGCGAATGCCACGGCTATATCGGCTTTGAAAGGGACGGAAACGGCGGCTTCGGCTACGATCCGCTTTTCATAATAAACGGCAGAAGCTTCGGCAGATACACGGCACAGGAAAAAGATGAAATAAGCCACAGGGGCAAGGCTCTGCGGCTGCTTGCGAAAGAATTGGAGAAAAGGATATGACTTCTAAGGAAAGAGCCGAGCTGCGCGCAAAGGCAAACCCGCTTGAGCCGATATTTCAGATAGGCAAGGAGGGCATTTCCGAAAATCTTATAGCCCAGCTTGACGACGCTCTTGACGCGAGGGAGCTTTTGAAGGTGCGCATACACCTTGAGACTGCGCCGATGAAACCGCGTGAATTTGCCGCCGAGCTTTCCGAAGCGTTGGGTGCGGAGATAATTCAGGTCATCGGCGGAATAATCGTTATATACAGAAAAGCCGATAAGGAAAAAATCGCTCTTAAAAAGCAGGAACGCCTTAAAGCGGCGGGTACGAAGCAGAAAAAGAAAGCGGTAAAAATAAAAGGGCTTCGTCAAAGGCAAAAAGAATATGACAGGGCGCGTCCGAAGCCAAAGCCGAAATTCACGCGCGGCGCAAAGAACGGCGGCGGAGCAAGAAACGGCTCAAAGAACAGCTCAAGGGGCGGCTCAAGATGAAGCTCGGTATTTTCGGCGGGGCGTTCAATCCCGTTCACAACGGTCATATAAAGCTTGCGAAATTCTTTTTGAAAAGCCTCTCTCTTGATAAAATGCTCGTGATACCCACCGCCGATCCTCCTCACAGGCGCGCGGATGGCTTTGCGGGCGCGAAGCACAGGCTAAAAATGCTGGAGCTTGCTTTTGAGGGAGAGGAAAAAATCGAAATTTCCGATATTGAGTTCAAACGAGAGGGAAAAAGCTATACTTTCGACACGGTGCGGCTTTTAAAAGAGGAATACCCGAACGCGAATATTTTTCTCGTAGTCGGAGAGGATCAGTTCCTCAACTTCGATAAATGGTACAGATACGGCGAGCTGCTCGATGAGGTATGCCTATGCACCGCGGCGCGAAACGAAAATTCACGCGAAGCCATTGAGAATTTCGCAAAGACGCTTTTGGGTGAAAAGCATTCTTATTTTCTCGCCGATTTTGACCCTGTGACGGTTTCGAGCAGTCTGATCAGGGAGAAAATTAAAACGGGCGGCGATGTTTCAAAAATGCTTCCGAAAAAAGTTTACGATTATATTAAGGATAAGGGATTATATATTGAGTAATGAGGATTATATCGAAATAATAAAGCAAAGGCTTTCAGAGGAGCGCTTTATTCATTCGATGAATGTGGCAAAAGCCGCGCGGGAGCTTGCAAAAATTTACGGCGCGGATGCCGAAAAGGCTTACACGGCGGGCATATTGCACGATATAACTAAAGAGACGGACCACATCGAGCAGGTGGAATATCTTGAAAGAAACGGAATTAAGCTGTCGGCGCTTGAAAAAATCAACGGCAGGGTGCTTCATCAAATGTCGGGCGCGCTGTTTTGCCGAAAGGAGCTCGGCATTGACGACGGGGAGATTTTGAGCGCCATAAGATATCACACCACGGGCAGGCGAAATATGGCGCTTATCGAAAAAGTGCTTTACACCGCCGATTTTATATCTGAGGAAAGACGCTACCCCGATGTGGAGGTTATGAGGGAAAAAGCGCGGAGAAGTCTTGATGAAGCGATGCTTTATTCGCTCAGATACACGATAAACAGCCTATCGTCAAAAATAATGCTTATACACCCCGACACACTTGATTGTTATAACGATATACTTGAAAATGCTTACAGAGAGGGAAAGAAATATGAATTCGATTGATATAGTTAAAACAGCCGTTAAAGCGGCGGACAGTAAAAAGGGCGAGGAAATCCAGGTTATCGGCATAAGGGATATTTCCGTTTTGGCGGATTACTTCGTGCTTGTAACGGGCAATTCCTCCACGCAGATCAAGGCTATCGCCGATGAGATAGAATTTAAGCTGAAAGAGGCGGGCGAAGAGCCCCATCATATCGAGGGAAAGCAGTCGGGCTGGATATGCCTTGATTATTCAACAGTGGTCATTCATGTTTTCTATAAGGAACAGCGCCGGTATTTCAAGCTGGAGCGTCTTTGGGAGGACGGAGATATAATCGATACAGAAAAGTTAATGGAGGATTGAGCGTTATGGATTATAATTTCAAAAAGGTTGAGAAAAAATGGCAGAATGTTTGGTACAGCCAAAACACATTCGCGGCGAAGAATGATTATTCGCTGCCTAAGTTTTACTGCCTTGTGGAGTTTCCTTATCCGAGCGGGCAGGGGCTTCATGTCGGGCATCCCCGTTCATACACCGCGCTTGATATCGTGGCGAGAAAAAAGAGGCTTCAGGGCTACAATGTGCTCTATCCCATGGGGTGGGACGCTTTCGGTCTGCCAACGGAAAATTACGCCATAAAAAATCATATCCATCCGGCTGAGGTAACAAAGAAAAATGTTGCGCGTTTTAAAAATCAGCTTCAGTCGCTCGGCTTTTCATTTGACTGGACGAGGGAGATAAACACCACCGATCCCGAATATTACAAATGGACTCAGTGGATATTCCTTCAGCTTTTCAAAAAAGGGCTCGCGTATAAAAAGGAAATGGCAGTAAACTGGTGCACCTCCTGCAAGTGCGTTCTCGCTAATGAGGAAGTGGTAAACGGCGTTTGCGAGCGCTGCGGCTCAGAGGTCATAAGAAAAAAGCAAAGCCAGTGGATGCTGAAAATAACCGACTATGCCGACAGACTTGTTTCGGATCTTGACGATGTTGATTTTATAGACAGGGTAAAAGTTCAGCAGAAAAACTGGATAGGCAGAAGCACCGGCGCGGAGGTCGATTTTAAAACCACCCTCGGAGACACTCTCACCGTCTACACCACAAGGTGCGATACTCTTTTCGGCGCCACCTATATGGTAATTTCCCCCGAGCATCTCCTCATTGAAAAATGGGCGGATAAGCTCTCTAATCTTGACGAGGTGCGCGCATATCAGGAAGAAGCCGCGCATAAGAGCGATTTTGAAAGGACCGAGCTCAACAAGGAAAAAACGGGCGTTAAGCTCGAGGGCGTTATGGGCATAAATCCCGTAAACGATGAGGAGATACCCATCTTTATTTCGGACTATGTACTTACATCCTACGGTACGGGAGCTATTATGGCAGTTCCCGCGCACGACACGCGCGACTGGGAATTTGCTAAAAAATTCGGCTTGCCGATAATCGAAGTGGTCGCCGGCGGCGAGGATGTTCAAAAAGAGGCTTTCACCGATTGCTATACGGGCAGGCTCGTAAACAGCGGCTTTATAACGGGAATGACCGTTGAGGAAGCGAAAAAAGCTATGACCGATTGGCTCACCGAGCAGGGCAAGGGCAGAGAAAAGGTCAATTTCAAACTGCGCGATTGGGTTTTCAGCCGCCAGAGATATTGGGGCGAGCCCATTCCGATAGTTTATTGCGACAAATGCGGCTATGTTCCTGTTCCCGAAGAGGAGCTTCCGCTCAGGCTTCCGAATGTTGAATCATACGAGCCGACCGATACGGGCGAATCGCCGCTTGCCAAAATGACCGATTGGGTAAACACAAAATGCCCGTGCTGCGGCGGAGATGCAAAGCGAGAGACCGACACCATGCCTCAGTGGGCGGGCTCAAGCTGGTATTTCCTGCGCTATATGGATCCCCACAACAAAAACGCCATCGCTTCCAAGGAAGCGCTTGAATACTGGTCGCCGGTGGATTGGTATAACGGCGGAATGGAGCACACGACGCTCCACCTGCTTTACAGCCGTTTCTGGCATAAATTCCTTTATGATATAGGCGTTGTGCCCACAAAAGAGCCCTATCAGAAACGCACCTCCCACGGTATGATTTTGGGTGAAAACGGCGAAAAAATGAGCAAATCGCGCGGCAATGTCGTAAATCCCGACGAGATTGTGGAGCAATACGGAGCAGATACGATGCGCCTTTACGAGATGTTTATAGGCGATTTTGAAAAGGCGGCTCCGTGGAATTCGGATTCTATCAAGGGCTGCAAGCGCTTTTTGGAGAGATTTTGGAATCTTCAGGAAATCGTTGTTGACGGCGACGACTACAGCCCCGAGCTTGAGGCGCTTATGCACAAAACTATAAAGAAGGTCACCGAGGATATAGACGCGTTAAAGTGCAACACGGCTATAGCGGCGATGATGACCTTGCTGAATAAAATCTATGAAAAGGGCAGCGTAACGAGGGCGGAGCTCAAAACGCTTACCGTGCTGCTTAATCCGTTTGCCCCGCACATTACAGAAGAAATGTGGGAGCTTATGGGCTTCGGCGGAATGGTAAACGAAGCGAAATGGCCGGAATACGACGAGGAAAAAACAGTTGAAAACACCGTTGAGATAGTGCTTCAGATAATGGGCAAGGTGCGTTCGCGTATAACCGTTCCCGTCGATATTCAAAAGGAAGATGTGCTTGCGCTTGCGAAGGCGGACGAAAAAATCGCCGCCGCGATAGAGGGAAAAACAATTAAAAAAGAGATCTATGTTCCCGGAAAGCTTGTAAATATAGTTGCCGTTTGAGGTAAAAGAAAAAATATGGATAAAGATTTTTTGCTTGAAACCTACAGCGGAGGATACGGTCCTGATGCCGGACCGTGGAATTTAAGCCTTGAAAGTAAATATCTTGAATATATGATAACAAAATTTTTTGAGGAAAATTTTACGGTCGGCGAAGGCTGCGATATTTGCAATATCGGTATCGGCGCAGGAATTTGGGACAGGTATCTTTCCTATAAGCTGAAGAACGGAACTCTTACAAGTATAGACAGGCTTGAAGACTGCACTCGCGCCCTTGAAGAGGGGCTTGCATATGAAAAAAATCCGAATCGTGTAAATGTGATATGCGGCGATGTTATGCTCGTAAAAGGGCTTGAAGAAAAATTCGATATCGTCACCATGGTCGGAAGTACAAGGGCGGAAAGCGGGCTGTATTCCGAAATAATTTTAAAGGCGCTTTCATTTCTTAAAACAGGCGGCAGTCTGTATTATCAAACAACCGATCGCTTAGAAAACGCGGAGGATTTTATTAAGCTGTGCGGCGAAAACGGCGTTTTTGTTGAAAAATGGATAAGCGACGATTCGCACGGCTCAAAAGCCTGTTATTTTAAAGCCGTAAAATGATTAAATTTTTATGAAACGAAGAGGTGCTTTGTGAAAATAACCGTTATCGGGGGCGGCGGAGTCCGCTCTATGTTCCTTGCCAAAAGCATAGCCCAAAAAGCGGAGAAGCTGAGTATCGACGAGCTTTGCTTTATGGATAACGATCCGAAAAAGCTTTATATCTACGGCAAAATGGCAAAGCGCGTTGCCTCGATGATTTGCCCGAAATTAAATTTCAGCCTTACGCTTGATGCGAAAGAAGCCGTTTCAAACGCCGATTATGTTATAACTACTATTCGCGCGGGCGGCGACGCGATGAGGGCGAAAGACGAGCGAATTGCCCTTGATAAAGGCGTTTTGGGGCAGGAAACAACGGGCGCGGCGGGCTTTTCGTTTGCTATGCGCAGTGTTCCCGCTCTCGCGGAATACTGCGAGCTAATTAAAAAGTATTCCAAAAGCGGTGTAAAGGTCTTTAACTTTACAAACCCCGCCGGCGTTGTTTCGCAGACATTGCGCGATATGGGCTATGATTTTACTTACGGAATTTGCGACGCGCCCTCGGGTATGCTTCGTTCGTTCGCAATGCTTTACGGAGTTTCGCCCGAAAGCATAACGGCACAGGTCTACGGTCTAAATCACCTTTCATATTTTAAAAGCGTTAAGCTGAACGGCAGGGAAATATTGCCCGAGCTTATCGAAAACGACGAGGCTTATAAAAAAACCGATATGCGCTATTTTGAAAAGTCGCTGCTCAGGGATCGCAAATGTATTCTCAATGAATATCTCTATTATTTTTATTACCGCGAGCAGGCGGTTTCAAATATTCTGAACGCCGATAAAACGCGCGGCGAGCAGATATGCGAAATCAACGAAAAAATGACCGCCGAGCTTTCCGAAATGGATGTTGAAAACGATTTTGAAGGCTGCCTTTCGGTGTTCAACAAATGGTACGGTATGCGCGAGGCAAGCTATATGGCAAGCGAAACCGGCGTAAAGCGCGCTCAGCCGTGGGAATTTGATATTTTCGGCGAAGACGAGGGCGGCTACGCGGGGGTTGCGCTTAAATTTATTGAAAACGCGCAAAGCGGAAAAACAGGCGAAATGATAATCTGCGTTCCTAATGAGGGCGCGATTGAGGGACTGAGAGATGACGATGTTGTGGAAATCACCTGCGATGTCGGCGAAAACGGATGTGTTCCTCACCGTATCGGCGCGGTAGACGAGCAAAATCTTGAGCTTATACGCCGTGTTAAAATTTACGAACGCCTTGCTTCAAAGGCAATAATAAATAAGGACAAAAGCGCGGCGATACAGGCGCTCACGCTTCATCCGCTCGTCAATTCATATTCGCTTGCCAAATCGCTTGTGAATGAATATATCGAGCACAACAAAAAATACAGCCAAGGCTGGAAATAACGGGAGAGGGCTATGAAAAAGAAGATTTACACCGTCGCGACCGCTCATCTTGATACCGTATGGTGCTGGGATCTGGAAGAGACGATAACGAAGTATATTTACAATACGATCGTCGATAATACGGCGATGTTCAAAAAATATCCCTCTTACAGATTCAGCTTCGAGGGAAGCTACCGCTACGAGCTAATGGAGGAATACTATCCCGAGCTGTTTGAACAGGTAAAAAAATATGTAGAGGAAGGCAGATGGAGCGTCTGCGGCTCGGCGTTTGAAAACGGCGATACGAATATTCCCTCGCCCGAGGCGCTTTTCAGAAATATCCTTATAGGCAATTCCTATTTTGATAAAACATTCGGCAAGCGCAGCGTCGATATTTATCTGCCCGACTGCTTCGGCTTCGGCTGGGCGCTTCCGTCCGTCGCAAAGCATGCCAATTTAAAGGGCTTCACCACCCAAAAGCTGACTTGGGGCTCCGCTTACGGCACGCCTTTCGATATAGGAAAATGGTACGGCTCGGACGGAAATTATATCTACGCAAGCACAAACCCGCACGATTACAATTTCACGCTCACAAAGCTGAGAGATTGGGATTTTGTGCAAAAAAAGCTTGAGGAAAACGAAAAATACGGCCTCGATAAAACATACATATTCCACGGCGTAGGCGACAGGGGCGGCGCTCCGAAAGAAAGCTCTATAGCCTTTGTCGAGGAAGAGATAAAGAAAAACGAAACTTCCGATGTGGAGGTTTACGCCGCCGCCGCCGATGAGATTTTTAAAGATATCGACAGCGAGATGAGCCCAGAGCAGACAGAAAAGCTGCCCGAATGGAAAACGGAGCTCGTTATGCAAAATCACGGAGCGGGAGGCTACACTTCGCGCGCCCTCGGAAAACGCTGGAACAGGCGCTGTGAGGAGCTTGCGGATATTACCGAAAGAAGCAGCGTTATAGCGTCGTATCACGGCGTTTATGACTATAACGGCGAGCTTTTTACCCGCGCTTGGAAACGCTTTATCGCCCATCAGTTCCACGATGATATGCCGGGCACTTCCGTTCAGCGCGTCTATCGCAGAAGCTGGAACGATTACGCCCTTTCCGCCAATCAGTTCACCGGTGAGCTTGAGGCGTCGTCAGCGGCGGTATCGTCGCTGATGAAAACCGATTTCTGCACGGGAATACCCGTCGTTGTCTCCAATCCGATCGAAGCTCCCGTGCGCGGGGCGGTTTGCGTTCGCCTCACCAATATAAAGCAGGCGTTTGTGCGCGTTTTTGACGATGAGGGCAAAGAGGTTAAAAGCCAAATCAATTCCAACGAAAACGGCGTTGCCGAAATCGTGTTTATAGCGGAGCTGAAAAGCCTCGGCTACCGTGTTTACGATGTTCGCCCGAGCGCAGAGCCGTGCAGGCTTGAAAGCTCGATTTCCATAGGTACCGATAATGTTATGGAAAATCAAAAATACATCGTCACCCTCAACAAAAAAGGCAATATAGCCTCGATCCTCGATAAAACGCAGGATGAGCTTGAGCTGTTGAAAGAGCCGATCACACTCGGTCTTTTCAACTACACGGGCTCAAAGGATTGGCCCGCGTGGGAAATGAATTTCGATCAGGCAAATAAAGAAGCGGACAGGATGCCTCAGCTCGTCACCATAAGCATTGTTGAAAACGGACCCGCAAGGGTGGCTTACAAGGTGATTCAGCAGGATAAAAAACGCTCAACCTTTACAAATATTATCGCCCTTACGGACGGCGGGCAGTGCGTTGAGGTCTATTCCGAGATAGAATGGCAAAGCCTCTGCACTATGGCGAAAAATAAATTTTCATTTACCTGCGCTGACGAAGAGGCAACTTTTGACCTCGGCTTAGGCACGATAAAGCGCGGAAATATGAGTGAAAAGCTGTTTGAAGTCCCCGCGCAGAAATGGGCGGATATAACGGACAAAAGCGGCGATTTCGGCGTTTCCGTAATCAGCGAATGCAAATACGGCTGGGATAAGTTCAATGATTCCACTTTGCGCCTCACCGTTTTGCACACTCCGAAGAAGAATTACAGAATAGACTCAATGCAGTCTCTGCTCGATATAGGGCTTAACAGATATTCGTTCGCCGTATTCGGTCACAAAGGAGCGGTAGGCGAGGAAACGCAACTTGAAGCGAGAAAATTTATTCAGCCGATGACGGCGTTCGTCGCCGAAAAGCACGGCGGAGCGCTCAAAACAAATTACAGCTTCGGCGAGGTCTCCGACAATTCGGTTATTATGAGAGCTATGAAAAAGGCGGAAAACAGCGATGAGATAATCGTTCGCCTGAATGAGGGCTCAAACAGAAATATCAATAATTTCACGCTCACCCTCGGCGAGGGCATTGAAAGCGCCCGCGAGGTTTACGCGAGCGAGGAGCATAAGAGCGACGCCGTTGTGAAAAACGGGAAGCTCGTTACGGATTTCAAACCGTATGAGATAAAGAGCTTCGCGCTCACCTTGAAGAAAAGCTCCGCAAAGGCGCAAAAAGGGCGCTGTGTTCCCGTAAAGCTCGATTATGACTCAAATATCATAACGGCGCAGGGAGAAAGCAGCGGCGATTTTGAATACACCGTCCCGCGCGAGCTTATACCCGACCTCATCAGAGCGAGAGGTCTTGAGTTCAGGATCTCTCAGGGTGAAAAGAACGCTTTGAAGGCTCAGGGGCAGACTTTAAATTTATCGGATAACGCCGAAAGGCTTTATCTCCTCTGCGCTTCAATGAACGGCGACAAAACGGCGGAGTTTTCGGCGGACGGAGCAACAATTCGCAAAACAGTGCTTAGCGCGTTTGAGAATTTTGCGCAGTGGGATCTTCCCGATATAGGCGACAAGGCAAAAATCAAAAAAGGCAGGCTCGGATTTGAAACCACCCACTGCCATAATAACGGCAGCGACGCCGTTGCAAAGGGAATGTGCTTTTATGTGGTGGAATTGCCCGTGAAGGGCAAAAAATCGGTAACTCTGCCGAACGACAGCGATATAGTTATCATTTCCGCCTGCGAGTACAGCGGCGCTTACGGAAGGCTCGTTACACCTGTTTTTGACGAGGTCGATCCAAACAGAGAACAGCCGTTCAGATTTACTTTCGGCGAATATCTGCGGTATGAGCGCTACAAATGCGTTTGGCATTTGAATGATAAAGACGGATTTATAAAAGACAGAAACAGAGGGAGAAAATAATGGCTGCGAATTTTGAAAAAAACTGGACGAATTACAATAACGGCAAGCCGTTGAACGACGCGGAGGTCGAGAGATATATTTCCGTTGTGCCCTCCGCAAGGCAGTATATGCTTTCAAAAAAGCCGTTTTACTGCTTTATCCATTTCGGAATGAACACCGCAACGGGCAGAGAATGGGGCGCAGGCACGGAAACACCCGCGGATTTTACGATCAAGAGCATTAAGCCTGCCCAGTGGATAAAAAGCATAAAAGCCTCGGGCGCGTCGGGCGTGATCCTCACCTGCAAGCACCACGACGGCTTCTGCCTTTGGCCCACGAAATACAGCAACTTCTCTGTAAAGTATTCTAACTTTACAGGCGATGTCGTGCGTATGGTTTCCGACGAATGCAGAGAACAGGGGCTTTTTTTCGGAATTTATCTCTCCCCGTGGGATATGCACGAAAAAACCTACGGTACTCCGGCGTATAACGACTATTTTTGCAATCAGCTAACCGAGCTTCTCACCAATTACGGCGGGATAAAAGAGGTTTGGTTTGACGGTGCAAAGGGCGCGAATGCCCGCGATTTCACCTATGATTGGAAAAGATACTATCAAGTTGTAAGGGAACTTCAGCCAAACGCCAATATCGCGATTTGCGGCCCCGATATAAGGTGGGTGGGCAACGAAGGCGGAAAAACAAGAAAATCCGAATTTTCCGTTGTTCCGTCCTATCTTGCCGACAATGAAAAAGTAAGCAAAAACAGCCAACACAGCGAAAAAGGCGCGTCAAAAATGAAGCACCTTACATCGCTTGACGAGGATTTGGGCAGCCGCGATGTGCTCAAGGCGAACGATGAGCTTTGTTGGTATCCCGCCGAGGTCGATGTTTCCGTTCGCAAGGGCTGGTTTTGGTCTAAAAAAAGCAATCTCACCGTTAAAAGCCCGAAGAAGCTTTTTGACCTTTATGTTAATTCCGTCGGCAAAAACTGCACATTTCTTCTTAATGTTCCCCCTACCGATAAGGGCGTGATCCACCGCAGAGAGGTAAAGGCGTTAAAAGGCCTCGGCAAAAAAATCGAGCGAATGACGGCGTTCCCCGTGATTGTAGAGCATCTCGGCGAATTTACGAAAAAAGACGGCTGGATAGATTTTGAATTTGACTCCGAAAAGACTCTCAAATATGTTATCCTAAAAGAGGATATTCAAAAATCTCAGAGGGTGGAGGCGTTTGATATATACTTCAAAAACGCGCTCGGAAAATATAAAAAGTCGGTTTCGGGCACGGTTATCGGCTCTTGCAGGATAATACCGCTGAAAAATGTAAAATGCTTCGGCGCAAGGCTTGTTGTGCGCCAAAGCAGAAGCAATCCCGTTATATCCGAGATAGGCTTTTATGAATGATAAAACGGCAAAAAACGCCGCTGTTCAAGATGTAAAGCACGGCTTTTCCAATCAAAGGTGTTGTATATGAGGCTGAAAAGAATAATTGCGGTCGTCGCGCTGTCTGTCTGCGTTTCGCTCGTTTTATGCGGCTGTGTTGCGAGTAAAAGCGGCGACGAAATGAAGCTCAGCAACGGCAATGCAAATGCGCAAACGGTTGCCGTTTATGATTACATATGCGATATTTATACAAACCGAATTATTACCGCCCAGCAGGAGTCAACTTGGGTCGGCGGGCCTGATTATGAAATGGACTATATCCTTGAGGCAACGGGCAAGCTGCCCGCGATGCGCGGACTCGATTTTATGAACGATGATTTTGACGGAGTCGTTCGGCGCGGTATCGAGTGGTGGAATAAAGGCGGTCTTGTAACTATCTGCTGGCACTGCGGTGCGGATTTCACGGGCGATTACGACGATTGCAAAAACGACGAAATAACCGATTGGAACGCCGTCCTCACCGAAGGAACAGAAGAAAATAAAAAATTCATTGCAAATATGGATAACGCGGGCAACGCGCTTAAAGAATTGCAGGAAAACGGAGTGACCGTTCTTTGGCGGCCTTTTCACGAGTTTGACGGAAAATGGTTTTGGTGGGGAAAAGGCGGCGAGGAAAATTTTAAAAAGCTTTGGATAATGATGTATGAGCATTTTACCAACGATTTGAAGCTCAATAATCTTATCTGGGTTTTGGGCTATTCCCATAACGGCAAAGATTATAAGGGCAAGCCCGAAAAGTGGTATCCCGGCGATGAATATTGCGATCTTGTCGGCGCGGACAGCTACGAGGTCGAGGAAAACGGCGCCGAAAATCGGCTGTATAAAATCGTGCGAAAAATCACAGACGGCGGCAAGCCGCTGATTTTCCACGAATGCGGAAAGATACCTACTGTTGAACAGCTTAAAAAAACGCCGTGGTGCTCGTTTATGACTTGGCACACCGAATGGCTGATTGATGAAAACACAAAAGATGAGCTGAATGAGATATACAACAGTGATTATGCCGTCACGCTTGAAGAATTGCCCGATTTCACAAATCCGAAAAACTGAATATGTGTAAAAGCAAATAACACCCCCGCGGCAGAATAATATAAACTGTCTCGGGGGTGTTTTGCGTTGCCATATCATCGATTTTTTAAAATATAAAGCCCGATAATTCCTAAAATCATCAGCACTTGTAAATTCAGAAAGTTCTTTCAATTACGGTGAATTTTGTGCAAATATCAATTAGTTTGTCATCACCGATTTTATGATTCATTACATCATCAATATCTTCAAAGAACTTATCTTCAGAATCATCTTTATGGTTGCAGAACAGCCATTTTTCACCGTCTAAAGAACAAATTTCATACTCTTCATTATTCCATTCAAATACAATCTCAGCATGACGCATCACAGAATCTTTGAATTCATATTTGGTTTTATAATCAAAATCATATTCGCAACTCATATTATGTTCTCCTGTTATTTTATAGCCGAGGGAAGTTGAATACAACAAGGTTTTTGCGGGCTTATTTACGAAATACGGCTTCAAGACTCTTGTCAATACGCAAGTATTGACAAGAGGTTTGCGTTTTCCGCTTAATTCAAGAGGTTTAGCTTTGCCGTTGTCAATCGGGCAGCGCGGCTATCGCCTTGTTTATTCTGTTGAGCACCGTCTTTTTGTCGGCGCTCCAAAGCGGCGCTATGAGGTCTTTTTTCGCACCGTCGCCCGTGAGCCGGTGGATAACAATGTCTTTCGGGATAATACCGACGCAGTCCGCGATAATGTCAACATATTCGTCAAGCGTCAGCGCCTCGAATTTTCCCGCAAGGTAGTCGTCCGCAAGGTCGGCGCTTTTTAAAATGTGCAAAAGCTGAAGCTTGATACCGTCTGTTTTAGCGGCGCAAACATATTCAACGCTTTTGAGCATATCCTCTTTTGTTTCACCGGGCAGCCCGATTATAAGATGAGTTACAATATTCAGCCCCGCGGATTTCAGAGAAGCCACCGCATCGTCATATACCGAAAGGGGATAGCCGCGCCTGATATAATCCGCCGTTTTTTTATGTATCGTCTGCAAGCCGAGCTCCACAAAAACGGGCTTTATGCCGTTGAGTCTTTTAAGCAATTCAATGGTTTCACCGCCGAGGCAGTCCGGGCGCGTGGCAACGGAAACAGCAACAACATCGGGGTGATTTATCGCCTCGGTGAATTTTTCCTCAAGTATTTCCAAGGGAGCATAGGTATTTGTGTAAGCCTGAAAGTACGCAATGTATTTTCCGTCCTTTATTTTCTTTTCAACTCTGCGTTTGCCGCTTTCTATCTGCTGAAAAACAGATTTTTCGGGGCTTTCGGCAAAATCACCGCTTCCGCCCCTTGAGCAGAAAATGCAGCCCCTCGTTCCGAGAGTTCCGTCCCTGTTCGGGCAGGTAAATCCTGCGTTTACAGCGATTTTATATACCTTGCACCCAAATGTGTTTTTAAGATATTCGTTAAAGCTATAATATTTCATCGGCAAGCTCAAAAAATTCTTTTACATTCTTTCCGTTAGAGCAGAAATAGGAGCTTATTTTCCCGTAATCTATATCTTCCTTGTCAAGCGTCATACAAACGCCGCCCGCCTCCTTCAATATCACCGTAGCGGCGGCAAAATCCCACGGGCGAAGTATAAGCTCATAGAAAAGATCCGCCTTGCCCGCCGCCACATAGCATATGTCAAGCGCGGCGCTTCCCGCTCTGCGTATCTCAAGGCATTTATAGAAAATTTGCTCTGTAAGCGCAAAGGTTTTTGACGCAAGCTCATGCTCATACGGGCATGTGCCGAAAAGCACAAGGCTCTCCTGCATATCACAGTCTGTAACGCAAATCGGCTTTCCGTTGAGAAACGCGCCCTTTCCCTTTTCCGCGTAATAGATATTGTCAAGGTCGGGGTCCATCACAACGCCGAGGATAGGCTCCCCGTCTTTCGCGAGACCAACGGATATCGAGCTGTGCTGGAAGCCCTTGATAAAATTCGTCGTTCCGTCAATTGGGTCGATTATAAAGCAATAGCCGTCAGAAAGCGTTTTGTCCCCGTCGCCCTCCTCGCCTAAAAACGAGCAGCCGGGAACGATTTTTGCAAGCTCTTTAAACAAAAAATCCTGAATTTTTTTATCGTATTCCGTTACGAGATTTACCGCCGAGCCCTTTTCCTGAATTTTCAGGCTTCCCGTGGCGCTCTTGTAGATCTGCGCCGCCTGTTTGACCGTTTCGATTATTTTTTCAAGCATAATTATCACCAAAGCATATTTTATCATAAAATTTTCGTTAATCAATATAATTTAATATGATTATTGCGATGATTGCCGCAAAAGCGGCGGAAAAATTGCTGCGCCTTTTCGGCAGAGGCGCAACCACCTTGCCGGGCAGAATAGCGCTTGCGCTTAAAAGAAATATTCTCGAGCGCCTTGCGCGCGGCGTAAAGGTAATTATGATAACGGGCACAAACGGAAAAACCACCTCGGCAAGAATGATAGAGGAGGGCTTGAAAGAAAGCGGCAAAAGCTACTTTATGAACCGTTCGGGTGCAAATCTCATAACGGGGATAACAACGGCTTTTATATTGAATTCAACGCTTTTCGGCAGGTGCAGAAAAGAGTACGCGATCATCGAATGCGACGAAAACGCCTTGAAGAAAGTCAGCGTTTATATTGACGCGCAAATACTGCTTGTCACAAATGTTTTCAGAGACCAGCTCGACAGATACGGAGAAGTTACCTCAACGCTTTCGGCTATTGAGACAGGCGCGAAGAATATGAAAAACTGCGTGCTTGTGCTGAATGCCGATGACCCGCTGACCTACAGCCTTTATGTTCTTGAAAACAGGCATTATTCCTACGGCGTGAGTATCCCCTTGCAAATGGGCGGCAGGAGCGACAGCGATTACTGCGTTTTCTGCCGTTCCCGCTACAAATACCGCTATAAGACCTACAGCCATTTGGGGGATTTTTACTGCGAGGAATGCGGCTATCACAGGGAGCGTCCCGATTTTTCCGCCGATGCGCTTATAGACGCTGACGCTGAGCATTCCACCGTTTTTGTAAACCTCAACGGCAAAAGCGAAGTGCTGAGGATAAACCTCGGCGGCGCTTACAATATCTATAACGCCATAGGTGCGGCGGCAGTTCTCACATTGCTCGGCATAGACGCGAAAACGGTGGAAAGCTCGCTGGCGGGCTTCGCAGGGGCTTTCGGCAGAATGGAGGATTTCGGCAAAGTTAAGATGCTGCTTGTGAAAAATCCCGCCGGCTTTACGCAGACGATGAATTATATATATCCCCTTAATATCAAAAATCTTATTTTTGTGCTGAACGATAAAGCGGCGGACGGTCGCGATGTTTCATGGATATGGGATGCCGATTTGAGAATAAGCGAAAATGTGGAGAATATCTACACCTTCGGCATACGCTCCGGCGATATGGCTCTGCGGTTGAAATATGAGGGCTATGATCCGAAAATAATCGCGGATTACGAAGAATTTTATGCCCTTTGCGACGAGGAAAACACGGTTATAATCCCCACCTACACGGCAATGATGGCTTTGCGCCCTTATTTAGCGCAAAAATACAATAAGGAAGAATTTTGGAAATGAAGCTGAAAATTGCCCATCTTTATCCCGATTTGCTGAATCTTTACGGCGATTCGGGCAATGTGCTGTGCTTGGAACAGCGTATAAAGCACAGAAAAATAGACTGTATGACCTATCGGCTTACCTCCGCAAAGCTGCTCGGCGACAACGATTACGATATTATTTTTATAGGCGGCGGGCAGGATTTTGAGCAGTCGCTGATTTTAAAAGATCTCGCTTCGGGCGGCGACGGCTTTATAAGCCGCGAGATAGAAAACGGCACGGTACTGCTTGCGATTTGCGGCGGTTTTCAACTTCTCGGAAAATATTATGAGACATATCGCGGGGATAGGATGAATTTCATCGGCGTTCTCGATTTTTACACCGTTGGCGCGGAAAAGCGAATGATAGGTAATTACGCTTTCAAAACGGCTGAAAAAATGAAAATAATCGGGTTTGAAAATCATTCGGGCAGAACTTATCTTTGCGGCGGGCTAAAGCCGCTCGGCAAGGTGATAAAGGGCTGTGGAAACAACGGAAAGGATAAAACGGAGGGCGTGCGGTACAAAAACACATTCGGCACATATTGCCACGGCCCGCTTTTGCCGAAAAATCCCGCTTTTGCGGATATGCTCATCGAAAAGGCGCTGAAAAATAAGTACGGCGAGGCGCATCTTCGACCGCTTAACGACAGCATTGAAAAGCTGGCAAGGGCTCAGGTGACCGCGCTATATTTATAAAAAAAGCGATTATGGCAATATATTTTAATAATTTTAGTAAAAAAAGCAAATTTTTCTTGATTTATCTTTTTTATTATGATAAAATAAACCGCATTCGCAAGAATACGCACGCTCTGTTTTCGGCTCCGCGGTGAATTTTTTTCGGGGCTTTGCCATGAAACGGGGCGGAGGAAAAACCAAAAGGAGGAAAAAATAATGGCAAATGTAGTTTCTATGAAACAGCTTTTGGAGGCCGGCGTTCATTTCGGCCACCAAACAAGAAGATGGAATCCCAAAATGGCGGATTATATCTTCACGGAGCGCAACGGTATTTATATCATTGACCTCCAGAAAACCGTAAAAAAGCTTGACGAGGCGTATATGTTCGTCAGAGACCTCGCGGCAGAGGGCGGCTCTATCATTTTCGTCGGCACGAAAAAGCAGGCTCAGGATTCCGTTAAGGAAGAGGCGGAGCGCTGCGCTATGCCCTATGTAAACGCCCGCTGGCTCGGCGGTATGCTCACAAATTTCAAGACTATACGCGGCCGCGTCGCCCGTCTTGCTCAGCTCAAGAAAATGCGCGAGGACGGCACATTTGATATGCTTCCCAAAAAAGAAGCGGCAGGTCTTGAGCTTGAAATCGAAAAGCTTGAAAAGTATCTCGGCGGCATCACCGAAATGAGAAAAGTACCCGATGCAATGTTCATCGTTGACCCCCGCAAGGAGAGGATAGCCGTATCCGAGGCTATCAAGCTCGGTCTGCCGATAGTCGCTATTGTCGATACAAACTGTGACCCCGACGAGATAGATTATGTTATCCCCGGCAACGACGACGCTATCCGCGCCGTTAAGCTCATCGCCGGCGCTATAGCAAACGCCGTTATCGAAGGCCGCGACGGCGACGATACAGCCGCCGAAGTTGCCGAAGATGCAGCCGAGGCTGAAGCAGAGGCTGTTCAGGAAGAAGAAGCGGCGGCCGAAGCCGAATAATTTGAATTAAGTTTGATATTCGTATAAATTAAGGAGGAATTAAAATGGCATTTACTGCACAGGATGTCAAGGCTCTTCGTGAGAAGACCGGCGTCGGAATGATGGAATGTAAAAAGGCTCTTACCGAAGCCGACGGCGATATGGATAAGGCGATAGACTATCTTCGTGAAAGAGGTCTTGCCGCGGCGCAGAAAAAAGCTTCAAGAATAGCAGCCGAGGGCATTGTTCTCTCTTACGCCGACGAGTCGGTAAAGAAAGGCGTTGTAATCGAGGTAAATTCGGAGACCGATTTCGTCGCCAAGAATGAGAAATTCGTTAATTTTGTTAAGGATTGCGCCAAAACGGTTATCGCAACAGGAGCGGCAACCGTTGAGGAGCTCGCCAACGCCGAATATATGGGCACGGGCAGAACTGTTACCGAAACTCTCAACGACCTCATCCTCTCAATCGGTGAGAATATGAAGATCCGCCGTTTTGAGACTATGGACGGCGTTGTAGCCACCTATGTTCACGGCGGCGGCTCGGTAGGCGTTATGGTAGGCTTTGATATTGCGGACGAGGCAAAGGCGAGCGATCCCGCTTTCATTGATATGGGCAAGAATGTCGCTATGCAGATAGCCGCTATGAATCCCGCTTATCTCGATCAGGCTTCCGTTCCCGCAGAGGTCATTGAGCATGAAAAAGGGATTCTTGCCGCTCAGATGAAGGAAGACCCGAAGATGGCTTCCAAGCCTGAGGCGGTACTCATCAAGATTGCTGAGGGCAAGATGGGCAAGTACTATAAGGAAAGCTGCCTTGTTGAGCAGGAATTTGTCCGCGGCGACCTTTTCCAAGGCTCTGTCAAGGGCTATATCGACAGCGTTGCCAAAGAGCTCGGCACAACGATAAAGGCAAACGGCTTTATCAGAATGACGAGAGGCGAGGGTCTTGAAAAGCGTCAGGAGAATTTCGCCGAAGAAATCGCAAAGCAGATAAACGGCTAAAACCTTTGCAAATAATTTAAAATAATTTGATTTAAACGGCTTAAAACAAATCGTTTTAAGCCGTTTTTTCATATTTTTTATGATTTTTCCTCACACTTTTATGAAAATTGACACTATGTATATAAGAGAATATTTTTATATGTGTCAATTATAACCTAAACATAATATCTATGATGTGTGCTTTGGCAGTTTTAATGGTTATATCGAAAGGATTTAATATAAATGAGAAAGTTTTTTAGCGCTTTGTTAGCAACAGTGTTAGTATTAACTCCAATTACAGTAACTGCACAATACAATGCTCATGTACGGTAAAGAAGCAAGCAACCGAAAACAATAGATAGACCGCCAGCACTACACTATTCCGAACCA
>CANQJS010000007.1 GCA_947624285.1 uncultured Clostridia bacterium | reverse complement strand
CAGTTTGCTACTTAAATCTTAATATCCCCTACCACAGGGGGGCTTTTGTGCTGTCCGTACAATTTGGAGCAGTTCAAATCGACTTCGGGATTTTTATTATTATTTTAATTTTGTATTACAAAAGTCCGTCCCAGGTGTCAACCTCTTTTGCTTTCTTTTCCTCCTCGTCAAACCAATGCTGAGTTACCGATTTGCTTTCGGTGAAGAAACGGTAAGCATCTTTTCCGAGGCAATGAAGGTCGCCGAAGAAGCTCTTTTTATGACCGCTGAACGGAATAAATCCTACGGGAACGGGGATACCTACATTTATGCCTACCTGACCGCCGTCCGTAAAGCGGGCGAACTGGCGGGCGTAGTAACCGCTTTGCGTGTAAATAACCGAGCCGTTTGCATAGGGGTTGGCGTTCATAATGGCGAGTCCCTCGTCAAAATCTTTGCATCTCTTTATGCAAAGAACAGGTCCGAAAACTTCCTCGTTGCCGATAGTCATATCCTCGGTAACATGATCGAAAATGGTAGGCCCTACAAAATAGCCGTTCTCATATCCTTCGGGAACTTTTGGATTTCTTCCGTCAAGCACAAGGGTCGCGCCCTCGTCAACACCCTTTTGAATATCGGCTACAACCTCGTCATAGTGCTTCTTGTAGGTGATAGGGCCAAGGCGCGTGCTCTTGTCCCACGCAGGTCCGCAGTTTACATTCATAGCCTGCTTTTTGAGCTCGGCAACAAACTTGTCCGCTATGGATTCCTGAACAACGCAGCAGGAAAGCGCCATACATCTCTGCCCCGCGCAGCCGTATGCGGAATTTATAACGCCCGCAACGGTCCTTTCAAGCGCGCAGTCCTCAAGCACAAGAGCGTGGTTTTTCGCCTGGCAGAGCGCCTGGCATCTCTTACCCGTTGAGGCGGCCTTTTCATAAATTTTAAGACCAACCGGCGTTGAGCCAACAAATGTGATACCCTGAACATCGGGATGCTCAAGGATCGTATTTATCTCGTTTCTGGAGCAGGTGACGATATTGATAACGCCGTCGGGTATGCCGGCTTCCTTGTATATCTCGCCTATCCTCATAGCCGTTCTGGGAGTGAGTGAGGCTGCCTTAAGTACCATTGTGTTTCCGCAGGCAACGCATACGGGAGCCATCCAACCGAAAGGTATCATGGCGGGGAAGTTAACGGGAACGATTCCCGCGAAAACGCCGAGCGGCTCGCGGTATTTGACGGTGTCAAAGCCCGTTGAGGCGTCCATAAGGCTTTCACCCATCATAAGAGAGGGAACTTGCGTTGCAAGCTCTGTGCCCTCAAGCGCTTTGCCCACATCTCCAACGGCCTCGGACCAAGTCTTTCCGTTTTCCTCACAAACTATCATAGCAAGCTCATCGTTATGCTTCATTATGAGCTCGCGCACCTTATAGAGTATCTGCGCTCTCTTTCTCGCGGGAGTGGCTCTCCACGCGGGATAGGCGGCTTTTGCGGCGGCGATGGCTTCAAGCACCTCTTCATTGGTGCAGCAGGGAGCCTGACCGGTTATTTCGCCCGTTGACGGGTTATGAAGATCATACCAAACATCTGTTTTGGATTCTTTGAATTGCCCGTTTACGAAATATTTGAGTTTTTCCATAGACTGTGTACCTCTTTCAAAAAAATTCACACTTATTGTATCATCTTGTTTTGCTAAATTCAATAGTCAATTATATCAATTCACTTAATATGAGCCTTTTTCATAAAATATTCAGAGGTGTAATTATGACTATTGCAGATATGAAAGAAAACCAAAGGGGCATTATTCTTTATATCCGCAGGGATTGCGAGATAAAAAGACGCCTTTTCGATATGGGATTTATAAAGGGAAACGAAATAAGCTGCGTTTGGAGAAATCCTTTCGGCTCTCCCATAGCTTATAATATTGAAGGCTCGGTGGTAGCTTTAAGAAAACCCGATGCGGAAAAGGTGGGCGTTGTTATATGAAAAAGGTCAGAAAAATAGCCCTTGCGGGCAATCCGAATGTGGGGAAAAGCACTGTTTTTAATGAGCTTACAGGTAAAAATCAGCACACGGGCAATTGGACGGGAAAAACCGTTGAAACGGCAAAGGGCGGCTACTATTACAAATATAATGATTACGAGCTTTACGATCTGCCGGGAACATACAGCCTTGTCATCTCCTCGAAAGAGGAGGAGGTGGCAAGGGATTTCATAGAAAGCGGCGATTATGAATGCGTTGTCTGTGTTGTGGACGCCACAAATCTTGAAAGAAATCTTAATCTCGTTTTGCAAATATCCGAAATAACGGATAAAATCGTTGTGCTCCTGAATTTGTGCGACGAGGCAAAAAAGAAAAATGTGGTGATAGACAGTGAAAAATTATCCGATATGCTCGGCGTGCCTGTCGTGGAAGCTACAGCAAGAAGCGGCAAGGGAATAAACAGACTGCTTGAGACCGTTCACGAAATAGTAACGGGAGCGAGGACACCGAAACCGAACAGGACAGTTTACATAAGCCCCGTGGAGCAGGCGCTTTCCGTTTTGGAAAGGGCGGGGGTAAAGCGCTTTGAGGCGCTGCGGATACTTGAGGACGGCAGAGAGCCCGATATTCTGCCTCAAAAGCTGGCATACACAAAAGCGGTCGGCATTCTTGAGCGGTTTAATATGGACACGGATAATTTCATCGAAAGTATAACGCTTTCGGTTTTTCAAAGGTCGGCGATGATAGCAAAGGCCGTGTCTCACAGCGCGCCGTCAAAAGCGCAGGAAAGAGAAAAAAAGCTTGATAAGCTGCTGCTCGGTAAATACACGGCGTTTCCCGTAATGCTGCTTATTTTCGGGATAGTTTTGTGGATAACGATTGCCGGCTCAAATTACCCGTCCGACTTTTTGCGAGGTCTGTTTGACAATTTCGAGGTTTGGCTTGCGAAAGCGATGGCGGATATCGGAATACCGCAAATAATTATCGGCATTACGGTGAACGGAATACTCAGAGTTTTGCTTTGGGTAGTCGCCGTTATGCTGCCGCCTATGGCGATATTCTTTCCGCTTTTCGCGATACTTGAGGATTTCGGCGTTTTGCCGAGAATAGCGTTTAATCTTGACCCTTGCTTTAAATCATGCGGAGCATGCGGCAAGCAGGCGCTCACAACCTGTATGGGCTACGGCTGCAACGCCGTCGGCGTAACGGGCGCAAGAATAATAGACTCGCCCCGCGAGCGCATTATCGCCATTCTTACAAACAGCCTATCCCCCTGCAACGGTCGTTTTCCTCTTCTCATAGCGGTTACGGCGATGTTCTTTTCAAAAAGCACGGTGACTTCCGCGCTTATATTGCTGGCATTCATAGCTTTTTCAATGGTGATGACGCTGATCTCATCGAAAATACTTACTAAAACGGTGCTGAAAGGGGAGGCATCCTCTTTTGTGCTTGAACTGCCGCCGTTCAGAAAGCCTCAGTTTCTCAAAATAATCTGGCAGACCGTTAAGGAAAAAGTGCTTTTCGTATTGCTTCGCGCCGTCGCCGTAGCCGCTCCGGCGGGGCTCATAATATGGATATTGGCGAATATAAAAACGGGCGGCACGCCTCTGCTTTCGGTCATAGCGGAATTTCTTGACCCTGTCGGCAGATTTATCGGGCTTGACGGCGTTATACTTTTGGGCTTTATTCTCGGATTCCCCGCAAACGAAATAGTTATTCCCATAATTCTTATGGCTTATTTGTCTACCGGGGAGCTAAGCGATTATTCCTCGCTCGAAAGCCTTAAAACAATACTTACGGATAACGGCTGGACCGGCGTTACGGCGCTTTGCACCTGCGTTTTCTCAATGTTCCATTTCCCGTGTTCCACAACTTTGCTTACAATAATAAAAGAGACGAAATCGTTTAAATGGACTGCTCTCTCGGTCGTTTTGCCTCTTTCAGTGGGCTTTGCGGTTTGCGCGCTTATAAATTTTGTTTTGTGATCCCCATGCAAATTTATTTTGCGTTTTGGGAATATAAAGCCAAAGCGGGGAAATAATAGAATAAAAATAGTTTGGAGGTATTTTGCTATGTTTGAAATGAGACCGTATCGCAGGCGCTCAAACGAGATCGCCTACAATCCGTTCAGAGATTTTGAAAATTTTCAGAGAAGATTTTTTGAAGAGCCGTTCGGGGCGTTTTTTAACAGCGGCGATATAGCTGAATTTAAAACGGATATAACCGATGAGGGCGACAGCTATCTTCTTGAGGCGGATCTGCCCGGCTTTGACAAAAAGGATATTCACCTTGATATATCCGACAACACGCTGACCGTCAACGCCGAACGACATTCCGAGCACGAACACAAGGATAAAAAAGACAAATACCTGTGCGTTGAGCGTTCTTACGGAAAATACAGCCGCAGTTTTGATATTTCCTCGGTAGACGCCGAAAATATAAAGGCTAAATACGATAACGGCGTGCTCCGCCTTACAATGCCCAAAAAGCAAAACGAAATTTCTCAGGCAAGGCATTTGGAAATCGAGTGATAAACTAAATCGAAACGCTAAAAACAAATTTCAAAAGATAATAATGCAAAACGGCACGACGCCTTGTTTGGCGCCGTGCCGTTAATTTTTAACCGTTTTAAATAATTAAAAGAAAATCAATATCCGCAGTCGGCTCATTTAACATCTTTCATCTTCATTTTTGAAAACTTTTGACCGAAGCTGTTAGCCCACGCCTCGCAATACAGCTTATAGTACGAGACATTGTGCTTCTTTCTGTATCCCTCAAAGCAGTTGCACCATATGGCGGAGGGAAGCGCTATCACTATATAGTAAAGCGGACCGAGCAACAGGCACTGCCAAGTATGCCCATATTCGTGTATGCGCGTGTTGTAGGTCCATTTGGCGCTCTTGTGGTTATCTTTCATAAATATGAAAAGCCCAAGGCTGAGCCCGCCCGAGTTCCAAGGCAGATAAGTTATGTAAGCGTAGCCGAAACGCTGCCAGCGCCTTTTTTTGACCTTAGTGAGAAACAGGAAAATAAGACCTCCCACAAGGTTTACGGGCAGCCCCCAAGTCCACTGCACAAGATAGAATAAAAATTTTTTCAAAGATGTTTTAAAGCCTTTTTTCGGCTCGTCGGGCGCTTTTTTTGTGATGTCAACAATATTATCCATAATTACTCCTTTGCCGTGAGAACAAGATATTCTCCGTTTTCGTCGAGCTCAAGCGGATGCTCCTCATCGTTGCCCTGCCCAAGCCAAGTGTTTTCGTATTTTTGCCCTGCGATAGCCTCGCATATTTTTATCTGCTCCTCTGTGAGAGTGACTGAGCCGTATTTGTGCTTAGCCGCTATTGCCGCTCTTATCATCTCGTGGTCGGATTTGGTCATTCTGAATTTTTTAAGAAGGATCAAAGAGATAACGGTGGCTATTATCGGTATAACCGCCACGCAGATCCTAACGCCCCATATGGCGCTGCCGCTCTGGGCGAAAAGCTTGCCGGTGGAGGCTTCATACTGAGAAACCGTGTCGCCGGTCACAAGACCGAAGCCTTGAAGCGTAAAGCCTACCATCGCCGCCATAACGCCGCTTACGCTCTTTTTGATAAGCGTGCTGAAGGTGGCTATAACTCCCTCGCGCCGCCTTCCCGTTATAAGCTCGTCCACATCGGTGATATCGGGGAAAATATTTGTAGAAACAAATCCGAGACCAGACATTCCGAACGGATATAGTATCATACTCAGCATCATAAGTGCTACCCACAGGAATGATGCAGAGCCTGTTTTGCTCTGCTGCATAAAAAGCCCGATAGCAAGCCCCGCCACCATAAGAGGCGTTACGATATTGCCGCATTTTTTCTTGCCGAATTTTATCGTAAGGGCGTAGTTGAGCGGGAAAGCCGCGGATTCGGCAACACCCGCCACGGCGTTGTAAAGCGCATATTTGCTGTATTGATTGGCAAGATACTTTATGTAATACACCTTTGAATTGGCGTAAAAGCCCGTCGCGAACTGATAGGCAACGCTCATAAAGAAATATTGGCGGAAAGACTTGTTTTTAAAAACGAGCACATATTCACGGATTATGTACTTGATATCAAGCGGCTCAACATGATAGTCGAGCGAGCTCGGCTCTTTCGTCGTTTTGAAAGTTATAAGCACTGCAATTGAAAAGAATATTGAAAGCACGGCTCCGATGATGAAAAACGGAACTCCCGAAGCCGATGTTATATTGTCGTTTGAGCCGAAAAGCGCCAGCACCGCCACCGCCAGCAAAAAGGCGGGCACCATACCTGCGGAGTTGAAAAGATAACCTACCGAATTATACTGTGTGCGCAAATCGTATTCTGGCGCAAGCTCGGGCAGCATCGCTGTGTGGGGCACGCTGATTATCGTATATGCCGTTTTGTAAAGCATATAGATAAGCACAAAATACAGCATTGCCGTTTTCGGATTTTCATTCCCGTTTACGAAAAAGCTGTTCCACAAAAGCGTGTAGGAAACGAGCAAAACGGGTATGCCCCATAAAAGATAGCGCCTGTGCTTGCCGTATTTCGAGCGGGTCCTGTCCGTAATTATGCCCATTACCGGGTCTGTAACGGCGTCCCACACGGTGGCAATCATAACCACTATGCCCGCTTGATTGAGAGAAATGTTTACAACATCGGTGAGGAATATCGTAAAATACATACTTATGATATATCCCGCGCCCCCGAGGAACATATTAGCGTAGCTGTAATTGATCATAGGCACAACGGTTGTTTTAAAATCGCCCTTGATCCCCAGCGCTTTTTTTATTTTTTCTCCCATTAAATCACTCTCATTTCATTTATGCGGGAGTTTATTTAAAACACATTTTAATTGTAAATGGGGGCGCAAATAATGTCAACCTTTTTGCCAAAGGTTAGTTAAGGCTTTTTCAAAAATGTTGATTTTGTTGAGCAAAATGAACTTATTTATGCAAAATTATCCTATTTTTTTCATATACACCCGTTGAAATTGTGCAAAATATATTATAAAATAAAAGAGAGTTTTTGTTTCGCTTTTTTTGGTGCATATTATGGGATATGCCGTTTTAGGCGCAAAACCGTGAAAGGGGTATTTATGCAGGAGTACATAGGAAAAAAAGAAAAAATAAATTATTACGCGGGTCTTTCGGGTCAAAATCTTGTTTACTCCCTGGTAGGCGCGTCGTTTTTTACTTATTTTATGACGGATATAGCGCTTTTTCCGGCAACGATCGTTTCCGTTCTTCTCATTTTGATGAAGATTTGGGACGGCGTGAACGATCCGATAGTCGGCTCTTACATTGATAAGCACTCGTTTAAAAACGGCGAAAAGATGCGCCCGTTTTTAAAATACACGCCTCTGCCCGTCGGAATATTCACGGTCCTTTTATTCCTCGTTTTTTCAACCGAGGGCAGTCTGCTTTGGCTCAGGGTCGCGTATTTCGTAATTATGTATATCTGCTGGGATCTTTCTTACACCGTGCAGGATGTTTCTCTTTGGGGCATTACCGCTATGGTAACGCCGAATCCCGATGAACGGGATAAATTCGTTCAGTGGGCGAGAACGATAGGCTCTTGCGTTTACAGCGCTTTTTCAACGGTTATCCCGATGCTGCTTGAAATAGTTGTAAATTCAACGGGGCAGTCGTGGCAGTTTATAACGCTTGTTTTCGCAATTATTCTCGGTCTTGGCGGCGCGATGATCTCAAGGCGCTGCTATCAGGCGCAGGAAAGAATAAAAATAGTGAAAGAGGAACAGCAGACGAGCCTTATCGAGAGCTTTTCACTGCTTTTTAAAAACAGGATACTTATGCTCGTTACTCTCGCAAACCTTATCGGCGCGCTCGGCTTCGGCTCAAATCTCGTTACATATTTCTTTAAGTATGAGATACCGTCCGGCTTTCTCGGAAACGGCGTTATGGGCGCGCTCGGTCTTTCCACTATTTTCTACATAATCACCGGTCTGCCCGGATTCATTTCTATGATGCTTGCCGATAAGTTCAAAAAGCTGTGCAAAAACAATTATGTAAATGTGCTTATCGTTATGCAGATTTTCAATATCGTTTTCAGAACGATAGCCTACTTTATAGGCTTTGAGGGCAAAAAGCTCTGGCTTGCTATGGTCGTTATAGGCATAGGCTCTCTGCCGTCGGGCGCAAGCTCTATCGCTCAAACCTCGCTTTTCTGCGACGGCATTGATTATATGGAATGGAAAACGGGAAAGAGAACGGAAGGGATCACCTTCTCGATGCAAACGGCGTTCACGAAAATATCAAGCGGCATCACTTCGGGGCTCGCAACATTTGCCCTGTCGCTTCTGCACTATAAAGCTATCGACAGCGCCGATGTTTATATCGGCACTCAGACCGCCGCGTTCGATAACTGGATATGGCCTCTTGTAATCCTCACTCCCGCCATCGCCAGCGCGCTGTATATCATTCCGCTTTTGTTCGTAAGATACGGAAATAAAGAAAAGAAAAAGGTGACCGACGACCTTCAGGCAAGGCGCGATGGTAAAAAGGAATCCGGCGATTCGCCTTATTACAGAGCCGTGCTTGCCGATAAATTCGGAGAAAATGTTCAGTAATGAAAAAATATTATTCTGTTTTGGATATCAGTCCTTATTCGCAAGTCCTTGAAAAATTTGTTATTAAGCGGAATAAGATAAAAATGGCTTGAATGGATGCTTGAACAGAAAAAATAATTTATTATAAAATAAATGGCGGGAGGTACACTATGGCACGCAAAAGCACTTTGACCAAAAAGAAAAAAACGGGATATGCCTTCGGTATATTCACCGAATCGCTTATCTACAATATGTTTTACACCTATTATCTCACTTTCTTGAACGAGATAGTGGGTATTCAGCCGAAGTACAGCTCTATAATCATCTTCATTTCTATCGCGTGGGACGCGATAACCGATCCGATGATAGGCAATTATACGGATAGGGCGGGAGTCGATAAGCGCAAAGTTATGAAAAAATCGCTTCTTCCGTTGGGCATCGTCTTTATTGTGGCTTGGACTAATATCGGAGCAGGCTTTGATTCGCAGTTTTTGAAGATATTGCTCTACACCGTTATTTCAATGGCCATTTGGGTTTTCTATACGCTCTACACTATCCCTTATTACGCCGTTGTCGCGGAGCTTACGGAGGATTACGACGAGAGAACGCAGATACGCTCTCTTTCCTCGCTGCTCAACGCTATCGCGGTAGGTCTCGGAAATATCCTGCCGGCGCTTGTTCCAACAGTCGCGATTATTCTCACGGAAAAATACGAGGCAAATTCTTACGCCGTTATCGCCGCGATAATCAGCGTTATGGCGATTATCCTCGGCTTTATTTGCTGCAAATCGCTTGAGGGAGTTTACGAGCCGAAGAAGGCGCCGGAGGGAGCTCTTCCTCAGAAAAACACAATGAAAGATACTATGCGCGTTTTCGGCGAGATATTGAAGCTCAAGCCCGCAAAATTCTTCCTGCTGTTTGTATTTTTCTTCCTTGCAACCTCTTCGATGATACAGGCAAATCTCACCTATATGGTAATAGACTGCATCGGAATGGATTACGACACCGGCATAGTGTTCGTTATCCTTTCAATGGTTATCGCAATGGCGATCACCGTTCCTATAGTAGAGGCGGTGGCGAAGAAAAAAGACAGACGCTTTGCGATAATCCTGTTTTTGTCGATCGCCTGCGTCGGCGAAGTTATTTTGAAAATCGTCGGGCTTGACGCTCAGGTAGGCGGATTTAAAATTATGTGCGTGCTCAGCCCCGTTTTCCTCGGTATAGGCGCGGGCGCGTTTTGGACCTTGTTCTATTCAATGGGCTACGATCTTGTGGAGCTTGACGAGTTCAAGTCCGGTATGCGCAGAGAATCCGTAATAACCGCGCTTCCGCAATTTGTTCAGAAATTCGGCTCGGCTTTCGGAATACTTATGGCGGGTCAACTCCTTTCGCTTTACGGATATGATTCCTCGGCTGATATCGCGGGCTCGGAATCGCTTTTCCCGATAGTTACCGATCCGAAAATCGTAAACGGTATGGAAAACATTTCAACTATCATTCCTGCGGCATTGCTTTTCCTTTCGGTGCTGTTCGCAATACTCTATCCTATGACGCGAGCCAGATTTAACGCTCTTATGGAGCAGCTGCAAAAAAAGAGAAACGGCGAGGAATACACCACCGAAGGTCTTGAAAAATTACTGTAACCGAATAACAAAACAAAAAATCAAAAAATCCCGGGGTTTCCGGGATTTTTTAATTCGCAACCGTAAATTGACGATTTGAAAACCTATTATTGATTGTTATTTAATATGATTTTTGGTAAAATTCAAAATAAGGAGGTGCTCGGAATGAAATTTGACGAGAATTTGCGAGAGCACAGAAAGGCGATGGGCTTATCGCAGGAAGAGCTTGCGGAAAAGCTCGGCGTAACGAGGCAGACCGTTTCAAAATGGGAAAACGGAACGGCTATGCCCGATTTAAAAAAGTTGACGGATATTGCAAATCTGTTCAATTCTTCAATGGATGAACTTTTGGGAACAAAGACCGTCGGAGAAGAAAAAGAAAACGACAATCAGGCGGAAAACTTTGAAAGCTACAAGGCGTATGCCGAACAGCTTTTTAACGCCGTGAATTTGAATGCCGAAAAAAGCAAAAAATCACACAAAACACTTTGCATCGTCTTGGGCATAACCGTAATTGCGCTTATTATTCAAATCGTTTCTTCCGCGAGCGGAATTTCAAGGCTGAGCGACAGTGTTGAATATGTTCAATCGCAGCTGAATTATATGTTCAGCATCGTTAATTCGTCGGGCGATTTTGATTCATCAAGCGACGGCGTGAACAGTCTTTCGGATTTCGTTACATTTGAAATCAAAAAGGCAGATAAAGAAAAGCCGTATATAGTTGATGTGCAATTCAGGTATGCTCCCGAAAGCTATGTAAAAAACAGCAAGGTGTATTTTTCTTTTGTCGGGAAAAGCGAAAATATTGACAAAATCGAGGCGGTTGAGCAAAGCGGGGAATTTGTGCTTGATACGCAGATAGATCTTATTAAATTTTGGAACGCGCAAAGCTTTGTTTATGTTGACGACGGAAATGAAATACAAAAGGATGAGTTTTATCTCGATATTGCAAACGAATATTGGGGAATAGGCGATGATGCCGAAAGCGGCGTTTTCTATGTCAGCAAAATGAAGCAAAATAGTAGGACAAAATATAATTTCGAGTCCGATTACGGCGCTCAGAATATAACTTACGAATGGTCAAGTCTCGCGGGAACGGAGCTTGCCTCGGCTCGGCTTGTTGTTGAAAGCGGCGGAAAAGAACTTTTCTCCGAAGAACTTGAAATCTCAAAGACGAAAGACGGAAAAACAGCCGTAAAGCCTTTGACTTCTTTCCGTATAGACGCGGAATATTTAGACGAATTTGAGCTGTATGTTAAATTTGAGGACGATCTCGGCATTGTATATAAATTTTATCCGCACACCGATGCTGCGTTAGACGACAGCGATTATTTTGCCTTTAATTTTGCCTCTAAAACCGTTACCTTTAAAACGGACGAGGGCGAAAAGGAAATAGGCGAGATCTTGAAATCGGACGGTGCTTCGATCGTGTAAAAAAACGGCTTACACCCTTAAGAAAAAATCGGGTGTAAGCCGTAATTGAATTAAATGTAAAAATAATTTGAAAGCAGAGCACGATAGCGCAAAGCCGAAAGCGGAGCGCTTTGCGCGTCAGTATCTTATGTAAACGCACATTTCGTTTTCGCCCCTGTTTGCCCATTTGTAATAAGGTATAAATTTCAGCCTCACAAGTCTTTTTTCGGGCTCTTCATATTCATAATAAAGCTTATTGCGCGCCTTGATCTCCTCCCTGTAGCCACTCGCCGTTATATTTTCGCCGTCAAAGCGAAATTTCGGGTTGTGGGAAAGGCTCAAAAGATGCAGGTTTTTGCCGTTGTCTTTTTCCTCAAGGCAGTAGACAAAAGGCCCGCGCGTAACGGCGATTTTTCCCGCGTTGCTCCTTACAAGGGGATTGCATTTCATTATTTTTATTTTCGGCGGAAATTCGGCGATAAGCGTTGTTTCGTTCTCTATATCAAAATAGGCATAGCCCTTTTTGATATAGGGATTTTTTATGCTGAATGTGAAATCATCGCACCAACAGGGAATACGAAGCGCAAGCGTAAACGGCTTTTTCGGCTTTATCTTAAATTCGATTTTCCCGCTTTGCAGATAGTCGGAATTTATTTTGATCTCGGCTTTTTCTGCGTCGACCTCGGCGCTTTGGTAAAGGTTTACGAAAAGAGCGCCGTCCGTTTCGGTAAAGCAATATTCGCCGTAATCGGAGATGAGCCTTGCCAGATTGGGCGGGCAACAGGCGCATTCAAACCATTTTTGGCGAACGGGCTTTATATGATTTTTGCGGCTGTCTCTTTTGCAGGCGGTCGGGTCAACCTCAAGCGGATTTACATAGAAAAACGATTTTCCGTCCCGAGCCATACCCGATAGAACGCCGTTATAGAGGCATTTTTCCATAATATCGGCGTATTTTCCGTCAAAATCCCGCTGAAGCATTCTCCTCGCGAAAAACACAAGCCCTATGGAGGCGCAGGTCTCGGCATAGGCAAGGTCGTTCGGCAAATCGTAATCAAATGTGAACGCCTCGCCGTCCTTTGTTGAACCTATTCCGCCTGTAATATACATTTTTCTTTCGGTGATGTTGTCAAAAAGCCGGCGGCAGGCGTCAAAAAGCTCCTTGTCATCGGTAAGCCTCGCCGCGTCCGCCATTCCGCTGTAAAGATAAACGGCGCGAACGGCGTGACCCACCGCCTCGTCCTGCTCCCTTACGGGCAGATGAGCCTGATTATAGAAATAATCGAGTTTTTCGCCGCTGTCTCTGCCGCGCTCCGTATCAAAATAGTAGGGCTTCGTGCCGCGTCTGTCGATAAACAGCTTTGCGGTTTTGAGATAATCGGATCTCCCCGTCGTCTCATAAAGCTTTATAAGCGCCATCTCCGCTATTTCGTGCCCGCCGTAGCCCGCCTTGCCGTTTTCGCCGAAGGTGTCGCAGATTAAATCGGCAAAGCGGCAAACGGCTTTAAGCAATTTATCCTTGCCGACAGCGTTATAGTAAGCGACCGCGGCCTCGGCGAGATGCCCGAAGCAGTAAAGCTCGTGGTGATCGCGCAGATTTGTAAACGCCTTAGACGGGTCGTTTATTGTGTAAAAAGTGTCGATATAGCCGTTGTCCGCCTGCGCGGCGCATATAAGCTCAACGGCGCCGTCAACAAGGCTTTCAAGCTCCGCATCGGGACGGTTTTCAAGCGAGAACGCCGCCGCCTCTATCCATTTTGCGAGATCGGAATCCTGAAACACCCAGCCGTGAAAGGAATCGGCGGGGCTGTCGCTCGGCGGATAATACCACCTGTCGGTGGGATATACGGGCGTTTCTTCTCCGTTTCTTCGCTTTTTCAGCACCTGCGCGGCAAGGCGAAAATTCCGTATGCACGCGCTCGGCTCTGCCCCCTCTATCATATCGTTCAGCGCTTTCCATTGATAGGGGATAACCTCGGTGCGTATCAATTCGATTTTTTCACGCCAGAAATCGTCGGCGATTTTTACATTTTTATTAGGTATCGGCTTCGCGTAATCCATAGTGCGCTCCTGTCGTTCATAATAATTATGATAAATTATTATAATATATACGCGCCCGCGAGTAAAGGACAAAAAGAAAAAACGACCTTTTAAGGCCGTTTTTTTCGATCTACGCCGCAATGTCGTAATTGTTTACCCTTATTCCCTCAAGCTCTTTTTTCCTTTTTTCAACTCTCTTTTCGTGCCTCTCTCTGTATTCAAGCCTTTTAGCCGCCCTTTTCTCCTTTGCCTCTCTTGCAAGAAAAAAGGCGGATATTATGAGAAAATACACAAGTATTTCCGCGAAGAATAAAAGGCAGGTTTGCATATCGGTAAGATTGTCAAACAGATGAAACGGCAGTACGGTTGCAACAAAGCCGACCAGAACGGCGACTGTTGAAAAAGCGGT
This sequence comes from uncultured Clostridia bacterium, assembly GCA_947624285.1. GTDB lineage: Bacteria > Bacillota > Clostridia > Oscillospirales > Acutalibacteraceae > Eubacterium_R. The sequence continues at coordinate 54,470 of CANQJS010000007.1, read as the reverse complement.
CTTTGCGAATAATTTTTTCATAGTAAATTCCTCCTTGAATTTTCTTTACGATTTTATTTTATCAAAAGGAATTTTCTTTTCAATATATAGAGAGGCGGTAGTACATTTTTTAGGACTTTACCGAAGAATTATTTTTTAACACCCCAACGATTGCGTCTGCCGCATCCTCAAATTTTTTTTGCGGCACGGGGCCCGTGTTCAAAATCACGGTAAGCGTTTCGTTTTCGCATTTTTCCACAGCCACTGCTATTCCGCTTTTCTCAAATATTGACGGCTCTTGATCAAACGGCGCGGTTAAAATTATCTGAAGTGCGTTTTCGCTTATCTCTATTTTCGCGTCGGGCAGTCTCTCTTCAAGCATATGCGCGAAAATTCTCGCTTTTGAGGTATAAAACCTACGCGTTTTGCGTATCTGCGCTTTCAGCCGTCCGTCCTGAATATATTGGCAAAGAGCTATCTGCTCCGTTTTCGCGGCGGTCTGGTTATATTTAAAAATATTTTTTCTGTATTTTTCCGCAAGCTCCGGCGTAAGCACCATAAAGCTTATGCGTATTGAGGGCAGCAGCAGTGTGGAAAAAGAGCCCATATACACTACATTGCCGCCGCCTGCAAGCGCATGAAGAGACGGGGCGGGGGATACGCTGTATTGAAAATCGCTCTCGTAATCGTCCTCAATAATGAGCTTGTGATTTGCCGCGGAGTGCTCCACAAGCTCCATACGCCTTTTGTTCGGCATAACATCGCCGCGCTTGTTCATATGAGAGGGGGAAACATAGATTATATCGGCGTTCTTGTTCCTGTAATCCACCTGAAATCCGTAATCGGAAAACAAAGACGCGCCCTGAACAAAGCTGCGGTCGGGGAATGAAACAGTCCCTTTTTCTTCTATGAGAGAGCAGAGAACTCCTAAAAGACTCTGCACGCCGGCGCCGATTATTATCCTGCCTGCCGAGGCAACTACATTGCGCTTTTCTCTTATATATTCGGCAAGCACCTCACGAAGCTGTGCCTCTCCCTGCGGCTCGCTGTAAGTCAGCAGGCGGTCTTGATCCCTCAGCGCGTTTTTCATATATTTGCGCCATACTCCGAATTCAAAGCTGTCTTTGTCCGCCCCGCCGCTTTTAAAATCATAAAGCATACGGCTTTTTCCGCCCGTTCCTTTTTCTTCGGTCGTTTTAACGCCTCGGCGCGAAACATAATATCCGCTTTGCGGCTCGCTGAAAATAAAACCGTCCGCCGCAAGGGCAAAATAGGCGTTTTGCACCGTTGTGCGGCTCACGGAATAAAGCGTCGCCGCCTTTCGCACGGAGGGCAGTTTCGCGCCCGCCTTTATCTCGCCGTTGATTATCTCGCTTTTGATTCTGTCGTATAAATCCTCATACTTGCTCATAAACTGTACCTTAAAAATTTATTAAAATTGGGTATATATTTAGTGACGCATTTATTATATACTACCATTAAAGATTATTCAAGAGGAATTTGCCGCTATGAAAAAATGCGCTCTGATAAATGATTTGTCCAGCTTTGGGAAATGCTCGCTCGGCGCGGCTATACCCGTAATATCCGTTATGGGCATTGAGGCTCACCCGTTGCCCACGGCGGTGCTTTCCAATCAAACGGGCTATGAAAGCTACAAGGCTGTTGATTTAAGCGAGTATATGCCATCGTTTTTTGCCGAATGGCAAAAGCTCAACGCCGATTTTGACGCCGTATTGACGGGATATTTCACAAATTCCGCGCAGATAGACGCGGCGCTTGATTTCATAAAATCACAAAATGCCCTCGTTGTTGTTGACCCCGTTATGGGCGACGATGGCAAGAGATACAAGGGATTTACGGATGAAATTTGCTCTAAAATAAAGGAGCTTGCCCTTTGCGCCGACATTATAACGCCAAACGAAACGGAGCTGTTTTTGCTCACGGGTGAAAAGGACAGGGAGAAGGCGGCGCTTTCGCTTATTGAGCAGGGTGTGGGCTGTGTTGCGGTTACGGGGATAAGGGAAAACGGCAGGATAGGCTGCGCCGTTTACGAAAAAAGCAGACGCGATTGTTTTTTTGCCCCGGACGCACACGGCAGTTACTCGGGAACAGGCGATCTTTTTTCCGCTATCGTTGCGGGTAAGGTGCTTTCGGGCCGTAATGTATTTGACGCCGTGAAAGACGCCGTTGACTTTATTTCTCTTGTTCTACAAAATTCCGAAATAAACGATCGCAACGACGGTATAGATTTTGAAAAATATCTTTACAGATTGGGGGCGGACACCCTTGAAAAACAATAAAATAAAGATGATAACTTTCACCGCGCTTTTTACTGCGCTTGTAACGGTCGCCACGATGGTGATACAGATACCGGTAGGCGAGGGATATGTGCATGTGGGCGATTCAATGATATATCTTGCGGCGTGCATTCTTCCCGCCCCGTGCGCGGTGTTTGCGGCAAGCGTCGGCGCCGCTATCGCGGACGCGCTCACGGGCTTTGCGATATATATTCCCGCAACGGTGATAATAAAAGCTCTTAACGCTTTACCGTTTATATTGATGAGGATCTATCTGAAAAGAAAAAACGGCGACGGCAAAATACTTAACCTGCGTATCGCACTTATGCTGATACCCACCACGCTTGTTACGATGTTTGGCTATCTCATTGCCGATTATCTGCTGTTCGGTGAAAAATTCGCCGTTATTTCGGCGTTTACGGGCGGATGGCTTCAGCCTGTCGGCAGTGCGGTGATATTCCTTGCGCTTTCCGCCGCTCTCGACAAAGTGCAATTTAAGAAAAAAGTAATTTTAGAATAGGAGAATGAAATATGAAAACCGATATTGTTTACAGGCTTTCGGGAGGAGTCTATCTCAACATTACAAACAAATGCCCCTGCAACTGCGCTTTCTGCATACGCTCAAGGGGCGAAGCCGTTGGGGACGCACAGCGCCTTTGGTTTGAGACCGAGCCGACCGTTGACGAAATTAAAAAAGCTATTGACGAATTTGATTTCGCGGGAGCTAAAGAGGCCGTTTTCTGCGGCTACGGCGAGCCGACCAACGCCTATGATAATCTTATTGAAACGGCGAAATATATGAAAGAAACGCACCCCGATATAAAACTTCGCCTTAACACAAACGGGCTTTCGGATTTGATAAACGAAAAGCCCACGGCAAAGGAGCTTTGCTCGGTGCTGGACAGTATTTCCGTTTCCCTCAATGATATTACATCCGAAAAATACGATAAGATAACGAGAAATATCTATCCCGGCAAAGCCTTCGGCGCGATGCTCGATTTTACAAAGGAATGCGTGAAGTACTGCGACGATGTCAGAATGACGGTAGTTGATGTTATTCCCAAGGAGGATATCGAAAAGGCGAGGGGGATTTGCGAGAGCTGCGGAGCAAAATTCAGAGTCCGTTCTTTCGTCAAATAAAGATAAGTAAAAATCAAAGGAGCGTTTCCGACAGGAAACGCTCCTTAAACTTTATTTTGTATTTATCTTATTTGAGCACGACCGTTACAACCGACTGGGAGGGAATGCTTATCACATTATCTGTAAGCGTAGTGTTGTCGGCGGTTTTTTCAAGGTCGTATTCGGCGCTTGTCGTGTAAACCTCGCAGGAATTGAAATCAATATCCGCAATTGATGTATTCATATCGTTTTCTGTGGAGTTTGAATAAACGATAACGGTGCTGCCGTCGGGATTTCTGAAAGCGCAGACGGGGAGCTTTTTAACACCTGAGCCCGCCGCTATTCTCACAGCGCCCTCGTCGATGAATTTTGAGAAGTTGCCGAGGCACCAGAGACGCTTTGAGGTTTGAATATCCGAGTGATCGTCATCGTTGAGATATACGAGACCGTCGGTATATACTCCGAATGAGCAGCCGAGCCACCAATCCCATTCCTTTGCGTTCAAAATCGTAAGGTCGTCTATGATGACATCCGCCATTGCCGTGCCGTATTCGATAGTCATTCCGTTGGTTGCGCCCTCTTTTTCTATGAGGTCGATAACGCCCGTGCTTGAATCGTTTGTCATCTGGCAGTACTCCGTGCAGATAACATCATAGTTCGGGAATTTATCCGCAAGTAAAAGCGCACAGCGTTTCTTGGTCGTTGTGGCAGACCAATAGGAATGCGTACTTATCGTATCAAAATATCTTCTCAAAGGGATATTGTCAAAGGCATATTCCTTTTGCCTGCCGAGCAGCACATTCGCATAATTGGAAAATACGGTGTTTCTGCCCTCTGCAGCGCCCGATTCAAACAGCGAGAGCTTGCAGCCCTTTTCGTCGATATCGCTGCCTTTGAATTTTTCAATCAACACCTTGTAAAGGGCAAGAGCGTCCTGCTCGCTGTAGAAACAGCCCTCCTGATTCATTGAAATCGAGCCGTCCTCGTTATACCAGCCGCGCCACGCGTATTGAGGCTCGTTTATCGGGGAGACATCGGTGACCTTGTAGCCTTGATTGAGAAAATGCTCAGCCACCGTGTAAAGATAATCGGCGTATGCCCCGTAATTCGAGGGATCAAGGTTTGTGGCGTTGGGCTCGTCGGCATTTTCGGGAGGGCTTGAATAAGCTCTGCCGTTTTTAGTTAGGGAAACCGGCGCGCTGTTTGCGAAAAGCGTTACCCTGAGGTCGTCTCCCGCGATTTTTTTGGCAAGGCTGAGCGCGTTTTGAGAATTTGCGTCGGCGGTGAAGTCGTAAGTGCCGTCGTTCTTTAAGAAGGATTCCGTTCTGCTCCTTACGGCGTAAATGCTCTCATCGTCGGCAGAGCCGGCGCCGAGGTTGTAGCGGTAAACATTCAAACCGATGCCTTTTTCGTCGTCGTAGAGCAGGGCGAGTATATCCTCGCAATTATCCCATCCGCCTACATTCTGACCCCACCAGCAGGCGGATGCGCCGAAGCCGTCCATAGTCTGATACTGCGCCTCGTCGTCAATTACTGTCGTGCCTGTTTGGTCGAATTTAACGCGGTTGTCGTAATTTTCCTCCACTATAGCGCTTTGGGGATAGGTCCTCTTGAACTCTATGCCGTAAACGCCAAACAGCAGATATGCGCCGTAAGAGGCAAAACCTAAAGCGACAACGCAAATCACGGCGATGATCGGGATAAGTATTTTTTTAGCTTTCTTCATAAATTTTCTCCTTTATCAAAGACCGATGGCAAGAAACAACGATTCTACATCCTCGGCCGATTTTCAATTTGCTCAGGTTAGCTCCACCATTTCTTTAATGGTTTTTGATGTTGCGCTGACAAGGTCGCCCGGCGATTTTATCAGCGTTTTGTCATAGCATTGGCTTATCGCCTGCGTGAGCCCGAGAAGTATCATTATCAGTATTATCTGCTTCGGCGAATTGAAAATATAGTCGCTCAAACCGAAAAGAAGCAGCAGCATAAGGCTTGTGAAAACGCTGAAAACCAAATCGAATTTTCTGCCGTTGTTGGCGTTTATCTCAAGCAGTTTTCCAAATGCGCAGATTATAACCGCGCCGAGAAGCACCACGCCGATTATTCCGAGCTCCGCCCATATTTCAAGCACGAAATTGTGGGCGTGCGGTTTGTTCAGATTATATGTCTCAAGCAAAAAGTTGCCGGTGCTTTCGCAACCGAAGCCGAGACCGCGTATGAAATAATGGGCGCTGCTCGTTATATAATCCCAAACGCTTTCCCAGATCTCAAAATGGGTTTTTGAGGACTTCTGCGCCGCGATGAAATTCGTGTTTTGCTCGCTTATGTCACCTGTGACGATTCCCGAAATACTGCCGCCCTTTTTGGTGAAAATAATACCGTATCGCGTGAGAATAGACGGAAGGATTATGGCAACCGTTGGAATAAATATTCTTAAAAGCTCTTTCCCATGGCGCTTAACAAGGATAACAAAAAGGAATATCCACCCGAAAAGCGCGAAAACACAGCCGGCTCTTGTGAGCGTGGAGCTCATACCCGCTGTGATAAATATATTCATAAAGAAATAAAATATCTTTTCTTTTTTCGTTCTCGCATCCAAAAACAGATAAATCGATATAGGATAAGCAACAAGCATATAAGCCGCCAACAGGTTGGGGTTTGAATAAAATCCGCTTGCCCTTTCTGCAAAGGTATTTGTGTTTATGCTGAAAGGAAGCCAAGTATATACCGCTTTGTCGATCGCTTTATAAAAAGGAGTTACAAGCACAAACTGCTTTCCTATGTAGCCGAATTTATTCAGCGTATATGTGCATACCTGCACCGTGCCGACAAGCCCGTTAACGGCGGCGCTCATCGTTATGAGCTTCATCAGCTTTTCTATTTTCCCTCTTGTGTCGGCAAGATTATATATCATAACCTGAACGAGGAACATACCCCACCACAGACCAGCCGAGCCGAGGGTATCCAGCTTATTTGAGGACCACAGCGCGCTTATAAGGGCAAAGCTCATAAACGCCATTTCGATTTTGCCGATAGTGCCCACTTTTGCTTTTCTTCCTTCGCGCGACCATTGCCGCTTAAAGACAATAAAGCCCGCGAACAAAATGAAGGGGCTTACATATTCGGGCAGAATGGGGAAAAGAAAAACAGTGGCGCAAAGCCAGATCCAACCCGGATTTTCGCTGTATTTTGTTTTTAAAGCACAAATTGCATTTTTCATACAAATCCTCACTCAAGGCTATAATACAACAAATTATTTCCTTTTTCAATAGCTGAATGATTTTACAGAAATATTAATATTTTCTTAATAATTTAAAATCCCTTTATTTTTGTTGAAATAAAATACATTTTGTTATATACTTATTTTGTGTAAACAACATTGAAACAGGAGCGTGGATTTATGAGCGAAAAAGAAAAAGATATGGAAACCGAATTTTCCCCGAATGAAGAGGAAAACATCCCTCAGGAAGAAGAAAATACCAGCCAAAACGGGGAAGCGACCACGCCGACAGATGAAAACTCCGAAGAAGAGGACGCCGGAGGATGGAAATTCGAGGCATCCGCGCCAACACTTGAAAAAAGCCTTGATTTGGGCGAAAATTACGAGCTTACGGTTGATGAAAGCAAAGACGGCGAACAGCAGCAGGATGGCGAGCCGCAGCCCGAATCGGAAGAAAGCACGGCGGGCTCAATACCGCAGGGCGATGAGGAATTTCGTGAAAAAAGCAAAAATGCCGTTATAGTCAATAAAAGAGTATGGAAGATCATAGGGATAGTTCTTGCCTGCCTCATCGGGATCGGCGTAATAGCCGGCGCTTGCTATGCGCTTTTCTTCGTTCCCAACAGCGACGAGAGAATGACCCCGGGCAATATAGCGCTCACCGTGGGCGATGAGGATATTTCCGTCGGTATGTACAATTACTATTATAACTCAATAGTGGAAACATATATAAATTACGCTCAGCAGGGATATGTCGATCTCAATCCGAACGAGGATTTTGCCTCGCAGACCACCACCGATGATGACGGAAATCAGATAACTTGGCTTGAGAGATTTAAGAACGATACCGTAAGGCAGCTTCAGTATTTTGAGGCGTTCTATACCGAAGCGAAAGCCGAAGGAATAACGCTTACAGACGAGCAAAAGCAGACCATCGAGGATAACATTAAATCAATTGAGGACAGCGCTTCCGAGAAGAACGAGTCAACGAACAGCTATATCGCAGAAACCTTCGGAAAATACTGCGGTCTTAAAACCGTAAGAAAAATAATGGAGCAAAGCGGAATATATCAAAATTATTACAATCGCGCGGCTTTGAAATTATCCTCGACCGATGAGGAAGTACAGGCATATTTCGATAAGCATAAGGATGATTACAAGGCGGCGTCCTTCGCATATCTTGAAATGCCGTACAATCCCGAAGAAGACGATGTTGAGCAGGTGAAAAAGCAGGCTCAGTCCTATTGCTCTCAGATAAAATCACTTGCCGATATGAAAGCGCTTATCCCGAAAATCTGCTCGGAATTTATTGACGAGTATGTTTCGTCGGGCTATTTCGAGGATGAAAAAAGCGCTGTGTCTGCTCTTGAAGAAACTATGGAAAATACAAATTACACAAAGGAGCAAATCGTCAGCACCTTTAACGAAGATATGGCGGACTGGGTTTTCTCGGCAGATACCAAGGTGGGAGACTCAACTTATTTTGTTGACGATGAATTCAAATGTGTGGCAATTTTGCTTAAAACCGCCGATCCGAGTTTTGATGAAACAAAATACTATTCCGTAAGGCATATCCTCATATTCCCGGGAGACAGCTCTGCCGACGATGCCGCACAAAGCGAAGATCAGACCGAAAAGCAATATACGCAAGAGGAATGGAAACAGGGTCTTGAAAAAGCCCAAACGATACTCGATGAATACAACAAGGGTGAAAAGACCGAAATGGCGTTCGCCGAGCTCGCCGAAAAGTACAGCGGAGATGTCAACTCCATACTTGCGGGAGGATACAACAACTACGGCGGGCAGATATTCAATACTGCGCGAGGCCAGATGGTGCCGGAGTTTGAAAATTGGGCAACGGACAGCGCCCGCAAATACGGCGATGTGGAAATAGTCAAGAGCGATTACGGCTATCATATTATGTATTTCGTCTGCGACCGACCGGCTTACCTTTGCAGCGCGAAGCAGGACAGCGATTATGAAAAGCAGGAAGCCTTCGCGGATAAATACGAGGTGGTTATCCGCGGCGCTTTCGGCAAAACCGCCGTGGCTCAGCCGCTTGAAGCCGATGAATAATTCAATTTAAATTAACTCTTGTAATATTTTAAATTATAGTGTAAAATATTCATAATGCCCAAGGGTAGCAAAATTATTAAGGAAGATAAGCTCATGGATAACAAAGATTTGAACAACGATCTGTTTGCCGGCGGTTCTATTTCCGACGGCGAAAGCAAAACCAAAAAATCAAAGAAAATCAAAAAAGCGAAAAAAACCGGCGGCTCTGCGAAGAAGCATCTGCCCGCCAACAAGAAAAAGATAATCAAGGCAGTTGTTGCCGTGGTGCTTGTTGTTGCGCTTTTGTTTGCCTATATGGCAACGGGAACGGTGCGTAAGGGCTTTGTACACGCCGTTCTTCAGTGGACTACCAATCTCACCGCCGTAACGGTGGAAAGCGACGGCGAAAAGATAAGCGTTCCTGTGTCGGTTTACAACTACTATTTCGCCCTTGCCTACAACAATATGAAATCCACGCAGGAGGCGTATGAATCGTCCGGGCTCACATCGCTTTTGGAATATGATGTTGATTTCTCAAAGCCGTTTTCAAGTCAAAAAACCACCAATGACGACGGCGATGAGGTTACATGGTCTCAATATATGCAGGAAGAGGTAATAGAAAACATAAAGCATGTTTACTCTCTCTACCTCGCCGCCGTTAAGGATAATGACGGCGTAGAGCCCGAAATAACCTCCGACCAGCAGGAAGAAATAGACGAGGCGCTTGAAACCTACAGCGGCTATGCCAAGGATTACGGCTATACGCTTTCCGCTTATCTTGTTGCCGCAATGGGCAAGGGCGTTACGGAATCTGTATTCCGCCGTGAAGCCACCCGTTCCTATATAGCCGATAACTATGAGGAATCCATCGAGGACGAAAAGGTGAATGTTGAGCGCACCGATGAGGATTACAATGAATACAGAGATAAGCATGAGGACGAGATAAAGACCGTTGAGATAAGAATTTACGATGCGCAAAGCGAGGACGACGCGAAGAAATTTAAGGATGAGCTTGCGCAGGACGCCTCCAACTTCACGGAGCTTGCCGTAAAGTACGCAAAGGAAGGCTTCTATAAGAGCTATTACGGCGAGGATACCGCCACCACCTATGTTCATGCCACAAGAAATTCACTTTCGGGCTTCTCGCTTTCTCAAAAAGACGATGACGGCGATTATTACGGACTTGACTGGCTCTTCAGCAAAAACCGCAAGGCGGGCGATTCACTGCAATATAAAAATTCCGTTGTATATGTTCTTGAGCCCGCTGAATTTTGCGAAAGCAAGTCGATAAACATCCGCCACATCCTTATCAGCCCCGTTGAACATGAACACACTGAGGGCGAGGAAGAGGAAGAGGAAATTCAGGCGGTCGACGCGACAGACGAGCAGTGGGCGGCTGCGCTTGAAAAGGCAAACAGCATTGTTGCCGAATATAATAAGGGCGATAAAACTGCGGACAGCTTCGGTAAGCTCGCCAACCAATATTCGTCAGACGACGGCTCCAATAAGCTTGGCGGTCTCTATGAGGATGTATATCCCGGTCAGATGATCCAGACCTTCAACAACTGGTGCTTTGACGAAAACCGCAAGGCGGGCGATGTCTCAATAGTAAAAACCGAGGTCGGCTATCATATTATGTATTTTGACGGCTTCACCGAAACGCCTATATGGACCCGTCTTGTGCAGATAGACCTTCCCACCGAGATGTCTCTCAGCGAGCATATTGCCGATACGGCAAAGGCTCATATAAACATTATCGGTAGGTGCTATTTCCAGAAAGATGTGGATATAGACAGATGATAATTACGCAGGCCGCACCTTGCCGTGCGGCCTCTTTTGAGATTATTCTTCAACCTGTGCCGCAATATCTATTGAAAGAGGAATTATGGAAAAACATCCTGATTTGGAAGCGATCAAAAACAGAATATCACGGCTTATGGCGGCGCTTGAGGACGCTAATTTTGAGTGTCAGCGTTTGGAAATACTCAATTCCAATCTTGATTTTCAGCTCAGGGAGGCAAACCGCGAGTTGAATCATAATTTGGCGATGCTTCAGGCGTTGGAGGAGGAAAACGAAAATCTTAAAAAGGAGATTCGTGAATTACAAAATGGAGTACAGGATTAACGCCTCACAGCTAAGGAAATATGCCGCCGTGCTGAAAGCGGGCGACAGGGTCGTTCTTTCGGGAAAGGTTTACACCTCCCGCGACGCCGCCCATAAAAGAATAGCCGCGGCGATAGAAAACGGAGATAAGCCTCCCTATGAGCTTAATAACGCCGTTATCTATTATGCCGGACCTACTCCCGCACCCAATGGGCTCGCCGTCGGCTCGTGCGGACCGACCACATCGGGCAGAATGGATACTTTCGCGCCTTTGCTTCTCGATAAGGGCGTAGTCGCCATGATAGGGAAGGGCGAGAGAAACGATGAGGTCTGCGATGCGATCATCCGCAATAAAGCGGTTTATCTTTGCGCCATAGGCGGAGCGGGCGCTCTTGCCTCCAAGTGCATAACAAGCTGCAGGGTGATAGCCTATGACGATTTGGGCTGCGAATCGGTAAAGGAGCTTGAATTCAACGATTTTCCGCTCACCGTTGCGATTGACTGCCACGGCGGAAATGTTTTCAAAAGATAATAAATATATGAAAATCCGCCGGTATGCGTCAGCATCATCGGCGGATTTTTAACCCTATTTGAAAAAACGCGTAGAAAATCACTTGTAAAGGTTTTTACTACAGCCTTTTTTCACCGTCGCTTTTATCATCGTCAAACATATTTTTTATATCCTCAAGCACTTTTTTCTCAATCCTTGAAACATAGCTTCTGCTTATCCCCAGCTTTTGCGCCACTTCGCGCTGAGTGAGGGGCTTTTTATTGTTAAGCCCGTATCTCAATATAATTATTTCTTTTTCGCGCGGGTCGCTGATATTTGTTATTATTTTTGAAACCTTTTCCCAGCGTATCTTTGTTTCAAGCTCCTCCGCGAGGTCGCGGCTGTCGCTTATCGTTTCCTGTATAGTCAGCGGCGTGCCGTCCTTATCCATCTCGATCGAATCGCCGAGATATACTTCCGTGGAATTTTTCCTTATGTTTCTGAAATGCATAAGTATCTCGTTTTCAATGCAGCGGGCGGCATAGGTGGCAAGGCGTATTCCCTTGTCGGGCTTAAAGCTGTCTATCGCCTTGATAAGCCCGATAGTGCCTATTGAAATAAGGTCGTCGGTGTCGTTTGTTTTGGAATAGTATTTTTTCACGATATGGCTCACAAGCCGCAAATTTCGCTCGATAAGCAGGGAACGAGCCGCCGTATCGCCGTTTTGGAATTTTTCGAGCGCCGCCGCCTCCTCTTTTGGAGTAAGAGGCTTCGGAAAGCCAGATGCGTTGCTGATGTGCAGAATAAACCAAAGCAGATTTGCGCTTAAAAATGAAAGCAGAGCCGAAAACATTTTCATCACCGCTTAATTATATGCTTTCAAGGCTTTTCACATACTAAAAATGCTGAAACTGCTTTCGCCGAGCGACGATAGGCGATATTCATTAAAGCACGAAATTTTTGCGTAAAAACGCGTTAAAAGCCGCCGATATGCTCCCGTCGCTTCCCGCTTTTATATACAAAATATGATTGATTTTGCTTTTTATTGCACCCCGCCGTCTTTCTTTTCCCTCGCCGCCTCTACCTCGGCGATCTCCTTATAAAAGGCGTTCGCGCGCATATAAACCATAATTATATCGTGAATATGCTCATAGAGCTCGCCTTCTTTGTAGGGATTTGCGATTATTCTCTCGTCATCGTCGATACAAAGCGGACCTTTTTCCCAATCGTTAAAAGTGGGCATAATTGAATAGGTATTTTGCGTTTTTACAAGGGAAATAAGCGTAAGCTCGCTTGTCGCCTCCACAAAGCCTTTTTTGCCCGTATATCTCTCAATGGTGGATACGGGATTTTCGTCATTGTGCTTTTTTGTGAAGCACGCGGCAAAAACCTTTTCTATGAAATCCTCCGCTTGTTTGGCGGTATAGGGGGCTTTCAAAAGCAAAACGGTGTCTATATCCGCGATGCCGTACTGCTCGCTCTCGCCGCAGGGTATTCCGATAAGGTTTTCGTCCTTATCAACATAAACCGATATGGTATAAAATTCTCTTTCCATATTATCACCTAAATGTAATTTCTATGAGTGAATGATAACATATCCGCTTGAAAAAAACAACCTCGGGTGATAATATAGAAACGGTGATATGATGAAAAATGTCTTGATAACGGGCGGAGCAACGGGAATAGGCAGGGAAACGGCACGGCTGTTTTCGGAAAACGGCTATGATGTCTATATCACCTGCCATAATACCGAGCCCGACCTTGACGGAGTAACTGCGATAAAATGCGATCTCTCAAGCGTTGATGAGATAGAAAGGCTTTTTGCCTCTTTTTCCTCGCTTGATGTTCTTGTCAACAACGCGGGCGTGAGCCTGATAAAAATGATAAACGATGTTACTTTGCAGGATTACGAAAAAGTTATGGGCGTAAATTCAAGAGCGGTTTATTTCTGCTGCAAGCACGCCGCTCGGCTTATGCTTAAAAAGCACAAGGGCGCCATAGTAAATGTCGCCTCGATATGGGGCGAGGTGGGAGCATCCTGCGAAACACTCTATTCGATGAGCAAGGCGGGAGTTATCGGGCTTACAAAGGCGCTTGCAAAGGAGCTTGCCCCGAGCGGGATAACCGTAAACTGCGTTTCGCCGGGCATAATCGATACGCGTATGAACGCGGCGTTTTCAAAGGACGAGCTGGAGCGCGATGTTCCTATGGGCAGGCTCGGCACTGCACGGGAAGTCGCCCGCTCAATATTTTTCCTCGCCGAAAGCGGATATATAACGGGGCAGGATATTTCCGTAAGCGGCGGAATTGTGTGAGGCTCTATGGGAAAATGCTCGTTTCAAAAATCGGCGAGCATTTCTGAAAATCAAAATTTGTAACACTTCTTTTTGCTTTTCATAGTATGACTTAGAAAAGCGAAGGGAGGTCTGGCTATGGGTTGCGGTTGCAATAACGGTTGCAATGGTTCTTCTTGGGTTATTATCCTTATCATAATCCTTCTCCTTTGCGGAGGCTTTAACAACAACGACGGCTGTGGCTGCGGTTGTAACTGATAGTTAAAAAAGAAAATGCACTTGGGTAAAACCGAGTGCTTTTTTTATTGAAAAAATTTTTTTAAAAAAGTATTGACTTTCTCTGACCTTTGTGCTATCATCAAGTCAGAAAGTCAAAGAAAGTCAAAGTCAAAAATAAATTTCGACAGGATTTGGCTCTCAAAACGAAATGGAAGTGAACGAAAAAAATGAAAATGACAGACATTATCGCCGATATGATACTTGATATGTTTGATGAAAGCAACGGCACCGTTCAAATTCAGCGAAACGATCTTGCGTCGCAGCTTGGGTGTGTTCCCAGCCAGATAAACTATGTTATAACCTCCCGCTTCACACCTGAGCAGGGATACAGGATAGAGAGCAGACGAGGCGGCGGCGGGTGCATATATATCACCAGAGCCCAAACAAAAAGCGCCGCGATAGTGGCGTTTGTAAACAGCATCGGCTCTTCCATAGACGAGCGTTCGGCTAAGGCGAATATATATAATCTTAACTATCATGACTATATTGACGATAAAACGGCAAGACTGCTTATAGCCGCCGTGGCGGACAGCAATATGCAGGGGATAGAGCCCGAAATCCGAAACACGGTACGGGCAAAGCAGTTAAAACAAATGCTTATGGCATATATTGATTGATTTATTTTGAAAGGATGATTTTTTATGAAATGCGAACATTGCAACGAAAGAGAAGCAACTACTTTTATTAAACAGAATATCAACGGTGAAAAAACAGAGATGCACCTTTGCAGCGAGTGCGCCGCCGAAATGGGGCTGCTTGATGAATTTAACCCCGAAAATTTCTTTGCCGACACTTTCTTCGGCAATTTCCTCGGAGCGGGCATACCCGCAATGAATGTGCTTTCCGGCGTGGACAGGTGCGAATACTGCGGCTCTTCTTTTAACGATATAGTAAAAAACGGCGTCGTGGGCTGCTCGCACTGCTACTCCAAATTTTCCGATAAGTTAGAGCCGTCAATAATCAAGATACACGGCAAAACGAAGCATATCGGTAAGAATGTAAGCTACACCGAGGAGCCGGACGAAGAGGAGGAAACCCCGCAAAATTCACTTGAAAAGCTCAAGGGCGAGCTTAAACAGGCGATCAAGGAACAGCGCTTTGAGGACGCGGCTGTTTTAAGAGACAAGATAAAGGAAATCAACGGGGAGGCTTAAAAAAATGGGCAAGTGGTATAAAGAAGAGTGCGCCGACAATGATGTTGTGCTGTTTTCAAAGGTGAGACTTGCTCGAAATTTGAGCGACACTCCGTTCAAAAGCAGAATGAGCAGGGAAATAAAGAAAAACACCGTCAAAAAGCTTTATGCCTGCGTTAAAAACTCGGAGCTCGGCAGGGAATTTGAACTCATAGACCTTTCGGGCGAAACGGATGCGAAAGCGGCTTCCTATGCCGAAAAGCAGATAATAAGCAGTGAATTTGCCAAAGAAAAAGGCGTGTTCCTGCTCTCGGCGGACGAAGATGTTTCGGTTATGCTGTGCGAGGAGGATCATATCAGAATTACCGCCTTCGCTGGCGGACTCGCCACGGAAAAGGCGTATGAGCGAGCAAATAAAACGGACGATATTTTCATAAACAATATGAAGATCGCTTTTGACGACAGGCTCGGCTTTTTAACGGCAAGCCCCATCAATATCGGCACGGGAATGAAGGTTTCCGTAGCGCTTCATCTGCCCGCGATAAAATCCAACGGCGCAATACCGCGCCTTGCCTCAATGGCGGGCAGGCTCGGGCTTTCACTTCGACCGCTTTACAGTGAAAAGGGAGCGTTTTATATGCTTTCAAATCAAATTTCATTGGGAATAAGCGAAAAATCGGCTATTGACAATATAAACGCCGTAACAACTCAGATAATCAGGCAGGAGCGCAATTTGCGAGAGGTGATGAAAAGCAGCGAAGCGTGGGAGGATAAGCTTTACAGAAGCTGCGGCACTCTCAAAATGGCGAGGCGGCTTGATTACGACGAATTTATTGAGCTGATTTCGGATGTAAGGCTCGGCGTTACGCTCGGATTTTTTGACGATGAGCTGTTTACGGTTGAGGAGCTAATACGAAATCTCGGAAACGCCTGCGTGCTCTGCGAGGCGAAAAGCGAGGAGTCTCCCGAACTTGCTTCTAAAATCAGAGCGAATATCATAAGAAACAAATTGTAACGGGAGACGGCTCTCCTGTTAAAAGCAAACGACTGTAAAGCAAAAATACTTTACATATGAATATAGGAGGGAAGTATAATGTATAGATTTAACAGTTTTACACAAAAAGCAAACGATGTTCTCAACCTTGCAATAAAGGCGGCGGAAAACTTCGGCCACACCTATGTAGGGTCAGAGCATATCCTTATAGGCTTACTCAAGGAGGGCACGGGCGTTGCGGCGGCTTTGCTGGAATCCAAGGGATTATCATTGGAAAAAATCGAGGAGCTTATAGAAAAACACATTGGCGTAGGAAATCCCACAAGGCTTTCGCCGAATGATTTTACCCCCACCTGCAAAAGGATAATAGAGGTAAGCTTTCAGATAGCGAGGGGAATGCTCAACTCCTTCGTCGGCACGGAGCACATACTTATGGCTTTGCTCAGAGAGAGCGATTCCTATGCCGTTAAATTCCTGAACGCCTGCGGTGTTGACGAGCAGACGCTCCTTGAGGAAACGGTTTCCTCGCTCGGAAGGAACGAGCCCGATTACAAAGGCGGCTCCCGTTCGGGCAAAAAGGGCAAAAGCACTACGCCCACGCTTGACGAATTCGGAAAAGATCTTACCGAAGCCGCGCGCGACGGTAAAATAGACCCCGTCATCGGCAGAGAAAAGGAAATAGAGAGAGTTATTCAAATACTTTCCCGCAGAACGAAGAACAATCCCTGCCTTATCGGTGAGCCCGGCGTAGGTAAAACCGCAATAGCGGAAGGGCTTGCTCTTAAAATAATCAAAGGCGAGGTGCCGGAGCTTCTTACCGGCAAAAAGATAGTCGCTCTTGACCTGACCTCAATGGTGGCGGGCACAAAATACCGCGGCGATTTTGAGGAACGCATAAAAAAGGCGATGGACGAGGTGCGAAATTCCAAGGATGTTATTCTGTTTATCGACGAGGTGCACACGATAATGGGCGCGGGAGCGGCGGAAGGCGCGGTCGACGCCGCAAATATTCTGAAGCCCTCACTTGCGAGAGGCGAGATACAGGTAATAGGCGCGACTACAATAGACGAATACAGAAAAAATATCGAAAAAGACAGTGCCCTTGAGCGCCGTTTCCAAAGCGTTATGGTGGGCGAGCCCACGGAAGAGGAAACGATCGAGATACTGAAAGGATTGCGCGATAAATACGAGGCTCACCATAAGGTGAGAATACCCGATTCCGCTATCGAGACCGCGGTCAAGATGAGCTCTCGCTATATTGCCGACCGTTTCCTGCCCGATAAGGCGATAGACCTTATCGACGAGGCGGCGTCGCGTGTAAGGCTCAAAGCCTTTACAGCTCCTCCAAACCTCAAGGAAATGGAAAATGAGTTAAAGCGTTTGAAAGATGAGAAGGCTTCCGCCGTAAGAGAACAGGATTTTGAAAGCGCGGCGAAGATAAGGGATAAAGAAAAGGAATTGCAAGCTCTGCTTGATGAGGAACGGGAAAAATGGAAAAATATTTCCTCCCGCGATTTGAAAGAGATAACCGATGAGGATATAGCGTCTGTAGTTTCCTCATGGTCGGGCATACCCGTAAATCGGCTTACCGAGGAGGAAAGCCAAAGACTGCTCAATATGGAAAAGATAATGCACGAAAGGATCGTGGGGCAGGATAAGGCTGTAAGCGCGGTAGCAAAGGCGATACGGCGCGGCAGAGTTGGGCTCAAAAATCCCAACCGACCCCTCGGCTCATTCATATTCCTCGGTCCTACAGGCGTAGGCAAAACGGAGCTGTGCAAAACCCTTGCCGAGACTATGTTCGGCAGTGAGGAAGCCATTGTAAAGCTTGATATGAGCGAATATATGGAAAAGCATACCGTATCAAAGCTGATAGGCTCGCCTCCCGGATATGTCGGATATGACGACGGCGGTCAGCTTACGGAGAAGATAAGAAGAAAGCCATATTCGGTAGTTCTTTTCGATGAAATAGAGAAAGCTCACCCCGATGTTTTCAATATGCTTTTGCAGATTCTTGAGGACGGTGTTCTCACCGATTCGCAAGGCAGAAAGGTATCATTCAAAAACACGGTTATCATAATGACTTCAAATGTCGGCGCGTCAAAGATAACGGATAACAAAACCGCTCTGGGCTTCGGCGGCGTTGACGGCGGCAAGCTCGATATAGAAAGCCTTGTTATGGGCGATCTTAAAAAGACATTCAAGCCCGAATTTCTTAACAGAATAGACGAGATAATCGTTTTCAATCAGCTTGAAAGGGATGATATAAAGGAGATCGCAAAGCGTATGCTCACAAGCCTTGAAAAACGCCTTGCCGATATGGAGATCACCGTGGAATTTACGGACGGGGCAATAAACGCTCTTGCCGATAAAGGATTTGATAAGTCTTACGGCGCAAGACCGCTGCGAAGAGTTATACAGCAAAAGATAGAGGACCCGCTTTCGGAGCTTATTCTTGAGAACAAAATCGCCAAAAACAGCCATTGCACAGTGGATTATAAAGACGGCGAATTTACATTTGAATAAGGTAAAAGGCGCAACAAACCCCGTCGGGTAAACCGACGGGGTCAGACTGTCGATAAAGCGGTCTGAACCGCGCCGATAAAATAAATATGTTTTCGTTATCGGTATCACCTACAAAAATTCAGTCAATATAATTTTTAATAACTACTGCATTGAGAAAGCCGCTTGAAAATCGAATTCAAGCGGCTTTCGGCGCTTTCACCTTTCGGCAACTCTACCGTACCTATGTACGCCGACGAATTGCCGAAAGGCGAATTCAGTTCCGTTTCTCGAAGTCTGCCGGCGTGTAGAAATCTGTTCCTCTGACTTTTTCTACACGCCATCCCCGTCGGGTCAACCGACGGGGATTTGTTATGCTTTCTCGCTGTTATGTAAGGCTGTAGTTTTTAGCGAACTTTTCATTCCATGTTTTTTCAATGCCCTCGCGCCATTTCAGCGCCGCCTCGGTCATCTCGCGGCAAAGCGCGGGCATTTCATCGGCAAGATTTCGCGTTTCTCCGGGGTCTTTTTCAAGGTCGGATAAAAACGCGGGAGCGATCGGCTCTTCATACTCAACAAGTCTGCCGTTTAAAACCAGCTTGTATTTTCCTTTGCGAACGGCGGTTTGCCCCTCCATTTCCCAAAACAGATAATCGTGTTCCGCTTTGCCTGAGCTTAGTATCGGCAGCAGGCTTATGCCGTCGGTTTCATATTCTTCACGGCTTTCTTCGCATAGGTCAAGAATTGTCGGAAAAATATCGGTGGCAATATGCGGCGCGTCCTCAACCTTTGCCTTTATTTTTCGGGGATAGCTGAGAATTGCGGGAACTCTTATGCCGCCCTCAAAAAGGCTGAATTTGTGCCCCTTGAAAGCACCCGTCGTGCCGCCGTAGTAAAAGTCCTGCGTTCCGTCAAGCCAATTTCGTGATTCGCGGGACGGTCCGTTGTCGCTCTGAAAATAGATAACGGTGTCCTCAAGCAAGCCCTGCCGCTCAAGCTCGGCGCGTATTTCGCCAACTCCGTCGTCAACCGCGCTTATCATCGCCGCCATTATCTGCCTGTCTTTCGGCAGGTGCGAAAAGCGCTTCAGATATTTTTCGGGAGCGTGCATAGGATAATGCGGAGCGTTATATGCAACATAGAGGAAAAACGGCTCGTCTTTGTGCCGTTGAATGAAATCCACGCTCTTTTCCGTGATTAGCTCGGTCATATATTTTCCGTTGTTATAGACCTCTTTGTCATTATTCCATAAATCGTGAGTAGGGTTGGTGTTCCCGTCAGCCATTCCCCAATAAAATATATGGGAATAATAGTCCACACAGCCTGCCAAAAAGCCGTAAAATTCATCAAATCCGTTGCTGTTAGGTCTGCATTCTTCTTTAAGCCCAAGATGCCATTTGCCCGCCAGCCCCGTGCGGTAGCCCGCTTTTTTCAAAGCCGCTGCAACGGTGGGCACTTCCGGGGTCAGCCCCGAGGCTCTGCGATGACCGGCGAGAATTGCCCTAACACCGGCGTTGGCGGGGTATCTTCCCGTAAGCAGAGCCGCCCTTGACGGGGAACACACGGGCGACGCGGAATACATACAGGAAAACCGTATTCCGTCCCTCGCCACAGCGTCTATGTTCGGCGTTTTAAAATCCTGCGCGCCCATACAGCTTAAATCGCCGTATCCTTGATCGTCCGTCATTATGATTATTACATTTGGCTTTCTCATTTTTTATCTCCTGTCAGCTATAATTCGGCGTTTATGCACATTATTCCACTTTCCGTTATATCAACTATTCCGTAGCGCCCGTCGCAAACAGCGCCGGGGTTGAAAATGTACAAACCGTTTTCGTATTTACAGTAGGGGGTATGCGTGTGACCGAAAAGCGCAATATCGGCTTTTCGTTCAACGGCGGCGGAGATCAAGTTTTCAAGACCGTGTTTTACTCCGTAGGTGTGCCCGTGGCAGAGCATTATCCGTTTTCCGTTTACCGTCAACTCGCGTACCGTATTCTCGGTTGAAAATAAATCGCAGTTGCCGCAGACGGAAATCAGGCGCATTTTATTAAAATTTCTCTCGGCGTTTTCAAAATCTCTTCCGTTGGAGCAGTCTCCGAGATTTATAAAATAATTCGCATCGTCAATATGCTTATTTATGATGTCGAAAACACGGCGTTCCCGCCCGTGACTGTCAGACAATATGATCAATCTCATTCATATATTCCCTTTTAAAATCATAGTAATAAATATGAGCTGTTACAGCTATTATAAATGAAACGAAAGGAGAAGGCAACGGCAAAATGAATTTTAGCGAGGAACAGATGAACAGGATAATGAAAAACGCCTCAAAAAAATCGGGAATGGATATGAATAAGGTGAAAAATGCCGCCGAGCAGGGAAAGCTTGACGATTTCATAGGTCGGCAGTTATCGCCTGAGGCTTCAAAAAAGCTGAAATCTGTGCTGTCGGATAAATCCTCGGCTGAAAAACTGCTCTCAACGCCTGAAGCAAAAGAGCTTCTTAAAAATCTGTTAAAGGAATAGGCTATGGATAATATAAACGATTTGATATCAAGCCTTTCGGCTGACGATATAAATATGCTCAAAGGGGTAGCTTCATCAATTTTAGGTTCGCAGAATGAGGCGGCTGAGCCGCATCGGGAGCTGAAAGCCGCGCCGCAAAGCACAGGCACGGGGCTTGCCTCTCTCGGGCTTAACGCCGATGATTTTAATATGATGATGAAGGCGAAAAAGATTTTTGACAAAATGAATTCGGCGTCGAATAAAAACACGGATCTTATTCTTGCCCTCAAGCCCCATCTTTCTCCCCAAAGCAGGGACAAGGCGGATACAGCCATAAAAATTCTCAAATTATTTGAGGTTTTGCCTCTCTTAAAGGAGCTGTTTTAGTGCCTACATTTTCAAGCAGCGAAATAGAAGAAGCAAAAAGGCGAGTCCGAGAAATGCAGAGCAGGGCAGAGGGATATGTTTCAAACGGCAGGGCGCGTGAAAACGAGCGCGAGGAGACGGCGCCGCCACGAAACAGTACAGCCCGTGAAGAAAAAGAAAAAGAAAAAACTGCGCTTGCGGAGCAGAAAGAGGAAAATCAAACAGAAGATTCGTTTCTTATTATTCTTATCTTAATAATACTTCTGTCCCACGAGGGGGCGGATAACAAGCTGCTGCTGGCGCTGCTGTATTTGCTGCTGTAACGCCGGCGGCGTTTTTTATCTTAAAATAAAATAATATGGAAATTATCACGGCGGTGTGGTACAATATTTAATCGAGGAAAACGCACAAAATGCGGCAAAGCAAAGGAATAAGTTTTCGGAGGTAAAATATGAGCAATTATACAAGGGTGTTTTTCGACGGGCTGGGCATAAGCTTCGATGTGCCGTCGGTGGCATTCACCATAGGAAGCTACGAGGTGCATTGGTACGGAATAATCATAGCTTTCGGCTTCGGGCTCGCCGTTCTTTACGGCGGCAGAATGGCTTATAAATGGAAGATGAGCCTTAACGGTATGACGGATGTTTTGCTGTGGGGCACGATATTCGGCATAATCTGCGCAAGAGCATATTATGTGATTTTTCAGTGGGATTACTATTCCGCTCACCCAAGCGAGATAATCGCGATTTGGAACGGCGGCATCGCCATATACGGCGGCATAATCGGCGCTCTTATTGGCGCGGCGATCGGCTGCAAGGTGGGCAAGATAGATTTTCGCAATCTGCTTGATTTGGGCGCGCTGGGGCTGCTGATTGGGCAGGGCATAGGTCGCTGGGGCAATTTCTTTAATCAAGAGGCTTTCGGCACTAATACCGATACAGCTCTTTTCCGTATGTGGTCGGTAAAAATAAGAGATACTCTTGAAAGAAGTCAGGCTGAGCTCCTCGCAAAAGGTATGGAGGTAGACCCCGAGAAGGCTGTTCATCCCACTTTCCTGTATGAGAGCGTTTGGTGCCTGCTTGTGTTTGTCATTTTGCATATAATTCTGAAAAAACGCCGCAAATTCAAGGGCGAGATATTCCTGCTTTACGGAGTTTTCTACGGTCTTGAGCGAATGGTCGTTGAGGGTATGAGGACGGACAGCCTGTATATCGGCGACACGACTATAAGAGTAAGCCAGCTTCTTTCGGCTGTCATCGTTGCGGTTTTCCTGATTTGGCTAATAATACTGCTCGTCAAGGAGAAAAAAGGAACGCTCCCCGTAAGGTATATGATAAATCCTCCCGAAATTTCCGCCGCCGGAGCTGTGAGCCAAGCGCCTGTTGATACGGTATATAACTACTCGGCGGGCAATACAAAAATCGGCGAAAATGATTTCTTTAAGATAAACTGACGGAGGCGCGCAATGAATATAATAGACGGAAAAGCCGTTTCCAAAACCGTTCGTGAGAGAGTGGCAAAGGAAACGGAGCAATTGAAAAGCAAGGGAATAACGCCGGGTTTGGCGGTTATAATCGTGGGCGACGACCCCGCTTCGCAGGTATATGTTAATAATAAGGAAAAGGCGTGCGCCGAGGTCGGCTTTTACAGCGAAAAATTTGCTCTGCCCGAAAATACTTCTCAGGAGGAGCTGAACGCCCTTGTAGCGGAGCTTAACTCGCGAAAGGATATAAACGGCATACTATGCCAGCTTCCTCTGCCGAAGCATCTGAACGACAAGGAAGTAATAAATCTTATAGATCCGATGAAAGATGTTGACGCTTTTCATCCCCAGAATGTGGGCGCGATAATGATAGGGGATTACAGCTTTTTGCCCTGCACGCCCGCGGGTATTATGGAGCTCATTCATTCAACGGGAACAGATGTTTGCGGGAAGAAAGCCGTTGTTATCGGCAGAAGCAATATTGTCGGCAAGCCGATGGCAATGCTGCTGCTCCACGAAAACGCAACTGTTGTTATGACTCATTCAAAAACTCAAAATCTTGCCGAAATCACAAGGGAAGCCGATATCCTCGTGGCAGCCGTGGGCAAGGCAAAATTCGTTACCGCCGATATGGTAAAGGACGGAGCTCTTGTAATAGATGTCGGAATGAACAGAGACGAAAACGGCAAACTCTGCGGCGATGTTGATTTTGAAGGCGTAAAGGATAAGTGCTCCTTTATCACCCCTGTTCCGGGAGGCGTCGGTCCTATGACTATATCAATGCTTATGCAAAATACCCTTACCGCCGCCAAGCTTCAAAACGGAATTGTTTGATAACTAAAGTGAAAATTGAACTCAATTCAATGCCGGCATATAAAAACGGACGCGAAAATTGCGTCCGTTTTTTATATGTGTTTTAATTTTAGTGTTTTCAGCTTTCAAGAATAAGCGTTGCGTTGTAGTCGTCTATATCGTAGTTTCCCGCTGAATTTTTTATTATGTCGTATAAATCCGCTTTTTCGCCGTCAATGGTTTTGAGGCTAACTTTTTTCAGCAGGAAATTAAATCTTTTAAGCACCCGC
Source organism: uncultured Clostridia bacterium (assembly GCA_947624285.1). Taxonomy (GTDB): domain Bacteria; phylum Bacillota; class Clostridia; order Oscillospirales; family Acutalibacteraceae; genus Eubacterium_R. Next base: position 30,566 of record CANQJS010000007.1, on the reverse strand, counting down.
AAAAGCACATCGCCTTTGGGCGTGCCCTCTTTAAATGTCTGATTTCCGCTGAATACATTACGCACGAGCTCTACGATGTAGTCTTTAAGCAGCGTTTTCTTTATGGATTTATCGCATTTTACCCATAGCAGTCTCGCCGTGCCGCCCACCGTTATCTTATCAAGCAGTCTGCCGATTTTTCTGACTATCGGAAACAGTTTTTTCTTGTCGCCCGCGCCGAAACGCCTTAGTATCCTTTCGGGATTTTCTTTCATATCCGAAAGCATATTGAGGATCATACTGTCAAACATATCGTCAAGATACTGCGTGCAACTCCTGCCGCCCGTGTCCCATTCAAAATCGGGGCAGTTTATCGTCTCGATATTAACGGTTTTGCTGTTTTCAACAGTTACAAGGCGCATTACCGACGGGCTTGCGATTATCGAGCCTGTGCAAACATCGTAAATTTTATTGCCCTTTTCGGTGACCTTAACATTTATGCTTTGATTGTGCATATGCCCCGTAAAAACAAGGTGAACGCCCTCGTCGGCGAGCATCGTTGTTATCTCGCCCGCGTTTTTTTGAACGGCGGAGGGAACTATTGAGAAAATCGGCTGACCCGGGAGCAGGGGATAATGATTCATCGCTATCATCATTTGCCCGTCCTCGCGCGCCTTTTTCGTCTGCTCCTTTATCCACGCTGTCTGCTCTTCATCGTATGTCTTGAAATCACGGCAGTTTCCGTCATTGTTTAGCGCCAGCAGGCGGATACCGTCGCATAGCTGGGCAACATATGAAAGATGCTTCCTGTCAACGGCGATCGCGTCTTTAAAGCCGTATTCGTAATAGAGGTCGAAAAGCTCATCACGCTTTGTCGCTCTCGGAGCATGACGGCCTTCGTCATCAAAGCAAAACGCGCTGTCATCGTCACGCTTAAAATCGTGATCGGCGGTAATAACAAAAATTCTCTTGCCGCTTTCTTTCAACTTTTTCAAAAGCTCGATAAAGCCGAGATGACTCTCGTATTCCCCGTTAAAGGAGAGATCGCCCGCTATCAGCACCGTGTCCGACAGCTCCGTATTATTAAGAAATTCAAACACGGCGTTGTTTATCGACTCGGTTTCGGCAAAGCATTTCTGCTCAAAGCGCATAAATTCATCGTATTCCTTGCCCCAACAGCCGAGGGAGTGCTTGAAAAAGTGAGTATCGGTCAACAGTAAAAAGTTAAAATTATTCATTTCAGCCCTCTTTTGATGAGATCACATCAGTTGTCTTCGGATTCGTTTGCTTCCTCGTTATCTTCCGTTTCGAGCATTACATCGGCAATATCATTGCCGTCGCCTACCGCAGAGCCTTCCTCAAGCCTTTGCCGACGCATTTCGACTACGGCGTTGTGAACATTTTCCTTGGTTTTACCCGTGAATTTGTAGAAGAAGAACGGAACGCCCGCGAGGAACATCATAAGACCGTGAACGACCGTATAGAAGAACAGCATAACTATCTTCGTGCGCAAGCTTTGTTCGGGGTTGGGAGCGGCGTCCGTCGGCTGAATGTAACCGATAATGGAAACGCCCGCAACCGTGCCGTAAAGGATTTTCGGAGCTAAGGCGTTTGCCAGCGTTCCGCTTATCATTGTGCCGATACCGATAATGAACGGCATCGTGGCGTCAAGTCTCTTTCCGCTCTTGAGCTCAATATCCTCAAGCACATCGGCCTTAAACATATTGGGCAGCAGGTTGGAAGCGCCGAATTGAAGACCGATGAGGAACAGAGACACTATGAAAACTATCTGCAATGCGGATGAGCCGCCGCCGGAAGCGTCCTGCGTTTTGAAATAGGTGTAGCCGATTGCGAATGCCACTATGTTGATAAGCACGGAATAGATACCGCTGGCGATATAAAGCACCTTTGAATTGAATTTCTTGAGCAGGAAATTGATGACGAGCATACCTACGGCGGTGCCTATACCCGTCGGCAGACCGAAGAGCAGGAACTTATCTGTTCCGCCGAGCAGAGCCGCGGCAAGGAACGGACCCATATATGTGGAAATGTTCCTGAAGGTCTTTAAAAATTCCGAGATGATTATAACCCAAGCGTATTTGTTTGTAAGAACATCTTTAAAGCCGATGAGCGGATTTTTCTTTTCCGTTGTGTAGGTCACGCGCTCTCTTATGGCGTTCATACCGAGAAGTACGGTTATTGTGCCGACTACGGCGCAAAGAGCGGCGGTAATTATATATTTTGTGCCCTCATTCTTTACAAACAGACCGATAACAAGGATTATGACCAGCGGGGCGGAGTTGCCGACTGCCGATGATATGCTTTTGAATGAGATTACATTGTCTCGCTCCTTCATATTCGGCGTCATAACGAAGGCGACCATATCGACCGAGCTGCAGAAATTGGTGCACACAGCCCAAATGAGCGCTATGGCAACAATATAAATCATAAGAAAAGTGCCCGATAAAACCGACGGAGTCCAAAACGATAGCACAAGGCTGATTCCCGTGGGAATTGCAAAGGCGATGGCGAGCGGTCTGAACTTACCCTTTTTACCCATTTTTCGTCCGTCAATATATGAGCTTATGAAGAAATTAAGTATAAAGGGAATAACGCTTACAAGCGTGTTGAAAAGGGAGGCTTGATCGTCGGTAAGCCTCAGAACATTGACGAGATAGGCATTTCTGTAAGAGCCCATCATACCCGTCATATTTGTGTAGAAGAATACTGCGCAAAGATACAGTATCCATTCTTGCATTTTCAGATGCTTTGCGTTTACATCCGAAAGAGAAGCTTGAGTTTGCATAAAAATTACTCCTTTATAATGTTTATAAAATATATCCTATCAAACCAAATGGGGTGTTTTCAATTATTTTATTACACAAAAAAATTGAGCCCCATTTGTTAAAAACAACTAATTGAAAAGAAAATCTTTTTGGATATGAAAAAAGCCGACGCACAGCGTCGGCTCAAAATTTCGTTTATTTTAAATCGAAAAAAGCTGTTTGAAAGATGTAATGTCGGTGAGCATCTCTTTGCTTTTAAGCTGAATGTAAATTGTTTCAAACGCCGAAAGCGTGGCAACAACGCAGATGACGCTCATACAAACAGCGCTGTAATTTTGTGTTATGCTTTGCATTATTCTCATACCGAGCGGCAGTATAAACAGCGTAACGCCGAGTATTTTTCCGAAAAGGGAATGGATGAAATAAAATTCGCCGAATCTCTTTTTCGCGATAATGGCGGCGATAAGGTTGCCGATCATAGCAACAATGTACCAAACGATAGCCCAAAGAGGAACGAGATTTTGAAGCACAAGAATTTTTACGAGAGCAAGATATGTAAGAACATCGCCTATCGTATCAAGATAAGCGCCAAGCACACTTGTAACCTCAAATTTTCTTGCCAGCTTGCCGTCGACAAAGTCGCTCAGTCCGCAGAAAATATAAATGGCTACAAAAGGATAAGTGATTTTCTCAAAAAAGAAAAGCACTATCGCGGCAATTATCCTTGCCGCGGAAATAATGTTGGGTATGTGCTTTTTCAAAAAACCCCCTCCTACCATCAACATCTCTGCCGTTATGATACCATAACAAAAGAAAAATGTAAACAAAAAATCAGCGATTTTTATCACACCTTTATAATTTTTTGGCGATTTTAAATAAATTTTATTTGCTTTATGATGAAAATCTGTTATATTAGAAAAGAGGTAGATTTTTATGAATGAAAGAATAAACACACTCAAATCAAAGGCTAAGGAAATTATTGCCATAGGCAAAAAATATTGGAATGTTCCTCCCAAGGGCAACTATGTGCCGTATAAAGAGGTCGCCACTCTCGGCGCGGCGGGCTTCGGCGTGCAATGGACTCCGATTCTTGCCGGTACAATAGGGCTTGACGCGGGAAATTTCCTTGTAGGGCACAGCATAGGCCTTGCCCCTATGGATCTTTATATAATGCTGATAGTCTCAAATGCCATAGGTATTCCCATCGGACTTTTCAGAGGCTGGTATTTTGACAACCATCATATGAAGGGCGGAAAATTCATTCCGTTTATGCTTCGCACCGCGTTTCCGATAGTCGGTATATCCACTCTTTTCGTATTCCTGCCGTTTGAGCACTGGGAATATACGGTCAAGGCGGTAGTGACATTTTTCTTCTACCTCATTTTGCAATTCTTCCTGTGCTTTTATAATGAGGGCTTCGCATACCTTCAGCAGATAATAACGCCCAACGCGCAGGAAAGGGCGACTGTTATGAGCATCTCCCAAATAATCTATTCTCTCGCGCCCTCAATATCAAATTTTTTGATACCCACCGTTGCGGGACTTACATACGGGCTTAACAACATTCAGACTTACCGCACGATTTATCCCGCCTTTGCGTTCGTTGGGCTCATTGTAAACACTATCTTCTTCAGAAAGGTCAAGGAGCGCCTTATTCTGCCGAAGAGCGGCGGCGCAAGCGTCAGGATAATCGACGCTCTGCGTGAGGTTGCCAAAAATAAGTATTTTTGGATAACAACAAGCGCAAGCTGGGTGGGATTTCTCGAAAATTCCTACGGTATCGTTTTAAGCTGGTCGTTCGTTTACGCCTACGGCGGAAAATATGAAGCCACTCTCGGCGTTGTCAACACTATAATCGGCAACGCGGCGCTTTGGTCTATGATAATCGCCCCTATTCTGATAAGCAAAATAGGCAAGCGCAATATGCTTATTATGTGTAATATCCTTAATATAGTTCTGCTCGGTTTCCTTTATTTCGGATATCAAAATCTTATTTTCGTAAGCGTCATATTCTTTATGAATAATTTTATAAATGTTTTCGGAAATATCTATTTCCCGAATATTCAGGCGGATATGAGGGATTACCACCAGTGGAAAACAGGCGTTCGTGTAGACGGAATGTTCGGCCCTCTCGGTATGATAAGCACGGTTTTAGGATTTTTTACCGGTCTTATAATTCCTTCGATTTATGAGCATATGGGTCTGCACGATGATTACAGCGTGCTCTATGGCGATGAGATGAGAAACAATCTTTTCCATGTCATCATAATCTGTGCCGTGATCGGCGCGTTCCTCAATCTCATTCCCTATCTTTTCTACGACCTCACCGAAAACAAGCACAACGGCTATGTTTTAGTGCTCAAGATCCGCGCGATGTTTGAGGATTACGCAAACGGCGATATATCGGACGATGAGATAGAAGAGGGTATGGAAATAATACACAGGGCAGGCGAGCTAAACGGCGCCAAAAAGACGGATATCGACAGATCCGCGCTCAAAGCGGCAAAGCGTTTACCAAAGAAAACGGACGGGGAAAAGGCCGAAAGAAAAGAAAGAATAAAAGCCGCCAAGAAAGAAATAAAGGCGCAGCTTAAATTCAATAACGATATAGAAAGCTATGCCTTTGTAAGCGAGGAAATGGCAAAATTCAGCTCGGATTCTTTCCGCGTTTTGCTTGATAACGCCAAAAAGACATATGAAAACGGTACGCTTCAGAGATATGACGATATCGATTTTGAACGCGGGCAGGCAAAGGCGATGCCGAAAAACAACGACGAGCAGAAAAAAGCGCGCGCCGATATGTTTGAGGTCGTTCGCACGAAAAAAACCGCGCGCAAGCTGATAGAAAAATACGGCATTGAAAATATCAAAATGCCCGATGAGGCGATACGCGAGGAAATACAAAACAGGGAAACCCCAACGATGGGCGAGAGTATGAAAGCCAAACGCGATCTCAAGGCGTTTTTGAAAGCTAAATCTATCTATGAACGCGCAACCGCGCCATATGAAAAAGCCCGCAGACTTTTGGCTCAGGCGGAAAATTACACTCACCTTGACGAGCTTGATGCGCTTTACGCCCAAATCATCGCAAAGCGGCAGGCGGAAACGGTTTAATATTTGAAAAGATGACTGCGCCTCTTCAGGCGGTGAAAATGCCTTTTTCACAAGGAAATATAAAAAACGGCAGAGCGCACGCTCTGCCGTTTTTTGGTGAAGACGAGTGGACTTGAACCACCGACCCCTTGCATGTCAAGCAAGTACTCTAACCAACTGAGCTACGCCTTCATATATTCCCCGATTGCAACGCCGCAAGCACAGAGCCTGCGGCGTATGGAGCTGGAGATGGGACTTGAACCCACGACCTGCTGATTACGAATCAGCTGCGCTACCAACTGTGCCACTCCAGCGTTTCCTTAATCGGTTGCTAAGTGATTATACAATAAAAAAGCATTTCGGTCAAGAGTGAACTCGAAATGCTTTAAAAATTTTTTTACAGCAGCTCTTTCAGCGTGTTGAAAACGAATTCAACGGAGGATTTTCGCACCTGATTTCTGCCTATCTCGCCGAACTGCTTTGTGAATGTAACGGTTTGCCCGTTTATGAAAAAACCGAAGCACACCATACCTATCGGCTTTTTCGCCGTTGCGCCGCCCGGTCCGGCAATGCCCGTAACGCCTACTCCTACCTCGCTGCCCGCTGTTTTCGCAACGCCGCTCGCCATTTCCCGCGCAACATCCTCCGAAACAACGCCGTTGCTCAGAATAGTGTCCGCGCAAACTCCCAAAAACTTGATTTTTGCCTCGTTCGCGTATGTTGTAAACGAAACATCAAGCACCTTGGAGGCGTTCGTCACATTAACGAGCGTTGCGCAGCACAGTCCGCCCGTGCAGCTTTCCGCAAAGGAAATGTGCCAGCCGCGGTCTATAAGCTTTTCAACAACATCTTCTTCAAGAGCCATAATATCACCGTTTACTATTATACTCCTTTTCTCAAGATTTACAACGCCTTTTTTGTCCGAAAAGCTGTTGACAAATCGCACTTGTGAGAATATTATAATAGCGAATGTACAAAGCATGTAATAGCGAATTTTAAAGCACGGGATCATTAAAAAAACGCTCCTTTTCGGGGCGTGCTTTTCTTTTTTTCAGCCGCTCGGCGGAATTTTTGGGGGCGTTTTTTATGAATTTCTTGCAATCCGACGAATTTCAGATTATTTTGAGGACCGTGCTTGCCGTTGTGATAGGCAGCATTATAGGGAGCGAACGCTCAAGGCACGGCCGCGCCGCCGGACCGAGAACGCATATTCTCGTTTGCCTCGGCGCTTGTATGACCTCGATGACGAGTATGTATGTTTTTTCAAACACAGAGGTAAACGGCGATGTGTTTCGTATTTCGGCACAGGTGATATCCGGCCTCGGCTTTCTCGGCGCCGGCGTTATTATGCACAAAAACAACAGCACCATTACCGGACTTACGACTGCGGCGGGAGTTTGGGCAACAGGCACTATCGGCGTTGCGCTGGGCTTCGGATTTTATTTCGGCGCGGCGGTAGTTACCGTTCTTTTCATTATTACAATAACGCTTTTCTCTCTGCTTGAGCGCAAAAAGAATCGCACGGGCGTTTTGTATATCGAATTAGACGATATGTATCGCGTAAACGAGTTTTTGGATACCCTGCGCGAAAAAATCGGCGAAGATTTCGGCTATCAGGTGATACCGCCACGCAGTGAATGCCAAGGGCATATCGGTATTTTCATTACATACGATAAAAGGCTGTTGATAGATTTCGCGGCTTTGCGGCAGCTTGATACGGTAGTTTTCACCGCGGAGGAATAAATCGGCGAAAAAATTTTATTGCGGGAGTTTTCCTTGCGCCAAATCGGCTGAAATAAAAAATCGTTATTAAATAAAATTAGTTGTTGATTTCCTGCTCAAGTTGTGATATTATATAACAGCGATCGGGGTGTAGCGCAGGTGGTAGCGCACCAGACTGGGGGTCTGGGTGTCGCAAGTTCAAGTCTTGTCACTCCGACCAAAAGGGCAGGTTTTCGACCTGCCTTTTTCCTTTTCTAAACAGCCGTAAGATAAAAAATAGTGCCGAAAGCGCGCATAAAGTGTCAAACGATGAATTAAAATATAAAATCAGGTCGTTTTAACAGTTGCCTTTTTCAAACGGTATAATGTATAATTAAATCGGTGACAGCTTATGCCTTTAAAAATAATCAGAAACGATATAACGAAAGTTGAATGCGACGCGATAGTCAATGCCGCCAACAGCACTCTTTTGGGCGGCGGAGGCGTTGACGGCGCGATACATAAGGCGGCGGGCAGAGGACTGCTGGCTGAGTGTATGAAGCTCGGCGGATGCAAGGTCGGGCAGGCGAAAATTACAAAGGGATATGATCTTCCGTGCAAGTATGTTATACATACCGTCGGCCCGAAATGGAGGGGCGGTAAGAGCGGCGAGCGTGAATTGCTTGAAAACTGTTATAAAAATTCGCTTGCTCTTGCTAAAGAAAACGGGTGTGAAACTGTGGCGTTTCCGCTTATTTCAAGCGGAGTTTACGGATATCCCGTGAATGAGGCGCTAAAGGTTGCCGTTGATACTGTTGCGGATTTTTTAATGAATAACGATATGCTTGTATATATCGTTGTGTATAACAAAAACGCGCTTGCGGCAGGCAATAAACTGTTTTGCGATATCGCGCAATATATAGATGAAAACTATGTTGCGCAGCATTCGCCTTATGACGGCAGAAGAATAAATGAATGCACCGAAAGCGTGCCTTTGTCTCGGGCGATATTTTTTGATGACGAAGATTATAATGCTCCTGAAGAAAGCGTCGTTTTAAGCGATGATTACTGTGGGGCAATAACAACTTTTGAAAGTCCGAAGCAGTCGTCGCAAAATCTTGATGATTTTCTTGAAGAGACGATCGACGAAAGCTTTTCCGAAATGCTGTTAAGATTGATCGATGAGCGTGGAATGAAAGACAGCGAGTGCTATAAAAAGGCAAACATAGATAAACGCCTTTTCTCAAAAATCCGTTCCAATCCCGATTACAAGCCGAGTAAACCTACGGTGCTCGCGTTTTGTATTGCGCTTGAATTATCGCTTGCGCAAACAAACGAAATGCTTATGAAAGCGGGCTTTGCTCTCTCCCACAGCAATAAATTTGATATTATCGTTGAATATTTTATAAAGCAGAAAAGCTACAATATTTTTGAAATCAACGAAGCCCTGTTTGCTTTTGATCAAAGTCTTTTGGGGTCGGTAAATTAGTCGCACGGCAGGCGACCAAATAGAGCTTAAACCTCTGTATAATGAGCTTGTAAGGTCAAAAAAGACCGATACACAAATTCATTTTACGGAGGTTTTTTCTATGAAAAAGGCAAACAACAATATTACTGAGCTGGTATTCATTCTTGACCGCAGCGGCTCTATGTCAGGGCTTGAAAGCGACACTATCGGCGGATTTAACTCACTGATTGAAAAGCAGAAGAAACAAGACGGCAAGTGCTATGTTTCAACCGTTCTCTTCGACAATTTCAGCGAGGTCATCCACGACAGGGTAGAGCTTGAAAACATAAAGCCCATGACGGATAATGATTATTATGTACGCGGATGTACCGCTCTTATCGACGCGATAGGAGGCGCTATTCACCACATTGCGAATATTCATAAGTACGCAAGACGCGAAGATGTGCCAAAGCACACGATGTTCGTAATTATCACCGACGGAATGGAGAACGCCAGCCGTAAGTATTCTTCTCAAAGAGTAAAAGAGATGATAGAGCACGAAAAAGAAAAACACGGTTGGGAATTTCTTTTCATCGGCGCGAATATCGACGCGGTTGAAACCGCCGGTAATTTTGGGATAGGCGCGGACAGAGCGGTCAATTATCACGCGGACAGTCAGGGCACAAGCGTTGTATATGACGCGGTTGCGGAAACCGTTTGCTGTATGCGTTCCGACGCCGAGCTTTCGCAGGATTGGAGCAAAAGTATCGACGAGGACTTTGAAAAGAGAAAAAAGTAATTTCAAACAGCAAAGTCAGGTCCGCGGTTTGAGCTTGCGCCGCCCTTCGTTGACATCAAAGATATCGGGTGTTATAATTAGATAACGCATATATTATACGGATTTGGTAGGAATATATTTTTATATGACTTTTCAAAATCCTTTAGTCAATTGAAAAGCGGATTTAAATCGGCTTTTGCCGTATGACGGAAGTGAAAAAATATGATGATTTCAACAAAGGGCAGATATGCTTTGAGAATGCTTGCCGACCTTGCCGAGCATAAGGACGACGGCTATATCGCGCTTAAAGATATTGCCGAAAGGCAGGGAATTTCAAAAAAATATCTTGAGCAGATAGTCGCCATTCTCAACAAGCCGGAGATACTCAAAAAGAACAGGGGCTATCTCGGCGGATATATGCTTGCCCGCCCCGCGCGGGAATACACGGTAGGCGATATACTGCGTATCACGGAGGGCGGACTTGCCCCCGTTGCCTGCCTCGAGCAGGGCGAGGTGAACTGCGACAGAGCGGGGATCTGCCCCACGCTTTTCGTCTGGGAGGGGCTGTATAAAAATATTACGGAGTATCTTGACGGCATAACGCTTCAGGATATTGTGGACAGACAGCAAAGCTCCGCAGGCTCGGACTATATAATTTAACGAAAACTAAAGAGCGCACAGTATCAAAGGTAAGCAGAGAAAGTCTTTGGGGACTTCTTAACGCGTCGGCTCGGGCAGGCAGTCCGTTTCCTGACTGTTATCCCGATGACGCGGATTTAAAAAAACGGCGGAGCTTGCGCTTGAGCTTATGGTATCACGGGAGTGAAATATGGCGGATTGGCTTTCAAGAACTGAATTATTGCTCGGCGAAAAGGCAATGCAAAGGCTTGCCCTTTGCCGTGTTGCCGTTTTCGGGCTCGGCGGAGTCGGAGGTCACGCGGCGGAGGCTCTCGCCCGCAGCGGAGTAGGCGCGCTTGACCTTATCGATAACGACAAGGTGTGCCCCTCAAACATAAACCGCCAGATTTTTGCGACGCAAAGCACAATAGGTCAATATAAGACGGACGCCGCCGAGGAACGCCTTCTTTCGATAAATCCCGAAATCAAGATAACGAAGCACAATATGTTTTTTCTCCCCGAAAACGCGGATCTGCTCGATTTTTCACGGTATGATTATGTGATAGACGCGATAGATACGGTGGCGGGAAAAATCGCCATTATTGAAAAGGCGAAGGCGGCGCAAATCCCCGTTATAAGCTCCATGGGGGCGGGAAATAAGCTTGACCCCACCGCCTTTGAGGTTGCCGATATATACGAAACATCTGTTTGCCCGCTTGCAAGAGTTATGCGTTATGAGCTGAAAAAAAGAGGAATAGAAAGGCTTAAGGTCGTTTATTCCAAGGAGCGGGCTATGACGCCCGAAAAAAGCGATGAGGAGCATACGCAGGGAAGGCGGCAGATACCGGGAAGCACGGCGTTTGTGCCGTCGGTCGCGGGGCTGATAATCGCCGGTGAGGTCATAAAGGATATTACGGGCGTAAGAAATCCGTAAGCGAAATAATCAAGATACTTACGGCGGCTTGCCCGCCTTTCAAGAGCGGTATATTTTTGATATACTGCTTTTTTGTACGAAAAATCGGACTCCAAAATCATATTGCTTGAAAATATCCTCTTTTTGTTTGTTTTACCGTTTTGTTGAGTTATAATTTAATCAAACCGGCAGCCGAATAATTCAACATATACGGAACTGCAAAGGAGAATATCTATGATTTATCTTAAATCTTTTCATCTGCCGTCGCGGGACGAGGACGAGGATTTTTTTGATGTAAAAAGCAATAGCTTCAGCGCTAAGAATTTCCGAACATGCTACACAACGAAATATCCGTTTGGAATGTTTCGGGACAGGGGACTCCCCGATGAGCTTGAATTCCGCGATATTACGGTTATATGCGGCAACAACGGCAGCGGTAAAAGCACAATTCTCAATGTCATTGCCGAAAAGCTGAACATAAACCGCAATTCGCCTTTTAACAGAAGTGATTTTTTCGATGATTATGTGGGTCTGTGCCGTTGTGAGCTGGAGAGCAGGCTGTCGTCCGAAAGCTCAATAATCACAAGCGACGATGTGTTTGACCGCGTGCTCGATATCCGCAGGCTTAACGACGGGATAGACGACAAGAGAAGCGATTTATTGCGCGAATGGGTAGAAAACAACAGCGATGGCGCGGATACGACTTTACACGGGCTTGACGATTACGAGCGATGGAAAAGGGTGAGGGATTCCCGTAATAAAAATATCAGCCGGTCTCAGTTTATCCGCTCACGCCTCAGGCGAAATGTGGAGGAACGCTCAAACGGCGAAAGCTCGCTTGCTCTTTTTGTAGACGGCATTGCCGATGACGCGCTGTATCTGCTCGATGAGCCAGAAAACAGCCTTTCCCCGTCAAATCAGCTTGATTTGAAATATTTTATAGAGGACTGCGTTAGGCATCACGGCTGCCAATTTATCATATCCACACATTCGCCGTTTTTGCTTTCACTTAGAGGCGCGCGGATATATGATATTGATTCCTGCCCTGTCAGGGAATGCCGCTGGACGGAGCTTGACTGCGTAAAGGTATATTACGAGTTTTTTAAAGAAAACGCCGAAAAATTTGATTGACTATAAAAGAATTTAAAAGCAAAAGCCGCCGATAATGCTTACGCATATCGGCGGCTTTTAACGCATAACCGCGCAAAAAATTTGTGTTTTAAAAATACCGTTTTGTCGGCGATGGCTTATGCCGCGCTCATTTTTCTATTGCCGCCTCCTGAGAGTTGACGGCTTTTATCTTTTCGTAAATATCATCGGAAAATTTCTTTTTGCGCTCATAGGTGTAAAGCCCGTTTTGCTCCTGCTCAATATCATAAAGCTGGGTGTAGCAAAATCCGAACATCTTTTTGTTTGAGATAAGCGCCTGCGTAAGCCCGCAGTACCGCTCGGCAAATTCATCGGGGGTTTTTACATCCTTGCCGTAGCCCCAAGATTTTATTGCCGCGTCCGCCTCCCATTTTATTCCGCCGTATTCGCTTACGAAAACAGCCTGTCCGCCGTATTTCTGCCTGCCGGGATTATCTTTAAGAACATGCTCGTAAAGCTGATTTTCGGTGACGAGCTTATCGAAATTTTCCTTAAACTCTTTCACCTCGTAATTGTAGTCGTGAACATCGTAAATATCGGTTTTAACATGGAAATTTCCGCTTGTGTCGATACATGGGCGGGTGGGGTCGACTGCTTTCGTGAAATCGTAAACCGTTGAAAGAAGCGGGTCATACTGCCGCCGTGAACGGTAATCCCATGTTTCGTTGAACGGGCACCAGCCGACTATTGAGGGGTGGTTAAAATCCCTCTCGACCGCCTGCGCCCATTCCTCAAGGAAAACCGCAACGCTTTCGGGCGATGAATAATCGAGCCCCCAATTTGGGTATTCGCCCCAAACTATATATCCCAGCCTGTCGCAATTATAGAGAAAACGGGGCTCGAAAACCTTTTGGTGCAGTCTTGCGCCGTTAAAGCCGAGGTCAAGAGAAAGTTTTATATCGTTTATCATATCCGCCTCGTCGGGGGCGGTGTAAATTCCGTTTTTGTAAAAGCCCTGATCAAGCACAAGCCTTTGGAAAACGCTCTTTTCGTTTATGAGGAATTTATAGCCGTCAAGCCTTAAATTCCTTAGCCCGAAATAGCTTTTTACTTCATCGTTTCCGAAACGCAGGCGAAGCTCATAAAGCCTGCCTTTTCCAACCTCCCACAGGTGCTTTTCACTGAGCGGAATTTTGAAAAATGCCGTTCCCACAGCCTGTTTTCCGCCTGCTTTTCCAACGCTTTTACCGTTGTAAAACGCTTCGCAGTAAAATTCGGCAGTCCCTTGAAAATCGGCGCGCAAGGTCACCGAGCAGTCGTTTATATCGGGGTAAATCTTTATTGATTTTATGTAATTTTCAGGCACATATTCAAGATATACGCTCTGCCATATGCCCGTTGTGCGCGTGTAATCGCAGCCGTGGCTTTTTCTGCGCTCGCTCTGCTTTCCGCGGCATACAAAGCGGTTTTTAACATCGTCCTCGCAGAGTATGAATATTTCGTTTTCGCCATCTTCGGCAAGCTCCGTGATGTCAAGGCTTATCGGCGTATATCCGCCCTTGTGCCTGCCCGCTAAACGGTTGTTTACAAGCACGGTCGTTAAATGATCCGCCGCGCCTATGTTGAGAAACACTCGGTTTTCGCCTCTGTGTATCTCAACCTTTTTGCGATACCAAACGGCGTTTACAAAATCGGTGAAGCCAACGCCCGAAAGCTCGCTTTCAATGCAAAACGGCACATTTATTTTCAACGGAAAATCGTTCTTTTCTCTGATTTCAAAAGCGGTTTTCCCGTCTTTTGAAAATCTGAATCCTCTGCTTTCTTTTTGAAATCCGAAATCCCACTCGCCGTTAAGACTTTGCCAATTTTTCCTTTCAAATTGAGGATTAGGGTGCTCCTGCCTGTAAATTTTCATAATTTCTCCTTTAAACAAAATCGTGCTCGGCGGTTATTATCGGATTCAGGCTTTCGTCCCTTTTTCCGAATTCTTTACGGAGCTCCTTGATAATTTCGCTGTTTTCTTTACCGTATCCGTGCGGAATTACAAGCTCGAAAACAAGATTTGTTTTTTCGTCTCTTTTTATTGCTTTGAAATCGTGAAAGCTGAAAGACGAGTCATAATTTTTGATTATTTCTTCGGTAAGCTTTCTGTATTTATCCGTTATTTTGTCGTTCACGGCAACGGGGTCGGGGTGTATCGAGATCATAACGCCGAGTTCTTTGGAAATTTGCTGTTCCACTCTGTCTATAGCGCCGTGGGCAGTCATCAGATCAAGATCGTTCGGCACTTCAGCGTGCGCGGAGGCGATTATTTTTTGCGGGCCGTATTCGTGAACGATAAGGTCGTGCACATTCAAAATGTTTTTTTCTTCAAGTATTATTTTTTTGATTTTCTCCACGAGCTCCGGCGAGGGAGCTTTTCCGAGCAGACGGCTGGACACCTCTTTCAGCAAGTCTGCTCCCGCTTTCAAAACAAGCAGCGCAACGGCAGTTCCGATTATTCCGTCCGCAAGGCGAAACGGGGTGAAAGCCGAAATCAGCATCGCTGCCGCCGCCGCAAGGGTGGAAACACAGTCGCCGATGCTGTCCTGCCTAACCGCCTTCAGCGAAAGATTATCGGAAAGTTTATAGAGCTTTCCGTTAAAATAAGCCATCCAAAGCTTTACGGCAACGGAGCACAGCAGTATCGCAAGTGAGACGGCGCTGAATTTTACCGTCTCGGGGCTGATTATTTTCATAATACTGCTTTTTCCAAGCTCAAAGCCCATAAGAAAAATGAAAACCGAAACTATCAGCGCGGCAACATATTCCATTCTGCCGTGGCCGAACGGGTGGTCTTTGTCAACGGGCTTGCCCGCGATTTTAGCGCCCATCACGGTAACGAAATTTGTTCCCGCGTCGGTGAGGTTGTTCACCGCGTCCGCCGAGACGGAAACGGAATTGGTGAGCGTGCCCGCAACAAATTTCAAAATACACAGCAGCAGATTGCACACGATGCCCGTAAATCCCGAAAGCACACCGTATTTTTCGCGTGTTTTAAGCGGGGATGCGTTTTTCTTTATGAATAATTTTATAAGTAGGTCAGTCAAAATATCACCGCCGTTGAGTTGAAATGTTTTCGTTAACTTCGGTCTTGTTTGTGCTCAAGATATTATATACCCAAACACAGATTGAGGTCAATATAAAAGGACACAGCGCTCTTCTTCCTTTTTTGAAATAAATCATCCGCCGTGAAAACCTTTTATTAAATATTTATATATTTTTATTGATTATAAGGTTGCATTATGCTATAATTTATGCAAATTAAAATGGAGTAGTATGGTTTTATGATAATTCTCGGTATCGACCCGGGCTTCGCCATAGTCGGATGGGGAGTTCTTGAATACAAGGCAAATAAATTCAGAGTTGTCGACTACGGCGCGATAACAACGCAGGCGCACACTCCGTTTCCGTTAAGGCTGCAAATCATATATGCCGAGATGAATATTCTTTTCAATAAATATAAACCCGACGCTATGAGTATGGAAAAGCTGTTTTATAACAATAACGCCAAAACGGTTATTGATGTGGCGCAGGCGAGGGGAGTTATAACCCTTGCGGCGCAGGAGCACAGCGTTGATATAGCGGAATATACGCCGCTTCAGGTAAAGCAGTCGGTAACAGGCTATGGCAAAGCGGTGAAAAAGCAGGTTCAGGAGATGACAAGAATAATTCTTAATCTTGATAAAATACCTAAACCCGATGACACGGCGGACGCTCTCGCAATGGCGATATGCCACGGCCACGCCAGCGGAAGTCTTTTGGGCAGTATCAAATTCAATCAGAGGTAAGCGCATATGATTTATAACATAAGGGGAAAATTAACTTATATCGACCCGCAGTTTGTTGTTATTGAATGCGGGGGAGTGGGCTTCAAATGCTTTACCTCTCTCAATACGGCGGGCAATGTAGGAAAGCTCGGCGATGAGGTCAATCTTTTCACACATCTTTCCGTAAGGGAGGACGCGCTTGATTTATTCGGATTTTCCACCCAAACGGAGCTTGATTATTTTAAACTGCTGATAACGGTATCGGGCGTTGGGCCTAAAGCCGCTATCGCCGTTTTGTCCGAGCTTTCGCCGGACAGACTTGCCGTTGCTATCGCCGCGGGCGACGCCAAGGCGATAACAAGAGCCAACGGCGTTGGCAAGAAAACAGCCGAGCGTATTGTGCTTGAATTAAAGGATAAAATGGTAAGCGCATCAACGGGCGAGATCTCGGCCGCCGCCGCGTCGGCTATTTCGGCGGGCGAGGCAGGCGCTTCGGCGGAGGCGGTAGAGGCTCTTGTGGCGCTCGGCTACAGCCAAAGCGACGCCGCCGTCGTCGTAGGTCAAATGGATAAATCGCTTACCGTAGACGAAATGATAAGGCTCGGTCTGAAGCAGCTTTCACGCAATCTTTGATAGGAGAACGCCATGAGTGAAATGGATTATGAAAACCGCATAGTTTCGGCGGAATTTGAGCAGTCCGAAAATGAGCTGGAAAACAGCCTGCGCCCAAAGATTTTGGCGGATTATATCGGGCAGGAAAAAGTTAAGGAAAATCTTTCGGTATATATAAAGGCGGCAAGAGCAAGGGGAGAAGCGCTCGACCATGTGCTGCTCTACGGACCTCCCGGACTCGGAAAAACTACGCTTGCGGGGATAATCGCAAATGAAATGGGCGTAAATATCAGAATAACAAGCGGTCCGGCGATCGAAAAGCAGGGCGATCTCGCGGCGATACTTACAAACCTTCAAGAGGGCGATGTGCTGTTTATCGACGAGATCCACCGAATGAACAGAAGCGTTGAGGAAGTGCTTTACCCCGCAATGGAGGATCAGGCTCTCGATATAATCATAGGCAAGGGTCCTTCTGCTCGGTCGATAAGGCTCGATCTGCCGAAGTTCACGCTTGTTGGCGCAACCACGCGCGCGGGGCAGATATCCGCCCCGTTGAGGGACAGATTCGGAGTGATACTCAGGCTTGAGCTGTATAACGACAGCGAGCTTTCATCGATAGTGCGCCGCAGTGCGGGAATACTTGGAATAGACATCGATGAAAAAGGCGCTCTTCAAATAGCCTCGCGCTCAAGGGGTACTCCCCGTATAGCAAACAGGCTTTTGAAAAGAAGCCGCGATTTTGCCGAAGTCAAATATAACGGCGTTATCACAAGCGAGGCGGCTTCCGATGCTCTTGAGAGAATGGAAATAGACGAGCTGGGGCTTGATTCCATAGACCGCAGACTGCTTACTACGATGATAAAGAATTATAACGGCGGTCCGGTCGGGCTTGAGACGATAGCCGCCGCCATAGGCGAAGAAGCCGTTACCATTGAGGATGTTTACGAGCCGTATCTTATGCAAATAGGGTTTCTGAGCCGCACGCCGAGAGGAAGATGCGTGACCCCGTTGGGTTATAGGCATCTCGGAATCGAGCAGGACGGTCAGCAGACCTTGTTGTAATACTTTTTGAAAGGGTTTTGTTTTTGGGCAGATTATTCGGAACAGACGGTGTAAGAGGAATTGCAAATAAGGAGCTGACAAACGAGCTCGCCATGCAGATAGGCAAGGCTGCCGCGGAGATACTGATAAAGAACAGAAACACGAAACCTACCGTTATGATAGGAAAGGACACGAGAGCATCGGGCGATATGCTGGAGGCGGCGCTCACTGCGGGCTTTTGCTCGGTTGGCGTAAATGTGCTGTCGGTTGGCGTGATACCCACTCCCGCCGTAGCTTATCTCGCTGAAAAATACGGGTGTGACGCCGGCGTTATGATCTCGGCTTCCCACAATCCTTGGGAATATAACGGAATTAAAATATTTCAGGGCAACGGCTATAAGCTACCCGATGAAACAGAGGATGAAATCGAAAGGATGATCCTTGAGAACGGCTCAAAGGAGCCGGAGAAGACCGTCGGCGATGTCGGAACAAGAACATTCTGCAAAACCGCCGTTGAGGATTACATCGAGCATATCGTTTCCTGCGCGAAGGTTAGGTTTGACGGCTTGAGCATAGCGATAGACACGGCAAACGGAAGCGCAAGCGTGTGCGCGAAGGAGATATTCACACGCCTCGGCGCGAAATGCCATATGCTTTCGGACACGCCCGACGGCTTCAACATAAATGATAATTGCGGCTCAACGCATCCGCAGGAGCTTATGGAATTCGTTAAGGCAAACAGGCTTGATCTGGGCATAGCTTTTGACGGCGACGCCGACCGAATGCTTGCCGTTGACGAAAACGGAGAGCTTGTGGACGGCGACAGGATAATGGCGATATGCGCCTCGCGGATGAAGCGCGAGGGAACTCTTAAAAATAACACTCTTGTCGTTACGGTAATGAGCAATATGGGGCTTTTCAGGTTTTGCTCGGAAAACGGCATAAACTGCTCCAAAACCGCCGTCGGCGACAGGTATGTGCTTGAGCGTATGCTCAAAAAGGGCTACAATATCGGCGGCGAGCAGAGCGGTCATATAATATTCCTTGACGATGCTAACACGGGCGACGGTGAGCTTTCGGGAGTAAAGCTTATCGAGACGGTGGTCAAAAGCGAAAAGACGCTCGGCGAGCTTGCGAAAATGATGACGGTTTATCCGCAGGTGCTCATAAATGTGGAGGTAACCGCCGAAGGCAAGCAAAAATACAATAACGATGAATATATCATCTCCGCCGTTCAGGAGGCGGAAATGGAGCTTGAAAACGATGGGCGCGTGCTTGTGCGCGTTTCCGGCACAGAGCCCCTTGTGCGCATAATGCTTGAGGGGCGCGACACAGAAAAAATAACGCGACTCGGCAACGAAATCGCCGATGTGGTGCGGGAAAGACTTAGTTGATGAGATTTACACGGGATTGGAAGGATTATGAGCTTATAGACTGCTCCGACGGCGAAAAGCTTGAGCGTTGGGGCGATCATATACTTATACGCCCCGACCCGCAGGTCATATGGAAAAGCGAAAGATCAAGCAGGCTCTGGAGCAAAGCGGACGCCCGCTATATCCGCTCAAAAACAGGCGGCGGACGGTGGGAAATATATAAAAATCTTCCCGCCGCTTGGCAAGTGCGTTATAAAGACCTTTCGTATAATGTTAAAACGATGGGCTTTAAGCATACCGGGCTTTTCCCCGAGCAGGCAGTGAATTGGGATATGACACGCGAGGTAATTAAAAACAGCGGCAGAAAGGGCGTAAAGGTCCTCAATTTGTTCGCGTACACAGGCGGCGCTACCGCCGCGTGCCTTGCGCAGGGCGCGTCGGTCGTCCATGTTGACGCCTCAAAGGGAATGACTCTTTGGGCAAAGGAAAATATCGCCGCGTCCGGTCTTACGGATAAGCCTTGCCGCTGGATAGTCGACGACTGTGTTAAATTCGTTCAGCGAGAGATAAGGCGCGGCAATAAATACGATATAATAATCCTTGACCCGCCCTCATACGGCAGAGGACCTAAGGGCGAGGTATGGCGACTTGAGGATTCGCTCTATGATTTTGTGAAGCTTATCAACGAGCTCATATCGGATGACGCACTGATGGTGCTTTTAAATTCATACACAACGGGGCTTTCCGCTTCCGTTATGAAATATATTCTTGAAGACATAACAGTAAAAGAAAAAGGCGGCGGCGTAAGCGCGGATGAGATCGGTCTGCCGGTTTCGTCAACAGGCGGGGTGCTTCCCTGCGGAGCATGCGCCGTCTGGTTAAAGTAAATGGAGCTTATAAGATTTGAAAGCGTCGATTTTTCCTATATTCCCGATGAGGAATCAAGGGAAAACGAAAGAGTAGATGTACTTAAAAATTTTAATTTATCAATAGAAGAGGGCAGCTTCGTATGCGTGCTGGGTCACAACGGCTCCGGCAAATCCACTGTTGCGAAGTTGATAAACGGAATACTTGTTCCGCAAAACGGCAGAGTGGTAGTAGGCGGGATTGACACCTACAGCGAAGAAAACATTTTCGAGATACGCCGCAATGTGGGTATGGTGTTTCAAAATCCCGACAATCAGATAGTCGCCTCCGTTGTTGAGGAGGATGTGGCGTTCGGCGTTGAAAACTTAGGCATTGCGCCCGAGGAATGCCGCAGGCGAGTTGACGAGGCGATGAAAACGGTCGGCATTTACGAGCTGCGGGAAAAAGCGCCGCATAAGCTTTCGGGCGGTCAGAAGCAGCGGGTAGCCGTTGCCGGAATAATTGCGATGAAACCGAAATGTATCGTGCTTGACGAGCCCACGGCGATGCTTGACCCAAACGGCCGCAGAGAAGTGCTTGAAACAATAAAAAAGCTGAATAATGAGGACGGAATTACAATAGTCCTTATCACTCATTATATGGACGAGGCTGTGCAGGCGGACAGGGTAGTCGTTATAAACGAGGGCGAGATCGTGCTTGACGGCAGTCCCGAAAATGTCTTTTCCCATGTTGAAAAGGTAAAAGCTCTCGGGCTCGATGTTCCTCAGCCCACGGAGCTCATCCATTGCGCTGGGCTTGAAAACGGAAAAACCGTTTTAAATGCCGACGACTGCGCCGAATATATAAAAAATGTGTTGGAGGGCTGAGCGTGGCTGTTTTGGTTTGCGAAAATATAAAATACCTTTACAGCGTCGGCACTCCGTTTGAGACCGCTGCCGTTGAAGATGTGAATTTATCTGTTGAAAACGGCGATATGATAGGCATTATCGGTCACACGGGCAGCGGAAAATCCACGCTTATTCAGCATTGCAACGGTCTGCTTGAGCCCTGCAGCGGGGCGGTTTTTCTTGACGGTAAAAACATCTGGTCTAAGGAAAACAGAAAGCAGATAAGGCAGGTGCGCTTTGCCGTCGGTCTGTGTTTTCAATATCCCGAATATCAGATATTTGAGGAAAATGTATTCAAAGAAATCGCCTTCGGACCAAAGCAGATGGGACTTTCCGAGGAGGAAATACGGGAGCGTGTCTACGGCAGTATGGATTTTGTAGGCATAAGCCGCTCCTATGAAAACAAATCCCCCTTTGACCTTTCGGGCGGGCAAAAGCGGCGCGTTGCGATAGCTTCCGTAATAGCGATGAGACCCGAGGTGCTGATACTTGACGAGCCGTGCGCGGGGCTTGACCCAAGGGGCAGGGAAACGATACTCGAGCTTATTCGCAATTACCGAAAAACGATGGGCGGCACCGTCATTCTTGTTTCTCATTCAATGGAGGATGTTGCCAAGGTATGCGAAAAGGTGCTGGTTATGAACGGCGGCAGAGTCGCTATGTTCGGCACGGTTGACGAGGTTTATTCCCACGGGGCAGAGCTCAAGCAAATGGGGCTAAATGTGCCGCAGATAACCGAGGTTTTTCTTAAACTGAAGCAAAAGGGAATTGACTGCCGCACCGATATTTTTACCGTTTCCGAGGGCGTTAAGGAGCTTAAAAGGCTTATGGCGCTCAGAAAGGAAGTGAAGATATGATAGGCGATATTACGATAGGTCAGTATTTCCCGGGGAAATCTGTAATCCACAGGCTTGATCCGAGGATAAAGATAATCCTTACAATGATAATCATCGTTTCGCTTTTCCTGTGCAAAAACTTCATATCTCTCGCTTTCGCGGTAGCGGCGGCATTCGTTATAGTCGCAATAAGCGGAATACCCTTTAAAACGGTGCTGAAAAGTATTAAACCGCTTATTCTGATAATAATATTGACGGCAATTCTCAATCTGCTTTACGGAACGGGAGAGCCGCTGTTCACAATAGGAAGTTTAAAAATAACACTAAACGGAATTTACTCCGCGATATTTATGGCGGTCAGAATAGTAGTGCTGATAATCGAGGGCTCTATGTTGACCTACACCACTTCGCCAACGGATTTGACCGATGCTATCGAGCGGCTTTTGAAACCGCTGAAATATATTAAAATAGATATACATTCTTTAGCGATGATAATGACTATCGCACTTCGTTTTATACCCACTCTTATAGAAGAAATAGAGAAAATCACCGCGGCGCAGAAGTCAAGGGGCGCGGATATGGAATCGGGCAATATAATAAAGCGCGTTAAGGCGCTTGTGCCGATAATCATTCCGCTGTTTGTCTCATCGTTCAGATGCGCCTCAGACCTTGCCTACGCAATGGAATGCCGCTGTTACCGCGGCGGCGAGGGCAGAACTAAGATGAAAGTGCTGAAAACATCGGCAAGGGATTATGCGGCGCTGCTCATTGTTGGGGCGTTCGTTGCGCTGATAATTTATTTCAACACTCTTACGGCGGCGGTAATATGAGAAATATTTTGCTTGAAATCTGCTATGACGGCTCGCTTTACCACGGCTGGCAGGTGCAGAAAAACGCCGTGTCGGTGCAGCAGGTTTTGCAGGATGCGCTTGAAAAACTGCTGTGTGAAAGACCCGATGTTAAGGGCTGCAGCAGAACGGACAGCGGCGTTCACGCCAATTCATATTTTGTGAGCTTTAAAACGGATAAGGGCATTAAAACAGAAAATGTTTTGACGGGGCTCAACACCTATCTTCCCAAGAGCATTGCGGTAAAATCCTGCCGCGAGGTAGCCGAGGATTTTCATCCGCGCTACAGCGCCGTTTCAAAGGAATATATTTATAAGCTGTATAACGGAAGAATAAGAGATCCGTTTTTTAATAATTACGCTTTTCATTACAGATATCCCGTAAACGCCGAATATCTAAACAGCGAGGCAAAGGCGTTTTTGGGCACGCACGATTTTAAAGGCTTTTGCAGCGCCCGCTCCGATGTGGGCGATACTGTGCGCACGGTGAAACGGTTTGATGTTTTCCGCGAGGGAGATATGGTTTTCTTTCGCGTGGAGGCGGACGGTTTTCTGTATAATATGGTGCGCATTATGGTGGGCACTCTGCTGTTTGTGAACGAGGGCAAAATAAAATCGGGCGAGCTTGCCGAAATTATAAGCGGCGGCGAGAGGAAAAGAGCGGGTAAGACCGCGGCTCCGCAGGGGCTTTATCTTAACAGGGTCAATTACGAATAGAAAAATAAAAATACGGATAAGGATATAAAAATTATGGCTTCAAATCAGCGTGAAAACGAACGCAGAGAAAAGCAAAATCAAAAAAGGCGAAAAAAGCAGCTCACGATTTGGATAATCATCGCAGTCATAATAGCCGCTATGGCGATTATGAAGATAGCCGAGATAGACTTCAGAGGGCTTTTTGATTCCGTCAAAAATCCGTCGGCAATATCCGACAGGGTCTCCGATGACAGGCAGTTTCCTTACGCCATAAGCGCAGGGGAAAACACCGTTCTTGAGGCTATGGGCAATAAGATAGCTATCCTTAACGACTCTACCTATACGGTGATAAACGCGTCGAACGCGAAGGAGAGGATAAAGGACGAGCACGGCTACGCAAACCCCGTCCTTTCGGTAAGCGGCGGATATTCCGTTATGATAGACCAAGGCTCAGACACCTATCGGCTTGACAGCTCAACCGAGAATATCTATGAAAATTCGGTAAAGGGAGAGATACTCTGCGCCGATGTTTCCGACACGGGCGTTGTGGCGATAGCCTATGTTTCGGGCGTTCACAAAAGCACGGTCGCGGTTTACGGCAAATCCTTAAACGAGAGGATGAGCTATGAGGCGTCGGGCGGATACATCACATCCGTTGCCATAGACGACAGGAGCAGGCGCGTGGCATTCACGGTAACAAGCTCCGAGGGCGCGAAGATAAAATCAACGCTCTACACTATGGATATAGGTGATAACGAGCCGACGGCGAAATTTGAATATCTCGGCTCATCGGTGCTGAATATACACTTCTCATCAAACGACCTTTATGTTGTGGGCAACGATTTTCTCAGCGTTATCAATTCGATGAAAAATGAAAAATCCGTTTACGCCAAGGGAAGTATAAACACGGTTGCCTATTGCTACAGCCCATCCGACGATCTTATCATCGCCTATGGGGAATATGTGGGCTCGCCGAGTAATATCATTTCCTGTGTGAAGCCTACGGGGAGTATAAGAGCCGAGGCAAATGTTCAGGCGCAGATAAAGGATGTTGCGGCATCGGGCAACGCCATGACCGCGCTTACGGGAAGCGAGATCATTTCGTTCAAGCAGAAAAACGGCAAGGAATCGGAAAGGATACCCGTTGATGATTCCTATGTTGAAATAGAGCAGATGTCATCAAAAATATTCGGTATTCACAGCTCGCTTTTGGAGATTGTGAGTGACTGATATTACTAAAGGAGGTAAGATATGAATATTGTTGATATTGTTTTGGCAGTTCTTGTGTTGCTTATAATAATTCAAAGCTATGTAAAGGGATTTCTCGTTTCGGTGCTGTCCCTCGCAAGAGTCATTGTGGGCATACCGCTTTGTTACGCGGGGGCAAAAAATTTCAGCGTGCCTGTATATAACGCCGTGGCAAGAGGGGCGGTCAGCTCATCGGTTGCCCGTGCCGTTGAGGGAAGCGGGCTTGATTCCACAGTAAACGCCGTAAAGCAGGGCGTGGCGAGTCTGCCGCAGGCGCTCAGAGGCATTGTTGATCTGTCTTTCTTAAACAACATAAATTCCGAGACCGCCACGGAGCAGATAATGACTAATATCGTTGACCCTATTGCAACGGTGATATGCAAGATAATTCTCTTTATTTTGTTAATACTTATTTTCTTTATATTAACAGGTCTGCTGATTTCGCTTGTTAAGCTGGGAGACAAGAAAATAGACGCTCTCAAAAAAGCTGATAAAAGCCTCGGCGCCGTTTTGGGCGCGCTTAAAGCGCTGATAATCGCGTTTGCGCTCAGCGCCGCGGCAAGCTTCATCGTTGAAAATTTCGCGGGCTCCGGCAGCTTCGTCGATATGTTGGAAAACAGCGCCGTTATAGGCTTTTTAAATAAATTCAATCCCTTGCTTTTGATATAGGAGGTCAATTATGAGTAATATAAAAAAGTATTTGAAAGAGCTGTTTAAGGATTGCGTTACCGTTCCTAATTTTCTTTCGCTCGTTCGTATTCTGCTTATTCCGGTTTTTGCCGTTCTTATGATAAAGGATCATGTCATAGCGGCGGTCGTGGTCATAGCCGTGGCGGAGCTTACGGATACATTTGACGGCTACATAGCGCGAAGATTTAATCAGGTAACGGAGCTTGGCAAAATGCTTGACCCGATAGCCGATAAACTTTCTCAAATGGCTATCGTGATAATACTTATCGTAAAATATTGGGACAATGCCATAAAGTACCTGTTCTTTTTCTTTATCGCAAAGGAAATAGTAATGATTATCGGCGGCGCGGTGCTCATCGTAAAAGGGCTCAAGCCCGCCGCGGCGGCGATTTGGGGAAAGCTGGCAACTTTGGTATTCTGCGTTGTGATGGTGATAGTGCTTGCCTTAGGCGAAAACGGGGCGTTGTGCGATATTATCGGCTACACTCTTCCCAACACGGTTACATGGATACTTGTAAGCATATCGGCGATTTTTACTCTCGGCTCGCTGCTGTGCTATATTCCGCCGTTTTTCAAGCAGCTTAACGAGAGAAAAACAGACAATGAAACAAAGGAGTAATAGTCTCTGATGAAAAAACAGATGTGCAGCAGGTGCGGTGAACGCCCCGCGGTGGTATTTATTCAGAAAATGGAGGACGGCAAGCTCACGCCGGAGGGTCTTTGCATAAAGTGCGCGCGTGAGCTGAATGTGGGCTCTATAAATCAGATGATAGACCAGCTCGGAGTCAGCGATGAGGAATTGGAAATCGCCTCGGAGCAGATGAGCGAGTTTATGGAAAATATGGGGGATTTCGATTTCGGCGCGCTCGGCGATATGTTCAATCAGGAGAATATGGACGGCGCAAAGACTTTTCCTTTCGGCGAGCTTGTGAACGGCTCGGATAAATCCAACAACACCGAAAAGAAGGGTAAAAAAGGAAAAAGGCAGGGCAAAAAGAACGCCGATGATTCCAAAAAATTCCTCAACAGCTATTGCAACAATCTTACGGACAGGGCAAAGCGCGGAGATATAGACAATATTATAGGCCGTGAAAACGAGATTTCGCGCGCCGTTCAGATACTTTGCAGGCGCACCAAAAACAATCCCTGCCTGATAGGTGAGCCCGGCGTCGGCAAAACGGCGATAGCCGAGGGTCTTGCCATTCGCATAGCAAAGGGCGAAGTGCCGGCGAGGCTTCTTGACAAGGAGATTTATCTGCTCGATTTAACCGCTCTTGTCGCGGGAACTCAATTCCGCGGGCAGTTTGAGGGCCGGATAAAAGGGCTTGTGGACGAGGTAAAGCAACAGGGCAATGTAATTCTGTTCATAGACGAGGTGCATAATCTTGTCGGAACGGGGGACAGCGAGGGAACGATGAACGCCGCCAATATTCTGAAGCCCGCGCTTTCGAGGGGCGAGATACAGGTCATCGGCGCCACCACCTTTAACGAATACAGAAAATATATAGAAAAGGACGCCGCGCTTGAACGCCGCTTTCAGCCCATCAAGATAGAGGAGCCCTCTATCGACGACGCTTACAGAATGCTTTTGGGCATAAAGGGGTATTACGAGGGCTACCACAAGGTGCAGATATCCGATAGCCTTGTGCGCAAAGCCGTAACGATGTCGGAGCGATTCGTTACCGACCGGTATCTGCCCGATAAGGCGATAGATCTGCTCGATGAGGCGTGCACCTGCGCAAATCTTCGCAATCCCGCCATTTCCGAGTATCAGATAATGCTTGAAAAAAAGCACGCCTTGCTCGAGCAGATAGACGCGGCTTCACAGCCCGAAGAAAACAGCGAAATAGATTACGAGCTTGTTTCAAATCTCAAGTCGCAGTCGCTTCAGATAGACCAAAAGCTGCCCGAGCTTGCGGAAAGGGCAAAGGACAATCAAGTTCAGGAGCAGGATCTTGCGAAAGTAGTTTCTATGTGGACGGGTATTCCCGCGGCAAAGATAGAGGCGGGCGACTTGAAAAAGCTCTCGTCTCTTGAGGATGAGCTGAAAAAGCATATCGTAGGGCAGGATGAGGCGATAGAAAAAGTGGCCGCGGCGGTGCGAAGGGGCAGAGTTCAGATAAGCCCCAGAAAGCACCCGCAGTCGTTTATTTTCGTAGGTCCTACCGGCGTCGGTAAAACGGAGCTCGTAAAACAGCTTGCCGAAATTCTTTTCGATTCGCCGGAAACGCTTATCCGCCTTGATA
Organism: uncultured Clostridia bacterium; assembly: GCA_947624285.1. Taxonomy (GTDB): domain Bacteria; phylum Bacillota; class Clostridia; order Oscillospirales; family Acutalibacteraceae; genus Eubacterium_R. The sequence goes on along the minus strand of CANQJS010000007.1, from coordinate 3,010 downwards.
TGAGCGAGTATATGGAAAAATTCAGCGTTTCCCGTATACTCGGCTCGCCTCCCGGCTATGTCGGCTATGACGATGCGGGTCAGCTCACCGAAAAGGTGCGCAGAAAGCCTTACAGCGTAATTCTTTTTGACGAGATAGAAAAAGCGCATAAGGATGTGCTCAATATTCTGCTTCAGATACTTGACGAGGGCAGAATAACGGATTCTCAGGGCAGAAATGTCAATTTTGAAAACACCATTATCGTTATGACCTCAAACGCGGGCTCAACGGATTCCGCCACACTCGGCTTCGGAAAATCCGATAACGAAATCAATAAGGATGTTACGATGAAAGCCCTTGAGCGTTTCCTGCGCCCCGAATTTCTCGGCAGAGTGGATGAGATAATCACATTTAATAACCTCTCTTTCGACAGCTTTGTGAAAATAGCCGGGCTTATGCTGGATGAGCTAAAGGAAAGCCTTGTAGATAAGGGGATAGAGCTGTCGTGGGATTCCGCCGTTCCCGTGTTCATTGCGAGGGATTCCTACGGCTCAAAGAAGAACGCGAGGGGAATAAGGGATTCCGTAAGGCGTCTTGTTGAGGATGCTCTCGCATCGGCGATAGTTTTCAATCAAGATAAGCAGATAAAGAGCTTTTATTTAACCGCGAATGAAAAAATTGAGATAAAGATTAACTGAATTTTTTAAAAAAGTATTGACAGTTTGGCGGTCATTTATTATAATAATGACCGTTCCTGTGCGGGTGTAGTTCAATGGTAGAATGTCAGCCTTCCAAGCTGAATACGAGGGTTCGATTCCCTTCACCCGCTCCATATGCGTTTGTAGCTCAGCTGGATAGAGCAACCGCCTTCTAAGCGGTAGGTCGAAGGTTCGAGTCCCTCCAAGCGCGCCAATCAAATATTCCCAAGGGGCGTTTGCCCTTTGGTGATTTTATATGCGGTGGGATTAGTTCAGTTGGTTAGAGCGCCAGTTTGTGGCACTGGAGGTCATCGGTTCGAATCCGATATCCCACCCCACTTTTTATATCCCATAATGGGGTGTCGCCAAGCGGTAAGGCAAGGGACTTTGACTCCCTCACTCGTAGGTTCGAATCCTGCCTCCCCAGCCAGCACCCTTTTATAGGGTGGCACGGTTCATTAGCTCAGCCGGCAGAGCACTTGACTTTTAATCAAGGTGTCCGGGGTTCGATTCCCCGATGAGCCACCAAACCAAAAGCCCCTTGCAATAAGCAAGGGGCTTTTTCCTTTTGACTGCTTGGATTTACAATTACAAATTTTGTTACAAAGAGTATTGAAACATTCATTCAATACTCTTTTTTTATTCAAATTTTTAAATTCTTAAGGAGGTGTATTCGTATGAATACCAAAGAAAAAGAGTGCAAAGTATTATGCTTTGCAATTCAAAAAGGGGGAGTGGCGAAAACCACATCTTCCGTATCTATCAGCGCTGTATTGGCAAGCTGCGGATACAGAGTATTGTTAATAGACAATGATCCGCAGGCAAACTCGACGCGGGCGGTAGGAAAATACGACAGCCGCCCCGGATCTATCTCCATAACAAATATTATGGACGATATGTTTAATTATCGGGCGTTCGACAAAAACAAAGGAATACGGCATACCGATGAGGAGTTTGACATTTTACCGTCAAGCGACAGTTATGCCGGCATTGAGCTGCAAATGATTTCAATGTTGAGCCGTGAGTATTTTTTAAAACGGTATGTGGATATGCAGCGCGATGATTACGATTACATAGTAATCGACTGCCCGCCAAACCTCGGAATGCTCACCGTCAACGCGTTGGTAGCGGCCGATGAGGTGCTTATTCCGGCGCAGGCGCAGGATTATTCGGCAATGAGCATTCAGCAAGTGCTGAATACCATTAAAATGATTCAGCAATATCCTAATCCGAATTTAAAAATCGGCGGTATATTGCTAACGATGTTCAATCCGCGCCGCAACGAAGATAAGTTTATGCAGAATAGCATTAAAACAGCGTTTCACGATGTGAGACTGTTTGAAACAACGATTCCGTACAGTATTCGTGTTTCTGAAGCGGCGAGAAAGCATAAATCAATTATTAAATACGACGCCGACGGAAAAGTTGCCGAAGCGTATGTAAAATTTGTTGAGGAGGTTTTGAGCAATGGCTAAAAAGGAAGTCGTAAATATAGATGAGCTTGATTACGGCGACAAGTTCGTAGGACAAAACTCAGGTAGTGCATATTATTCTGCACTATTCGGAACGCCGGCAAACGGTGATTCGGAAAGATTTGAATTTCGCAAAGTTCTGCGGACTGATCTTCACGGATTTCAAAATCACCCTTTTAAAGTTATTGTAAACGACGAAATGTACGACCTGCGTGACAGCATTATCGAAAACGGAATACTCCAGCCCATACTCGTAACGCCGAGCAGTCGCGGAGGATATACGATAATATCCGGTCACCGCCGCTGCAAAGCCGCAGAGCTTGCGAAAATATCCGAAATCCCCGTTATCATAATAAAAGGTATAAGCGACGATCAGGCAACCATAATGATGGTAGACAGCAACAAGCAGCGGGAACATATTCTCCCCAGCGAAAAGGCTTATGCCTACAAAATGAAGTTAGAGGCTATGAAAAGAAGAGCCGGAAGACCAAGTAAGGAAAATTTGTGCCCATTGGGCACGAATTTAATCGGCACGCGAACTGATGAAAACATTGCATTAGAATCAGAAGATAGTGCAAGACAAATCAATCGATATATCCGTCTTACATATCTGATACCTCAGCTTCTTGATCTCGTTGACAACAGCGTTACAAAAGAGGGCTTGAGTATGGCGTTCAGACCGGCGGTGGAAATATCGTATTTAACTCAGACGGAGCAACAGTATTTCTATGAAACCGTTAAAATCCTTGGTAAAGTACCGTCTGTTCAACAGGCGCTGCAAATTAAGGATATATCACGCTTGGGCGAGCTCACGCAGTCAAAGGTTATGGAGATCCTTGTGGCTGATAAGCCAAATCAAAA
>CANQJS010000006.1 GCA_947624285.1 uncultured Clostridia bacterium | reverse complement strand
TCCGGCGCTGGGGAACGCCGGACGGGAACGGCAAAATTTTTTACACTTCTGTTGCTTCTTTATCTCACGCAAGCTAATGAGAAAGCATTGAATCAGAATGTTTCTCTTTCGGATGCATATGCTAATGATTATTTTTCAAAATGTGTATTAACTTTAAATTCTTCGGATTTAAACACAATGAAAAACAACATGGATTCGCTTAAAAGTTTTATACACAATGGTGGAATCATTGTTATTAATAATGATAATACGGTCTCTTTATGTCAAGACCTTAATATGCAATTTGAGCCGGAATTCTTTTCTTCAGATACTGAAACAAATTCTGAAATATCCAATGATGATAATGGAAACGATATAGTAACAATGTATTACAATTATGGAAATGGATTAAGCGGAATATATGTTATTAACACGCAAACCGATATTTCCAATACGGAAAAGGTGGTTTTGATAGCTGAGGCTATAGATGATATTCATACTACACAAAATGCTTATTCAGGCTCTTTAGCACAGCCGTTATCGTCAAATAGTTCAGGAAAAACACTTGGCTCTTTTACAGTTACTACAACCTGTCTGCCTAAAGGAAAATTAAAGTCAACCTACACATTTTACACGGTGCAGGATCTTGATGGAAAAGACTATTATACAGCCAAGGCAAATGTAGTTGGTTATCCGGGGGCAATACTTTCTTCAAGCAACTCAAATTACAAATCAAAATATAAAGGATTATCTTTAAACACACTTATTAAAACCACTACTTCAAGTGTTACCGTGGATTCATATGGACCTCTTATATCAGACAAAACATCAAGCTACACGGTATCGGTTGGGGAATCTTTTAATGCAGATAGCGGAACGGCATTTGGCGCTGATTTTGAATACACAAAAAATATTACTGATGCAGATATTGAAGCAACAAGTACAACAAAACAAGCACAGTGGGATATAAGTTTGTCAAGTACCGCACGAACTAAGTCAATAACTTTTGTCCCTGCAATAACTTTCGATTGTCCGGCTTCAAAAGCAAGTGTTAACATTTCCTGCTCGTCAAAATATGTTCTTGATTCATGGGATACTTTCAAAGAAACTGTTTCAGTAAATCGAAATGTAACTTGTAAGTCAACAAATGTTGCGGCGGCTTAAAACGATTTGTTTTAAGCCTTTTTGCGATTTTGATGTGAAATATGAGGTCGAAAAAACATATATTAAATGAAACAAATTGATTTTAGTACTTTCGCGCGCGCTTATCATATGATAGTATATTATATAGCTGAGGGGACTTATCGGGGTCAATTTCCCTCAGCTATAGAGAAAGGCGGCTGTCATATGAAAAAAGAGCTTGATTTTTTCACGGTGGGAAACGACTACGGATTTGACCAGGATAAATTCACCGGCGTTGTTATGAAAATAGGCGGCTGTGCCGCCGTCACCGCCTGCGACAGCTTTATATATATCAAAAAATACAAAAACATTGAAAGCCTCTATCCCTATGACGCGTCGAATGTTACCAAAGAGGATTATATTGCCTTTTCAAATGTTATAAAACCGTATCTCCACCCCCGTATGAGCGGTATAGATTCCCTTGAAATATATATCGGCGGCGTGAACGCCTACCTTGCCGACATCGGCGAAAACCGTTTGAAATTGAGCGGCTTTTCGGGAAACGAAAGCGCCGAAAGCGCGGAGAAGTTCATAATTTCGCAAATTGACGGCGGATATCCGATACCGTGCCTTGTTTTAAGGCATTCAAACCCTGTTTTGAAAGATTATGTGTGGCACTGGTTTCTTATAACCGGCTATGAGGTTTTCGGCGATACCGCGATGGTAAAGATTGTTTCTTACGGCGAATATATGTGGCTTTCTCTTGATGCTTTGTGGAATACGGGATACTCAAGGAGGGGCGGACTCATAAAATTCACATTGTTATGAGCGCCTAAAATCGAAATCTTCAAAAAAAGAAACAAATTCTAAAAAAATATAAACTTTTCAGTAGATTTTTATGTATCGGGTATGCTACAATGAATTGTACGGATTTTGATTGGTTTTTTATGGAGAGCCGAACATTGCTGTTCGGCTCTTTAAAAATTTAAGGGGAGATTTTTATGAGCAAAATCAAAAACGAGCCGAAAATAACTTTTTCGCTTATCCAAGCGGTAAGAGGTCAAATGGAGCAGAGGGCGCAATGGCTTTATCTTCTCTGCGATGAGGCGGGCAAAAGAGGTCTCGACTGGTGGGATGTGGGCAGCAGCGCAGTAAAACGCTGTGGGCTTGCCCAAGGAAAAACGCTTGTGGAAAAGGGCGGCACAACGAGCCTTACGGGATTGAAAAAGACTCTTTTTACCCGTCCGGCTCAATGGATGTTTGAAATGGATGTAAAGCGCTGCGACGACGATCATCTTGATATTGATTTCCATTACTGCCCGCTCGTCAAGGGTTGGCAGAAAATGGGTTGCACCGACGAGGAAATAGCGCTTTTATGCGATATTGCCATGTGCGGCGATAGAGGCATAGGCGAGCAATACGGATGTGTGCTCGATTTGCCTTCAACTATCGCAAAGGGCGACGACTGCTGCCGCCTCAGATACCACAGGTAACCGTTAAGGCGGTAAAAAGGCGTTAAAGCTTCGGAAAATCAACACGGCTGAACAGCGCGGATTTTAAGTCCGCGCCGTTTCCCGATTTTAAATGACTGTTCAGGTGATATAATGATCGTTTTGTATATAGCTTTGGCGGCGATAGCCCTGCTCATCGCCGTGCTTGTGATACGCGCCGTAATCTGCAAGGCAAAGGCGCGGCATCTGCGCCCCGAAAAAGAGAATGTAAGCCCCGAAAAAAGCCTTGAATACGCACGGCGGCTTGCGAAAATGATACAGTGCAAAACAGTATCGTCAAAGGATTCCTACGACGATACGGAGTTTGCTAAGCTGAGAGGCGTTATGGAGGAGCTTTTCCCCCTCGTTCACGAAAGGCTTGAAAAGCTCACCTTTGGCGATGACTGCTGGATGTACCGCCTTGAGGGCGAGGATAAAGGCAGAAACATAATGATAATGTCGCACCACGATGTGGTGGACGCAACGGGCGAGTGGGAGCATGAGCCTTTCGGCGGCGAGATAATCGACGGGAAGATATGGGGCAGAGGAACGGTGGACACGAAAACGCCGCTGTTTGCCGAATTTTCCGCGCTTGAGGAGCTTCTTTCCGAGGGCTACGCTCCGCCCTGCAATCTTTGGATAGGCTCGTCCCACAATGAGGAAATAGCGGGTGACGGAATACCGAAAGCCCTTGAATATTTCGAGAAAAACAACATTTCCTTTGAGCTTATTCTCGACGAGGGCGGCGCGGTCATAGAGCCTCCTATGGGCGGCATAGTGTGCAAATGCGCTATGATGGCTATTCACGAAAAGGGGCGCTTCAGCGCAGAATGTTCCGCGAAAGAGGGGGATTCCCATACGGGGCTTGCGGCTAATCCCGAAACCCCCGTTGTGCGAATGTCCCGCTTTATAACGGATGTTAACTCCAAAAATCTGTTTATAAGAAAAATGTATCCCGAAGTAAAAGCGATGTTTGAGGGGCTTGCGCCATACAGCGTATTTCCGATGCGCCTCATCTTCGCAAATCTTTGGCTTTTCGCTCCGCTGCTTAAAGTTATCATTCCAAAGATAAACGCGCAGGCGGCGTCGATGATAGGCACAATGTGCTCGTTCATCTCTGTAAGCAGCGGCTCGCAGGAAAAGGAATGCCGAGCGACGGCGTCGCTTCGCTGCGTGAACGATAAGGATTTTGAAAAGGATTTTGACGCCTTTTGCAAGGCGGCGGAAAAGTACGGCGTTGAGGTAAAGCTTGCCGAAAGCGGAAACGAATACCATAAGCCCGCAAATTTCAGACTGCCTCAGTTCGGCTATGTTAAGGATTGCATAGGCGAGATATTCCCTCATGTTGGCGCCGCGCCTTTTATACTTCCCGCGGGAACGGACGCCCGCCATTTCAGCGATATATGCCCGTGCGTTGTGCGATTTGCTCCAATCGATATAGACGCGCAGCAGTACGCTTCGGTGCACAGCCCCAACGAAAATATAAGCGTTAAGGCAGTTGGCAACGCGGTGGCGTTTTATAAGCGTTTTCTCAAAAATTACAGATAACACAATAAGGTTTTTGCGGGCTTATTTACGCAAATACTGCTTCAAACCCCTTGTCAATATATAAACCGTAAGTTGCGTTTTATAAACTAAAGGTTGTTGATGTGAAATTCAACCGAAGGTTGCTGTTATCAACCGCATTTTCTGTGGTATTTTGATGATGAAATCGGTGCTATCGGCGCCGCAGTATCGAAAGGAGAATTGATATGACATTCGGAGAAAAACTGAATTATCTCAGAAAAAAAGCGGTTTTAACACAGGACGAGGTGGCAAAACAGCTTGGCATATCGCCGCAGGCGGTCTCAAAATGGGAAAACGATCTGTCCTGCCCCGATATAATGCTTTTGCCCGAAATAGCAAGGCTTTACGGCATTACGGTGGACGCTTTGCTGGAACAGGGCATACCCGATCCCTCACAAGTCGGCGGCAGTGCGGAAAAAGCGCAGGAAAAGCCCGCAGAGCCCGCCGCGGAAGAAAAAGAAAACAAAAAGCAGGAAAAAGTGATTACCGAAAAGGAAAAAGAATCCGGCGCGGCGCGAAACGGCGCCGATGCTAAGTCGGGTATATCATATCTCAAGGTCAAGGTAATTTCTCAAAATGGCGACAATGTAAATGTAAAGCTTCCCGTTTCTCTTTTGGGCTCGTTCAAAGGGCTTATGAAAAATTTGAATATAGCGGGCAACGGAGTTCACGGCTCGTTAGATTTAAGCGCGTTTGATATTGATGAAATAATATCGATCGTTGAATCGGGCGCGCTGGGCGATATTGCCCACATCGTTACGCAAAACGGCGATGTTATTGATGTGTTTGTAGAGAAAGAATAGAGGAAATCAAGAATGAAAATCAGGCTTTTCTATGGCTTTGCGCTTTCCCTTTGGTTTCCCCGTTTTCTGCTCTTCAACGGTATATGCGCTTCGGTAATATCTATAATGTTGCGCCGCTTCGGCATATATATCTCATCGCTTGAATTGCACAGAACGCTGAAAAATATCAGGAAAAATTTAAAATCGTTTAAGGGGACTACAGTCCTTGAAGTTATCACCAAAGGGGGCTTTGAGTTGACCGTGAGCCTGTAAAGCGGCGTAAAAACGCTTAGCATCTTAAAACTGTAATTATCGGGAGTTTACTTGATTATGAAAGATAATATAAAATATATGCTCTCCAACTGGATAAAATGGGATAAAAAAAGCCTTTTGTTTTTTTGTATCAGAGTTCCCGCAATGGTATTTCAGCCTATAATTACGGCGTATATACCAAAGGCTATGATAGACTGCATAAACGAAGGCGTCACCGTCGGCAGGCTTACTCTTGTGGTGGCTCTGCTGAGCCTGCTTGTCGCTTTGACAACATGGCTTTCGCCCTTTTTGCAAGAGCTTTTGAACGGCAGCGCCAGAATAATCCGTATGCGCTATGCCATTATGGCTTTTCGCAAAAACCTTAAAACCGACTACACGAATATAGAAAGCCTTGACGGCAGGGAAAAGAATAAAAGGGCTATGGATTTTTATCGCAGCTATTATTCCTCTTCCTCCGATTTTATAGAAACCTGCAATCAGATGCTGATTTGTATAGTCGGCGTTATAACTTCGTTGACGCTTATTTACAAAATAAATATTCTGATGATACTTATAATCCTTGCCACCTGCGCCGCAGAATTCTTTTTGCTGAAAAATCTGAACAAGATGGATAATAGCGTTAAAGACGAAAGAAGCGGTTTATTTGTAAGATTTGATTATTACTACTCTCTCAGCAAGGATCTTAATGCCGCGAAGGATATAAGGCTTTACGGCTTTGGCGACTATTTCCTGCTTTCATTTGCAAAGTGCATTGCGGGGCTGGAAAAATTAGTGTCAAAGTATATGCGCAAAAGTGCCGAAACGGTAGGCACAAGAGCGCTACTTAATCTTGTGCGCGAGCTTGTCGCTTATGCCTATCTTACATATCTTGTCTGCCAAAGCAGGCTTTCCGTTTCCGATTTCATTTTTTATTTCGGCATCATTACCGGCTTTTCAAATTGGATAATGAACGCCGTTTATATGTATTCTAATATCGAACGCTGCTGCAACGACTGCGCCGCTTTCAGGGAATTTGTTGAAAGCGGCGATGAAAATACCGATAAACCGAATGTCGATTTTAAAGAAGTTGATTCCGTTGAATTTAAAAATGTTTCGTTTTCATATCCCTCCGCCGAAAAAAGCACTATAAAAAATATGTCTTTCAAGGTAAGCAAGGGCGAAAACATCGCGATAGTCGGCGAAAACGGCGCCGGTAAAACAACGGCGGTAAAACTGCTCTGCGGCCTCTATTATCCTACGGACGGCGATATTCTTGTCAACGGTAAAAGCAGCCGCGATTTTTCCCGCGAAAGCTATTTCGATTTATTTTCGGCGGTATTTCAGGATTATAATTTTTTGCCGCTCAGCATAGCGGAGAATGTCTGCGCAAATTCGGATTACGATAGGAGCAGGCTGTTTTATGCTTTTGAAAAATCGGGAATTGCCGATAAGATTAACAGCCTTGAAAAAAAGGAAAACACACTTATGGTTAAGGATGTTTACAGCGACGCCGCGGATTTTTCGGGCGGTGAAAAGCAAAAACTGCTGCTCGCGAAGGCGATTTACAAAAACGCGCCCGTTCTTATTTTGGATGAGCCCACCGCGGCGCTCGATCCCATCGCCGAAAACGAGCTCTATCTGAAATACAACGAAATGACGGAAAATAAAATATCCTTCTTTATTTCGCACAGACTTTCGTCAACGCGCTTCTGCGATAAAATACTGTTTATAAAGGACGGAACGATAGCCGAAAGCGGAACCCACGATGAGCTTATGGCTCTTAAGGGCTCCTATTACAGAATGTATCAGCTTCAAAGCTACTACTACAAAGAAACGGAGGGCTTGGATATATGAAAAAAATGAAATCGGTTTTTGCCGCTTTTAAAGAGACTCATCGGCTCGAAAAACGGCTTCTGCCAGTTTCGCTTGTACTCGCCGTCGTCTCGGCGGTTATGCCGTTCGTGAATATTTGGTTTACTTCAAAAATCATTGATTTGCTTGATACAGGCGCAAAAATGAACGAGATTTTCATTTATATCGCTTTGGCGGTAGGCATAAATTTCGTGCTGTTCTTCCTCAATTATTTTCTTGAAAATACGTATTATAATTATCGCTCCGTTATGTATAATAAAGAACTTCAGAGCATCGCCTCAAAGCTGTTCAAAATTGATTATCAAAAGCTTGAGGACGGCGATTTCAAGGAGCTTATCCATAAGCATTCCGAGGCGCAGGACAGAGTTTTTTCTTCCTTTGTTCAATTTTCTTGGATGCTGCGCGATTTCGTTTCCGGCGCCGTAACGATAGTTATATCCGTAATTATCGTTGCCCCGTTGTTTAAAATCGGCCTGAGCGCAACGGGCGAAAGTTATTTTGAAAAGCCCGTGTTTTTGTTGACTATTTTTGCCGCGATAGCCGTTATGGCCGTCATTATTCTTGTCGTCGCGCTTCGGATGAATAAGGCGTGGTTTAAGGCGAGCGACGAGTATTCAAGGCTCGACAGGCTGTTTCTTTATTTCCTTAATATGTTTTCGGATTATAAAACCGGCAAGGAAATACGCCTTTACAAAGAGCAGAATATGATAGAGCACTCCGCAACGGATAAGCTGCTTACGGACGGTGAAAAAATACTCAAAAAAGCCTCGTTTCGCAGCGCGAGATCAAGCTCTTTTGTAGCGATTCTCGGCGCGTTGGTCGGTTTCGGAATTTATCTGTTTATCGGTGTTAAAGGTCTTTACGGATTGTTCGGCATCGGCTCTCTCGTGCTCTACTGCGGTTCATTTATGCAGATAATCGGCGGCATTATGAAAATGGCCGCCACTTTCGGAAAAACCGCCGAAATGGTGCCGTTGGTAAATTACTATTTTGAAATAGTGAACGCTGCCGACAATATGACCTACGGCGATAAAGAGCTTGTCGGTAAACAATTTGAAATTGAATTTAAAGATGTTTCGTTTAAGTATCCGAATGCTCGCGCATACGCGCTTAAAAACATAAATATTAAAATCCGCAGCGGCGAGCATCTTGCGGTAGTCGGAAGAAACGGCAGCGGCAAAACAACCTTTATAAAGCTGATGTGCAGGCTTTATGACGCCACAGAGGGCGAAATTCTGATAAACGGCGTAAATATTAAAGAATATACGAGGGAAAGCATAATCGGGCTTTATTCCGTTGTTTTTCAGGATTTCAAAATCTTTTCGGAAACACTTGCCCATAATGTCGCGTCGGGCGGTGATTATGATAAAGAAAAGCTGTATGATTCGCTTTACAAGGCGAATATAAAAGACAGAACGCTAAAAATGGAGCGCGGGGAAGACACATATATCTATAAGGATTTGGATAAATCGGGTGTTGAGATTTCGGGCGGCGAGGCACAGAAGCTTGCTCTTGCGAGAGCGTTATATAAGGACGCGCCCGTTGTTGTTCTTGACGAGCCGACCGCCGCGCTTGATCCCATTGCCGAAAATGAAATATACAACCGTTTCAATTCGTTCGTGGACAATAAAACCGCGATTTATATCTCACACAGGCTTTCAAGCTGCGCTTTCTGCGATAATATAGCCGTGTTTGACAGGGCGGAGCTTATCGAAAAAGGAACGCACAGACAGCTTATGGATATGAACGGAAAATACAGCGAGCTTTGGAACGCGCAGGCAAAATACTATCTTTAAAATATATAAGTTTTAAGAAAAATGCGTATTTTCGGGCGAACGGAGTATTTGAAAAACATTTAAATTTTTGCAATGCGATGTAAAGGCACATACCTTTACATATGAATTTTCGGAAAATTTGTGATAAAAGAACAGCATAAAGCGCCAAAATTTTGCCGGCAGTTTAATCCGCCGGCTTTTTTGCGTAAAAGCTGCGCACGATCCTTTTTTGATTCCTCGGTTAAGAAAATTCATATTTTTAAATATTATCTATTTACTTTAAAGGGAAAATATATTACTATATTTATAATATAGTTTATTTGGTAAAGAACGGAAAATATTTAATAAAAAGTAACGGAGGTCAAAAATGGGCGTAGCTTTTAAAAGAATACTTCTAAAGCTGTCGGGCGAGGTCCTCGCAGGGCCGAAAACTACCGGAATTGATAATGATACGGTTATAAAAATATCCAAAGCGGTAAAAAAAGTGGCGGATATGGGAGTTGAGGTCGGCATAGTAGTCGGCGGCGGCAACTTCTGGCGCGGAAGAACAAGCGAGGGGATGGACAGAACAAGAGCCGACCATATCGGAATGCTGGCAACGGCGATGAACTCACTTGCCCTTTGCGACGCGCTTGAGCAGCTCGGAGCCGTAGTAAGAGTGCAAACTGCCATAGAAATGCGGCAGATAGCCGAGCCGTATATCAGAAACAAGGCGATACGCCATTTTGAAAAGGGCAGGATAGTTATTTTCGGCTGCGGAACGGGCTCGCCGTTCTTCTCAACGGATACTGCCGCCGCGCTGCGCAGCGTTGAGATAAATGCGGACGCTCTGCTGAAAGCCACCAATGTTGACGGGGTATTCGATAAAGACCCGAATAAATATCCCGACGCAATTAAGTTTGACCGCGTTTCGTTCAGAGAAGCTATAAACCGCGATCTCAAGGTAATGGATTCAACCGCGTTTTCGCTTTGCAAGGATAACGATATGCCCATTCTTGTTTTCAATCTTGACGATCCCGAAAACATCTGCAAGGCGGTAAGCGGAGAAGCAATAGGCACACTTGTAAGGAATTTTTAATTAAAGAGAGGTAATATTTATGGAAGAGCTTATCAAAAAAACAAAGGACAGAATGGAAAAATGCCTTGATTCCCTTGAAAGGGATTACAAAACCATCCGCGCGGGCAGGGCAAACCCCTCGGTGCTGGATAGGATAACCGTAGATTACTACGGTGTGCCCACACCAATAAATCAAATGGCGGCGATAAGCGTGCCGGAGCCGAGAATGCTTCTCATTCAGCCGTGGGACGCGAGCACCATCAGAAGCATCGAAAAGGCTATAAACACTTCCGATTTGGGAATAAATCCGAGTAACGACGGCAAGGCTATCCGTCTCATTTTCCCCGCGCTTACCGAGGAACGCCGCAAGGATTTGGTAAAGGATGTTTCAAAGCGCGCCGAGGAGGCAAAGGTCGCCATAAGAAATGTTCGCCGCGATTCGATGGAAGAGCTCAAAAAGATGAAGAAAAACAGCGAAATAACCGAGGACGACCAGAAAACAGGCGAAAAGAAGCTTCAGGATGCAACAGACAGCTATATCAAACAGGCTGACGAGATGGAAAAGAAAAAAGAACAGGAAATTCTCTCTATCTGATTTTAGGCATATTTAGGCGGAGGAAATACCTCCGCCGTTCTGTCATTAAGGAGCGTTATATGGCAAACGAAAAAAAAGAAAAAAAGAGCGGCAAATTTTCGGTTTTGCCGAGGCATCTCGGTATAATTATGGACGGCAACGGCAGATGGGCTAAAAAAAGGAGCTTGCCCCGTACCGCAGGTCACAGAGCCGGCGCTGATGTGTTTAAGGATATTTCCAAAGAATGCGGAAAGCTCGGCATAGAGCAGGTCACCTTTTACGCTTTTTCAACCGAAAATTGGAAACGACCCAAGGAAGAGGTCGATACTTTGATGAAGCTGTTTCACGATTTTCTGCTCACCGCGAAAAAGAATATTGAAGAAAGCGATGATATGAAAATCAAATTTATAGGCGAAAAGAAAGGGCTCGATCCCGAACTCGTTAAGCTTATGGAGGATGCCGAGGCGGAAACGGCTCATAAGACGGGAACAACAATAAATCTTGCCATAAATTACGGCGGCAGGCAGGAGATAGTTTCCGCCGTAAACAGTCTTATATCGCAGGGGAAAACGCTGATAACCGAGCAGGATATTTCGGATAATGTTTATACCCTGCCCGATTGCGACCTTATCATCAGACCGAGCGGCGAGCACCGGCTTTCAAATTTCCTGCTGTGGCAGGCGGCTTACAGCGAATTTTGGTACAGCGATGTTCTTTGGCCCGATTTCAAAAAAAGAGACCTGCATAAGGCGCTGCGTGATTTTGAAAGCAGAAACCGCAGATTCGGCGGATAGTTTTGTTGGAGGAAGAATTATGAAACAAAGAGTTATCACGGCAATAGTCCTGCTGGGAGTTTTGGCGCTGTGCGTGTGGCAGATAAACACGCCGATATTCGTTGCGGTGGTGGCGTTTTTATGCGCCGTGGCGGTCAATGAAATAATGAAGTGCGCTAAGGTAAAGAATAAATTTATACTGTTCGTCGGCACGGCTTTTTCCGCCTGCGTTCCGTTTTTCGCAAGCGCAAAGGTTATGGAGCCTCTTGTAAGCGCCGAAATATGGGGCTCGGTCATAGGCGCCGTTCCGCAGGTGATTTATGTTATAATACTTACGCTTGTGATGCTTTTGGCAATGCTCAAGGGCTATTCCCACACAAAGTTTGAGGATGTTACTATATCCGTTTTCGCCGCGGTATTTGTATCTTTCGGATTTTCCGTATTCGTAAGATTAAGGGATTTGTTCGATAACGAACAGCTCGGTATTTATCTTATCTTCTACGCTCTCATCTGCGCTCTCGGCACTGATGTCGGAGCTCAGCTCGGCGGAATGGCGTTCGGCAAGCATAAAATGAGCCCCAACATAAGCCCGAAAAAGACTGTGGAGGGCTCGGTGTGCGGCGTGATTTTTTCAATAATTCTGAACGCCGCCGCTATATTGCTCTATAACCTCTTTGCCGATGTCAAGCTCGAAACGGCTAAGATAATACTGCTGCTCGTATGCGCCCTGCCCGTTTCAATAATGGGAATGATGGGAGATCTCAGCGCATCGGTTTTAAAGAGAAATTTCAAAGTCAAGGATTTCGGCAAGATATTCCCGGGTCACGGCGGAGTTATGGACAGATTTGATTCCTCGCTCTTTACACTTCCGCTTGTTTACGCGATGGCGCTCGCGGCGTTTTAGCAGGAGATATTACTATGGAGAAAAATATTTCGATACTCGGCTCAACGGGCTCGATAGGCGTTCAGTCTCTCGATGTGTGCCGTATGCACGGCTATAAAATCAAGTGCCTCACGGCAAATTCAAATGTTGAGCTTATGGAGCGGCAGGCGAGGGAGTTTAAGCCCGAGCTTGTGTGTATGATGAGCGAAAAGAGCGCCGAGGAGCTCAAAACAAGGCTTGCGGACACAAGCATTAAAGTCACCGCGGGGTTGAGCGGTCTTATCGAATGCGCCGTATATAAGAACGCGGATACGGTTATAAATTCCGTTGTGGGAATGATAGGGCTTCAGCCCACACTTGAGGCGATAAAGGCAAAAAAGACGATAGCCCTTGCAAACAAGGAAACGCTTGTGGCGGGCGGTCATCTTGTTACCAATCTCGCGAAGGAGTACGGCGTAGCCATTCTTCCCGTGGACAGCGAGCATTCCGCCATTTTTCAGGCAATGCAGGGCAGCCCTAGCAAGTCGGCGGTAAAAAAGATAATCTTAACCGCGTCGGGCGGACCGTTTTTCGGCAAAACTTTTGCTGAGCTTGAGAATGTAACCGCCGCGGACGCTTTGAAGCACCCAAATTGGAATATGGGAGCAAAAATAACGATAGATTCCGCTACAATGATGAACAAGGGGCTTGAATTTATCGAGGCGAAATGGCTTTTCGATATGAAAAACGAGGATATAGAGATAGTGATACACCGTGAGTCCGTTGTTCATTCGGCAATAGTTTATCAGGATAATTCGATGATAGCGCAGCTCGGCGTGCCCGATATGAGAATACCGATTCAGTATGCGCTCACTTATCCAGAACGCCTGCCGAGCCCCGTAAAACCGCTTTCACTTGCGGATTACGGAAAGCTGACCTTCTTTGAGCCCAATTACGATACCTTCAAATGTATCAATGTGTGCAAAAGAGCGATCGAAATGGGAGGTCTGCATCCCGCCGCGGCAAACGGCGCGAATGAGGAAAGCGTAAGACTTTTTCTTGACGGAAAAATTAAATTTACGGATATTGCATATCTTAATGAGGAGGCAATGCTTAAAGCTTCCGATAATAAAGAAATCACACTTGAGGGCGTGCTTGAAACGGATCGCGCCGCGAGGGAATGTGTTAGAGAGGCGGTCAAGTGACTTTATCTTCTGTTTGGAATACTGTTTATCCCATACTGATAGCAATACTGTTTTTTGAGCTTATTATCATAATTCACGAGACGGGGCATTTTATTGCCGCAAGGCTTATGAAAATAAAGGTCAATGAATTTTCCATCGGAATGGGGCCTAAGATTTTTTCAAAAAAACGGGGCGACACGGTCTATTCCCTTCGCTGGATACCTATCGGCGGCTATTGCGCTATGGAAGGTGAGGATGAGGAATCGGACAGCGAGGGCTCTTTTTCATCAAAAAAAGTGAGCGCAAGAATATTCGTTGTGGCGGCGGGCGCAGTTATGAATTTGCTTTTGGGGCTCATAATCGTGTTGATAATAGTGTGCAATCAAAATCTTGTGGGCACAAGCACCGTGGCAAAATTTGAAGATAACGCCGTGAGCATACAAAGCGGGCTTGAGGCGGGCGACCAAATAAAAACGATAGACGGAATGAGAATATATACCCCAACGGATGTTTATACGGGTCTTTCCCGCTCCGATGACGACACGGTCGAAATGACGGTAAACAGAAACGGAAAAACTGTCAGCCTTTCCGTGCGGTTTGATACGCAGGAGTATGACGGGCGTAATTTGATCGATATGGATTTTTATCTGCTCGGCAGGGAAAAAACCTTTTTCAATGTGCTCTCAAGCACGCTGAGCAATTTTGTTTCTTACGCGCGTATGGTGTTCCTTTCCGTGCACGATATCATTGTCGGCAAATACGGGCTGTCTGATTTGAGCGGACCTGTCGGCGCTGTTTCCGTTGTTACGGACGCGGTGAAAATAAGCATGTTGTCGGCTCTCAGAATAATGGCGCTTCTGACAATAAATGTCGGGCTCTTCAATCTCTTCCCGATACCCGCGCTGGACGGCTGGCGCTTCTTCCTGCTTATCGCCGAGGGCATAACAAAAAAGAAACTTCCCCCGAAATGGGAATATATAATCAACGGCGTAGGGCTTGTGCTTTTGCTCGGTCTTATGTTCGTAGTAACATTTTCCGATATAACAAAGCTGTTTTAGCTTGCATTGAGGTGGAAATATGATCGAAAGAAGAAAATCAAAAAAAATAAGGCTTAAAGATACCTTTATCGGCGGAGATTCGCCTATTCTTGTTCAGTCCATGCTGAATGTGCCCGCCGGTGATATTGACGGCTCGGTGGAGCAGGCTAAGGAGCTTGCGGCGGCGGGATGCCAAATAATCCGATTTGCCGTTCCCGATGAAAACGCCCTTTCGCTCATTGAGCCGATAAAAAACGCGGTAGATGTTCCTCTGGTGGCGGATATTCATTTTGATTACCGTCTCGCGTTAGGCGCGGCACAGAGAGGGATAGATAAGATAAGGATAAACCCCGGCAATATCGGCGACGATTCAAGAGTAAAGGCTGTGGCGGATATTTGCAGGCAAAAGGGGATACCGATAAGAATAGGCGTAAACAGCGGAAGCCTTGAAAAGGAGATACTCGCGCGCCACGGCTCGCCCACGCCCGCGGCAATGGTCGAATCCGCTATGTATCACGCGCGCCTTCTTGAAAAATTCGATTTTGACGATATAGTGATTTCCATAAAATCATCCGATGTAAACACGATGATAAGCGCGTATGAGCTTGCGGCGGAGGAATGCGATTATCCGCTTCACCTCGGCGTTACGGAGGCGGGAACGGAGCGTATGGGAATTATAAAATCCGCCGTCGGCATAGGCTCGCTGCTCACGCGCGGAATAGGCGACACTATCCGCGTAAGCCTTTCGGACGAGCCCGTCAAAGAGGTTTTTGCCGCCTTTGATATACTTAAAGCCATAGGTCTCAAGAACGACTGCCCCTATCTCATTTCCTGCCCCACCTGCGGCAGAACGAAAATAGACCTTATCGGTCTCGCAAAGCAAGTCGAGGAAAAACTGAAGGATTGCAAAAAGCCGATCAAGGTTGCCGTGATGGGCTGCGCCGTAAACGGACCGGGCGAGGCAAAGGAAGCCGACATAGGCGTTGCGGGAGGCGACGGAAGCGGCCTCATATTCAAAAAGGGCGAAATATTGAGAAAAGTGCCCGAGGAAAAATTACTTGAAGAATTGATGAAAGAGATAGAAAAATTATAATGAGTTTATTTTCGGAATATTTTGAGGGTTTAGTAGATAATTATCAGCTTTCCTGCCTTAAGGACGGAGAGATAAAAGGGCTGAGAATAAATAAAGCCGGCAGAGAGGCGGAGCTTACGCTCCTGCTTTTTGAGCTTGTGCCTTACAGCGAGATATCCGCCGCCGAAAACAGCATTAAAGAAAAGCTGATGATGAAGAAATTTGTTATAAAGCCGAGGTATATGAGCGAGCTTTTCGAGCCCGCCTATTTCGATTCGATTATAAAATTCGTGCGCAGGAAAAGCACTGCCGCCAACGGATTTTTTGAGGGGGCTTGCGCCGAGCTTGATGACAACGGCGTGCTCAAGATAACTCTCAAAAAGGGCGGTCTCGATGTTCTTGAAAATCTCGGCGTTGATAAGGAAATCGAGGATACCGTGCTTGATATGTTCGGACTCGGCGTTAAGGTGAAATTCATTCAAACCGAGGAATACGACATAGAAAAAGAAGTTGCACAAGCCGTCAGAGAAAAAGAAAATCAAGAGAATGCGAAAAGAGAGGAAAACGCGAAAAGCACAAAGCATGAGCTTATGAACGGTTTGCCTCTTTATTCCGACACCGTGAAAACGGTTTTCGGCAGTCCCACACGCAGTAAGCCTCAGCCCATAAGCGAGCTTACAGCCGATTCGGGCAAAGTCACCATATGGGGCGATATCATCAAGCGCGACGGCAGGGTGTCAAAAAACGGCGTTTACAAAACGCTTTCTTTTAGCATATCGGATTACACCTCGTCCGTATTCGTAAGGCTGTTTGACAGAAAGGAAGCCGTTGAACGCATTGAGAAAAAGATGGAAAAGGTGAACACCGTAATTGTAAAAGGCAATTACGGCTATGATAAATACGAATCCGAATACATAATAACGCCGGATTGCATACAGAGCGTTGTAAAAGCGGAAAAGGAGGACAACGCCGCCGAAAAAAGGGTGGAGCTTCATCTGCACACCTCCTATTCCGAGATGGACGGTATAGCCGCACCGACAGCCCTTATCGAAAGGGCGATAAAGTGGGGGCACAAGGCTATCGCCGTAACAGACCACGGCGTTGTTCAGGCTCTTCCGGAGGCTTATAAAGCAGCCAAGGGCAAAATAAAGCTTCTGCTCGGTATGGAGGGGTATCTCGTTGACGATGAGGCGTATCCTAATTTTATGGACCTTAAAAACACCCAGTTCAAGCGATACCATATTATCCTTCTTGTAAAGGAGGATACTTCGTTCGATACCTCTATACCAAAGGAAGAAAGAAAATACGGCAGAAAAAATCTCTATGAGCTTATTTCTTCCTCAAGCATAAATACATTTAAGTCACGCCCGCTTATCCCGAAAAGTCTGCTGGCAAAGAAAAGGGATGGGCTCATCATCGGCTCTGCCTGCGAGCAGGGCGAGCTTTATCAGGCGATACTTGAGGAAAAAAGCGATGAGGAGCTTGAAAAAATAGCTTCATTTTACGATTATCTTGAAATACAGCCCAACGGAAACAACGCCTTTATGCTTCGCACAAGCAGCGATGAGTATATCATCAACAAAAAGGGCGAGGAAAGAAAGAATATCCATTGGAGGGTCAACACCGAAGAGGACCTTATCAACATAAATAAAAAAATCATTGCGCTGGGCGATAAACTCGGAAAACTCACGGTCGCCACGGGTGATGTGCATTTTCTTGATGAAAACGACGCGATATTCCGTTCGATAATTATGGCTTCAAAGGGTTATGAGGACGCCGATATGCAAGCGCCGCTCTATTTCAAAACCACCGATGAAATGCTTGCCGATTTCGCATGGGCGGGCGACAGGGCAAGGGAATTTGTTATCGATAACCCGAATAAAATAGCCGATATGATAATGGACGATATACCGCCGATACCACCCGGAACATTTCAGCCGCATATTGACGGAGCAAATGAGGAGCTAACGGAAAAATGCTGGTCAAGAGCAAAGGAGCTTTACGGCGATCCCGTGCCCGAATATGTTGCGCAAAGGCTTGAAAGAGAGCTTGATTCGATAATAACTCACGGCTTCGGAGTGCTTTATGTTATAGCAAAGCGCCTTGTTGAGGAAAGCGAGAAAAACGGTTATCTTGTCGGCTCAAGGGGCTCTGTCGGCTCGTCTCTTGTCGCTCATTTAAGCGGTATTTCGGAGGTCAATCCGCTATCCCCGCACTACTATTGCAAAAATTGCAAGCACAGCGAGTTCTTCACCCACGGCGAAGTGGGCTCGGGCTTTGATCTTCCGCCGAAAAACTGCCCCGTGTGCGGTAATCCGATGAAGCGCGACGGGCACGAAATTCCGTTTGAGACCTTCCTCGGTTTTGACGGTGATAAAGAGCCCGATATAGACCTTAATTTTTCGGGCGAATATCAGTCGCGCTCCCACAGATTTACCGAGGAGCTTTTCGGCAAGAATTATGTTTTCAAGGCGGGCACAATGTCCACCGTGGCGGATAAGACCGCTTACGGCTATGTTATGAAATACCTTGAAGAACGCGGTTTGACCAATCAAAAATCAAAGGCGGAAATAGACAGGCTTGCAATGGGATGCACGGGAATAAAGCGCACCACCGGGCAGCACCCCGGAGGAATGGTAGTTGTTCCCGACGAATATACGGTTGAGGATTTCACTCCGATCCAGTATCCCTCAAACGATAAAACAAAGGGCACATATACAACGCATTTTGATTTCAAAAAATCTCTGCACGACACTCTGCTCAAGCTGGACGAGCTCGGTCACGATAATCCCACCCTTTATAAGTATCTTGAGGATTCAACGGGTATCCCCGTTATGGATGTTGATCTGTGCGACCCGCAGATATATAAACTCATAACCTCAACCGAGCCGATAGGCGTTTCGCCGGATGATATCGACTGCAACACCGGCACGCTCGCCATACCCGAAATGGGCACGCCGTTCGTTATCGGAATGCTGGAGGAAGCACAGCCTAAGAATTTTGCCGATTTGCTTCAGATCTCCGGCCTTTCGCACGGCACGGATGTTTGGCTCGGCAACGCGCGGGAGCTTATACAAAATAAAACCTGCACCATATCCGAGGTTATCGGCTGCCGCGATGATATTATGACCTATCTTATTCACAAGGCAGAAAAATACGAAAGCGAAACGGGCAAGCCGTCGCCTCTTTCAAAGATAGACTGCTTCAATATTATGGAGATAACAAGAAAGGGTATGGCGGCGGAAAAGCTGCCCCCTTACGAAAAAGCGATGAAAACGGTTGGGGTCGAGCAGTGGTACATAGATTCCTGCTATAAAATAAAATATATGTTCCCCAAGGCTCACGCCGCCGCCTATGTTATAGCGGCTCTGCGCCTCGCGTGGTATAAGATTTATCACCCGCTGGAGTTTTATTCGGCATATTTCACCGTGCGCGGAGAGGCGATAGACGCCGACGCCGCAGTCGCGGGGCATGACGCCGTTAAGAGAAAAATGAAAGAGATAAGCGAAAAGGACGATAAAGAGGAAAAGACCGATAAGGACGAGGGTACATATGTTGTTTTGCAAGTCATCATTGAGATGCTCGCGCGAGGAATAGAATTTCTGCCGGTTGACCTCTATAAATCGGACTGGCGCATTTACAGGATAGAAAACGGGAAGATAAGGCTTCCGTTTCTCGCTATAAAGGGAATAGGGCAAAATGCCGCCAAGGCGATATATGACGCGGTAAATGACGGAAACGGCGATTTTCTTTCCTGCGACGATCTTATGGCAAGAGCGCACATCGGCTCGGCGGTCGTGCAGGCGCTTCGTGAATGCGGCGCTCTCGGCGATTTGCCCGAAAGCAACCAGATCTCACTCTTCGGCTTTTAATATAGCTGAGGGGACTTATCGGGTTCAACTCCCTTCAGCTATAATATTATTGACAAATCCGATTTAATATGTTAGCATATTACCGCGTTAGCACGCTAAAGTAAAATTCGGAGAAACACAGGTAAAAATTATGAAAAGATATGCAAATATAACGCCTGAGGGCAGCAGGGATTTTCTTTTTGAGGAGTCGGACGACAGAAAGAGCGTGGAATCCACGCTTTCGGCTCTTTACAAAGAGAAAAACTACAGAAAAGTAATTACCCCCGCGATAGAATATTTCGATGTTTTCAGCAACGGCAACACGGGCGTTGAGGCGGACGATATGTATAAGCTGACGGATAATTACGGCAGAACAACCGTTTTGCGCCCCGACAATACGATGCCTATCGCACGCCTTGTCGCAACAAGGCTGAGGGATGCGGCTTTTCCCGTAAGGCTCTACTATAATCAAAATGTTTTTGTGAAAAACAAGGCTCACGCGGGCAGAACGGACGAGATACCGCAAAGCGGGATAGAGCTTATCGGCGACGGCTCGCTTGACGCGGATATAGAGGTGATTTCCATGGCGGTCGAGGCGCTCAGCAGGACGCTTCGGGGCTCATATAAGCTGGAGATAGGTCACGCGGGATTTTTCAGCGCCATACTCGATAAAATGGATCTCACCGCAACGCAGAAGGCGGATATATGCAATTTCACCGAAAGCAAAAATTATGCGGCTTTAGGCGATTTGCTCAACAGGCTGAAGCCCTGCCCCGAGATCGCGGCGCTCAAAAGGCTTCCACGCCTTTTCGGCTCGGTGGAGGTGCTTGACGAAGCACGAAAGCTTTATAAAAGCGCCGAGTCAAACAGGGCGCTGGATTACCTCAAAACTCTCTTTGAAAAATTAGAGAAGATGGGAGTTTCCGATAAAATCATAATAGATTTGGGGCTTGTCAACCGCTCCAATTATTATACGGGCGTTATTTTCCGCGGCTATGCGGACGGCTCGGGAGTCACCGTACTGTCGGGCGGGCGCTATGATAATCTCATAAGCGAATTTGGGCTTGACTGCCCAGCCGTAGGTTTTGCGGTCGATGTAAACGCGCTTTGCGAAGTCAAAAACGAGGTGATAAACGCCGAAAGACCGCTTCGCATAGCTCTCACAAAGGGCAGGCTTGAAAAATCCTCGGTAAAGCTTTTTCAGAAAATGGGGCTTGATACCAAGGAGCTTGAAAACAAGGGCAGGCGGCTTATAATCCCCGTTGACGGCTACGAGGCGGTGCTGTCCAAGGCTCCCGATGTAATAACATATGTTGAGCACGGCGTGTGCGATATAGGGGTCGTTGGCAAGGATACGATAGCGGAGCACAGCAGCGCGTTTTATGAGGTTATGGATCTCAATATCGGCAAATGCAGATTTGTTCTCGCGTGCCCGCAGGGTGTGGATTTCTACGCCGGATATAAACGAAAAACAGTCGCTTCCAAATATCCCAAGGTGGCAAGTGAATTTTTTAAGTCAAAGGGTATGGATGTCGATGTAATAAAAATAGAGGGCAGTGTTGAGCTTGCTCCTCTTTTGGGGCTTGCGGACGGCATAGTGGATATTGTGGAAACAGGCTCAACATTAAAGGAAAACGGGCTTGTCGCTGTAGAGGAGATAATGCCGATATCCGCAAGGGTAATAGTGAATATCGCCTCGATGAAGCTTCGCAAGGAGGAAATAGAGTCCTTTCTTGCGGATATGGAGCTTGCAAGCAAGGTGTGAGGTCAAATGATGAAAATTACAAAAGCAAACGGAAAAAGCGAATACGCTCTTATAGAAGCGCTCAAAAAACGAAGCGGAGAGACCGCGCCCGAAATAACTGAGATAGTCTCTTCAATAATTCAGGGAGTTAAGGACGGCGGCGACGAGGCGCTCAGGGAATACACCGTTCGTTTTGACGGGATACTTCCGAAAAAAACCGTCATAGAAAAAGAAGAGCTTGCCGCTTATCTTGACGAGGTGGATGAGAATTTCAAAAAGGCGCTTACCGACGCATATGAGAATATCTATGATTTTCATATCCGTCAGGCTCAGCAGAGCTGGCTCACCACCAAGGAAAACGGCGTGATAATGGGTCAGCGCGTGCGCGGACTGCACCGTGTCGGGATATATGTACCGGGCGGTACGGCGGCTTATCCAAGCTCTGTTTTGATGAACGCCGTTCCCGCGAAAATAGCGGGGGTAAAAGAGATAATTATGGTAACGCCTCCGTCTAAGGACGGCACGCCGAATCCTAATATTATGGCGGCCGCCGCGATTGCGGGGATAGACAGGGTCTTTCTTTGCGGCGGAGCGCAGGCGGTAGCCGCCCTCGCTTACGGCACCGAAAAAATACCGAAGGTAGATAAGATAGTCGGCCCGGGCAATATTTTTGTTACCACGGCAAAAAAGCTCCTTTACGGAGTTGTTGATATAGATATGGTGGCAGGGCCGTCGGAAATACTCATTGTCGCCGATAAGAGCGCAGACCCGTCTTTTTTGGCGGCAGACCTTATGAGTCAGGCGGAGCACGACAAAATGGCTTCCGCCATATTGCTCACCACATCCGAATCCGTGGCGAGGGCAACATCAAAGGAAATAGAAAAACAGCTTACCGGGCTTGAAAGATGGAATATAATAGAAAGCTCGCTCAATGATTTCGGCGAGATCATCGTGTGCGAGAATATGGAGCAGGCAATAGAATTTGCAAACGCTCTTGCGCCGGAGCATCTTGAACTGTGCGTTGATGAGCCGCTTAAATATATCGGTATGATCGACAATGCCGGCTCGGTTTTCCTCGGAAACTGGTCGCCCGAGCCGCTCGGCGATTACTTCGCCGGTCCAAACCATGTGTTGCCTACGGGCGGAACTGCAAGATTTTTCAGCCCCCTTTCGGTGGACAGCTTTATAAAAAAATCCTCATTCATCTATTACACGAAAGAAGAGCTTGAAAAGGCGGGAGAGGAAATAATCACCCTTGCAAATACCGAGGGGCTTACCGCTCATGCCAATTCAATTAAGGTAAGGCTTGAAAAATGAAGAAAAACAGAAAGCTCATAAACGCCTTAATATCGCTTGTTGTTTTTGCGGCTGTCGTTGCGGGCGGTTGGTTTTTCGGCGGCACACTTCACGGCGAATACGCCGATGTGAACGCCAACCTGCAAACGGACGGCACTGTTGTAGTCAATTTTCTTGATGTTGGGCAGGGAGACAGTGAGTTTATTCAGCTTCCCGATGGGAAATGTATGCTTATAGACGCCGGCATTTCAGAAAGCGCCGATGTCGTATCGGAAAGGATAAGCTCGCTCGGCTATGAAAAAATAGATTACCTTGTTGCCACTCACCCACACGCCGACCATATAGGCGGTATGCGGGAAATCGTTGAGGGCTTTGATATAGGCGAGATATTTATGCCTAAAGCATCAACCGACACAAAAACATTTGAAAACCTGCTTCAGGCGATTTCGGATAAAGGCCTCGGCATAACAACGGCAAAGGCGGGCAAAGTCATCGTCAATGAAGATGATTTGAAAATTGAATTTCTCGCGCCCGTGGGCGGCGGCTACGGAAATCTAAACAATTATTCGGCGGTAGTTAAGCTAAGCTACGGCGATAATGTATTTCTCTTTATGGGCGACGCGGAAAAAGAAGCCGAGCAGGAAATTTTGGAGAAATATCCCTACTACCTTGACGCGGATGTTCTCAAGGTCGGTCATCACGGCAGCGATACGGCGTCGGGTAAGAAATTTATTAACGCGGTGTCGCCAAAGCTTGCCGTTATAGAGGTAGGAGTCGGCAATTCTTACGGTCATCCTCACAGTGAAACGCTAAAAACTCTTAGCACCGTCGGCGCGCAGGTGCTCAGAACGGATATAAACGGCAACATTTCCGTTGTTTCGGATAAAACGCAGCTAACGCTTTATTGTGAAAAGGAGTAATATTTTGAAAAAGCTTATTATAGACAGATTTGAGGGCGAATACGCCGTTTGCGAAACTCAAAGCCTTGAATTTGTGAATATCCCGAAAAAGGCGTTGCCCGAAAACGCCAAAGAGGGCGATGTGCTCACGGTGGCGATCGACGGCGGCGAAACCGAAAGCAGAAAAAAGAAAATAGACGGGCTTATGAACAGCCTGTTTTCCGATTGAATAAATTGAAAGCGGTGAGATTATGAGAACTGCTCAGCTCAGCAGAAACACAAAGGAAACACAAATTGAAATATCCCTCAATCTTGACGGCGGAGATGTGAGCGTTTCAACAGGCATAGGCTTTTTTGACCATATGCTCACGGCGTTCGGTGTTCACGGCGGCTTTGGGCTCAAAGTGAATGTAAACGGCGATTTGGATGTTGATACCCACCACACGGTGGAGGACACGGGCATCGCGCTCGGCGCGGCGTTCAGGCAAGCGCTCGGCGATATGGGCGGCATAAACCGCTACGGCTCGTTTTATATTCCGATGGACGAAAGCCTCGCGCTTTGCGCTCTTGATATTTCCAACAGACCTTTTCTTGTTTTCAAGGCGGATTTCAACGAGGAAAAATGCGGCGATTACGAAACATGCTGCACCGAGGAATTTTTCCGCGCCTTTGCCGTAAACGCGGGAATTACGCTTCATATAAATCTGCTTTACGGCTCAAATTCCCACCACGGGATCGAGGCGATTTTCAAGGCTTTTGCCCATGCGATGAAAGATGCCGTTGCCGAAAACAAGGGCGGCGTACTTTCCACAAAGGGAGTTTTGTGATGATTATTTTTCCCGCTATCGACATAATCGGCGGCAGACCCGTTCGCCTTTATAAAGGCGATTTCGCAACCGCGCATCAAGTTGCCGATGATGTTGTTGAAACCGCCATCGGCTTTGCAAATGACGGCGCCGAATGGGTACACACCGTTGATTTGGACGGCTCGCTGAAAAAAAGACCCGTTAACGGCGCTCTGATCCTCGCCGTCGCCCGTGAGACCTCGCTGAAGGTTGAAGTAGGCGGCGGTATCCGCATGGTAAAGGATATTGAATATTATATAAACGGCGGGGTAAGCAGAGTCGTTTTAGGCTCGGTCGCTTTGAAAAATTCAAACCTTGTAAAGGAAGCCGTAAAGGAATACGGCGATGCGGTGGCTGTCGGCATAGACGCGAAAAACGGTTACGCCGCCGCCGAGGGATGGACCGAAAGCTCGGATATATATTTCACGGAGCTTGCAAGGCGTATGGAGGATATCGGCGTTAAGACGATAATTTATACGGATATTTCCAAGGACGGCACACTCGCGGGACCTAATATTAAACAGCTTTGCGAGCTCAACGGCGCAGTTTCGTGCGATATAACCGCTTCGGGAGGAATACGCGATATAAACGATATTACGGCGCTGAAAAACGAGGGGCTTTACGGCGCGATATGCGGCAAAAGCCTTTATGATAAAACGCTGGCGCTTGCCGAGGCAATAGAGGTATGCAAATAATGGATTTGGAAAAATATTTTAAAAAATCGGAGCTTATCCCCGCGATAATTCAGGAGGACGGCACAGGCGAGGTGCTTATGCTCGCCTATATGAACAGGGAATCCCTGCAAAAAACCGTTGAAACGGGCTTCACCTGGTTTTGGTCGCGCAGCAGGCAGGAGCTTTGGAACAAGGGCTCAACGAGCGGCAATTTCCAAAAGGTCGTTTCAATTCACGGCGACTGCGACGACGATACGCTGTTGATAAAAGTCATTCAGACGGGCGCCGCCTGTCACACGGGCAGGCACAGCTGTTTTTTCAATAAAATTGAGGGAGAATATTGATGGATTTGATAAAAAACGAGTATCAGGTGATTATTGACAGAAAAAACGAAAAGGCAGAGGGCTCTTATACCGCTTATCTTTTTGAACAGGGGCTTGATAAGATACTTAAAAAAGTGGGCGAGGAGTGCACCGAAACGGTGATCGCCGCGAAAAACTGCGATAAAAGCGAAACGGTTTACGAGATAACCGATCTTATATATCATATTCTTGTAATGATGGCTTATCAGGGAATAACTCCCGAGGATATAGAAAAAGAGCTTATGAAGAGAGCCGAAAAGCGTTCCAATTTAAAGAAAATACATCGGGTGGATAAAAATTCATAATGGCTTATAAAAAGTGGAAAATCGCAGATGCTGATAAGGCAAGGGCTTCCGAGCTCAGCGAAAAATTCAATATAGACCCCTTTGCGGCGTTCCTGCTCGTATCAAGAGGGATAAGCAGCGATATAGAGGTGTCCGATTTTCTCTCATCCTCCTGCGGCTTCGGCGATCCCTTTGAGCTTTCCGATATGGATAAAGCCGTTGAGCGAATTGAGCAGGCGATAGATTATCAGGAAAAAATCACCGTTTACGGCGATTACGATTGCGACGGGGTCACAGCCGCTTCACTGCTTTTTCTGCTTTTACGGGATATGGGCGCCGATGTCGATTACTATATTCCATCCCGTGAGGACGAGGGCTACGGTATAAGCATTTTTGCCGCGGATAAGTTAAAAGAAAGCGGCACTCGGCTTATAATAACCGTTGATAACGGCATTGCAGCGGTTGAGGAGGCAAAATATATTTCCTCGCTCGGAATGGAGCTTGTGATAACCGATCACCACCAAATCGGCGATGCGTTGCCTGAGGCGGTTGCCGTGGTAAACCCTCACAGAGAGGATAACGGCGATGTTTTTCACGACCTTGCCGGCGTGGGAGTGGCGTTCAAGCTCGCCTGCGCCCTCTACGGCGATACGCAGGATATGCTCTCCCGCTTTGCCGACCTCGTCGCGATAGGAACGGTCGGCGATTCCGTGCCTTTAAGAGGAGAAAACCGAGGTCTTGTCAGGGCGGGTCTTGAAAAAATAAATTCAGGTATGTGTCCTGCCGCTCAGGCGCTGAAAAAGGCGGCGGGCGCTGAGGACAAAGCGCTTTCCGCTACCGGTATGGCATTTTTTATCTGCCCGCGTGTAAACGCGGCGGGCAGGGTGGATTCCGCTTATCGCGCCGTTGAGCTTTTCACCGCGGATGATTATGAAACCGCCGTGTTTAAGGCACAGCAGCTCAATATAGACAATTCCCACAGGCAGGAGCTTGAAACGGAGATTTTTGAAAGCGTAAAGCAAATGTTTTCCGAAAACCCGTCTCTTGCACAGGACAGAGTTATCGTGATAGCGTCCGAGAAATACCGCAAGGGCGTGGCGGGGCTTGCCGCCGCCCGTATATGCGAGGAATATTCAAAGCCCGCTGTGGTGCTGTGCATTGATGAAAACGGCGTTGCGTCGGGCTCGGCAAGAAGCGTGGAGGGCTTCAATATCTTTGAGGCAACAGCCCACTGCGCCGAGCTTCTTGATAAATTCGGCGGTCACCCTATGGCGGCGGGGCTGAGTCTGCCTGCCGGCAATGTGCCGCTTTTCAAAAAGCGTATAAACGAATACGCGGCGGAAAAATTCCCTCAAGCGCCCGTTCAAACGGTGAATATAGACTGTAAGCTTTCGCCATTTTATCTTGATCTTGAGCTTGTGAAAAGCCTAAAGCTGCTTGAGCCGTTCGGCGAAGGCAATCCCGAGCCGGTGTTTGCGCTGTCGGCTCTCAACATCGTTTCCGTCACACCGTCGGGAAACGGAAAGCACATAAGGCTTGAATGCGAGAAAAAGGGCAAAATTGTGCGAATGGTAAAATTCAAATGCACGCCGGATGAATTTCCTTTCACCGCGGGAGACAGGATAGACGCGGCAGTAAAGGTCAGCTCCAATCATTTTAAGGGTAAGGATTATCTGTCCGTTCAGGCTGTTGATATAAGAAAAAACGGCGTGGATGACGAAAAATATTTCAGCGAAAAAGCGGCATACGAAATGTTTGCCGCAGGTATATCCGATGATGACTCGGTTTTTCCGAGCCGAGAGATATGCTCTAAGGTTTACAGATTTTTAAAGGCTAAGGGCGAATGGAAATACGGCTTTGACGCTCTGTATTTCAGCCTTAACGGTATAACCTACGGTCAGCTCAAATATGCTTTGACGGCATTTGAGGAAAGCGGACTGACGGCTGCCGATGAAAATATCATTACCGTTTTGCCGGTGAGCGGAAAGGTGGATTTGATGAACTCGCCCACACTCAAATCGTTGAAAGGAAGATTGCATCTTGTCTGAATATGATGACGGCTTCTCAGCCTTTTTGGAGGAGATAAAGGAATATCCCCAGTACGATATAAACAAAATAACACAGGCGTATAATATCGCAAAAGAGGCGCACGGAGGTCAGAAAAGGCGTTCGGGTGAGCCTTATATTATGCACCCCGTTGCCGTTGCGAAGATACTGTTTAAGCTGGGTATGGATAACGAATGTATCATAAGCGCGCTTCTTCACGATGTGGTTGAGGATACGGAATATACGCTTTCATACATAAGAGAGCGCTTCGGTGACGATGTGGAGCTTCTTGTGGACGGCGTAACGAAGCTCGGTAAAATACCTCTTTCCACCAAGGAAGAGGTGCAGGCGGAAAATATACGCAAAATGTTTATGGCGATGAACAAGGATGTGCGCGTTATAATCATCAAGCTTGCCGACAGACTCCATAATATGCGAACGCTTGAGCATATGCCCGAATACAAACAGAGGGAAAAGAGCCTTGAAACGCTTGAAATTTATGCTCCCATCGCTCACCGCCTCGGTATCCGTGCCATAAAGGATGAGCTGGAAAACATAGCCGTTTACTATCTTGACCCGATAGCTTACAAAGAGATAGAAAACTCGCTTTCGATGAAAAAGCAGGAGGGCGAAAAATTTCTTAACGAAATAAAAACTCAGGTGAGCGAAAGAATAACCGCCGTGATGGATAATGTGAATATCACGGCAAGGGTAAAATCCGTTCACGGCATATTCAGAAAGGTATATGTAAAGGGCAAATCCTTTGAGGAAATATACGATATTTACGCCGTAAGGATAATAGTCAATTCAATGATAGACTGTTATAACGCTTTGGGCATAGTCCACGATATGTTCAAGCCCATTCCCGGAAGATTTAAGGATTATATTTCCACGCCGAAGCCAAACGGCTATCAGTCGCTGCACACAACGGTGCTTTCGCAAACGGGCGTGCCTTTTGAAATTCAGATAAGAACATGGGATATGCACAAAACCGCCGAGTACGGCATAGCCGCCCACTGGAAATACAAGCTGGGCAAGGGCGGAAAAGACAGTTTTGACGCCGGTCTTTCGTGGATTCACAGAATGGTGGAGGCGGGCGAGGAGACCGACACGGCGGAGGAGCTTGTTGCCAACATTAAGGGCGATCTTTCGATAGACGAGGTATATGTGTTTACTCCTAAAGGGGATATACGAAGCCTGCCGATAGGCTCTACGGTAATAGATTTCGCCTATGCCATTCATTCCGCCGTGGGCAACAGAATGGTGGGCGCCAAGGTCGACGGCAGAATAGTCCCGCTCGATTACGAGATAAAAACGGGCGAGAGAATAGAGATTCTTACCTCAAATCAAGCAAATAAAGGGCCGAGTAAGGACTGGCTCTCCATAGTAAAAACAGGCGAGGCGCGAAACAAGATCCGCACATGGTTCAAGCGCGAGCGGCGTGAGGAAAATATCGTTGAGGGCAAGGATATTGTCGATAGGGAATTTCACCGCAATTTCATCCGTCTTTCAGGCGAAAGGTACGAAGAATTTGTCAAAAAAATTGCCCGCCGTCAGCATTTTTCCGATACCGATGAGTTTTACGCCGCGGTCGGCTACGGCGGTATTCAGATAAGCCGGCTTATGCCCGGCATAAAGGATGAATACAATCGAAATTGGAGAGAGGATAAGGAAGCGGAAAAAGCCGCGCTTTCCGGCTCTGTGGACAGACCCGCCAAAGCATCATCGTCAAACGGCATTATTGTTGAGGGAATAGACAACTGCCTTATCAAAACCGCAAGATGCTGTTCGCCTTTGCCGGGTGAGGAAATAATAGGCTTTATAACAAGAGGTCACGGGCTTACCATCCACAGAAGAAGCTGTATAAATGTGCCGCGGGATATTGAAAACTGCGCCGAGCCCGAGAGGTGGATAAAAGCCTATTGGGACGAAAATGTTAAGGTGGAATCGAAGTCCACCATTGAGGTTTACGCTATTGACAGGGACGGCGTTGTGCTTGATATAACGAGCAGGCTTATGAATATGCATGTAAAAATACATTCCATAAACGCCCGCCCGATAAACGACGGAAACTGCCGAACAACTCTCACCGTGGCGGTCAACAGCAAAGAACATCTCGACAATATCGTAAAATCCATAAGAAAAATTCAGGGCGTATATCATATTGAAAGAAGCGGTGTTTAAATGAAGGCTGTTATTCAGCGCGTGCTTAGCTCAAATGTTGTGATCAACGGCGAAACCGTCGGCGAGATAGAAAAGGGATTTATGATACTGCTCGGCGTTGCCCGCGGGGACACCGAGGAGCAGGCGGATATTTTGCTTAAGAAAATACCTTTCCTCCGTGTTTTCGAGGATGAAAACGGCAAGATGAATTTATCGTGCGCCGATATCGGCGGGGAAATACTTGTCGTTTCCCAGTTTACTCTTTGCGCCGACTGCTCCCACGGCAGGCGTCCGAGCTTCACCTGCGCCGCCCCGCCTCAAGAGGCAAACGCCCTTTATGAATATTTTGTTGAGGGGCTTAAAAAGGCGGGCGTCAAAAAGGTGGCAACCGGGCGTTTCGGAGCAGATATGAAGGTGAGCCTTGTAAACGACGGACCGGTTACAATAATTCTTGATACCGATAATTTATGACGCTGAACAAAAACTGATGCAGAGGTGGCTGAAATGCTGAATTTAAAATCAATAGTGCTCGGCGCATTGCAGAATAACTGTTATCTCGTAACAGATGATGAAAGCGGAAAATCGCTGCTTGTGGACTGCACCGAAGCTTCGGATAAAATGCTCGATTTTATAGGCGACGCCAAGCTTGAGTATATCCTGCTCACCCACGGCCATTTTGACCATATCGGCGGCGTAAACGAAATACGCGAAAGGTACGGCGCTAAGGT
Organism: uncultured Clostridia bacterium; assembly: GCA_947624285.1. GTDB lineage: Bacteria > Bacillota > Clostridia > Oscillospirales > Acutalibacteraceae > Eubacterium_R. The sequence continues at coordinate 52,134 of CANQJS010000006.1, read as the reverse complement.
CGTTATCAGCAGAGAAGATGAGGGTATGCTCTCTTCGGGAAAGCTTAGCCTTGCCGCCTTTTGCCGCGCCAAGCAGAATGATTCAAAAGCCGATATAACGGTCGGCGACGGTGATGTTCTGCCGTTTGGCTCATCGGAAATAAAGGTGCTCGCAACCCCGGGGCACACAAAGGGCGGGCTTTGCTACATCATCGGCGATTTCCTTTTTACAGGTGATACTCTGTTTTGCTGTGACTGCGGCAGAACGGATTTTCCGGGCGGCTCGGATGATGAGATGAGAAAGAGCCTCGCGCGCCTTGCGTCTCTTGATAAGAATTACGGCGTATATCCCGGGCACGATGAGTTTTCTACCCTTGAATTTGAAAAGAAAAACAATCCCTATATGAAATAAGCTATGACAGTTATTGTTAAAGACCACCCGTATCAATATGATATAGAAAACATCTGCGAAATATTTTTCCCCTATGAAAAAATCAAGATGACAGAAAGCGATGACGCGGGCGACGACCCCGTTACCGTTATAACGCAAATTCGGGGAGACACACTCACCGTTGACGCGCGTGTTTACGAAAAACGCAAGACGCTAAGCAAAACGGCGGATGAAAATACGGACAGGCAGAACGCTCTGTCGGTTATGCTCTACGAGGCGCTGTCCGAAATCCTCGGCATAAAATATCCGTGGGGGATCCTCTACGGGGTGCGCCCCGCAAGGCGTATGCACGCTCTTGCCGACGCGTTTTCCGAAACGGAGGCTCAACGGATATTTCACGAAAAATATCTCGTCAGCGATGAAAAAATCAAGCTCACTTCTGCTGTTATGCACAGCGAAAACGGCATAATCGCTCTTTCCGGCGAAAAAAGCTTTTCGCTTTATGTTTCCATTCCTTTCTGCCCCACAAGGTGTTCCTACTGTTCTTTCGTTTCGCACAGCATAGAAAACACACAAAGGCTTGTGAAGCCCTATGTTGAACTGCTTGTAAAGGAAATTGAGGAGACGGGAAAATATGCCCGCGCCCTCGGCTTGAGGCTTGAGAGCGTCTATTTCGGCGGAGGAACGCCCACAGCCCTTTGCGCCGAAGATCTTGCGAAGCTTTTTTACTCAATAGATAAAAATTTCGATTTGAGCACCAACAGGGAATATACGGTTGAAGCGGGCAGACCCGACACGGTGACGGCGGATAAACTGCAAGCGCTGAAGACGGCAGGCGTTTCAAGAATAAGCGTCAATCCCCAAACCTTCAACGATAAGGCGCTTGAGGCGATAGGCAGGCGGCACACTTCGCACGACACGCTCAAAGCCTTCGACCTTGCGAGGAAGATGGGCTTTGACAATATAAATATGGATTTTATTGCAGGACTGCCGAAAGACGATATCGCCTCATTTGAAAAAAGTCTTAATATGGGAATTGAACTCAAAGCGGAATCCGTCACCCTGCACACGCTTTCACTGAAAAGCGGCGCGTATATGGCAACGAGGCAGGCGGCTTTCGATCCGTCGCCCGGGCTTCTTGTTTCGGATATGGTCGATACGGCGGGAAAAGCGCTCAAAAGCGCCGGTTATCATCCCTACTATATGTATCGGCAGGGCAAATCCTTGGGCAATCTTGAAAATGTCGGCTGGTGTAAAAGCGGCAGGGAATGTCTCTACAATGTTTTTATGATGGACGAGACGCATACCGTTCTTGCCGTCGGCGCAGGCGCCGTCATAAAGCTGAAAAATCAGAAAACGGGAAAAATTCAGCGAATATACAATTATAAATATCCCTATGAGTATATTGACAGATTTGACGAGATACTGCGCCGAAAGCAAAGTATAAACGAGTTTTACGGCGAATATAATGTATAGCGGCGTAGGCTTATTTATTTTTATTTTCAATACTAAAAGTATTGAAAGATTATTCCGTTTGTAATATAATTGAGATGTAGACAATATTTATATATTTCTGAAAGGGTGAAAAAGATGGGAAATTTTGATGAACTGTTCAATAAAACCCGAATAGTCGCGGAAAGCATAAATAAAAAGGGCGCTAAGGCGATAGACCTTTCCCACAAAAGGATAGAATATCTCGATGTAAAATCAAAGCTGTCCAAATTTTATGAAAAATTCGGAATGCTGACCTTTTCGGCCTCTTTGGGGGAGGAAACGGATCAAGGCGAAATGGATATGCTCAAAGCGCAGATAACCGCCTACAGGGAAAAGCTGAATACCCTCAAGGCTCAGCTTGACGAGAGCCGAAACATCGACTCGCAGGAGCTGAAAAAGGAAGCGCAGGAATTTAAAAACGAGGTGATCAGCGTTTCTCAAGAGGCGGGCAAAGTTATCAAAAGGCAGATGGACGAGGTGAAACGAAGCGCCAAAAACGCTTTTAAATCCGTTTCTCGACCCGCCAAGGAAGAAGTTGTTGCCGAGCCCGATGATAACGCGGCTGAAAAAAACGAAGAAGTTAACGAAACACAGGAATAATAAAATCACGCTATTACGGATTTAAAAAAGAGTAATATCAAGGCAGTGCAAATTTTATGCGCTGCCTTTTTTGTGGTGATTTTTTGAATAACGCAAAGCAAAAATATATCGGCTCGGCGTTTTTGCTGCTTTTGTCCTCAATTATAGTAAAAGCGATAAGCGCCGTATATAAAATCCCTCTTACCGCCTACATCGGCGCAACAGGCAGGGGATATTTCAATATAGCATATAATTTATATATGCCCATTCACGCCGTTATTATGGGAGGCTTTCCCGTGGCGCTGTCGCACCTTGTAAGCAAATATAACGAAAAGGGCGATAATGCCAAAATCCATTCGCTGAAGAAATCTTCATCATTGCTGTTTTTTGTCACCGGCGTTATCGGTATGGCGTTTATGATAGCTTTCGCAAAGCCGTATGCTCAAATCGTATGCTCCTCGCCGAAAAGCATTTACACGATATTTATTCTTGCTCCCAATGTGCTTTTCTCGTCTATGGCGGCGTGCAGGCGCTCGCTTGCCGAGGGGCATATGAATATGGTGCCAACGGCGGTAAGTCAGGTGCTGGAAGCGGCGTTCAAGCTGGTTTTCGGTCTGCTTTTCGCCAAATATTCCATGAGCTGGCTCTACGGTCAGTATCTTGAAAGCGGAGCGGTTTTCGGCGTTGTGTGCGAAAGCGAGGAGATAGCGCTGTCGGTTATCTATCCTCTTACTTCTGCCGCCGCTATGGGCGGAGTTACCGTGGGCTCGCTGCTGAGCTGGATATATGTTTGGATATACACGGGGATAAAATATAATTCATATATAATCGGAAAGAAGTACAAAACAAGCGAGAGTATGAGAGAGATACTCGGCTTTTCCGCGCCGATAATCGTTTCAAGCGTCATACAGAGCGTCTCAACTTTTACGGACAACGCCTCGGTGCAGTATTTTCTCTCCGTATGCGACAGGGATGGGCTTATGAAGGCGTATGAAACCTGCCTTCAAATGAGCTCAACGCCTAATGAGGACGCGGTAACTTATATATACGGGCTGTTTTCTTCGGCGCAGGACTTCAAAATGCTGCTGCCGGGATTTTCAATAGCTCTCGGCGTCGCCGCCGTTCCCGCAATTTCCGCCGCCTTTGAATCCCAAAGCCGCGAACGCCTTTCCGCTTTGGCAAACAGCATATTCAAATACGCGTCCGTCATCGGCTTTGGCGGCGGTTTTTATCTTTCTCTCGTTGCCGAAAATATACTGAATATACTTTACCGTTCTTCAAATTACGATATAGTTATCGGCTGCTCGGGGCTTGTGTTTTGGTACGGCTTTACTATGATTTTTTACTGCCTCGCAAGCGTGAGCGTTTTTTCCGTTCAGGCGATAGGCTGTGCCAAAAAGAGCATACCGTCGTTTGTGATTTCCGCCGCCGTGCGTGTGGGGCTCAATTGCCTGCTGGTGGCTGATTACAGATACAATCTCTACGGCGCTGTCATTTCCGGCGCGGCGGGGTATCTTGTTATACTTGTGTCGAATCTTTACATATTCAAAAAATATTCCGATGTGAAATATAAAATATCCGATTTGCTTTTCAAGCCGCTTTTATGCGCCGCGGGCGCGTTTATCGTCGCAAAGCTTATGCTGAAAAGCGTGTTCGGCGAAAACGGTTATGTGCTGGATTTCGTAATTTTAAGCGGAATATATTTGTTATTCTTTACAATAGTGAGTATATTGTCAAAGCTTATAACCTTTTCCGAGCTCAAATTTTTGCAAACAAGTAAAAAATTGGCTTAAATACTTGAAATTTTAACCTGTTTATAGTATTATTATAATAACAGGTCAATCGGAAAGGGTGTTTCAGTGGCAGTCGATTTTGAATTTAAGGATTCTTACGATATTTACGACCTCATCAGGCTCGTCAATGTTTTAAGAGCTCCGGGCGGCTGCCCTTGGGACAGGGAACAGACCCACGAATCCATCAAAAAGAATTTTATTGAGGAGACCTACGAAGTGATCGAGGCTATCAATAAAAATGATACCGACGGACTTCGTGAGGAGCTGGGCGATATTCTGCTTCAGGTCGCGCTCCACTGTGAAATGGAACGGGAAAAGGGCTCTTTTGATTTCAACGATGTTGCAAACGAGATATGCCAAAAGCTGATCGTGCGCCACCCGCATGTTTTCGGAAGCGTCGTTGCCAAAAACGGCAAGGAGGCGCTTGAAAGCTGGGACGCCGTTAAGCTGAAAACAAAAGGCATAAAAAAGCAAAGCGATTCAATGCAAAAAGTGCCCCGTGAGCTGCCCGCCCTTATGAGAGCCCAAAAAATACAGCAGAAGGCCGCCTCGGCAGGTTTTGATTGGGATGAGCCCGCCGGCGCGATAGACAAGCTGTATGAAGAGATTGACGAGTTATTAAGTGCTTTACCGGGAAATGAGCAAAGAGAAATTGAAGCCGAATTCGGCGATGTTCTTTTTTCCTGTGTTAATATATCAAGATTTATAGGCGTGGATTCCGAGGAGGCGCTCACTGCTTCAACGGATAAGTTTATAAATCGGTTTACGCTGGTGGAAACGCTGGCGCGGGAACAGAATATCGATATGAAAACGGCTGATATCGACACTCTTGATTTCCTTTGGGAAAAAGCAAAAAATATTATAGCCGAGAAGGCGAAAACGGAGGAAAAATAAATGAACAAAACAGATCTTGTAACAGCTGTAGCAGCTAAAGCAGAAATTTCAAAAAAAGACGCTGACGCGGCGGTTAAGGCGGTTATCGACGCTATCACCGATGCCCTTGCCGACGGCGATAAGGTAGCCCTTGTAGGCTTCGGCACTTTTGAAGTAAAGACCCGCGCGGCTCGCACAGGCAAAAATCCTCGCACAGGCGAAGAAATCAAAATTGCCGCAACGAAGGTTCCGTCCTTCAAGGCAGGCTCTGCTCTTAAGGGCGCTGTAAAATAATTAAGCATCAGCCGCCTATTGGCGGCTGAATTTTTTTGGAGAAAAATATGAGACTTGATAAGTTTTTGAAGGTTTCCCGCATAATAAAGCGAAGAACTGTTGCCAATGAGGCTTGCGACGCGGGTAAAATCGAGGTAAACGGCCGTGTGCAGCGCGCGTCCTATGATGTCAAAAAAGGCGATGTGATAACGGTCAATATGGGGTCGTCTCCAAGCTCCTATGAGGTGCTGGAAATAAGCGAGCACGCTCTGAAAGAGGATGCCGCCAAGATGTATCGGCAGCTCGGATAAATATTAAACTTCTTTTGTTCTTTCAATAAATCATTAAATCGCCGCCCGTTTCATATATATAACAAGAGCTTGCTTTGTCATATATGAAACGGGTGATTTTTTTGGAAACAAATATAAAGAAAAACCATAATCTTAGCCTCGAAAACCGAAGAGGGCTGAAGCTGACAGGCGTTACCGATGTGGATTCTTTTGATGAGGACACGGTGACGGCGTACACGGATTACGGCTGTCTTACGGTGAGTGGGTCAAAGCTTCAAGTGGAGGAGCTGAATCTCGAATCGGGTCTGTTGCAGATAACGGGAGAGATAGCGGCTCTTGTTTACAGCAGCAAAACTCAAAAAAGCAAGGGGCTGTTTAAAGGGCTTTTCAGATGAAAGAAAGCTTAGAGGTTTTTCTGCTTGCGGGCGTGGGTCTCGGCGCGCTTTATGATATTATTCGTTTTTTTCGGCTCGTTTTCATCAAAAAAACGGCTGTTTTCCTGCTGGATTTTCTGTTTTTCCTTATCGCCTCACCCGTAATTTTTATTTTGCTTTTAAGCTACAATAACGGCAGCGTAAGGGTAATTTACTTTACAGCGCTTTTTATCGGCTTTTTCGCATATATTGTAACCGTTTATCGCGTTACAGGCATTTTTGAGCGGGGAATAGCCTCATTTTTCAGAAAAATAATTAAAAAGTGTTTAAAAAGTTTAAAAAAAGTATTGCAAAATATTAAAAAACTGTATTATAATATCTTTGCGTTAAGTCGTAAGGCTTTACAGTCGAAAAAGGCGTCGAAAAAGAAAAAGAAGGGTAAAAAGAAGGATAAATCGGTGGTCGGCGATGAAAAAGAATTTTTTGAATTTGAAACAGAATAAAAAAATCGGCATTTCCGTCGTTGCCATTGTCCTGACGCTCATTTTTTTCTATTGTGCGGGCGTCGCGGTTTCTCAAAGCGCGGATTTAAACAAGCTTCGCAACCAAAAAGAGTCGTATGAGGCTCAGTTAGAGCAGCAGAAAAAGGAAAACGAGGAGCTGAATGCGATTCTGGAATCCGATAATAAGGATGCTTATATGGAGCAGAAGGCGCGCGAAAACGGCTATGTCAAATCAAACGAGATCGTATTTTACGATATTTCGGGCAGTAATTAAATTTCAGCCGAGAGCTTCTCTCGGCTTTTGTTTTTTCGGAGAGTTAAAATGAGAGAGTTAGATGTATCGTTAATAACGCAGGCGGTCAAGGAGCTTGTAATACAGGCAAACAAAATTTTGCCGCAGGATCTTGTTGATTGTGTTTCCTGCGCGCAAAAAACCGAAAAGGGCGTTTCCGCAAAGGCGATACTCGGCGATATGCAGGCAAATATCGACGCCGCGAAGGAGCTTGATATACCAATTTGCCAAGATACGGGTATGGCTGTTATTTTCGCGGAGATAGGGCAGGATGTCCACCTCATCGGCGGGGCGTTTGAGGACGCGGTAAACAGGGGCGTGAGCCTCGGCTACACCGATGGGCTTTTGCGTAAATCCGTTGTGAGAGACCCCTTTTATGACAGGGTGAATACAAACGACAACACGCCCGCCGTAATACATACAAGAATAGTTGAGGGCGATAAGATAAAGCTCACCGCCGCGCCAAAGGGCTTCGGAAGTGAGAATATGAGCGCGCTTCGTATGTTCACGCCAAGCGCAAAGCGGGAGGATATAATCGGTTTTGTTGTGGATACCGTGAAAAAAGCGGGCTCAAATCCCTGCCCGCCCGTTGTTGTCGGCGTTGGGATAGGAGGCGATTTTGAATATTGCGCGCTTTTGGCTAAAAAGGCGCTTTGCAGACCTGTTTCGCAAAGGAACGGAATTGATTTTTATAAGGATATGGAGCGTGAACTGCTTGAAAAGATTAACGCTCTTGATATAGGTCCGCAGGGGTTTGGCGGAAACACCACCGCTTTGGCGGTTAATATCGAAACATATCCCACCCATATCGCGGGTCTGCCCGTGGCGGTAAATATGGGCTGCCATGTTACCCGCCACGCGCAAAGGGAGATATAATTATGTATCTTTATATGTGCGCCCCATGCCTTTTCGGTGTCGAAAGCCTTGTGGCAGAGGAGCTGAGGTCCTTTGAGGCGCAGAATGTTTCGGCGGAAAACGGCAGAGTCTTTTTTGAGGGCGATGAGAGCGTTTTGGCAAGGGCAAATCTCGCAAGCCGCTTTTCCGAAAGAATACTCATAGTTCTCGGCAGATTTAAAGCCGTTACCTTCAGCGAGCTTTTTGATGCGGTAAAGGCGCTCAACTGGAGCGATTTTATAGGCGTTGCCGATACATTTCCCGTCAAGGGGCATTGCCTCAATTCAGAGCTCCATTCAGTTCCCGACTGCCAGAAGATCATAAAAAAGGCGATAGTTGAAAGCCTTAAAGAGGATTACGGTGTGTCGTGGTTTGATGAAACAGGTCCGATGCACCGCGTTCAGTTTTCAATAATAAAGGATGAGGCAGCGGTTATGCTCGACACTTCGGGAACGGGGCTTCATAAAAGGGGCTACCGACCAGAAGCAAACGGCGCTCCGATACGCGAAACGCTTGCCGCGGCGCTCTGCGCGTTTTCAAGGCTTCGCCATTATCACACACTGTACGACCCGTTTTGCGGCAGCGGTACTATACTTGTTGAGGGGGCATTGCTCGCCAACAATATCGCTCCGTGCTTAAACCGCGGCTTTGACGCGGATAGGTGGGGGCTTTTTCCTCAAAAAATTTGGAAAACGGAGCGGGAGCGCTGCCGTGAGCTTGTTAAGAAGGATACGGACTTTATCGCTTACGGCTACGACTTAGACCCGCGCGCCGTAAGGCTCACTCTTGAAAACGCCGATCGTGCAGGGGTAAACGGTTTTATAAAAGTCTCGCGCGCCGATATAAGGGATTTCGCTCCGTCAAGCGAAAAGGGCACTTTGGTAACAAATCCGCCGTACGGTGAGCGGATGCTCGATGTTAAAGAGGCGCAAAGGCTCTATAATATTATGGGCGATAAATTTGCCGCTAAATACGGCTGGAGCTATGGCGTTATCTCTCCCGACGAGGATTTTGAAAAATGCTTCGGCAGGCGCGCGGACAAGCGCAGAAAGCTCTATAACGGTATGATAAAATGCCAATATTATATGTATTTCAAATAAATTGAATTGTTTTGAAAAACGCTCTCTCGGTAAAAATCGGGAGAGCGTTTTTTATAGAGAGCCAAACCCGATATGCCCCACGGCGGTTTTTGATTATTCCTCCTTTTCTTCTTGACGGGCGTATAAAGGGAAATTTTTTACTCCGTGATATGGTAAAAAATAAAAATTCCTCGCCGATATTGACAAAAACAGCTTTTCGGCATATAATAAAACAAATGTTCGAGAAGGCGAAAAAATGGAAAGAACGATTCTTCATATAGACTGCAATAAATTTTACGCTTCGGTGGAATGCCTGCATAATCCCGAAATACGGGATAAGCCCGTTGCGGTGGGAGGCAGCGAGGAAAGCCGCCACGGCATAGTTTTAACAAAAAACGAGATCGCGGCAAAATACGGACTTAAAACGGGCGAGCCGCTTTGGCAGGCGCGGCAAAAATGCCCCGGGCTCATTGTTGTGCCCCCTAATTTTCCGCTCTATGTCCGCTTTTCAAATATGGCAAAGAAGATATACGGCGAATATTCGGATTATGTTGAGCCGTTCGGTCTTGATGAAAATTGGGTGGATGTCACGGGCTGCGGCTCCGGCGAAAAAATTGCCGAGGAGATAAGGCGGCGGGTAAAAGCCGAGCTCGGTATAACGGTAAGCATAGGCGTATCTTGGAATAAAATATTTGCCAAATTCGGCTCGGACTATAAAAAGCCCGACGCGGTAACCGTTATAGACAAAAGCAATTACCGCGATATAGTGTGGAACAGCCCGTGCGGCGATCTGCTATTTGTCGGCCCTGCCACGGCGCGAAAGCTTGCCTCCTACGGAATATACACGATAGGCGAGCTCGCACAAGCGGATATGGGCTTTCTCACCTGCGTTTTCGGTAAAAACGGCGAGGTGCTGCACAATTTCTCAAACGGTCTTGACAGCACTCCCGTTCGCCATATAGACGATGAGCAGGCGGTAAAGAGCGTTGGAAATTCCACTACCACGCCGCGCGATATGGTTAATAATGCCGATGTCAAAACGGTGTTCACCGTTCTCGGCGAAAGCGTCGCCCGCAGAATGAGAGAGCAGGGCTTAAAAGGCAAAACCGTTACAATAACTTTGCGCGATAAAAATCTTTGCCATTTTACAAGGCAGGGTCAGCTTAAAGCGCATACCGATGTTTCGGGCGAAATAATAGAGATGGCGATGAAGCTGTTTACGGAGAATTACGACTGGAAAAATCCCCTGCGCAGCATCGGCGTTACAGTCTCGGATTTTGATATCGACGACGCGGTGCAGTTTGATTTGGCGGGGACGGTCGAAAAAAGGGAAAAGCTTGAAAAAATTGAAACGGCGGTCGATAACATACGGCGGCGCTTCGGAAGCTATTCCGTGCAGAGGGCATCACTGCTTGCCGATATCGGGCTGAGCCGCTTTGACCCGCACGACGACCACACCATTCACCCCGTGGGGTACTTTAAGGAATATAAATCTTAAAAGGAGATAGGAACGATATGAAAAATTATGTTGAAGTTACCGCGCTGTTTGATACCGATGGCAATATTTATCCTAAATCGGTGGTGGTCGAGGACGAAAGCCATGAGGTGGACAGAGTGCTTGATATACGCCCCGCCGCATCTTTGAAATCGGGCGGAGCGGGCATACGCTATAAATGCAGCATTGAAGGCAGGGAAACATATCTGTTTCTTGAGGAAACAAGGTGGTTTATCGAACTTGTTGCTTAGAATTTGTTGCAAAGCGGGGATAAAAGTGGTAGAATATTCCCATTAAACAAAGCGGAGGAAAAGCATATGTCGGAATTATTCACCGAAATGACGGTTGAGGAATTGAAAAAGCGTAAAAAACTTCTCCAAAAGCGCTATGATGAGTTTAAGGCAAAGGGGCTCAAGCTCGATATGAGCAGAGGCAAGCCGGGCGCCGACCAGCTTGAGCTTTCAATGGGGCTGAACGATATAAAAAGCTATATTTCGGACGGCATAGATGTCAGAAATTACGGCGTTTTAGACGGTATTCCCGCCTGCAAAAAGCTGTTTGCGGATCTTATGGGAGTTTCACCCGAAAATGTTATAATCGGTCCGAACGCGAGCCTAACGCTTATGTTTGACTATATCAGCCAGTGCTTTACTCACGGAGCGGGAGATGTTCCGTGGTGCAAACTGCCCGAGGTGAAATTCCTCTGCCCCGTTCCCGGATACGACAGGCATTTTACCATTCTTGAGCATTTCGGCATAAAGATGATAAATATAGAAATGAAAAGCGACGGTCCGGATATGGATTCCGTTGAGGAATATATAAAAGACCCCGCCGTTAAGGGAATGATCTGCGTTCCCAAATATTCAAATCCGCAGGGTATCACTTTCAGCGACGGCGTTGTCAAAAGAATTGCGTCAATGAAGCCCGCCGCAAAGGATTTCAGAATAATTTGGGATAACGCCTACTGCGTACACGACCTTGTTGACGACGGCGACGAGCTTCTGAATATATTTGATATTCTTCCGAAATACGGCAATGAGGATATGGTGGTTGAATTTTGCTCCACCTCAAAAATGACTTTCCCGGGCGCGGGCGTTTCCGCTCTCGCGGCGAGCAAAAACAATATCGCCGCCATAAAAAAACGCCTCAATGCCCAAACTATCAGCTATGATAAGATGAATCAGCTGCGCCATGTTGAATTTTTCGGCGATGTAAACGGGATACTCGCCCATATGAAAAAGCACGCGGCGATAATGAAGCCCAAATTTGATATGGTGCTCAGGCATCTTGAAAACGAGCTTGCCAGCAAGGGCATAGCTTCATGGTTTACTCCAAAGGGCGGCTATTTCATCAGCCTTGATGTTATGGAGGGCTGCGCCAAGAGGGTGGGCGAGCTCTGCAAAGAAGCGGGCGTGGTGCTCACTTCCGTAGGCGCAACATATCCCTACGGTCATGATGAAAAAGACAGTAATATCCGTATAGCGCCGAGCTTTCCGCCTGTGGAGGAGCTCGACCTCGCCGCCGAGCTGCTTTGCATATGCGTTCAGCTTGCCTGCGCGGAAAAGCTGATCGGCTGATCTATGGGAAAAAACCTGAACGCCAAAACAAGGGGCGTTATATGTATCGTTCTTTCCGCCGTATGCTTTACGGGAATGAACACATTTGTAAGGCTGGCGGGCGATCTTCCAACCTTTCAAAAGGTGTTTTTCAGAAATTTCGTAGCAATGTTCTTTGCCCTTTTCGCTCTGCTGAAGGCAGGGGACGGCTTCAAGCCGAAAAAGGGTTGCTTCAAATATCATATTATGCGCTCCGCCATAGGTTTGGGAGGCGTCATAGGCAATTTTTACGCCCTTGATAAAATCGATCTTTCCGACGCCTCTATGCTCAATAAAATGAGCCCGTTTTTCGCGCTTGTTTTTTCGGCGATATTCTTAAAGGAAAAAGTTAAACCGAAGCAGGCGGCGGCGATATTTATCGCGTTTATAGGCGCGCTGTTCATCATAAAACCAACTTTCAAAAACGAAAATTTGCTTGCGTCAACGCTCGGATTTATCGGCGGAATGTGCGCGGGCGGCGCTTACACATGCGTTCGCAAGCTGGGCAATATGGGCGAAAACAGCAAGCTCACCGTATTCATTTTCTCGGCGTTTTCAAGCCTTGTCACAGCGCCTTATCTTATATTTAATTATCATTATATGGAGCTTTGGCAGTGGGGCGCGCTTTTGCTTGCAGGTCTCTGCGCGGCAGGCGGGCAGTTTACAATCACGGCGGCGTATACATACGCCCCAAGTAGGGAAATATCCGTTTACGATTATTCTCAGGTGGTGTTTGCCGCGATAACGGGCTTTTTCGTGTTCGGTGATGTGCCCGATATATGGTCGTTTGTGGGGTATTTTATCATCTGCGCGATGGCGGTTTGGATGTTCATATACAACAATAAGGGCGAAAACAAAATAAGGGCATAAGCCTTCAATATATTGTGTAAAGTAAAAATACTTGCATTTCTCTACATATTGTGCTACAATAACCTCGTACCCGAAAACAGAGTCCGCAAAAAGCGGCTTTCGGGCGGTATTTACGCTTCATCGTAAAAACCTAAGGAGGGGTTTAATATGAAATGTCCGTTTTGTGCGTTTGAGGAAAGCAAGGTAATAGATTCCCGCCCTACCGACGAGAACGAACGCATACGCCGCCGCAGAGAATGTATGAAATGCGGCAGGCGCTTCACAACTTATGAAACAATAGAAAATGTGCCTATCATCGTTGTTAAAAAGGACAAGAGCCGCGAGGTGTTCGACAGAAACAAGGTGCTGAAGGGTATGCTTCGCGCCTGTGAAAAGAGACCCATCACTTCGCAGGAGCTTGACGAGGCGATCTCTCAAATCGAAACCACTCTTCAAAGCTCCGCCGACAGGGAGGTAACAAGCGTTCGCATAGGCGAGCTTATTATGGAAAAACTGCGCGAAATAGACGAGGTGGCTTATGTTCGCTTTGCCTCGGTTTATAAGGCTTTTGATTCCGCATCGTCATTTATAGAGGAAATTTCAAAACTTAAATAATATTGGGCAAAAAACAACGCCGCGGGAAAGAGAGAATCCTGCGGCGTTTATTTTTTTATTCAGTATTTATATTCCTCACTGCTTTTTCCTATTGAATAGAAATCGTTTATAACCTTTTGATATCTTTCAAGCGCGCGTGAGACCGCGTCGTCCCAGCTTATATAGATTTTGTCGCGCGCGTTGCTTCCCACAAGCTCAAGCAGCTTTCTGTTATTCATTATGCCCGCCAAAACCTCCGCGATGCTGTCGGCGTTTTCTTCGCAAAGAAAGCCCGTTTCGCCGTCGTCGATGCCCTCCGCGGCGCACGAGCCGCGAATAAGAAGCGAGGGCGTGCCGCAGGATGCCGCCTCCCTTACCACAAGACCGTTTGTGTCAAATGTGGAGGGGAAGAGAAGAATGTCGGAAGCGGCGTAATACTGCTGAATGAGATCTCTGTCAAGGATCTTGCCGACCCAAATCACCTTATCGGCAATTCCGAGAGCTCTGTACAGCAGTTTTACGGCTGTTTCGTCAGCGCCGAAGCCGAGCATTATCAGGCGAAAATCCCTGCCGCTTTTCTTGAGCGTTTTGCACGCCTCAAGTATCAAACGGATGTTTTTATACCAAATCATTCTTCCCGCGTATATGAAAACGGGAACATCGTCGGGAATATGATGCTCTTTCTTTATTTTGTCCACAAGCACCTTGGGGATATCTCTTTTAGGCATATCGCAGCCGTTGGGCATAACTACACAGTCGCCCTCATAGCCCAGCTTGCGCAGGCTTTCAAGAGAGCCCTCGCTCGTCACCCAAACCTCGTCGGCGGCGTTTATGTTGTTGAGAAGAAATTTATAGGCAAATCTTTTTCCCGCCTTTGTCGGAACTCTTTTGGCAATGTCATATTCATATTTTGTGTGATATGTAAGAACGGTGGGTATGCGCTTTACTCTGTTGACAAGACGGAAATAATAGCTCGTTGCAAGGGGAGCGTGGCTGTGAAGAAGGTCAAACTTCCTGTCAACTATCTCATAGTGTAGCGATTCCTTGAAAGGCCAGCCGATGCTGTAGCCCTCCCTTGTAGGTACCCACCAGCTTTTGTATCTGAAAATCTCAAAGGGATATTTTATATCCTGCTGATTGGGATTTTTGGGAGTGACAACGACCGCCTCGCAGCCCTTTTTATTCAGAATATCCGCGTAGCTGGCGGCAACATTGCTTATTCCGTCCGTAGTAGGGGGAAAAGCGTCGCTTCCTATTGCGATTTTAAGGCTTTTATCCATAAAGATCTCCGATAAATAAATCCTGAAAGGAAATTTATATCATAAATATATCATTATTTCGCTAAAATGTAAATCCCGTCGCCGAATATTCACAATAAGTTTATAAAAAACTACTTTTCAGGTTGCAATTCCTTATAATAATATTATATAATAGATAATGTATAATGGCAGGAGGTAAAAAAATGGCAGAAAGCTATTCGGTTTCGCTTCAGAAGATAATCGAAAATCATTCGCTTGAGGTGATATATCTTCCGAAAGACGCTAACGATATTCTTGTGACCACCAACGAGATAAACCGCCCCGGAATAGTCCTTACGGGCTATGTGGATTATTTCGACCCGCTCAGAATACAAATACTTGGATGGACCGAGTTTGGGTTTTTGCAGAATATGAGCGATGAGGAAAAGGATAAGGCGCTTAGCTGTTGGCTGGGGCTTCACCCCGCCGCCGCGGTGATAACAAGAGGACTTGAGATACCCGATTATTTCACCGCCGCGTGCGAAAAATATAAAGTGCCGCTTCTTCGCACCGAGGAGGAGACTTCTCCGTTTTTAGCGTCGCTTATCCAATATCTGAATTCCTCTCTTGCTCCCCGTATAACACGCCACGGAGTTTTGTGCGAGGTCTACGGCGAGGGCGTGCTTATTCTTGGCGACAGCGGAGCCGGTAAATCCGAGACTGCCGTTGAGCTTATCAAAAGAGGTCACCGTTTCATAGCGGACGACGCCGTTGAAATCAGAAAAACGGACGCTCACACCCTTGTGGGCGCGTCGCCAAACAATATACGCCACTTCATTGAGCTGAGGGGCATAGGCATTATCAACGCGCGCCGGCTTTTCGGTATGGGCTCGGTAAAAGCCTCCGAAAAAATAGATATGGTGGTGCAGCTTGAGCCGTGGGATTCCACTAAGGCTTACGACCGCCTCGGTATAGACAGTGAGTACGCCATAATCCTTGATGTAAAGGTGCCCGTGATAACCGTTCCCGTAAACCCCGGGCGAAACCTTGCGGTAATAATCGAAACCGCCGCCATGAATAATCGCCAGAAAAAAATGGGCTACAACGCGGCGAGAGAGCTTATGGCGAGCCTCGGTATGGATGATTTTGAGGCAGAGGAAAAGGAACTTGAAATTTGGAAAAATTCCTAAAAAGCAGGAGGATAAAATGTATAATATCGGAATAGATTTGGGAGGAACGAATATAGTCGCCGCCGTGGTAGATGACGGCTATAATATTTTGGGAAAGGCAAAAACGCCTACAGCCACGCCGCGCAGCGCGCAGGATATATTCGACGATATAGCAAAGGTGTGCCGTGAGGCGATGGACGCGGCGGGAGTTACCGTCGGGGATATATCCTGTATCGGAATGGGTACTCCTGGCACTGTAAACGGCGAGGGCGTGATCGAATTTGCAAACAATCTCGGTTTTAATAATGTTCCGGCAAAGGAAATGCTGAAAGAGCGCCTTGGGGATCTGCCTGTTTTTGTTGAGAACGACGCCAACTGCGCCGCTCTCGGCGAGGCGCACGCGGGCTGCGGAAACGGCTCGGGCAATTTCGTTGCTGTCACTCTCGGCACGGGAGTGGGCTCGGGCGTTATAATAGACGGAAAAATCGTAAACGGCGTAAACTTTGCCGGCGGCGAGTTCGGGCATATGGTCATCTCGGTGGACGGCGAGCCCTGCACCTGCGGCAGAAAGGGATGTTGGGAGGCGTATGCCTCCGCCACCGCTCTTATCCGCCAGACGAAGAAGGCTATGGAAGAAAATCCCGATTCCGTTATGCACGAGATAGTTAAGCAAGAGGGCAAGATAAACGGTAAAACGGCTTTTGATGCGATGCGAAAGGGCGACATAGCGGGTATAAAGGTAGTCAACAACTATATTAAATATGTTGCCTGCGGTCTCATAAATATCGTAAACGCGCTTCAGCCGGAGATCATCTGCGTCGGCGGAGGGATCTGCAACGAGGGCGATACTCTGCTCAAGCCTCTCAACAGATATGTTATGGCGGAAAGATATTCTATCCACAGTAAAATACAAACTAAAATTATGAAAGCCCAGCTTGGAAACAACGCGGGCGTAATAGGCGCGGCGCTGCTGGGCTCAATATAATAACGGTGATATTTTGACAGAGATAATAAGTCTTGCGCAAAAACTGAATATGAGATATTCCGAAAATGAGCCGATGCGCGAGCACACTACCTTCAAGGTCGGCGGGAACGCAAGGATAATAGTCTATCCCGAAAGTATCGCTCAAGTCGCCGAAACGGTAAAATACTGTAAAAAGCGCGGTATAAGACTTATCGCCATCGGCAACGGCTCAAATTTGCTTGTGTCCGATGAGGGGATCAACGCCTGCGTTATGTGCTTTTCAAACGGGTTTTCGGATATAAAGCTGATAGGCGACGGCATAATATACGCGCAAAGCGGCGCGCCCCTCGTTAAACTGTGCAGATTTGCGCTTGATAACGCGCTTACGGGGCTGGAATTTGCTTACGGCATACCCGGCTCATGCGGCGGAGCCGCATTTATGAACGCCGGCGCTTACGGCGGCGAGATGAAAGATGTGCTGTTCAGGTGTGACCATATCGACGAAAACGGAAACGAGGGCTCTCTTGAGAACGGCGCGTTGGAGCTCTCTTACCGTCATTCCGCCTATTATTCAAACGATTGTATAATTACGGGGCTTTACCTTAAACTGAATAAGGGCGATAAAGCCGAGATAAAGGAAAAAATGAATGATTTGCTTGCCCGCAGAAAGGCTAAGCAACCGCTTGAATATCCGAGCGCGGGCTCAACCTTCAAAAGACCGCCCGGGCATTTCGCCGGAGCTCTAATAGAGGAATGCGGGCTGAAAGGCAAAACCGTCGGCGGGGCTCAGATAAGCGAAAAGCACGCGGGATTTGTTATCAACAAAGGAGGTGCGACCTGCGGGGATATTCTTGAGCTGTGCAGAATATGCGAAGAAACAGTGTGGAAAGAAAAAGGCGTTAAGCTGGAAATGGAGATAAGGGTAACGGAATAATGATTGTTGAAAAAAACGAACTTATAGTGATCACAGGTCTTTCGGGCGCGGGTAAATCCTCGGCGATAGGCTTTTTGGAGGACGCGGGCTACTATTGTATAGATAATATGCCGCCCGCGCTTTTGAGCACATTCCTTGATTTGATCGAGAACCGTCAGGGTAAAAAGAGGGTGGCGGTCGTGATAGACGCCCGCTCTACCGAGGATTTCAATTCCGTTTCGGAAATGCTCAACACATTTGAGGAGAATTACGAGGTCAGGGTAGTTTATCTTGACACGAAAACGAATACCGCGCTCAGTCGATATAAGCTCACAAGAAGGAAGCATCCATATGCGGATCGCTTCAACGGCGATATAACCGCCGCCTTGGAATATGAAAAAGAAATACTGAGCCCTCTTCGCATCAGGGCGGACCATATTATAGACACCTCGGATATAACCGAAAGCCGGCTCAAAAACCGCCTTGCCGAAATACTTTTCGGAAACGACAGGGAGATAATGAATATTCATGTCATCTCCTTCGGCTTTAAGCACGGCATACCGAACGACGCGGATTTTGTAATCGATGTGCGCTGTCTGCCCAATCCATATTGGCTTGAAAGCCTGAGAAAGAAAACGGGGCTTGATGAAGAGGTCAAAAAATATATTTTCTCCTTTGAGGAGTCAAATCAGCTTCTCGAAAAGCTGATAGATATGCTGGATTTTCTTAATCCGCTTTATATAAAAGAGGGTAAAAGCCAAATCGTTTTTGCCGTGGGCTGCACTGGCGGAAACCACCGCTCCGTGGCGATAGCGGAGGCGCTGAAGGAGCATTTCTGCAAGCGTTGGGGCAATGTTTCGGTAAATCATAGGGATATAAACAGAAATTAGGTATAAAAATGTCGTTTTCATCTCAGGTAAAGGACGAGCTTATCAAAACAGAATATGAATCTGCATGCTGTAAAAAGGCGTTGCTTTACGGAATGAGTATTTTCGGAAAAAGCTTTTCGGCTCAAAAGGTCTCGATTCAAACGGAGAATAAGAACATCGCGGAGCTTTACATGAGGCTTATGAAACGGCTTTTCAATATAGAATGCACCGTAAAAAAGTCCGCGGGAGGAAGAAATCTGACCGTGAGCGTCGCGCGGGAAAACGACGCGGGAAAGCTGTTTAAGGCATTTGGGCACGAAACGGGCTCAAGCCTAAAAATAAATCATTCAAATTTTCATTGCGAAAAATGTATAAACGCGTTTATCGCGGGAGCTTTTCTCTCCTGCGGAACTGCGTCCGCGCCCGAAAAGGATTATCACCTTGAATTTACCGTGGCGTATCTTAATCTTTCCAAAAGCCTGCTCACTTTGCTGGAGGAAACGGAGCTGAAACCGAAAAGCACAAGCAGAAACGGTTATCATGTTATCTATTTCAAAGAAAGCGAGGCTATTGAGGACTGCCTTTATCTTATGGGCGCGTCGGACGCAATGTTTGAAATGATGAATATCAAAATCGTCAAGGATTTCAGAAATAAGGCAAACAGGCAGGCAAACTGCGAGACGGCAAATATCAACAGATTGGTAAACGCCGTTTCCGTTCAAATACAGGCGATAGATAAAATTTTAAAGAAAAAGGGCTGGGATTATCTGCCCGAAAATCTGCGCACGCTTGCGAAAATAAGGTATGAAAATCCCGATATGAGCCTTGCGGAGCTGGCGCAGAGCTGTGATCCGCCTCTCAGCAGAAGCGGGGTAAACCACAGGCTGCAAAAAATTATAGAAATTTCAAAAAAAGTTTAAAAACGGAAAGGTTTTAAACGCCTTTTTTGTCAACAATAAAAGCAGATAAAACATTTGCTGATATAGGGGTAAATTATGGAGAAAAATGAAAACAGAAAAATATATATCCTGCTGACGAGCTTTCCCGATATGGGCTCAAAAATGGTGGGATTTATGACAAATTCCATATTTACCCACGCCTCGATCGGGCTTGATGAGGATTTAGATACATTTTACAGCTTTGCGTGGAAAGGATTTATAGTTGAAAAGATAACCAAGTATATACGCCCCGACAGAAAGCCGTATCCATGTGAGCTCTACGAAATGGATGTCTCCGCGGAAAAATATGAGCTTATCAAAAAAATACTACTTGAATTTGTGGAAAACAGGCACAAATACAGCTTTGCGAGGGCTGGGCTTATTTTAGGGCTTATGCGAATGCCACTTGTTCAGAAAAGAAAATATTTCTGCTCACAGTTTATAGCAGATGTTTTCAAGCGCAGCAAGGCGCTTCATTTGAAAAAGAACAGCGCGCGGTATTTTCCGAGGGATTTCGGCAGATTTCCGGAGATGTCACTTGCTTTTAAGGGCAATCTTTCGGGTATGATAAAAATGTATAAGCTGCGGATGAAGACGGCTAAGGAAAGCCGATAATTTTATGATCATATATGTAAAGTAATGAGGCACAACGGTATTATGTTTACTCATCTTCATGTTCACACCGAGTATTCTCTGCTTGACGGCGCATGCCGTATTGAGCAGCTTGCCGCCAAGGCGAAGGAGCTCGGAATGCAGTCCCTTGCAATTACGGATCACGGTAATATGTACGGGGCTGTTGAATTTTACAGGGCGTGCAAAAAGCACGGTATAAAGTCGATAATCGGGTGTGAGGTCTATGTTGCGCCGCGCACAAGGTTTGATAAGGAAAAGGTGCTTGATAAGGATTACAATCACCTTATTTTGCTGTGCGAAAATGAAACGGGATATAAGAATTTAATAAAGCTTGTGTCTCTCTCGTTTACGGAGGGCTACTACTATAAACCGAGAGTCGATCACGATATTCTCGAAAAATACCACGAGGGGCTCATCTGCCTTTCCGCCTGCCTTGCCGGTGAGATACCGCAGGCACTTCTTCAAAGGGATTATGATAGCGCAAAACGCACCGCCTTATGGTATAATGAGGTTTTCGGAAACGGAAATTATTATCTTGAAATACAGGATCACGGCCTTGACGAGCAGAAGATAGTTAAGGACGGGCTGAAAAGACTCAGCGCGGATACGAAAATACCGCTCGCGGTAACAAACGATGTTCACTATATAGAACGGGAGGACAGTAAAGTCCAGCAGGTGCTTATCTGTATCGCCACAAATCATATTCTCGGTGAGGATACAGGGCTTGAATTCCATTCGCAGGAGTTTTACTTAAAATCGCAGGATGAAATGGAAGCTCTGTTTTCCGATATACCCGAGGCGGTGGAAAACACGGGCAAAATCGCCGAAAGATGCCGCTTTGATTTTGAATTCGGCAACACAAAACTGCCTTATTACGAAACGCCGAATAATGAAGACCATTTCGAGTATTTCAGGCGCAAATGCTATGAGGGGCTTGAGAAAAGATATAAAGGCGACGCTGAAAAATATACCGACCGCCTTGAATATGAGCTCAACACCGTTGAGAAAATGGGCTATACCGACTATTATCTTATTGTAGCGGATTTTGTTTCATTCGCAAAGAGCAAGGGTATTCCAGTCGGACCGGGCAGAGGCTCGGGCGCGGGCTCTCTTGCCGCGTATTGTATAGGAATAACCGATGTCGATCCTATGAGGTACACTCTTCTTTTTGAGCGCTTCCTAAATCCCGAAAGGGTGTCTATGCCGGATTTCGATATAGATTTCTGTTATGAGCGGCGGCAGGAGGTCATTGATTATGTGACCGAGAAATACGGCGCGGATCGAGTTGCGCAAATAGTGACATTCGGAACTTTGCAGACGAGGGCGGCGATACGCGATGTTGGCAGGGTTATGGGAATGCCTTACGCTTCGGTTGACGCAGTAGCAAAAATGGTGCCAAACGATTTTCATATAAAGATAGACGAAGCCATTGAAAAGTCATCTTCTCTAAGAACGCTTATGCAGGAAAATCCGCAGGTAAACGAGCTTATGGAAACCGCGAAAAAGATCGAGGGTATGCCGAGAAACACCTCGACCCACGCGGCGGGAGTCGTCATAACGCACGATCCCGTATATACTTATGTTCCTCTCGCATCAAACGACGGTCTCACCGTCACTCAGTACACGATGACTACCCTTGAGGAATTGGGTCTGCTGAAAATGGATTTTCTCGGTCTGCGCACCCTCACGGTTATAAACGACGCGGCGAAAAATTCCGGAATAGATATAGACAATATACCCATCGACGACCCGGAGGTATATAAAATGTTCTCAAGGGGGCAGACGGAGGGTGTCTTTCAGTTTGAATCAAGCGGAATGAAACAGATGCTGATGAATTTAAAACCAACAAGGCTTGAGCATCTTATCGCCGCAAACTCTCTTTTCCGCCCCGGGCCCGCAAAGCAGATAGATACATTTATAGAAAACTCACGCCATCCCGAAAAAATAACTTATTCTACCCCGCTTTTAAAGCCCATACTTGAGGACACTTTCGGCTGTATGGTCTATCAGGAGCAGGTAATGCAGATCTTCAGAAGTCTTGCGGGATATTCCTACGGCAGGGCTGATGTTGTGCGCCGCGCTATGAGCAAAAAGAAAAAGGATGTTATGGAGGCGGAGAGGGTCAACTTCATTGAGGGCTGCGGTAAAAACGGAGTAAATGCCGATGTCGCCGACGATATTTTCAATCAGATGTCGGAATTTGCAAAGTACGCCTTTAATAAATCGCACGCCGCATGTTACGCGCTCGTGGCTTATAGAACGGCGTATCTTAAACGCTATTGCCCCGCGCAGTTTATGGCGGCGCTGCTCACCTCCGTTCTTGATTCTTCAAACAAGGTGGCGCGCTATATCGCCGAAAGCAAGCGATTGGGTCTGCGGCTGTCCGTGCCCGATGTGAACAGCTCCATGAAAGGCTTTTACGCCAACGGCAATGTTATAAATTACGGTCTTTTGGGTATAAAAAATCTCGGATCGGAATTTATCAACGAGATAATAAAGGAAAGGGAAAACGGCAAGTTTAAAAGTCTTGCGGATTTTTGCTCAAGGCTTCAATCGGGGCATTTCAACAGGCGCGCCGTCGAAAGCCTCATCAGGTGCGGCGCGATGGACAGTCTCGGCGCTAACAGGCGCAGTATGCTTCAGGCTCTGCCCGCCCTCGTCAGCAATTTAGAGGAATACAGGCATAAAACAATGTACGGGCAGATGGGCTTTTTCGATTTCGGAGGCGATGATAATTCATTCGGCTTTGAATTTGAAATGCCGCAGGTGGAGGAATTTCCGAAAAGCGAACTGCTGAAAATGGAAAAGGAAATGACGGGGCTTTTCCTGTCCGGTCATCCGCTTGATAAATACGACGATATAATAAACGAGATGGGCTATTCCCGCACCATAGACCTTTTGGAGGCGGAAAGCGATTTCGCCAAGGTCAAGGACGGAGCGAAAGTCACCGTCGCCGGCTCGGTGAGCGGCATTACGGTAAAGCAGACAAGAAACGGCAAGGATATGGCGTTTGTCACCATAGAGGATCTGTTTGGGTCAATAGAGGTGATAGTTTTCCCGAAAGTCCTTGAAGCTTGCGGCGACAGGATAGTAAAGGGCGCTGTTATAACCGTATCGGGCACTCTTTCCGTTGAGGAGGAAAAAGAGCCGAAGGTGCTTGCAAACGATATATCCGGCCCTCCCGAGAGAAGAAAAAGCGCGCCCCGAGGAACTTTGGCGGCGCAAAAGGACGCCCCTGCCGATAAAAAGGCAGTAAAAAATAAAAAAACAGGGCTGTTTCTGCGCTTTGACTCACGGGATGATGAGAATATACGCTCAGCGGAAAAAGTCGTTTCGATTTTTGACGGAAGTTATCCTCTTTGGTTTTATTTTGCGAACGAGAAAAAATACGAGCTGCAGAGCAGGGGAAAATTTGTTGATGTAAACAAAACGATGCTCGGCGAGCTTTCGCGGATACTCGGAGATGAAAATGTAGTTTTTATCGAGTAGATTTTATACTATTGACTTTTTGGCGCTTATTAAGTAAAATGTATGTTACTGTGCATATTTGCATAACTGTGTAATGGAGGAAATAATATGAAAAAAATTGCTGTATTGACAAGCGGCGGCGATGCGCCCGGTATGAACGCTGCTGTTCGCGCTGTCGTAAGAACTGCCTGCGTAAACGGAATAAAGGTACTTGGCGTTCTCAGAGGATATAACGGCCTTATCAACGGTGATTTTGTTGAAATGGATCTGCGTTCCGTTTCCGATATAATACATAGGGGAGGGACTAAGCTTTACAGCGCCCGCTCCGCTAAATTCGCTACCGAGGAAGGTATGCAGCAGGCTATTCGCACCTGTAGGGAAAACGGCATAGACGGCGTTGTTGTGATCGGCGGCGACGGCTCTTTCAGAGGCGCGCGCGATCTTTCCGAAAGGGGAATCCCCTGCGTCGGAATACCCGGAACGATAGATAACGATATCGCCTGCTGTGATTACACCATCGGCTATGATACCTGCCTCAATACCATTATGGATTGCGTTGACCGCATAAGAGATACCACCGAATCGCACGACAGATGCACCGTTATCGAGGTTATGGGTCGCCGTTCCGGCTATCTTGCCCTCAATGCGGGAATTGCCGTAGGCGCAACATCCATACTTATTCCCGAAATAGAATTTGATATTGAAAAAGATGTTATCGAAAGAATGAAGCGCACCCAGCTTACGGACAAAAAGCATTTCCTTGTAGTTGTTGCCGAGGGCGTAGGAGTAAATGTTGTTGATCTCGCAAAGAGCATTCAGGAAAAAACGGGCGTTGAATCCCGTGCCTGCATACTCGGTCATATCCAGCGCGGCGGCTCTCCCACCGTTCAAGACAGAGTTATGGCTACCCGTATGGGCAATTACGCCGTTAAAGAGCTTCTTATGAAAAATATCGGAAATAAGGTCGTTGCATCAAAGAACGGCGAAATCGTTGACTATGATATTTTTGAGGCGCTCAATATGCAAAAGCATATAGACGAGGATCTCTTCCGCGTAGCTATGGAAGTTTCCATTTGATTGCATTCTTATTAAATATAAAATTCAAATTAAAACAATATTTAAAACGCCCGTTTATCCGGGTGTTTTTTTGCAGAAATTACAAGCGTTATTTTATAAGGTCACGGCAAAAATAATTATGGTGATTTTATGAAAAATATCATTCGCCTTGCGGATACGCTCACGGCGCTTGTATTAACTGTGGTTTTTACTTTAGTTATAACGGGCGATTTTCTTATGCCCGACAGCCTTGTGGTGCGTACTCCGCAGGATAGGGAAATAGGCAAAATTTATTCCGTTTCCGCAAAAACGGAGGCAAGCGTGGATTACCAAAGCGCTCAATCCGTTGGAACAGATCAGGCGGAATACAGGCTTTTCGGAATAATACCCGTCAAAAGCACGCAGATAATAAACGGCAGCGTGCAGAAGGTGCTTGTGTCGGGGCAGTCATTCGGTATCAAGCTTTATACCAACGGCGTTATCGTTGTGGGCGTTAAGGATATACATGTAAACGGCAAAACGGTGAATCCCTCCCGCGAGGCGGGCATTGCCGTTGGTGATATAATCGTTGCGATAAACGGCGCCGCCGTCTATTCCTCCGCGGAGGTGGAGCAGATACTAAACGACAACAGCGGCGAAGATTATTTGATAAAGGTAAAAAGAAACGGCAAATATAAAACTTTCAGGCTCAAGCCCGTTTATGTGGAATCCGATGACGCGTTCAAAGCGGGAATGTGGGTGCGCGATTCCACCGCGGGAATAGGCACGATAACATTTTTTGACCCCGCTTCTGGCTCTGTCGCCGCGCTCGGGCATCCCATCACCGATGTCGATACCGGCGAAATAATGCCTATCCTCAACGGCGAGGCGGTGGAAACAAGGGTGAGCTCCGTTATCAAATCATCCTCCAGCGAAACAGGCTCTCTGTGCTGTGATTTTTTAAGCGGCTCAATAGGAAGCCTCGACGAAAATACCGAACGGGGAGTCTATGGGGAATACACGCAAAACACCGATCTTTCACAATGCTGTGAATACGAGGTCGCTTCCCCGCAGGAAGTCGAGCGCGGATTTGCCCAGATAATCTGCACCGTGGATGAAAACGGACCTCAGGTATATTCGGCGGAGATAACGAAAATATCATATACGGACGATGTGAAAAATATGATAATACGAATAACCGACGAAAAATTGATCGAGAAAACGGGCGGCATCGTTCAGGGAATGAGCGGAACTCCGATAATCCAAAACGGAAAGCTGATAGGCGCGATAACCCATGTGATCGTAAACAATCCGCTTAAAGGGTACGCCATATTTTCTCAGACGATGCTTGAAGAAGCTCAAAATTAGGAAACGGGCGTTTTACATTTTGCGGCGAAAAGCGTCGCAAAAGAAAAAACAAGTAGCAATGTGAAAAAAAATCACAAAAATAAGCAAAAACCTCTTGCAATAATTTACCGTTTATGGTAAAATGTGAACGAAATTCACAACAGGAGGTTTTTTTATGAAAAATAATTTAAGAGTTCTTATTGCCGATGATTCGGTTTCTTTTGGCAGGGAATGTAAAAAAGAGCTTGAAAGCTCAGGTTTTGATGTTGTACTTACCGGAAAAGACGGTTTGCGTGTTATCGCGCTTCTGGACGCACAGCATTTTGACGCTGTCCTTATGGATGCTTTTATGGCGCACGCCGACGGAGTCGATGTTCTGGAGCATATATCTCAATCCCTCGCCGAAAAGCCGCTCGTTCTTCTTATGTCTGCTATGGATAACGCGGAGTTTGAGGAGCAGATGATAAACGCGGGCGCGGATTACTATTTTATAAAGCCTGTATCGCCGCGGTCCGCCGCAAAGAGGATAGAGCGCCTTTCCTCGTGGAAATCGGAAAAGAAAAAGCGCACCTCAAATCCCTTTGCC
The DNA here is from genome assembly GCA_947624285.1 of uncultured Clostridia bacterium. Lineage (GTDB taxonomy): Bacteria > Bacillota > Clostridia > Oscillospirales > Acutalibacteraceae > Eubacterium_R. The sequence continues at coordinate 25,627 of CANQJS010000006.1, read as the reverse complement.
GATAATGATATAGAGGTAGTTATATCTGATATTATGAGGCAGATAGGCGTTCCCGCTCATATAAAGGGTTATCAGTATCTGCGCACGGCGATCAAGCTTTCCGTTGAAGACCCCGAAATGCTCGGTTCTGTAACGAAATTGCTTTATCCCACGGTGGCAAAGCTTTACAACACCACATCCTCAAGAGTGGAGCGCGCGATACGCCACGCGATCGAGGTGGCGTGGGACAGGGGCGATGTTGATGTTCTCTCCTCATATTTCGGCTACACGATCCAGTCCCAGCGCGGCAAGCCCACAAACTCGGAATTTATCGCTATGATAGCGGATAAGCTGAAGCTTTCGCTCAAAACCGCATAATTTGCGTATTGACAAGGAGTTTGAAGCGGTATATGCGTAAATAAGCCCGCAAAAACCTTGTTGTGTTCAACTCTCCTCAGCTATATTTTGATAAAATTTACGGGCGTTTTTTCTGCGGGAAACGCCCGTTTATAATTTTTTGTTATCGATACCGTAGATACTATGGGAAAAATTGCCGAAAATCGAATGTAAGCCATATTAAACTCTTGCCTTGCGGTGAAATTTTATATATAATAATGTAAACGGCGCGGATACCGCCGAAAAAAGGAACGAGCCGAGAGGATTTCGGTTTGCCCTTAAATAAATCAAGATAGGAGTTGATTTTATGAAATACATATGCAATGTGTGCGGCTGGACTTATGACCCCGAAGTCGGCGATCCCGATAACGGTATCGCTCCCGGCACGGCGTGGGATGAGCTCCCCGAGGATTTTGCCTGCCCTGTATGCGGAGTAGGCAAGGATGATTTCAGCGCGGAAGAGTAATTTTGAAAAGCACATAATGCTGCCGCCGGCAATTTGTTAAAGCAACGCCGGCGGCAGTATTATTTTGTAAACTTTTTATGAATTTTCATCAGATCGTATGCCCGAAGTAATAAATGACACTCCATACTATATATAGTGGTGTGGATTGAAATTCACCGCAAATGTGCTTAAATATCGGATTGTGCAAAATTACAGAATTTTTCGGGATTTTGTTGTTGAAAAATTACTAAAGATTTTTTTCAAAAAAATGCTTGACAAGGATATTTCTATATATTATAATATCCCAGCGTGCGAAAAACCGCTATATATATTTATATAATAAGTGTTTTTTCGCACAACCAGATATGCGATGATGCCGGAGGTGGCGTTCAGCGTGTTGCTGCACTGAGCGGGAATTTCGGCGGAGTATGTCCGATTTTAAACCGGGCGGAATCATACCGAATTTTCAAACGGCCTGCGATGGCTTGTGTACATTTGCAGGAGCGTGAAGAAAGTACCTTGCCCGAATGATGCTTCGTCATTCGGTTATTAAAAAAGGGCGCTTGAAACACGCGGGTGCGTGTTTGAAAATAGGTGGAAAGCTCTCCGGTATTTTACAGGAGGAAAAAGAAAATGGCAGCAAGCAAAGTAAAAATCCGCATAAGGCTCAAGGGCTACGATCACACTCTCGTAGATCAGGCGGCGGAAAAAATCGTTGAAACTGCGAAGAACACAGGCGCTCAGGTAAGCGGTCCCATTCCGCTTCCCACCGAGAAGGAAGTTGTTACAATTCTTCGCGCTGTTCATAAGTATAAGGACAGCCGCGAGCAGTTCGAGCAGAGAACACACAAAAGACTCATCGACATTCTCAGACCCTCAAATAAGACCGTTGAGGCGCTGACAAGTCTTGAGCTCCCGGCAGGCGTAGAAATCGAAATCAAATTGTAATGCGCTGCCGAGGTCAAGTTGGGAAACCAACCAATAACCAAGGAGGGAAAAATATGAAAAAAGGTCTGATAGGTAAGAAAATCGGTATGACCCAGATTTTCACTGAGGACGGCAAGGTAATCCCCGTAACGGTAGTTGAGGCGGGCCCCTGCGTGGTAACTCAGAAAAAAACTATGGAGAACGACGGCTATGAGGCCGTTCAGGTCGGCTTCGGCGATGTTAAGCTCAATAAGCTCAACAAGCCCATGAAAGGTCATTTCGCCAAGAACGATGTTGCTCCAAAGAAAACGCTCAAGGAATTTCGTTTGGAGGATTGCTCGGCAGTCAATGTAGGCGATATCCTGAAGGCGGACACATTTGCCGAAGGCGATGTAGTAGATGTCAAGGGCACATCCAAAGGCCACGGAACTGCCGGCGCGATCAAGCGTTGGAATTTCTCAAGGCTGCGTGAATCTCACGGTACGGGTCCCGTATCCCGTCATCAGGGCTCTTTGGGCGCTTGCTCAAGCCCCTCAAGAGTATTCAAGGGCAGAAAGATGGCAGGTCATTACGGCTGTGAAAAAGTAACCGTGCAAAACCTTACGGTCGCCAAGGTCGATGCTGAAAACAACCTTATCGCGATCAAGGGCGCGATCCCCGGTCCCAAGGGCGGAATCGTAGTTATCGCGGACGCTGTTAAAGCTTAACGAAAGGAGAGAGAAAAATGGCACAGGTTCAGGTTTATAACCAAGAAGGTCGCAAGACCTCAAAAATGGAGCTTGCGGATTCCGTTTTCGGCATTGAGCCGAATAAGTACGCAATGCACCTCGCCGTAGTAAGCTATCTCGCGGCGCAGCGCCAGGGCACTCAGTCCACTCTCACTCGTTCCGAAGTATCGGGCGGCGGCGCGAAGCCATGGAGGCAGAAAGGCACAGGCCGTGCCCGTCAGGGCTCAACAAGAAGTCCTCAGTGGACTCACGGCGGTATCGCTCTCGGTCCGAAGCCGAGAAAGTATAAGGTAAGCGTAAACAAGAAAGTAAAGAGGCTCGCAATGAAATCCGCTCTTTCAAGCAAGGTGGCGGAGTCCGAAATGATAATCGTCAACAAAATCGAGCTTGACGGAATCAAGACGAAAGCCATGGCGGAAATTTTCACCAAGCTGAAGGCGGGCAAAAAGGTGCTTCTTGTGCTTGCCGAAAACAATGATGTAATTTACAAGAGCGCGCGCAACATTGAGGGCGTTAAGGTAGTTACCGTAAACACGCTTTGCGTTTATGATATTCTTAACTGCAACGATTTCATCGTTCTCAAGGATGCCGCAAAGAAAATCGAGGAGGTATATGCGTAATGAAAGATGCTCGGGATATTATTCTTAAGCCGATCATTTCCGAAGAGTCAATGTCGGGTCTTATGATGAAGAAATATACCTTCAAGGTTGCAAAGAACGCAAACAAGATCGAAATCGCAAAGGCTGTTGAGGCTGTGTTCCCCGGAACGAAGGTTTTGAAGGTAAACACTATGAATGTCCGCGGCCATGAACGCCGTCAGGGTATTCACAGCGGCTACACTCCCTCGTGGAAGAAAGCGATCGTCACCCTCACCGAGGATTCAAAGGATATCGAATTCTTCAACGATATGATGTAATCGCAACTATATAGTATCAGTATAGCGAAAATTGAGAATATTTCGGATGATGAGGTATGATGGGCGCCATCTCATCGCAAAGTTATCCGGAAAGGAGAAATAATAATGGCAATAAAGAATTATAAGCCGACTACTCCGTCAAGAAGAAATATGTCGGTAACAGATTATTCTTCCCTCTCAAAAGTTGCTCCTGAAAGATCTTTGCTCGTAGCACTCAGCAAAAAGTCAGGTCGTAACTCCTACGGAAGAATTACCGTTCGCCACCGCGGCGGCGGAAACAGAAAAAAGTATCGTATAATTGATTTCAAAAGGCAGAAGTTTGATATGCCCGCTGAGGTAAAGACGATAGAGTACGATCCCAACCGTTCGGCTCATATCGCTCTTATCCAGTATGAGGACGGCGTCAAGAGCTATATCATAGCTCCCGACGGGCTCAAGATAGGCAGCAAGGTCGTTTCAGGACCCAACTCCGATATCGTGGCGGGCAATGCGCTTCCCTTGAAGAACATACCTGTAGGTACGATAATCCACAATGTAGAGCTTTATCCCGGCAGAGGCGCACAGCTTGCCCGCTCGGCAGGCAACAGCGCTCAGCTTATGGCTCTTGAAGGCCCCTACGCATTGCTCAGGCTCCCCTCCGGCGAGCTTCGCAATGTTCCCGCCGATTGTATGGCGACCATAGGCGTTGTAGGCAACACCGACCATGCAAATGTCAAAATCGGTAAGGCGGGGCGCAAGCGCAATATGGGCTGGAGACCGACGGTACGCGGCTCCGTTATGAATCCGAACGACCACCCGCACGGCGGTGGTGAAGGTAAGTCGCCTATAGGCAGACCGGGTCCCGTTACACCGTGGGGCAAGCCCGCTCTCGGTTATAAGACCCGCGATAAGAAAAAAGCGTCCAACAAGATGATAGTAAGACGCCGCAACGGCAAATAAGAGGAAAGGAGAAGATTAAATGAGCAGAAGCACTAAAAAAGGACCTTATGTTGAAGAAAGCCTTTTCAAAAAGGTTGAGGCTCTCAACGCAAAGGGCGATAAGCAGGTCATCAAGACCTGGTCAAGAAGTTCCACGATCTTCCCTGAATTCGTAGGTCACACCTTTGCTGTTCACGACGGAAGAAAGCATGTTCCCGTATATGTTACGGAGGATATGGTTGGACATAAGCTGGGCGAATTCGCCCCCACAAGAACTTTCCGCGGTCACGCAGGTTCAAAGACATCGAGATAATCGAAAGGAGATCAAACTATGGAAGCAACAGCAAAAGCAACATATGTCCGTATTTCTCCCCGTAAGGTACAGATTGTTCTTGATTTAATCAGAAATCAGCCCTGCGACAAGGCCAAGGCAATTCTGCAACACACGCCGAAGGCTGCTTCGGAGATACTTCTCAAAGTGCTCAAATCGGCTATGGCAAACGCTGAAAACAATAATAATATGGACACATCAAGATTGTTCGTAAGCTACTGTAATGTAACCGCCGGTCCCACACTCAAGAGAATACAGGCGAGGGCGCAGGGCAGAGCTTACAGAATAAACAAGAGAACATCACACATCACCGTTACCGTTAAGGAAATGGAAGACTGAGCAGGAGGAAAAGTTAAATGGGACAGAAATGTAATCCGACCGGTTTAAGAATCGGTATAATCAAAAACTGGGACTCCCGCTGGTATGCCAAGAAGAGCGACTTTGCAAACACTCTTGTTGAGGACCACAACCTTCGTGAGTATTTGCTGGAAACTCTCAAAAGCGCAGGTGTTCCGAAAATCGAAATCGAGCGCGACGCAAAGCGTGTAAGGATCAATATTCACTGTGCCAAGCCCGGTATGGTTATCGGCAAGCAGGGCGCGGAGATAGAGAAACTCAAGGCTCTTTGCGCAAAGAAGCTCAACAAGAAACCCGATGAGGTTTTCATCAACATTATGGAGATCAAGCAGCCCGATCTCAACGCGATCCTCGTATCGCAGAGCATCGCAACGCAGCTTGAAAAGCGTGTATCCTTCCGCCGCGCCGTAAAGCAGGCAATACGCAATACGATGAGGCTGGGAGCGCGCGGTATCAAGGTACAGGTATCAGGCCGTATCGGCGGCGCCGAAATCGCCCGTACCGAGACCTATAAGGAAGGGACGATCCCGCTTCAAACTATCCGTGCCGATATTGATTACGGCACCGCCGAGGCTGCCACAACATACGGGCGCATAGGCGTTAAAGTTTGGATCTATCAGGGCGAAGTTCTTCACGAGTCAAGAAACAGAACTCCGAGAAGAAACAATAACCGCCGCCCGAGGGAGCGTCGTAAGGAAGGAGGAAATCAATAATGCTCTTACCTAAGCGTGTTAAACACCGTAAGCAGCACAGAGGTCGTATGACAGGTGAGGCTTCAAGAGGAAATAAGGTAACTTACGGTCAGTACGGTCTTCAGGCTTCCGAGCCCGCGTGGATAACCGCGGCGCAGATAGAGGCTGCCCGTATCGCCATGACCCGTTACACAAAGCGCGGCGGTCAGGTATGGATAAAGATTTTCCCCGATAAGCCGATCACCGCAAGGCCTGCCGATACCCGTATGGGTAAAGGTAAAGGTAATGTTGACTACTGGGTAGCGGTAGTTAAGCCCGGCAGAGTTATGTTTGAGCTCGCGGGTGTTGAGGAAAGTATCGCACGCGAGGCAATGCGCCTTGCCGCAAACAAGCTTCCTATCAAATGCAAATTCGTAGTTAAAGGACAAGAGGGAGGAGAGCAGTAATGAAAGCTTCGGAAATCAGAGCTTTAAGCGCCGAACAGCGGGCGGCAAAGCTTGCTCAGCTTAAAGAAGAGCTTTTCAATCTTCATTTTCAGCAGGCTATCAATCAGCTCGACAACCCTATGAGAATCAAGGCTGTAAGAAAAGACATCGCCCGCATCAAAACCGTGGAGCGCGAGCTTGAGCTTGCAGACTCAAATTCTTAAGATAGGAGGATTTAATTATGAGCGAAAGAAACCTCAGAAAAACAAGAGTAGGTATCGTTACCAGCGATAAGATGGATAAAACCGTAGTCGTTACTATCAGAGACAAGGTTCGTCATCCTCTTTACGGTAAGATCATCAACCGCACCGTTAAGTACAAGGCTCACGACGAGGAAAACACCTGCGGCGTAGGCGATAAAGTGCTTATTATGGAAACCCGCCCCATCAGCAAGGATAAGAGATGGCGCGTAGTCAATATAATTGAAAAGGCAAAGTAATCATTACGAATTACATTAGCTTTTATAAATTAGTTTTAAAATAATAACTGCAAGATGCAAAGTGTTATTTTGCAGTACGAAGGAGGAAAATGCTGTGATACAACAGGAAAGTCGTCTTAAAGTTGCAGACAACACCGGCGCTAAAGAGATACTTTGCATAAGAGTTCTCGGCGGCTCGGGCAGAAGATATGCGAATATCGGCGATGTTATCGTGGCGAGCGTCAAAAAGGCAGCTCCGAACGGCGTTGTCAAAAAAGGCGAAGTTGTTAAAGCAGTCATCGTTCGTACAACTAAAGGTGTACGTCGTGACGACGGTCAGTACATTCGTTTTGATGAAAATGCTGCCGTAATTATAAGGGAGGATAAAACTCCCAGAGGCACCCGTATTTTTGGACCCGTAGCAAGAGAGCTTCGTGATAAGGATTATATGAAGATCCTCTCTCTCGCTCCCGAAGTGCTTTAATGGAGGTGCCGAAAATGAGTAAAATGTTTGTTAAAGCCGGCGATACCGTTCAGGTATTAAGCGGTAAATCAAAAGGTATGAGAGGCGAGGTCATCGCCGTAAGCCCCAAGGAAGGCAAGGTCATCGTTAAAAAGGTAAATTTGGTGACCAAGCATGTTAAGCCCAAAAAGATGGGCGATCAGGGCGGGCTTATCGAGGTCGAGTCCGCGCTCTATGCCTCAAAAGTTCAGCTTGTCTGCCCCAAATGCGGCAAAGCCACAAGAGTAGGGCATAAAAACGGCAAGCGCGTTTGCAAGCAGGAAAACTGCGGCAACGAATTCTGAGAAAGGGAGGAACATAGCAAATGGCAGCAAGGTTAAAAGAAACCTACAAGAGCGAAATAGCTCCTGCGTTAATGAAAAAGTTTGAATACAAGTCTGTTATGCAAATCCCTAAGCTCGACAAGATAGTTCTCAATGTTGGCTGCGGCGAGGCTCGCGACAATTCCAAGGTGGTGGACGCCATTGTTGACGATCTTTCTACCATAACCGGGCAGAAGCCCATCGTGTGCCGTGCCAAGAAGTCCGTTGCGAACTTCAAGCTTCGTGAGGGAATGCCGATAGGCGTCAAAGTAACTCTTCGCGGCGACAAGATGTATGAATTTCTTGACAGATTTTTCAATCTCGCATTACCGAGAGTTCGTGACTTCAGGGGTATCAATCCCAATTCCTTTGACGGACGCGGCAATTACGCCATGGGTATCAAGGAACAGTTGATTTTCCCTGAGATAGACTATGATAAGATAGACAAGGTGCGCGGTATGGATATCATTATGGTTACAACCGCAAAAACCGACGAAGAAGCAAGAGAGCTGCTTACATTGCTGGGCGCTCCGTTTGCGAATTAAGGAGGGATTATCGTGGCAAAAACATCAATGAAAGTCAAGGCTGCAAGGCCTGCTAAGTTTTCAACGAGGCAGCATAACAGATGTAAGATCTGCGGTAGACCCCATGCCTATCTTCGTAAGTATGGCATATGCCGCATATGCTTCCGTGAGCTTGCCCATAAGGGCGAGATCCCGGGAATGACAAAATCTTCTTGGTGAGAACTGAGAATTGCTTAAATTTATAAGGAGGAAATATCAATGCATATTACAGACCCTATTGCCGATATGCTTACGAGAATCCGTAACGCGAACTCGGCAAAGCACGATACGGTAGATATTCCTGCGTCAAACATGAAGAAAGCAATAGCTCAGATTCTTGTTGATGAAGGATATTTAAAAGGTTATAAGGTTATAGAAGACGGAAAGCAGGGCGTTATCCGCGCCTCTCTCAAGTACGGCGAGGGTAAATCCCAGGTAATTACGGGACTCCGCAGGGTTTCAAAGCCCGGTCTTCGCAAATACTCAAATGTTGAGGATATGCCGAAGGTTATGAAGGGGCTCGGAATAGCCATAATTTCCACTTCTAAAGGCGTAATGACGGACAGAGAAGCCCGCAAGCAGAATGTGGGCGGCGAAGTTCTGGCTTTTATCTGGTAAGGAGGTGCAGTTAGGATGTCACGCATAGGCTTAAAGCCAATCGCAATTCCTGCCAATGTCGATTTTTCCGTCGACGGCAACACTGTTACCGTAAAAGGGCCGAACGGCACTCTTACTATGGATAAAAATCCGAACATCGGCGTAAGTGTTGAAGGCAGCGAGATCAAAGTTTCGAGACCGAACGACGAAAAGGAAAACAGAGCGCTTCACGGTCTCACCCGCGCGCTCATCGCAAATATGGTGCACGGCGTAACGGAGGGCTTTAAAAAAGTTCTTGATGTAAACGGCGTAGGCTACCGTGTTCAGCTTCAGGGCTCAAATCTCGTGATGAACCTCGGCTATTCGCATCAGGTCATCATGAGCGCCCCCGAAGGAATTAAAATCGAATGTCCCAGTCAGACCCAGATAGTAATATCCGGCGCCGACAAGCAGGCGGTAGGTCAGTTCGCGGCTCAGGTCCGTGAAAAGAGACCCCCCGAGCCTTACAAAGGCAAGGGTATCAAATATGCCGAAGAGCATATCCGCCGCAAAGAGGGCAAAACAGGTAAGAAGTAAAGAAAGGAGTGAATTACTATGGTTTCAAGACAGGATGCCAATAAGGCAAGACAGAAGCGTCATAAGAGAGTACGCTCAAAGATTTCCGGCACTGCTGAATGTCCAAGACTTAATGTATATCGCTCCCTCAGCAATATTTACATTCAGCTTATCGACGATGTTGCGGGCGTAACTCTTGCCCAGGCGTCAACGGTAGAAAAGGATTTCACGCAGTATGGCGGAAATATTGAGGCAGCTAAGGCTGTCGGCAAAACATTAGCAGACAGAGCCAAGGCAAAGGGCATTGAAAAATGCGTTTTTGACCGCGGAGGATATGTTTATCACGGCCGTGTAGCCGCAGTTGCGGACGGCGCCCGTGAAGGCGGACTTGAGTTCTAACGAAGGAGGTAAATACTTTATGGCAAAGATTGATGTATCTTCAATAGAACTTGAAGAAAGAGTTGTTACTATCAACCGTGTATCCAAAACCGTTAAGGGCGGTCGAATTTACAAATTCTCGGCGCTCGTTGTAGTTGGAGACGGAAACGGCCTTGTAGGCTTCGGCGTCGGCAAATCGGGCGAAGTTCCCGATGCCATACGCAAAGGCATAGAGGACGCTAAAAAGAATGTTATCAGAGTTGCCCTCAGAGGCACGACGATCCCGCACGATGTTAAGGGTAAGTTCGGAGCCGGAGAAGTTCTGCTTATGCCCGCGCCGAAAGGTACCGGCGTTATCGCAGGCGGTCCCGTGCGTGCGGTCGTTGAAACGGTTGGCATAGCCGATATTCGTACAAAGGCTATCCGCTCAAACAATCCGTATAATGTTGTAAGGGCAACTATGAACGGACTTGCTAAGCTTCGCACCGCCGAACAGGTGGCTCTTATTCGCGGCAAGTCGGCAAAAGAAATATTAGGTTAAGGAGGGGTGGAAAATGGCAGAAATCAAAATCAGGCTTGTCAAGAGCTTAATCGGCTGCAAGAAGGATCAAATCGCCACCGCCCGCTCCCTTGGCCTTCGTAAAATCGGAAACGAGACTGTCCAGCCGGACAATGCTCAAACTCAGGGTAAGATCAACAAGATCGTTCACCTTGTAGAAGTTTCCAAAGGCTAAGAGGAGGTGCAGATAGATGAAATTATATGAACTTTCTCCTGCCGAGGGCTCCAAAAAGGCTGTTAAAAGGATCGGCCGCGGCGCCGGTTCAGGGCAGGGCAAAACCGCCGGAAAAGGTCACAAAGGCGCAAAGGCGCGTTCGGGCTACAGCCGTCGTCCCGGTTTTGAGGGCGGTCAGATGCCTCTCCAGAGGCGTGTTCCGAAAAGGGGCTTCAACAATCATTTCAGAACCGAGTACGCAGTTGTAAATCTTTCGTCTCTTGAGGAAAGATTTGATGAAGGCGCAACGGTAGACACCGCCAGCCTCAAGGCAGTCGGTTTGATCAAGAAGGAGCTTGACGGCGTCAAGATTCTCGGAAAGGGAGAACTCACTAAAGCCTTAACGGTTAAGGTCGCTGCCGTAAGCGAATCGGCAAAGGCTAAAATCGAGGCTGCAGGCGGCAAGGCGGAGGTGTTATAAATGATAAAAACCCTCGTAAACGCATGGAAGGTTCCCGAAATAAGAAAAAAGCTTATTTTCACGGCATTTATAATTCTTATATTCCGCATAGGCTCGGTAATCCCCGTTCCGTTCCTCAATATTGTTGACGAAATAGATGTGGGCAAGGGCAACACGATACTTACTTATCTCAGCCTTATGACCGGCAGCGCGTTCACTTACGGAACGATATTCGCAATGTCGATCACCCCGTATATCAACTCTTCAATTATTATGCAGCTTCTCGCTGTTGCGATTCCGGCTCTCGGAAATCTGCAAAAAGAGGGCGAAGAGGGCAGAAAGAAGATAGCTTCTATAACCCGCTATGTTACGGTTGCTCTTGCTATTCTTCAGTCTCTTGCATATTATTTCTTCCTTCGCGCCAATAATTATCTTATGGTTGACTCTAACGGCGCCGCATTCACAGGCTTTGCCGCTGTATTCCAAGCCATTGTAATAGTGGTGGTGCTTACAGCCGGTACTGCGATCATAATGTGGCTCGGCGAGCAGATAACTATTGACGGTATAGGCAACGGTATTTCAATTATACTCTTTGCCGGTATAGTTTCGCGTTTCCCCACGCTTATGCGGCAGCTTTTGCAGTATCTGCGCACAGGGCGTCCCGTTTACACAATACTCGTACCGATAGTTATCGTTATATTCCTGCTTATGATAGTTTATATCGTATATATGGATAATGCCGAAAGAAGAATACCTATCCAGTACGCTAAGCGCGTTGTCGGAAGAAAAATGTACGGCGGTCAGTCCACCCATATGCCTATCAAGGTAAATATGAGCGGCGTTCTGCCAATCATCTTCGCTTCTTCCATTCTTTCGCTTCCCGCCACCGTTCAGATGTTTATCCCGTCGGATAAGTATGCGGGCACATTTTGGGAGAAATTCTTCGGCGCGTTCCAGAGCGACAGCTGGTGGTACGCAATTATGTATTTCGTGCTGATTATTTTCTTTGCTTATTTCTACAGCACGATTCAGTACAATCCCATTGAAATGGCAAACAATCTTCGCAAGAACAACGGCGCCATCCCCGGTATCCGCCCGGGCAGACCGACCTCGGACTATATTTTCAGAGTTATATCGAGGCTCGTTCTCATCGGCGTTCTCATGCTTGCGGTAGTAGCGCTCTTCCCGATAGTTTGGTCGCTTGTATGCGAAGCTGCTATCCCGCCGCTTTCTCCGGATGGAACAGACGGCGGTATGTCGATCTCTCTCGGCGGTACTTCTATCATCATTCTCTGCGGTGTAGCTCTTGAAACGGTTCGCCAGCTTGAGTCTCAGATGATGATGCGCCACTACAGAGGATTCCTTGATTAACGGAAGGGCAGCGCTTATGAAAATTATACTTCTCGGAGCGCCCGGCGCCGGAAAAGGCACGCAGGCGGAAAAGATAGTAGAAAAATACGGTATTCCCGCCGTATCAACGGGAAATATAATCCGCGCCGCCATTAAGGAAGGAACGAATATGGGGCTGAAGGCAAAGGCTTATACCGATGCCGGCCAGTTAGTTCCCGACGATGTGGTGATAGGTATCATTCAGGAAAGACTTAAGGAAAAGGACTGCGAAAACGGCTTTATTCTCGACGGCTTTCCGCGCACGATACCTCAGGCAGAGGCCTTGGAAAATATGGGCGTGGATATAGATAAGGTGCTTGATATAGAAGTGCCGGACGATATGATTGCCGCAAGGCTTTCCGGCCGCAGAGTGTGTTCAAAATGCGCGAATTCCTATCATCTGCTTTACAAAAAGCCTAAGAAAGAGGGAATTTGCGACGCCTGCGGCGGCGAGCTGATTCAGCGTAAGGACGACGCACCCGAAACTGTGCAGGCAAGGCTCGCGGAATATCACGCTATGACGGAGCCGCTCAAGGATTTCTACCAAAATCTCGGCAAGCTTGTAATTGTAGAGGGGCAGGAGGATGTGGCGGATACCACCGCTCTCGTCTTTGCGGCACTGGAGGATTAACATGGTAGTGCTTAAAAGCAAAAGAGAATTGGAGCTTATGAAAGAAGCTTGCCGGATCTCCGCTGAAGCATTATTGGTGGCAGGCGAGGCCGTTAAACCCGGCGTTTCCACTAAGGAAATTGATAAGATAGCTTATGACCTTATCAAAAAGAGGGGCGCTAAGCCTAACTTTTTGGGGCTCTACGATTTTCCTGCCACCGCATGTATTTCCATAAACAACGAGGTTATCCACGGCATCCCGAAGGCAGACCGTATCATCCGCGAGGGCGATATAGTCAGCATAGATTTAGGGGCTGAAAAAAACGGCTATAACGGCGATAATGCTGCCACTTTTGTTGCAGGGACTTGCTCTCCCGAGGCAAAGCGGCTGATAGATACCACCCGCGAAAGTCTTTATAAAGGCATTGAACAGGCGGTTTACGGCAACAGAATCGGCGATATAGGTCACGCTATTCAGACCTACTGCGAAGAAAGGGGCTACGGAGTAGTCCGAGACTTCGTGGGGCACGGTGTCGGAAGGAAGCTTCACGAAGACCCAAGCGTACCCAACTTCGGACACGAAGGGCGTGGTATCAGACTGTTACCCGGAATGACATTGGCAATTGAACCGATGATCAATCAGGGAACCTTTAAGGTAAAACAATTATCAGACGGATGGACCGTTGTTACCGAGGACGGCTTGCTCGCGGCTCATTTTGAGCATACGGTAGCGATCACTCCAAACGGTCCCGTCATTATGACGCAGCTCTGATTTATTCAATTGCAGGCGAATACGCCGCGATGTGATTCCAGTTAAATATTAACATCCTGATCGTATTGATATAGCGAGGTAAATTGATGTCAAAGTCAGATATGATAGAAGTTGAAGGTACAGTGGTTGAGGTTTTGCCCAACACTATGTTCAGGGTAACGCTGCAAAACAACCATGTGGTTTTAGCCCATATCAGCGGAAAGCTTCGTATGAATAACATCAGAATACTTCCCGGTGATAGGGTAACGATTGAAATGTCACCTTACGACCTGTCAAAAGGCCGTATAATCTGGCGTTCAAAGTAATTTTAAGGAGGATATTCAAAATGAAAGTCAGACCTTCTGTTAAGAAAATTTGCGACAAATGCAAAGTGATCAAGCGCAATGGAAAAGTAATGGTTATCTGTGAAAATCCAAAGCACAAACAGCGTCAGGGCTAAGCCCTAACATTAAAATCGGAGGTAAACAGTAATATGGCACGCATTTCAGGTGTTGACTTACCTAATGATAAAAGAGTAGAGATCGGCCTTACCTATATTTTCGGTATCGGCAGAACGACCGCCACTCAGATTATCAAAGCAACGGGGATCAATCCCGACACTCGCTGCAGAGATCTGTCGGAGGATGAGGTTTCCAAGATTCGTGATTATATTGAAAAGAATGTAACCGTAGAAGGCGATCTTCGCAGAGATGTTGCGTTCGATATCAAGAGACTTATCGAAATCGGTTGCTACCGCGGTATTCGTCACAGAAAGGGTCTCCCTGTCAGAGGTCAGACCTCAAAGAACAATGCCCGCACAAGAAAAGGTCCCAAAAAGACCATAGCAAACAAGAAAAAGTAATTGTAGGAGGAAACAAGTATGGCTTCAAAAAAGACCACTACCGGCACGCGCAAGCGCCGCGAGAAGAAAAATATCGAGCGTGGTACAGTTCATATTCAGTCAACCTTCAACAACACTATCGTTACTATCGCCGACACGCAGGGCAACGCGGTTTCGTGGGCGTCTGCGGGTGAAATGGGCTTTAAGGGCTCAAGAAAATCCACTCCGTTTGCCGCTCAGACCGCTGCCGAAACAGCTGCCAAGGCCGCAATGGAGCACGGTATGAAAACTGTTGAAGTTTATGTTAAAGGACCGGGCGCAGGTCGCGAATCCGCTATCAGAGCGCTTGAATCCGTTGGTCTCAGCGTTACTCTTATCAAGGATGTTACGCCGATTCCTCATAATGGCTGCCGCCCGCCCAAAAGGCGTCGTGTATAATTTAATGGAGGTTACTTGATATGGCAAGATATACAGGACCTGTCTGCAAGCTCTGCCGCCGCGAGGGCAAAAAGCTCTTCCTTAAAGGAGACAGATGCTACACAGGCAAATGTGCGATAGACCGCCGTTCTTACGCACCCGGTCAGCACGGTCAAAACCGCAAAAAGACTTCGGAATACGGTATGCAGCTTCGCGCAAAGCAGAGCGCTCGCCGCTACTACGGAATTTCCGAAAGCCAATTCCACAAATATTTCCTTATGGCTGAAAGAAAGGCGGGAGTTACAGGTACAAATCTTCTGCAGCTTTGCGAAAGCCGTTTGGATAATGTAGTTTACGAGGCAGGTATGGCAAGCTCAAGAGCTCAGGCACGCCAGCTTGTAAACCACGCGCATTTCACCGTAAACGGCAGAAAAGTTGATATTCCTTCTTATCTGCTTTCATCCGGTGATGTTGTTGCTGTAAGAGAAAGAAGCAAAACCACAGATGAATTTAAGGGCATCGCCGAGGCAAACGCCTCCAGACCCGTTCCCGCTTGGATGGAAAAGAATGCCGACGCTATGGAGGCTAAGATCCTCAGAGCTCCCGAAAGGGAAGAGATAGAAACGCCCGTTGAGGAGCATCTCATCGTTGAGTTCTATTCCAAATAATAATTGATAATTTCTTTTATTTATGCAACAAATTTATTTTTAGGAGGCTTTTAAATGATAGAAATTGACAAGCCGAATATCGAAATAGTAGAGTTATCTACTCAGGGAAGCAGAAGCGTAGGAAAGTTTGTAGTAGAGCCCCTTGAAAGAGGTTTCGGAACGACTCTCGGAAACGGTATGAGAAGAGTGCTTCTCTCATCCCTTCCCGGCTACGCCATTACTTCCGTTAAGATTGATGGTGTGTTACACGAGTTTTCTACTATTCCCCATGTTAAGGAAGATGTTACGGAAATAGTATTGAATCTTAAAAACATTATTCTCAAGATACATGATGAAAACCCGAAAACTCTCTACATTAAAGCGCGTGGAGAGGGCGAGGTCACCGCGGGCGATATAGAGCACGGCTCCGATGTTGAGATTCTCAACCCCGAGCTTCATATCGCGTATCTTGACGAGGGCGCCGAGGTCATTATGGAGCTCACCGCCGACAGCGGCAGGGGATATGTTCCCTGCGACCGCAATAAGCAGATAATGGATCTTCCGATAGGCACTATCGCGGTGGATTCTATCTATACCCCCGTTCTTAAGGTTAATTATACCGTGGAGAACACTCGTGTAGGACAGCAGACTGACCTTGACAAGCTCATTCTTGATGTTGAAACGGACGGGACAATTCCCGCCGACGAGGCAGCCTCTCTTGCGGCGAAGATCCTCAACGACCATCTCAGACTCTTTGTTGACCTCTCCGAAGAGGTAGGAAACAAGGAAATAATGGTTGAAAAGGATGACGACGGCAAGGAAAAGGTACTTGAAATGACAATTGAAGAGCTTGATCTTTCAGTTCGTTCTTTCAACTGCTTGAAGAGAGCAGGAATCAACACAGTAGAAGATTTGATCGGAAAATCCGAAGAAGATATGATGAAGGTTAGAAATCTCGGACGCAAGAGCCTTGACGAAGTCATCGGCAAGCTTGCCTCCCTCGGTTTCAGCCTGAGTCACGATGAGGACTAAAGGAGGGAATTTCTATGCCAGGTAACAGAAAGTTGGGCAGACCTACCGACCACAGGAAGGCTATGCTCAGAGGAATGGTTACTTATCTTTTAGAAAACGGCAAGATTGAAACAACCGTTACAAGAGCAAAGGAAGTTCGTGCAATGACCGAGAAGATGATCACTCTCGGCAAAAACGATACCCTTCATTCAAAAAGGCAAGTTCTTGCATATGTCACCAAAGAGGATGTTGTCAAGAAGCTTTTTGATGAAATCGCTCCGAAATACAGCGAAAGAAACGGCGGTTATTGCCGTATTATCAAAACAGGTCCCCGCCGCGGCGACGCAGCCGAAATGTGCATTATAGAGCTTGTTTAAGATAATATCGAAGGAACGCTTTAAACAGCGTTCCTTTTTGTATTTTTTCGTTCTTTCTATTGAAAATAGAAGGCGTATATTGTAAAATAGATAAAACATAGCGTGATGCCGCGCGGCTCAATAGGCGGCGCGGCGGTTTAAGCCTAAAACGGAGGATTTTTTATGAAGAAGGTTGCCATTATTATGGGGTCGGACAGCGACCTGCCCGTAGTGACCCCCGCAATAAAGCAGCTCAAAGAACTCGGAATAGAAACCGAGGTAAGGGTAATGAGCGCCCACCGCACCCCCAAGCAGGCTCAGAGCTTTGCCGAAAACGCCGTTGACAACGGCTTCGGCGTTATTATAGCCGCGGCGGGAATGGCGGCGCATTTGGGAGGAGTGCTCGCGGCGTCGACCATACTGCCCGTTATAGGAATACCTTGCTCGGCAAAGGTGCTTGACGGTATGGATGCAATGCTTGCCACTGTTATGATGCCGCCGGGTATTCCCGTTGCCACGGTAGGCGTAAACGCGGCGAAAAACGCGGCTCTGCTTGCGGCGGAAATACTCGCCGTGGGTGATGACGCACTTATGACAAGGTTGGCGGATATGAGGCGTGATATGGCAAACGCCGTAATAGAGAAAGACAGAGCGCTTCAGGAAAAACTCAAGGAGATATAAACAAGGAGTTTAATTTATGGAAAAAAGTTTCAGCAAAAGCTACGCGCAATCGGGTGTTGATATTACGGCGGGGTATGAGTCCGTAGAGAGGATCAAATCCCATGTTGCAAAAACGGTAATACCGGGCGTTGTGGGCGGAATAGGCGGCTTCGGCGGAATGTTTGAAATTGCCGCCAAGGATTATAAGCGCCCCGTTCTCGTAAGCGGAACTGACGGCGTGGGCACAAAGCTCAAGCTGGCGTTTCTTATGGATAAGCACGATACTATCGGAATAGACTGCGTTGCTATGTGTGTAAACGATGTTGCCTGCAGCGGCGCGAAGCCCTTGTTTTTTCTTGATTATATCGCCTGCGGAAAGAATTATCCCGAAAAAATCGAGCAGATAGTAAAGGGCGTGGCGGACGGCTGTGTTCAGGCGGGCTGCGCGCTTGTGGGAGGCGAAACTGCCGAGCATCCCGGGCTTATGCCGAATGAGGAATACGATCTTGCGGGCTTTACGGTAGGTATTGCCGATATGGATAAAATCGTTACGGGAGACAGCATCACAGCAGGCAACGCCCTTATCGGCGTAGCGTCATCGGGCGTTCATTCCAACGGCTTTTCGCTCATCAGAAAGGTTTTCAATATAAACGAGGAGCGCGTAAGCGTATATGTGTCGGAGCTCGGCAAAACTTTAGGCGAGGAGCTTCTCACACCTACAAGAATATATGTAAAGCCTCTGCTCGCGCTTATGGATAAAGTTCGAGTAAACGCCATATCCCATATCACGGGCGGCGGATTTTACGAAAATGTGCCCCGTATGCTAAAGGACGGTTATACCGCATACATAGAGAAAGACAAATGCTTTAAAAAGCCCATATTCGACCTTATTCAGCACCAGGGAAGAATACCCGAAAGGGATATGTATAACACCTTTAATATGGGCACGGGTCTTGTAATCGCCGTTGACTCCGATAAAGCGGACGAGGCTGTCGCCGTTTTGAGAGCCTCGGGCGAGGATGCGGCGATAATAGGCGAAATCAGATCCGGCGAAAAGGGAGTGGAGTTATGCTGAACATAGCCGTTCTTGTTTCGGGCGGGGGTACAAATCTTCAAGCGCTTATCGACGCTCAAAACAGGGGAGAAATAAAAAACGGCAGAATAACCTGCGTTATATCGTCTAAGGCAGGAGCTTACGCCCTTGAAAGGGCAAAGCAAAACGGCATTGCCACTCGCGTTATCCCGCGGAAAGAATATGACGATATTCACGCCTACACAAAGGCGATAACACACGCGCTTACTGAGGCAAAGGCTGATCTTGTTGTCTACGCCGGATTTATGACGATCCTTGACGCGCAAATCGTAAAAGCTTTTGAGGGCAGAATGATGAATGTCCATCCCGCTCTCATACCGTCGTTTTGCGGAAAGGGATTTTACGGGCTTTATGTTCACGAGGCGGTTTTGGCAAGCGGAGTAAAGCTTACGGGCGCAACGGTGCATTTTGTTACCGAGGATTGCGACGCGGGGCCGATAATAGCCCAGAAAGCGATAGATATAAAAAATGACGATACGCCCGAAACATTGCAAAAAAGAGTTATGGAGCAATGCGAATGGGTGATACTGCCGAAGGCGGTCTCCCTGTTTTGCGAGGGCAGAATAAAAATAGTGGGCAACAAAACAGTTGTGGAATAAGGTGATAGTATGGAAATAAAGAATATTGCAAAGGAATTATCCTCAAACACTTATCCGGGCAGGGGCATAATTCTCGGAAAAAGCCCGAACGGCAAAAACGCCGTTATCGCCTATTTTATTATGGGCAGAAGCGAAAACAGCCGCAACCGTATTTTTGAGAAAAACGGCAGGGGAGGCATACGCACAAAGGCGTTTGACGAGTCAAAAATGGTCGATCCGAGCCTCATCATATATAATCCCGTTTTGAAATTGGACGGAAAAACCATTGTTACAAACGGCGATCAGACGGATACCATATATGATTTTATGAAAGAGGGTCATTGCTACCGTCACGCTCTGCTCACCCGTGAGTTTGAGCCCGACGCGCCCAACTATACCCCCAGAATATCCGGCGTTGTAAAGCCGAACGGAGATTATAATCTCTCAATTCTCAAATCAAATATGGGGCAGCCCGAATGCCTCAGATTTTTCTATGAGTACCCCGCAAGGGCGGGTCTCGGTCATTTTATACATACCTATAAGTGCGACGGAGATCCGATACCGTCCTTTGAGGGCGAGCCCACGCCTGTTTGCATAGAAACAGACGATATAGACGAGTTTACAAAGGTCATCTGGGATAATCTCAATGAGGACAATAAGGTGTCGCTTTTCACCCGCTTTATCGACCTTGAAACGGGAAGCGAAAAAGAGAGAATAGTAAATAAAAACGCATAAAAATTAGAGCAAAGGGCAATCAGTCCTTTGCTTTAGTTGATTATTACGGTTATAAGGAGTGTTATTATGAAGGTTTTGGTAGTCGGCGGCGGCGGAAGAGAACACGCGCTTATCAGAAAAATCAAGGAATCGCCGAGGGTAACGGAAATTGCCTGCTGCCCAGGAAACGGCGGTATTTCATATGATGCGCGGTGCTATCCGGTCGCGGCAACCGATATAGACGGCGTTGTTGCTCTCGCAAAGGAAATAAAGGCGGATTTTGTAGTTGTCGCACCCGACGACCCGCTTGTGGCGGGAATGGTGGATGCTCTTAACGACGCAGGCTTTGCCACATTCGGACCGAAGGCGAACGCCGCCATAATAGAGGGCTCAAAGGTCTTTTCAAAAAATCTTATGCTCAAATACGGCATACCTACCGCCGAATATAAGGTGTTTGACGATGCGAACGAGGTCATATCCTACATAAAAGAAAAAAATGAATACCCCACGGTCATCAAGGCGGACGGTCTTGCTCTCGGCAAGGGCGTTATTATCCCCGAAAGCTTTGAGGAAGCGCAGGCGGGCGTAAGAGAGATAATGCAGGATAAAATATTCGGTGAGAGCGGCAATCATGTTGTTGTTGAGGAATTTCTCACAGGCCCCGAGGTATCCGTGCTTGCGTTTACGGACGGAAAATGCGTTAAGCCGATGGTTTCCTCTATGGATCATAAAAGAGCTCTTGATAACGATAAAGGGCTGAACACGGGCGGCATGGGCACTGTTTCTCCTAATCCGCACTATACCGAGGAGATCGCCGCCGAATGTATGGAGAAAATATTTATTCCTACCGTTAACGCGATGAACGCCGAGGGCAGAACATTTAAGGGCTGCTTATATTTCGGGCTTATGCTTACTCCGAAAGGGCCGAAAGTTATAGAGTATAACTGCCGATTCGGCGACCCCGAAACGCAGGTTGTTTTGCCGCGTCTTAAAACAGATATTATGGATATTTTTGAGGCTATAAACAACGAAACGCTTTCAAATCTTGATATTGAATGGTCAGATGACGCCTGCGCTTGCGTGATTCTCGCGTCGGGCGGCTATCCGAAATCTTACAAAAAGGGCTTGGAGATAACCGGTCTCAATAACGGGCAGCTTGAAGGCGTTACCGTCTATCACGCGGGAACGGCGATTAAAGACGGGAAATTGGTCACCTCCGGCGGAAGAGTTTTGGGTGTTACGGCGCTTGGAAAAGATTTGAAATCGGCGCTTGAAAAATCATATGCCGCCGTTGAAAAAATAAATTTTGATGGAAAGCATTTCAGAAAAGATATAGGCAAAAAAGCCCTCGCTCGGCGCTGATATTCCGCCGTGATTTTTATTAAAAAATTTTTAACTAAATGTTTACAAATGCGTTTACTGTCAGTTATTGACTTTTATACAAATCGGAATTATACTAAATCTTGAAATTACATAATTCTTTGATGTTACGAGGTTTGCGGGATATGGCTGTTGTTAAAAAAAGCAAAAAGAAAAAGATAATAATCGCTGTCTGCATTGTGCTGGCTGTTGCCGGAATAGCTGCGGGCATAACTGCTTATGCCATTGATCAAAGCGTACCTCGAGTTGAGCTTTACACGATAGGAAAAAGCGATATTTACGAAACGGTAGACGCCACGGGAACCGTCTCGGCAGGCACGGTAAAAAGCTATAAGGTAGATATTGTGGCAACGGTCAAAGAGGTTTTTGTTCAGGTCGGCGATGAGGTAAAGAAGGGCGACAGACTTGCTACTTTTGATACTTCCTCATATGACGAACAGATAAAAAATCTTCAAAAATCCTACGAAAAGGCGAAGGACGGATATAATGACGCCGTGTCCTCCCAAAAAGAGGCAAAAGCAAATCTTTCTCAATTAAACGGCAAAATATCCGCTCTTCAAAAGGAAATAAACGCGCTTCAAAAAAGCGTTTCAACCGGCAGCAACAAATTGCAGTCTTCGATCGCGGATACTTACAATAAGGCAATCGCTCGGATAACGGATATAGTTAATTCGCTTTCCGATGACACTCAAACTACAAATTTGATACTGTCCGTTGTTATGCAGACAATCGCCGGTCAGCTCGATAACGGAGTTACATCGCCGAGCGCTATTGCCAATGCCGTTGTTGATGCGCTCAACCGTGAAATAGATAACGGAAACATTAAAGCGTCAACGCTCAGAGTTTCTCTCGAAAAAGCACTTGAGCAGATAAGGGCGGCGATAAACTCTCAGCAGTGGGGCGCGAACGCGGCGGATTCTTCTCTTTCTCAGCTTCAAAAGGATGCTTCAAAGCTTGCCTACGATGAGATCATGATGGCTTCCTATAATGCGGAAAAGCAGATTTATTCCACGCTTTCTTCCGATACGCTTTTGGATACGAGAAAAGAGCTTGTGAACACAACGAAAGAAGCGCTGGACGCTCTCAACGAATCAAAGCAGGCTTTGGCGGCTGGATGGACGGCTGATTTTGACGGCGTTATAACGGATTGCTCAATAGCCCCGGGTCAGCAAACTTCTCTTATTTCAAGCGGGATAACTCTGCAAAACCTCGATAAAATGACGGTTACAGTTTCACTCGGCGAATACGATATTCATAAGGTGGAAGTGGGTATGCCCGTTAAGATAACTACCGCTTACGGAAATTATACGGGCTCGGTTATTTCAAAAGCTCCCATTGCCGGAGGCGGCTCGGACGGCTCACTGTTGGATTCCGTAGGCTCTATGATGGGTATCAGCGGAATGTCCAGCCTTACTCAAACAGGCGCGGGCGTCGATGTTAAGATATCCGTTGACAATCCCGACGATAATATCATAGTAGGATTTGACGCCGGAGTCGAAATTTCCGTGGGCGAGCATCTCAGCGTGCCGACGATCCCCTCGGAATCTATGATACACGATAAAACAGGCACATATGTTTATCTCTATAACCAAGACGAGAAAACAGTATCCAAAACCAAGATAGAAACGGGCGCGATGTCCTACACCGAATACGAAATAAAAAGCGGTCTTAAAGAGGGCGACAGAATTATTTATGCGCCTTTGACCACCTATGAAGAAGAGTCCTTTGAAGTAAAAGTTTCAAATTGAGGAGATACCGCAGTGAATTTAGCAGAAAGTTTTAAAATTGCCATAAAGTGTATAAGGGCAAACTGGCTGCGTTCGCTTTTGACTATGCTGGGTATAATCATAGGCATCAGTTCGGTCATTATGATAGTCGGCGCAGGCACCGGCGCAAGAGACTATATAGTGTCCCTCATCGAGGAAATGGGCTCAAATGCCGTTGTCCTGTCCGTTGACCCGTCAAAGGCTGACGATGACGATTATATCACATTTGAAGATATAGAAAATATAAAATCCAGAGTAAACGGAGTTGACAGATGCGCGCCTTTGATGATGGGCGTCGCCCGCGCCGTTCTCGATACAAACGAGGAGTCTGCCATCGCGATGATGATGGGCTCTAATTCCGATATGGTCTATGCGATGAAAAAAGGCTGCAACTACGGCAGATTTTTTTCGGAAGATGAGTATAACTCCGCCGCTCCCGTTGCTCTTATTGAAACAAGCAGCGCGGAATTGGCTTACGGCTACGCGGATGTTGTGGGCGAATACATTACCGTATCATCGAGCAACGCAACAAAAAAGGTAAAGATAATCGGTGTTGCCGATATAAACTCCGTAATGTCGGCGAGCGGCACTAACTCTTCAAATATGATGATGATGATGCCTGCGGGTGATTCCACTACAGTAATGCTTATGTTGCCATGCACAACTCTTTCGGCAATAACGGGCGCCGAAGAAAAGCTGAATATGCTGTTTGTTGTTGCCGAGGAGGGCGCTAACAACGAAGCGGTAGGCAACGCGGCAGTCAATTATCTCAAGGCGGCTCACGGCAATTTTGATGAAAATCTTTATATGGCGCAGGATATGGCAACTTATATCGCAATAGTCGATGTTGTAATGCAGGTGCTCACCACATTCATCGCGTGCATAGGCGCTATATCGCTGATAGTAGGGGGAATAGGCGTAATGAATATTATGCTTGTTTCGGTAACTGAGCGCACAAGGGAAATAGGCATAAGAAAATCACTCGGAGCTAAAACCCGTGTAATAACATTGCAATTTTTGACGGAATCCGTCATTCTCTGCCTGATGGGCGGCTTGATAGGTCTTGTTTTGGGCGTTTTGGGCGCGTTCGGCGCGTGCGCCTTGATGGGTATTCAGCCAAAGGTCACTTGGTGGATAATTCTGCTTGCGCTTTTCTTCTCAAGCGGAGTCGGTCTGTTTTTCGGCATTTATCCCGCCAGAAAAGCTGCGATGATGAGCCCTATCGACGCTCTGCGGCGCGAATGATAAATTTGTAACACATAAAGCGGTTTCTCAAGTGAAATCGCTTTTTTTATCCGAAAGGCGCGCTCTCTGCAAAGAGATAAGTTTAAGTCGATTTTTCAAAAGAAAACGCGATTTTCCTGTTATATAAAATAAGCGCATAATTTGCAATACTCATTGAAATAACGAATAAAATATTGTATAATAATCGCATATTTATTATTTGCGGCAAAAGCACTTGTTGTGATTTTGGAGGGAATATGGATAACATATTTGAAGTTTTAAACAATTTTAATTTCTCAGGCAGCTATGAAAGCCATATTCCGTATGGCAGCGGTCATATAAATTCCACCTTTCTCGTTACATATAAAGATAACGGCGAAGAAAAAAAATATATAGTTCAAAGAATAAACAAAAATGTTTTCAGCGATGTTGATAAGCTGATGGATAATATTTTCGGCGTTACCTCTTATCTTAGAGAAAAAATCAAAGCGTCCGGCGGCGATGAAAACAGAGAGACCTTGAATTTTATTAAAACCGTGGACGGCAAGAAGTACTATACCGCAAAGGACGGCAAGCTTTACAGGGCTTATGTGTTTGTGAGCGATTCCGTTGGGTACAACAGCGCAGACAGCGCCGAGCTTTTCAGGCAAAGCGGCATAGCATTCGGCAGATTTCAGAAGCTGCTTGCCGATTTTCCCGCCGAAACGCTGTATGAGACTTTGCCCGAATTTCACAATACAAAGCACAGGTATGAAACGGAATTTCTTCCCGCGGTTGAGAAAAACGCCAAGGGCAGAAAAAACACCTGCGAGGAGCAGATAAAATTTGTGAACGACAGAAGCGCTTACTGCTCCCGATTTACCGATATGATAAGCGATGGGCGCTTGCCGCTTCGCGTTACGCACAACGATACAAAGCTGAATAATGTTTTATTTGATAAAAATACAAACAAGGCGATCTGTGTTATAGACCTTGATACGGTTATGCCGGGGCTTGCGCTGTATGATTTCGGCGATTCCATACGCTTCGGCGCGAACACCGCCGCCGAGGACGAGGCGGATCTCTCAAAGGTCGGTATAAATCTTGAATATTTCAAAGCGTATGCCGAGGGCTTCCTTTCGCAAGCTGGTCAAAGCCTTGATCAAGCCGAAAAGGATAATCTCGCGTTTTCCGCCCTGCTTATGACCTTCGAGTGCGCAATGAGATTTCTCACCGATTATCTCAACGGAGACACATATTTTAAAACGGCTTACCCTGAGCACAATCTTGTGAGAGCAAAAAATCAGCTTGCCCTTGTTGCCGATATGGAAAAGCATATGGATGAAATGAAGGCAATAATAAATTCGCTTTAATCAGAAGCGGGAAGCGCTGCGCGCGCTTCCCGCTTTTTTTTAATCTGTATTTGATCAAATAAAATCCCGAAGTTTAATTGCACAAGTCCAGTAAAAATGGACAATAGAAAAAAGGCCCCTCCTGTGGTAGAATGAAAGAAACTACTACAGGAGGG
>CANQJS010000005.1 GCA_947624285.1 uncultured Clostridia bacterium | reverse complement strand
CTGTCTATCCGCTGTCCGCAAAACCATTGATTTTATTAGCTTTTTGCCGCTATCGCTATCACACCTCATTATTTGACAGACCTGGATTTTCAGATATGATGTTTGATATTAACATCGGAAGAATAAATTGCGTAATAGTTAAGGATTTGTCCCGATTAGGACGAAACACAACAAGGGTAGGGGAACTCAAAGACGAAATATTCCCGTCAAAAGGTGTTCGCTTCATAGCGATAAACGATAATGTTGACACCAAAGGTGGAATAGATGACAACGATGTTGCAGATTTTAAGCTGCTGTTCAACGAATATTATGTAAAAGACATATCCAAAAAGATCCGAAGCTCTCTCAAGGCATCTGCAAAGCAAGGACTATTTGTCGGCTCATATGCTCCATACGGATATAGCAAGTCACCTCTTGACAAACACAAATTGATCGTTGATAAAGAGGCGGCAGAGGTTGTGAAGCATATTTTTATTGAATTTTCAAAGGGCAAAAGCGGCAGAGAAATAGCCGAGAATTTAAACAAGAATAATATCCTTTCCCCAATGACTTATAGGTGCCAAAAATTAGGTAAAGAATATAAAGGCTCGGCGTGGACTTCACATTCAATATACGAAATTTTAAAAAATGAGGTTTATTTTGGCAATATGGTACAGCACAAACGCGAAAATGTATCATATAAACTAAAGCAAAGACGATTTGTTGACAAGAAAGAGCAGATCGTTGTATATGGTACTCACGAAGCCATAATTGATGAGAATTTAAGAATTGCGACCGAACAGGCGCTAAATAGCGATCAGCACAGAAACAGACAAAGAAAATCGGGAGAAAGACTGCCTATTCTCTTTTCGGGCTTGCTCGTTTGTAACGATTGCGGTGGAAAGCTCGCCGCAACTATAAAACATAACAAACGCTGTTATCGCTGCGCCAAATACAACAATTCAGGTAGCTCTACCTGTTCTTCGCACTTTATAAGGGAAGATCATTTGCTTGAGCTAATAAATGAAGATATAGCTGAAATTGTCAGAGAATATTACAAAAACAAAAATCTGTTTTTCAAAAACATAATGCAAAATATCCTTAGAAACAATCTAAGTGAGTCCAATAGTGCTAAAAATAAAATGATTAAATATAATAGCCGAGTGAAAATGATTGAGCAAACTATGGACGATCTATATAATGATAAGATTAACAATGTAATAACTAAGCAAATGTTTGCAATAATGAGTGAAAAATATAATAAAGAGCTTGATGAATTATTGCAAATGATTGATTCTTGTGATAAAATCATAAAAAAGACGAGCATAAGCGAGTCTTATGTGAGAAGTTGGATAAATACTCTTATCGAAATAAATAATTGTAAATCTCCGACTGCTTCCGATTTTGCCTCAATCATTGATAAAGTGTATGTAAAGGAAACGGGCGCAGCCGAACGCATCAGCATTAGATATAAAGTTGGCTTTATTAAAAATTATGCTGAAGCGAATGAGTTAAAAGTTGCATAGGGGTTTAATAGTACGCCTTCGTGAGCCACCAAATAAGCCTCTTGCGCAAGCAGGGGGCTTTTTCCTTTTTGATTGCTTGGATTTACAATTGCAAAATTCGCTAAAAAGAGTATTGAAACATTCATTCAATACTCTTTTTTTATTTGTTGCACCCCTGTTTGGTAGTTACCCTTTATCAGTATTGTTTAGATACTGTTTTATTGGAAGAGTCCTGAACAACGCTCCCTTGCCTTTTTTTGTTTAGATTCTACCGTTCCTTTTAGTCTTTTTTATAATGGGTTGTCAAGATGATTTTGCAAAATTGTCAAAATTAAAAGGAAAAAAATCCACCCGACACCGCCTGGAATATTGACAAAAATGTTAAATGCGATATAATAATAACGGTATAAATAAAAATATTTCGCATATAATATATCAAAAGGAGGCGTTTAAATTGACATATATAGAATTTATACGGAAACAGTTATTGTGCTATGAAACCGGGCAACCGATCTATACGGGTAACATTGCTGTGAAGCTTGCAGGGCAATACGGATTACAGGAAAAAGAAGCGGCAGCTGCGACTTCGGTTGCTTTTAAACGAATTATGGACAATAAAGCGGTTCCTATGCTTCGATTTTATCAAAAGGGTATCTATTATTTAACGGCTCTTACGCCATTTGGTGAGGCTGGGATCGACACAGAACGCCTGATAGCCGATAAATACATTTTACCAGACATCGGTTATGAAACAGGATATTCTATGCTTTATCGTATGGGATTGACTACACAACTTCCGAGAGAAAGGTGCATTGCAACTAACAGAGCCACTAATTGCACTCGGACGGACGGCAGACTTGGGGTTTTGATACGCCCACCTAAAACAAAGGTGACAGGGAGCAACAAATTGGAATTGCAATTCCTTGATATTTTGGACTTGCTGGATAAAGCTCCTGTTGATGCTGCACATCCATATGCTCTGTTAGCGGAGTATATCCGGCAAGCCGGACTTGGGTATGACCGTTTGCTTTCCCTTGCTTACAGATACTACAATAAAAAAACAGTACTACAGCTTGCCCGTGTAGCAAATGAAGGAGATCTGAAATGAAACTTCATCAAGATACTAATGCGTTTCGCGTTTTGATAGAAGATATCCACAAGAAAACCGGGTATCGCACGGATGTGCTGGAAAAGGATTATTATGTTGTGCTTATTTTGTCAGAGCTTGCTGAAAAACAAAAAGACGGTTTACCCGCATATTTTAAAGGCGGTACAGCACTGTACAAAGCGTTAAGAACCACCAATCGCTTTTCAGAAGATATTGACCTTTCGGTCGATACAAGAGGCTGTACCAATGCGCAGAACAAAAAGCGCCTGGAAAATGCCACGAAGAAATATCTCAGCCTTCCCCGTGTTCGGGAACAGGGTGAAACTAACCGTTCCGAGATTATTTCCATCTATACCTATGAACCTGTAACAGGGTATGATTCCGGTGATTCCCTTCAACGCTTTGGAAAGTTAAAAATAGAGGCGACTTCCTTTACAATCAGCGAGCCGGTCACAAGTCTTTCAATCACGCCGATGCTTTATGACCTTGCAACCGACGAGCAAAGGATAATATTGGAAACAGAATATGATGTAAAGCCTTTTGAAGTACAGACAATCACAATAGAACGCATTTTTATTGACAAACTCTTTGCATCAGAATCCTATGTAAGAAAATCTAATGAACCTCATCGAAGCAGCCGAAAATAGTAATGTCAAATCCGCTTATGAAATTATGCAACGCCAATATGTCCTTCGTGATGCCGACCGCATCGAATATTCAACGGCGATGAAGGCGCTGATGGATATCAGGGCGGAATTGTGCAAGAACCCCGCTTGGCTCAAATTTTGTTCTCAAGAAAAGACAAAACGCTGTGAATCGTATGAAAGATAGAATATTATATTGACTTTCAGACAATTTCACAGACAATATTGAAATAATATAATAACAATGATATAATTAACAGTAGATATGGGGGTGATTGCAATGACGCAATATAAAGTCGTAGTTGATGATCCATTTAAAAATTGTGAATATATTTATCCTATACAGCAACGAAAGGTAAAGGAATTTGTTGATTATTTCAAAATAAATAAGAATGTAAGAAGTATTATGATATTTGGTTCAAGCGTTACTGAAAGATGTCACTCCGGAAGTGATGTTGATATATATGTTACGCTTGATAAGAATGAAAAAATCATAGACAAATATTTTGATTTCGTTTATGATTTATGGACTAATTTTACTGTTGATAAAGATTTAAAAGAAGAAATATTTAAAACGGGAGTATTGGTTTATGAGCAATAATTATGAGACGCTGCTTGACAAGGCGATACAAAATCTTAACTGTGCCGAAATTATTTATAACAGTGAGCTTATACACGATGAAGCTTATTTGAATTATGTAGGTTACCACTTGCAACAGGCTGTTGAACTTTCATTGAAGCATATGTTGGAAATGAATGGAGTTGAAGCAATCCGAACTCACGAGATTGAACAAATAATTCAATTAGCAAAAGAGCGCAATGTTGATTTAATGTTGACAAAATTCATTTATGAAAGAGCAGAAATGTTTACAAGTTGGGAGGCAAAAACAAGATATATTAAAAATTACAAATTAGAACACAATAAGGTTGCTGAGGCAATAAAAGAAGTGCGCATTTACATTGATACTTTGAGCAAAGCTAAACTTGTTGAACAAGATAACCGCTCTAATAAAAGAAAAGATTTTGTTATGTAAAGAAGCGGCTGTGTGCAGAATGCAACAAAAGAGGGTAGGGGAGCAATGCTCCTTTACCCTCTTTTTTGTTGTCTTTTTTCTTTATTTTCTCTCGCAAATGAGCGCCGAGAGGTCGGAAAATATAAATTTTTTGTAAACTTTTTTCCGAATTTCGCATTTTTTGTTAAAAAAATTTTCGCTTCGGCGCGGTTTTTTAAAGAAAAATCGGCTTAAAAAAACGCCGAAAACGGCTTGTTTACTGATAAAATCGGCTTTCCCAAAACCCGCATAAATATAGGATTTTTTAATTATTCTTTTGATTATTTTCTTTAATAATAATAGTTGACTTTTGTTTCGCGCCGTGTTATCATTATCTCGGCTAATCGTGTAAGCGCTTGTTGGCTTGTATAGCTACGCTCGCTTGCACGGGTTGCAATAACTATTATCAGAAAGTAGAGGTAGTAACAATGATTGCAAAAGGAAAGAAAGGCAAGAGAATTTTAAGCGTACTTCTTGCGTGCGTTCTCGTCTTTTCTCTTTTCTCGTCGATGTATGTTGCTTCAGCTGAAGACGGTCCGCTTTCTGCGGAACCTGTTGCTCCGCCGGTCGATGAATCGGCTGCTTTTAGTAGTGGGCAAGGCGTCGATAGTGATCCTTTCAAAATCGAAAGCAAGGAAGATCTTGTTTTGATGCGTAACAAGATCAACGGCGGCTACGCTTACAAGACCGGTATCGATGATCAGCAATTATATACGAACGCGTATTATGAGCTCACACAGGATATCGATCTTAGCGGCGAAAACTGGGTCGCCATCGGTCGTTCCCCTCAGGGTATTTCCGATTTGAACTCATTCAGCGGATCGTTCGATGGTAAAGGTCATAAGATCATAAATCTTTATTCCGACCATACCGGCGGCAATAAGTATTACACAACCGGTCTTTTCGGCATAAACCTCGGCACGATCAAAAATCTTTTTGTTGAAAACGCTAATATGGTAGGCGATTTCTTCTCAGCAATATTCTGCGTAAGAAACCGCGGTACTATTGAAAACTGCGGCGTTACCGGTCAGATCAAAGCCAATTATTCGGCAGGTACTTTTGTTGCCGCCAATTCGGGCGGAACTATCAAGAACTGCTACACTTCGGCGAAGTTCACCAATACGCCCAGCAGCGCTTACGGCATTTTCTACGGCACCAATAACGATTATCTTAAGAGTGAGGATCCGATAGAAACAATTCCTTCCGTTATTAAAAACTGCTATTATCTTGCGGGCAGCTCGGCAGCTGCAAACAACACCGTTGTTGAAGGCGATCTTGAATCCTTCACAGCAGATGATCTCACCTCCGGCGAGGTAGCTTATAGGCTTGCGAAGGGCAGCGATATTTGGGAACAGAAATTGGGAGAAGAGCAATATCCTGTTCTCAATAACGATGGCGAAAAGAATACTGTATTTGCCGTTGATTTCTATTTAGGCAATGATGATAATTTCCTTGATTCTAAATATCACAATAACGGCGCTACTGTAGCAAAGCCCTCATTTGAGCCTATGGATATAGGCGGATACGATATCGGCGATAATTGGTATACCAATTCTGATCTCAGTGAGCCTTTCAATTTTGACAGCGACACTATCGACAAGGATACCAAGCTTTACAGCGAGAAGAAAGCGGTAGAGTACAATATCACTTATCACCTCAATGACGGCGAGCCGGAAGTTGAAAATAAAACAACATACACGGTTGACGATGAAGACTTTACGCTCAATAATCCCGTAAAAGAAGGCTACACCTTTAAGGCGTGGACAGGAACGGGCATTGCCGGTGAAGGCACCGATACCGTTACGGTAGCGCAGGGCTCAACGGGCAACAGAGAGTATTATGCTCATTATGTTGACGAAACGGCGCCCACCGTTAAAGTTCAAATAGGTGAAGATCACACTTGGGAGTATTTCCAAGAGCATCCCGAAGCCAATGTTTTCTTCAATACCGCTCAGAAGGTCACCGTAACCGCTGAAGATGTTGCGGATTCTGACCCCACGATTGAGTATTTGATTTTTGAAACGGACGCTTCCGAATTTAATTATACTATTGAACAGCTTGAGAGCGAGCTTGAAAGCAGTGATGATTTCAGCTGGACAACATATAACGCGGATGAAGGCCTTACGCTCAGCACGGTCAGCGCCGATACCGTAACATATGTAGTTGTTGTTAGAGTTACCGATGATGCCGGCAACAAGGCTTATGTTTCAACAGGCGGTCTTGTATTCGATCTTGAATCTCCCATTCTCAACAGAGTTAACGAAAATGTCGGCGAGGGTAGGAATCAGGTTACCGAAGGCAACACTTACTGCGAACAGCTCCGCTTTACCGTTACCGAGGAGAATCTCGAAGAGGTAAAGGTTGACAGCGAAGTCGCATCCGCCGCTGATGACGGAATTTACACCGTAACCGGCAACGATACTCACACAATCGAAGTCACCGATAAGGCGGGCAACAAAACAACGGTCACCTTTACCGTTGCGCCGCACAAGGAAGGCACGCCCGTTGAGAATGTCGTTACAGCTCCCGACTGCGATGACGACGGTATAGCAAATGTTTATGTTGCCTGCGAGAACTGCGGTAAGGTGCTCAGCAATGCGCAAAAGAACCTTCCCGCCACGGGTCATAAATGGCATGTTGACGATACAACCGATGAAGAAGGATGGGCAAGAATTCCGCAGCCCGGCACATGCGATGACCAGAATGTAATGGAACGTACATGCGACACCTGCGGCATGCAGGAATCAAAGGGTGTTGATCCTCTCGCTCACGATTGGGAAACAAATGCGGACGGCACCGATAAGTACACCGTAGATCAGGCGCCTACCTGCACGATACCCGGCTCCGAGTCCGTTCACTGCAAAAACTGCGCGGCGATCAAGCCGGATACTTCAAGATCCATTCCCACAATAGAGCATATTCGCGGCGCTGCCAAGAGAATTAACTATATTGCCGCTACCTGCACGACTAACGGCGGATATGATACCGTTTATTCTTGCACGATGTGCAGCGTTGAAATGAGCAGCAGGCACACAACGCTTTACGCAAAGGGCCATGATTTCTCGGGCGTTGAATGGGTGGTAGACGATCCTCAGGAAACCTGCGAGGATACCGGAACATTAAGAAGACAGTGCAAGAACTGCACATATGTTGAATTCCAGAATCTGGACGCTACGGCGCATACTCCCGAGACGGACGAAAACGGCGATGAGCTGTGGACTGTTATCGATGCTCCGACCTGCACCGAAAACGGAATGAAGGGCGTATATTGCAGCGTATGCGGCGCTCTCATCAAATCGGAATCAATGGATCCCGAAGGTCATACGGCTCCCGAGTCATTCACCCGCAAGAATATACAACAGGCTACCTGCACCGAGCCCGGCGGATATGACGATGTATTGGTATGCACGGTGTGCAGCAAGGAGTTCAGCGGTCAGCTTGAAGAAGGCGGACCGGTATATCCGCAGCATACGACCACGCCTCCTACAGGTCACAACTTCACCGAGTGGAGCACTCCTGAATTTAAGAGCTGCGTAGATGACGGTCTTCAGAAGAGACAATGCCTCACCTGCGGTTTACCGGAGTCGAGAGGTGTATCCGCAAAAGGTCACGATTGGTATAGTGACTACACGGTAGATATGGATCCCACCTGTACTCTTGAAGGCTCAAAGTCTATCCACTGCCGTAACTGCGCGGCTACAATGGACCCGCAGACTATCCCCGCCAACGGCCACACTTGGATTACCGGAACGGTACAAGTTACAACCGGCGGCGAAATCAAGGAATATGAAACCGATGCCGACGGCTGGTTCACTATCGAATCCCCGACTTGCACCGGCACAGGCACAAGGCAAAGAGAGTGCGCGATATGCCACTTCCAGGATAGAGACACTCTCGACTATAAAGGTCATACTTTCAACACCGAAACTACCGTTGTTGAGCCCTCCTGCACTACGGACGGCGTAAGCTACCGTGAATGCTCCGTCTGCGGCGTAAGGATCAATATAGAAACCATCCCCGCTCTCGGTCACGATTGGAACGATTGGTACACCGTACTGTCCCCCGACTGCGACGACGAAGGCACTCAGCAGAGAGCCTGCAAGCGTTGCAATGCTTCTGAGACCGTAGGTCTTAAGGCGGCGGGCCACGACTGGATGAAGGACAGCGAAGGTAATTATATCTACACCACAGACCTTGAGCCCACCTGCACAACGGACGGCTCTAAGTCGGTACACTGCTCAAAGTGCACCGCGCGTATAGATTCAACTCCTATCCCGATGCTCGGCCACGAGTATGGAGAATGGGAAACTGTAGAATTAGGCGACTGCACCGTAGAAGGGCGTCAGAGAAGATCCTGCCAGCGTTGCGGTACTCAGGAATATAACGGTATTCTTGATGAAAACGCGCACACATGGAATGATTATTTCACCGAGGATGTTCCCGCATCCTGCACAACGGACGGCTCCGAGTCCATCCACTGCTCCAAGTGTGGCGGCACTAAGGAATCCAGAGTTATCCCCGCCACCGGCCATAGCTGGTCTGAATGGCAGATAGTTGAGATGCAGAGCTGCGAGGATCAAAACACCCAGATGCGTGTTTGCTCCAAGTGCCAGCTTACCGAAACGGAAGGTATTAATCCAAGGGCTCACGAGTGGGAAGATGACTACACCATCGATTTGCCCGCTTCCTGCACCGAGGACGGCTCAATGTCCATCCACTGCAAGAACTGCCTTGCGAGAATGGATCAGAAATCCATCCCGATGACCGGTCACACCTTCGGCGATTGGTACAAAGCTCCCGCCGGCAGCGAGACCGCGGAGACAACAAACACCTGGAAGCGCGATTGCGAAGTATGCGGATTCTCTCAGATAGAGGGACTCGATGAATCCAAGCACATTTTCGATGAGGATTGGACGATCGATGTTGAGCCCACCTGCACAACGGACGGCTCAAGATCCCGCCACTGCCTCGGCGATTGCGGCGTTACCACCGATAACGAAGTAATTGCCGCGCTCGGTCACGATTTCGATGTAACCGGCGAAAAGACTGTTATTCAGCCTGCTACCTGCACTGAAGACGGCATCAGGGCTTACAAGTGCACAAGATGCGATGAATATCTTGAGCCCGAAACAATCGCCGCTCTCGGTCACGATTGGGATACCGATTACACTGTTGACAAAGAGCCCACCTGCACTTCGGAAGGCTCACAGTCCATCCACTGCACAAGATGCGATGCCATTAAGGAAGGCTCCGAGGTAGCGATCGAGATGAACGGCCACACCTTCGGCAGATGGCACGCGCTCAGCGCTCCCGATTGCGAGAACGAAGGCGCAATGATGCGTGAATGCGAAGTTTGCGGCTATAAGGAAACGAAAGGCATCAATCCTCTCGGCCATAACTGGGAAGAGAACTTCACGGTAGATGTAGAGGCAACCTGCCTTACGGACGGCTCAATGTCCATCCACTGCACAAGATGCGACGCTGTTAAGGAAAGCGTAGTCATCAAGGCTCGCGGATATCATGTTCCTGTAACAACAGGCGCTAAGGAAGCAACCTGCACCGAAAACGGCTACACGGGCGACACCGTATGCCAGGATTGCAAGACGATTCTTCAGAAGGGCGAAGTTATCCCCGCGAAGGGTCACAACTATGAAAACGGCGTATGCACCGTATGCGGCGCCGAACAGACCTCACCGAACACGGGCGCTGCTCTCGCGGTACTTGGCTCACTGATGGCTCTGCTCTTCATAGGCTTTGCCGTACTGGTATTCGCCGCAAGAAAGCGCAGAAGCTTTCAGAAATAATATAAACCAAACTTTCTGATTTAAATATGTTAACGGCTGTATGGGCTCTCACCCATACAGCCGTATTTTTGTTTGCGCCGTATTATATTATATATGTATTTTCTGATTTACTTTTCTATATAAATGTATTAAAATATAACTGTGTCGTGAGGCTCGTTTCCGCCTTCTGATTTTCATCGCCTTACGCAAGCAAATTCAAAAGAGGTGTTATTATGTATTTTCGCACACAGGCGCGCATCGATTTGGACGCCGTTGAATATAATTTTCAGCGAACGCGCGAAAAACTGCCCGATAATGTAAAGATACTTAGCGTTGTTAAGGCAGACGCTTACGGCCACGGAGCGGTGGAAATAAGCAAATTTCTTGACGGAAAATGTGATTTTTTCGGCGTTGCCTGCATCGAGGAAGCCGTGGAGCTTAAAAAAGCGGGAATAAAAGCGCCGATACTGATTTTGGGATATACTTCACCTCATGTTTATTCCACCGTGGTGGAAAACGATATAAGAATATCCGTTTTTACTTATGAAGCCGCCGCCGCCCTCTCTAAGGAGGCGCTAAGGCAGGGAAAAACCGCCGCGTTTCATTTTTGCGTTGATACCGGAATGAGCAGAATAGGCTTTCAGGTAACCGATGAAAGCGCCGATATCTGCAAGAAAATAACGGAATTGCCAAACATTTCGGCTGAGGGCATATTTTCTCACTACGCCACGGCGGACGAGGCGGATCTCACCAAAGCGCTTGCGCAGAAGGAGCTTTTTAAATCGTTTATCAAAATGCTTGAGAGCAGGGGAGTCAATATTCCGATAAAACACATCAGCAATTCGGCGGGCATAATGAATTTCGACGATTGCTTTGATATGTGCCGTATGGGCATTATAACTTATGGGCTCTATCCCTCCGAAGAAGTGGATAAGTCGCTCCTGCCGCTAAAACCCGCTATGAAATGGCTCACGCATATTTCGCATATAAAAACACTTGAGGCGGGCAGGGAGGTCTCCTACGGCGGCACTTATGTTACAAAAGAGCCACGCGTCATCGCCACTATCCCCGTGGGATATGCCGACGGCTACCCGAGATGCCTTTCAAATATCGGCAGAGTGCTGATAAACGGCGAGTATGCCCCCATCGTCGGGCGCGTTTGTATGGATCAGTTTATGGTGGATGTTACCGATATTGACGGCGTAACGCTTGAAGCCCCCGTTGTGCTCGTCGGTAAAAGCGGAGATAAGGAGCTTACTATGGAGGAAGTCTCAAACGCCGCACATTCATTCAATTATGAATTGCCATGCCGTATCGCCGCGAGAGTTCCGAGAACATATTATAAAAACGGCGAGCTCATCGCAGTTTCATCAATCGTATAAAAATATACCGATAGTATAATCAATTTAAGATATGAAAATTGTAACGCCATCCTTTTATAAAGATTTTAAATGTATAGCGGGCGAATGCCCCGATTCCTGCTGCCAAGGGTGGGAGGTAGACGCCGATGAGGAATCGCTGGCATACTACAAAACCCTTGAAGGCGATTTCGCAAAGCGCATTCAAAGCGTGCTCGGCAAAGACGAGTTCGGCAATGTGATTTTTCGCTTAACACCGCGGAAAAGATGCCCGTTTTTAAATGATGAAAACCTCTGCGATATGCACATCGCGATAGGTCAGCGCCACACGCCCTTTACCTGCCGCAATTTTCCCCGCTTTATAAACGATTTCGGGGGAACAAGAGAAATGGGGCTTTCCTTTTCCTGCCCCGTCGCAAGCGAAATGATATGGAATTTAAAAGACCCTCTCGCTTTTGACACGCAGGTGAACGATTCGCCCCCAACGCTCAATAATATAAACGCTCAGTTATATTTTAAACTGCTCGGCGCAAGAAAAACGGCGTATGAAATTATTTCTAATAAGAGCAAAAGAATCGGCGAAAGGCTTTGCGAGCTTCTTGATTTCGGCACGGCTTTGCAAAACGGGATAGGAAAATACTCACAGGGCAAGCGGGGAATGCCGTTTTTCGATGTCTTTATTAACCCCGAGCTCATAAACGAGGAATGGGTAGAAAAGGTAAAAAATCACGGCGAAAAGCCCGAATTTCCCGACGACTGCGTTTGTGAAAATATCGCCGTGTATTTTCTTTACAGATATTTTCTCACCGCTGTTTTTGACGGCGATGTGCTTTCCAAGGTGAAAATGGCTGTTGTCGGCGTGCTGATACCCGCTTATTTCGGCAACGATCCGTGGACGCTCCACCTTTGGAGCAAGGAGACGGAGCACAGCGATGTGAATATGGAAAGGTATAAAAAAGAGCTGAGAAAAAATGTAAATTTCAGCGCTTTGGCATTAAAAAATCATTTAATTTAAGGAAACACAGGTATGAAAATCAATTTGAAAAATCCGAAAAAGCTCCAAACTCTCAAGGGCTGGGGCACTTCCGCTTGCTGGTGGAGCCAATACTGCGCCGATGAAAAAACCGCAAAGGAGATAGCGGAGCTTCTGTACGGCGACAGCGGGCTTCATCTCAACATTTACCGCTACAATGTGGGCGGCGGCACCGATCCCGATAATTTCAGAGTAAAAGACTCGTGGCGCAGATCTGAAAGCTTTATGCTTTTTGACGCCGAAACGGGGGAGACGAGCTGGGATTTCTCGCGTGATAAAAATGCCATGAATATGATGCGCCTTTGCCTTGATACGGGGAATGTGGATACGCTTATCCTGTTTGCAAATTCGCCCCACTATTCCCAAACCTCAACAGGTCAGGCGTCAGGCAGTCTTTTGAAAAGCACCTGCAATATTCCTAAAGCAAATTACAGAAAGTTTGCCGATTATTTTCTCACCGTCACTCAGCATTTTCTTGATGAGGGCTTCCCCGTAAAATACATAAGCCCCATAAATGAGCCCCAGTGGAAGTGGGGCGGCTCATATGTGTGGCAGGAGGGCTGCCATTACGAAACCGAAGAGATGATGGAGGTTTACCATATCTTTGCCGAGGAAATAATCAAAAGAAATATGCCTGTTAAGCTCTACGCGCCGGAAAGCGGCAGTATGGCGGATCATACGCAGGAATATCTTGAAGCGATGCTTGCCGATGAGCTCGTTATGAGCGTTACGGATGTTTTCGCCTATCATTCATATCACCACGACTCAAGCCCCGAAGAACGCTATAATTTCAAAAAGAATATCGTCTCAAAGCATCCCGAGCTCCGCTTTGATATGAGCGAATGGTGCGAGCTGCCCAACAAAAGCCACACAAAGGATTTTCGGGGCGCGCTCATCACCGCAAGGATCATCGGGCAGGATATAATCTACGCCGGCGCGGAAAGCTGGACCTCGTGGGTGGCGGTGAACGGCTACGCGATAGCCAAAAACGGGCGCAATTTCTGCGACGCTGTCATCACCGCGAAAGAGGATTTCTCGGAATGGTATGTCTGCAAGCGGTATTGGGGATTCGCGCACTACACCAAATTTATCCCCATCGGCTCCGTTGCCCTTGATATAGGCTATAATGTAAGCTCCGATATCAACGATTTGAATATTTTCGCCTTTGAAACGCCCGCCGGGGAAACGGTCGTTGTTATAGTAAACGAGCGCTGGGATTCCGAAATTGAAATAAACGGCGATTTTTCGCAAATGCGGATAATAAGATCAAGCCAAAATGAGGAGCTCTGCGAGATATACAGCGGCGAATTTAAAAAGAATATTCCTTTAAAAGCCCTGTCGCTTATAACGGTTATACTGAAATAAAAATTAAGGTGCAATGCCGAAACGGTATTGCACCTATTGATTTGATAAACAAAATTCATCATAATTTTACAGCTTTGATACGGCGTAAGCTGCGCCGAGCAGAGCCGCGTCGTTGCCGAGCTCCGTGTTGACTATATTTACATTTCTGTAATTTTCCATAAGCTGTTTATAAATTTTCCTGTCTATAAGCTCAATAATATATTCCTCGTTCATAATTCCTCCGCCCAGCACAAGCAGCGATGGATTAAAGGAATAAATAATGCTTTTAAGCCCTATTATGATTTCGTCTATCCATATATCTATCTCGTGGCGGATTTCGGGATTGTTGAAATTTTCCTCACGGAATATATCAAAGCCGTTCATCACCTTGCCTGTAATGCTCTCCACCTTTTGTATCAGCGCCTTCGCCGAGGCGTACTGCTCATAGCAGCCCTCGCCGCCGCAGGTGCATTCTCTGCCGCCCGCGTGGGTGATTATATGCCCGAATTCTCCGGCGGCGGAGCCTACTCCCTTATACAGCTTATCGTTTATATATATCGCTCCGCCGATCCCCGTGCCGAATGTAAGGCATATGAAATCCGAAGAGCCGCGCGCCGCGCCGAATTTTGCCTCGCCTATCGCGGCGGCATTAACATCGTTTTCAACATATGTGGGTATGCCGGTTTTATTTTCTATTATTTTTTTTACGAGCATTCCCGTGTAGTAGGGAATATTTTTTGTGGAATAAACGACTATGCCGTTTACGGAATCGACCTGCCCCGCGGTGCTTACGGCAACTCTGTCAACGCCGTCGTATTGCTCGATTATGCTTATCACCTTGTTGATGATACTTTGACCGCCGAGCTCCGCCTGTGTGGGAATTGTGTGCTTGTCATACAAGCGAAATCTCCCGTCGCAAAGGGCATATTTAATATTTGTTCCTCCTATATCGAAGGTAAGAATTTTCATGGTACTCACTCCTGTTTTTTGCCCGTTATAAATAATTATAGCAGTTAAATAACTTATATTCAATCCATATTGAAAAAATTTGAATTTTATGATACAATAAATTTTAGGCGGAAAGCCGCAGGCTTTGCCCCGCCGAATGAATATTTGCAAGCCTGCAATGTGTTGAAAAGGATAATATCTATGTCTGTTGAATTTGATGATGAAAGGCTCGACAGCCCGCTGGTTGTTCACAAAATCACGGATGCTTCATATGTCGAAACCGCGAATAAGGTGGAGGTAGAGATCACCCATTCGGAAGAAAACAATTCGACTCTTGAGCGTCACCGATTCAAAAAAGTTAAGAAAAAGAAAAAATGGCCTTACTTTTTGATACTCGTCGTAATTATTGTTGCTGTTATATGCGGTCTTTATTACGGCGGAGTTTTCGGCGGTGATGAAAATAAAAATACCACTGCGCCCACTAAGGAAAGCACCACAAGCGTTGAGGACAGATTTAAAAATGTCATAACCGTAAAGGGCACTTATATTTTCTTTGAGGGCGAGGAGGTCGAAGGCGTCAACGGTCTCACAAGGAAAATAAAATATCTTGACCCGTCAACACCGCTGACAGTTCAGGATGAAAGCGCAGACCCCGTTTTTATCAGCGAGGAGGTTTTGGCGTTGCTTGATTCCTACAGCCTGAAATACGAAACAAAATATATCATTTCAAGCGGACTTATAAGCAAATATGAAACTACCGCCGCCGCAACAACGGCAAGCACTACCGCGCAGAGCACATCGCCCCAAAGCGCGCCGACCACCGCTTTGAATGCACAGAATACGACAGCTCAATAAAAAGGAACGCCCGACGAAAGTCGGGCGTTTCAGACTGTCGATAAAGCGGTCTGAACCACGCCGATAAAATAATTATGTTTGCGTTATCGGTATCGCCGATAAAAATTCAAGTCGGTATATTATATAAATAACAACTGCATTGGAAAAGCCGCTTGAACATCGAATTCAAGCGGCTTTCGGCGCTTTCACCTTTCGGCAACTCTACCGTACCTATGTACGCCGACGAATTGCCGAAAGGCAAATTCAGTTCCGTTTCTCGAAGTCTGCCGGCGTGTAGAAATCTGTTTTCTTGACTTTTTCTACACGCTGGAACGCCCGGCTTTTGTCGGGCGTTTTGCAATAGCAAAAATTATTTTTCCGCGAAACGGTTTTGCTTTGCGGCAGTTATTTCAGCTTAAGATATTCGCTCACAGCCATTTCGTCGCACCTTTCATTGTAGGGGTGGCCGCTGTGCCCCTTTACCCAAATGAATTTCACATTGTGCTTTTCAAGCAGCGGCAGTAATTCTTCCCACAAATCAACATTTAAAGCAGGCTTTTTATCGGCTTTTTTCCAGCCATTGCTTTTCCATGAATAAAGCCAATTTTGATTTATTGCCTCGCAAACATATTTTGAATCCGTCGTAAGGGTCACATTGCACGGCTCTTTCAGCGCTTTAAGCGATTCTATAACGGCGGTCAGCTCCATCCTGTTGTTTGTGGTGTTTTCATTGCCGCCGCTTATTTCTTTTTTTCGCTCACCGTAAACGAGCACCGCGCCCCAGCCGCCTTTGCCGGGGTTGCCGCTGCAAGCGCCGTCGGTATATATTTCAACATTTTTCATTATTCATCCACCTGTCGGAATATTTTATCATAAAATACGGTAATAATCAATATATGGGTTTTGATCGGGCGGATAAATGTACGGCGGCTTTCGCACCTATTGACTTGACATTTGGAATAATATAATATATTATATATCTAATTATGTTTCGGAAAAATATTTATAAAGGAGTAAATTTAATGGCAAAACAGAATATGACCGGCGATAAGAGCGCCGTCGGAAAACGGAATTCCGGCAAGCGCTACTACACTTACCGCAAGGTCAATAGAAGGTCTGCGCTTCTGCCGATTCAGGAAAAGGAGTCTGTTCGTGTTGCCTTTTTGGGCGGAATGAACGAGATAGGCAAGAATATGACCGTCTATGAGTATAAGGACGATATGTTTATTCTTGACTGCGGCATAGCATTCCCGGGCGACGAGCTTCCGGGCGTTGACCTTGTAATACCCGATTTTACCTACATTGAAAAAAATGCCGATAAGATAAGGGGGCTCATCATAACGCACGGGCACGAGGATCATATCGGCGGCATACCGTACCTGCTTAAAAAGGTGAATATTCCTATTTACGCCACAAAGCTCACCATAGGGCTTATAAAGGGCAAACTCGCGGAGCACGGTCTGCTTCAAAGCACCAAGCTTGTTGAAATAAACCCGAGGGATAATATCACTCTCGGCTCGTTCAATATAGAGCTTATCCATGTAAACCACTCTATTCCCGACGCGGTAGGGCTCGCGATACGCTGCCCCGCGGGAATACTCATTCACACGGGCGATTTTAAGATAGATACCACTCCCGTAGACGGAGATATGATAGACCTCACCCGCTTTGCGGAGTACGGCAAAAAAGGCGTTCTCGCGCTGTTTCAGGATTCTACGAACGCCGAGCGCCCCGGCTACACGATGAGCGAAAAAACGGTTGGCGAATCATTTGAAAACCTTTTCAGAAAAGCGGGAAGGCGCAGGATAGTCGTCGCCACCTTTGCATCAAATATCCATCGCGTTCAGCAGATAATAGATGTGGCGCGCCGTCTTAAGCGCAAGGTCGCGGTAGTGGGCAGAAGCCTTGAAAATCTTGTTCAGGTAGGCGAGGAGCTCGGTTATCTGAATGTGCCCGAAAATATTTTGATAAATATAGACAATATAAAGAATTACGCCGATGAAAACCTTGTTATAATAACAACGGGCTCTCAGGGCGAGCCTATGAGCGCGCTTACGAAAATCGCTTTCGGGGAGCACAGAAAGGTAGTCGCCTCGCCGAACGATTATGTTATAATCTCCGCCACGCCGATACCCGGCAATGAAAAAATGGTGGCGAATGTCGTAAACGAGCTTATGAAGCACGGCATTGAAGTGATATACGAAAAGATGTACGAGGTGCATGTTTCGGGTCACGCCTGCCAAGAGGAACTCAAGCTTATGATGGGCGTAATAAAGCCCAAGTTTTTCATTCCCGTTCACGGCGAGCAAAAGCATCTTCGCAAGCACGCTCAGCTTGCGCAGGCTATGGGCTACGGCAATTCGAATATCTATGTCGGCTCAATAGGCGACCGTATCGAAATCTCTGAGGACAGCGTAAAGTATGTTGATTCCGTTCCGAGCGGCGAGGTCTATGTTGACGGCATAGGCGTGGGCGATGTCGGCGATATAGTTTTGAATGACAGAAAGCGCCTTTCGCAGGACGGTCTCATCGTTATTGTGGCTACGATAGACAGCTATTCGGGAGAGATACAAAGCGGGCCCGATGTGGTGAGCAGAGGCTTCGTTTATGTAAGAGAAAACGAGGAGCTTATGAAATGTGCGAGAAATCTTGCCACGAAGATAATAGAGGACACTTATGACAGCAGATACAAGGACTGGAATTCTGTAAAAAGCAGACTTCGTGACGAGATCTCCCGACTGATGTATGAAAAAACGAAGCGCAGCCCTATGATTTTGCCTGTGCTTATGGAAATTTAGGAGGAAAACGGTATGAAAGTTATTCTTAAACAGGATGTTAAAAATTTAGGCAAGAAAGGCGAGCTTGTAAACGCCTCAAACGGCTACGCGAGAAATTATCTTTTTCCGAACGGACTTGCCGTTGAAGCGAACGCCACGGCTATGAACGAGCTGAAAAACAAGGAAAGCGCCCAAAAATACCATAAGGCGGAGGAGATCAAGGCGGCAAAGG
This sequence comes from uncultured Clostridia bacterium, assembly GCA_947624285.1. GTDB lineage: Bacteria > Bacillota > Clostridia > Oscillospirales > Acutalibacteraceae > Eubacterium_R. The sequence continues at coordinate 66,438 of CANQJS010000005.1, read as the reverse complement.
AATACGCCGAACAGCTTGACGGCAAGACCTTTAAGGTAACTGCCAAGGCGGGCGCGAACGGCAGACTTTTCGGCTCGGTCACCGCTAAGGATGTTGCCGAAAAAATCAAGGAAACTCTCGGAATAGATATTGATAAACGCAAAATATCTATGGATGATATAAAGCAGTTCGGCACCGCCGAGGCTGAGGTCAAGGTCTATCAGGGCATATCCGCAAGGATATATGTTCAGGTGGCGGAAGCGTAACGGAATTTTAATTTCATTTCAGATAAGGAAAGATAAAAATGCCTGATTACAATACTACAAGTTCATTATCGCTTCCCTACAGCCTCGAAGCGGAGCAGGCCGTTCTCGGCTCAATTTTGAATGATTCGGAATGTATGAAAAAAATCTCGTTTCTTAAGCAGGATTATTTCTTCCTTGAACAGCACAGGATAATTTACGGCTCGATGCTTTCGATGTTTTCATTTACGGAAACAAAGATAGATCCGGTCGTAATAGCCGATGCTCTTGTAAAATCCGGCAGGTTTGACACCGCCGGCGGCAGGGAATATCTCCTCACGCTGAAGGACAGCGTGCCGTCGGTAGCAAATGTGGAGACTTACGCGAAAATCGTTGAGGAAAAATATCTTCTTCGCACGCTTATAGGCGTATCGCAGGACTTGATAGAAAAGGCGCAGGAGGGCAGCGAGGACGCGAGGACTCTGCTCAATTTCGCCGAGGATACGATTTATAAGATTCGTCAGGATAAGGATAGGGAAGGTCCGAGAAAACTCTCCTATGTAGTTTTAAACGAGGTTTATGACCGCCTTGGAAAACTGACGGGGGATGATAAAGAGCTTTACAAGCCCGTATCTACAGGATTTGGTATGCTTGATGAATACATAACAGGTCTTAGCAAGTCCGATTTAATTCTTATAGGCGCGCGACCGGCAATGGGAAAAACATCGTTTGCGCTGAATCTTGCCCAGAATGTTTCCGCTTCCGGCAAAAAGTGCCTTTTCTTCAGCCTTGAGATGACTAAGGAACAGCTTGCCGAAAGAATACTTGCGGCCAATTCCGGTGTGGACAGTCAAAAGCTAAGACGCGGCGACCTCACCCCCGATGAATGGACAAGGCTCGGAAACGCGGCGGGCAAGCTGGAAAAATATGAGTTATGGCTTGACGACTCGTCGTCGCTTACGGTCTCCGATATAAAATCCACCGTAAAGAGAATGAGAGATGTGGATCTTGTTATAGTCGATTATCTCGGGCTTATACAGTCCTCCTCAAGAAAGGAAAACCGTGTTCAGGAGGTTACCGAGATAACCAGAATGCTGAAAATGATGGCAAAGGATCTGAATATCCCTGTTGTCTGCTGCGCACAGCTTTCGCGTGGAACGGAGGGAAGAGGAAAATCCCACAGACCGCAGCTTTCCGATTTGAGAGAATCGGGATCTATAGAGCAGGATGCGGATATCGTTCTTTTCTTATACAGACCGTATTATTATAAAAATGAACTCGATGAAGAAAGCCAAGAAGATGTGGACGCAAACCTCACCGAGGTCATAGTCGCCAAAAACAGGCACGGCGGCGTTGGTACCGTCAAGATGATTTTTGACGGGGAATTTACAAGATTCCGAGTAATAGAAGAAAAATATGAAAGACAGGATAATTGATTATATCTCAAAGCACGGTCTTATCGAAAAAGGTGATACTGTGCTTATCGCCCTGTCGGGCGGCGCGGATTCCGTCTTTTTGTTTCATTTCCTGTTGGAGATCAGAGAAAGATATTCTCTGACCCTGAAAGCGGCTCATATTGAGCACGGCATAAGGGGAGAGGAGAGCCTTTCGGATTGCCGTTTCGTTGAAAGCCTCTGCGCCGAGCACGGTGTTGAGTGCTTTACCCTGCACATAGATGCAAAGAAAGAAGCGAGGCGGGCGGGGATAGGCGTTGAAGAATATTCGAGAAACCGCAGATATGAGTTTTTCAACTCGATAGAATGCGACAAAACAGCAACCGCTCACAACCTTACGGATAACGCGGAAACACTGCTCTTTCGGCTCGCAAGGGGAACGGGGCTAAAAGGCGCGTGCGGCATTCCCGTCAAAAGAGGAAAAATCATCAGACCTCTGCTCTGCGTCTCCGGCGACGAAATCAGGGAATATCTTGACGGCAAAGGCATACCATACTGTGTGGATAACACAAACAAGGATAATTCCTACAGCAGAAATCTTATAAGAAACAGCGTATTCCCGCTGCTCAAGCGCATAAATCCCGATGCTCAAGCCGCTTTTGCAAGATTTATCGAATCCGTATCGCAGGATAGTGCTTGCCTTGAAGCGCAGGCGCAGGAAGCGGCGTCTGAAATCGAGCGCGGCGGAGCTCTCGATATTGATAAACTGAAAAAATATCCCGCCGCCGTCTCAAACCGCGTGATAATGAATTACTTTGCGGGTATGGGTGCGGCGCTGAACGATTTTCATCTTGAAAAAGTAAACGCGCTTTTGAACGCTCCGGCGAGAACTCAGATAAGCGGCGATTTATTCGCGGTTTCGGATAAGAATACCTTGAGGCTTGTCAGCCTTTCCGAATGCGCCGATAAAGAAGAAAAGAACTTTTCTTTTGAAACGAGCGTATATTCGAGAAACGATTTTTTAAATAAATGTGAATTATCGGGCAAAAGGTTTGATTTTTACTGCGACTGTGATAAAATAATCGGTAGCGTTCAGGTGCGAAGCAGACGCGAGGGCGACAGTATTTCGCCCGCCGGCAGAAATTGCACAAAAACATTAAAAAAGCTTTTTAACGAATTAAAAATTCCCGCCGAAAGCAGGGGAGATATCCCCGTTATTGCCGACGGCGGCGGTGTTATAGGCGTTTACGGCAGATGCGTTGACGAAAGAGTTAAGGCGGATAAGGCTACGCGGAGCTTTATGGTCGTAAAAGTTTTAACGGAGGACAATATTTAATGAACAGACCAAACAGAAACACAACATCATTTATAATATGCGCGCTCGCTTTTCTTATGCTTGCGGTCTGCGCCATTATGTATGTGAATAATTCTTCTGCGCAAAACAAGGACGAAGAGCTTATTTACAGCGATGTTGTAAATCTTTTTAAAACGGATCAGGTATCGTATTTTGATTTGGATATTTCCACGGGCGCTTTGGAATACAAAACCTTTAAAGAGCCGGACGCCGTAAAGAAATATTCCGTAAAAAGTGTTTCTTATTTTATTGAGGATATAAGGGAAAGCGTGAACGCTTACAACGACGCGCACCCCGACAATATGATAAAATTCAACTACAAGGCGAGTAATACCCGAAGCTGGCTTATCAGTCTTTTGCCGTCGTTGCTTATTGTAGTGCTTCTTTCGGTCGGCGGTTGGATGATGGTCAGAAGAATGACCAATTCGATGAACAGCGAAACAAACCGCTCCCTCAGCTTTGGCAAGGTAAAGGCGCGTTCGGGCAATGAAGGCGGCGACAAAAAGACATTTGAAGATGTAGCGGGATGTGACGAGGAAAAGGAAGAGCTTGTCGAAATCGTTGAGTTTTTGAAAGATCCTCAAAAATTTACCGAGCTCGGAGCGAGAATACCGAAGGGCGTTTTGCTTGTCGGACCTCCCGGCACGGGTAAAACTCTGCTTGCAAAAGCGGTGGCGGGCGAGGCGGATGTTCCTTTCCTTTCAATATCGGGCTCGGATTTTGTGGAAATGTATGTTGGCGTTGGAGCAAGCCGTGTAAGAGATTTGTTTTCTCAGGCGATGAAAAAAGCTCCGGCGATAGTGTTTATCGACGAGATAGACGCCGTGGGCAGGCATAGAGGCACAGGTATGGGCAACGGCAACGACGAAAGAGAGCAGACCCTGAATCAGCTCCTTGTTGAGATGGACGGCTTCGGCACAAACAGCGGCGTTATCATAATGGCCGCGACCAACAGACCCGATGTTCTTGACCCCGCGCTTCTTCGACCCGGCAGGTTTGACCGCCAGGTAACGGTGAACAGACCCGACGCCAAGGGCAGGGAGGATATTCTCAAGGTCCATTCAAGAAACAAGCCCCTTGCCCCCGATGTTGATTTAAAAGAGGTAGCTCAGAATACCACAGGCTTTACGGGCGCGGATCTTGAAAATCTTATGAATGAGGCGGCTTTGCTTGCCGCGAGAAAGCACAGGCACGCCATAACCCATGAGGATATTCAGGACGCTTCCACAAAGGTAATTCTCGGCACGGAGAAGAAATCCCACAAATACACCGAAAAGGCAAAGAAGCTCACCGCGTATCACGAAGCGGGGCATGCCGTGGCGGCGTTTTATCTTGAAAATCATGATCCCGTTCAGGAGATTTCGATAATCCCGCGCGGTCTCGGCGCGGGCGGCTACACGATGTATCGCCAAGAAGAGGAAAATTACGATTCCAAAAACGAAATGCTCGATTTGCTTGTTTCGATGCTCGGCGGAAGAGTAGCCGAGGCGATTTCGCTTGACGATATTTCAACGGGCGCTTCAAACGACCTTCAGCGCGCAACGCAGATATGCCGCGATATGGTGGCAAAATACGGTATGAGCGAAAGCATAGGTCCTGTTGTTTACAGCGATGAAAACAACGAGGTGTTCCTCGGCAGAGATTTCGGCCATGTCAATAATTACAGCGAGGCAACATCGGCTAAAATAGACGCCGAAATAGAGCGAATGATGAGGCTTGCCTACGATAAAACAAAGGCGATACTCACAGAGCATAACGATAAGCTGGTGCTCATCGCCGAAACCCTGCTGGCAAGAGAAAAAATCACGGGCGCTGAATTTGAGTCGCTTATGAAGGACGGAAAGCTCCCTTCGGCTGTTGAGCAGCATGTTGATGAATCCGACACGGCGCAAGAGCCGAAAGCAAGCGGCGAAGCCGAAACGGAAACCCCCGCGGAGGAAACCGAGGAACAAAATGACGAAACCGCGCCGCAGAGCGGTGAAACGGACGAGACGACCGAATAACCGAATTTTCTAATCTCGGCAAACAAATAATTTGATATAAAATAGGAAAAATCCCACGGTTTATCTCCGTGGGATTTTTGCGTGCGTAAGACCGAAAAGGCGTGCCTTGCGGCTTTGAAATTCAAACCGATTTATGCCGCCGCTTTTTATTTACGCCCCTCTCGCGATTTTGCGCGGATACCATCTTTGAAACCAATAGGTGAAGACGCCCATTATTGCGGGAATTACGGAATTGATAATTCCGATATAGCTTGCGGCGGGGTTGAGCATAATGAAATAAGTCCAAATGGGTATAAGCAAATAGAGAATGCCCCAAGCGGCGGTAAGAATACGGTTTGTCTTTATGAAAATGGAATTTGACAACGCGTTTTCGCCGCCGTAATCATTCATTGAATATTCGGCGGTAAGCGGAATTTTAAAGCAGGCGGAAACGCTCCACATTATTCCAAACGCCAAATAGGACAGCGTAATTGCGGCAACCGCCGGTATATCTACAATAAGCATTATCGAAAATGTTCCGATCAACGCGGCGGAAATCACATCATAAACGGTTTTTTTGTTTTTATAAAATATAACGGGAAGTAAACAGCAGACGAAAACGCTGATAATGCTGCCCCAAAAGTTATTGATGCTTGCGGCAACCCAAAAAACACACCACGGCGTTAAAAGGCACCGCATATCCGACTTTTCTTTTGATTTGATTTTGTTTTTCGCCTCGGCGGTATCTTGACTGTGCCCGAAATAGTCTCCCCATCTCAGCAATATATCAAAATCGCCCTCAACGGAATACATGTGCTTCATCAAAGCGTCCGCACCGGCGATTTCTCCCGCCGCAATGGATTTCCACACGCTGAAAGGCGTATGTATCACCGTTGCCGGTTTGCCTTCAAGCTGCTCGGTTACTCGGCTTTCGCTTTTACCGAGTATAATTCGGTAGCGCTTTCCTATATCCGTATAATCCATATCAAAAATAATATCCGCTTTGCCGTATGAAGCGGGATTGTAAAGCGCCGCCATCTGTTTTGTAAAAGTCAAAGAATAATCTTCTTTTTCTCCGTCTTGAGTAATGCCCCAGCTCGCGTCCGCCATACGCTCGAAAACTTCTCTTTCAAACAGCGGCTCATTAAGCTTTGCGAATGTCTCTTCTTTTATTCCGACTGATACATATTCAGCGCCCGCGCGGCGGACTGTCTCAAGATATTCTTCGGTACAATCTGATAATTCGTCAACCGAAAAAAGCTCGCCTTCGCCGCAGAATAAAGCCGTATAATTTCCTTTGCCGCATATCCTGTCAAACTGCGCCGTTACGCCGCCGTAATTTGATTTTGCCGTGTAAAAACCGCAGGTTGAAATCAAAACGGTTTTCTTTTCGCTCATATCGTATCTTGACGGGTGAGAGCCGCCCTGCGCCCCGCTTTCCATAAACGGCAGAGTCAAAGGAAGTTGCCTGTCCATAACCGTTTTCAGTTTGCCGGGCAAGCCGAAGTAATATAACGGAAAGCTCCAAATTATCAAGTCCGCTTTCAATATTTTTTCAAGAACGGTTTCCATATCGTCGTAAATACAGCACTTTCCCGGAGTACTTTTCCAGCAGGAAAAACATCCGCGGCAGGGATTTATCTCCATCTGCGCAATATCGAGCTTTTCAATTTCGGGAGGAAATTCGTTTTGCATTTGCCGTATTCCGTCCAAAAAGGCGTTTGTAAGCCGAAGCGTGTTGCTTCGTTCGCCCTTTGGGCTTCCGTTTAACACAAGAATATTCATTGCCGTTCCTCCGAATTTTCCAAAAGGTGCACGCAGCTTTCGGTCCAGTCGATAAACATTTTCATATAGCGTTCTCCGAAATCCAAAGTCATTTGCCAAAACAGCGCGCTCTTTTTATCGGCTGTAATTTCACGGTACAAATCGATTGAAGAACTCGCGTTTTTCAGGTTTTTCAAAGCGCGGCAGTATCCTTCGCCAAGCTCTTTAAAAAAGGCGAGACTGTTTTCAATAGGCAGTTCACCCATAAAAAATGTTTTCATTAAAATAGCGGAGCGCATATCCATATCTGTATCCGGCGCCGAAAGCCAGCGCAGCAATTCTATGCGCCCCTCGTCTGTAATTGAGCAGATATTTTTGTTTGGCTTTCCGCATTGCTCAACGGTTTGTTTTTTTATCCAGCCGTTTTTTTCCAAAACGGATAGCTCGCGGTAGATCTGGCTTGTTTGCGCGGTCCAAAAATAGTTTAACGAATCCTTAAAAACCTCGCGTATTTCATAACCGCTCATATCGCCGTAATTTAAAAGCCCAAGTATTCCGTGTTTAAGCATACCGAATTCCTCCCGAATTTTAAATTTGTATTCAACAAGTGGAATATAAATATTATAATCCACTTGTAGAATATTGTCAAGCGGACGGAATAAAGACGAGTGCCGATAAGGATGTGTTTGTTTTTAAGCAAAATTTACCGTGTTTTTCCAAAAGTATCTCAAAGCGTAATTGCCGCTATTTGCCTTTTCTTTTTTATTGCAAAATAAATTGCATAGTGCTATAATTACTATGATTAAATATTTTAATGTTAAATGCGAAAAAATTTTTTGATATCGAAAGGGAATGCTTTATTATGAAAATCAAAATAAGAAAAAGAATATTGCCTTTTCTTTTGGCGTTATCAATTATTTTAATATCTTTCTGCTTTTGCCAAACGGCGGCGCTTGCCGCGAGCGGTGCGGATACTACTGTAAGCGTTACATCTTACGGCGCCGACGGGTCCGATAAGAAAGACGACAGCGATGCGTTTATAAAGGCGCTCGGCGTTTCTCATACAGGCGCAACATTAACGGTCAATGTGCCTGCCGGAACATATTATATAAGCAAACCTCTGATTATATATTCCGATACGAAGCTGATCCTCAATGAAAATGCAACCGTTGTCAGAACTGATTTAAAGAATTGTATGCTCAGCAGCGCACAAACCGATTTGGGTGCATACAGTCAGTTTAAAAATATTGTGATAAGCGGCGGAACTTGGAACGGAAACGCCAACGACGGCAAAATCGCCTCAAATCTTTTTACATTTTATCACGGTAATAATATCAGCATTGAAAATACTGTGCTTAAAAAATGCTGCGGCGAGCACTTTATCGAGTTTGCCGCCGTTTCAAATATAAATATAAATAATGTCACCTGCCGTGATTTTGTTGAATATGCAGATACGGATTATGATTTCTCCGTTTCCGATAAAGACGACGGAAGCGGCGTCAGCATCAGATCGGAAGCCATACAGTTTGATATTGCTATGAGCTCGTCTTCTCCAAACGCGCTTCCTACGGACAATACGCCGTGCAAGAATATCACCGTTGAAAAGTGCAGTTTTATCAATTGCTGTGCCGGAGTGGGGAATCATCATAAAGGAAATGATACGAAAACCGTAAAAATAATCAATAACAGCTTTAAAAATATGAAAGCCGCCTGCGTTAACTTGTCGAATTTTACCGATGTAACAGTAAGCGGAAACACCGCTTCCGAAGTCGGCTCGTTTTTATGGTGCATTTCAAACAGTAAAGGCACTGTCAGCAACAATGATGTCAACGCTCTTACTTCGCTTCCCGAAAAGTTAAAACAGGATGTTATCGGCGTTACAGATTCCTCAATGGCGATTTCCGATAATACCATCAACGGCTCGGCGAAAAACGCCATAACGCTTCAAAATTCCGTCGGCTCTCAAATAACCGGTAATACGATCGGCAACTCCGGCAAAAACGGAATTTTCATTGATAAGCAGTCGGATGTCACAATTAAAAACAATACTGTGTCTAACTCAAAGAGCAACGGCATTTATGCGCGTTCTTCTACAGTATCCGCCTCGTCAAACACAATTTCAGGCAGCGGTATTCACGGGATTTATATTGAAGGCTCAAAATTAAATTTAACCTCCAATCATATAAATAACAGCGCAAGCAAAAGCATATGTGTTGCTGACGGCAGCTCTGCCAAGTCAACGGGGGCTGTCAGCGACAATGTTCTTTCCGTTCAAAATATTCAGATCCAAAGCTCGGGAGTTACGCAAAAGAACAATACCGTTTATAAGCTTGCCGTACCCGCCGTTACAAGCTTTTCAAGCTGTGTAAACGGCTTGAAGATTAACTGGAGCAAGGTAGACGGAGCAGAAAAATACAGACTGTATTATAAAAACAGCAACGGAGCGTGGACCGCGATTACCGACACCGCCGCTACAAGCTATGTTTGGTCTCAGGTAAAGAACGGCACGACATATACATTTACAGTGCGCTGTATCAGCTCGGATTCAAAGAGCTACACAAGCGATCTTGACACTGATGGCAAAACCATAGCATATAAGTCTGCATCGGATCATAAATGGGGCGCGTGGACAACAAGCGGGAAAAAGCAGACGAGAAAATGCAGCGTCTGCGGAGCAACCGAGTCAAAATGGATCACCCTCGCAGCTCCCAATAATCTTGTGCTGAGCAACACGACCACAAACGGTGTGACGATTTCATACGGCAAGGTCGCGGGCGCGGACGGCTATGAGATACAGTATTATCACGACGGAAAATGGACACACTATGTAAACACGGGCTACACAAGCAAAAAATGGGAAGGCGCCGGATGGGGTCCCGCCGGAACTTATGATATACGCGTCAGGGCATATATTAAGACGGGAAGCGGACTCGCGTTTTCCGAAAACTGGTCGGAGACGAAAAGGTTTTACACAAAGCCCGCTAAGGTCACGGGGCTGACAACGACTTCACGCTCGTCGGACGGCACTTCTCTCACGCTCAAATGGGACGCTCAAAAATGGGCAACCGGTTATGTTGTCTACAGAAAAGGACCTAATAATACTTGGGTGCAGCTTGTAACGCTTACGAGTCCCACGGAAAACACATATACCGTCAAAGGTCTCACGCCTGTTTACGATTACGGATACAGGGTAAGAGCATATAAAGGCGGATCGGGCAATTTGGGAGCGTACAGCGATATACACTCCACATACACCTTACCTCCGAAAACAAAGCTGTATACAGTAGCGCAAAACGGAAAGGGAAGAATGTATGTAAGCTGGAATTTGGCAAAGAGTTATGGATATGAGGTAATACTTTCCACGAAAGCCGACTTTTCCTCCGGCAATTTGAAATACACCGTTTCCGGAATGTACAACAACAAGACCAATCTGCGCAATCTGGCAGCTAAAAATTATTATGTGAAAGTAAGGCCGTATTACAATAAGCCTTTCGGCAAGATCTACGGCAGTTGGTCGGATGCAAGGCAGATTAAGCTCATATCCTCACCGTCGCTGAGCAACGGTATAAATGCTGTTGCGATAAACACTTCTCTTACAAATCCGAATTGTGAAAGATACACTTACGGCAAATCGGTGATGGGAGAGCCACTGGACGCTTTTATAATCAGCGGGAACGGCAAAAACAACAAAACGATTTTTATGGATTTTGCAGTTCACGGGTTTGAAGATGAATATTCAAACGACGGAAAGGTACTTATCGATCTCGCAAACGAGCTTGTAAAATATTACGCGAACAATAATGAATTACTCGGTGATTACAGAATGGTAATAATCCCCTGTGCCAATCCCGACGGCGTTTTGTTCGGAACAAATAATTGGCGGCAGGAAAGATTGGGGGCATTCGGTCGATGCACCGCAAAGGGAATCGACATCAACCGTGATTTCAAAACGGGGTTATTCAGAGCGACCGAGTCCAAAGCGTTAAGAGACTGCCTCAACGCCTATAAACCGAATATTTATCTTAATTTTCACGGCTGGGAAAATTCCGTTATAGGAAATCCGCGTATTGTGAGCGTTTTCAGAGCAAAAGTCGGTCTTAAAACCGATAAGTCAAACAGATACGGCTCGGAAAACGGCTATATTATAAGCTGGGTTAAAAATACTTTCAAGGCGGAAGCCGCCATCGTGGAATTTAAGAATTCCAAATCCGTTGACAGATCAAAAGTTAAAAACGCTATAAACGCTTTGATGTAATTACACAAATATTATTTAAAAATTTTTCATAGTAATATAGAAAGAGAGGTTATTTGTATGAAAAGAAATTCATTTATCTGCGCAGTGCTTTCACTTGCCGTTTTAATGGGCTCGCTGCTTGTTCCCTCGGCGTTTTTCAATGAAACGGCGTATGCCGCTTCGCCGAGCGAGAAAGTAGTGAAGCTGAGCGCCGATACCATTTCCTACGACTCAACAAGTGATGAGTGCATTCAGATACCGTGCGCATCCCGCGGTGGTATTTATTTTCTGAACGGAGAAAAGCTTTCTTTCTATTCGCTAAGCAATAATAAATCCGAAACGGCTTATGATTTCACAAACGATCGGGCTACGATTTATGACAGCTACGCTACTGCCGATAAGCTCTATATTTTGCAGTATGAATATCTTGCAAAAAACAATCCCTATGCTGTTACCGTTTACAATTTTGCCAAGCAGAGCGTGGAAAATGTTTTCCGCGTTTCACAGCCTGCCTCAGCTATAGGCGCCGACCCGAGCGGCAGGATCTATCTCTCCGGATATGATACCGCATCGAAGACAAATAAGATTTACCTGTTTTCATCCTCGATGTCGCTTCTCTCCGAGGTCTCGTTAACCGATTCGGTCAACGATTTCGGCGCGTTCGACAGCACAAACGGCAATTTCTATATTGACGGATATTATAATTGGATATACTATGGCTACAATCATGATATGCATGCGCTTCGCGTGGGTAATGTTACAAATAACAAGCTGAAAATAGAAGAAACTCCGCTTTTTAATATCAGCCAGGATTATTATTATGACAGACAGTCCCCCATGGATATGCTCGCCGGCAAATATTTTTGCTGTGAAAGCACCTTTAATTCCGGTCTTTATATTGTTAATTCCAATAAAACAAATATTTCGGATTTGGGAAATACGCCGTATGTTTTTCTTGCAAGGGAAGAAAACATAAGTAATTTTGATCATCTTGCCTCGGTCGGCTCACGCACGGTCTATCTTGACGGCACAAAAACCGTTGTTTCATATGTTGATGATGAGACGCTTGCGGAATACAATCCCGAAACAGGCGTATGCTATGGCGAGGTTAAAACCGCTCATCCAGTATTCTCCCTTTTGAAATATAACGACAAAATTATCGCTATCGAAAAAAGCGGCTCCGATTATTATCTTGAAATACTGAATTGGAAGCGCGCGACCTCAGTCAGCATAACCGGCACAAATACCGTTAAAATAGGCAGCACGGTCCAGCTTACGGCGAGTACAAACGGCACACTTTCGGAATCCTATTCCTGGAGCAGCAGTAATCCTAAGGTTGCCTCCGTCAACGCAAACGGCAAGGTTTTCGGCTGGAGCGAAGGAAGCGCAACGATAACGGTAACGACCAAATCGGGTATTAAAGCAACATTTAAGGTCACGGTAAGCCCCGGGTTGCCGGTAAGCAGCCCTAAAAAATTCACCGTTTCCACGAAAGGAATTAAATCCAATAATGCCTCTTCAAATAACTATACGGTTTGGAGCAAGGTAGTTAATTCTTATTTGCTGCAAAATTCCGACGGCACTTTCACCCGCGCCGAATTTGTTGATAATCAGGTAGTTCTTGAAACATATTCTTCTGACGGAACGCTGAAAAGCACTAAGAAGATAAGCGCCGAGCTGCCTGTTTTCGGAGGATGCTATAGCGGAGCAAGCTATAATTTCCTTGTATTCGGTCAAAACAACACCTCCGACAGCGAAAGCAAAGAGGTTTTGAGGATAGTTAAGTACAATAAGAGCTGGAGCAAACTTGGCTCTGTTTCCGTAAATGGCGCCAACACCCATATTCCCTTTGACGCCGGCTCGCTGAGAATGACCGAAACGGGCGGTAAGCTCTATATTTACACATGCCATGAAATGTTTGCCGATGAAAGCGGTGTAAATCATCAGGCAAATATGACCTTTGTCGTAAACGAAAGCTCGATGAAAATAGTCGATGAGTATTACGATGTTATGAATTTAGCTCAGGCGGGCTATGTCAGCCATTCGTTCAACCAATTCATTCAGACGGACGGCAAGAATGTTTACAGAGTTGACCACGGCGACGCTTACCCGAGAGCTGTCAGCATAACATCCTGCGCGGTAAACGGAAAAATAACCGATGTAAATTACACATTACCTGTAGATTTGAGCAATGTAACAGGTTATAATCCGACGGGCGCGTCAGTCGGCGGCTTTGAATTGTCATCATCCAATTGCATAATCGCGGGAAATGCCGTTGATTACACAAAATCCAACGCCGACTGCAACGGAAAGAGAAATATATTTGTAAGCATTACCGATAAATCGCTTGGCGCTTCAAAGGTCGTTTGGCTCACTAAATATGCCGCCAGCTCCGAAATAACCGTTTATACTCCTCAGCTTGTAAAAATAGGCGACGACCAGTTCCTTATCGCTTGGGAGGAGCGTGACGGCAGCAATAATATTCAAACAAGATTTGCAACTATAGACGATAACGGCAATCTTACATCAGATGTTGTATCTTTGTCTCTGAGACTGTCGGACTGCAAGCCGATAAAATGCAATGACGGTTTGGTAAGATGGTATGTGACGAACAATGCCGCTCCCGTTATTTATGTGGTAAATCCGCTGAAGCTTTCCTGTGAAGTTCATTCATGGGATTCCGGCAAGGTTACAAAAGCCGCCACCTGCAAAGATACGGGAGTTAAGACTTACACCTGCACTGTATGCAAGGTCACCAAAACCGAAACGATAGCTAAAACCACGGCGCATAAGTGGGACAGCGGCAAGGTAACGAAAGCCGCTACCTGCAAAGATACGGGAGTTAAGACTTACACCTGCACCGTATGTAATACCACCAAAACCGAAACAATAGCAAAGACCACGGCGCATAAGTGGGACAGCGGCAAGGTTACAAAAGCCGCCACATGCAAAGATACGGGAGTTAAGACTTATACATGCACTGTATGCAAGGCTGCAAAAACCGAAACAATAGCTAAAACCGCGCATAAGTGGGACGGCGGCAAGGTCACAAAAGCCGCCACCTGCGCCGCAACGGGAGTTAAGACCTACACCTGCACAGTGTGCAAGGCTACAAAAACAGAAACGATAGCTAAAACCACGGCACACAAATGGGGCGCGTGGACAACAAGCGGAAAAAAGCAGACGAGAAAATGCAGCGTCTGCGGAGCAACCGAGTCAAAATGGATCACCCTCGCAGCTCCCAATAATCTTGTGCTTAGCAACACGACCACAAACGGAGTGACGATTTCGTATAGCAAGGTCGCGGGCGCGGACGGCTATGAGATACAGTATTATCACGACGGAAAATGGACGCACTATGTAAACACGGGCTACACAAGCAAAAAATGGGAAGGCGCCGGATGGGGCCCCGCCGGAACTTATGATATACGCGTCAGGGCATATATTAAGACGGGAAGCGGACTCGCATATTCCGAAAACTGGTCGGAGACGAAAAGGTTTTACACAAAGCCCGCTAAGGTCACGGGGCTGACAACGACTTCACGCTCGTCGGACGGCACTTCTCTCACGCTCAAATGGGACGCTCAAAAATGGGCAACCGGTTATGTTGTCTACAGAAAAGGACCTAATAATACTTGGGTGCAGCTTGTAACGCTTACGAGTCCCACGGAAAACACATATACCGTCAAAGGTCTCACGCCTGTTTACGATTACGGATACAGGGTAAGAGCATATAAAGGCGGATCGGGCAATTTGGGAGCGTACAGCGATATACACTCCACATACACCTTACCTCCGAAAACAAAGCTGTATACAGTAGCGCAAAACGGAAAGGGAAGAATGTATGTAAGCTGGAATTTGGCAAAGAGTTATGGATATGAGGTAATACTTTCCACGAAAGCCGACTTTTCCTCCGGCAATTTGAAATACACCGTTTCCGGAATGTACAACAACAAGACCAATCTGCGCAATCTGGCAGCTAAAAATTATTATGTGAAAGTAAGGCCGTATTACAATAAGCCTTTCGGCAAGATTTACGGCAGTTGGTCGGATGCAAAGCAGATAAAACTCAGCTGACAGCAGTCTGTTAAAAAATCCACCTGAAGCATAGCTTCGGGTGGATTTTTCTTCTATTGTAAATTTAAAACGGAGCATTTGTCGTATATTGTAATAATTATTACAAAATCTTGACAAAAATACAATATATAGTATAATATTATTTTGTATTAACTGTTTTCGGAGGTTAAAATGGCGAGAAAAAAAGATTACGGAAACGACAGTATCACAAGCCTGAAGGGCGCCGACAGGGTCAGAAAAAGACCCGCCGTTATTTTCGGCTCGGACGGTATCGAGGGCTGTGAGCATTCCGTATTTGAGATAATCTCTAACTCCATTGACGAAGCAAGAGAGGGCAGAGGTAATAAGATAATCGTAACTCGTTTTGAGGACGGCTCGGTCGAAGTTCAGGATTTCGGCGCGGGCATTCCCGTCGATTTTAACAAGGCTGAAAACGAGTATAACTGGAAGCTGCTGTTTTGCGAAATGTACGCCGGCGGAAAATATGATAACGGCGAGGGCAGCTATGAATTTTCCCTCGGTCTCAACGGTCTTGGTCTGTGCGCCACTCAGTATGCTTCGGAATATATGGACGCAGAGATACATTCAAACGGATATTGCTATAAGCTGCATTTTGAAAAAGGCGAAAACATCGGCGGCCTCATCAAGGAGCCTTACAATAAAAGAGACACCGGCTCCCGCATAAGGTGGAAGCCCGATCTTGAGGTCTTTACGGATATAAACATTCCGGCAGAATATTATCATCACACCATCAAAAGGCAGGCTATCGTTAACGACGGCGTTACATTTGTTTTCAAAAATCAGGTTGGCTCAAGGTTTGAGACTACCGAATACTGTTATAAGGACGGTATCAGGGACTATGTAAAGGAGCTCGCCGGAGATACCGCGTTTACCACGCCGCAGTATTGGGAGTGCGACAGAACGGGAAGAGACAGGGAGGATCTGAGCGATTATAAGCTGAAAATCAAGGCAGTGCTTTGCTTTTCCCAAAAAACGCAGTTGAAAGAATATTACCATAACTCCAGCTTTTTGGAGCACGGCGGAGCGCCCGAAAAGGCGTTCAGAAGCGCTTTTGTCAATCAAATAAACGCCTATCTCAAGGCGAATAATAAATACAGCAAAACCGATGGGCAGATAAATGTGCAGGATATTGAGGATATTTTAATTTTTGTTGTTTCCTCGTTTTCCACACAGACCTCATATGAAAATCAGACGAAAAAGGCGATAACAAATAAATTTATACAGGATGCTATGACGGATTTTTTCCGCAGGCAGCTTGAAGTCTATTTCATAGAAAACAAATTAGAGGCTGAAAAGATAGCCGATCAGGTCATAATAAATATGCGCAGCCGAATTAAGGCTGAGAGCACAAGAAAAACCCTCAAAAACACCCTGCAAGCCAAAATGGATATGACGAATCGCATTCAGAAATTCGTTGACTGCCGCTCGAAGGATGTGAGCGAAAGGGAGATATTCATAGTTGAGGGTGATTCCGCGCTCGGCGCGTGTAAGCAGGCGAGAGACGCGAATTTTCAGGCGATTATGCCAATAAGGGGCAAGATACTCAATTGCCTTAAATGCGAATACGATAAAATTTTTAAAAGCGAAATTATTACGGATCTTATAAAGGTACTCGGTTGCGGCGTGGAGGTGCGCTCCAAGGCGGCAAAGGGCATTTCCGATTTTGATATGGACAGCCTTCGCTGGAATAAAATACTTATCTGCACCGATGCCGATGTGGATGGATTTCATATCAGAACAATGGTGCTCACAATGATCTACCGCCTTATGCCAAAGCTCATCGAAGAGGGAAAGGTGTATATTGACGAATCGCCTCTTTATGAGGTCACTTGCAAGGAACAGACCTATTTTGCCTATAACGAAATTGAGATGGACAGAATAAAGGCAGAGCTCGGCGAGCAGAAATACACCGTTCAGCGCTCAAAGGGGCTCGGCGAAAACGAGGCGGAAATGATGGCGCTCACCACTATGAATCCGGCAACGCGCCGCCTTATCAGAGTGACCCTCGACGACGCCGAAAAAACATCGCAGATATTTGATTTGCTTGTTGGTGATGACCTTGAGGGCAGAAAGCAGTATATCACCGATTTCGGGCATCTTTATATAGACGCCGCGGATGTAAGCTGAGGAGGAGGACGAAATGGCAAAGAGAAAAAAGAACAATGTCGAAAGCGAACAGCCTCTCAGCAGTAATGTTCATATTGAGGACGCGGGCACAGTCAAAAACGAAGTGATAACCGAAACCATCACAAAAAACTTTATGCCCTATGCTATGAGCGTTATCCTTTCGCGCGCAATCCCCGATATAGACGGATTGAAGCCCTCTCACAGAAAACTTTTATACACTATGTATAATATGGGCTTGCTAAGGGGCGGCACAATAAAAAGCGCAAATATCGTCGGCAGAACGATGCAGCTCAATCCCCACGGCGACGCTTCGATTTACGAAACTATGGTGCGTCTTTCAAGGGGCAACGAAACGCTTCTTTATCCGTTTGTGGAATCAAAGGGAAATTTCGGCAAGGCGTATTCAAAAAATATGATGTACGCCGCATCCCGTTACACCGAGGCGAAGCTGGCGCCGATATGCAAAGAACTGTTTGATGATATAGACAAAGACACGGTCGAATTTGTCGATAACTACGACAATACGATGAAAGAGCCGAGATTATTGCCTGTTACATTCCCGTCGATTTTATGCAATGTCACCACGGGTATCGCCGTAAGTATGGCTTCTTCCATAGCCTCTTTCAACCTAAAGGAGATTTGCGAAACAACAATTGCTCTGATAAAAAATCCCGAGCATGTTATTTCGGACACGCTTATTGCTCCCGATTTCGTGGGCGGCGGCTTTGTTATTTACGATAAGGACGAGCTTGAAAAAATATATGAGACGGGGCGCGGCTCAGTACGCGTCAGGGCGAGATATTCCTACGATAAATCCTACAATTGCATAGATATAACTCAAATCCCGCCGACAACTACCTCCGAGGCGGTGATAGACAAGGTCATCGAGCTCGTCAAGGCGAATAAAATAAAGGAAATTTCAGATATACGCGACGAAACAGACCTCAAGGGTCTAAAAATAACAATAGACCTTAAACGCGGCACAGACCCCGATAAGTTTATGACACGCCTTTACAAAATAACTCCGCTTGAGGAGGCGTTTCCGTGCAATTTCAATGTGCTTATTGACGGAACGCCGAAGGTGCGCGGAGTGCGTGAAATACTAAATGAATGGACGAAATTCCGCCTCGGCTGCGTGACGAGACGAATTAAATTTACTCTTGACAAAAAGAGAAAACAGCTTCATCTTCTTAAAGGACTTTCAAAAATACTGCTTGATATAGACAAGGCGATAAAGATAATCCGCCAAACGGAGAGCGAGGCGGATGTTGTGCCGAATCTTATGATAGGTTTCGGTATCGACGAGACGCAGGCGGAGTATGTAGCGGAGATCAAGCTGCGCCATTTAAACAGAGAGTATATTTTAAAACGAATCAAGGATATTGAAACTCTTGAAAACGAGATAGAGGATCTTGAAAAAACGCTTTCAAGCAATACAAGGCTCAAGAAAATAATTATTTCCGAGCTTGAAAATGTTATCGAAAAATATGACACGGGCAGAAAAAGCGAGATACTATATGAGATCTCGGAGGAGCAGGAGGACGACACGCCCGAAGTGCCCGATTATCCCGTTACCGTATTCATAACGCAGGAGGGATATTTCAAAAAAATACGCACCGCAAATCTCCGTCTCAGCGGCGAACAGAAGATAAAAGAGGGCGACAGGATCGTTGAAACCGTTGAATGCTCCAACAGAGACGAAATGCTTGCCTTCACAACAAAGCATCAGGTGTATAAAGCAAAAATAGACGATTTTCAGGATACGAAAGCCTCCGTGTTGGGCGATTATATTCCCGCTAAGCTTGCAATGGAGGAAGGCGAGGCTTGTAATTATATCGCCGTTCTTAAAGAATATAAGGGCTATATGATATTTATTTTTGAGGACGGAAAGCTCGCGAAGGTCGATGTAGGCGCTTATCAGACAAAGACCAACAGGAAAAAGCTGATAAACGCGTATTGCGATAAATCTCCTCTTGCCGCGGCGTTTTATCTGCCTGAGGATACGGAGATAGTGCTTTGCTGCTCAAACGGCAGGCAGCTTCTTGTAAACACGGCGCTTATTTCATTGAAAACCACCAAAAACACGCAGGGCGTTAAAGTAATGCAGCTGAAGAAAAAGAACGACAGGGTCGTTTCCGCCCACATTTACAGCGAAGGTGAATTTGAAAAGCCGTGGCGTTTCAGGGCAAAAAATCTTCCTGCCGCAGGCGCGTTGCTCAGCGCGGGCGATATAGGCGAACAGCTCACATTTTAAAATCATTTAAAATACGGAAAAATGAGAGAGCCGCCCTTTCGGGGCGGCTCCGGAGGTAAGAAGAATAACGCGGAAATCTTAAAGCGCGGCAAACAAAATTAGTCGGATAAAAAGCCTTTCGCTTAGGTTTTTGATTAGCGTCAATATAATCTTACCTCCTGCTAATATTATATTATTAAGCCTTAAAAATAATTCGAGTCAATTATTAGAAAAAAAATCTTGCATTCTGATTTTCTTTGTGATATAATCCATTAGTATCAATTTATCTATGGAGGAAGATCACGATGCTGTGGTATCATTATGTTTTCGGTGGTGTGCTCATCGTAGCATCAATAATTATAACGATAGTTGTTCTTATGCAGGAGGGAAGGTCGCAAAATCTTTCGGGTGCTATTGCCGGAGGCGCCGAAACCTTCCTCGGTAAGGCTAAAGCGCGCACAATCGAGGCAAAGCTCGAAAAAATGACAAAGTGGCTTATCGGCGGGTTCTTTGTTGTTGTTCTTGCCGCGTTTTTGGTCTTTCTTTTCATTGGCTGAGGATTTGCCGATAACCTTGCGTTATGCAAGGTTATTTTTTTGCAGACCGCGGAGTAAAAATGTTTTATGTAATTTTTGATTTGGAATGGAACAACGCCTATGATTACAAATTCCGCAAAGGAATAAATGAAATAGTCGAAATAGGCGCTGTTAAGCTTGATGAAAAACTGAATATTATCGATACCTTTAAGCAGCTTATCAAAACAAAGCATTATTCAAAGCTTTCCTCACGGTTTAAAAATCTTACCCATATCTCTGTTGAGGAGATAAGAAAAAACGGCATGCCATTTGAGGACGCCATGGCGGATTTTGCGCGGTGGAGCGGCAGAGAAAACAGCGTTTTTATGAGCTGGTCAAACAGCGATTTGTATG
Source organism: uncultured Clostridia bacterium (assembly GCA_947624285.1). Classification (GTDB taxonomy): domain Bacteria; phylum Bacillota; class Clostridia; order Oscillospirales; family Acutalibacteraceae; genus Eubacterium_R. Next base: position 46,102 of record CANQJS010000005.1, on the reverse strand, counting down.
TGCTTATTGATAATTTCAAAAAGCTGTTGGGCACAAGCTATGTGAGTTTTATCAAAAAATACGCCGATGTTCAGAAATACTGCCAAACCTTTCTTGAAAGCACGGACGGCAATCAGGTGGGGCTTTCAAGGTGCGCGGAGCTTATGGATATATCGGTCAATACCGATAATCTGCACCGAGCGCTGGAGGATTGTTATTTGGCGGCGGAGTGCTTTCGCAAGGTGTTTGACAAAAAGAAATTTTCTTCCTTTGTCACGGAGTGCGACAGTAATTTCTTTGAACGGCTGATATTCAAGCCGTATTATATCACGAAAAGCGTGTCCGAGGATTTCGATGTGAATACTCAAAAGCTCAATTGCCCATACTGTAATTCGGACCTCAGAGTGCTTAAAAATTTCGAGTGTGTGAATAAATCGTTTCGCACCGTTTGCGAATGCAAAAATTGCAAAAAGAAATTTTGGGCGTTTATCAGAGCGAAAAAGACATACGACGGCGTTATCGTTACGAAAAAGATAAATGTTATGAATAAAAAACGCGCCGATAATATTATTCGTTAAGATTATGTTAATTTTACATAAAATACTTTAAATGCGTATTTTTTTATTATATAATAGCTATATCAGCTCAGGCTTGTTCGGGGAGGTTGAAATATGACTTCTAAAGATTATGACGATCTGTTGGAATCCTTTATGAATAATTCCGCCAAGGTTTATAATGAGGATAAAAACAGTCTCAGCGCTCAGGAGGAAACAGTGCCCGCCGCTTATAATATCGACGGTCCTGCTTCCAAATCAAGGGATATCAAATCCGCTGAGCGTGGCAGAGTAATCGAAAAAAAGAACAAAAAAGCGCGCAAAAGGAAAGAACACAACGGAAGCTCGGCAGGCTTTAAGGTGTTCAGAGTTCTTGCGGGCTTTGCAATGGTGTGCGCCGTGGTGGCTGTCGTTTGTGCTTCCGTTATGCTTATCTATGCCTTCAGCGTTATCAACGGTGAAGCGGTGTTTGACCTTACCGAGCGTAAATACGCATTGAATCAGACCTCTTATATCTATGCCTATAATGAGGACGGCTCTCTGAAAGAGTTGACCCGCCTTCACGGTGAGGAAAACAGAATTTGGATAAATCTTGAGGATATGGGAGAGTTTCTTCCGAATGCGATAATCGCGATAGAGGACCAAAGATTTAAGGAGCACCACGGGGTGGACTGGATAAGAACGATCGGCGTTATCGTCAAGCCTTCAAACCTCGGTCAGGGCGGCTCCACGATCACACAGCAGCTTATAAAAAACCTTACGGATGAAAAGCAGGTAACATTTTCAAGAAAATTCAACGAGATACTTTCGGCGCTTAATCTTGAAAAGCATAATAATAAAGACGATATTCTTGAGGCGTATCTCAACACGATTTTCCTTTCAAGCGGATGCTACGGAGTCAGAACAGCCGCCGAAAAATATTTCGGCAAGGATGTTGATAAGCTGAATTTGGCGGAATGCGCTTGTCTCGCGTCGATCACTCAGTCGCCGTCAAAATACAATCCACTTATCAATCCCGATAAAAACAGGGAAAGGCAGCTTGTAGTCCTTTCAAATATGTTGGAGCAAAAGCTGATCACTCAGGAGCAGTACGATGAGGCGGTAGCCTACAAAATGGTGTTCACCAACAGCCCGGATTACAAGGGCAGTCAGGTGACGGGCAGCGATGAAGCGGCAAATACGAATGTTATTGATTCGTGGTATATCGACTATGTTATAAAAACCGTTATCAGCGATCTTCAAAAGCAAGGCTACACATATAGGCGCGCGCGTAATATGATTTACGGCGGCGGTCTGAAAATATATTCCGCTATGGATCAGAATGTTCAGGCGTCCCTTGAAGATGTTTATGAAAATTACAGAAAGATGCCGAATAAGAAAGTTCAGGGCGCAATGGTCGTAATGGACTATAAGGGCAGAGTGCTCGGTCTTATCGGCGGAACGGGTAAGAAAAAGACGGCTCTCGGTTTCAACAGAGCGACCGAAGCGGAGCGTCCGCCCGGATCTACAATTAAGCCTATCGGCGTATACGGTCCGGCGCTCGAAAAAAGCTTGCAGGAGGACGATTTCAATTTCTACTGGTCCACCATCGAGCTGGACGCACCCTCAAGCATCAAGGTAGACGGAAAGCCGTGGCCCACCAATGAGGGCGGAGGCTATTCGAGCGAAAGAATACCGATTCAGAAAGGGCTTGCCGACTCAAAGAATACTATCGCCATAAGAACTCTTATCAAAATCGGCGTTGATTATTCATTTGATTACCTTACAAAGAAATTTCACATTTCCACCCTTGACGATGTGAAGGACAGAGACTGGTCTCCCGTAGGCCTCGGCGGTACTACAACGGGTACTATCCCGCTTGAGATGACTGCCGCTTACGCAGCTTTCGGAAACGGCGGGCAGTATTACTATCCCTACTGTTATTATAAGGTTACGGACAGCCGCGGCAATGTAATACTTGAAAGCAAGCCTGAGGAAACGAAGGAGCAGGCGCTTTCCGAAGGCACGGCGTGGGTAATGAACAAGCTGCTCCAGACCGTTATGACGAGCGGTACAGGTCGTTTCTATAAAATAAAGGGCGTTCAGTGCATAGGCAAAACCGGTACTACCAGCGGCAGCTTTGACCGTTGGTTTATAGGCGGCACGCCTGAATATATTGCCGCCGTTTGGTACGGCTTTGATACAAATAAGGAAATCGTTTACAATCTTTCGCCTAACCCCGCGGGCACGCTTTGGAATGCGGTTTTCACCAGAATATACGATAAAAACGGCAAGAACAAGACCGAGTTCCCCGAATATGACGGCATAGTCAGAAAAGCCTACGATCCGCGCAACGGGCTTTTGGCGCGGTATTCGAGCGGAAGATACGGATGGTACGATGTTAATAATCTGCCCGCTTATTCCGGCAATTCAGGCACAACAAAAGCGCCGGAAACCACCGCGCCCGCAGAAAACACGGGCGGCAATGCACAAGCTGCAGCAAATTCCGGCTCGGCAACTCAGAGCGGGGGAACAAACACGGGTACGCAGTAAATTTTAAGCTGTAACGGCATCATAAGTTTTGTGATGCCGTTATTTGTTGAGGTATTCATTTATGAAAATTATGGCTGTTGATTACGGTGACGCGCGCACGGGCGTGGCACTGTCGGATATAGGTATGTCGCTTGCGTCGCCATATGGCGTGATAAATGAAAAATATGTGCCCAAGCTGATTGAAAAGCTCTGTGCCGTCGCAAAGAGCGAGGGCGTTTCAAAAATCGTTGTCGGTCTGCCGAAAAATATGGACGGCAGTCTCGGCTTTCGCGCGCAGGCGTGCACCGAATTCGGCAAAACGCTTGCCGAAAGGTCCGGTGTCGCCGTTGAGTTTGAGGATGAGAGGCTCACCACCGTTATGGCGCACGGTATTCTTTCGGCAAACAGTGTTTACGGAAAAAAACGCAAGGAAAAGGTGGACGCGGTTTCCGCCGTTATGATATTGCAATCCTATCTCGATAAGAATAAATAAACGAGTGCCGCCGTATGATTTTACGGTGGTATTGTGGAAATTAAAATCAAGGGCTTTACATTCAGGCTGGAATTTACTTTTCTTCTTCTCCTTTCTTTCGCCGTGCTTTACGGTTACGACAGCGCGGTGCAGCTCATCGTTTTCTCCGCCCTGCACGAGTTGGGACACATTGCGGCGCTTCTTCTTTTCGGCGCGAGACCGTATCTCATAAATCTTTCATTTTACGGAATTGCCCTTAAATACAGAAAAAAGCTTTCAAATCCAAAGGAATTATTAGTTCTTTTCTGCGGCCCGGCGGTAAATTTGGTTCTTTACGCCGTGTTTAAAAACGATATTAACCTTGCTCTTTTCCTGCTTAACATTTTTCCTGCCGCTCCGCTTGACGGGGGCAGAATGCTGCGGTTGATTTTTCCGAGGGCGGGGCTTGTGATAACATTTTTGTCACTTGTTTTGCTGTTGTTTTTATCGCTCTATCTGCTTTTTGAGTATAAAATATACTCTTTGTTATTGATAACCGCGTATCTTATCTTTTTTAATTTTGATGATATAAGAGGTCTGTATGAAAAAAAATATTGAGAAAATCCTGCAATATGTTCAAAAGCCCGCAAGATATGCCGGCGGCGAGCTCAACAGCGTTGTGAAAAACGCGGAAAAGGTGGATATACGCTACGCCTTTTGCTTTCCCGATTTATATGAGATAGGAATGAGCCACCTCGGTATGAAGATACTCTATTCTCTTGTTAACGAGAGGGAGGATAGCTGGTGCGAGCGCGTTTTTGCCCCCGATATTGATATGGAGGAGCAGATGAGGCGGCACGGCGTGCCACTTTTCGCCCTTGAAAGCGGGGATTATATCAAGGATTTTGATATGGTGGGCTTTTCGCTTATGTATGAGCTTTGTTACACGAATATGCTCAATATGCTCGACCTTGCCCAAATACCGCTGAAATCAGCGGACAGAACTAAGCTTACTCCCTTAATCTGTTGCGGAGGTCCATGCGCCTGCAATCCCGAGCCCGTGGCGGATTTTGTTGATATCGTCTTTTTGGGCGACGGGGAGGAAAGCACGCCCGCTGTTATAGATCTCTTAAAGGAATGCAAGAAAAACGGCGATACAAAGCGGGAATTTCTGCTCAAAGCAAAGGATATAAAGGGCGTTTATGTTCCGTCCCTTTATGAGGACAGCTATAATGACGACGGCACATTGAAAGAGCTGAAGCCTCTTTTCGGCGCGCCCGAAAAAGTAAAAAAATCCGTTGTTTCCGATATGAATAAATGCTATTATCCAAAGGAATTTGTCGTTCCGTTTATCGGTATCGTTCACGACAGGGCGGTTGAGGAAATATTCCGAGGCTGTATAAGAGGCTGCCGATTTTGCCAAGCGGGATTTACCTATCGACCGATAAGGGAAAAAAGCGTTGAGACAATTAACGAGCAGTCAAAAGCCCTTATTAAATCAACAGGCTATGACGAGCTTTCGCTTTGCTCTTTATCCACATCCGACCATAGCCGCGTAAATGAAATGCTCAGCTCTCTTATCGATTGGACGGTCAAGGAAAAAATCAATCTCTCGCTTCCGTCGCTCAGAGTTGACAATTTTTCCGACGAGTTGGTGGACAAGCTCAACAAAGTAAGGCGCAGCGGGCTCACTTTCGCGCCCGAGGCAGGCACGCAGAGGCTCAGAGATGTAATCAACAAAAATGTAACGGAAGATGAGGTGCTCAACACCTGCAATAAAGCCTTTGACAACGGCTGGACTGCCGTAAAGCTCTATTTTATGATGGGTCTGCCGACGGAAACGATGGAGGATATAGAGGGCATTGCCGACCTCGCCATGAAGGTCGTTCACGCGTTTTATAATAATCCCAACAGGCAAAAGGGAGCGGGCGTTCAGGTTTCGGTGAGCTGTGCTTCATTCATACCTAAGCCTTTCACGCCGTTTCAATGGGAGGCGCAGGACAGTATGGAGAGCCTCAAGGAAAAACAGCGCCGTCTGTTGGAAGCCATACCGAGCAAAAAGGTAAAGGTCTCCTACCACGAAACGCCGAGCTCTCTGCTTGAGGGCGTGCTCGCGAGAGGGGACAGACGCCTTTGCGCCGTTTTGCTGGACGCATGGAAAATGGGCTGTAAATTCGATTCATGGGACGATAAGTTCAATTTTGACGCTTGGATGAACGCCTTTGAAAAGAACGGCATAGACCCCTGCTTTTACACTCGCCGTAAAAGACCGTTTGACGAGCTTTTGCCTTGGGATCATCTTGACTTCGGCGTTTCAAGAAAATTCCTTGAACGGGAGAATTTAAAGGCATATGAAAACAAAACAACGCCTCATTGCCGCATAAAATGCGCGGGCTGCGGCGCGAATATGCTCAACGGAGGTCACTGCGATGCGAGAGATTAGGGCTTTGTTTTCAAAGACCGACAGGTGCAAATATATAAGCCACCTTGATTTAAACCGCTGTATGGCGAGAGCGCTCACACGCGCGCAGATACCCCTGTGGTACACCGAGGGTTTTAATCCTCACCCGTATATAACCTTTTCGCTGCCTCTTTCCCTCGGCGTGGAAAGCTATTGCGAAAGTATGGATTTGCGAATAGTGGGAGACATCTCGAACGAGGATATAAAGAGCAGGCTCAACGACGCCCTGCCCGAAGGCATACGAATAATCGATGTGTTAAACGATTTTCGCGATTGCTCCGAAATAGCGTTTTCCGATTATGTGTTCAAGCTTGAATTTGCAGATAACGAGGCGGCGCTTGAAAAAATCAAGGCGGTTTTGGCGTCGGAAAGCATAACCGTTGAGAAAAAAGGAAAGCAGGGAAAGCGGCGTGTGATAAAGGAAACGGATATAAAGCCGCTTATAGATAAATATGCCGTATCTTTGAGGGATGATCAAATAGTCCTCAACGCAAGGCTTGCGGCGGGTAATTCCAAAAATCTTAATCCCACACTTTTGTTTGACACTATTATTAAGCTGATCGGCGTTGATTACGAGTGGAAAAGCATAACAAGAATAGCTCTTCTTGACAGAGATTATAAGATTTTTAGATAAAACTCTTGCTTTTTTTGCCACTATGTGTTATATTACTTAGGCATTTGTTCCGTTGCTATCCCGCAACGCGTTAAGTGCTCAGCGTTTTAAAGCATTTAAGCGGATGGTCCTCTGTCAATCGAATTGTTACGAACATCTGAAAATAATAAGGAGGAAATTTTAATGGACGCTATTAAAATCATCGAAGCGGGCAGCGCCCAAAAGCAGCTTCCCGAGTTCAAAATCGGCGACACCGTAAGAGTAGGCGTTCGCATTCGTGAAGGCAAAAACGAGAGAGTTCAGATGTTTGAGGGTGCGGTAATTGCAATCAAGGGCTCAGGCATTTCAAAAACATTTACCGTTCGCCGCGTTTCCTACGGCGTAGGTATCGAGCGTGTATTCCCGTACAATTCAGCGAATGTTGATTCCGTGCAGGTAGTCCGCCGCGGTAAAGTTCGCCGCGCAAAGCTCTATTATCTGCGCGACAGAGTCGGAAAGGCCGCAAAGGTCAAAGAGGATATTTAACATTTGGCTTTCAACCGCTTCTTTTCAGAGGCGGTTTTTTCGTGTTGAAAAACAAACGGATTTTTGGTATTATATTTTCGGTAAAGGCGGTGAGAAAATGCCCGATTTTCAAAAACAGCAGGTGCAGTGGTTTCCGGGGCATATGGCGAAAACACGCAGGCTGATTAAGGAAAACCTTAAATTGGTGGACGGCGTTGTTGAAATAGTCGACGCGAGAGCGCCTCGATCGAGCTCCAACCCCGAATTGGGCGAGATAATAAGCTCAAAGCCACGCATCGTTCTGCTTAACAAATGCGATATGGCGGATGAAAAGGCAACTAAAATATGGATAGATCACTATAAAAGCAAAGGCATATACGCCCTCGCGGCGGACTGCCGCAGCGGCCGCGGTCTCGGGCAGTTTCAGGCGGTCTGTAAAAAAGCGCTTGCGTTTGTTGTAAAGAGAAATGAGGAGCGCCAAATGGCGGGAAAATCCTTGCGCCTTATGGTCGTGGGTATTCCGAATACGGGCAAATCCTCTTTTATCAACAGAATGGCGGGGGCAAGCAAGGCGGTCGTAGCCGACCGCGCGGGAGTGACAAAAAGCAATCAGTGGTTTAACTGCGGCGGCGGAATAGAGCTGCTTGATACTCCCGGTGTGCTTTGGCCGAAATTCGACGACCCCGAGGTTGGGGACAAGCTTGCGTTCATCGGCTCGGTAAAGGACGAGGTAACGGATATCGAAAGCCTTGCGTGCCGTCTGCTTGAGGTTTTGGTGAAAACCCACCCCGAAATGATAGCAAAACGCTATAAAATCGAGAAATTCGAGGAGCTTGAAGGCTGGGAGATCCTTGAAAAAATCGGCGCGAAGCGCGGCTTTTTGATTAAAGGCGGAGAAATAGATTACGAACGCGCCGCCGTGATGATATGTGATGAATTCAGGGGAGGAAAGCTCGGGCGGATAAGCCTTGAGCTGCCGTGATATGGATTGGTTGGAATTTGAAAACGAAGCCTATGAAAAAGGCTATGAGGTAGTCTGCGGAGTTGACGAGGCGGGCAGAGGTCCGCTCGCCGGTCCCGTTTATGCCGCCGCCGTCATATTACAAAAAGGGCATATGATAGAAGGCGTGAACGATTCAAAAAAGCTCTCCGAAAAAAAGCGCGAAATGCTTTATGACAGAATAATCAGCGAGTGCGCCGCGTGGTCTGTCGGCACGGCGAGCGAAAAGGAAATTGACGAAATAAACATTTTGCAGGCGACTTTTCTCGCAATGAAAAGAGCTGTTGACGGACTTACTTTAAAACCCGATTTCGTGCTTGTGGACGGAAATCAGATCCCGCCGCTCGATATTCCCTGCAAAACATTGGTAAAAGGCGACGCGCGCTGCGCATGTATCGCGGCGGCTTCTATAATCGCCAAGGTGTCGAGGGACAGGTATATGCTTACCCTTGCCGAAAAATACCCTCAGTACGAATTTGAAAAACATAAGGGCTACGGCACAAAGCTGCACTATGAAAAAATAGCGCAGCACGGATTGTGCCCCGCTCACAGAAGATCGTTTTTGAAAAAGGCGCTCGGCGATGAACAGTCTCGGTAAGCTTGCAGAGCTCAAAGCCTGCGAATATCTGCAAAAAAAGCGCTATAAGCTGCTCGATGTGAATTATTCCTCACGCTTCGGCGAAATTGATTTGATAATGAAAAAACGCCGGTATATCTGCTTCATCGAGGTGAAAATGCGCGGAGAGAACACGATAGCCGCGCCGTCTGAATTTGTTGACGCTTCAAAGCAGGAAAAAATGGCAAAAACGGCGGCGCTGTATCTTCAAAAATACCCAACCAAGCTGCAGCCGAGGTTTGACATCGTTGAGGTATTTACGGAAAACGGCGCAATTAAATCAATAAAACATCTTGAAAATGCGTTTGAGTTATATTAAAATGTGTTAAAGATTATTTTAGGAGAACAATTATGCTTTATACATCTACCCGTGATAATTCCGTAAGAATAACCGCCGCTCAGGCTATCGCTCGGGGAATAAGCGAAGAAGGCGGGCTTTTTGTGCCCTGCGAGATACCGCGTTTTTCCCTTGATAAAATCATTTCAATGGCGGATATGTCCTATATCGACAGGGCAAAAACCGTGTTGAGGGAATTTCTGACGGATTTTTCCGAGGAAGAGCTCGATTACTGCGTAAAGGGCGCTTACAAAGCGGATAAGTTTTCGTCGCCCGCGATAGCTCCGACGGTGCATATTGACGGCGGTAAAAATATTCTTGAGCTGTGGCACGGTCCGACCTGCGCGTTTAAAGATATGGCGCTTCAGCTTTTGCCGTATCTTATGACGGTTTCCGCGGGAAAAACCGCCGACGGAAAGACGATAGTTATCCTTGTCGCCACATCGGGCGACACGGGCAAGGCGGCTCTTGAAGGCTTCAAGGATGTTGATAAAACCAAGATCCTTGTTTTCTATCCCGTTGACGGCGTTTCTCCGATGCAAAAATTGCAGATGACAACGCAGGAGGGTGAAAATGTGGCGGTGTGCGCCATAAACGGTAATTTTGACGATGCGCAGAGCGCGGTCAAATCCATATTCACAAATGCCGAGATAAAAGCGCGCCTTGCCGAGAAAAATATGGCTTTTTCCTCTGCCAACTCGATAAATTGGGGCAGGCTCGTGCCGCAGATAGTTTATTATTTTTCCGCCTACTGCGATATGATTACTATGGGTAATATCGGCGAGGGAGAGGAGATAAATGTCGTTGTTCCAACAGGCAATTTCGGCAATATTCTCGCCGCCTATTACGCCAAGCAAATGGGTCTGCCGCTCAAAAAGCTTGTCTGCGCCTCAAATTCCAATAATATTCTTACTGATTTCCTCAACACGGGCGTTTACGATAAAAACAGAAGTTTTTATACAACTTCTTCGCCGAGTATGGATATACTTATTTCTTCAAACCTTGAAAGGCTGCTCTATCATATGGGCGGCGGTGATGATAAGCTCGTCGGAAATCTTATGAAAGCGCTTTCGGAAAGCGGAAGATATGAGATATCAAGCGATCTTCTTGCCGAAATACGCAAGACTTTTGACGCCGGCTTCGCCGCCGAAAACGAGGTTGACGAAACGATAAAATACCATTTTGACAATTACGGATATTTGTGCGACACCCACACGGCGGTCGCTTTGAAAGTGTATGACGAATATGTAAAACGCACGGGAGATAATATACCCACTGTAATAGACTCGACCGCGTCGCCTTATAAATTTTCAAAGAGCGTGCTGACTGCCGTAAACGGCGAAATTGCCGGCGAGCTTGACGAATTTGATATGGCGCAGGAGCTGAATAAAGTTACGAATGCACCGATACCCGCGCCTATCGCTTCGTTAAAGCAAAAGAAAATCAGATTTAAAAATGTTTGCGATAAAGAAAATATGAGCGAGATGGTTTTCAGCCTTTTAAAGCTGTGAAAACAGTAAACGGCTGCCCGAAAAGGACAGCCGCTTTTGTCTGATGAGAAAGTTTTTAGTCTTATTCGCAGCAGCAGTCGTCGCAGCACTCAAATGTTTCGCATTTTGTTTCTGTTGTTTTGGTAGCGCTTGAGTTGCCGACTACGATGTGGCCCGCGTTGCAGCGGTCGGATTTGTCGTGATAAATGCAGTTCTTTACCTCGCAGGAAATTCCTTTGATCTCGTTCATCGTTTTCACTCCCTTAGTTTAGTATTGACAAGGGGTTTGAAGCGGTATTTGCGTAAATAAATCCGCAAAAACCTCATTGTGTTCTACTCCCCTCAGATATATTTTTTACAGGGCGATTTCCGATTATTCAAGGAGAAAGTATGTCTTTATTTGCTATAGCCGACACTCATCTGTCCTTCGGAACGGACAAACCGATGGATTTCTTTGAGGGCTGGCAAAATTACACGGAAAAATTAAAAAATAATTGGAATAAAATTGTCTGTGAAACGGATACTGTAATTATTGCGGGCGATATAAGCTGGGCAATGGATTTTGAGCAGCTTGAAGCCGATTTCCGATTTATCAATGAGCTTAACGGGCAGAAGATAATCATCAAGGGGAATCACGATTATTGGTGGAGCACGCTGAAAAAGATGAATTCCTTTGTTGCCGAAAAAGGATTTGAAACAATAAAATTTTTGCAAAACAATTCCTATTTGTGCGGCGGCGTTTGCGTCTGCGGCTCACGAGGCTGGCTCTTTGAAAGCGAAGAGGAGCACGACGAAAAAGTTTTGAACAGGGAACTCATACGACTGCGTATGAGCCTTGACAGCGCGACGGGTAACGAAAAAATCGTTTTTCTTCACTATCCGCCGCTCACAACAAATGCTCAGTGTGATGAAATACTGTCTGTTCTCAACGAGTATTCGATAAAAAAATGCTATTACGGTCATCTGCACGGCGAGGCGGCAAAATTCGCCGTGGACGGGGAGAGAAACGGCGTTGATTTCAAGCTCATTTCGTGCGACAGGCTCAATTTTACCCCATATTTAATTTTAAAATATTGATATTATTTATTTTTCCTTGAAAAAGATAAATATATATGATATAATGCCTAAACGATGATTAGTAAAATTTTCTTGGGAGGTCTATTGATGGCACTTAAATCATCTGAAAAAATTGATGTGAATACATACGCCCTAACCATTACGGTGGACGGCGAAACTTTCAGCGAAGCGTGCAAAAAAGCGTATTTCAAAGAGAGAAAGAATATTCAAATTCCCGGCTTCAGAAAAGGCAAAGCGCCTATGGGAATGATAGAAAAGATGTACGGTGAGCAAACTTTCTACGAGGGCGCTCTTGACGCCGTATATTCCGATGCAGTTTCTTCCGCTTTTGAGGAGGCGGGGCTCAATGTGATCGACACAGCCGATGTTGATGTTCCCGTAATGAACAAAACAGACGGCGTTGAGATAACGATGAAGGTCACGACCTATCCCGAGGTAAAACTCGGCGAATATAAAGGTCTCAAGGCGGAAAAAATATCCGTTGAGGCAACCGATGAGGATGTGGAAAACGAGCTTAAGTCCATGCAAAAGAGAAACGCCCGCCTCGTTGATGTTACAGACAGAGCCGCCGAGATGGGCGACACCGCAACAATAGATTTTGAAGGCTTTGTCGGCGATGAGGCTTTTGAAGGCGGAAAAGGCGAAAACTACGCTCTTGAGCTCGGCTCCGGCAGCTTTATCCCCGGCTTTGAGGAGCAAGTTGCGGGTCACAGCGTTGATGATGAATTTGATGTTAATGTAACTTTCCCGACGGAATACGCTCCCGAACTCGCTGGCAAGGACGCGGTATTCAAATGCAAGCTTCACGAGATAAAGAAAAACGAGCTTCCCGAGCTTGACGATGAATTTGCCAAAGATGTTTCCGAATTTGATACGCTTGACGAGCTCAAAGCCGATCTCAAAAAGAAAATCGAGGAGCGCAAGACCGAAAGCGCAAAGACCGAAACGGAAAACAAGCTGCTTGACAAGGTAGTTGAGAATATGCAGGCGGATATTCCCGAGTGTATGTTTGAAAAAAGAACAGATGAGATGCTTCAGGAATATACCTATCAGCTTAAAAACAGCGGTCTTGACCTTGATACCTATCTTCAGTATATGGGTCAGGATAAAGACACTTTCAGGGCCACTCTCAGAGAGAGCGCCGAAAAGCAGGTAAAGCTCTCCGTTGCGCTTACGGCAGTCATAGAGGCTGAGAAGATAGAGGCGAACGAGGAAGAGATAAACGATGAGGCGGTTAAATTGGGCGCAAGCTACGGTATGGACGCTCAGCAGGTAAGAAAAGCAATCCCCGACTCACGCCTTGCTGAAGATGTGGCAAGAAATAAAGCGGTAGATTTGATCGTAAACACAGCGGTCATCGAATAAATTTATATTTTAAAAGGTAGTGATTTATTATGGCATTAGTCCCTTATGTAGTTGAGCAGACTGCCAACGGCGAGCGCTCGATGGATATTTTTTCACGCTTGCTTAATGACAGGATAATCGTTCTTTCCGACGAGGTAAACGCGCAGACGGCGTCCCTTGTTGTGGCTCAGCTCCTTTTCCTTGAAGGGCAGGACAGTGAGAAAGATATAAGCCTTTATATCAATTCTCCCGGCGGCTCTGTCACGGACGGTCTTGCGATTTACGACACTATGCAGTACATCAAATGTGATGTTTCAACGATTTGTATCGGTATGGCGGCGTCAATGGGCGCGTTCCTGCTTTCAAGCGGCGCTAAGGGCAAGAGGATAGCCCTTCCGAACAGCTCCATACTGATCCATCAGCCGCTCATAGGCGGTCATGGCCTTACGGGTCAGACTACCGATATTGAGATAGCCGCCAAAAACCTCGTGCAGACGAAGGAGAGGCTCAACAAAATACTTGCGGATAACTGCGGTAAGACCGTTGAGGAACTTGCGAAGGATACGGACAGAGATAATTGGATGACGGCGCAAGAGGCTATGGAATACGGCCTTGTTGATAAGGTTATCGACAAGAGATAATATTTAAAATTCTGTTTTCAGCCTCCGATCGCGGCGGGCAACACATTTCTTTCGGCGTGAATAAGCTTCCGTTCAAACGGATTTACGCCCTTGATAAATGTTGATATTCGGGCTTTGCCCTTAACTAAATCTGTAACGGAGTTTTACTATGAATAATGACGGAAAAAACCATATCGAAAGATGCTCTTTTTGCGGAAAAACGGCAAGGATGGTACGCAAGCTCGTAGAGGGACCCGGCGTATTTATATGTGACGAATGTATCGCGCTTTGCAACGATATCATCGGCGCGTCTCAGTCCGTTAATAAAACCGAGCCCGAGCAGGATATGCTTCTTCCCAAGCCTGAGGAGATAAAGAAAAAGCTTGACGAGTATGTAATAGGGCAGGATGACGCAAAGATAGCCCTTTCCGTTGCGGTGTATAATCACTATAAGCGCATTTATACCTCATCCAATGATGATTTGGAACTCCAAAAAAGCAACATTCTTCTTATCGGACCAACGGGCGTCGGTAAAACTATGCTTGCCCAGACTCTTGCAAAAATTTTGAATGTGCCTTTTGCAATTGCCGACGCCACCACGCTTACCGAAGCGGGCTATGTGGGCGAGGATGTGGAGAATATTCTTCTTCGTCTCATTCAAGCGGCGGATTTTGATATAGAAAAGGCGCAGCGCGGTATCATTTATGTTGACGAGATAGATAAAATTTCCCGCAAATCCGAAAACCGTTCCATTACAAGAGATGTTAGCGGTGAGGGCGTTCAGCAGGCTCTTTTGAAAATTCTTGAGGGCACTGTTTCAAATGTTCCTCCCGGGGGCGGCAGAAAGCACCCGCAGCAGGAGTTTATTCAGATAGACACAACGAATATCCTGTTTATATGCGGCGGCGCTTTCGACGGCATTGAAAAGATAATCAAGAAGCGTGTAGGCTCTCGCTCAATGGGCTTTGGCGCAGATATAGACAGCGCAGAGGTAGATCCTGCGGAGCTTATGAAGCAGACGGTGCATCACGACCTTGTAAAATACGGTCTTATCCCCGAGCTCATAGGGCGTATTCCCGTTATCACAGTGCTTGATAATCTTGATAAAAAATCACTTATCAGAATTATGAAAGAGCCGAAAAACGCCATTTTAAAGCAGTATATCAGACTGTTTGAGATGGACGGAGTAAGCCTTGAGTTTAAGAAAGACGCGCTCGAAGCGATAGCCGATATTACCCTTGAAAGCAAAACGGGGGCAAGAGGGCTCAGAAGCGTTCTCGAAAAGCTGCTTACGGGGCTTATGTATAGAACGCCGAGCGATCACACCGTGGAAAAAATCATAATCACGGCGGACACCGTCAAAAACGGCGCAGAGCCTATAATTTTGCGAAATCCCATAAAGGAAAGCAAAGAGCTCAGGGTTTCGGATCTCAAAAACGCGTAGCTGTAAAAAGGCAGGCCTTTGCTTGCCTTTTGTGCTTATTATAATTATCTAAATTTAACAGGCTTAGCCATCTTTGAATAATTTAAACAGAGGATAATATGGAAGATTTTGAAACAGAAAAAGAAATGCAGAATATGCCTTTAGTGCCGCTTCGCGGCCTCGTGGTATTCCCCGATATGACGCTGCATTTTGATGTTGGCAGAAAAAAGAGCGTAGCCGCTTTGAAATCGGCTATGAATACAAATCAAAAGGTGTTCCTTGTCGCCCAGCAGGACGCGGCGGTGGACGACCCCACGCTTGGCGATCTATATTCTTACGGCGTTATCTGCACAGTAAAGCAACTCATCAGGATACCTAATTCAGAAAATCTGCGTGTCGTTGTAACAGGCGAGCAGAGGGGCTTTCTTGTTTCCTTTATCCAAAGCAGACCCTATATAAGCGCCGTGATTGAAATTGAGGACAGCATTCCTTGTTCCGACGGCAGAGAGGAAAAGGCTTATATCCGCGCAATTAAAAAGGAATTCGAGAAATATGCCTCCATTATGCCGAAAATCAGCAACGAGGTAAAAGTCGGCGTTGTTTCGATCAACGACGGCGGCAGGCTCTGCGATTTTATCACCTCAAATTCATTTATTGATTATGAGGAAAAGCAGAAGATCCTTGAGGCTGTTGATGTAAAGGACAGACTTGCCTGCCTGCTCGTAATACTGAAAAAGGAAAACTCGATTCTTGAAATTGAGATGGAGCTCCATGAAAAGGTGCAGCATGCCATAGACCGCAATCAGCGCGAGTATTATCTGCGCGAGGAGCTTAAAGCCATTTCGGATACATTGGGCGAAGGCGACAATCCCGCCGAGGAGGCGGAGATATACGCCGAAAAAATCGAACGGCTCGACTGCTCCGACGAAATAAAAGAAAAGCTACGCAAGGAATGCAATAAGCTGATGAAAATGCCGCAGGGCTCGCACGAAGGCACTGTGGTAAGGGGCTATCTCGATAAATGCCTTGAAATTCCTTTCGGAAAATATACAAAGGATTCAATCAGCATTGAGCGAAGCAGAAAGATTCTTGATAAAGAGCATTATTCCCTCAAAAAGGTCAAAGAGAGAATACTTGAATCTCTTGCCGTATTTAAAAGAAATCCCGATTTTACGGGGCAGATAATATGCCTTGCCGGCCCTCCCGGAGTGGGCAAAACATCAATTGTCAAGAGCCTTGCAAAGAGTATGCACAGAAAATATGTGCGCATAGCCCTCGGAGGAGTTCACGACGAGGCGGAGATACGCGGGCACAGAAGAACTTACATAGGGGCTATGCCCGGCAGAATAATCGAGGCGGTCATCAAAAGCGGCGTTATGAATCCGATAATTCTTCTTGACGAGATAGACAAGGTCGGAGCGGACTATCAAGGCGACCCGTCGTCGGCTTTGCTGGAGGCGCTTGACCCCGAGCAGAATTTCAGCTTTACCGATCATTTCATTGATTTTCCCGTGGATTTGAGCAGAGTGCTGTTTATCACCACGGCAAACGACACTTCTACCATTCCGGCGCCTCTTTATGACAGAATGGAGATAATAGAGCTCAATTCTTACACCGCCGAGGAAAAATTCCATATAGCAAGGGATTATCTTTTGAAAGAGGAAATGAAAAAGCATAATCTGAACGCTAAGGAATTTAAGCTGACGGGCGAGGCTATCTATACGATAATTGACTGCTACACCTCCGAGGCGGGCGTGAGAAATCTTAAAAAAACCGTTGCCTCTCTTTGCAGAAAGGCGAGCGTTGCGCTTGAAACGGGGGCAACCTGCTTTAAGGTGACAGAGAAGAATATAGAGCAGATACTCGGCCCTAAAATGTATCTTCAGGATAAGATAAGCAAAACAAATCTTGTAGGCACGGTGAACGGGCTCGCGTGGACGAAGGTCGGAGGAACGCTTCTTCCGATAGAAGTAGCCGTGACCGACGGAACGGGAAAAATCGAGCTTACGGGCAATTTGGGCACGGTTATGCGTGAAAGCGCAAAAACAGCAGTTACATATGTTCGCTCAAAGGCAAACGATTTCGGCATTGACGGCGAATTTTACAAAACTAAGGATATACATATCCACGCGCCCGAGGCTGCCGTGCCGAAGGACGGACCGTCCGCGGGGCTTGCCATAACAACCGCCCTTGTTTCCGAGCTTACGGGAATACCGATAAAGCGCGATATAGCTATGACGGGCGAAATAAGTCTGAAAGGCAGAGCGCTTGCGATAGGCGGCTTAAAGGAAAAGAGTATGGCGGCATACAAGGCGGGCTGTAGTTCGGTAATTATACCTGAGGATAATGTTAAAGACCTTGCGGATATATCCGAAGAGGTAAAATGCGGTATAAGCTTTATACCCGTTACGGATTTTTCTCAGGCGCTTCAAGCCGCGCTTGAAAGGATGCCTTCACCGGTAAAACAGGAAATAAATAATATGGCGGAAAGCGTCAAGGATAAGAGAGTAACAATAACACAGTGATATGAATTTTAACAAAGCGGAATTTGACAGGGCTTTCGGAGTTTTTCAGCAGATACCTGAATCGGACAAGCCCGAAACAGTCTTTTCGGGCAAGTCGAATGTCGGCAAAAGCTCACTCCTCAACAAACTGTTCAACAGAAAAAATCTTGCCAGAGTAAGCTCCGTACCCGGCAAAACGATAACCGTAAATTTCTATAATGTAGACGGTCACAGGTTTGTTGACCTACCCGGCTACGGCTACGCGAGAATATCAAAGCAGGAGAGGGAACGCTTCGGCAGGCTCGTTGAGGAGTATTTTCAAAGCGGCAGGCAGATAAGCCTTGTGGTGCAGCTTATCGATATGCAGCACAGCCCAAGCGCGGACGATATTGTGATGATAGATTTTTTAAAGCAGATGGGCTTGCCCTTTATCGTTGTGCTCACAAAGGCGGATAAGCTGAATAAGCGAGAATACGAAAGCAGGCTTGCGGCGTTTAATGAGGAGTTGGGTGATCCCGACTATCCAGTGATACCGTTTTCTGCTTTAAACGGGCAGGGGCTTGAGGAGATCAAGGCGCGCATTGCGGCGGCGCTTGAAAAATAGGAGGAAAATATGAGTAAAACACCGTTTCTGACAAAAGAAAAGGCGAAGGAAATAATCAAAAGCTATCCCACGCCGTTCCATATTTACGATGAAAAAGGGATAAGAGAAAACGCGCAAAAGCTTAACGAGGCGTTTTCGTGGAATAAGGGCTACAAAGAATATTTTGCCGTTAAGGCAACGCCTAATCCTTTTTTGATAAATATTCTCAGGGATTACGGCTGCGGGTGCGACTGCTCCTCTATGACGGAGCTTATGCTCTCAAAGGCGATAGGAGCTACGGGCGATGATATTATGTTTTCCTCAAACGACACGCCGCCCGATGAATTTAAATATTGCAATGAGCTCGGCGGAATTATAAATCTTGACGATATAACACATATTGAAGCGGTTGAAAAGGCTTGCGGCTGTCTGCCGAAAAAAATGAGCTGCCGCTATAATCCCGGCGGAGTTTTTCAAATTTCCAACAGCATTATGGATAACCCCGGCGACGCAAAATACGGTATGACGCATGAGCAGATTTTCAAAGCGTTTGAAATTATGAAAAGCAAAGGCGTGGAGGAATTCGGCATACATTCTTTCCTTTGCTCCAACACTGTTACCAACGACTATTACCCGCTGCTCGCAAAAATGCTGTTTAAGCTTGCCGTTGAGCTGAAAAACAAGCTCAAAGTAAACATCGCTTTTATAAATCTGTCCGGCGGCGTCGGAATACCGTACACTCCGGACGGTCAGCCGAACGACATTATGAAAATAGGCGATGGCGTTCGCAGGGCGTATGAGGAGATTTTGACCCCCGCCGGTATGGGCGATGTGGCAATATACACCGAGATGGGCAGATTTATGATGGGTCCGTACGGCGCGCTTGTTACAACGGCAATTAACGAGAAGCATACGCATAAGGAATATATAGGCGTTGACGCGTGCGCCGCCAATCTTATGCGACCCGCCATTTACGGGGCGTATCATCACATAACCGTTTTGGGTAAGGAAAATGCCGCTTGCGACCACACCTATGATATAACGGGCTCTCTTTGCGAAAACTGCGATAAGTTTGCGATAGACAGAAATTTGCCCGAAATAGAAATGGGCGATATACTCTATATCCACGATACGGGCGCGCACGGTCATTCGATGGGCTATAATTACAACGGCAAGCTGCGTTCGGCGGAGCTCCTTCTGAAAGAGGATGGAAGCGTTGAGCTTATCCGCCGCGCCGAAACGCCGAAGGATTATTTTGCGACCCTTGATTGCTTTGATATATATAATAAGATAATAAGCGAATAGAAGATTTTTATAAGCCGCCGATATGCGTTAAGCATTACGGCGGCTTTTTGCGTGTAAATATACAAAGTTTTCATTTAATAAAGATATATTGACTATTACTTTGCAGAGTATCATTCAGATTTTTTATTGCCATAATGTTTATTTTAGTATATTATTAAATCAAAGGTAAACGGAGGCGGAGCAATGAAAAAAACTTCCGATAACACGGCGTTCGGCTCAACACTTGCCGAAAAGGTGATTGAAACGGAATACGGCAAAATCAGCGGAGAGCCTTTTGACGGCGGCGTCCGCTATTTGGGCATACCGTATGCGAAGCCGCCCACGGGCAGGTTGAGATTTATGCCGCCGGAAGCTCCCGAAAAATATCAGGGGGTTTTTCGTGCCGTTAATATGCCGAAAAATCCGCCGCAGGGAAGCTTTAATCCAAAAACACAAAGCGAGGATTGCCTCAGGCTTAATATCTGGGCGCCGCAAACGCAGGACAATTCGCCGAAAGCGGTAATGTTTTGGATATACGGCGGCTCATTCGCCACCGGCGGTATCGGCGAAAATATCTATGAAATGTCGCTTATGGCGCGGGATACGGGCTGTATCATAGTGACTGCCAATTACAGGCTCAATGTTTGCGGATTTCTCGATTTAAGGGAGTATATCCCGTTTGCCACGGCAAACAACGGACTTCGTGATATAGTTTTTGCCCTTCGCTGGGTGCATAATAATATAGCGCACTTCGGCGGAGACCCCGAAAATGTAACGGTGTTCGGTCAGTCGGCGGGGGCGGTGCTCTCGCAGGCTCTGCTTGCCGTGCCGTCTGCCGAAAAGCTGTTTCATAAGGTCATAGCGCAAAGCTCCTGCGGCGATTCCTATTATTCGCCGAAACAGGCGCAACGCCTGTGTAATATGTGGCTGTCGCTTATGAAATATCCGCTTCAAAGAGAAATGATAAATATGCCGATGAAGCGTCTGCTGTCCAAAAATTCCGCGCTTTATTACAAAAAGACCCTCAGCGACGGGCTTGACTGCATTTTCAATCCCGTGATAGACGGTGAATTTCTAACCTGCCATCCGTCCGAATTGCCAAATTCAAAGATGAATAAGAAGCTGTTGATGGGGCTCACCGAGGATGAAACCGAGCCCATGCTCATTCTCATCAGGGGGCTTGCGGCAAAAACCGATCTTGCTCGTGAGCTTATTATAAAGGGATACAGCGAGGATTTCAGGAGCAGGATAACCGCAGGGCTTGATTATCCCTCAAACAAGGCGTTTCTGACCTTGTGCGCGGAGCGGATGTATCGCTATCCCGCCGCTGTTTTCGCCGACCGTTATTCGCAAAATTCCGATTTGTATTTTTACCGCTTTGATTATATGCCTCTTGCGGTCAAACTGCTGAATACGGGTATTCTTCACGCAACGGATGTGCCGATAATTTTCGGCAGGGGAATTAAAGTGGGAAATGCCGAAATCAAGATTTCAAATTCCGATGCCGCGCGGGAAATAGGCGGGCGAATGAGAAAAATGTGGGGCAATTTTGCGAAATACGGCGCTCCCTGTGATAAATGGGAAAAATACGAGCCATCAAAAAGGGCGGTGTTGCTGATAAAAGAGCAGGACGAAATCGTTTATGACCCATTCGGCGAACGCTTGTCGCTTTATTACGACTATATTTCTCCGTGGAAAAAATAAACTCCTTGCCGTTTCTTTTAAAAAAATATGTTTACTTTCAAACTTTAATGTGTTAAAATATGCTTGAGGTGATTTTATGCCGCTCAAAAGAGATGACAAAAACATTGATTTTCTTTTCAATGCCATACTTAAACTTGAAAATATCGAGGAGTGCTACGATTTCTTTGAGGATCTCTGCACCGTGCAGGAGCTCAGGACATTGAGCCAACGAATAGCGGTAGCCAAAATGCTTTCCGAAAAAAGCGTTTACACCGATATTGTTAACGAAACCGGCGCGTCGACCGCCACTATAAGCAGAGTAAACAGAAGCCTGCAATACGGGTGCGACGGCTACGATAAAATTTTTAAAAGAATGAAGGACGATGAGAATGTATGACCGCTTCGCCCTTTATTATGATGAGCTGACCGAAAACATTGACTATGAAGCCGGAAGTGATTACATTTCCGGCTTTTTAAAGGCTAACGGCGTTAATGAGGGCGCGTCGGTGCTTGATCTTGCTTGCGGCACGGGCACTATGAGCCTGCTTTTGAAAAGCAGGGGCTACAATGTCACAGGCGTTGATATAAGCGAGGAAATGCTTTCTGTTGCGGCTCACAAGGCGCAGGGGAGCATTCCTTTCATTAAGGCAAAAATGCAAGATATTTCTTTGGCGCAGCCTCTTGACGCGTGCGTCTGCTGCCTTGACAGTATAAATCACCTTGACGATATAGACGAGGTGAGAAAAACATTTCTTCGCGTTCACGATTGCCTTAAAGAGGGCGGTATTTTTATATTCGACGCCAACACCGTTTACAAGCACGAAAAAATACTTGCCGACAACAGCTTTGTTTTTGATAACGAAAATTATTTTTTGGCTTGGGATAATGAACTTCTTGATAACGCAACGGTCAGGATAATTCTTGATTTTTTTGTTTTCAACGGGAATAATTACGACAGATATACCGATGAATTTACCGAAAGAGCGTATGAGGAAGACAGCCTCAGAGCCGCTCTTGACGGTCTCTTTGATATTTTGGGAGTTTATGACGAGCTTACTCTTGACCCGCCAAAGGATAATTCACAGAGGATCTGTTTTGTTTGTAAAAGGAAATGAATTATGGGAAACATTGTAAGATATATAACTAAGGACGGCAGCGCTTATGTAATCGCCATTGATTCCACGGAAATGGTACGCGAGGCTGAGCGAATCCACAAGCCCTCCGCCGTTGTTACAGCCGCATTGGGCAGACTTATCACCGCCGCCTCCATGATGGGCGTTATGCTAAAGGGCGAGGAGGACAGTATCACTTTGCGCCTTAGCGGAAACGGACCTGCGGGGTCGTTTATCGCCGTTGCGGACAGCGGCGGAAACGCAAGGGGTTATGTGCAGAATAAAATCGTTGAAATTCCGCTGAACGACAAGGGCAAGCTTGATGTAAGGGGAGCGGTCGGAACGGACGGTTACCTCTATGTCATAAAGGATATAGGGCTTAAAGAGCCGTTTTCGGGAGCGACGCAGATAGTCAGCGGCGAGATAGCCGAGGATATAACGAATTACTTTGCCGTGTCCGAGCAGACACCGACTGTCTGTGCTCTGGGCGTGCTTGTAAATCCCGACCTTTCCGTCAAATGCGCCGGCGGCTTCATCATTCAGCTTCTGCCGGGTTGCCCCGATGAAACGATTTCCGCAATAGAGCGCTCGCTCAAGGATATTCCGTCCGTAACCGAAATGCTCTCATCGGGTATGACCGCCGATGATGTGGCAAAACGCGCGCTCAAGGAGCTTGATACGGATAAGCTGGACGAAACAACGGCAAGCTATAAATGCAGCTGCTCGCGCGAAAGGGTGGAGGCGGCTCTGATTTCAACAGGGGCGCAGGCGCTTGAAGAAATGGCGCAAAGCGGGGAGGACACAAGGGTGGAGTGCCATTTCTGCGATAAGGTTTACACCTTCACTCCGCAGGAAATTAACGCGCTTAAAGAAAGAGCGATTTAGCACTTTCGCGCCTGATCGGATAATCAAAAAATTACTAAAAAAGTGTTGACTTTTTTCTATGGATATAGTATTATAATCAACAGTCGCATCAGCGATACGGAAGTTTAGCTCAGCTGGGAGAGCATCTGCCCTACAAGCAGAGGGTCACAGGTTCGAGCCCTGTAACTTCCACCAACGCGCGGCTTATGCCGTGCAAAACGGCCCGGTAGTTCAGCTGGTTAGAACGCCTGCCTGTCACGCAGGAGGTCGACGGTTCAAGTCCGTTCCGGGTCGCCAAAAAGTGCTTCTGTAGCTCAGTCGGTAGAGCAGAGGACTGAAAATCCTCGTGTCGATGGTTCGATTCCGTCCGGAAGCACCATATGCGGATTTAGCTCATCCGGTAGAGCGCCACCTTGCCAAGGTGGAGGTGGCGAGTTCGAGTCTCGTAATCCGCTCCAACGGGCGCTGATTTTTCGGCGCCCATAATCGGCACCATAGCCAAGAGGTAAGGCAGAGCTCTGCAAAAGCTTTACGCCCCAGTTCAAATCTGGGTGGTGCCTCCAAAAAAAGCCTGAAGCATCGCTTCAGGCTTTATTCTTTCTCAAGGCTAAGGTAAGTGAACGCACCTTTTTGCCGTTTTAGTTTTTAAGGCTGTGGAGCGGGGCGGGGATTCTGCCGCCTCTCTCAATGAATTTCGCCGGGGATTTTGTGTTCACCCTCATAACGGGCCCTGAGCCGAGGAGTCCGCCGAATTCAAGCTCTTCTCCTATCTTTTTTCCGATAGCGGGTATAACTCTTACCGCCGTCGTCTTGCCGTTTACCATACCTATTGCCGCTTCGTCGGCGATTATTCCGCTTATCACCTCGGGCGTGGTGTCTCCCGGAATAACTATCATATCAAGCCCCACGGAGCATACGGCAGTCATAGCCTCTAATTTTTCAATGGAAAGCGCGCCGCTCCTTGCGGCGTTTATCATACCCGCGTCCTCTGAGACGGGAATAAACGCGCCCGAAAGCCCTCCAACGCTTGACGAAGCCATAACGCCGCCCTTTTTCACCGCGTCGTTCAGCATCGCAAGGCACGCCGTAGTGCCTGCCGCGCCGCACTGCTCAAGACCGATTTCCTCAAGTATGTGAGCAACCGAATCTCCCACGGCAGGGGTGGGGGCGAGCGAAAGATCGACTATGCCGAACGGCACGCCTAACCTTTTAGAAGCCTCAACGCCTACGAGCTGACCCATTCTTGTTATCTTGAACGCCGTTTTTTTGATAAGCTCCGCTATCTCGTTTATGCTGTAATCGGGGTATTTTGAAACAGCCGCTCTGACTACTCCTGGGCCCGAAACGCCTACATTTATAACGCAGTCTGGCTCTGAAAGACCGTGAAAAGCCCCCGCCATAAAGGGATTATCCTCGGGAGCGTTGCAAAATACAACGAGCTTGCCCGCGGCAATACAGTCCTTATCTTTTGTAAGCTCCGCCGCCTTCTTGATCTGCTTACCCATAATTCTCACGGCGTCCATATTTATTCCGGCTTTGGTTGTGCCTATGTTCACGGAGGAGCAAAGGTGCTCCGTTGCCGCTAACGCCTCGGGAATGGAATTGATAAGCTCTATATCGCCCGCTGAAAAGCCCTTTTGCACAAGGGCGGAGTAACCGCCTATGAAGTTTACGCCTATGGTATTTGCCGCTTTTTCAAGAGCGAGGGCATATTTCACCGGATCTCCGCCGCTTATTCCCGCAAGTATCGCAATGGGAGTAACGGAAACACGCTTGTTGATTATCGGAATACCATATTGCTTTTCAATATCGTTTCCCGTTTCAACAAGCTTTTCCGCCTTGCGGCAGATCTTTTCGTAAATTTTATCGCAGGCGCGGTCAATGTCTGTATCCGCACAGTCCAAAAGGGAAATTCCCATTGTTGTTGTGCGTATATCAAGGCATTCGTCCTGAATCATATGTATCGTTTCGAGTATGTCAAAAGTGTTGATCATAAAGAATCACCTATATTCTGTGCATTGAATTGAAAATATCCTCATTCATAACATGGATGGAAAGTCCGCTTTCTTTTCCGTATTCGGTAAGATCGTCCGAAAACTGAGCAAAGGGAACGGCGCATTTCGATATATCAGCCATCATAATCATACAGAACATATCCTGCAAAATAGATTGGGTAACCTCAATGATATTCACATTGTTTTTTGCGCAGATGGCAGAGACCTTTGCGAGAATGCCCACCGTATCCCTGCCGATGACCGTAATAACGGCTCGCATAGTATCACCTCCGAAAATATTAAAGAAATTATATCAAAGACTTAAATTTTTTTCAATAAAAACGATAATAATAATTGAAAAATCTTATAAATATGATAAAATACCTATAGCTGAGGGGAGTTGAACACAAAAAAGTTTTTGCGGGTTTATTTACGCAAATACCGCTTCAAACCCCTTGCCAATACTATAGTATCGCAAACACGGTGATGAGGAAGATTTATGGATTTTTCATACATAATGGATATGCATGTTCATTCCGACCATTCGTTTGACGGAAATCACTCCTGTATGTTGCTTTGCGAAAGCGCGGTAAGCCTCGGAATGGACGCGATCGCGATAACCGACCACTGCGAAATAGATTCAAAAACGCTTGATTTCAGAACTTTTTCCGCAAATCAGTATTTTGAAAGCTACAAGGCAAAAAAATATTTCGAGGGCGAGCTGCTTGTTATGCAGGGTCTGGAGATGGGGCAGGCGGTTTACAATAAATCTCTTGCGGAGAATATTTTGAATAACTTTAAATACGATTTTATTCTCGGCTCTATCCACAACCTTGAAAATATGCCCGATTTCTATTATCTTGACTACAAAGAATTTGATGTCTATGAGCTACTCGGCAGATATTTTGACACCGTCTATGAGCTTTGCCTTTGGAATAATTTTGATTCCCTCGCGCATCTTACATATCCGATGCGGTATATCAAGGGCAGGGCGGGAATAGATGTTGATTTTAAAAGATTTACAGATAAGATAGAGGCGATACTTTCCCTTCTTGTCAAAAACAAAAGGGCGCTCGAAATCAACACATCGGGCTTGTTTCAGCCGATAAAGGAGACTTTGCCCGATAAAAATATAATAAAGCTGTTTAAGGATTTAGGCGGGGAATATATCACCGTCGGGTCGGACAGTCATTATCATCAAAAAATAGGCGCGGGGATAAAGCAGGGTCTTGCTTTGGCTAAGGAATGCGGCTTTAACAGCACCGTTATTTACCAAAACAGAGAGCCCGTGCCCGTGCCGATAAATTAAGGAGAAAGCGTATGAATAAATTACTACGGCTGCTTGAAAGCGACGCGAGGCTCACAAATAAAGAGCTTGCGGTAATGCTCGGAAAAAGCGAAAAGGAAATCACCGATGAGATAAAGCTCCTTGAAGAGACAGGGGTTATAAAGGGCTACAAGGCGATAGTCGATAAGGAGAAGGCGGATTATGAAACAGTTTCCGCTCTTATTGAGATAAAGGTGCAGCCGAAATACGGCAGAGGCTTTGACGATATAGCCGGCAGAATTGCCGACCTTGAGGAGGTTGAGTCGATCTATCTTATGAGCGGCGGCTTCGACCTTATGGTTATGGTCTCTGATAAATCCTTCCACGAGGTTGCTATGTTTATCGCCAACAGGGTCTCTCCGCTTGAGGGAGTAGTTTCCACCGCCACACACTTTATTCTTAAGAAGTATAAGGAGCTCGGCGTTCTTTTTACGGATGAAATCAAGGACGACAGGGGGACTGTTTCCTTTTGATAGATTACAGTGAATTTCTGAATGAAAGCATTGTCGGCGTTAAGCCCAGCGGCATAAGAAAATTTTTCTCCATTGCCGAGGAAATGGAAAATGTTATTTCCCTCGGCGTTGGCGAGCCGGATTTTCTCACGCCGTGGCATATTCGGCGCACCGCCATTGATTATCTTGACAGGGGCGCAACGAGATACACCGCGAACGCCGGACTTCTTGCTCTGCGCAAGGAAATATGCGCTTTCTACGAAAGAAAATACGATGTTGAGTACAACCCCGTGAGCGAGGCGATGGTGACCGTCGGCGGCTCCGAGGGCATTGATATGGCGGTGAGGACTCTTATTTCGCAGGGCGACGAGGCGCTTGTGGTCGAGCCTTCGTTCGTGTGCTACAAGCCGATAATCGAAACCTGCGGCGGAAAAGCAATTCCGCTTGTTACAAGGCAGGAAAACAATTTTAAGCTCACCGCCGAGGAAATAGAGCGCGCCGTTACGGACAGGACGAAGCTCCTTGTGCTCCCTTACCCCAATAACCCGACGGGCGCGGTTATGAGAAAAGAGGAGCTTGAAAAGATAGCAAAGGTCATAATAAAACACGATCTTTTTGTGATTTCCGATGAGATATACAGCGAGCTTACCTACGGCGGAGAAAGGCATTGTTCCGTCGCCTCCATAGACGGTATGCAGGAACGCACGGTAGTTATCAACGGATTTTCCAAAACTTATTCGATGACGGGCTGGCGGCTCGGCTACGCCTTGGGTCCTGCTCCGGTTATAGCTCAAATGACAAAGCTGCATCAATTCGCGATTATGAGCGCCCCCACCAATTCTCAGTATGCCGCTATCGAGGCGCTGAAAAACGGAGACGGGGACATTGAAAAAATGCTTGAAGAATACGATATGCGCCGCAGATTTACCGTAAATGCCTTTAGGGAGATAGGTCTCGACTGTTTTGAGCCGGAGGGAGCGTTTTATATCTTCCCGTGCATTAAATCCACGGGGCTTTCAAGCGATGAATTTTGCGAAAGGCTCATAACGGAAAAGCGTGTTGCGGTTGTGCCGGGAAACGCCTTCGGCGACTGCGGCGAGGGATATATAAGAGTATCATACTGCTATTCGATAGAAAACATAAAAGCCGCGATAGAAAGAATCGGCGAATTTGTAAAAGAAATAAAGGGATAATATGCAGGTAAAGGTTAAAGCGTACGCTAAAATAAATTTAATGCTTGATATAATAAACAGGCGAACGGACGGCTACCACGATCTTTTTATGATTATGCAGAGCGTTGGAATTTACGATACTGTTACCGTAACGGAAAACAGGTCTAAGGCTATATCTTTATCCTGCGACGCCGAGGGAATACCTCTTGACGAGAGCAACATAGCTTGGAAAGCCGCGCAGGCGTTTTTTGATTTCACAAAGAAGAAAAACAAAGGAATACATATTGATATCGTGAAGCGCATACCTCACGCGGCAGGGCTTGCGGGCGGCAGCGCCGATGGGGCGGCGGTGATAACCGCGCTCAACAGGCTATACAAAACAGATCTCGGCGAAAGCGAGCTTTGCGCCATAGGCGTAAAAATAGGGGCGGATGTTCCGTTTTGCCTTACGGGCGGCACGCTTTTGGCGCAGGGAATAGGCGATAAGCTTAGTAGGGTAAAGCCGCTTCGCAGATGTTATATCGTCTTGGCAAAGCCCGATTTCAGCGTCAATACGGGCTATGCCTATAATCAGTTTGACCTTTATGGCAAAGTCCACACGCCGGATAAGCTCGGTATGCTTCAGGCTGTTCAGTCCCGCGATTTGAACGCCGTATGCGAAAAAATGGAAAATGTTTTCGAGCAGTTCATAGAAGTGCCGAAACGCATTGAAATAAAGGAAACGATGAAAAACAATAATGCCGTCGGCTATTGTATGAGCGGCAGCGGACCTACGGTTTTCGGAATATTTGCGGATAAGGAAAGCGCGCAAAACGCGGCTTCGGCTCTTTCGCCTATTGTAAAAGATGTGCTTGTATGCTCGCCTGTGAGCAGCGGATGCAAGATAATTGAATAAAATTTTTAAAACCTGCCAACAATCAAGCTGAAAGGCAGGTTTTAATTATGCGTAAAATCAAAATATTCATACCGATTTTTGTAATACTTTTACTTATCGCGGCATATACCGCGCCGTTTATCAAAACGAGCGAGCAGATTTCCGATGATGTTTTCAGGCTTCATATTCTCGCAAATTCCGATGAGGAATACGATCAAGCTCTGAAGCTGAAAGTGCGTGACGCCGTTCTCGAAAAGGGAAGAGATATATTTATAAACTGTTCTTCGCTTGATGAGATAATCGAAGCATGCAAAGACAATATCGGGCTTTTTGAAGATACCGCCGAAAGGTGCGTTGCCGAAAACGGATTTGATTATCCCGTAAAAGCCTATGTGGACGAGGAATTTTTCAACACCCGTGAGTATGAGAAAATCACCTTGCCAAGCGGAGTTTACAACGCCCTTAAAATCGAAATAGGGCAGGCGAAGGGTCACAACTGGTGGTGTGTGATGTTTCCCGCTATATGCCTGTCTGCTGTTTGCGAGGACGAGATAAACGAGGTGCTTGATGAAAAGGAAAGCGCGCTCATCAGCAAAAATCAAAAATATGAGATAAGATTTAAAATCGTTGAAATTTATGAAAGAATAAAAGCTTCGCTTAGCGGTAAAGGCGAATAAGATTTTTCACACAGCGCACTTTCGCGCACTGTGAGCGGTCGCAAAAATTTCTCGGCGGGAGGCAAAAGGCGTATTTAACGGTAACCGATTTCATGATTTTTTATAGAATGTAGTATCTCTAAATATAAATTCTTTATTTCAAGATATTTATATTGCGGATTTTTCCGAAGTGTGTTATTATAATTTTGGATAATTTTATTCATTTTTCGGAGGAGCGATATGTGGTACTACATAATTCTTTTCGCAGGTTTGGTTGTTTCAACGGGTTTTTTGTTCGCCCGTGCCAAGGGCGCAAGCGTGATGAGGCTGTTTTACAAAATGGCTTCAAGCCTTTGCTATCTGCTCACATCGGTGTTTGCTGTTTTGCAAAATCCCGATGCTTCCGATTACGGCATTCTCATTATGATGGGCGGAGTGTTAGGGCTTGCGGGCGATATAGCGCTTGATTTAAAATTCATCTATCCCAAGGACGCTAACGAATACCTCAAAGCGGGCTTCCTGTTTTTCCTTATCGGTCATATTTTCTATAATGCCGCGATTATTATGTATAATCCGTTTAAATGGTGGCATCTGCTCATTTGCGCGGCAGTTTCGATAGTCCTCGGTTTGGGAACGGTATTCTCCGCTAATCTTTTGAAAATGCACTACGGAAAATACCGCAGAATTGTTTTCCTGTATGTCGTATTTCTTTCGATGACTATGTGCACATCCGTTTTGGCGGCATTTATTTCTCAAAGCAAATCTATGATTATCCTTGCCGTCGGCGCGGTGCTGTTTGTTTTGTCCGATCTCATCCTTTCAAAAATTTATTTCGGCAGAGGCTGGGAAAAGCCCGTACCCATTTTCTTAAATCATCTGTTTTACTACGCGGGGCAGTACCTCATCGCCGCATCAATAATCTTTCTCAATAAATAGTTCGCTATAAATTTTAGAAACGGCTCGAAATTTTCGAGCCGTTTCTTGTTACATTTCTTTTTGTTCTTCAAGGCGCTGAGCGCGGATCTCGGCAAGCGCAACTATCATTTCGTCTTTCAGTCTGCCGTGTATAGGATAGAAGATGTACGAAAGTCCGTAAAGCAGCCTCGCAAAGCCCGGGAGCAGGCAAAAGACCGCCCAAATTCCGCTCAGTATTTCGGGCGCGGTTTGGGGAACGGCATTGCCAAGTGAATCCGTCAGAGGCACATAATGTATCCAAGTGAGCACCATTCCAGAAAGCCAGCCGGTGAGCGAGGAGGAGAGCTTGCCGAAATATCCCTGAACGGTGGTGACCAGCGCCTCGTTTCTCGCGCCGTGCTTCCATTCCATATAGTCGAAAGTCTCGGCGCACAGAACGGGACCTACTACCATTATGATTTTATTCGGAAGTCCGCATACGGTAAGTGCGAAGAATATCCACGCCAAGTTGAGAATATAGTTGTCGCTTATCGTCTGCCCGAATGGGTGAAAGCCCACAAAAAACATTGTGATATATGCCGTCCCCGCGAAAAGTCCGCAGCCGATGGCGGTAGTTCTTGCCCCGAATCGTTTAACGATTTTCGCCGCTATCGGCACCATAATATAATTCGGCGCGCCCGTGAACAGCCCGCATATTGAGGCGTTCGCAACAGAACCGGTGTTGTTGAGCCAAAAATACGATTCCGTTGAGCCGCCCACGGCTTTGAATCCGTTGAAGAAGTCGGCGGCGATTATAGCGAAAAGCGGCCTGTTTGTGAATATCTGCTTTATGGATTCAAAAACTGAGGTCTCGTTCATCTTTTCCCTTGATTGAAGCGGTATTCTCTCACGCATATTGAAAAAGCCGAAAACGGAAAACGCCGCCGCCATTATGAGTATGAAATACGCAAACCACGAATAGATGCCCTGCATTGTAAATTTAGAGCTTATCCTCGGCAGTATCTCAACAAAAATCGGCACGAAAGAAGGTATCCAGTCGCCGAAAAGCTCAACGAATTTTGTAGTCGTTATGAGGTCGTTGCGCTCGTTGTTGTTGGGCGTTATGTTATACATCATAAGCCCCCACGCGCCGAAGTAGCTCATACCGAGCCCGTAAAGCACTATCGCCGCGGCAGACCAAAATACCCTCTCTGCCGATGTAAAATCGGGAGCGGTGAACATCATAAATCCGCCGATGACCCAAAGGGGCAGGGGAAGTATGAAAAATGGTCTTATTCTGCCCCAGCGGGTGCGAGTTCTGTCTATTATAAGCCCCGAAATCGTATCGTCCACGGCGTCGTAAATAGAGGCGAACAGATTTATGTTGGCGTAGGCGGTGGTGTTGAGCTTCAAAAACTGAATCATAAAAAATTCTTTGTAAACATTTACATATTGACTAAGATTTTTCTGCCCGAAATTCACAAGCACATACGCCGCTATCTCTTTCGGCGTAAGATAGCGTTTTTTAGTGTACGCAAGCTTGTCAAGTTCTTCTTCAACTGTTTCGGTATCGGTTTTTGTAAATAAATTTTCCGCCATTTGCAACACCCCGAAAGCGCGAAATAATTTTGAAATATTTTTACTACATTAAAATCTTATCATATATTTATCGGTGTGTAAATAAATTTTCTTTTGCTTTAAAAGTAAGTAAGGCGAGAAAATCCGTGCCGACACAAAATAGAGGCTTTACTGCGTTTTTTTGTTATGATATTATATAAGCATGGATTTTTTATTTAACGGCTTTACCAAGGATGCCATAGATTTTTTATTCGATTTAAGGTTTTGCAACACCGTTGAGAAGCAAAGCGAAAATCTCGAAAAATATAAAAAGTATATAACCGAGCCCGTAAATCTGTTGTATCTTGACTTGCTGAAGGTGACGGAAATATTCGATATTGAGTTCGAGACAAAGCCCGCAAGGTGCATTGCCTCGCCGTTTACGGACAGGCGGTTTTCGCCGTCCGTTCCGCTCAAAGAATACACTTATTTGCGTTTCAGAAAAGCGGGCGATAAGGCTGATAAGATCGGTCTTTATTTTGATATGGGCAGTGAGGCTTACGGCTACGGATTTAAGATTTATAAGCCGACCGCAAGCGGTATGGATTCTTTTCGCAAGATAATTTGCGGCGAGCACAAACGGTTTTCAATGCTCACGGCGGCGCTTTTGGAAAAGGGCTTTGAAATAACCGGCGAATGTTATAAAACAGACCATTATCCTAAAATCCCCGAAAGCCCCGCAAAAAAGCTGCTCAATACAAAATGCTTCGGAATATCAAAGACAAAGCCCATCGGCGAAAATGTTTTCGGCAAGGCTCTTGCGCAGGAGCTTTTTGAGGCGTTTCTTGATTTAAAGGAATTTACCGAACTTTTGGGAAAATGAAAAACCGCAAGGGCATTGTGAACATAAGAGGAGAAGGCATCGACCGATCGCATAATAAATCGAAATAAATGAAAGGAACGCAAGAATGAAAAAAGTAATCGTTTTGTTTTTATCTGTTTTGCTTATATTCGGCTTTTCCGCTTGCTCAGGCGGCGGAGATATATCCGATCCAAATAATATTACCGGAGGTAATAGCGAATCCGAAAGCGCTACCGAAAGCAGAAAAGTGCTCGTCGTATATTTTTCGGCTACGAACAATACCGAACGGGTCGCCGAGGTGATCGCCGAAGAAACGGGCGGAGATCTTTTTGAGATCGTTCCGAAAAAGCCTTATACCGCCGAGGATCTTGAATGGACAAACAGCGAGAGCCGCGTCTATGCCGGGCATGAGGACGAAAGCAAAAGGAAAGTTAAGCTGGAAAAAACCACGCCGGACAAATGGCGCGATTATGACACCGTGTTTATCGGCTATCCGATATGGTGGGGAATAGCGGCGTGGCCCGTCAGCAGCTTTGTGTCGGCAAATAATTTTAAGAATAAAACGGTTATACCGTTTTGCACATCGTCAACCTCCGGCGTAGGCGACAGCGCCGATTTACTCAAGGAAGAAGCCGGAACGGGAAAATGGTTTTCCGGTGTACGATTTCAGTCTCACGCCTCGAAAGAGGCTGTTTGTCGGTGGATAGATAATTTGTCTTATTGAGTGTTTATTCCAAAGCATTTAAGTGAGATAAAGAAAGGATAATAAAAATGAAACTTCTGTTTATGATAGGCAACGCCGCCGTCGGCAAAATGACGGTGGGGCAGGAGCTTATGAAAATAACGGGACTTCGTCTGTTTCATAATCATATGACGATAGAGCCAGTTTTGGAAATATTCGGCGAATTCAACGGCGAGGCGATAAGGCGTTTTCGCCAAGTGGTGTTTGAGGAATTTGCCAAAACCGATAATTACGGTATGATTTTTACATATATGTGGGCGTTTGACCAACAGTCCGATTGGGATTACATCGAGTATGTCAAAAGCATATTCGAGCCATACGGCACAGAATTTTACTATGTGGAGCTTGTGGCTTCAAAGGAGGCACGGCTTGAAAGAAACATATCCGAAAACCGCCTTAAAAATAAAGCCTCAAAGCGAGATATTGAGACCTCCAACCGCAGACTTTTGAATGACGACAGCCGCTATCGCCTTGAAAGCAGAGAAGGGGAGATACCCTTTGAAAATTATATGAAGATAGACAACACAAATCTTTCACCGACAGAGACGGCAAAAATGATAAAAGAGAGATTTTCGCTGTAAGGCGCTTTCCGCGTGCTTCGTTTTGTAATATATTTTGCAATATATATAATGATTATAATATGAAAATAGGAGATACATAATATGATAGCTTCAAGATGCGGGCTTGATTGCAGCAACTGCGGTTACAAAGAGCCGAATAACTGCAAAGGCTGTATAGAGACCGACGGGAATCCGTTTTACGGCGAATGCCCCGTTGCCGTGTGCTGCCAAAGCAGGGGATATGCCTTTTGCGGGCAATGCCCGGAGCTTCCCTGCAAGATGCTGTATGATTATTCCTGCGATCCCGTGCACGGCGATAATCCTCCCGGAAGCAGAATAGAGCAATGCAAAAGGTGGGCGGCAAATGATAAATAATTTCAGCGACTTTTGCGCCGCTCTTTTGGATTGCGGCTTTTCTATGGGCGGCGGCAATTCCAAGGGGATATATGCCGTTATACCGTATGGCTGGCAGGAGCAGGCTTTTATCGACACGCCCGTAAAATGGCACACGGGCAATCCCGAAACCGATCCGTGGGAGTGGCGTATGCGCGTTCTTGAGGAGCGGGACGATATCGCGTATTCAAAGCTCTTTTTCAAAACGAGCGGTTATATCACCAAGGAGTGGTATCCGCTGTTTTATGCCGTTCGTCGTCAGGGCGAGAGCTTCAAAGAGGCATATGAACGCGGAACGGTAAGCAGAGCCGCCATGCGTATTTACGAGGTGGTAGCGAGCGGCGAAACTCCGCTTCACGATATAAAGCGCATTGCCGGCTTTTCCAAAGAGGATAAATCGCAATTTGACCGCGCGATCGTGGAATTGCAGAGCGGAATGTTCATAACAATGTGCGGCAGGGCGCAGAAGCTGAATAAATACGGCGAGGGCTACGGTTGGGACAGCACGGTGTTCGCCACAGTCGAGGATTTTTGGCGCTTTCGCGGCGTTAAATTGCCGAAGCTTGACCCGCGGGAAAGCTACGAGAGGATAAAAGAACGGATACTTCTTCTCAATCCCGCCGCGGAGCAGAAAAAAATCGATAAATTTATAATGGGATAGCGCCGTTAAAGCCGCGTAAAAGAGGAGTGGCGATAAAATGTTTGACACCGCCGAAAAAAGATTTGATAAATTCGTTTGCGATAATTACGATATGGACGACGACAGAGTGCGCCGAAAAGTCGAGCACACTCATTGGGTCGTTAAAATGACGGAGTACATCTGCGATGATTTGGGCATTGGCGGGGAGGAGAGAGAGCTTGCGAGGCTCATCGCCCTTTTGCACGATATAGGCAGATTTCCCCAGGCAAAGGAGTTTGGCACTTTTAGGGAAGATACAAATAAATTCGACCACGCCGAGGCAGGTGTAAAAATCCTGTTTGACAACGGCTTTATCAGGGAATTTACAAAAGACGATAAAGACGACGGAATAATAAGACTTGCCATAGCGAATCACAGCCGCTATAAGCTGAACGAGGCGGGGCTTACCGATAGGGAACTGCTCCATTGCCGCCTTATAAGAGACGCGGATAAAACCGATAATTTCAGGGTAAAATCCGTTTCGGATATTTATTCAATGGCGAATGTTACGCAAAATGAGCTTGAAAACTCCCTCATAAGTGATAATATTCTTGATGATTTTCTTTCAAACCGCCTCATTTTGAGCAAAGACAGAAAGACCCCTGCCGATATATGGGTGTCGTACATCGCGTTTATTTTTGATTTTAATTTTACGGGCGGGCTTAAATATATTAAAGAACATAATTATATAAATATTCTTGCAAACAGATTTTATTTTAAAAACAGCGATACAAGGCGAAAAATGGAGCTTATCCGCCGCGTTGCTCTTGACTATATCGACGGCAGAACAGCCGATACTCCCTGATTTAAGCGCCCGCGATTTCACCGACAGTATAAACGCCGCCTTTTTGTGCATAATAAGAATAAAATTTTTATTTGGAGGCATTATTATGAACGATTATGTTGGCGCGGACGGCGACACCGTCAAGCTTTTAAGAGAATGCGACGCGGGAATAAAGATGGGGATCTCGTCAATAGACGATGTTGTTGGCGATGTTAAGGATTCGCGCTTCAGAGGTTTGCTCAACGAAAGCAGGGCGCAGCACGAAAAGCTCGCCGATGAAATCGAGGTGCTGCTCGACGAGCACGGCGACGACGGAAAAGACCCCAATCCTATGGCGAAAAGTATGTCGTGGATAAAAACGAATGTAAAGATGATGGCGGATCATTCCGACGAAACGGTGGCGGATCTTATGACCGACGGCTGTAATATGGGCGTAAAATCGCTTTCAAAATATCTGAATGAATATAAGAGCGCCGATGAAAAATCAAAGGATATAACAAAAAGACTCGTTGAGATAGAGGATAGGCTTTCAACCGATATAAGACCTTTTCTTTAATAATTTAAAACGCCGCCTGTTTAGGCGGCGTTTGGCTTTTATAGTATATAAGTTTTATGGGAATTTTAGAATTTTCTTGATTTGCTTATCTATTCGTTGATTTTCGGATTTTCCGTTCTGCCAAGCAGATAATCAACGCTCACGCCGTAATAATCGGCGAGCGTTATCAAAACCTCGGCGGTTAGGGCGATAACGCCCGTTTCATATTGAGAATAGGTGTTTTGCGATATATTCAGCAGCTTTGCGATTTCCTTTTGTTTAATATCGTTATCGACCCGCAGGTTTTTTATATTTTTAAATACAGTCATAATTATCCCTCCAAAAAATATTATGCAATATCTGTAATTCAGATATTGACTTTTATCTGTAATTCAGATATAATGATTGTAATATCCGGAATACAGATAAATTTTGAGGAGGAAAAAATATGAAAAAAATTATTAGTACAGTATTATCAATTGCAATGCTGATATGCGTTGCGGGAGCATTTGGTGTAACTGCCTTTGCATACAACGATTGGATTTACGATTCGGATTATAAAGTTTGCGGAGATTATAAATATTTTCTCAGCGAAACGGGTACTGCGTCCATAGCGGAATACACCGGCTCTGCAAAACAGCTTGATATTCCGTCCGAACTTGACGGTTACACGGTTACCGAAATTGAACATCAGGCATTTTTCCAATGTAACAGCCTTGTAAGTATAACAATACCCGACAGCGTGACGCTTATATCTTTTGGCGGAATCGAATATTGCGAAAATCTTACAAGTGTAAAGGTGCCGGGCAGTGTTGAAATCATAGCGGATTATAATTTCGGCGGATGCGATAAATTAACGGATGTTGAATTGGGGAACGGTATAACTAATTTATATACCGGCGTTTTTCACGATTGCCCAAGTCTTAAAGAGATAACCATACCCGAAAGCGTAAAATTTATTGCAGAAGGTTTATTTTCAGGCTGCGATAATTTAAGCAGCATAACGGTGCTCAGCAAAGATTGCGAGCTGGATGTTTCAGTTATTCCGCATACTGCCACGATTTATGGCTATAAAGGCTCTCCTGCCGAAGAATACGCTATCAGTGAAAATATTAAATTTGTTGCGCTGGAT
Source organism: uncultured Clostridia bacterium (assembly GCA_947624285.1). GTDB lineage: Bacteria > Bacillota > Clostridia > Oscillospirales > Acutalibacteraceae > Eubacterium_R. Next base: position 8,479 of record CANQJS010000005.1, on the reverse strand, counting down.
AACAGCGGTGAGCAGGGGATAATCAGCGAGGGCACGGATGACACATATGTTATAGGCTCTGAAAAGGGCGCGTCAATACATTGCAGCTATCCTATCGATCAATTCAGCGGAGTGCTGATGGATGGAGTTGAGGTAAGCTCCGATAACTATACACTCACCGAGGGCTCAACGATACTCACCTTTAAACCGGCGTATCTTAATTCTTTAGAAGTCGGAAAGCACGAGGTGACGCTGAATTTTGTATCCGGCTCGGTAAAGTCGATACTCACGATAGAAAATAAAGCGCCGAATACTCCGGCTGATTCGGAAAAACCGGCGGAGACCGAAAAGCCCACAACTACCGAAAACGCAGCGCCTAACAAACCTGCCGGCACAAACAATACATCGCCGAACACAGGCGCAAATACAGTAGCGCTCGGCGCTTTTTCCGCAACTGCCGTTATCGGTCTTGCGTTGATCGCGTTGAAGAAAAAATATAAATAATATAGCAAAAAATCGGAAGGCTCAGCCTTCCGATTTTTTTATAGCCATCTGTGAACGAAAAGTGCAAAAAGGTGCGGTGCTGCTCACTTATTTTTCCTCTTTCAAACCGAGAATATAATCGGCAGACACGCCGTAATATTTGCACAAAGAGATTATATGCCTTATCGGTATTTCATTTTCGCCCTTTTCATATCTTGAATAAACCTGCTGTGTTGTGCCGAGATATTCGGCTATTTCCTTTTGAGTTTTGTCGTTATCCTCTCTTAAATCCCGTATTATTTCAACATATGTTTTCATTTTTTACCCTCCTTTTTGATTTTTAAAAAATTTTACATTACACCATATATGATGTATTGACATTACACCAAATCTGGTGTAAAATATTGAAATTGGAGGAAACATTCTCTTAATTTCAGGCAAATGCCAAGGAGGAAAATTATGAAAAAAAGAACATTAAAACACTCAAAAATAATATCATTGCTTATCGCGGCGATGATGATCGTAGCCTCGCTGCCGTTTGTGGGCATATCCGCCCTTGCTGAAGAAAGCGGTGGTTTCAGGTATGAAATACTCGACGACGGCACGGCGGAGATCACGGGTTATAATGTAGAGAAAACGGAGATCTCGATACCGTCAACGATCAACGGTTACACAGTTACGAGTATTATCGGTTTGGAAATGGATTACGGTCCGAGAATTAAATCAATTTCAATCCCAAGCAGTGTAACGAATATTGACACAAAAGCGTTTAGTCTTTCCTACGAAATGGAGAGTATAACGGTTGACAGTGCTAATAAAAATTATTCATCGCAGGACGGCGTGCTTTTCAATAAGGATAAAACAGAGCTTATTCAATATCCTATTGCGAACGAAAGAACTTCATATACTGTTCCCAACAGTGTAAAAGTTATAGGCAGAGGCGCGTTTTCACACAGCACAAATTTGACTGAGGTTTATCTCGGCAATGAAGTGCAAACTATTAGCGACTATGCGTTCAATACCTGTTCCTTTTTAGATTATATTAAACTTGATTACAAGCTGGAGTCAATTGGCTCTCATGTATTTAGTCACTGCCCAATGAGTCGTATATTAATACCTGACAGTGTCACACAGATAGATGCCGATGCGTTTTACATGAGCCACATTGAAACAATTGCCGGTTATGAGGATTCGTATGCCCAAACCTATGCCGAGGAAAACGGATATGATTTTGATTCGTTAGGTAAAAAAAGCGGTGATTTCCGTTATGTAATCCTTGAAGACGGCACAGCTGCGATAATTGAATACACGGGCACGGCGGCGGAGGTTGTAATTCCGTCAACGGTTAAAGGATATACTGTGACTCGATTGGGCGGCCCAAATGGCGTTGGAGGATTTTATGAAGACACAAATATAGTAAGCGTTACAATACCGAATACGGTAACAGAGATAGGTAACGATGTATTTTACGGGTGTGAAAATCTTAAAAATGTAAATATTCCCGAAAGCGTTACTAGTATAGGCAGTCGTGCGTTTATCGGAACGGCAATTAAAAGTATGGTGATTCCCAAGAGTGTGAAAGAAATCGGCTTAATTCCGTTCCCTGCCGCAGAAAAAATATATATTCTGAATGAAAAATTAGATTTTCCGACGGATAGATTTACATGGAATTATTTTGCGCCGGAAACCGTCGTCTATGGATATAACGGCTCAACGGTGCAGGCTTACGCGAATATGTTAGGCAATGAATTTATTGATATAGATGATCTTGAAGCAGGTGAAATAATCGCCGAGGACACGGATGGCAAATATATTTTGGGCTCTGAAAACGGCGCGTCAATACATTGCACAAGCCCCGTTGACGAGTTTATAAGCGTTACGGTAAACGGAAATGCTGTTAACGCTGATTGCTACAAGCTTACCGAAGGCTCAACGATACTCACCTTTAAGCCTGAATATCTCGATGCTCTGGGTCAGGGCGTTTACGAAGTGGTTTTGAATTTCGTTTCGGGCTCGGTAACAACAACTTTGACGGTGGCAAATGAACAGTCAGAAAGCCCCGCAGAGCCGGAGAATCCGTCCGACAGCGAAAAGCCCACAACTAACGAAAACGCCACGCCTAACAAACCGGCCGGTACAAACAATACCTCTCCGAACACAGGCGCAAATACCGCGGCGCTCGGCGCTTTTTCCGCAACTGCCGTTATCGGTCTTGCGTTGGTCGTATTGAAGAAAAAATGTAAATAATACAGCAAAAAATCGGAAGGCTCAGCCTTCCGATTTTTTTATAGTTCCTATTTTACAAGTGCTGATATTATCTTTCTAAGTCATCTCGTTTTTTGTTCGGCTTTCTTTTTTGAACTTTATCCTGCCTTGCTCTCAGGTTTTGAATAACACTGTGAACATTTTCCGTTTTTAACACATCAGGATAGTTTTCGTTGAAATCGGTAAGCTGCTTTTTTACTTCCTTTTCATTATCCCTTGTTACGGTGTAGAGTTCTTCAAAGTTTCCGTTTGCAAAAGCGTCTTTAATGAATGTGACTGCACTGTCATCAAAATCATCCCAACCGCCGTATAGATTTTTAACGGCAGTATCTACCTGTTCATAGGTGATGGGATTGCCTTTCTTTTGATGCTCGCTGAGTATTCCTATCAAGATTGTTTTTGTTAATGACACTTGTATTATCAGTTGACATTTCTTACCTCGCTTTCTACGATATTAAATCGCATAAATTCGGGAATGGCATTCTTTAATGCTTTTTCCTTTATGTTATTGTTTTTAGAAACAGCCGCAGCAGTTAATACACTTGAGGGATAAATAATATCATTTAGTTTTAACTTACGATACTGATTGTATTCCTCACATAGCGGCACATCATTTTCACGGCTGATATAGTCCACCATTGCAAGCAGATACAAGCATTCGGGATACCAGCTTCTGTTATAGTAAGTGATAATATCCTCACTTTCAATTGTATCGATCAAGAACTGAATATCACCAAGTGCTTTCAACTTGTGGCACACATTACTCTTGAACAATTCAAACGCAGGACGAGGCAACATATACGGCTCGAGCAATTCCTCCATAGACACGCCAAGCTCTTTTGATAATTTGTATATCGTTTTAGCGTTGCAATCTGCAAGATTTGCTTTGCCGGAGCAAATATCATTAATCGTCATATACGGAATACCGCTGTTTTTTGCCAAACGGTATTTTGATATATGATTCTTTTCAATAATATTATTGATTGTCATTTTGTTCACCTGCCTTACTAACATTATAACGGCTAACCGTTATATTGTCAATACTTGATTATTCTTAACACGATATTGATTATAGCATCGTGCAAATATTAGACAAACTGTGTTATTTAATATACCCAATAAGTGTATTAGTAAAGAATCAAATTTGAATTGCAAAGAGTTTTAGGGGAGCATTCCCCTAAAGAAAAGCACGAGGCTCTACGGTGCGCGTCAATAATATATATTTTTGCCCTGCTTGATAAAGAATGAGACACAGCCACGGAGTGTCTGTAAAACATCCGTTCTGTGCCTCATTCTTTCTTTTCATTTACCTCTATCCTTAAAATTGTGTGGCTTCAGCCTTCCGATTTTTTTATAGCCACTATTTTCAGAAAAGTTAAAGATATATTCGCGGTGAAATAATTAAATAAAGTTTTCTTCCGCTTGCGCAACTTTCAGCATGATGGCGCATTCAATGCGCTTTCTGTGAAGCTCGCAGCCAAATTCATAAACGCCGTTTACGCTGCCCGTTGAGTGGTAGGCGTTGGCGGCGCATCCGCCGCTGCAATAAAGTTTCGCAAAGCAATCCCTGCATTCTTTATGGGAATACACATTACATTTACTGAATTGTTCAAGAATACCACGGTTTTGTATCCCGTTCCAAATATCTCCGAGGCGGAAATTCTCATCTCCCACAAATTGGTGGCAGGGGTAAAGCTCGCCCGTCGGCGTTACGGCAAGATATTCCGTTCCCACGCCGCAGCCGGAAATTCGTTTTACTATGCAGGGTCCTGCCTCAAGGTCTATCATATAGTGGTAAAATGTAAAGCCGTTATTGTTCCTGTAACGATCCAGCATCGTGTTCGCGAGTATCTCATATTGCTCCTTTAGTATAGGAAGATCGCTTTGGCGCAGGGAATATGGCTCGTCGGGGCTGCACACAACGGGCTCGATGGAAAGCTCCTTAAATCCCAAGTCTGCCATATGTATCACATCGGCGGCAAAATCCGTGTTATGGCGGGTGTAAGTGCCGCGAATATAGTAGTCGCGCTGATCTCTCGCGTTTGCAAAGCGCTTGAATTTATCAACGATCAAATCGTAAGAGCCTTTGCCGGAGGGGGAAGTTCGCAGCCTGTCGTGCGTTTCCTTTCTTCCGTCAAGCGAAAGCACCACATTGCCCATTTCCCTGTTGCAGAAATCTATCACATCATCGTCAATGAGTATTCCGTTAGTGGTCAGCGTAAAGCGAAAGTTTTTGCCGCATTCCTTTTCACGGCTTCTGCCGTATGCCACCAGCTTTTTGCAAACTTCCCAATTCAGCAGCGGCTCGCCGCCGAAGAAATCGACTTCGAGGTTTTTCCTCGTGCCGCTGTTTTCTATAAGAAAATCAAGGGCGCGCTTTCCCGTTTCAAAGCTCATAAGCCCTTTTGGTCCGGCGTATTCGCCCTTGCCGGCAAAGCAATATTTGCAAGCGAGGTTGCAGCCGTGGGCAACATGCAGGCAAAGCGCCTTTAAAACGCCCTGCCTTTTTTTAAACTGCGCCGCGGTCTGCTCAAATTTATCCTCGGCAAAAAGCCTTCCTTCGACAATAAGCCTCTCTATATCGTCAAAGCAGGCGTCAATCTCATCGGCGGTTACTTCGGGGTCGCCCTTGTATTTTTCAAGAATAATGCTCTTGATTTCATCTCTGCTTTTTTCTTTATACAGCTTTATTATATCAAAAGTCGCCTCGTCAACGGAGTGAACACAGCCGCTGTTTTGGTCGATTATAATATTGTAGCCGTTCATTTTGTAAGCGTGAATCATAATAACTTCTCCATAGAAAAACGACGGTAAAACATTACCGCCGTAAATCTTAGCTGAGTAATTCGCCTTATTTTTTAAGCTGCTCGCACTTCTGATTGGCAACGGAGCAGGAGGTCTTGCTGGCGGACTGGCAGGAGGTCTGGCATTCGCCGCAGCCGCCCTTCTTGGCGGATTCGCAAAGGTTGCGTGAGTTTAAAGTTTTGATTTTCTTCATATTGAAACACCTCTTTCTTTAATTCTTTTTGTTATGTTGATATTCTATAATATTATATGGATTTTGTCAATATAAAGCGGGGCAGTAAATCGGCTTTGCTCAAAATATTTATCCCCGCGCGTTCGGCATTGACTATTGAATTAACGGCATCCGCCGTAATTACCTCGCCCGGCGCGATAACGGGAATTCCCGGCGGGTAGGCGTAAACAAATTCGCCGCAGACCTTTCCGACGCAATCCGAAAGGGGAGTTTTCTCCGTTTCGGTGATTTCGTAAAGCTCGTATCGCTTTTCGGGAATAACGGGCGCTTTTATTATAAGCGGCTCTTTTCCTTCAAGCCTGCCGTCGATAGCGATAAGAGCGCGGGAAAGTTTCTTAAACGCCTCTGCAGTGTCGGCGGGGGAGGTCATAAGAACGATATAGTTAAGGCTTGCCATTTCGCATTCTATCAGAAATTCATTTCTCAAAATATCCGCGAGCGCAACGCCTGTTATATTGCTTTTTGCGGTTGAAACAACGATTTTTCCCCTGTCGTCATTATGCGTAAAAGCAAGCCTGTTAAGCGGTGTTTTATAAAATTCGGTCAGATTTTTTTCATATCGCGCGAAAGCGTCATCGCCGTTTTTGATAAATTCGGCGCATTTTGAAACGGAATTCATCAAAACATAGCTTGGCGAGGAAGTCTCGAAAACATCGAGATATTCCGATATTTTATCGGAATAATACTCATTGTATATATTTATGACCGCCGTTTGGGTGAGGGCAGGCAGCGTTTTGTGCAGGCTTGAAATCACGATATCGCCCTTGGGATAAGGGCAAGATCCGCAAAACGGCAGGTGCGCGCCGTGCGCGGCGTCAACAATAACGGGAATATCGGAAGTTATTTCGCTCGCCATACCCTCGTAAGTGGGGGAAGTGATGATTATCGCCTTTGCGTTGGGATTTTCGGCAACCGCCCTGTCGATACCGCTTTGGGTGATGCTGGCGTAATAACCGTTAACACAGTCAAAATCAGGCTCCGCGTAAGACACTTTAAGCTCACGCAAAAAGCACGCGTTGTAAACGCTTTTATGGCAGTTTCGCGCGATTATAACATCGTCGCCCCGTTTGGTAACGGCGAATACCGCCGCCAAAATCCCCACGGTCGAGCCGTTTACAAGTATGCGAGAACGCTCGGCGCGGTAAAGCTCCGCAAGCTCCCGCTCCAAGTCAAGAATAGCCCCCGTCGGGCGATGCAGGTCGTCATAGCCGTTTATTTCGGTTATGTCGATTTCACTTCCCGATATGCCAAAGCGGGGATTTCTCTTGTGCCCGGGCATATGAAACGGGTATCTGTTCAATTTTTTCAAATCATCGTGAAGCATTGACTTTTTCCTTGAACAAATCGGTAAAATTGTAAACGGGCAAAATTACAAGCGCGAATATCACGGGAACTGCCTCGATGAGCGCGTTTTGCTTGAAAATCAGCAAAAGGATCAGGTCGAGTATTAGGATTGCGCCGATAATATATGTAAACGCTGCGTAAAGGCGGCTCTTTTTGTAATTCAAAAGAAACAGCAAAAAAACGCATATTCCCGTCAAAACGGAAAAGGCAAGCGAGCCGGCGCAGTGGAGCAAATATTCGGCGCGTTTTGAATAATCAAAATCGCACAGCAGGGTAAGGAGCATACCTATGGCGGAGAAGCCGCAGAAATAATATTGAAAAACGCGGGGTTTTGAGAAATTGCGGCAGGCGTAAATAATATTAAGATAAAGCGCCGCGAAAACGAGTATTCCCCAAACGGCGAATAAAACAGGGTGCTCAAGCCCCGTCACCGAAAGCGCGCCGCTGTTTTGGGTGAGGCTTCCGAAGTGCATATACCAAAGGGTGTAAACTGCCGCGCAGCACGGCAGCAGGATTAGAAAGGCTTTTTTCATCCGAAGCTCCAATGAATAAATTAAAATTCTCGCGTTTAATTATATGATATTTTATTTGACTTTTCAAGGCTAATGTGGTAACATACTCTTTGCCGGTTAAGCGGAACAGTAAGTTTTAACTGAAAGTATGCTCGGCCTCGGCTGCCCTCGCCGTGTAAAAATAGGAGGGTATAATTTAATACGCGGAGGTGGCGGAATTGGTAGTTTCCCTGCGAGCGCGTCCGGTGGACGATACAGCGAGCAAGGGAAAGGCGCAGCGGTCGAAAAATGTTCGCGCTCCAAGCGAAAGCATTTTTCGGGCACCGCAAGAGTCACGCGGAGCGCGGCTGCCATGATCTCGCCCCGCCTCGGTTTTTCTCGCCGAGTAAAATTTATAGGAAAAACTAAATATGCGGAGGTGGCGGAATTGGTAGTTTCCCTGCGAGCGCGTCCGGTGGACGATACAGCGAGCAAGGGAAAGGCGCAGCGGTCGAAAAATGTTCGCGCTCCAAGCGAAAGCATTTTTCGGGTACCGCAAGAGTCACGCGGAGCGCGGCTGCCGTAATCTCGCCCCGCCTCGGTTTTCTCGCCGAGTAAAATTTATAGGAAAAACTAAATATGCGGAGGTGGCGGAATTGGCAGACGCGCTAGATTCAGGTTCTAGTGAATGCAAGTTCATGTGGGTTCAAGTCCCATCCCCCGCACCAAATAAATCCGAGATGCGTTGCGTCTCGGATTTTCTTTATAATGATGGGACTTGAACCCGAGAGGGTCTGAGCGTAAAGAAAACGATTCGGTGAATCGTTTTTAGCGAGGAGCGGTGAGGCGGGTACTGTTGCGAAGCAACGGTCGCCGAGCC
>CANQJS010000004.1 GCA_947624285.1 uncultured Clostridia bacterium | reverse complement strand
ACCCCTTGAGGGGTAGCCCGAAAAAGAAATGCAGTCGGCAAACCTTTCGGTGCCCCTTTAGGGGTTTCGTCTGTAATGTGCCCTTCTAGGGCAACTCAAGCCTCCGGCTTAGCCGGAGGTCCTGACTTGTCCTCTTTTATGTGCTTTTTCAAAACGATGTTTATATATTGCGAAAGCGAACGGTCGTCGCTTTCCGCGCGGAGCTTCAGCTCTTTCAGCACATCTTCATCTATGGTTATGCTTATTTTTTCTTTTAAAGGCTTCATATGCTCTCCCTCTTTATACAAAATTTCGATTAAATAGTATCATAAAGTATAAAAAAATATTGACAAGTAAGATAAAGTAGGATAAAATACTACTAACAAATAAATTTTCGGAGGTTTATTATGAAAAAGCTATTATGTTCATTATTAACAATTGTTATGATTTTAAGCGTAACCGCCGGGCTGCATCTGCAAGCCCTTGCTGAAGAAAGCGGTGATTTCGAGTATGAGATACTTTATGACGGTGCAGTTGAAATTACGGGTTATAACGGAGAAGCTCAAACGCTTGAAATCCCCTCAACGCTTGACGGTTATTCAGTAATAAGCATAGGCTATGAGGCATTTGAAGGTTGCAGTAACTTAACAAGCATAACTATACCGAACAGTGTAACAGGCATAGACGATGAGGCGTTTGCATATTGCGACAGCTTAACAAGTGTAACTATACCGGACAGTGTAACAAGCATAGGTGATAGTGCATTTTGGTTAACAGGATACTATGATGATGACGCAAATTGGGAAAACGGAGTTCTTTATATAGGAAATCATCTTATTGCCGCAAACTATGAGTATGGTGATGTTCCTGCTAAATATTCAATACATGATGGTACAGTAACTATTGCCGAAGGGGCGTTTAGTTTTTGCCACAGCTTAACAAGCATAACGATACCGGACAGTGTTACAAGCATAGGTTCACATGCATTTTATTCTTGCGACTGCTTAACAAGCATAATCGTAGATGAGAACAATAAAAATTATTCATCGCAGGACGGAGTTTTGTTTAACAAAGAAAAAACGGAGCTTATTCAATATCCCGCCGGAAACGAGAGAACATCTTACACCATACCCGATAGCGTAACAAGCATAGGTGATAGTGCATTTTCATATTGTGATAACTTAACAAGCATAACGATACCGAACAGCGTAACAAGCATAGGTGATAGTGCATTTTCATATTGTGATAATTTAATAAATGTTGATCTTGGAAACGGCGTAACAAGCATAGGCGATTGGGCATTCAAGAGCTGTGGAAGTTTAACAAGCATAACTATACCGGACAGCGTGACAAGCATAGGCGCCTCTGCATTTTGGGAAACAGGATACTATAATGATGACGCAAATTGGGAAAACGGAGTGCTTTATATAGGAAATCATCTTATTCAAGCAAGTTACGAAGTTCCTGATGTATATTCAATACATGAAGGAACGGTAACTATAGCCGCTGGGGCATTTTCTGAGAATGGCAGCTCAACAAGCATAACAATACCGGACAGTGTAACAAGCATAGGCGATTCGGCATTTGCAAAATTCGACGGCTTAACAAGCATAACAGTTGATGAAAATAATAAAAATTATTCATCGCAGGACGGAGTTCTGTTTAACAAAGATAAGACCGAACTTATTCAATATCCCGCCGGTAATGAAAGAACATCTTACAGCATACCGGACAGTGTAACAAGCATAGAAGATGGTGCATTTGAATGGTGTACCAGTTTAACAAGCGTAACGATACCAAACAGTGTAACAAGCATAGGCGTATATGCATTTTGGGGCTGCAACAGCTTAACAAGCATAAAAATACCTGACGGTGTAACAAGCATAGGCGAACGGGCATTTTGGTATTGCGGCTTAACAAGCATAACAATACCCGAAAGTGTAACGAGCATAGGCTATGGGGCATTTGCTGGCGATGCCTTTGAAACGATTTACGGTTATGAAAATTCGTATGCTCAAACCTATGCCGAAGAAAACGGCTATGAATTTGTTGTTCTTGATAACAGCGGTGAGCAGGGGATAATCAGCGAGGGCACAGATGACACATATGTTATCGGCTCTGAAAAGGGCGCGTCGATTCATTGCGGCTATCCTATCGATCAATTCAGCGGAGTGCTGATGGATGGAGCAGAGGTAAGCTCCGATAACTATACACTCACCGAGGGCTCAACGATACTCACCTTTAAACCGGCATATCTTAACTCTTTATCGGCAGGAAAACACGAGGTGACGATGAATTTTGTATCCGGCTCGGTAAAGTCGATACTCACAATAGAAGATAAAACGCCGGAAACTCCCGCCGATTCGGAAAAACCGGCTGATACCGAAAAGCCTTCAAATCACGAAAGCACTTCGCCGAATACTCCCACGGATTCGGAAAAACCGGCGGAGGGCGGCATGAGCTCTGCGAACGGAACGGGCAGCGGCGACGCGACATCGCCGAACACCGGCTCAAACGCAAGCGCGATTTTCGCTTTTGCCACAATGACGGCGGCGGCAGCGTTCTTAATAATCAGAAAAAAGAAAATGTGATGAAAAATTAAAGGGGCAGCCTCAAAATGAGGCAGCCCCTTTATTTTATCTCCGATAAAGAAAAATATCGGCTATTCTTCGGCTTTCAAAGCCCGTAGAATCAATATTATTCTTTGGCTTTCACGATCATTTCTTGCCATAAAATGTTACAGCACAATAAGCTCCTTATCAAAGGTCGAGATATTCTTGCTTGCGTTTTCGGTAACGATAAGCACATCTTCGATTCTTATCCCGAATTTATCGGGAATATATATACCCGGCTCTATCGAAGTTACAACGCCCTCAACAAAGGTGTCCGCGCTCTTTGGCGAGGCGGTGAAGCCCTCGTGTATATCAAGCCCCAAGCCGTGCCCGAGACTGTGGCGGAAATATTTTCCCATCTGCTTTTCCTCAAGCACATCGTAAGCCGCCTTGTAAACATCGGCGCATTTAACATCGGGCGCAAGGGCGGCTATGCCCGCAAGCTGGGCTTTGAGCACCAAATCGTATGCGTCCCTCATTTCCTGCGTGGCGCTGCCCACGGCAAATGTCCTTGTCATATCCGAATGGTAGCCGCGGCAGGTCGCTCCGAAATCTATAAGCACAAAATCGCCGTTTTTTATCAGCCTGTCGTCAGAAACACCGTGGGGGTAAGAGGTGTGCGCGCCCGTGAGCAAAATGGTGTCAAAGCTGACTCCGTCCGAGCCGTTTTGAAGCATAAGATATTCAAAATACGCTTTAAGCTCTCTTTCGCTCTTTCCCGCCTTGATGAAATTCATAAGCTCGGCGAGGCTTTTTTCGGCAATGGCGTTTGCGCGCTCCATCAGCTCAAGCTCTTTTTGTTCTTTTATATTTCTTATATTCATAAGCTGCCGGCTCGCGCCCACAAATTCGCAATTCGCGGCGAGCTTATAGCGGTTATAGTGCATTAAAGAAATCGTTTTGTCCTCAAACGCAATCGTTTTTATGCCGTTTTGCTTGCAAAGCTCGCCGATCTTCTCCGAAAAATCGCCGTTTATCTCCGTCACGCATAAACCCGTTTCCTTGGAGTGGGCAAGCGCCGCCTCGGTGTAGCGTGAATCAACAATATGGTGAGCATCGCCGTTTTGCAGAATGAAAACAACGCCTTCGCTTGGTGAAAAGCCGCAGAAATAGTGCATATTGCTTTCGTTGAAAAGCAACAGCGCGTCGGCGTTCAAGTCTTTAAGCAATTTTACGGCTTTTTGTATTCTGTTCATAATATCACCGCGCATTTTTGTAAAAAATATGAGTATATACAGTCAATAAGCATCTGTAAAGTATATTAACTTTACAGGAGATATTTGATTTAAGCAAATTTCTTATATCCGTTCAGCAGACCATACCGCCCTCTATCCAGCGCATAACGGCGGGATATTCCTCTTTGTACTCGTCAAGCTTTTCGGAATTTGCGTCAACAAAAGCCTGAAATTCGTCCGTATCCTCAAATTCAAAGGTGAAATCCTGCTCAAAATCATATGTTGCCGTGAAGAGATAATCAAAAATATCATCCGCCGAAAAATCCTCAAGCATTTTGTCCGCAACCTTTTCCGTCTGATAGTCAAGAGCGTTTTTCACCGTGAGCTCATAGTCGTTTTCGTCCGATTCTATTTCAGGATTTTCGGAGCAATATCTCAAAACATCCTCCTCGCCGATTCCGAGGTTGCCGAGATATTCGATAACATCCTCCAGCCCCGTTTCATTTACCTCGTCATACAGGCGATAGACAAATTCGCCCACAAGGTTTTGCATAGCCACCGCTTTAAATACGCAGTCCGTCTCATAACCGTCCTCGTCAACGATAACAAAGCCGTCCTCCTTGAACTGTTCCCAGATAAGCTCGTAAAATACCTTGAATTTCGGCGTTTCGTCAAAAATCGCTTCGCTGATATAAGAATTGATGTCCATTTAAACTTCTCCCTTTTCGTTTCTGATTTTATTCTATAATATTATAACGCTATTTTCAATATTGCATTAGCAATAAATATGGGATATAATGGATTTTGATTGGATATTGTTTCATTTTACAGGAATTTTAACAAGGTGATTTGATGAATTACGGTTTTTTCAGAACGGCGGCGGCTTCTTTGAAGCTGAAGGTTGCCGACCCGTGCTATAACTGCGAGGAAATAAAAAAGGCGATAGACACAGCCTTTAATGCGGGCGCAAGGCTGCTTGTGACCCCCGAGCTTTCAATAACGGGCTACACCTGCGCCGACCTTTTCTTTACAAGCTCATTGCAAAACGCGGCGAAAAAGGCGCTCGGCGGCATTGTTTCCCACACAAAGGGTAAGAATATCGCCGTTGTTGTCGGTATGCCTGTTGAATACAGAAACAGCCTTTATAACTGCGCCGTTGTTGCGTTTGACGGCAAAATTATGGGCGCAGTTCCCAAAACCCATATCGCCAATTATAATGAATTTTACGAAAAACGCTGGTTTGCATCGGGCAAGTATTTTTCCGAGCCTCGCGCCGTAACGCTTTGCGGAGAAGAAATAAAAATCGGAAGCCGGCTTTTCGATCTCGGCGGCGGAGCAGTTCTCGGAATAGAGCTTTGCGAGGATCTTTGGGTGCCTAATCCGCCGAGCGGAAGCCTTGCCTTGCAGGGCGCTAATATAATAGCAAATTTATCGGCAAGCGATGAATATGTTTCAAAGGCGCAATACCGCAGGGAGCTGATAGCCGGTCAGTCCGCTCGTTGCGTAAGCGCATATATTTACGCGGGCGCGTCCGTTCACGAAAGCACTACCGATCTTGTTTTCAGCGGAGCTACGGCGGTGGCGGAAAACGGCGCGATAATAGGTGAGGGCGAGCGTTTTTGCAGGGAAACGGTCGTTACATTTGCCGATGTGGATATTGAAAAGCTCAACGCTCTGCGCAGAAGCAATACTTCGTTTGAAAATTCGCCCTGCGCCGCTCAAACCGTGGATTGCCGCATAAAAAACAATGAGAATGATTTGAAGTACCGCTTTGTCGATCCGCACCCGTTCGTGCCCGCAAACGATGAAAAACGCCGCGAAAGGTGCAAAGAGATCTTCTCCATTCAGGCGGCGGGGCTTGCAAAGCGTTTGGAGCATATCGGCTCTACCGGCACGGTCATAGGTATTTCGGGCGGGCTCGATTCCACCCTCGCCCTGCTCGTTAGCGTTGAGGCAATGCGGCTTCTGGGCAAGAAAAATTCCGATATACTCGGCGTTACCCTGCCGGGCTTCGGCACAACGGGCAGAACATATAATAACGCCGTCTCTCTTATGGAGAGCCTCGGCGTTACCGTTAAGGAAATAAGCATAAAAGAAGCCTGCATTCTTCATATGAAGGATATTGAGCACGACCCCTCAAACAAGGATATAACATATGAAAACACGCAGGCGAGGGAGCGCACCCAGATACTTTTTGATTTGGCAAACAAGCATTCAAAGCTTCTTGTCGGCACGGGTGACCTCAGCGAGCTTGCAATGGGCTGGTGCACCTACAACGGCGACCATATGAGTATGTACGGCGTAAACGCGTCAGTTCCCAAAACGCTTGTGCGTTATCTCGTTGAATATGCCGCCGGCGTAAGCGATGAAAAAACAGCCGCCATACTTTATGATATACTTGACACTCCCGTTTCGCCGGAGCTTCTTCCGCCCGATAAAAACGGCGAGATAGCTCAGAAAACGGAGGAGAATATAGGTCCGTACGAGCTCCACGATTTCTTCCTTTATCATTTCGTGCGCTTCGGCTTTGATAAGAGCAAGCTGGCGTTTCTCGCAAAAAAGGCTTTTGGAGATAAGTACGGCGACGATGAAATCGAAAAATGGCTTGAGGTATTTATAAAGCGCTTTTTCATCAGCCAGTTCAAGCGAAGCTGTATTCCCGATTCCCCGAAGGTCGGCTCCGTTTCACTGTCACCGAGAGGCGATTGGCGTATGCCCTCCGACGCTTCGTTTGAGGACTTTCTCAAGTAGGCGCGCTTGGAAAAACCGATGTTACTAATCGCAATTATGCGAAAAACGATAAACAACTAAAATAGGGGTGAAATTTATGTCTTTAAAGAAAATAATCGTAAACGGTAAAACGAAAATAGTGGACGCCGTAACAAAGTTTGTAACAATGTCCTCCGGTCTTTCTCAGGAGGACACGGCAAGGCTCGGCGAGGAAAAAACGGTCACTGAGGGAATGCCCGCGCTACTGCGTAAAATCGCGGCGCAGGGCGCTGTGCTGCTTAAAAACGAAAGCATACTGCCGCTTGAAAAGGGCGCTGCCGTCTCTCTTTTCGGCAGAAATCAGCTTGAATGGTTTTATACGGGCTACGGCTCCGGCGGCGATGTTAACAACCCCTATGCGGTAAGTCCCGTTGAGGGCATAAAAAACTGCGACGGGCTGAAAATAAACGAAGAGCTTTTGAAAATCTATGAGGATTATAACGAAAAAAATCCCATGGATCACGGCTTTTGGGGTCATTGGCCGAGGTGCTGCCCCGAAATGCCGCTTGACAGGGAAACGGTTGAAAACGCCGCCAAAGCCTCCGACTGCGCCGTAGTCTGCATCGGCAGGTCATCGGGCGAGGATAGGGAAAATACTCTCGAAAAGGGAAGCTTTTACCTGAACGATGAGGAGAGAAAAATGCTCTCCCTCGTCACCGAATGCTTTGAGAAAACAGTTGTGCTGCTGAATATCGGCTGCATAATGGATCTCAGCTTTATAGAGGAGTACGGAGAAAAAATAGGCGCGGCAATGATCGTTTGGCAGGGCGGAATGGAAAGCGGAAACGCCGTTGCCGATCTGCTTTCCGGCGCAGTTAACCCAAGCGGCAGGCTCACCGATACAGTCGCCCGCCATTATGAGGATTACCCCGGCGCTGAAAATTTCGGCGGCAGAAATTACAATATATATAAAGAGGATATTTATGTCGGCTACCGTTGGTTTGAGACCTTCAAGCCCGAAACGGTGCTTTATCCGTTCGGCTACGGGCTTTCCTACACCGATTTTTCCGTGAATTGCAACGGCGTCAGCGAAAACGAGAGCGGATACACATTCACGGTCGCCGTGAAGAATACGGGCGAACGCTTCAGCGGCAAAGAGGTCGTTCAGTTATATATCGAAAAGCCGTGCGGCGTTATGGGAAATCCCTCCCGCGTGCTCGCCGCCTTTGCCAAAACCGATGAGCTTTCCCCGAACGGGGAGCAGACGCTTACGCTGTTTGTTTCCAAAGCACAGCTTGCCTCTTATGACGATTCCGGCGTTACGGGCAATAGATCCGCCTATGTTACGGAAAAGGGGATCTACGGATTTTATCTGGGCAAAAATGTAAGGGACGCCGAGCTCGTTCACAGCGTTGAAATTGAAGATACCGAGGTTTTGGAGAGTTTGGAGCAGACTGCCGCTCCGAAACAGGCGTTTTCCGTATATAAGGCTGTTGAAAAAGACGGGAAAAGACTGCTTGCCGAAGAGACCGTCGCTGTTGCTCGGTATGATTTGAAAAAAATCATACTTGACAATCTGCCGAAAGAAATCACTTACACAGGCGATATGGGTCTCACTTTGGCGCAGGTGAAATCTGGCGAGGTAAGCCTCGATGATTTCGTTGCGCAGCTTGACCTTGAGGAGCTTGAGGCGATAAGCAGGGGAGACTATACCATGAACAGCCCGCTCGGCGTTGCCGGTAACGCGGGAACGATAGGCGGAGTTTTGCCGTCTCTGCGTGAAAAGGGCGTCGCCGCCGTCACCACTACTGACGGACCTTCGGGCATAAGGCTTCAGGCGTGTTGTTCGCTTATACCTATCGGCACTCTGCTTGCCTGCACCTTTGATACCGCGCTTGTGGAGGAGCTATACGAGGCGGTCGGCAAGGAAATGCTTGAAAAAGGCTCCGATGTTCTGCTTGCGCCCGGAATGAATATCCACAGAAATCCGCTTTGCGGCAGGAATTTTGAATATTATTCGGAAGATCCGCTTCTTACGGGAAAAATCGCCGCGGCGGCGGTAAAGGGGCTTCAGAAAACGGGAGTTTCAGCCTGCCCCAAGCATTTTGCCTGCAACAATCAGGAATTCAGGCGCAATAAAAACGATTCGCGCCTTTCGGAGCGGGCTTTGAGAGAAATATATCTCAAAGGCTTTGAAATATGCGTAAAAGAGGCAAAGCCTAAATCCATAATGACCTCCTACAATATGGTAAACGGCGTTTACAGCCATTATAATTACGAGCTTTGCAGAAGGATTTTAAGAGGCGAGTGGGGCTTTGAGGGCTGTATTATGACCGATTGGTGGATGCAGTATATAAAGAGTCCGGAATTTCCAAATCTCCGTGATAACGCCTACCGTGTAAGGGGCTGTGTCGATGTGCTTATGCCCGGCGGCAAGCGCGTCGGCAAGAAAAAAAGCGACGGAACGCTACTTAAAACCTACTCGTCGCCGAACGGTATAACTCTCGGCGAAATGCAATATTGCGCCAAAAATGTGCTTAAATTCGTTATGGACAGCCCCGCTATGGACAGGGAAATCAAAATCTGAATAAACAATAAATAATCTAAATGCTGCGCGGGCTCTGTTTTCAAAGCCCGCGCCGTTGTTTATTTATTCAGCCTTTTGTCTCGCCGTTTTTACCACTTGTTATACACCTTTTCGCAGAATGCGTACATATCCTTTATTTCAAGAGCGGTGCCGTCGTCAAGTGTAACGGTACCGTTGAACAGCCCGTGCACCTGATGCGTGTTCATTCCAACGAGATTAAGCGGCATCATATTGCTGTAATTGTCAAAAAACGGCGTCATAACAAGGTCGAGCCTGCCCTCTTTATCCTTGAAATGCCATGGCTTCATCCACGCTCCGCCGACTTCGGGGTCGTTTTCAAGATACACTTCGCCTATCTTGTGGCATACGCCGTCGTAAAAAAGCGCGGTCTCGGTGGCGTTATCGGTATTGCCGAAGCCCCAAGTCAGCTCAAAGCCAAACCGTTTTCCGTTGAGAAATGTGCTGCCGTTCGCCCAATACCACATATTGCTGTGGGGCCAAACGCCGCGCCCCCAGTCAAGAACGGTAAAGCTGTCCTCTTTTGAAAACTCAAAGCGCTCGTCGCCGAATTGCACAAAGCCTTCTGTGTTCAGGCAGTTTATCTTGTTTGTGTAGAAAAACCGCCCCTTTTGCTCAAACGGTGTGGCGATGGTGATGCTCTCGTGATTTTTAAGCCTTGTAAAATCGAATTTCGCCTCAAGCGGCTTGCCCTTGCATTTTCCTGTAAATCTTATCGTGCCGCTTTCTTCTCTCATATCAAATGAAATCGTCGTGCCGCCCTTTGTGTAAGTAAAGCTGTTGGGCGAGTCGCCGTTTCTGTTCATACGGTTTTTGTGCGGCGTGCAAAGTTCAAGCGCCATAGTGTCGAATTTTCTGCCCGTTTTCAAATCAACGAAGCCGAAAGTGGCGCTGGAGGCAAGCGAAATGTTGAAAAAGTTTATCTGCACCATCTGCCTGCCGTTGCTCACCTGATAAAAATCCCATTCTTTCAGGCGCATAATCGGCGCGCCTATAAATTCTCGATTGTATTCGTATAAATTGTGCCTGCACCAGCCCGGATTTTGCAGACTGCCGTCCTTATTGAGAAGCGGCTGAGGTTTCTTTATCTCGTTTTGAATGCCCATTTTTTCTCCTTTCGTTATTTGGCGCTTTTGCCTTTCTTTTTTCTTCTTACGGCAACGGCAACGCATATTCCTGCCGCCGCAACCGCAACCGCCGCGGCAACGCCCGCAACGGCTGGAATGAATTTGTGAGTGTATTCATAATAACCGTGGTTGTTTTTGTATGCGGGAGTCACCTTTCTTCCGAGCAGCTCGTCGGCATACATCAGCTCGGTGTCAAACCTTGTTAAATCATCCTCGTGCAGAGTTATAGTTCTAACGCCGTGGTTGTTTCCGTAGCTGTAATATCCCGCCGCGGGAACGGCGCAGAGCCATATTCCGTCCACCTCGCCGAGAAAATCATTTACATGGTCGTGGCCGAAAAATGCGCCGATTATATCGCCCTGCTGTTTCCATGTTTCAAACTGATTGTGCGCAATGTCGGCAGGGCAAGGACCTTCGTTGAAAGCGCCCTCAATTACCTTATCCGAAGCCTTGTAATAATTGGGGAAAAGCGCGCTTCCGCCTTTTACATAGCCCGCCTTGTATGATATTGATTCATCGGCAAGTTCATAAACCTCGGGCACGCAGATATGCTGAAAAAGCAGAGAGGGCAGAGGCTTATTGCCGTTTGCTTTCCTGAGCTCGTTTGAGGTTTTTATGTACCACGCCGTCTGGTCGGGCTGAACATAGCCGTAACCGCCTTCGGCGGCATAGGGATTTGAATCCATAAGCCAAAGGTTAAAAACATCGTTTTTGCCGCTTTTGTCCTTGATGAGCAGATTGTAATTGCAGCAGCCCGTCATCTCCTCGCCTTCAATTGCAAGGCAGGTCGGGTACTCCCGATACACGGCAAGCTGAAATTCCTTTGCCTCTTCCTCTGTCATTTTGTTGTTTTCATCGGTCAGCCCCTCGTGGTCGTGATTTCCGAAAACTATCGCGAACGGAACACCCCGTGAGTCAACAGGCTCAATTACTTTGCGTATGGCGGCGGTCGTTTTTTCCCTGTCTACACCGCGCCACCAGCCGGCGATATTGTCTCCAAGGAAAATAACAAGATCGGGCTTTGACGCGTCAAGAGCCTTTTCGATAACTTCTATTGTTTCCTTTTGAGGCGTGTCTGTATCCTGAGGGTCCGCGACGGCAAGAATTTTAAATTCGCCGTTTTCATTGAATTGGAGCTGCACAGATTTATTATCTTCCTTTCTTTCGGCAGAAAATGCCGCGGTCGGCAAAAGCGCCGAAAATAAAGCCGTAAGGCTGAGTATCAGGGCTAAAGCCCTATTCGGTTTTTTCATAAATTACCCCTTTTCTTTACTTTAATTATATTTTATAATATCCGCCGCCTTAAAGCAAGAAAAACCGATTTTTTTGACTTATTAACTTTTCTTTGCAATTAAAATGCGGTATTATTATAGCTGAGGGGAGTTGATAAATAAATTATGGCAAAAAAAATATATGAAAAGCTAAGCGACGAACTGCTTGAGAAAATTGAGAACGACAGGCGGAAGAATGTTGACCGCGGGCTTGCCTTTGACGAAAAGAATGTAATACGCAGAAACCGTGAAACGGTGAAAGCGACCGTTTGGCGAAGTGAGATGGCAATAGATATAGAAAGGATAATCAACTGCCCGTTTTATAACAGGTATCAGGATAAAACGCAGGTGTTTTCTTTTTATAAAAACGATGATATAAGCCACCGCGCCATCCATGTGCAGCTTGTTTCGCATATAGCGCGGAATATAGGCGCTGTTCTCGGGCTCAATCTTGACCTTATAGAGGCAATCGCTCTCGGTCACGATATAGGTCACACCCCGTTCGGGCACGCAGGAGAAGCGATACTCGACGAGATATACAGGGAAAAAACTGGCAGGCGTTTTACGCATAATATCCACTCCGCGAGGGTGCTTGATACGATCTATCCGCTTAATCTTTCTTTGCAGACGCTAAACGGCATTATAAGCCACAACGGTGAATTTGAATGCAAAGAATATACCCCGAGGGCTATGGACAGCTTCAAGCAATTCGATGATGAAACGGAGAAATGCTATCTTGATATTGAGCATAATAAATCGCTTATGCCGTCAACGCTTGAGGGGTGCGTCGTCAGAATATGCGATATGATAGCGTATTTGGGAAAGGACAGGCAGGACGCTGTCAAGGCTAAGATAATAGAGCCCGATTTTGAGTTTGAGGATACAAAGGTAGGGAAAGTGAATACCGAGATCATCAATAATCTTGTTGTAAATCTCATCGAAAACAGCTATGGCAAAAATTATATTTCGCTTGATGAGGAGCATTTTAAGGCTCTCGCGAAAATTAAAAAGCGCAACAATGAGTTGATTTACATGAACGATGAGGTAAAAAAACAATATGACGAGTCCATAAAGCCTATGATGTATGAGATATACGGCAAAATCGTTTCCGATATCGAAAGGGGAGACCGTAATTCAACCGTTTACAGGCATCATATAAATAAGGTTGAAAAGCTCAAGCGCGCCAAGCCGTATGTTGAGGAGGACAAGTATCTGATAGCGGTAGATTATATCGCGAGTATGACGGACGATTATTTTATAGATTTGTATGAATTTCTGTTTCCGAAAGGGAAATACAGCATTAAATATAAGGGCTATTTTGACGGAATGCGTGAGGAATAGAAAAATCAAACATCTCTCCCGAAATAGGAGAGATGTTTTGCGTGTAAAGCTATTGTACTTTACAGCGCCTACCATACGGTCACGCCCGTAATGTGTAAGCCGTGAGGCTCGGAAAATGTGTATGTATCGAGACGGCGCATATAGGCGTCGGCGGTGTGAGCGCAGATAAGCGGCTCACCGTTTTCAAATCCCGTGATTATCAGCGTGTGGTAAAATTCCGAGCCGTTGTGAAGCTGTATAAAATCACCGAGAGCAAGAGAGTGTATGTCGGCAACCACCGCGGTTGGGCCTACGCTTTTGTTATTAGTCATAAAATTATAAAAATACTGCGCGCCCGACCACGCTGCGGCTCTGTCTGCGGGGCTGTTGTAATACCAGCCGGTATCTCTTGTATAATTCATGATCCCGCTGCCCGCGAAAAGGCATTGAGAGGCAAAATTTGTGCAGTCGCCTCCTATCCCGTCAAAATCATAATATTGCGGATTTCGTGCGAGCGCCCACCTTAAGGCATAGCTCACCGCCGCGCTTCTGTCATATTCTTTTCTTCTCAAAATCTTCGCCTTCCCTCAGCTATATGCTATGAAACGGCGAAGAAATTTATTCCGAAAAAAATAAGCGTCTGTCAGACGGTGGTCTGACAGACGCTTTTGTTATAATCGCCTTAAAGGAGCTTTGTTGATTTTAACGGCTTATTTGTAAAGCGGTCCATAGGTGGCGCATGCCTTGAAATCCGCCGCCTGCGAATCCTGAGTTCCGAAAGCCGCCCAGGCGTGGGGACGGAAGATCTTATCCTCGGGCACATTGTGCATATTAACGGGTATGCGCAGCATTGACGCAAGTGTTATGAGATCCGCTCCCACATGACCGTAGACGGTGACGCCGTGGTTTGCGCCCCAATTCGCCATAACGCTGTAAACATCCTTGAACGCGCCCTCGCCGGTGAGCCTCGGGGCAAACCAGGTGGTGGGCCATGTTCTGTCCGTTCTCACATCAATAACATTGTGAATCTCGTCGGGCAAATTCGCGGTGAAGCCCTCCGCTATCTGCAAAACAGGACCTATTCCGTCAATAACATTTACTCTTAGCATAGTAACGGGCATTTCGGCGCGGCATCTGAAATGGCTTGAAAATCCGCCGCCGCGGAAATATTCATAATTTGCCCTGCACCAATCGGTGGCGTTGATGCAAGCCTTTATGTCGTCCTCCGTCATTTCCCAATACGGTTTCATACAGGGCTCGCCGTCGGCGTTCCTGCTCGCTCCGCAGCCGTCAAGCGCCGTAGCTCCCGAATTTATCAGATGGATAAAGCCGTTTGCCGCCACGCCGCTCGGCTTAACGCCTGTAACGCGTTCGCACGCTTCGGGGCTCCAATAGGTGCGCACATCGTGGAAGCAGGGGGCGGTGCCCGTAGTAAGCGTTCCGAGCATCATCGAAACGCCGTTGAGCGTATCGTTTTCCGTTGCAAAGGGGGTCGGGGCTTTAGCGCCGTTCCAGTCAAATGTCGAAGCCATTATAGCCTCGGTGAAATCGGCGTTAGGAAGCCAGTCCGTCCAGTTCCTCTGCCCTTGGAAGCCGCCCGCCACGGCGTTTTTGCCGAGAGCCTCCTCGTGCCAGCCCATTTCGTCAAGCTTTTTATTGCCGTAGAGAATATCGCGCATAACAATCGTCATTTTTGTGATAAATTCCCAGTCTTTATCGGGCGGAACTACCTTTGATTTCGTGATTATTTCGGGCAGATCCTTGCCGGCGTTGCAGTCAAAGCCCTCTTTGCAGTTTTCCTTTACCCATTTAAGAGCTTTTTCGTATTCGTCGTGATCGTAGATCTCAAGCGTTATCCTGCGCACTATCTCCGTCATATCCACCCATTCGGCGCGGATGCCGAAGTATTTTTGGAACATATCTGCGTTGCAATATGCGCCCGCGATGCCCATGGCAACGCCGCCGAGATTTACATACGCCTTGTTCTTCATCCAGCCTACGCTTATCGCAGAGCGGGCAAAACGCACTATTTTTTCGGCAACATCTGCGGGAATTTCCTTATCGGTCATATCCTGAACATCTTTGCCGTAAATTGAAAACGCGGGCAGACCCTTTTGCGCGTGAGCCGCCATTACCGCCGCAAGATAAACCGCGCCGGGACGCTCCGTGCCGTTAAAGCCCCATACCGCCTTTATTGTTTTCGGATCCATATCAAATGTTTCCGAGCCGTAGCACCAGCAGGGAGTGACGGAGAGCGTGGCGACTACATTCTGCGTTGAAAACATATCGGCGCATTTTGCAGCCTCGGCGCCGCCGCCAATGGTCGTTTCGGAAATAACGCACTGCACGGGCGTGCCGTCGGGATAACGCAGATTGCTTTCAATCAGCGCCTTTGCGGCTTTCGCCATTCCCATAGTTTGGTCCTCAAGGCTTTCTCTTACGCCGCCCCAGCGTCCGTCAATAACGGGTCTTATTCCTATTTTCGGATAGTTCATAAAATTTACCTCCTAATTATTAAAAATAATTTTTTTGTATTTTTCATAGCCCTTTTGCCACTGATTATGGTTAAGAGGCTTATATACCTTGACCTTTTCCGTTCTTCTGATAATTTTTCGCGCCTCGTCAATATCCTTTATTTCACCGAGCGCGATAAGCTGAAGCATTATATTGCCAACGGCGGTTGCCTCAACGGGGCCGGCGATAACATCTATACCGAGGCTGTCGGCAGTCATTTGGCACAAAAAGCCGTCCTTTGTGCCGCCGCCGAGCAGGTGGAGCACATCGAAGCGCCTGGTTGTGTTTTCCTCTATCTGTTCTATCGCATAGCGGTATTTCATCGCAAGGCTTTCGTAAATACAGCGCATAACCGCGCCTACGCTTTCAGGAACGGGCTGCCCCGTTTTTTCGCAATATTCCCGCACTCTTTGCGGAATATCGCCTTGCGGCGCGAAAACGGGATCATCGGGGTCTATAAATCTTGTAAAGGGATTCTCCTTTACAGCAAGCTGCTCCAAATCGTTGTAGCTGTATTCCTTTCCCGCGCGCCTTAACGCCCGCCTTGCTTCCTGAATAAGCCAAAGTCCGCTGATATTTTTAAGGTAATTGATTTTTCCGTTCGCGCCAAGCTCGTTGGAAAGCTCGTCGCGGCGGCTTTTTTCCGTAAGTATCGGCTCGTCAAGCTCGCAGCCTATAAGCGACCAAGTTCCGCAGGAGAGAAAAGCGGCGTTCGCGCCATTATCCGCCGGCATCGCGGCAACGGCGCACTGTGTGTCGTGCCCCGCGGCGGCTACTATTTTTATTCCGTCCTTTTCGCCGACAATCGTTGCACTTTCGCACACATCGGGGAAAAGAGACGGGCTTATTCCGCATTTCTCAAGCACCGTTTCGCTGAATTTCCCTGCTTTTAAATCGAGCATCTGCGAGGTGGAGGCGATCGTTTTTTCACAGTTCGTATTTCCGCACAGATGATAGGCGAAAAGATCGGGCATAAACAGCAGGGTTTTGGCTTTGCCGAGATTTTCCTCGCAGGCAAGCTGAAACAGCGTGTTTATCGGCATTATCTGGTTGCCCGTGAGTGAATAAAGCTCATCGGGAGAGATGAGGGCAAACACCTTTTTTGTGATATTGTCCGTTCTGCCGTCGCGGTAGTGGACGGGAAGCCCCAAAAGCTCTCCGTTTTCGTCGAGCAGACCGTAATCCACTCCCCAAGTGTCAAACGCAAGGCTGTCAACTTTTCCCGCCTTTTCAAGCGCCTTGTCTATCTCCGCGCAAATCATCGGAAAATCGTGGCACATTTTGCCGTTTTCATAAACGGGCACATTCTCAAAGCGGTGGATCTCCTCATAACTCAGAGCGCCGTTTTCATAAACCGCTTTTATCGCTCTGCCGCTTGAAGCACCGAAATCAAAGGCTATAACAGTTCTTTTCATCAAACAACACCCTTTTGCAGCATTATGTTGGCGTAAATAGCTGTTTCGCCCGTGGCGATTATGAGATAGGCTTTTTTCGCCTCATCATAAAACTCAAACCGCTCAAGCATATCTATTTTGCTGTTTTCGGGCTCGTATCTGTCGAGCAGGCGGCGGTAATCGTTCCATATCGCGGGCGTGCCGCAATCGTCCCCCTCAACAACTTTCATAAGTGAAACGGGCTTTTCAACATAGCTGTCCAGCGGGAACAGCGGTAAAATCGCGTTAAGCAGCTCAGCAACTCCGTGACCGTCCGCGCGAACTACCACGGCGTTTTTGCCGATGCTTTCGGCGGGGAAATTTCCGTCGGCAATAACAAGTCTGTCCCCATGCCCCATTTCGGCAAGCGCCTTCAGCAGCGCGGGCGACAGAAGCGGTGAAATACCTTTAAGCATTTTCTTTTCCTCCTTAATCGTTTTTGTGGAGCATTTCGTCGTTTTCGTTAAATTGCTTATAACCGGGATGCCTGCCCGTAACGCGGTAGTAGCCCCTCAAATCAATAAGCTTTTGTATATTTTCTCTGCTTATATCGTGGCTGCCGCCAAGTATGACTGCGTTTATCGTTATTTTAGCCCAAAGCTCAAGGCTCTCCATTCTGTAAAACGCCGTTATGACATCGCTGCCCACGGCAAGCGCGCCGTGATTTTCAAGCAGCATAACATCATGCTCTTCAAGATACGGCTCAATGGCGTTCGGCACTT
Source organism: uncultured Clostridia bacterium (assembly GCA_947624285.1). Lineage (GTDB taxonomy): Bacteria > Bacillota > Clostridia > Oscillospirales > Acutalibacteraceae > Eubacterium_R. The sequence continues at coordinate 143,601 of CANQJS010000004.1, read as the reverse complement.
CTATAGTTGAGGGCGTGCCGTAAGGAGTGAGCGGAACAGCGCCGATAACGCACACATCTTCTATCATATTGTACATATCCATTGCCTTGTGAGCGACCGCGAAGCCCGTTGCTCCGGGCGGATGGGCGTGTATAACGCTCATAACATCGTCCCTTTTGTCGTAACAGCGCAGGTGCATTTTTATCTCGCTGGAGGGGCGAAGCCCGTCGGCGGCTTCAAGCACATTGCCGGCGCTGTCAAGCAGTATCAGCTTATCGGGCGTGATGAATGATTTACTCATTCCCGTGGGCGTGGCGATTATGTTGCCGTTTTCAAGCCTCGCGCTAACATTTCCGTCGTTAGCGGCAACCCAGCCGAGCTGCCATGTTTTATGGCAGACATCGCATATTTGTTCTTTTATTTCGTCAATGTTTTGCATAATTATCCTCCCTGATTGACACATTCTTTTAATTGTATTATATTATAAATGCAAAATGTTTTCTTGGCTTATATTGGGGCTGAACTATAACAATATTCACATTGAGAGGTTTTTATGGATTACAGCGAACTGCACGAGGACAAAAAGAGGGGCACATTTGATTTTCCGATAGAGCTTTACTATGTAGATAAGAACGACCCGCGCTATCAGATGCCCCTGCATTGGCATCTTGAATATGAGCTGATAACGGTGCTTAGCGGGAGTTTTACGCTTTCTCTTGACGGGCAGATCACGGAGCTTGAGGAAGGGGACAGCGCTTGGGTAGGCGACGGCGTTGTTCACGGCGGAACACCGCGCGACTGCGTCTACGAATGCGTCGTTTTCGATTTGGGAACTCTGCTTCACGACACGCCCCTGTGTTCTAAATCCGCCGCGGAGTTTTTGAGCTCCGAAAACGGATTTTCGGGAGCGTTAAGAAAGGGGAGCGATGAAGCGCGCCTTGCCGACGGGATCTTTCAGGCGATGGAAACGGAGCAAAAGGGCTATGAATGGATAACTGTGGGGCTTTTGTGGCAGCTTCTCGGCAAGCTTATACGCACAAGCAGCGCAAGCCCGCAAATAGGCAGAAATCAGATGATAAGGCTTAAAAATGTGCTCACATATATAAGAAACAATTATAAAGAAAGCGTTGCTCTTGACGAATTGGCGGCGGTGGCGGGAATGTCGCCGAAATATTTCTGCCGCGCTTTTTCGGGCTTTACAGGCAAAACACCCATTGAGTATCTAAATTATTACAGGATAGAAAGGGCGGGGGAAAAGCTGAATTTGACGGGCGACAGCATAACCGAAATTGCTTTTTCCTGCGGCTTTAACGATATGAGCTATTTTTCTAAAACCTTTAAAAAATATAAGGGCGTTTCTCCTTCAGCCTATCGCGCAAGAGCTCGCTGAACAAATCAAAACCGAGATGATTTTCGGCGCTTTAAACTTAATGTATAAATGATAAATTTTATTAAAAACCATAATTATTTTTGCACCCGCGGCTTAATTCCGCGGGTGCTGTTTTCTTTATAATGATTGAGCACAATTTAATAAAGATTGATGTAAAATTTATTTATAAATAATTTATAATTTTTCCGCACTTGTTTTACTTTTTTGAACATTTTGTAATGAAAAATGTTCGTTAAAACTAACTGATTTGAAAAGATTTCGTCAATTTGCATAAATATATTTACCGATATTTGAAAAAACTATATATAAGTGATAAAATTTATTTGTAATTCTATATTCTAAGGAGAGGATAGCCATGAAAAGTTCACTTTTCAAAAGAAGCTTGGCGCTTGTTTTGTCCGTCTTGATTCTGACCTGCAATCTGCCGTTTGTGGCGTTTGCGGCCGAAGGGGACGGCATTACTGTCTCATCTGATGTAACAGCACAGGATATTGAAATAGACAGTGATGTTGCGTTCACCTATTATGTTGAGATAAACAAAGCGCCGTATAACGGAACTGCCCAAGGCAGCGATTTAAAGAATTATACGATAACAGACGGCTTACTTGTTTTGCCGTATGATGTAAGCGCCGTTATTACGGATATACCGAGCGGGGCTTCTTACAGCATAAAGCGTCTTGCTTACGATAACGACAAGTACGCTTATATCGGCGAGACCGCTCCCCAAGTGGGCGATATGTCCGCGTTTGAATATTATGTTTCGGTAAACGGCGGCGAGAAAACAAAAATCGACGCCGAAACCTTCAACGCGGCTACCGATAACGGCGCCAATCTCACCGTAACCGAGTATAAGGACGCCGATGGCAACACCTATACCGAGGATGAGATTTCGGAGTTAACAGGCTTTGCCGCCGAGCGCAACGAGGGCATCGTCACAACATACGATATGGCTGAGAAAACATATCAGTATGTTACCTCTTCGCTTGAGGAGCACACGGTGAAGTACGATATTGAAAAGAGCTTTACATCCAGCAAAAAGGCGTTTATCACCACCTATACATTTTCCGCTACCGCCAATATCTCTGCCGACGATATCGACCTTTCCGGCGTTGAGACTTCGGATGCGGCGGCAAACGGTGTTTCCACAACAAAAGGCTCTGCGAGAAACTCCATTGTAAACAATGTTAAAACAAGTATGACGAGGCTTGCTTACAGAGTTTTCACCGAGACCATAAACGCTCAAACCGGCAAAACCGCCGTTTTTGCAAACGATGTGAGAAATCAGCTTCCCGATTCCGGCTCATGGTCCGACGATAACGAGACGCTTCACTATGAGGAGCAGGCATATGCCTTCACCGCAGTTGAAAAAACGGTATATGATTACGAGAGCGTTGAGGTAAGCGCCGCAAAAGAGCTTGTTTTCGACGCTACTATCGCGCCCGCGCCCCTCGGCACATTCTCCGTTGACCTCATCGTTTACAGCGGCACGCTTCCCGAGGCGTATGACGGAGCGGAATTTGAGCTTCGCGACGAGAGCGGCAGAGTTCTTCAAAAAGGCGTTGACTATCAGCTTGAGGTTAAAAACTCCAGCCTGAAGGTCCTTATTACGGAGATAGGCTTTACTCAGTATATTTTCTCAGGGCTCAAGCACGGTAAATACACCATTACTCAAAAATCAAGTAAGCCCGGATATATCGCTGATACCACTGAATACTCTTTTGAAGTTCAGAGAGCCGACGGCGCCGTTGTGGGCGACAATTTCTCAAAATCCGATTTTGACAGCAAGCTTACGGCCCTTACAAACAATAAATATAATCTTGTTAAGGATTTAAAGGTATTCAAAAACAACAGCTTTTCGCTTAAATTCTCTAAGGTAGACCAAAACGGCGATCCCGTAGAGGGCGCGAAGTTTATGCTCATTGAAAGAGACGCCCTTATCGACCTTGTTATGACCTTTGCGAAAGCGGGCGTGCAGTCCGTAGGCAATCTTGATTTCAACAATGTTTTGGAGCAGCTTCAGGCGGCTGACTGGTCAAATATCGATGTCGGCACCATCCTCGGGCTTGTTCTTACCATAGTAAATCTCAGCCCCGATATGATAGGCGAAATAACGATACCCGCCATTCTTACCGCCACATCGGACGCCAACGGTATAGTTGAGATAACCAATTCCTCAAATATGCTCAATATGCTTGGAGCTCTCACAAATAACGGTGTTTCGGGCGAGCAGCTTGCGGAAGTGCTTTCCACGGTATTCGGCAGTATGATACCTGAGCAGTATCTGCCCCTTCTTGAAACTCTCGCGGGGCTTGCCGGCACGATAAATGTGCATACGGGCATGGTTTCCGACGCCTATGTAATGCTTGAGAGCGAAGCTCCAAAAGGATACGCGAGAAGCTCTCTTGTCTACACCTTTGTTATCAATGCCGACGGCACGGCGACTGTTTCCGCGGGCGTACTTTTCCCCGTAATAGTAGATGCCGTAAACAGCAATTTCGGTCTTGATCTTAAGGAAATACTTGTTTCAAACGAAGAATTTGAAAAGTATAAGGACACCATCGGAAACGCTTTTGATACCTTTGAGGAATACTCAACTCAGGTAATAGATAATGTTGTTGATTTTCTCGCGGATATGTTCGGCGACAATGCCACCGTCAATGTTCTCAAGAGAATAAAAAATTCCATTATCAGCTATAACGATCAGTATGACAATCTCGCGCAGGCGATCGGTCAGACCGTTAAGGATATCAACAGTATGATAACCGATTATGTCACTGAGGATTGGAAATACTACAACACAAGATATTATGTTGATATCAATGTAGATGTAGTAGGCTGCAACGACAGCTATATCGAGCAGTCTACCTACACTGTCACCGATGATGAAGCAAATCCGATATCTGTAAATAAAGAAACACACTCAGTCCATGTTCCGTTCGGCGAGTATCTTCTTAAAGATGTTGTCGTTCCGCAGGATTATGAACTTATTGAGGAAAGCGTTATAAACGATGTTGTTGTAGACGATGAAAGCGTAACCTACTCATTTGTTTCCGCTTATCATAAAGAGGGCGCTCCGGTAACCGTTATTGAGGAGCCCACCTGCGTTGAGGACGGTGCGGAGATCACAAGAGTTTACTGCGAGCTCAGCGGAGAACTGCTTTCAGAAGAATCGGAGCCGATAGAAGCAAAAGGGCATAATTTCGGCGAATGGGAGTCCGTTGCGGCTTCCACCTGCACCGGTCAGGGCAGTGAAAAGCGAGTTTGCAAGGACTGCGGATTCACCGAAACAAAGAATTTACAGGAAAACGGCCATAAGTGGAACACTGAATTCACGGTAGACAAGGCCGCCACCTGTTCGGCGGAAGGCAGTAAATCCATTCATTGCGCAAATTGCGAAGCGACAAAGGACAGTCAAGTTATACCGCGTGTTCCTCACACCGTGGTAACGGACGCGGCAAAAGCCCCCACCTGCACCGAAACGGGACTTTCTGAGGGCACACACTGCTCCGTATGTAACGAGGTTTTGGTTGCGCAGAATATTCTTGAGGCAAAGGGTCATACGAGAGTGCTTGACGAAGAGGTAAAGCCCACCTGCACCGATACGGGTCTCAGCAAGGGCTGGCACTGCTCCGTATGCAACGAGGTGCTTGAAGAGCAAAAGGTGATTCCCGCAAAAGGCCATGTCGAAGTGCCCGATGAGGCTATCCCCGCCACCTGCACAGCTTCGGGTCTTACCGCCGGCTCGCACTGCGAGGTCTGCAACGCTACTATAATCGCCAGAGATGTTGTTCCGGCCAAGGGTCACGATGTCGCAGTGGATTTTGCCGTTGAGGCAACCTGCACCGAACCCGGTCTCACCATGGGAACACATTGTGTAGTCTGCAATGCTGTTATTGTTGAGCAGAAAGAGATACCCGCCAAGGGTCACCGCTTCGGTGAATGGGTGGAAGTACCGACCGAAACGCGAGCTCTTGACCAACTCCAGATGCACGAGTGCCTGATTTGCGGATTTACCGAGACTACGGAGCTTGAAGATGAAAATCACAATTGGAATGTAACCGTCGGCGAAGGCGGAACGGAAGAATTTGTTTATACGATCGATAAAGAGCCCACCTGCACGACCAACGGCAGTAAATCGGTGCATTGCAACAGCTGTGCCGCCATTAAGCTGAGCGAGACGATACCCGCTAAGGGTCACACAGAGGTTAAGGACGAAGGATATGCTCCTACCTGCACCGAATTCGGACTTACCGAAGGCTCTCACTGCGCAGATTGCGGTAATAATATAATTGAGCAGCATGTTATCCCGGCGACGGGTCACAACATTGTTTTGGATCTTGCCAAGCCCGCCACATGTACCGAAACGGGTCTCACTCAGGGCGAACATTGCACAGTATGCGGCGAAATGCTCGTTGCTCAGGCGGAAACTCCGGCAAGAGGTCATAAAGAGAAAACCGTTCCGGCAACAGATGCCACCTGCGTAGATCCCGGTCTTACCGAGGGCACGGTCTGCGAGGTCTGCGGTGAAGTGATCAAAGCGCAGGAGATCGTTCCCGCAAAGGGTCACAGCTTTGGCGCTTGGGAAACGGTTACATCACCAAAATGCACCGATAAGGGCAGCGAGAAGCGCACCTGCGAGGTCTGCGGCTTTACCGAGACGAGAGATGTCGATGAAACGGGTCACGATTGGGAAGCCGATTTCACGATAGACAAAGACCCCGATTGCACAAACGCCGGCAGCAAATCGATTCACTGCAAGAATTGCGATGCCGTAAAGGATAGCACTCCCGTTCCCGCAACAGGTCACACCGAAAAAACCGTTGCCGGAACGCCGGCGACCTGCACAGAGCCCGGCATTACCGATGGCGTAGTTTGCTCGGTTTGCGGCGAAACGATCGTTGCTCAGGAGGAAATTTCGGCAACAGGTCATAAAGAGAAAACCGTTGCCGGCAAGCCGGCGACCTGCACAGAGCCTGGCATTACCGATGGCGTAGTTTGCTCGGTTTGCGGCGAAACGATCGTTGCTCAGGAGGAAATTTCGGCAACAGGTCATAAAGAGAAAACCGTTGCCGGCAAACCGGCGACATGCACAGAGCCCGGTCTCACCGAGGGCATAATATGCGAGTCCTGCGGTAAGATTCTTGTAGAGCAGGTTGAAACGGCAGCTCTTGGCCATTCTGCCGCAACGGTACAGGGCAGACCTGCCACCTGCACGGAAAACGGCGTTACAGAGGGCGTAGTTTGCTCGGCTTGCGGCGAAACGATCGTTGCTCAGGAGGAAATTCCGGCAAAAGGTCACACCGAAAAAACCGTTGCCGGCAAGCCGGCGACCGCCACAGAGCCTGGTCTCACCGATGGCATAGTTTGCGCTGTTTGCGGCGCTATTCTCAAAGCGCAGGAGACTATTCCCGCAACCGGCGAGCTTGATCCCGATCCTGTTGAAGAGCCGGAGATCATACCCGAGGGAACAAATGCTCTTCATGTTATAGGTGATGAGCATACGGCAACCATTCATTGCACGGGATCGCTCGATAAGTTCAAATGTGTTCTTATTGACGGCGTTCTTGTTGACGAAAGTAATTACACGCTCAGCGACGGCTCCACGATAATAACATTCGCATCGGAATTTCTTGATACCCTTGAGCCCGGTGAACATGATGTAACGCTTGTTTACACCTACGCTTCGGTGGAAACCGCGCTTACCATACTTGAGCATTCCGTTGAGTCTGAGCAGCCCACAGAGCCTGAGCAGCCCACAGAGCCTGAGCAGCCCACGAATCCCTCGGAAGAACCCGAACAGACGACTCAGCCCGATAAGGAGAATTCAAACGGCGCGCCCACAAGCCCTGATACGGGTATCAAAATTTCAATGCCCATCTTCTTTGCGGTAGCTCTCACCGGCGTTATCACTGCCGTGGGCGTAGCCAAAAAGAAAAACGAGGATGAGGATTGATCCTTCGATTCGTAAGGCAAAATAAATAGTTTTAGGACCGATGCCTCGGTTTAGGCATCGGTCCTTTTTTATATCACGATCAAATGAAAAGTTAGGTTAAATTCAATACCGCCCCTCCAAATCGCCGTAAATACAAACGACGGTGTCTATAAAGTAAATCGACTTTACAGCCATAATTGTCAAAATACAATGGCTGCCGAAAAGCTCGACAGCCACAAATCACTGAAACATTACGGTCTTAATCCCATACCGCCCTCAAGCGTGAGCGTTTCGCCCGAAAGATATTTGAAATCGGGCGTCGCAAGCTGAACGCAAACTCTGCCAATCTCTTTTTCGGCGTCGGCGTAGTGGCCCATCGGCGGCATTTTTACATTTGCCTTAAAAGCTTCGGGATACGCTTTTTCAAATTGCTCAAGCTGAGCGGTCCACGCGAGCGGGCAGATGATATTAACATTTATTCCGTCCTTGCCCCATTCGGTGGCGGCAACTCTCGTAAGACCTCTGATGCCCTCTTTCGCGGCGGCGTATGCGCACTGCCCGTAATTTCCGAAAAGACCGGCTCCAGACGCGAAGTTTATAACGGAGCCCTTGCTTTCGGCAAGGTACGGATAGCAGGCTTTCATATAGCAGAATGTGGCGTACAATCCCGAATAAATCGCAAGGTCAAATTGCTCGGCGGTGTGCTCCGCAAGGGTAACGCCCGAAGCCGAGGCCTGCGCGTTGTTGATAAGCACCTGAATGCCGCCGAATTTTTCAACCGCCTGTTTAACAACATCCTGCGCGGTTTTAATATTGTCGCTCCCCGCGTTTATATCTGCCTGAATCGGTAAAACGCTTATGCCGTATTTTTCCTCAAGCTCCTGCTTTGCGTCCTCAAGCTTTTTTACATTTCGGCCCGTTATAACAAGATTTGCGCCCTCTTTGGCGTATGCCGTCGCTATGCCGTATCCGATAGATCCGCATTCTCCGTTTGAGAGAACGGCGCGCCCCGCGCCCGTGATTATGGCGGTTTTACCTGTCAGAAATCCCATATTTTTCCCTCCGAAAAACAAAATTTTAAGGCAATGCCTTATAATATGAGTATATCCGCTTTTTATGGAAAATACAAGAAAAAAATATCACGCCTCATTTCTTAACTAAAATCAAGTGAAAAAAATAACGGAAAAATACGGCGGTTTTTATCCGATTTTGCGTTGAGTACAAAAATCGGTACTTACAAAATCCCGGCCTTTAAATTTTTGGAAAAATATGGTAATATTTATTTGGGCAATATATATTCTTAATTATTTGCGCGATTGTTTCAAAAAAATAAGGCCTGCATATAGCAGGCCAAGCTCACACACTGTGATGCCGCTTTCGCGGCGGGTTGAATAAATTTTTATTTGAACTTGCAGTGTAATCTCATAAGGTATTGAGATTAACTTAAGTATAATAAAAAATTCTTGCTTTGTCAAGAGGGAGGTTAAAAAAATGGAAAAATATTATTTGGGACTTGATATGGGCACCGATTCGATCGGCTGGGCGGTCACCGATGAGGATTACCGCATACCGAAATTCAAGGGAAACTCAATGTGGGGCATAAGGCTTGTTGACTGCGGCGAGACCGCGGCCGAGCGAAGAGGATTCAGAAGCGAACGCAGAAGAAGGCAACGCAGCAAATTCAGGCTTGAATGCCTCGAATCGCTGTTTGACGGAGAAATCGCAAAAATTGATATATCATTTTTTCAAAGACTTAAAGACAGCGCCTTGTATGACGGTGACAAAGGCGTTGAGGGAAAATATTCTCTGTTTAATGATAAAAATTATACGGATATAAATTATCATAAGGATTATCCTACCATATATCATCTGCGAAAAGAATTGATAAAAGATCCGTCCCCGCACGATGTAAGGCTCGTTTATCTCGCGGTTAGCCATATTGTGAAAAACAGAGGGCATTTTCTCTTTGAAAGCGATGATATAGGAACGGGCAAAAGCGATGATTTTTCAGTGATTTGGGGAGAACTCAATACATATCTGCGCGATAATTACGATTCCGAAATTTATGCCGAAAACTTATCGGCTGTTGAGGATATTCTTAAAGACCGCGCTTTGGGAATAAAACGAAAGGGCGAGGCGCTTATAAAGGAATTGGGATTGAGCAAAAAAGAAAATCCGTTTGAAACAGCCCTGCTCAATCTTCTTTCGGGCGCCAAAGTCAACGCTAAGGATATTTTTCAAACCGATGAATATAACGAGACCGAGGCGAAAAGCGTTTCTTTCAAAAACGGCTACGATGAAAAGCGCGATATATACGAAAGTGTTTTCGGTGAAAGATTTGAATTGATAGAAAAGCTGAAAGCGCTTTACGATTGGGCTATTCTTGCAGATATACTCCGCGGGAAGAAATATATTTCCTTCGCAAAGGTGAGCGAATATAACAAGCACAAAAGCGATCTTAAATTGCTAAAAGAGTATGTTAAGTCGTTCGCTCCGGAAAAGTACGGTTTGATATTTAATGAAAATTCAAGCGGAACAAATAATTATCCCGCTTATATAGGGCATTCGGGCAAACAATCTGTTGAGAAAAAGTGCTCGCAGGATCTTTTTTGTGAATTTTTGAAAAAGCAGCTTCCGAAAGATGACATTGAAGAAAAATATGCAAAAATGTTTGACGAAATAGACGCGGGCACATTTATGCCCAAGGCTGTTTCAAAGAACAATTCTGTTATTCCCATGCAGATAAACAGGGAAGAACTCAAGGCGATACTGAAAAACGCGCAGGGGTATCTGCCGTTTCTTTTGGAGACCGATGAAAGCGGCAAAACCGTAAGCGAAAAGATAATCGATATTTTCAGCTTCAGAATACCTTATTATGTCGGCCCGCTCAACGAACACAGCGAAAAGCACTGGCTTGTTAGAACGAAAGAAAAAATATATCCGTGGAATTTTGAAAAGGTTGTCGATACCGACGCCAGCGCCGAAAAGTTTATCAACAATCTGACAAGCAAATGCACTTATCTTCCGAGGGAGGATGTTATCCCTAAAAATTCGCTTTTATATTCTTCGTATATGGTGCTGAATGAGCTGAATAATCTGAAAGTTGACGGCGAACCTATAACGGTCGAAATGAAGCAGTCGATATACAGGGATTTGTTTATGCGAAAAAGCAAAGTTACGCATAAAGCGCTCGTTGATTATTTCCGAGCAAAAGGTTTTGAAAATGTTGTGATTTCGGGAGTTGACGGTGATTTTAAAGGCAGCTTGAAGCCATATCTTGAGCTCAATTCCATCAGCCTTCCGGACAGTGACAAAGAAGAAATAATAAAAGCCATCACCATATTCGTAGACGATAAAAAGCTGTTGAAAAAGAGGCTTAAAGCGAATTATGGCGGCAAATTATCGGATGAAGAGATAACAAAGCTTTGTAGGTTGAAATTTACGGGCTGGAGCAGGCTTTCCCGAAAACTGCTTATGGGAATAGAAAGCGTTATGCCCGAAACAGGCGAAGTGTTGAATATAATTCACGCTCTTTGGGAAACAAACGATAATCTTATGAAACTGCTAAGCAAGAATTACTGCTTCAAGGAGGGTATAGATAAGGAAAACGGAGCCGTAGAATTTACTTCGCTTAAGCAGGAAGTTGAAGAGCTGTATGTATCGCCGAAAATAAAAAGGCCGATTTATCAGACGATGCAGATAGTTGAGGAAATCGTAAAAATTCAAGGCGGTGCACCCGAAAAGATATTTGTTGAGGTGGCGCGTTTTGAAGGCAAAAAGGAAAGAAAAATATCAAGAAAGCAAAGCTTGATCGAACTCTATAAAAAATGCAAAGAGGATCAGGGAGAGCTTTTTGAAAGCCTTGAGAACACTAGTGAAAACGATTTGCAACGCGATGCTCTTTATCTCTATTACACGCAGTTCGGAAGGTGTATGTACACCCGCGAAGCCATAGATATCGACAAATTGAGCGTTAACTATGATATCGATCATATTTTCCCGCGATCTAAGCTGAAGGACGACAGCATTGACAACAGAGTTCTTGTTAATAGAATAATCAACCAAAAAGAAAAGGAAAATAATTATCCTATAAGCCCTGAAATTAGAAATAAAATGCGCCCGTTTTGGGAAATGCTCCTTTCAAAAGGGCTTATCAGCAAGCGAAAATTTGAACGCCTTGTAAGAAGCACTCCGCTTTCCGAAGAGGAATTAAGCGACTTTATATCACGGCAGCTTGTTGAAACAAGTCAGTCCACAAAGGCGGTTGCGCAGCTTTTGAAAAAACGCTACCCCGAAACAAAGGTGGAATATATAAAAGCGGGTCTCGTCTCCGATTTCAGAAGAGATTTTAATATGCCGAAATGCAGAGAAGTGAACGATATTCACCATGCGAAGGACGCGTATCTCAATATCGTTGTAGGCAATGTTTACACGGTAAAGGCATCGAGTCTCAAGTTTTATCCCGATATTTTAAGCGGTCGCCAAAGCTTTAACAAAATGTTTGATTATCCCGCTAAGGGCGCGTGGGAAACGGAAAACAACAAATCGATCGGCATAGTAAGAGCGACTATGGCAAAAAACAATATAAGATTTACGCGATACGCCTTTAAGCAGCAGGGCGGTTTGTTTGACCAAAATCCGTTGAAAAAAGGCCTTGGTCAGGTGGAACGCAAAAAAGGTCTCGCAATAGAAAAATACGGCGGATACAATTCTCCTTCTTCGTCATTCTTTGCGTTTGTTGAATATACGGATAAAAAAGGTAAAAAATTCCGCTCGTTTGAGCCTGTGGACAAGTATAGAGAAAATGAATATAATACCGATCCCGTGTCGTATATTTCCGAACGGCTCGGCGTTGAAAAAGAAACGGTAAAAATACTTATCCCTTGCGTAAAATACAATTCGCTTATAAGTATCGACGGCTTTAGAATGCATATAAGCTCCAAAAGTGGGGGAGGTGTAACAATTGTCTGCAAGCCTGCAGTTCAGCTTGTTCTCGGTGAAGAACGGGAATCATATGTAAAAACAATAATGAACTATCTGAATAAATGCGATGTGCTGAAAAAGGAAAAAGAAATAACCGCTCATGACGGAATCGAGGCGGAAAAGAATATTGATATTTTTAATACGATTACCGATAAGATGGTAAATACCGTATTTAAATCAAAATTTGCGAGCCTCGGTAAAAAGCTACAAAATAAAAGTGAAGAATTTTGCGGGCTTTCTCTGTATCGGCAGTGTTATGTAATAAAGCAAATTCTGAATATTTTGCATGCCAATGTTATGATAGGCGATTTAACGCTCCTTGGCGAAGCCAAAAAATGCGGCGTAACAACTATAAGCAATAAATTGCAGTCCGGTTACAGCTCCGCAAAGCTTATAAATCAATCCGTCACCGGGCTTTATGAGCAGGAAGTTGACTTGATGAAAATTTGATGAAGTAAGGAGATAAAATTATGGGTTGGAGGACCGTGGTGGTTTCAAAATCATCAAAGCTTGATTTAAGGCTCGGATATATGGTGGTGCGTGATTTTGAAGGCTCCGTTCGCGTGCATATAAGCGAAATATCGGTGCTTATAATCGAAAACACCGCGTCCTCCGTTACCGCCGCTTTGTTGAGCGAATTGACGAAGCAAAAAATAAAGGTGATTTTTTGCGATGAAAAGCAAAATCCCTCGTCGGAGCTCGTTTCGTATTACGGCTGCCACGATTGCTCGCTGAAATTCAGAAATCAACTTGAATGGAGCGAGCTTTCAAAACAGGCTGTTTGGACGGCGATCGTCACGCAGAAAATAAAAATGCAGGCTCTTAATCTGGAATATTTTAAAATTCCGGAGGCGTCAAAGCTTTATTCGTATATTGATGAAATTGAATTTAACGATGAAACAAACAGAGAGGGGCATTCCGCCAAGGTGTATTTTAATGCTCTTTTCGGCAAAAAATTTTCAAGAAGCGATGAGTGCCCCATAAATGCCGCGCTTAATTACGGTTACAGCATTATCCTTTCCTGCTTCAACAGGGAAATAGTTTGCTGCGGATATTCAACAATGCTCGGATTGCATCACAACAATATGTTCAATCAATTCAATTTGGGCTGCGATATTATGGAGCCTTTTCGCCCGATAATCGACAGAACGGTTAAATTGCTTTCTCCCGAAAAATTTGAAAGCGAGGAAAAGAAACGAATCCTCAAACTTTTGAGCGAGGAATTTATAATTGACGGAAAAAAACAGTCCCTGCTCAACACAATTAAGATTTATTCAAAAAGCGTTTTTGACGCTATCGAAAGCAATGATACGGCGCTTATAAGATTTTACGGTTATGAGTTATAGATTTATGAGAGTTTTGGTATTTTTTGATTTGCCCACCGAAACGGCTGACGACAGGCGAAATTACAGCAAATTCCGAAGATCCCTTATAAAAGGCGGCTTTATGATGATACAGGAATCCGTTTACTCAAAGCTTGCCCTTAATTCCACACAGGTTGGGCAGATAGTCGGCGAAGTTAAAAAAGCTCAGCCGGAAAAAGGTATAGTTCAAATACTTTCCGTAACAGAAAAGCAGTATTCAAAAATGGAAATAATGTCCGGAAAAAGCGTTGGCAATGTCGTTGACAGTGATGAAAGGCTTTTAATATTATGATGGTAAGTTTCGACTTTTTAACCGATCCGATAGAGCTTTCTCCCGATAAAGTGAGCTCGCTGTATATTGAAAATCAAAAGCTGTATAGAAATACGGTATTAAACTTATTTTCCGAATGCCCTAAAAATTGCGGCATCGTTTTTTCCGAAAATTATGAGCCTTTGAAATTTAGGGGTAATATTTCTTTCGTACCTAATCTTTACAGCCTTGATTTTTCTTCTTCGCTTATAAAAAAGATGTATGAGGATTTTACAGTATATGCGTGCAATTATATGGTAGAGCAAACGGCGGCGCTGAAAGCCGATGTTCTCAATTTTCTTGAAAATCTCAACGAAAATTTCGATTGCGATTTTATTTTTAAGGAAGAACTGGATCTTGCCGATTTATTTAAAATTCAATGCCTTAAGCCGAATCTCGAAAATGAAGATTTACCCGAGAAATTGCTTGAATATGTTAAATTTATGAAAAAATACTCTTCGGTCAAATGTTTTGTGTTTTTGAATTTGCACAGTTACTTTACTTTTGAGGAACTGGAACTTTTTTTCAATGAGCTTGTTTATCAGAATGTTAGCGTTCTTTTGATAGAAAGCAAAAAATGCTTTGAAAATTCACATCGGGAGGCGGTATATATTGTTGACAGCGATTTGTGCGAAATAGTTGAAAAGCAATAAAAAATGTAATATTATAGAATTATCTTATGAAATTGCCCGGCGGCTTGCAGTGTCCGCCGTTTATTCTCACATGTGATTTGAGGTTTGAGAGTAGTGTAATTTCATAAGGTAGTAAAACATTTGTCGCTACCGTCTGAAGCGCATTAGCGTTTGAGAGTAGTGTAATTTCATAAGGTAGTAAAACTGAAATCAGAATATTGGGGCGTGGTATAATGTTTGAGAGTAGTGTAATTTCATAAGGTAGTAAAACGAGAACGCAACCAGGCGTTACGCACGGTACGTTTGAGAGTAGTGTAATTTCATAAGGTAGTAAAACTTGCCGCATAACAGGCAGCATATAACATTGTTTGAGAGTAGTGTAATTTCATAAGGTAGTAAAACTCAACTTTAAATTCTTCTTTCGCTTTACTGTTTGAGAGTAGTGTAATTTCATAAGGTAGTAAAACATATACAACGATTCGCCCGCCGCACTCGGCGTTTGAGAGTAGTGTAATTTCATAAGGTAGTAAAACTTAAAGCTAACATCATCTCGCGCACTGTTGTTTGAGAGTAGTGTAATTTCATAAGGTAGTAAAACATCCATTTGCCAAAATGCGGATTGAAACAAGTTTGAGAGTAGTGTAATTTCATAAGGTAGTAAAACCGTGTCGCGGTCGTAGCTGTCCTCTTTGACGTTTGAGAGTAGTGTAATTTCATAAGGTAGTAAAACAACTGCTAATTGGAATTTTAATACCATATTGTTTGAGAGTAGTGTAATTTCATAAGGTAGTAAAACAATTAAGCATAAGTGAATTTGTTGCGGGAGTTTGAGAGTAGTGTAATTTCATAAGGTAGTAAAACTTGTTTGAAAGGAGAAAATCACATGATTTTGTTTGAGAGTAGTGTAATTTCATAAGGTAGTAAAACATAGGAGATGTCAAGTGAATAAATTCAGCGAGTTTGAGAGTAGTGTAATTTCATAAGGTAGTAAAACTCTGAACCTGCAAATGACACAGGCACAGGAGTTTGAGAGTAGTGTAATTTCATAAGGTAGTAAAACTAAATGAATATAAAAAGACAATGGCTGATGTTTGAGAGTAGTGTAATTTCATAAGGTAGTAAAACTATTTTCAATTTCAGCTTCGGCATATGTTTGTTTGAGAGTAGTGTAATTTCATAAGGTAGTAAAACAGCGGGCTTTTACTCCCCGACGACGCGGAGGTTTGAGAGTAGTGTAATTTCATAAGGTAGTAAAACAATGTTGTAATCATTTATGAGATCCTTTTGTTTGAGAGTAGTGTAATTTCATAAGGTAGTAAAACGGCAGAATAGACGGAATGTATCTTGTGCTTGTTTGAGAGTAGTGTAATTTCATAAGGTAGTAAAACCTGTTTGAAAAAGCTAAAGCTGTCAACATCGTTTGAGAGTAGTGTAATTTCATAAGGTAGTAAAACATTCAGCTCTTTACGCTCTTGCTCTTCGTCGTTTGAGAGTAGTGTAATTTCATAAGGTAGTAAAACGGACGAGCGCCTAAATGACTGCTCACAAGCGTTTGAGAGTAGTGTAATTTCATAAGGTAGTAAAACTATTAAGCTCAAGATGAAACTCATCAATAAGGTTTGAGAGTAGTGTAATTTCATAAGGTAGTAAAACAAATCATTTTTAAAAGCATGTAAGTCCATAGTTTGAGAGTAGTGTAATTTCATAAGGTAGTAAAACACCTGCGCCGCCCAGAGTTTTTTGCTCTCGTTTGAGAGTAGTGTAATTTCATAAGGTAGTAAAACACTATGTTTGCCAAAACGATTGGCGGCAAAGTTTGAGAGTAGTGTAATTTCATAAGGTAGTAAAACAAAATCATTTTTAAAAGCATGTAAGTCCATGTTTGAGAGTAGTGTAATTTCATAAGGTAGTAAAACCATTTGAAATACTTAAAAATCTGACTTAAGTTTGAGAGTAGTGTAATTTCATAAGGTAGTAAAACCGAAAGAGGCAAAAGAGCTCCTACTATCCGTTTGAGAGTAGTGTAATTTCATAAGGTAGTAAAACATGTTCTTGTTAATGCTCCGCTCTTTCGAGTGTTTGAGAGTAGTGTAATTTCATAAGGTAGTAAAACAGAACATCATAGGCTGATAAGCCCCTCGCGTTTGAGAGTAGTGTAATTTCATAAGGTAGTAAAACAATGGACAGGTGATCCGGTGATTGCAGACAGTTTGAGAGTAGTGTAATTTCATAAGGTAGTAAAACGACACAGCACTTGTCGTCATCAAAAATGAGTTTGAGAGTAGTGTAATTTCATAAGGTAGTAAAACATGGAAAGCCTCACGCTCTCATATACGAGGTTTGAGAGTAGTGTAATTTCATAAGGTAGTAAAACTCCTATTTGTGTTGAGCCGCTTTTTGTCGGTTTGAGAGTAGTGTAATTTCATAAGGTAGTAAAACTATCCATAGTTGAATATTTTTATCACATGGTTTGAGAGTAGTGTAATTTCATAAGGTAGTAAAACTATACCGTTTCCCAATCCTTGTTTAACGCTGTTTGAGAGTAGTGTAATTTCATAAGGTAGTAAAACAGGAGTTACTGATAGCGCGCGCGCGGTACCGTTTGAGAGTAGTGTAATTTCATAAGGTAGTAAAACTTGTTTAGTGGGCATATATATGAAACGCAGTTTGAGAGTAGTGTAATTTCATAAGGTAGTAAAACTTTAATTTTTCAAGATATTCAATCGATATTGTTTGAGAGTAGTGTAATTTCATAAGGTAGTAAAACACATAACTATCGATGTTAGAAAGAACGCCAGTTTGAGAGTAGTGTAATTTCATAAGGTAGTAAAACGGAATATTAACGGAGTATCTGCAGAAGCATGTTTGAGAGTAGTGTAATTTCATAAGGTAGTAAAACTTGATCTGCTTACTTCAGTATTCAAAAGGAGTTTGAGAGTAGTGTAATTTCATAAGGTAGTAAAACTATTGGTTTGAAAATCATGATATCGGAGACTATAATATATTAAAGATTGAATGAAGATAGGAAAAAAAGAGATGGACAGAAAAGAGAAACTTGAAAAGCTTGAGACGCTTTTAAAAAATGTTTCCGACACATATTCCGATTTTGTAAGTTGCAGTATGAGAAGCGCCGAAGAAAGCGACAAATACCTAGATATGCTTACAACATATATAGAAAGCCATCCTACTGCCAATACTTCTGAAATTATTTTATACGAAGTCGAAGAGATATTAGATGATGAGAATGGTTGAGAACGGTCAAAGACAAACAACCCTATTGGAGCGGCGTCGCTTTACATATGAGCTTAAATGAAGCGAAAGCCGCCTATGCCAAGGGGGAAAAGATATGGTAGTGTAATTCATAAGGCGGTAAAACAAACATTTTCAATCAAAAAGAGAGGTGAAATTATGACACTTTCAGATCTTGGTTATGAACCGTATTGGGGAAATGAAACGGCATTATCCTATCGGAAAATTTTGGGCGATACCGATGTCACTTTAGAAATAAACAAGGAAACAAATAAGGTTACTAAATTTATAAATGATTTTAGAAAGAAAATCGAAGTTGAGCCTGAATCAATGGAAGTAATTTTGATGGAAAACGCTCTTAGGTAAGACTAATTTGGTTTTGGCGTAAACCTGTCAACAATTAAGCACTAATAGTGTAATTTCATACGGGAGGTTAATATGCGTTATTTCATAAACGCTCAAAGCAGCGTGAGAATAGAAAGCGAAATTGTGATTTATTTTGACCCGTTCAAAATAAAAGCGAAAGCTAACGACGCCGATATTATATTCATAACCCACCCGCATTTTGACCATTTTTCGCCCGATGATATTGCGAAAGTAAAAAAAGAGGGCACGCTTTTCGTTGCGCCGAAATCAATGAGTGCGGAGCTGCTTAAAATCGGCGTTGCGCCGCAGAATATTTTTGCGATGAATCCCGGTGAAACCGCCGAAATTCTCGGCGTTAAAATCCTTGCCGTTCCCGCTTACAACACGAATAAGCCGATGCACAAAAAAGAATACGGCTGGCTTGGATATATTGCCGAAATCGAGGGCAAAAAAATCTATGCTGCGGGCGATATAGACGCGATAAGTGAAGCTCAGGAAATCAACGCCGATATAGCTTTCGTTCCCATAGGCGGAACATATACTATGGATTACCGCGAGGCGGCGGGGCTTATAAACAGAATGAAGCCGAAAAAAGTTATTCCGTATCATTATGGCAGCATCGTGGGCAGCAAAAGCTGCGGCAAAAAATTCAAAGCGCTTGTTGACGACGATATAGAGGTTGAACTGCTCATTGATTAGATGTGTTTAAGCGCCGTTTAGCGCCCTCATTTCCTGAATAAAACGAAAGGCACGGAGAGGCGTTATATGTCTGAATCTGCAAGATAGTGAAAGGTCTCAGAAGATGGAGAGTGCAGTTGATTGTCTCGAAGGTGCGATTGAGTCAATTGACGAAGCGCGTGATAACATAGGTTCCGCTTCTGATTAAGGAGCATAGGTTAACCGTCAATACCCTTACTTTGATTTTGAAAATAAATTTAACGGGAGAAGAGTGCTTATGGAATTGGTTTTAGCATTAATTCTTGGAGCTATAATTATGTGTATGAAGCTAAAAGATAAGGCTGATAATAAAAGTTTCAAAAAAATTATTAAAGAAGATCATGACAAAGCATATGAATTTAGTAATAAGTATCAGATTGAATATTCAGCTTTGGAACAATACAAATCAAAGGTTGCGTCTAACGATACTGATGTTATAAATATGCGTAAAAGAATTGAAAGTGAATGTGGCATTATTCCAACTGATAATATGGTAATTTTAGGACTTACAGCACAGCAAAGCAAACTCCCCACATTTGGAGTGTCAACTGGTGGGTTTGAATCACCTGCCGGATCAGAAAACAGATCTTATAGTAGACTATTACGAATATTTCTTGAATGGTACGATAAAGAGCTGCGCACACATGGATTCCCGTATGAGCTCTACTTTGTTTCATATGAACACGATAACGATGGGTGGTCGCGCGATTTAAGTTCCTATGGTGTCCCAGTTTCACAGTGTACAGAATGTCCTCCCTACGGACGATATGTTTGGGAACCAATTAAAAACAGTTCACTATCATTTGAAGGAATTTTATAACAACAAAAGTAGCTTAGTATATAATAATGTTTTATCTCTATAAAATTTCATTTGAGTGTTGACATTCAAACTTAATAGTGTTATTATAAACATCGAACATTTGTTCTGCACAAAAGTTATCGTCGAGATGGTGTTTATCCACCACTAAAAAGACAGCCCACCGTAAAGGTAGACTGCCCCTAATAATATCCCGCAGATTAACCACAAACCACGGAACACAAACCACGGTTGTATTACTACAACCGAAGCAGACGGAATAACCACAAACCGTCTTGCTCACTTTGTAGTATACCACAACCATTTTAAAAAATCAATAGGTGGCACGGAGAGGCGTTATATTCAGGAATTTGCGGTTTGACGCCGAAAATTGAGCAAAGCGCATTGAGAAAAAAATGAAATCTTATCATAAAAAATCCGAGAGCGTACGCCCTCGGATTTTGTTTGTATCTTTTTATTTATCGGATTTTTTCAGTAGATAGCATGCGGCGCGAAAATCCGCGTTAAGCTCGCTGCCAAACATCTTGATTATATCGCCGCTTTCAAGATAATTGCCGATTGGCGGGTTTGCTCCGTCTTTAAAGGTGTGCGCGATAAGCAACGCCTCGCTTTCCGTCTCACGCAAAACGATTTGATAGCCTGCCGGATCGCTATAATCCTCAACGGTGCAGTCGATCACACTTGTAAATCCATTGTTTATAATGTGCTTTATCTCATCGTAGAATTTAACGGCGTCAAGCACGATGCTCCAATTCTCTTGCGGCAAATCAAAAATCTCGCCGCTCAGGCAAAGGCGACCCAAAAATCCGGAAATAAGGCTGTAATATGTTCGGTATATATCGTCGCCCGCGCGAAGCACCGCCCAAATTTGACTTTGCCTCGGCTTTATCAACCTGTGAAGATTAGCGGCGATTATGGGAATGCTTTTACATTCGTGAGCGTCGGAAAAGCTCGCCATAGAGCACAATTCCATTGTTGACGGCTCAAGCCGATGGCCGCCGCTCGCGCAATTTTCGATTACCATATCGGGCAATTTTTCTTTAATGCGCCTAAAATATTTTTGACTTGCGAGCGCATATTGACGAAGCCCCTCGCCGAGGCTTTCCGCGCCGTCGCAGCCTACTCCGATATTTTCGTTGTAATCTATTTTTATATATCCGAAACCGCTCTCGCGGAGAAGCTTAATAACTTTTTCGTCAAGATAATTTACGCACCAGTCGTCGCGAAGATCGAGAAATCTGTGCCCCGATACATTCAGCGGCGTTTCAAAACGCGAAAGAAGGTGCTCGGTTTTGCCGTAAATTTCGGAAAGCGGGGCGGCGTTTTCCATTTCAAACCATATTCCCGGGATAAGCCCATATGATTTTATCATATCGCAAACGGGTTTAAGACCGTTTGGAAAAAGCTCTTTGCTTACATTCCAGTCGCCTATCGTGCTCCACCAATCTTCGCCTTGTTCCTTGTACCAGCCGCTGTCCATAACAAGGTATTTTATTCCGCTGCCCTGTAATTTCGCCGCCGTTTTTTCAAGGCATTCTATTGTGGGATTGCCCCAAGATGTGCAATATTCGTTGAAAATCACGGGCATATCCTCGTCAACGGGGGATATATCGGGATTTTGAGCCTTAACGAGCGTATCGCAAACACGCTCAAGGCTCTTTCCCGAAGCGACCGTTGCTTTCGGCGTTGTAAAGCTCTCTCCGGGAGCTATATTTTTGCACCAATGGCCGTAGTCGAAATCGGCGAGCCCGCCTGTAAGCGTAAACGGCTCTTTGCAGCGGAATAACTCTATCTGCCAGCTTGATGGGCAGTAGAGCTGAACGCCGATAAATTCCGAGCTTTCGCTGTCCTCAAGCGTGATGAACGGAAACCATTTGCGCACCGGCATTGAGCCGATTTGACCGAATTTCTCAATTCTTATACCGTGCCCGCTCCAAGAACGCTCCATATTCAGCTCCGTGAGCTTTTGGCTTAAAAGCTTGCCTTCGGCGCTCCAAAAGGAAGTTGCCCTGTGAATGGTATCGGCGCTTATGTTTTGAATGCAGAATGATGAGAGCATTTCGAGCGTAGCGGTGGAATTTGAATTGTTTTCAAATGTTGTGCGGCACTCGTAAACGCCGTTCTTTTTAATGTGATACGCGGTGATCTTATATCCGTCGCTTGAATTGTAAACGCTTTTGTCCTCATCAAAATAAACCAATTCGCATTTATCGAGGCTTTCGCTTTCCGCCATTGAAATGCCGTTTATAAAGTGCCCGCCGAAGCTGTCTCCCCGAACTTTAAACTGTATGCCGAAATCCATATTTTCACCTTTAAGAATTATTTACAGCGCCATTATATCATTGCTTATTTCAATAATCAATATTGAGTTGATAATCACACAACGCCTATAGCCGTGGGGCTTATCGGGTTCAATTCCCCTCAGCTATAAAAATATCATCTATTATTTCCCTTAATGGTTTGCTGTAAAAATGTTGTTCTCTTTCCATAGACAGAATATCGTCATATATTTTTACTAATCCGTTGTGCTTTACAACAATTTTGTCATTTTCATTTTTCAAAAAATACTGTTCGTTATTTAATGAAATAATCACATCAGAATAATTCCGCAAGGCATTTTCAACTGTTTCAATCGTGTTTTTAACAACAGATAATTTGTGCTTTTGTTGTACCTTTTCAAAGCAGTCCTTACAAAACCAAATTCTGCCGTCTGTTGAACAATAGCCTTGCTTTTCACTGTCGGAATAATCATATTGACTCAGTCTTTTTGCATCAAACAGGCAATGATAATGGTCGCCTTTTGTAACCGCTGTTTTTTTTGAAGGCTCTTTTTGTAATCCAATTACCGTCATTGTAGGTTTGAAAACAATCTTCAATCCAATCAATTTTATCATTCATGGTTGTATCCTCCAATCTGACTTTTTCAATTCCGTCAAAACAGAAGTTAAAGCTTGTTGAATCGCCCCGGCGAACTGACGGTATTACTCTTATTAACTTTACCATAACCTACCGGTTTTACATCATCAAGACTTATTTCCTGTTTTTTTACAAGAGGAAGTTTGAACATACCAACACTTTTAAATTGATTTCGCAGGAACATAGGGTTATTCCTGTATTCATAGCTTGTAATTTTTATCATCTCCAATTTAATATTATCCCTTTTGGGATAAGCTCACAGATTAGAGATGAAATACTATTTTGTCAAGCGTTTTAGGTGAAATTCAATAAAATATAGCGTTTATACACTATGTTACAAGATGAAGCAGGGTTGAACAGGTGTATAAAAATCCAAAAGCAAGATGTGAAATCAACATATCTTGCTTTTTACATTTATATTTTTAATTCATTAACAATCCATTTCAGCATATACATATTTATTTTTGTCAGGTTATCAAATTTATCATACTGGCTGAAATAGGCAATACAGATAATCTGAATGGAATAAATCACATAAGGCAAAGCCTGCTTTTCATATTCGGACAGCGGAGTAATACGCTCATAACCTTTTACAAGATAATCAAATATTTCAAGCCACTTGCTTTTATCAATATTGGCATTATTAAAACATTCTGAAAGTATTGCCGTTGCGCAATAGCATATATCAAATATTCTCACATTAACCTCTGTTAAATCAAAGTCAATAAAACCTTTAAATTCACCTTTGTTAAAAATCATATTTGATGGGTTAATATCACGGTGGATAATCTGCGTCGGCAGTTTATCAAAAATTGCGCTAAAATCTTCAAGAAAACCGTCATTCAATTTGACAAAATCCTGAATCTTCGGCAATGCAGATTTAACATCACCCAAAATGTCAGTTCGGTTATAATTGCTTTCATCAAATGTTTTCAGCGCATTGTGAAGCCTTGCGATGTTTTCGCCTATCCGATATGCAATATCGGTATGTTTGAAAATATCCTCGCATTTCAGCTGACTGCCATTGAGCCGTTTCGTTACGATAAAATAAAGCTCGCCGTCGCATAAACAATCGGAGCCGTCATCGGTTTTAATTATTTCGGCAACAGGTAAATTTGATTTCGCAAGACTGTTTGTTATGCTGATACTATTCTTTATACTGCCGTAATTAGCAGAAAATTTGATTACATAATCATCACCGATATAGTAAGTATTTTCGCTTTGCCTGCCTGTATTTTCATTGTAAATATTTCCAATGCATTCTCTCTGTAAATTCCAATGATGAAGCAGTTTTTGTATTTTGTTTTTTGAAATCATAATAAGTTCCTCCTGCAAAATGTTAATCTTATGGGGCTTTTCGCCTTTATAAGATTTGATGAATTCGGAGGGTGAACAATTGAACTCACGCTTAAAAGCTTTGTAAAATCCGGCATAAGTTTCAAAGCCATAAGACAGCGCAATATCAACCTTGGTCATTTTGTTTAACATATCATAGACGGCGTGAATCAGCTTTCTGCGTGTAATATATTCACTCGGCGGCAAACCGATATAATATGAAAACAGTCTGCAAAAATGCACATAGGAATATCCTGCCATATCACACAGTTCATTGATATTGATTTCAGCCTTGAGGTTATTCTCAATATAATCAAGAATATTTTGAATTATTTTGCGGTTATCCATTGCTTCCTCCTTTCATAACACCTGCAAGTGTGACTGCATTATAACACATAAGATTTCAAAAAACATTTCCGATTATATCATTATTATTGACAGGGATAATTTAATAGAATATCATATAAATATGATTAAGATACTGTATGCCGAAATCCATATTTTCACCTTTAAGAATTATTTACAGCGCCATTGTATCATTGCTTATTTCAATAATCAATATTGATGTGAAAATCGCCTCGGAAGTTTTGAATAAGCGAAAAAATAAGCAGCCGCTTATGCGGCCGCCATACCAAAACAGATATATTTTGATTTTTATTTTTCTTTCGGCATCCTGTCAAATCCGGGATTGAACGCGTAATAGTTTTTGCTGTTCAGCTTGTCGGTAAGCAATCTGAGCCCCTCGCCGAATCTCTGATAATGGACTACTTCGCGCTCACGCAGGAATTTTATCGGCTCAAGCACATCGGGGTCATCAACAAGGCGCAGGATATTGTCGTAAGTTACGCGGGCCTTCTGCTCGGCACCGAGATCCTCATTGAGATCCGCTATCGGGTCGCCCTTTACCTGCATCGACGCCGCGCTCCACGGAAATCCGCTTGCCGCCGTGGGATAAACGCCCGTTGTGTGGTCTACGAAGTACGGCGCAAAGCCGCTGTCCTCGATCTGCTTTTCGTTAAGATTTCTTGTAAGCTGATGAACTATCGAGCCGACCATTTCAAGATGGCCGAGCTCCTCCGTGCCTATATCGGTGAGCAGACCCTTTAGTTCGGGAATGGGCATCGAATAACGCTGGGAAAGATACCTCAGAGAAGCCCCTAATTCACCGTCGGGGCCGCCGTACTGACTTATAATGATATTCGCGGCCTTTGGGTCGCACTTTTTTATATTGATAGGATATTGTAATTTTTTAATGTAACTAAACATAGCTTTGCTCCTTAAAATCTTTTTGCTATAGCTGAGGGGACTTATCGGGGTCAACTCCCCTCAGCTATATTTTATGATTTTCTAAAAATATTGTTATATAAGCCGATTTTGTGCTAAACTATTATATGAAATTTATGCGTGCGATGCGTTTTGCTTCGCATTGACTTTTATTAAATCGGAATATATAATTTATTCAAACGATCATTTTCAAAACGAGGTAGCTTATGGTCCTTTCGCTTATCGTGCCCTGCTATAACGAAGAGGGCAGTGTTGAAAGATTTTTTGATGAGACTAACAGAGTCTTTGAAAACAGAGGCTTTGATTACGAATTTGTTTTCGTCAATGACGGAAGCACGGATAAAACCTGCGAAAAGCTGAAAAAAATCTATTACGAAAATGAAAAAAGCAATATTCAGGTGCTTACCCTCAGCCGCAATTTCGGCAAGGAGGCAGCGGTTTACGCCGGGCTTAAAGCCGCAAAGGGCGAGCTTATCTGCATTATCGACGCCGACCTCCAGCAGCGCCCCGAAGTGGTTTTGGAAATGATGGACGCGATCGGCGAAAGTGAAGATATTGACTGCGTTGCCGCCTATCAGAAAGTTCGCCGTGAAAATATCCTTATGCGCTCCGTGAAATCGCTGTTTTACAGAATTATCAACAAAATGGCAGAGGTCGATTTCAAAAACGGCGCGTCCGATTTCAGGCTTATGAGAAAAAGTATGGCTCGGGCGATACTTCAAATGACGGAATACCACCGCTTTTCAAAGGGAATTTTCAGTTGGGTTGGATTTAACACGAAATATATCCCCTATGAGGCGGCTGAGAGGGAAAACGGAAAATCAAAATGGGGATTTTTCAAGCTGCTCAAATACGCCGTTGACGGCATAGTCTCCTTTTCAACTTTTCCGCTGAAGCTCTCCGCGTTCGTGGGATTTTTCTCGGCGGTAATATCAATAATCTATCTTGTTGTTGTAGTAATTCAAAAGCTGGCGTTCGGCATAGATGTGCCGGGCTACGCAACAATAGTAGTCCTTGTGCTGTTTCTCGGCGGTATGCAGCTTTTCAGCCTCGGTATTCTCGGAGAATATCTTTCCAAAGTGTATGTTCAGGTCAAAAACAGACCTATTTATATACTGAAAGAGCACCTCGGTAAAGACGAAGATGAAAATTAAAGCGTTTATCAAAAGGCACAAAGAGCCGATTTTGTATATTATCTTCGGCGGGCTTACCACTCTTGTGAATTTCGTTTGCTTTTGGGCTTTCAACAGCCTGCTCGGCAGAGACAGGTATCTTATCAGCAATATTATCGCGTGGCTTTTTGCCGTTGCGTTCGCTTATGTTACAAACAAGCTGTGGGTGTTTGAATCAAAAAAATTTGATTTTCGCACTTCGGTTAGAGAAATTTCGGAATTTATCGCCGCTCGCCTTTTCAGCCTTGCGGTTGAGGAGGGAGGGCTGTGGCTCTTTGTGGATAAGCTCGGCTTCGGAGAGTTTTCAATTACGGTTTTTAAAGCCGAAATAACGGGCGAGCTTATCGCGAAGCTCATACTTGCCGTTATCGTTGTTATTTTGAATTACATTTTCAGCAAGTTTATTATTTTCGCAAAGAAACAAAAATAAAAATTTACTTGTAAAATAAAAATTGCCGATTCCCCAAAAAGGGAGTCGGCTTTTTGTTTATCGGCAGTCCTCGGGCGCGTCCCAGGGCCACGGGTCTTTAAGCCATTCGTCGCTGTTGTTCGCGGCAAGGCTTATCGGGCCGAATTTTTCCTCAAACTCGCTCTTCAGCTTTTCAAACTGCTTTTTGTATTTTTCATAGAGCTTCTGCGCTTCTTCATTGTCAAGGTGGGTATCCATATAAACTCTCATTTCCCACATCGCGAACTGCGCCTGTGAAACTCTGAGCAATAACTGTTCTCTGCTCATAACAGCACTCCCTTTCCGGTGAACGGCTTATTGAGCTCGGGGAAAAGTGTTCCCTCGTTCAATGCTTTCCCTTCTTCTTCATATATAACGGGCTGCTGCTGAAAAGGCACATACGCCATTGTTACGGAGGCGTCGGCGGGCAGCGGAGGCAGCACCTTACTTGTGTTCCTCAGGAATGCGGGGTTGAACATATCAACATATTTTTCCATATGTTTATTCTCCTTTCTCTCTACATATTATGCCGATTAGCGAAAAATGACAGATAAGAGAAAAAATTTTTCAAACATATAATGGTTTAGAATGTTTAAAATTTACCATAGGAGGTAAAAATATAATTGAAAGAAAAAACGAAGGTGATAAGCTTTATGACAATTAAACGCGGAGATATATATTATGCGGATCTGAGCCCCGTTATAGGCTCGGAGCAGGGCGGGGTAAGACCCGTGCTTATAGTACAAAACGATGTGGGAAACAGATTTTCACCCACGGTGATCGCCGCGGCGATAACAAGTCAAAAGGATAAAAGCAATCTGCCCACCCATATAGAGGTAGACGCCCGAAACTGCGGGCTTGCAAAGGACAGCATCGTGCTGCTGGAGCAGGTGCGAACGATAGATAAAAGGCGGCTGCGCGAAAAGATGGGCGCGCTTGACGGCGGAGATATGGGAAAGGTAAACGAAGCGCTTTCCGTTTCTTTCGGGCTTTGATCGAGGAATAACTCTTTGACGGAGTTATTCCTTTTTACTTTATTACAAAATTGTAATGTTAATTCCGCCTTTTTATGTTACAATTAGCGTGAGGTGAAGAATAGATGAAAGTGTTTCTCTTAGAGGATGACGCTTCCATAGCAATGGGGCTTGAGTACTCATTGCAAAAAGAGGGCTACGAAACAGGGCGCGCTTCCTGCGTTAAGGAGGCTCTTGATATGATAGCAAGCGAGGAGTTCGATCTCTATCTCCTCGACCTTTCTCTGCCCGACGGCAGCGGCTACGAGGTCTGCAAAGCGATAAAGGAAAAGGGCGATTTTCCCGTGATATTCCTCACCGCCTTTGACGATGAGGTAAATGTGGTGATGGGTCTTGACCTCGGCGCGGACGACTATATCTCAAAGCCGTTTCGCGTAAACGAGCTTATGGCGCGAATTAAAAGCGTTATCAGAAGATATAAGGGCAAGGGCAGTTCGGGAATAGTGGAGCTCCACGGTCTGAAAATCAACACGAACGAGGCGAAGGTTTATAAAAATAACAAGGAGATCATACTCACCGCCCTCGAATACAGACTGCTTCTCATAATGCTCAACAACAGGGGTATGGTGCTGACAAGAAACCAGCTTCTCGAAAACATCTGGGATATCGACGGCGTTTTCGTAAACGACAACACACTCACCGTATATATAAAAAGACTGCGGGATAAGATAGAGGATAATTCCGAAAATCCTCAGATAATAAAAACAGTAAGAAAAATGGGGTATATATTGGAATGATAAAGAGATACAGAGGATTTTTATTAGCCACGCTCATAAGCGTTACAGCTGCGGCGATAGGATTTACCGCCGTGTTTTTTATGAATAAAACAGCCGCGTTGATATTTCTTGCCGCCGTTCTTTGCGTTTTCATCGCCTTTTTTACGGTTACATATTTCAGGGCGCGCGATATACGCGCCCTTTCGGAGTATCTGTATAATGTCAACAACGGCGATTTCGTCCTTGATATAAGGGATAATAAAGAGGGCGAAATGAGCATACTTAAAAACAATATCTATAAGGTAGTGGTTACTCTGCGCTCACAGCGAGAGCTGCTTATGAAAGATAAAATATATCTTGCAAATTCCCTTGCCGATATTTCTCATCAGTTAAAAACGCCCATAACCTCAATAACCGTTATGGCGGATCTGCTCAAAAGCGAAACAGACGAGCAAAAGCGCAGGGAATTTCTTGAAATAATCAGCAATCAGCTTTCAAGAATGAATTGGCTTATAATTACACTGCTCAAGCTCTCCAAAATCGACGCGGGCGCGATCGAATTTAAAAACGAGAAAACGAGTCTCAAAAAAATAATCGAAAACGCCGCCAAGCCGTTTTACATAAACGCCGATGTAAAGGGGATAGAGCTGAGCACGGAGTGCGAGGATGATATAATCGCCGATGTTGACGCCAATTGGTACACCGAGGCGCTTTCAAATATAGTTAAAAACTGCGTTGAGCATACGGATAAGGGATATGTAAAGGCGAAAGCCTTTACAACTCCCGTCTTTACCAAAATAGTTATTGAGGACAGCGGCGCCGGTATCCCCAAGGATGACCTGCCCCATATATTCGAAAGATTTTATCAGGGGCAAAAGCGAACGGAGACGAGCGTGGGCATAGGGCTTGCGCTGAGCAAGGCGATATTCAACAGGCAAAATTCCTCCGTTGATGTAACGAGTGAGAAGAACAAAGGCACAAGGTTTGAGATAACTCTTTACAAAACCGTTGTTTAAAAAGATTACAAAACTGTTATTAAATCCGTCACCGTGGCGTAAGGTTTTTGATTTATTATGCCAATCGGAGGCGGGAAAAGTCGTATTCCCGCAAGCTCCGTCTTTGGTATTCATACGAAAGGAGAAAAAATATGGAAATACTTAAAGTGAAAAATCTTACGAAAATCTACGGCAAAGGCAACACTATGGTAAAGGCGCTGGACGATGTTTCGTTTTCCGTTGAGAAGGGGCAGTTTGTGGCGATAATAGGTCCTTCGGGCTCGGGAAAATCCACTCTGCTGCATATTCTCGGCGGCGTTGATAAGGCAACGAGCGGCAGCGTTTTTATCGAGGGCACGGATATTTCGACCCTTAACGAGAACACTCTCGCCGTTTTCCGCCGCAGACAGATAGGGCTTATCTATCAGTTTTACAATCTTATCCCTATTCTCACGGTGGAGGAAAATATGACTCTGCCTATTTTGCTTGACGGGCAGAAGGTCAATAAGCAGCGGCTAAACGATATGATAAACACGCTCGGCTTGCAAGACAGGGCAAATCATCTGCCAAATGAGCTTTCGGGCGGTCAGCAGCAGAGGGTATCAATCGGAAGGGCGCTTATGAACAATCCAGCGCTTGTGCTTGCCGACGAGCCGACGGGAAATTTGGACAGCAAGAACAGCAGGGAAATAGTAGACCTCCTGCGAATGATAAACAAGGAAAACAACCAAACGATAATCATCATAACACACGATGAAAAAATCGCCCTCAGCGCGGACAGAATTATCGCAATTGAGGACGGCAAAATAGTCAAGGACGAGGTGATGAGGCAGTGAATGTAATAAGCAAGCTGACCCTGCGTCACCTTAAAAAGAATAAAAGCAGAACGGTCATAACAATCCTCGGAATATGCGTTTCCGTTGCGATGATAACGGCGGTGTTCGTCAGCGCGGCTTCATTCCTCAAGTTTATGGGGGATCTTTCGGCGTATTCGGACGGCAATTTCCATGCGCAGGCAGACGACCTTTCTATAACGCAGATAAATTCGCTGAAAACGGACGGCAGATTGGAAAGCGTCGGCACATTTATCGACCTCAACAGGGAAATTTCCGGCGTTCGGCTTGAAAACAGAGCTTCCGACAGGCTGGGCACAACAAACATTTACGCCGGCGACGAGAACAATTTAAAGCAAATGATAACCTGCAAATATGACGGCGAGCTTCCGAAAAACGAAAACGAGATAGCCGTTGAGGATGAGCTTATCAAGAAAAATCAGCTCGGCTGGAAAATAGGCGATACCGTCTCAATAGCCTTAGGCGCAAGATACGGATATAATGAAATTGAAGGCGGAAAAAAAGATATCAATTACTATACGGGCGGCTACCAGCAAGGAGAATTATTTGACCAAAAGGAAGTAAGTCGGTTTACCGTGACCGCCATACTTTACGATAATCTGCCAACAAGCGAAAAAATAATCAGAGGGCTCTCGGAGGCTGAAAAAACGGAGGATATACCTCACGAGCACGGCGAAAGATGCGCG
Organism: uncultured Clostridia bacterium; assembly: GCA_947624285.1. GTDB lineage: Bacteria > Bacillota > Clostridia > Oscillospirales > Acutalibacteraceae > Eubacterium_R. The sequence goes on along the minus strand of CANQJS010000004.1, from coordinate 112,422 downwards.
GCTCTAACCGTCAAATCTCCCAATTACAATTCGCTAAACGAACTCAAAGAAATTTTGAAGTCGATAGGCGCGGATGAATACTTTTTTAACTCCGATCTTTTGGGCGCGCACCTTGCGATCGATTCAAACAGCGTCGTGGCGCAGGTGCTCATTCCGATGGTTATCTTCATTTTGGCAATAATAATAGCGGCTTCCGTTATGCTGATTTATAACGCCTTCGGTATGTCCGTTTCCGAGCGCACCAGATATTTGGGTATGCTCGGCAGCGTAGGGGCAACCAAAGCGCAGAAAAGGCAGTCCGTTTATTTTGAAGGCTTTATTTTGGGAATTATAAGCATTCCGCTCGGTATCATCGGCGGAATAATCGGAATGTCGATAACGCTCGGCGCAGTGGGCGATATGATAGCGTCAACAACAATGATAAACGGCATTGAAAACGCGGGCATTGAAATGAGCGCCGTTGTTCCCGTTTGGGCATTGATCGGCATAGTGTTTTTCAGCGCGCTCACGATTTTCATTTCCTCGCTGATACCTGCCAAAAAAGCGTCATCTTTAACTCCGATAGAGGCGCTGCGTCAAAATAAGGAGATCAAGCTGAAAGCAAAACGGCTCAAAACTCCCAAAATCGTGCGCCGCGTATTCGGCTACGAAGGTGAGCTCGCCCACAAGAATTTAAAGCGAAACGGCAGACGCGCAAGAGTAATAGTCGCCTCGATAGCGGTGTCGGTCGTGCTCTTTTTGAGCGTAAGCTATTTCTGCTCTATGTTCAGCCGTGAAATCACGGGTCTTGCCGAAATGCCTTATCAGGTGGGCTTGAATGTTGCAGTCAGCGATGAGAACAGCATTATTAAAGCGGTCGAGGAGATCGAGGGCGTTGACAGCGTTTACGATGCTTCCAACTTCTTTTACAGAACTTCATCAAACAACATAGACTCAATGAAATTTGAAAATTCTTTTATATCTGATTCCTCGCTTCGACCCGCTTACTCGAAATTGTGGGATTATACAACTATCATATATGTAAATGCTGTTTCGGATTTGCATTTTAACGATATGTGCAAAAATAACGGGATAGACAGCGACGCGTTTTACGGCGAAAAGCCGAGGGCGCTTCTTATGAACAATATAGGCCACAAAAACGGCGGTGAGGTATTTACCGAAAATGCGCTGGGCACCAAGCTTGCGCTGAGCGGCGACGATGAAGCGGCTGTTGAAATCGCGGGACTCATTGATTTTGACGAAAACGATTACGCCTGCTCCCTAAATCCGAGCGGCACTGTCAGCGTATATGTTCCGTCAAGCGTTTATTACACCGCATTTTTGCAAAGATTCGGTGATGTGCCGATGGCAACTATCGGCATAGAAACAAAAGAACACGCGGCGGTGACCGAAAAGATAGGGGAACGCCTTGCAAAAGAGGATTTTGCATCGGCAGTCTATTACATTTACGACTACGCGGAGCAGATAAGCTCAATGAGCACGCTCGTCTATGTGCTTCAGGTATTCACCTACGGATTTATAACGCTGATAACGCTCGTTACTCTTGCGAACATTGTTAATACAGTTTCCACCTCCATTGATTTGAGGCGCAGGGAATTTGCTATGTATAAATCCGTCGGCGCAACGCAAAAGGGCTTTTATAAAATGGTTTCGCTTGAAAGCATATTCTACGGGCTTCGCGCGCTGATAATCGCCTTGCCGTTGAGTCTTTTGGCGTCCTATGGATTGAATATGACTGCGGGTGACGCGAAAGCGCCGTTTGAGATAGATTTTCCGCTTTATTTGGCGGTAATAGCCGCGGTGTTTGCCGTGACGGGCGTTTCAATGCTGTTTTCCGCGTCAAAGCTGAAAAACGACGGTATAATAGAAGTTTTGAGCGAAGATGTAAGCTGAGACGCGGCGTTTTAACTCTTGCTTTTGCGCCGGTATGCAGATATAATTAAATCAGCATATTTGTGAAAAAGAGGTTGAAAGAGTATGGAAAAGATTGCTTTATTCAAAAAGGTAAGCTTTGAGCAGTTTCAAAAGGACTGGTTGAAGAATTTTCCCGAAACAACGGATGTAAGGGCGATTTACGATTCGATAAAAATGCCGAAACGCGCCACTACGGGCTCGGCGGGCTACGATTTCTTTGCCCCCGCGGATATAACCGTAAAAACGGGAAGCTCCGTGCTTATACCCACCGGTATCCGTGCGAAGATAGCGGACGGCTGGGTGCTTAAAATATATCCGCGTTCCGGTCTCGGCTTCAAGCACAGGATAAGGCTGGACAACACCGTTGGAATCATAGACGCGGATTATTTCAATTCCGATAACGAGGGGCACATTATGATAAAGCTCTCATGCGAGGCTCACGATGACGGGCACACCGCAGAACTTCCAAACGGCAAGGGCTTCGCGCAGGGGATATTCCTTCCCTTCGGCATAACTGAGGATGACGACGCCGATGGTGTTCGCACAGGCGGCTTCGGCTCAACAACGGAAAAGTAATAAAATCCAAAAGACCCGACAAAATGGCAAAAAACCCGTTTTCAAGGCTTTAAATTTGAAAGGTTGAGAAATAGTTTTCAATGCTAAAAAAGCTTTTTCAGTTGTTTTATACATTATTTGATAAAATGCTTGACTTTTCAGTTTTATTTGTATATAATCTTGCACAGAATATTTTAAAAGAGTATTCAAATACCCCTGACGGCGGTCGGAGGGAGGGAATTAAGTGAGCCAGGTTAAAATCAAAGAAAATGAGACTCTTGACAGCGCTCTTCGTCGTTTCAAGCGTCAAACTTCTCGTGACGGTATTATCCAGGAAGTTCGCAAAAGAGAGCATTATGAAAAGCCCTCCGTTGCCCGCAAAAAGAAGAGCGAGGCCGCTCGTAAAAGAAAGTATAAGTAATATACATAAGAGGGGAACGGGCTCGTTCCCCTTAGTTTTTTAATTAAAAGCTGTATTGCGGTGATACTATGAGTAAAGGAAAAAAGAAAAGAATACTTGTGCTCAACGGTCCAAACCTGAATATGACGGGTATAAGAAAAAAGAGCGTTTACGGCGGCGAGACCTTAAAGCAGATAAATGAGGAATTAAAGATTTACGGCAAGGCGCAAGGCGCGAAAATGTATTTCTTTCAGTCAAACCACGAGGGCGAGCTTATAGATGCCATCCATGAGAGCAAGGATGAATTTGACGGCGTTGTGATAAACGCGGGCGCTTATACCCACTATTCCTACGCGATAAGGGACGCTATCGAGGCGGTAAAGGAATTTACGCCGTTCGTTGAGGTGCATATGAGCAATATCCACGAAAGGGAGGAGTTTAGAAAAACCTCCGTTATTACCGATGTGTGCGTTAAGCAGATATGCGGCTACGGCAAGGACAGCTACAAAATGGGTATTGATTTATTGATGGAAATATTATAAAATAAATTTGTTGAAATAATTACAGCATTGGGAGGCATGATAATATGGTATCAGCAGGCGATTTCAGAAACGGCGTTACTTTTGAAATGGACGGGCAGGTTTATCAGATAATCGAATTTCAGCATGTTAAGCCGGGCAAGGGCGCGGCTTTCGTAAGAACTAAGATAAAGAATGTTATTCAGGGCTCGGTGGTTGAAAAAACATTTAACCCCACCGAAAAATTCCCCACCGCCTTTATCGAAAGAAAAGATATGGTCTATTCCTATAACGATGATGATATTTATTATTTTATGGATCAGGAAACCTATGATATGGTCCCTGTCAGCAAAACAGATCTTAGCGATAATTTCAGATTTGTTAAGGAAAACGATGTTTGCCGTATTCTTTCCTATAAGGGCAAGGTTTTCGGCGTTGAGCCGCCGACCTTCGTAACGCTTCTTGTTACAAAGACCGACCCGGGATTTAAAGGCAACACCGCCACCAACACGCTTAAACCCGCCATTCTTGAAACGGGCGCGGAGATCAGAGTTCCGCTTTTCATCAACGAGGGCGATTCCATTCGTGTTGACACAAGAACCTGCGAGTATATGGAAAGAGCATAATATAAAGGAGTTTTGATTATGAACACTGTTGAAAGCTTAGGCTATCTTAAAGGTCTGCTTGACGGACTTGATCTCGACAATAAAAACGGCGCAAAAATTTACAAGGCTATTGTAGATGTGCTTGAGAATATCGTTGACGATATAGACGATATCCACGAGGAAATAAACGCCGTTGAGGAGCAGGTAGACGCTATTGACGAGGATCTTGCCGATGTTGAGGATTACCTTGAGGACGAGTGCTGCTGCGATGACGATTGCTGCTGCGGTGATGAGGATTACGAAATTGAGTGCCCCTCCTGCGGAACGACTTTCTCGGTAGACGCCGATACCGTTGACGAGGGAGGCATTGAGTGCCCCGAATGCGGTGAATATCTCGAATTCGACCTTGACGGCGAGGAAGAGAAAACCGAAAAGTAATTAAAAAATCGGCGAGGGTGTAAAGCAACTTTGCTTTACACCCTCTTTTTGCGTTTATGAAAATTTTAAGGCTTCTTTAAGAAAACGCGCGAAAAAAAACGGACGGCTTTACCGTCCGTTTTTTGAAATGCTTTAGCTCAATGCGTCCTGAACAGCGTCGCCGACCTTGTCTACCGCGCCGCCTGCTCCGTTGGCGGCGTCGTCAGCCGCTTCGCCTATATCGGACGCCGCCTCGCTCGCGTTTTCACCGGCATCCGAAACTCCCTCGCTAACATCGTTTGACATATTGTTTTCCGTAGTCCTGTTTGTTGAGGAGGTCGTGTTTCTGTTACTCGTTGTGGTATTGCCTACATTGCCGCCTCTTGTACACGCGGCAAATACGCCGATGATCACAACCAAAACAACCGTAAAAATTAAAAATCTGCTTTTCATTAAATTACTTCCTTTCTGTTATATTATTGTCGCCTTTGCGATTCTTATACAATTATTATTTTTTGTTGATATTTTGTTGATTTTATTTTGTCAAAGTTCCGTTATCGGAATAAAGAAGAAGCAAGATGTTTTCCTCCTCGCCTGTTTGGGCGTTTATATACACAAGCGCTTCGTCGCCCTCCGATTTTAAGCGGCAATGAAATTCAATACACTGCACTTCCGTTCCGTTATCAAGAGGTATCAAACAGGGCTTGGCTGAAATCACTTCAAGCCTTGTTGACAGCTTTTTCGCAAGCTCCTGCTGTGATACTTTGGAGCTGAAAGCCTGCCTCGTCTTGTGATTTACGAGATATCCCTGCGCCTCAAGCGAATATATTTTTCCGTCGTCAAGCGAAACGCCCACCTTGATAAGATCCGAATAGTAGATAACGCCGTTTTGGGCAAACGCAAAGTTTATCACGCAAACATTGTCGTTAACGGCATAGTAGGTGGATTTCATATCGGCGTAGCCTATCCGTTTCAGGTATGCCGAAGCGATATTCAACGCGTTTTCCTCCGTTATCGATTTTGTGCCTGTTTTTGATGAATCAAGAATATATACAATATGGCCGCCGTTTTTGGAAATCGCCGTATTGAAGTTGCCGCAGGAGAAATTATAGCAGGGAACAGTGCCGTCCTCGTCACCCTCATATTTCAGCTTGTCCTCGGTGGTGTAGAGCGCCTTTGCCGCCTGCTTCAAAGCTTCTTCGCGGCTGACCTGCTTTTCTTTTTTTACTTGAGCTTCTCTGTTGAGCACTGCGTCTGCAAACGGACCGTCGTAAACCAAAGTCGGGTAATCGGAAAAAGTGTCCTCGGCGTTGGTGAAATCAACCGATATAGACGCTACTTTTTCTCCGCTTTTGCTTTTGATTTCATTTTCGGTTATCTGCCCGCCGTTGGTGCATCTCGTCACCATATCGTTTACGCAGTCGGCATATTTTTCCGCGTATTTCAGCAGCTTTTGCAGATTTTCATATTCCTTGTCGCTTATCTGTTCGCCGCTTTTGATTTTGTTTGAAAGATAGCCGGCATAGTCGCCCGCTTGGCTCAAAAATTTGTAAGCACCGCTTAAATTCATCTGCTCAATCGGCAGATGAGAAAGCGCGTTTTTTGCCGTGTTGCATTCCGAATAAAGATCCTCCGAAAGCCTTGTCATCATCGTTTGGGTCGCGGCATAGGAGCTTTTTGTGAGATTTGTCTCTATGGAATCAAGGCATTCGGAAAGCTCCGTGAGACTTTGCTGGTAATTTGCCTCAAGTCTTGTTTTATAGGTCATACTATTATTGTTGCCGATTATCGAATACGCGGCTAACACGGCGACGATACAGACGGCGAATGAAAAAAATCTTATGCTTGTGCGATTTGTCATATATTTCAACCTCCGAATGTAATTTTGCCCGAAAAACCTAAAAACATACAAAAAAGCCTTTAAATACCTCATTAAGTTTGCTATAATATCAATGATTTGTTTTGAGGTGCTGTAAAATGCCTAATGAAAATAATAAAAAAAGAATCGTCGTAAAGGTGGGCACTTCCACCCTGACGCACGAAACGGGAAAAACAAATATAGCAAGAATAGCAAAGCTCGCCTCCGTGCTTGCCGATTTGAAAAACGAGGGTTATGAGGTGATACTTGTGTCCTCCGGCGCAATAGGAGTGGGAACGGGAAAGCTGCGCTTGTCGGAAAAGCCCGTGGAAACAAAAGGGCTTCAAGCGGCGGCGGCGGTCGGTCAATGCGAGCTTATGTTCCTTTATGATAAAATGTTTTCCGAATACGGTGTTGTCGTAAGCCAGCTTCTCATCACATCGGATGAGCTGTATAACGAAGAAAGCAAGAGGCATTTGGTGGATACCTTCAACCAGCTTCTTGAATATGACTGCCTGCCGATAGTTAACGAAAACGATTCCGTATCCGTCGAGGAACTTATAAACGGAGATAACGATTGCCTTTCGGCAAGGGTGGCGGTGATAACCGATTCCGATTTGCTCATCCTGCTTACCGATACCGACGGGCTCTATGACAGCAACCCCGCCGAAAGCGAGAGCGCAAGGCTCATTGATTGCGTTGAGGATATAAATGATGATATACGCACTATGGCGGGCAGCGCGGGCAAGCGCGGCACGGGTGGATTTATCACAAAGATAAACGCCGCCGAAATTGCCGTGAACGAGGGCATTCCCGTTATTGTGATGAACGGCAAAAAGCCAACGGATATTTATAAGGCGTTATCAGGCGAGCGCATCGGAACATATTTTAAGGCGGTGAAAAAATGATAAGTCTTGCGAAAAAGGCGCTTGAGGCAAAGGATTTTCTTTCTTCCGTTACGGAAAAACAGAAAAATGCCGCCCTGCTTGAAATAGCAAAATCACTGCGCAACAATGCGCAAACCATAATAGAGGAAAATAAAAGGGATATTGAAAACGGCGAAAGAGCGGGTCTCGGAAAAGGTCTGCTCGACAGACTTATGCTCAACACTCAGAGAATAGAGGATATGGCAAAGGGCGTTGAAAGCGTGGCGGCTCTCGATGACCCGTGCGGAATCGTGCTTGAGGAAAAAACGCGCCCGAACGGTCTTATTATAAAAAAAATCACCGTGCCTTTGGGCGTTATCGGAATAATTTATGAGGCGCGCCCCAATGTAACGGCAGACGCGGCGGCGCTCTGCCTTAAAAGCTCCAACGCCGTGATACTGCGCGGCGGCAAGGAGGCAATAAATTCCAATATCGCAATAGCGAGCGTGATGCGAAACGCGATAAAAAATCAAGGATTTGACAAAAACTGCATTCAGCTCGTAACCGATACCTCGCGCGAATCGGCAAACGAAATGATGAGGCTTGACGGCTATCTTGACTGCCTTATTCCGAGAGGCGGAAAAAATCTTATAAAAACGGTTGTGAAAAATTCCACCGTTCCCGTTATAGAAACAGGCTCCGGCAACTGCCATATATATGTTGACGAATTTGCCGATACGGATATGGCGGCAAGGATAATCTTCAACGCCAAAACACAGCGCATAAGCGTGTGCAACGCCTGTGAAAGCCTTGTTATCCATTCGGGGATAATAAACGAGGCGCTGCCGAAAATCAAAGCCGCTCTTGATAAAAAAAGCGTTGAAATAAGGGGCGACGAGCGCGCTATGCTCGCCGCGGACGGCATTTTGCCCGCGAGCGACGAGGATTTCGCGGAGGAATACCTTGATTATATTATAAGCGTAAAAACCGTTGACAGCCTTGACGAGGCGATACGGCATATAAATAAGTATTCAACACGCCACAGCGAGGCGATAATCACAGAAAACGGTGATAACGCTGCGGAGTTCCTTCGCCGTATCGATTCATCGTCGGTCTATGTGAACGCCTCCACCCGTTTTACCGACGGGGGAGAATTCGGCCTCGGCGCGGAGATAGGAATATCAACGCAAAAGCTCCACGCGAGAGGACCGATGGGGCTTCGCGAGCTCACTACCACAAAATATCTTATTTACGGAAACGGTCAGATAAGAGAATAAAATCAAAAAGCGGCACAAATCGACCGCGGGAAGAGAAAATGGATAAGTATAAAAAGTTAGCTTCAAACACAATAATTTTCGCGATAGGCAGTTTTTCGTCAAAGCTGCTCACGATATTGCTCACCTCTTTTTATACCCGCGTTATGCAGACGGGGGATTTCGGAGGCGCTACTCTTATTCAGAATTCCGTAAATATTCTCATACCTATCGTCACACTCGCCGTTAATTCCGCGGTGCTGAGATTTACCCTTGATAAAACGGCGGACAATAAAAAAGTTTTCACAACGGGCGTTTTTGTTACTATCGCCGGATTCGGTGTTTTCTGCCTGTTTTATCCGCTTCTCACAGGTATTGAAATAAACGATTTCAGACTCGGTCAATATACTATACTTCTTTATGTAATGCTCCTCGGCTCATCTATGAGAGAGGTCACTCAGCAGTTCATAAGAGGTATGGGATATGTTAAAGTTTACGCCGCGGACGGAGTTATAGCCACGGCGACCTCCGCCCTTTTCACTTTTCTTTATTTAGGCGTTTTTCATTGGGGAATATACGGATATATCCTTGCGATATTCACAAGCGATATGTGCTCCGTTGCATTTATGTTCATAGCATTGAAGCTATGGAAATATATTGATATAAGGCACGGATTTAAAAAGCAGCTCGTTTCCTCAATGCTGAAATACTGCATACCGCTGATACCCACGGTCATTCTGTGGTGGATAATCAACGCCTCCGACCAGTATATCGTAACATATTTTCACGGCGTTGCTCTCAGCGGGCTTTATATGGCGGCATATAAGATACCTAATCTTATCGCCATTTTTGCGACAATATTCATCAATGCTTGGCAGCTTTCCGCCGTTGATGAGTACGACAGTGAATATAAATCCGAATTTTTCACAAATGTGTTCAAGGTCTATAGCGGCGGGCTTCTCGTCATCGGAGCTTTTCTCATTACATTTTCAAGAATAATAAACGCCGTTTATCTCGGCCCCGATTATTACGACGCGTGGCGATATGAGCCGATACTTGTTTTCGCCACAATATTCTCAAATCTAGTAAATTTCTATGCCTCGATTTATATGGCGGAAAAGAAAAGTATGCTATCAATGCTCACCGCGGGCTCGGGAGCTGTGACGAATATAATTTTGAATTTAATTCTTATTCCGAAATGGAACGCCTACGGCGCGGCGATCGCCACGGCGATTTCGTTTATCCTTGTTTTCGTAATACGCGTGTTTAACACAAAGAAATTCGTAAATATTAAAATTGACGGCAAAAGGTTTATCATATCATTTGTTCTTTTGCTCTGCTCCGCCGTTGTTATGCTAAGCGAATGGCAAGGCGAGTGGGGGAGCTTGGCAATTTCTCTTGCGTTTACCGTCGCTGTACTTATCGTAAATATCGGGGCGGTAAAGGACTTGATAAAGCTTCTTACCGATAAATTTCTCAAAAAGAAAAGCAAAAAAGAATAATATTAAATAGTTAGTATTGAAATTGAGTTATTTTTAGTGTATAATGAACAAACCTAATTCTAAAAACAACTATTTTGTATTATGATTTTTGGAGGTTTTGTATATGAATTCATCAATTTCTGCCTCTCAGGCAAAAAAGATGATAAGCGATAAATTGAGCCATTTTTTTGGTGTATCTCCCGAAGCCGCGTCGCTGGAGCAATTCTATAAGGCGGTGGCAATGATTTTGCGCGATGAGCTTGCCACTATGCACAGCAATTTCCGCGATACCGTTCAGAAGCAGGACAGCAAGAGGGTCTACTACCTGTGTATGGAATTTCTTATGGGGCGCTCTCTCAAAAACAATCTTTATAATTTAGGGCTAACCGATGTTTTTGAAACCGCTCTCAAAAGCTTTGATGTTACCCTTGAATCCCTTTATTCACAAGAGCCCGACGCGGGTCTCGGCAACGGCGGCCTCGGCAGGCTTGCCGCTTGCTATTTAGACGGGCTCGCCACAAACGGATTTGCCTCGATGGGCTATTCCATTCGTTATGAAGCGGGCATTTTCAAGCAAAAGCTTGTTGACGGCTGGCAGACGGAGCTTCCCGATTTCTGGCTTCCCGGAGGCGAGGTATGGCTCATTCCCCGTGAGGAGCGCGCCGTCGAAGTCAAATTCGAGGGCTGGGTCGAGGACAGTTGGGACGGAGAATATCACCATGTTGACCACAGGGACGCGAATGTTGTGACTGCCATTCCGTATGATATGTATGTTTCGGGCAAAGGGCAAGGCGTATCAAGGCTTCGCCTTTGGGCGTCAAAAAAACAGGAGCTTGATATGGCGCTGTTCAATCAGGGCTCTTATATAAAGGCGATGGAGCAGTCCGCTATGGCGGAGGCCATTTCTAAGGTGCTTTACCCCGCCGACAATTTCCCGGAGGGCAAATCGCTGAGGCTTCGTCAGCAGTATTTCCTTGTTTCCGCCTCCGTGCAGGATATAATCCACCGCCATCTCACAAGCTACGGTACGCTTGACAATCTGCCCGATAAGATAGCGATTCAGATAAACGATACTCATCCTACCATGGCGATCCCCGAGCTTATGAGGATACTACTTGATGAGTGCGGCTATGATTGGGACAGCGCGTGGAACATCGTAACAAAAACCGTAGCCTACACCAACCACACGGTAATGAAGGAAGCGCTGGAATGCTGGAGCGAGGAGCTTTATATGCGCCTGCTTCCCCGTATTTATCAGATAACCAAAGAAATAGATAACCGCTTCCGCGCCTATATTTGGGCTGTTACCCACGATGCGGACAGGGTGGAGAGAATGGCAATCATTTCTAACGGCGTAGTTCGTATGGCAAACCTCTGCGTTGCGGGCTCACACTCGGTAAACGGCGTTTCCGCTCTCCATTCCGAGATACTCAAGGACACGGTATTCAACGACTTTTATACGATAACTCCCGAAAAATTCAAGAATGTCACAAACGGCATAGCCTTTCGCAGATGGATATGCCAGGCAAACCCGCTTCTCACCGACTATATAACCGAGCTTATCGGCGACGGTTTCATCACAAAATCCGACGAGCTCCTGAAGTTGAGAGATTTTGCAAACGACACGGCGGTGCTTGGCAGACTGCTTGAAATAAAGCGCGCCAACAAGGTTCGTTTTGCCGAAACGGTCAAAAAGAGAAACGGCATTGAAATAGATCCCGATTCCATTTTCGATGTTCAGGTGAAGAGGCTTCACGAATATAAACGCCAAAGCCTCAATGTGCTGAACATAATCGCCCAATATCAGATGCTAAAGGCAAATCCCGATATGGATTTTGTTCCGAAAACATATATATTTGCGTCAAAGGCGGCGCCGGGATACTTTATGGCAAAAAAGACGATTGAGCTTATAGACTCGCTTTCAAAGCTGATCAACAACGACCCCGATGTAAACAAAAAGCTGAAAGTCGTGTTTATGGAGGAGTACAATGTGACGCTCGCTGAGCTTCTTATGCCCGCCGCGGATATTTCGGAGCAGATTTCTCTTGCGGGCACAGAGGCATCCGGCACGGGAAATATGAAGCTGATGCTCAACGGAGCCGTTACTATAGGAACGCTTGACGGCGCGAATGTGGAGATCGCCGATGCGGTCGGAAACGACAATATAATCATCTTCGGTCTTAAAACGCCGGAGGTGCAGCAGCTTCAAAGGGACGGCTACTCCCCGATGAATTATATAAACAACAACCCCGTGCTCAAGAGCGTGTTTGATTTTCTGAATGCGGGCATAAACGGGAAGAACTTCAGGGAATTCACCTCAAGCCTTATGAATGTTGACCCGTATATGGCGCTGGCTGACTTCGCCGATTATCAGAACGCCCAAAAAGAGGCTTCTGATATTTACAGGGATAAGGAAAAATTCGCAAGAATGTCCCTTATGAACATCAGCGGCGCGGGCATATTCAGCGCGGACAGGGCGATTATGGAATACGCCGATAATATCTGGCACACAAAGCCGGTTTCCGCCGAGGAAAAGGCGGAGAAAAAGCTCGCCGCGAAAAAGACGGAAGCGAAAAAAACCAAAATAAAAAAATCAAGGTGATTAGCAAAAAGGGCAGATATAACCGATCCGCCCTTTTTTCGGATTTAAGATATGATTGTTTTTGATTCACGCAAAACCGAATATAAAGCTCCCGTATCCGCCATAGCCGTGGATGAAAAGGTAAGGCTGCGAATAATCGTTTCCCGAAGCCTTAATTGCAGCGGGTCACGCCTTGCCGTTCATAAGGACGGCGAGGATACCGTTTTTTACGGTATGTTCTGGGCGGGTATGTGCGGCGACGGTCACGAGTATTGGGAGCTGCATTTTTCCGCAACCACGAAGGGGCTGTATTTTTATCATTTTGAGCTCACCACCCCGTGGGGCGTGCTGCTTGTGAAAAAAGGCGCGAACGGTCTCGGTGAGATTGGGACTGGCGGAGATGATTTTCAGCAGACGGTATATGCCAAAGAGTTTAAAACGCCCGATTTTCTAAAAGGCGGCGTTATCTATCAGATTTTTCCCGACCGATTTTACAACAGCGGCAAAAAGAAAACGGGCGTGCCGGAAAGTCGGGTTATGAAAAAATGGGGCGATGAGCCGCTTTGGGACGAGAGCCGTATGAACGGGCTTTGGAACAACGACTATTTCGGCGGCGACCTTAAAGGAATCGAGGAAAAGCTGGGCTATCTCAAGGAGCTCGGCGTTACATGCGTATATCTCAATCCGATTTTTGAGGCAAATTCCAATCACAGATACGACACGGCGGATTATGAAAAAATTGACCCTCTTCTCGGAACGGAAAAGGATCTGCGTTCCCTTTGCAAAAAGGCTCAGGCGATGGGCATTGCCATAGTGCTTGACGGCGTTTTCAGCCACACCGGCTGTGATTCAAAATATTTCAATATGTACGGAAATTACAACAGCGTGGGCGCTTACAACAGCAAGGAAAGCCCGTATTTCAATTGGTACAAATTCATTGAATACCCCGAAAAATACAAATGCTGGTGGGGCATAAAGCTCCTGCCGGAGGTTGAGGAGGAAAACGAGGATTACCGCCGATATATCTGCGGCGAAAACGGAATTTTGCGCAAATGGCTTCGCTGCGGCATAAGCGGCTGGAGGCTTGATGTTGCCGATGAGCTTCCCGATGTTTTTCTTGATGATTTGCGAAAAGCGGTAAAGGCTGAAAACGAAAACGCTGTTATTATCGGCGAGGTCTGGGAGGACGCCACAAATAAAATTTCCTACGGCAGCAGGCGCGAATATTTGCTTGGAGATCAGCTCGATTCCGTTATGAATTATCCATTTGCCGAGGCGGTGCTTAATTTTGTGCGCTACGGCGGTGCGGACAGCTTTTTTGACGCTGTTATGACGGTAGTTGAAAACTACCCGCCATGCGTCTTGCATATTCTGATGAATCATATAGGCACTCACGATACGCTGCGCGCAATAACAAGGCTTGCGGGCGAAAACGCCGAGGGACACGGCAGGCAGTGGCAGCATGAGCACAACGAGCTTTCGCCGGAAAACTATAAAAAAGGCGTTTCAATGCTGAAAACGGCAAGCCTTATTCAATATACACTGCCCGGTGTGCCGAGCCTTTATTACGGCGATGAAGCTGGTATGCAGGGAATGAAAGACCCGTTCAACAGAGCCTGCTTTCCGTGGGATAATATCAACAGCGAGCTTCACACATGGTATAAGCGCCTCGGCGAAATAAGAAGGGGCTGCCCCGCCTTTAAAGACGGCAGCTTTGAAAAGGTGTTTTCATATCACGGCGCCATTGCCTATACAAGGACCTCATCGGGCAATCAGGTGCTTGTGGCTGTGAATAATTCACCCGAAACTGTAGATGTGTATGTCGGCGCGCAATGGGATAATTCATATAATTTCTTTGAGCCTGTTTCAAAGGACGGATATATCCGCCTTGACAAATACTGCTATACATTGCTCACGAAAGACGCGGAGTGAACGATATGCTGAAATTGAGGCAATATGAAAAAAGTGATTCGGCACGGATATTAAGCTGGCTTGAGGACGAGTCGGCTTTCAGAAAATGGAGCGCCGACAGGTACGGCTCATATCCGATAACGCCCGATGAAATGAACGCGTTTTATGCTGAAAATCCGAAGATGATCCCGCTGACCGCCGTTGACGGCGAAGAAACTGTGGGGCATATGATAATGCGCTTTACCGACAAGGCACAGCGGGTAATTCGTTTTGGATTTATTATTGTGGACAGTAAAATAAGGGGCAGGGGATACGGCAGAAAAATGCTGCCTCTCGCTCTTGAGCGCGCGTTCGGCGATATGGGCGCGAGCAAAGTTACAATAGGCGTTTTTGAAAACAATCCGCCGGCTCAGAGATGCTATTATTCCCTCGGCTTTGCGCACAGGGAGGAAAAGGACGAGTACCTGAGCGTTATGGGCGAAAAATGGAAATGCCTTGAATTTGAGCTCACAAAAGAAGATTATTATAATCGCCGGTCAATTTAGTTGACCGGCGATTTTTTATGTTGTATAATTTTGTTGAAATAATTTCAAGGGGTAATTTTTATGGAAACAATTAAAACTATTTTCTTTGAGAACATACCGGCAAGCGTGGCGGTAATAGGGCTCGCAGGCTATTTTTTCGGAATGGCGATCGTATTTGTCATCAGTCCGCTGAAAAATGCCGAAAGCTTTTCGATAAAGCCCGTTGACAATGCCGGAAAAACCGAGATAAGGGTTTATTACGGCGGTATATCCTTTGCCCTCGGCGCGTTTTTGCTATATCTCACATTCGCCTTGGGCACGGCTCAGTATTCGCTTGTCGGCGGTCTGTTTTTCTCAACAACGGTTTTTGTTACGAGAACGATTTTTCTTTGCGTCGATAAGGGCTGGAAATGCCCCTACACTAAGCTGGCAATTCCCGCCGAGGGGCTTTTTGTTGTCGCGCTGTGGACTTGCTTTGTGCTCTCTAAGGTCCTTTACTGATTTGAATTTATGGAGAAGTTATTATGAATAAAAAAGTCAAGGTTATTCTCACAAGTATTTTATCGGTACTTTCCGTTATCACCACTCTCGCTATGTGTATGGTAAGGGTAGGATTTGTTTTTGTTGACCATTATGTGTTTGACGGCTTTTGCTATCTGCTCTTTGCGCTGTTTATTGTCAATACAGTCGTTTTGTTCTTTCAGCTTCGCGGCAGCCTGCTTGAAAACAAGCTTTTCAACACGGTCGTGCTTATTATAAACAGCCTTATCCTTTTGATAAATTTAGGATGTATAGCGGCGTTTCTCATAATCGGCAATGACGATATTACTGATTATTTCTATGTTTCTCTTGAAACTCTGCCTTATCTTGCTCTGTTTTATGCGCTGATATTCCTAACGCTCATCTTGCCCGCCGCGCATAGGATATTACATAAGCTCACGGCGGGGGTCGTTGCCGCCTCGATAGCGGTAACGGCAATAGTTGTGGCTTTTCCCGCGGGAGGCTTCGGCTTTGAGGGCAAGCCCGCCGTTTTTGACGACGGCAACGCCTATCATATCATTTTCGCCACAAACAGAAAATCCGTTGGTTATGTTAAGCTTTCGGGCGAAGGCGGCGAGCGCGTGATTTGGGATACGATAGCGGGGCGCAAGGATTCCGCGCGGATACACAGCGTCAGAGTAGATTATGACGAGCTTGAAAACGCCGAGTATTCCGTCGGCGCGGTGCGCGTTTTAGAGGATATAGCCTACGGCGGGCATCTCGGAAAAGAAGTTGAGATGAATGTAGGCAATTTCATTCCCTGCCCGGAGGACGGCTTTGAAATGACCTGCGTCACCGATAACCACACCGCCCGCCCGGATTGGAGCAAGGTTGGAGAAAACGCCGATATAGTGGCTTTCTTGGGTGATATTTCAAGCGGAGTTTATTCGCAGGACAGTATTATTGATAATCTCCTCGTCCCCGCCGGCACGGTCAGCGGCGGCACAAAGCCCGTTATTTATAATCTCGGCAACCACGACCACAGGGGCAGCAATGTGCCCGTTATGCTCAACGCGCTTGATTTTGACGGTTACTATTTCCGCCGCACGATAGGCAAATATGTTTTCACTGTTTTGGATTCGGGCGAGGATAAAGAGGATGAAAACTATGAATACGCCGGCTATAACGACTTTGCCCCGTATTTTGATAAGCAGACGGAATGGCTTGCCTCTCTTGAGAAAGAAAACGGCTATAATGTGCTTATAACCCACTCTTCATGCGTTTTCTTTGAGCCCGATGATAAGCCGACTCCGGCGGCGGAGGTCTTAAGAGAACTCGGCGTTGATTTCACGATATGCGGCCACAGTCACACAACGGAATATGTCAGCGCCCGGGACAGCGTCACGGGGATTCAGTATTATATCTGCGGCGCGAAAGACGAAAATGACCCTCACGAAATAAACTATACGAATATGACCTTTAACAACGGCACGGTAGATATAAGAAGTATAAATACAAAGGGCGATGTCCTTTGCGAAAAGCAAATCAACCTCACCGAGGTGAAATAAAATAAAACGATCGGGGCATCGAAGCGGTTTAAATTTGAAAATCCGATGAGATAGCCGACCGAAGCGTATTTAAAATGCAGGAGGAAATTTTATGAAGCGTCCCATGTCTATAATATCCGTTCTTTTGGCGGTCGTTATGCTGTTTGGCAGCGTTCCGACGATCGCTTTTGCCAAGGACGAAAACAGACTGGAATTTACTGAAGTCGAAACGACCGCCGACCCGCGTTCGCCGGAGTTATTCGTTTCGGAATCCGATGAAAAATCCGATGAGCCGGAATACGCTCCGGACGATACCGTGCGCGTGTCTATTATTATGGATGGCGACTCGGCTATCGACAAGGGCTATCCGATAGAGACGATAGGCAGCAACGACGCCGCCGCGAATTATCAGGATAAGCTCTGCCGCGAGCAGGACAAGGTCGTTGACAGGATCGAGGAAAAGGTTTTGGACGGCGAGGAGCTTGATGTCGTCACAAATCTGACGCTCGTTGCAAACCTTGTTTCCGCCGATGTTGAATATTCTCAGATAGATGATATAGAAAGCGTTAAAGGCGTTAAAGAGGTCGTTATCGAAAATGTGTATGAGCCTTTGGAAGATGAACAGACCGTAGGCGAAAAAGCCGCGGCAGTTGAAAAGGCTTTGACCGAATACAGTGGCGCCGGCTCACGAATAGCGATTATCGACTCCGGCGTGAACGATGAGCATCAGTCTTTTGACGCCGACGCGCTTAACTACTCTTTAAGGCAGTCCGCTCCCGATACCGACAACAACGGCACGGTGGACGACGAAGAACTCGCAAAATATAAAGAAAGCCTTAATTTTATGACGCAAGAGGATGTTGCCGACGCGATAGACACCACCCGCCTCCATGTTTTGCAGGAGCACCAGGACGCGGACGAACTCTATATTAACGATAAGATACCGTTTGCTTATAACTACTCAGATTACAGCCATTTTACAAAGAACGGCGGCGCGGGCATTCACGGCTCTCATGTTTCCGGCATAGCCGCGGCGAACGCGTATATTCCCGTTCAAAATGACGGTGAGGAGAAAACATTTGAAAAGGCGGAGGACGCGAACGCCATGGTCGGTACCGCTCCCGATGCGCAGATACTTAACCTCAAGGTTTTCGGTAACAATATGTGTACCGACGCCGTTATAGCAACCGCTATTGAGGACGCTCTCATTCTCGGAGCGGATGTGCTCAATCTTTCTCTCGGCACAGCGGAGGTTGGTTTCTCCTGCGCCGACAGCGTTTTCGGCGGCGTTTTTGACGAGCTTACGAAGCAGGGCGTGCTTATTATGGGCGCTGTGGGAAATGACGGCGCGTGGATGAGCGAAAACAAAAACGGCAGACCCAACAAGCTTTACTCCGATGATGTTAATATGTCGCTTTGTACTCCGCCATCCTCCTTCGCTGACTTTATGGGCGTTGCGTGGGCTGACGGCGACGGTAAGGACGGCTCGCACCCGACTATAAATAAAAGCAGCGCATACGGTATTCCGAGCAGCCTTATGCTTCAGCCGGAGATCACTGCTTTCGGAACAAAAGTAAACTCCGTTGACGGCAACACTGACAGCGGCTACACAATGCTTTCGGGCACCTCGATGGCAGCACCCGATGTAGCAGGAGCCGCCGCGGTGGTAAGCCAGTATATAAAGGCGGAGCAGGCGCAGTTCGGAAACGACTCTTTCCTTAACCGCGCGCTTGCTCAGAATAAATCGCTCAACAAAGGAATGATAACCGCGGGTCTTTTGATGTCCACGGCAGAGCCGATGATCGACCCGAACGGCAAATATTATTCGTTGCTTCGCCAAGGCGCGGGTCTGCTTAACACGCAGAACGCCGCCTCCGCCAAATCGTTTATCGAAGTAGACGGTCAGACACGCGGGCGTGTTAAAGCGGAGGTTGGAGACTGCCCCGACGGTACAAACACATTCCACTACACTTTCACTCTGCACAATATGAGCGAAACAGACAGAAATTACTATTTCAAAACGGCTCTGTTTACCGAGGATACCGTCAATGAGGACGGGATAGATTATCTTGCCGACAATACCCGCGACCTTTTGGGAAAGGTTACATATAAAATCGACGGTAAAGAGATTGAATTTGACTCAAGTATAAACGCCGATATAAATCGTGACAGCAAAACAGACGCCGACGATGCGCAGGCTTTGCTTGATTTTCTTTCGGGAAAGACAGACGGTAGCGGTCTTGATTTAGATGTTGCCGATGTTGACGGAGACGGAAAGAAAACCACTTACGATGCGCATTTGATTTTAAACGGGCTTAAAACCTCGACTATTTGCGTTAAGGCTGACGACAGCGTAACTGTTGATGTTGATATAAAGGTTACGGATAGTCTGGATAAATATCCGAAAGGCGCGTATTTGGAAGGCTTTACATCGGTCGTTCCCGTTAATATGGGCGAGGAGGAAACGGATGTTACGCATACGATACCGATTCTCGGTTTCTGCGGCAACTGGTCCGATCCCTCGATGTTTGACCGCAACAGCTTTGTGGAAAGCTTCAGCGGCACAAACAGCAGAGTTCCCTACACTCAAAGCCCGAGCAGTGTTTATGATATAAATTATATGACCTATCAGGATGAAGGCGGCAATTTGTTAAAACAGGCTGTCAATCTGTATGACGAAAACAGCCGCGTTCCGCTCGACAAGCTTGCCTTAAATCTGAACGATACAATCCGCAGCATTCAGCTTACCCTGATCCGCCCGGCGGGCGCGATGTGCTTCGCCATCATGACAAAGGACAAAGAGGGCAACCGCCATGTAGAGAGTATCGACGCCGTTTACATTCATCAGACCTGCGCCTTCCCGAGCCCCAACAGTGTGGGCGGTTGGAGCGGCACGTCGGTGAGCCTGCCCGTTCGCGCTTCCCTGAAAAAAATGCTGAAGGGTACCAACGTCAAGGAAGGCGATAAAATCGAGCTCGGCGCCGTCGCGGTGCCGGAATATTACGAGGAAACGCCCGGCAAGACCATAAACGCCGCCCGAATCAAAAAGCTGATCGAGGACGGCGCACTCGGCGAGGGCGCATATCTCACCACCACCGTTACACTTGACAGCGATGCCCCCAAGGTCGAGAATGTGGAAAAGGACGGCTCAAGCATCCGCGTCACCGCCAAGGATGAGCAGAGCGTTGCGTTTATCGGACTTTACAGCGGCAACGGCACCTATTCTTTCGAGAAGCGCGTTTTGGGCGAAACCGACGCGAAATCGGAAATCGTTGCGGAATTCAGCGCTTCCCAGCTTCAGGAGGGCGGGTCCTACAATATCGTCGTAGGCGACTATGCCGGCAATCGGAGCACATACCGCTTTACCTTCGGGGAAAAGCAGGATATTTCCGACAAGGTTATCGCCAACATCCGTTCAAGCTCCAACGGCGGCGCGCAGATCAACCGCGGCGACTGGATTGCCGTCGACCCCGGGCGCTTCTCTTTGAGCAGTGGTCGATATACCAACGGGTTTGTTTTCTCCAGCGCCGACGCGTCGGCGCTTCTCGCCGGAGCGGACGCGGCGGACGGGTACCTCTGGCAGGCGGTTGAGGACGGCAGTCTCCGCGTAGCGCCGATCGACGACGTGAACGCGAAACAGCTTGTCTGCGACCTCTCCGCGTTCGGGGTAAAAACGGTGCGCGACCTCGCGTTCAATCCGAAAGACCATATGCTCTACGCCGCGGACGGCTCCGACACGCTCTGGCAGATAGATCCGATGCTCGGCGAAGTTAAAGCCGCGCAAAAAGTGGAGGTTGACGGAAAGCCCGCCGCGCTGTACGGCCTTACCGTCAACAACGAGGGAAAGGCCGTCGCCACCCACTATGACGAATCGACGGAGACGAGCATACTCGTCTCGTGGACGATCGCCGGGGGCAAAGAAACGGTAACCGCCGATAAGTGTACCATTGGCCACAAAGAGCTTTCTACCATGCGCTATATCAGCCTGACCTGGAAGGATCCCTCCCGCACGGTTCTTTATGCCGCCTGCGCCGAGAACCTTGACCGGTCAAGCTACAAAAACTATCTGTATGAAATCTCCTCGATCAATTTTGAAAACGGAACTTCCGTGGCGTATCAATCCGCTTCCGGGTGGGATGCCAACCTGTCTCGGTTTAACGAAGCTGTACGCGGATTGGTCAACCTCGCCGTGATGCCGAAGCTCGGTCTCGTGAAGGACGGCGAAACCGCCGCGCCCTCCGCGCTCAATATCCTCGGCGCGAAACGCGAGATGGTTGCGGGCGACACGCTGCGGCTCACCGCCGCGATTTCCCCGTGGAACGCGCAGAGCACCGCTTCGTCGGTTCAGTGGCGGGCGGACGGCGACGCCGTCTCCGTTGACGGAAGCGGATTGGTCACCGCAATCAAAGTCGGAAAGGCAACAGTTACCGCAACACTTGAGACGGGCGGCGAACCCCTCACCGTGGAATGCGAAATCGAAGTGAAGCCTGCGCCTGATATCGATGTTACCGCCGTGTTCTGCGAGGGCAACGGCTCCTATTACTGGGAGAATTTCAGCACCGCAACGCCCAACGAGCGCAAGCGCCTTTCCGCTTCCGGCAGCGCTTTCACCGTAGGAACGATGAATCGCGAAAATGATTCTCTGTATCTTTTCAGCGGAACATGGGGATATAGGGTAAATCCCAAAGATTTCAGCCAATATTCACTTGAGGCTTCAATCGACGCCTCACATCTGCATGCCGATGGAGCGCCCGGCAGATCTACGGGAGCGTACACGAATTTCGGCTATATGACCATATCACAGGGCAGAAACCTTTTGCTCGGCTCAAGAGTAGGCTCACCAAAAAAAGGCTTTGACACGGTCTCGGTAACCATGTCCACCGGCTATGCCGAAGTAGGTACTATGGGCGGCATGGCGTATAAATGCCTCGATGAAAACGCTGAAGACCTATGCGACTATGGAACAAAAAATCCCGACCTCAGCGACCAAAGATATAAGGCGGATGTTTATTATGTCATAAACGAAAGCGGTGACCTTTATGAGTACTACTGTTATGTGGCGCCTCGCTGGTACGCGGGCGTGAAGGATGAGCCGGGCGATTGGTTTGAGACGGAGCAGGCATATACAAAGCGGATCGGTCATGTCGACGGCGTAAGCCTGCCCGGTGTGAGCCAGATGACGAACTACGCCACCTCATCGTTGATCTATGACGCCGCGTCCGAATTGCTCGTGCTCGTCAGCAAAATCGGAGTTGGAGCCGCGAAGGTGCAGGTGATCGACCCGAAGACGGCATCCCTTATAATGACCCGCGAATTTGACGACGATGTGCGCCAGGTAGGTGTTTTGTATCAATACGATTATTCAGAATATCCCGATATAACGCCGAAAACCGAGAGCGCCGCAAGCAACACGGGCGCATATGCCTCGCAAAACGCCGCAAATAACTCCTTTGAGGTTAACGAGGAGGAAAAGACCGTTACTTTCAATTTAACGGCCGATGAAACGACGAACGGGCTTATGAGTTTCAAATATGACCCGAGTGTGCTCACATTTTCAGGCCTCACCGCCTCTATGCCGTATAATTCTTACAGCAACAACGCTAAAGACGGAACGATAAATATCGCCTTTGCCGATGCTAACGCGATTGAAAATCCGACCGTAAAAATAGAGTTTACCTATGAGGAAAAGGAAAGCGAGCAAACGGCGGAGATTACCGTTACAGAAAGAGAAAACGGCGACCCGAAAACATTTACGGGGACGAGCGAGCGAACGGAATCCGTGACATTGCCCGCAAAAGAAGTTGAGCGCACGCTTCAGTCCATTGAAATAAGCGCTATGCCCAAAACCGAATATCTTGAGGGAGACGCAAGTCTTGATACGAACGGTCTTGAGATTACGGCTCACTACAGCGACGGCAGCGAAAGAAAGCTGAAAGCGGGAGACTGCGATATTTCAGGCTATCAGTCTGCACCGGGCGAGCATAAAATCACGGTGAGCTATACGGAAAACGGCGTTACGCAAACGGCGGAATTTACCGTAAATGTTAAAGCAAAATCGCCAAAATCAATTTCCGTAAGCAAAAATCCGAACAAAACGGAATATATAGAGGGCACCGCTTTTGACGACACGGGTATGGAGCTTACCGTTACATATGATAACGGCAATACCAAGACGGTCACCGGCGGCTGGGAAACGGAATACAGCTTTGACAAGGCGGGCAAATCCACCGTTACCATAAGCTATGACGGACTGCAGACAACGCTTGAAGTCGATGTCTTTGCAAAATCGCCCGTTTCCATAACCGTCGGCAAACAGCCCGACAAAACGGAATACATTGAGGGCACTGCTTTTGACGACACGGGTATGGAGCTTACCGTTACCTATAACAACGGCGATACCGAAACGGTCACCGGCGGCTGGAAAACGGAGTACAGCTTTGATAAAGCGGGAAAATCCACCGTCACCGTAAGCTATGACGGACTGCAGACAACGCTTGAAGTTGATGTTGTCGCAAAATCGCCAAAATCAATTTCCGTAAGCAAAAATCCTAACAAAACGGAATATATAGAGGGCACCGCTTTTGACGACACGGGTATGGAACTTACCGTTACCTATGACAACGGCGATACCGAAACGGTCACCGGCGGCTGGAAAAAGGAGTACAGCTTTGACAAGGCGGGCAAATCCACCGTCACCGTAAGCTATGCCGGATTGCAGACAACGCTTGAAGTTGATGTCGTTGCAAAATCGCTTACGGGGATAAAAATATCGTCCGCTCCCGAAAAATCTGTTTATCTTGAGGATTCGGGCGAGCCGGATCTCAGCGGCGGAAAGCTAATGCTTTATTATGACAACGGCACTACGCAAGAGATCGAAATTACTTCGGAAATGATCTCCAAGGGCTTTGATATTACAAAGCCCGGCAAGCAGACCGTTACTGTGGAATACGGCGGATTTACGGCGCAGTTTGAAGTAACCGTCCGTGCCAAAGAGATCGAGCGCATAGAGATAACCCGCAACCCGAACAAGACGGATTATGTTGAGGGAACTGCATTCGACGGCACGGGTATGGAAATAACCGTTTACTACAACAACGGAAAAACCCAAACCGTAACAGACGGCTTTGAAATCAAGTACGATTTCGGCACGGTGGGCGAAAACGAAGTTATCGTATCGTATCGGGGATACGAAACGGCGCTTAAAGTAAATGTAGCCGCCAAAACGCTGACACGCATTGAAATCACACAACTGCCGAATGTAACGGAATACGAGCTTAATTCCGAAATCGACTGTAGCGGAATGGAGCTTACGCTCTATTACGACAACGGCACTACGCAGACAATTACCGAAGGCTGGACGGCGGAGTATGATTTCGGCGCTTCCGGTCAGCGAGAGGTAAAGATAAGCTACGGCGGGTTTGAGACCGGCTTCACCGTGACGGTGAAAGACTCTCCGCAATCGCCCGACATTCCAAGCGGCGGTCAGGAGAACGAAGACAATAAGAGCCCCCTGACGGGAGACGGCGGCAGATACATCCTGTTGTTTATGATTTTGTCTTTAGGCATAATATCGTTACTGCCCGCTTTGCTCGCAAGCCGCAAAAAATATCATCTTTCCGATAAAAGCTAATGATAGGAAAGTCATTGAAAATGCCATTCAAATACGATCGAAACGGCATTAGCAAAGACAAAAGGCAGCACATTTCTGTGCTGCCTCAGACTGTCGATAAAGCGGTCTGAACCGCGCCGACAAAATATATATATTTGCGTTATTGGTATTGACGATAAAAAATCAGTCGGTATAATTATAAATGACAACTGCATTGGAAAAGCCGCTTGAACATCGAATTCAAGCGGCTTTTGGCGCTTTCACCTTTCGGCAACTCTACCGTACCTATGTACGCCGACGAATTGCCGAAAGGCAAATTCAGTTCCGTTTCTCGAAGTCTGCCAGCGTGTAGAAATCTGTTTTCTTGACTTTTTCTACACGCTGAGGCAGCACATTTCTGTGCTGCCTCTTTTATGGGAATTTTATGATATACATTCGCCTAACCTGATCGGCAAAACGGGGACTATATAGGTGTAACGATCATGATTGAAACAGAGGAAAACAAAATGAAAGCAAACGAAGCTCTGAAATTACTTGACGACAAAAACTTTCTTGATACGCTGTTTCGTTTTTCTTATCATCGGTGCAACACCGCACACGAAGCGGAGGAGCTGTGTTCCGATATCGTTTTTACAGTGATATCGGCAATACATAGGCAGGAGGAAATCGATAACTTTTACGCCTTTGTGTGGACGATCGCCCGACGGGTCTACGCGGACTATTGCCAACGACGAAATACGGAAAAGGCGGTGTTGAGCATCGAAAACAGCGATTTGACTCTTGTTGCATCGAAGGAAAACGAGATCGACAAAATGATTGAGAAATCTGCCGAGCAAGAACAATTAAAAAGAATTTTAGAAGAAATCGCGTTTTTGTCAAAAGCATATCGTGAAGTGATGATACTGTTCTATCTTGACGGACTGTCTGTTAAAAATATTGCACAGAGGCTGAATGTCAAAGAGAACACGGTAAAGCAGCGTTTGTTTTCCGCACGAAATCAAATCAGAAAAGAGGTTAAAATCATGAATGAAAAAGCTTATGTATTAAGGCCGATAAAGCTGGCTGTTTCGGGAACGGGAGATCCCTGCGGAAACGATCCGAGAACGAAAACCGAACGGTCATTTTCTCAAAATTTGATTTACTTATGTAAAAATAAGCCCAAAACGGCAAAAGAGCTTTCCGATGAACTTTGCGTGCCGATGCCCTTTGTTGAAGAAGAATTGGAAATTCAATGCCGCGGTGAAAATGAAACCTACGGGATGCTCCGAAAACTTGATAACGGAAAGTTTACGGTAAATATCCATTTGGCGGATTACGATGAATACGATAAGGCTAACCAAATTTTTGAAAGACACCTGCCCGAATTTTGCCGCGCGATTAAGAATGCGCTGGAGAAAAACAAGACGAAAATCCTTTCTTTCCCATATTTAAGCGAACAGAAAGATTTGCGATTTATCATGTGGTCTTTGATTTGCAGAACAGTTTGGAATTTTAAAGAAAAAATCAATCGTATCTTGGCGGAAAAATATTTTTCCGATATTACGCCGGTCAAAAGAGATTTCTCTTGCGCCGCCGTCGCCTATACGGACGAGCAAAAGCCCGATTTCGATTTTTACGGGTGTAACGGTATTAACGCAAATTCGGTTGGCGGGTATCGGTCGGTATTTGTATCCAATATTTACGGCAGCCGGATGGATGCGCACTTCTACTGCGGGCACAATTTGTCCCACGATCCGCAGCTGCTTATGGCGCTGAAAGCAATCGGCGGAATTCCGGTTGATACATTGTCTGAAACGGAAAAAGAAATCGCGGCAAAGGCGATCGAATGCGGCTACCTTCGCAAAAACGGAACTGCCCTCGAGCCGAAAATAATTGTGATCGACAAGAAAAATGATCGGGATTTCTATAATTTGTCTTTCGATTTCAATCACGATATGGGAAAGATGATCGAACAAATTGCCGCGGAGCTTTCTGTGTTTATGCGAGCACACATTCCACAGCGCCTGCTGAATGAATATCAAACCTATACGGAACTTATAGCGGGCGTCAGAATATTGTCAAAAGCGATCGAGGAGTGCATTGCCGCGGGGATTTTGTCAACGCCTCAAAGCCGCATTGGGGCGGAGGGAATGCTGATGATCGTAGAAAAATAGCGGGCTTTCTTTTCCTGCACGAAAACGCTTTATAGAGAGCTTGCGCCGTATTCCCATCACAACGAAAAATCAGCCTTCGGCTTAGCCGAAGGCTTCACTTTTTGTAAAATTTCAAGTTATAAAGAAATATTACCTTATCCGTGCTCGGATAAAGTAAGGCGATTTCAGCCGTAATATATTTCAAAATCGGCGTTGCCGCGAAATTCCTCAAACAAAATGATTATCGGCGAAGCCGCCCACGGGTGAAACAGGCTTGTGTTATGCTTTTGCTCCTTGCTCCACGCCTCAAAGCAGGTAGTGGCGCCCTCGCTTATCATATTAAGCCAGCTGTTTTCGCCATTTGATACTATCGCTTTATACGCATCGCCGTGCCTGCCCGCCTCGCAAAGCGCTTTGAGATAAAAATATGACATAAAAACGGAGCAGCGCATTCCTCTTTTAACAAGAAAATCCGCAACTTTATTTATGCTTTTTTCGGGGCATATGCCGAAAGCAAGCGGCAGCATATTTGAATGAACGCTTGAATGCTCCGTTTTTTCACTGTCCGTATAAAGTCCCGTTTTTTCGCTGAAAAACGCCTTGTTAAAGCTTTCTTTAAGCTCTGCCGAGCGTTCATTAAAAGGAACGCCGAGAATATCTTTTATCTTCTGCGTGCTTTCAACACAGCAGATATAATAGGCGTTTATCACATTGTGCCGCCCCTCACCGACGGGCTCGCTCAAATCGAAATCATAGCCGTCCCTGCAATTTTCGGGCCAGTCCACAAGATTCCATTGCTCGTTTACGGCGCTCAACAAGCCGTCGTCATCGGCGAATTTTTTGAAATAATGATTTATATATTCGCAAGCGCAAAGCATTTTTTCAAGAAACGCCCTGTCTTTTGTATATTGGTAATACCGCAGGCACATAAGCGGAAAGAGCAGGGCATAGTCGGCTATTTTTTGCTTCAGCGAGCAGGGCGAAACGGCTAAAAACTCACCTGAAAATTTTACGGACTGCGCCGCGTTTTCAAGCGCTTTTTTGAGCAGTCTTTCGTCCTTTGTCAAAATGAGATGCGCAAAGCCCGATATGAATGTATCGCCGAGATACTGACCCTTTTCCCTTGTGGGGCAGTCTATGAAAACCTCCTGCGCGCCGTATTTTACGGTGTTTTTGCAAAGCTCAAACACAGCTTTAAGATCGCTGTCGTCTGTTCTGATTTTTGCGGATGTTTCGGGAAACGGATAATGCCTGACGAGCAGTTTTACATCTTTTATATTAACGCCGTCATTTGCAAGTATTTCCAAGTAGCGAAGCCCCTTGTAATCGTACTGCTCAATAATGTTTTCTCCCTTTTTAAGTATGCAGGTCTCCTCATATTCGCAGCCGCAGCGCAAATTGTATCGCAGTGCGCTTTTGTCAAGCTCCTCGGCGCAGCGTATGGTTATTTTTGCGCCGTCTTTTTCGCTCACCGCAGTGATTTTCGGATTTCCTGCGTATTCACGCCCGAAATCATAAAAATATGCTCCGTTTGAAACTGTCGGCACGGCGGTAACGGGGTAAACCTCAACGGCGGGAAATGGCTTTTCGCAGAAAATATAATCATTCTGTTTTACGGCGCAGGGAGAAAAAGCGTTGCTCAACGCCCTCATATCTCTGTTTTCGGCAAACGCGGTGTCGTATCCGAAAGTCGAGCCTCCCAAAAAGCTGTTGTAATTATATGCAAACGGATAGGACACAGCGGGCCCCTGACCGACAAACCGCCCGTTGATACAGAGTTTATAATAATCGTCGGCGGTAACATCTATGCGGCAATCGGGCACGGTATCCAAAATAAAATCCTTTTTTATATCCATATGAAAATTTTTTGCGCCGTGCGGGTCATTTTCAAATTCCCGCGCCGTTAGAAGCTTGCCGTTAAAAATCTTGCCCGTTTTTCTCACCGCCTTTGCAAAATCTAAGTATATCACATGCCTTATTTTAAATCAAATAATTGTAATATTTAAAGATATGTGTTATTCTAATAGGTGATTTATAAGGGGGCGTTTGCTTTGCTCTATCCTCAGATGAATGAAAAAAGAACGGTTTTTGACCTCGGCGGACTGTGGAATTTTTACCTCGGCGGCGAAAGCCTTGAGAAAAAGTACCTCGCCGAGCCGTTGAAAAATCCCGAAAAGATGTATGTTCCCGCCTCATATAACGACCAGAAGGCGGATAAAAGGTACATGGAGCATTACGGCTTCGTCTATTATCAAAGATATTTCAGCGTGCCGAATGAGCTTAAAAGCAAACGCATCGTTTTGCGCTTCGGCGCTGTCGCGCATAAATGCGTTGTATTCATCAACGGAAAGGAGCTCATAAACAATACGGGCGGCTTTTTGCCGTTTGAGGCGGAGATTGACCCAAATTCTCTTAAAGAGCAAAATCTGCTTTCCGTCGCGGTGGACAACAGAATAGATCTTTCGACTCTGCCCGTGGGCAATGAGGTGAAAAGGGCGATGTTCGGCGACGGCTTGCCCGATTTTGAGAGCGTGCGCAAAACGGTTATCAAAAATAAGAATTACCCGAATTTTGATTTCTTCAACTATTGCGGAATTAACCGCCCCGCTTTTATTTACACCACGCCGAAAGAATACATAAACGATATAACCGTTATCACAGAAATAAAGAACGGCGCGGCGGCGGTAAAAGTAAGCGCAAGCCTTGCGGGATGCGAAAAAGCGAGTGTCTGTGTTTTTGACAGAGAGGGAAAAGAGATAATACATAATGCCGATGCGTCAAGCGAATTTGTGATTGAAGCTCCGCGGCTGTGGCAACCCGGCAATGCCTATCTCTACACCGCCAAGGTGACCTGCGGCGATGACTGCTATTACCAGAAATTCGGCATAAGAAGCGTTGAGATCAAGGGCGATAAATTCCTCATAAACGGCAAGCCGTTTTATTTCAAGGGCTTCGGTAAGCATGAGGACAGCGAAACTCACGGCAGGGGATATGACGGCGCGCTGAATGTTAAGGATATATCCCTGATGAAATGGATAAACGCCAATTCTTTCAGAACATCACACTATCCGTATGCCGAGGAAATGCTCTCGCTCTGCGATGAGGAGGGGATAGTCGTAATAGGCGAAACGCCCGCAGTCGGTCTCGGCTTTTCTTACGGGAACGAAGCGGAGCAGGCAAAGCTCAACGCGAGGGCGAAGCATCACAAAGAGGTTTTGGAGCAGATGATAGCGCGCGATAAAAATCACCCCTGCATCGTTGCGTGGTCTCTTGCCAATGAGCCGGACACAACGGGCGACCCCGACAGGGCGCACGAATATTTCAAAACGCTCTATGACCTCGCCCACAGGCTTGACCCGCAGAGCAGACCCGTTACGGTCGTGGTTTGCAATAATGATTATGTCAGAGATAAAACGGCGACTCTTTCGGATATGATTTGCGTTAACAGATATTACGGCTGGTACATTTTCGCGGGAGATCTTGACGCGGCAAAGCAAGCGATGACGCAGGAAATGGAGTATTTTTCAAAATTCGGCAAGCCGCTGATGATAACGGAATACGGAGCGGACGCCGTTGCGGGAATACACAGCGCGGGAGCAAACACTTTCAGCGAGGAATATCAGCTTGAATTTTACGAGGCGATAAATTCCGTTCTTGATAAATACAGCTTCGTAGTCGGCGAGCAGGCGTGGAATTTTGCCGATTTTGCGACCGTTCAGGGCGTTATGAGAGTTGACGGAAATAAAAAGGGTCTTTTCACAAGGGACAGGCGGCCGAAACTTGCGGCGCATCATTTCAGAAAACGCTGGGGAGAAATACCCGATTTTGGCTATAAATGCAATAATAAAGGAGAATAATTATGGAACTTTTTGAATTGTATAAGAGCGTTCTTGACGCGGACAGAGCGCCCATTGTCATCTGCGATATGAGCAACACGATAGTCTATATGAATCCGTGCGCTGTGGAACGCTACGCGAAACGCGGCGGCGAAAAGCTGATAGGCAGCAATATCCTTGACTGCCACAACGAAAAATCACGGGAGCTGATACTTAAAGTTATCGAGTGGTTTAAAAAGAGTGTTGAAAATAATATTATCCACACTTTCAAAAATCCCAAGGAAAACAAGGATGTTTATATGGTCGCTCTGCGTGACAGCGGCAATAGATTGATAGGCTATTATGAAAAGCACGAATACCGCGCCAATGAAACGGCAAAGCCGTATGATTTTTCGTAACAAGCGGCAATTTAACGACCTGCTCAATGGGATAATTTAGTTAAATCAGCGTTGTTTTTGGGGATAAGTATAAGAAATTTTTGCATATTTTATATATACAATTTAAAATTATTATGCTATACTATTACGGAATTATTGTGGAGCGGTATGATTATTTTTAAATCGTGCTTTCACTGAAAGGAAAATATGAATGGCATACAGAACTCACAACTGCAATGAATTGACTTTTGATAACCTCGGTCAGCAGGTCTCGCTTGCCGGCTGGGTAGATACTATCCGCGATCACGGCGGCGTTGCGTTTATTGATTTGCGCGATGAATACGGCATTACGCAGGTTGTTGTAAACGACGGCGACCTTATAAATCATCTTAAAAAGGAAAGCGTTATTTCCGTTGAGGGCGTTGTAGTCAAAAGAGACGAGGATACGGTAAACAAAAAGCTCGCAACGGGTGAGCTTGAGGTAAAGGTGAGCAGCCTTAAAATGCTCGGAGCATGCACCGAAAATCTGCCCTTTGAGATTTCGGAATCAAAGGAAACGAGGGAGGATATGCGCCTTACCTACCGTTTTCTTGATTTGAGAAATAAAACGGTGCACGACAATATAGTTTTCCGCAGCAAGGTCATAGCGTTTCTTCGCCAAAAAATGACGGAGCTCGGCTTTACGGAGATCACAACGCCTATCCTCACCTGCTCGTCACCCGAGGGCGCGAGGGATTATATAATTCCCAGCCGCAAGCACGAGGGCAAGTTTTACGCTCTGCCGCAAGCGCCTCAGCAGTTCAAGCAGCTTCTTATGGTTTCGGGGTTTGACAGATACTTTCAGATAGCTCCGTGCTTTCGTGATGAGGACGCAAGGGCGGATCGCTCTCCCGGCGAGTTTTATCAGCTCGATTTTGAAATGGCGTTTGCCACGCAGGAGGATGTTTTCGCCGTAACGGAAGAAGTGCTCTACGATGTTTTCACAAAATTCGGCGGCTCGAAAAAGGTAAGCCCCGCTCCGTTTGTGAGGATACCCTATGAGGAGGCAATGCTCAAATACGGCACGGATAAGCCCGATTTGAGAAATCCGCTCGTTATTGTTGATTTGACGGAGTTTTTCTCCAAGGTTGATTTCAAGGCTTTCAAAGGCAGACCGACGCGCGGTATCGTAGTACCGAACGGCGCGAAGCAGAGCAAGGGCTGGTTTGAAAAAATAACGCAATTCGCCTTTGATATAGGAATGAAAGGGCTCGGCTATATCACCGTTCTTGAGGACGGCTCGTATAAAGGTCCTATTGATAAATTCCTCACTCCCGAGCAGAGAGCACAGCTTAAAGAAATGCTCGATCTTAAAACGGACGACACCCTTTTCTTCATCTGCGACGCGCCAAAGCATGTAAACGATTTCGCGGGGCAGATAAGAACGGAGCTTGCAAACCGCCTTGACCTTATAGATAAAAACAGATTTGAGCTTTGCTATATCACCGATTTCCCGATGTTTGAAAGGGACGAGGACGGCAAGCTGATATTTACGCACAATCCGTTTTCGATGCCCCAAGGGGAGATGGACGCGCTTTTGAAGGAAGACCCGCTGAAGATAAAAGCGTATCAGTACGATATAGTCTGCAACGGCGTTGAGCTTTCGTCCGGCGCGGTCAGAAATCATCGCCCCGATGTTATGGTAAAGGCTTTTGAAATGGCGGGATACAGCGAAGAAGATGTAAAAGAAAAATTCGGCGCACTTTATAAGGCGTTTCATTACGGCGCGCCTCCTCACGCGGGAATGGCGCCCGGTATAGACAGAATGATAATGCTTCTCAAAGACGAGGAAAATATCAGGGAGGTAATAGCCTTCCCGATGAACTCAAACGCGCAGGATATGCTGCTCGGCGCGCCCAACGGCGTTACGGAAATGCAGCTTCGAGAGACGCATATAAAGCTGCGCAGACCCGCGCCCGAAAAGTAATATTAAAAACACAGCCGTCCGTGTTAAAAGGCGGCGGGCAGCTCTTCTTTCGGCGTGAGAAATATGCTTTTTGCCGAAATGAGTTTGCCCCGACAGAATTTTAAGTGTGGAGGAATGAAAATTGAAAATCACTCCCGATTTGATAAAATATCTTGAGTCCCTCGCAAGGATCACTCTTTCGGAGGACGAGGAAAAAAAGGTGGGAAAGGAACTTCAGGATATTCTCACCTATATTGATAAGCTCAACGAGCTGGATACCCGGGGCGTTGAGGCAATGAGCCATTGCTTCCCGCTTGTAAATGTGTTCCGCCCCGACGAGGTCAAAGCCTCAATGAGCCCCGAAGAGATAGTTGCCAACGCTCCCGAAAGCAGCGACGGCGCTTTCGTCGTTCCGAAAACAGTTGAGTAAGGGGGCATGGGTATGGAAATTCTTGAATTGACGGCTCTTGAAACAGCCGAAATGATAAAAAAAGGCGAGATAACCTCAATGAACGCGGCAGAGGCTGTTATAAACGCGGTCGAAAAAAAAGACGGCGTATATAATTGCTACACCCATTTAGACAGGGCGCTCGCTCTTGAAAAAGCCAAAGCGGCGCAAAAGCTTATAGAAGAGGGTAAAACCGACTCGCCCCTCGCGGGAGTTCCCATTGCTATTAAGGATAACATATGCACAAAGGGCGAAGTGACCTCCTGCGCTTCAAAAATACTCGGTAATTTCAATTCCCCGTATGACGCTACGGTTGTTAAAAAGCTGAACGCGGCAGGTATGGCGGTCTGCGGCAAGGTGAATATGGACGAGTTCGCCATGGGCTCAACAACGGAGACATCGTATTACGGCGCAACTAAAAACCCGTGGGATATAACGAGAGTGCCCGGCGGCTCATCGGGCGGCGCGGCGGCGGCTGTTGCCGCGGGCGAATGCTTTATCGCTTTGGGCTCGGATACGGGCGGCTCTATTCGCCAGCCCTGCTCTTTCTGCGGCGTTACGGGGCTAAAGCCCACATACGGGGCAGTGTCGCGCTACGGCTTAATCGCCTACGCCTCATCGCTCGACCAGATAGGGCCGATAGGCAAAAACGCTCTTGATGTTGCCGCCGTATTTTCCGTAATAAGCGGAAAGGACGAAAAGGACGGCACCTCTGTGCAGTGCGATCCGTTTTCTCTTGATGATATTAAAAACGCAAAGGATCTAAAGGGCAAAAAGATAGGCATTCCCGCCGATTATTTCGGCGAGGGCATAAGCGAGAGCGTTGCGAAAAGCGTTAAAGCCGCCGTCAAGGAGATGGAGGCGCTCGGCGCGCAGGTCGAGGAATTTCCGATGCCGATAGTGGAATATGCAATTCCCGCTTATTATATAATCGCATGCGCCGAGGCTTGCTCAAATCTTTCAAGGTTTGACGGCATAAAATACGGCTATAAGTCGCCGAATGCCGAAAACCTGCGCGATGTGTATTTCAAATCGCGCTCCGAGGGCTTCGGTATGGAGGTCAAAAAGCGCATAATGCTCGGCAATTTTGTGCTTTCAAGCGGGTATTTTGACGCGTATTATATCAAGGCTTTAAAGGCAAAGGGGCTTATCGTAAAGGCATTTAACGAGGCGTTTGAGAAATATGATTTTCTTCTCGGCCCCGTCGCGCCGACAACGGCGCTCAAAATCGGCGAGGGATTAAGCGACCCGCTTGCGATGTACCTCGGCGATATATACACGGTTATGATAAATATTGCGGGCTTGCCGTCATTGGCGTTGCCCTGCGGGTTTGACGAAAACGGTATGCCCGTGGGAATGCAGCTCATCGGCAGACCGTTTGACGAAAAAACGATACTTTGCGCGGGCAACGCCTATCAGCACGCCACCGATTGGCACTTGCGTAAGCCGAAATTCGATTAAGGAGGGCAAGGTATGGAATACTCAACCGTATGCGGGCTTGAGGTGCACACCGAGCTCGCCACCAAAACAAAAATTTTCTGCTCCTGCTCAACGGAGTTTGGAGGAGAGCCTAATACCCATGTTTGCGAGATATGCTCCGGTATGCCGGGCACTCTGCCCGTTCTCAACGAAAGGGTGCTTGAATTTGCCGTAAGAACGGGGCTTGCCACAAATTGCGAGATCACGATGTATAATAAATTTGACAGAAAGAACTATTTTTACCCCGATCTCCCCAAAGCGTATCAGATAAGCCAGCTTTATCTGCCCATATGCCGCAACGGCTATATCGAGATAAACGACAGCGTCAACGGCGGAACAAAAAAGGTGCGTATCCACGAGATCCATATGGAGGAGGACGCGGGCAAGCTCATTCACGACGAATGGTCGGACTGCACGCTCGTAAACTACAACCGCTGCGGCGTTCCGCTGCTTGAAATAGTTTCCGAGCCGGATATTTCCTCTGCCGACGAGGCGGTGGAATATGTTGAAAAGCTCAGGCAGATACTTCAGTTTTGCGGCGTTTCGGACTGCAAAATGCAGGAGGGCTCTCTGCGCGCCGATGTGAATGTTTCCGTTATGGAAAAAGGCGCAAAGGAATTTGGCACAAGAACGGAAATGAAGAATATAAATTCATTCAAGGCAATTCATAACGCCGTTGAAAGCGAGGCAAGGCGGCAGATAGAGCTTCTTGAGGACGGCGAAAGGGTAGTGCAGGAGACCCGCAGATGGGACGATTCCAAGGGCGTTTCCTACGCTATGAGAAGCAAGGAGGACGCGCAGGATTACAAATATTTTCCCGATCCCGATCTTCCGCCCGTCCGCCTTACTGATGAATATGTTGAAAATATCCGCTTATCGCTTCCCGAGCTTCCCGACGCGAAGAAAAAGCGTTATATGACTGATTTCGGACTTTCGGAATACGACACCTCGATGATTTGCTCATCGGTTGCGTATGTAAGGCTTTTTGAGAGAACCGTTGAAATCACAAATAACCCGAAGGACAGCGCCAACTGGATAATGGGCGAGCTTATGAAGATGCTAAACGACAATCATATGCTCCCCGAAAATATGGCGTTTCGCGAGGATTCACTCGGCGAGATAATCAATCTGCTCAATTCAAATAAGATAAGCAGGGATTCCGCCAAAAAGGTGTTCAAGGCTGTTTTTGAGGAAAATGTTATCCCCGCCGATTATGTTAAGGCGAATAATATGGAAATGCTTTCGGATTCGGGCGCGCTGAAGCCGATAATCGAGGAAGTGCTGGCGAGCAATCAAAAGGCCGTTGACGAGTATAAAGGCGGCAAGGAAGCGTCGTTTAACTATCTTATAGGGCAGTCCATGCGCGCGCTCAGAGGAAAAGCTCCCGCAAGCGAGGTAACAAAGATACTGAAAGAGCTTTTGAGATAAAATATATCTTATCTCTCATTTCGCTTTAAATATCAAGCTCCCCGTCCGGTATACCGGACGGGGAGCTTTTTCATATCAAATCTTATTTTTCGGAATGTTTTTTAGATACCGCTTTTTTCAGCACGAAGCCTAAAGCAATCGGCAATATCGGCATTATGATGCTGAAAATGTAAGCGGGAATGTTAAACGCCGCGTCGATGTCATGGGCGAAAATCGAGTAAAAAGCCGCGGAAAGAGCCGAAAATTCAATAAGCGGAGCTATCAGCCCGAGAAGCGGCAAAACAGCCATAACTATTTCATACGCGATAAGCCCGATTTTCATTTCTTTTATATCCGCGTAAAATCCCAGAACTATTCCCAAAACGGAATATATTATGATGAGAAACACCGCCGCGGTAGTGGCCGAAATGTTTTCCGATAATAAGCTCACAAGAATGAATATTGCCCAAGAAACAAGATATATTTCAAAAGGTCTTAAATTGTAAATGATCTTTTTCATAATGTTTTATCCTTTCTTTATGTTAAAAAATTCCTTTAATAAATTTATTTAAGTATTGCTTATATCGTCCATCGAAACCACCTTGCCTTTACCGTGAAAATATAGAAGTTTACATATTTATATCACATTTCAACACATCTTGCAGTGACACATCGATAACGGAAATGCTTATTTCGGTTTCGGATTCGTAAATCGGATGACTGTAAACATATTCTGTTTTGCTGATTTGTTTGAAATCTCCGACGGGAGCGCCTGTACTGATTTGCGATTTTTCGATTCTTATATCAAAATCAATATTTTCTGAACTTGTCAAGAAAGTAACATCTACACATTTGTCGGAAAATTTATCAAAATCTTGCCTTGTGCCGACATTATTTAATTTTATGGAATTATCAAGCGGTAATTCTATAATGTTGTTATCTGCGATTTCATTACTTTTGAGAATAATGCTAAACGGATATTCTTCATTGAGCCGTATTTTTATCGGGCATTCCATATGCAAAGAATATTCGGATAAATTGCCCTTAACATTTTCAAAATACAGAACATTTGTTGATATATCCCCAAATCCTTCAACCGTTTCTTCGGTAAGCTTATGCTTTAAATAGCAATCGTATGAACTGTTGATAAACTCGGCGTTTTTAAATTTTGAGTTTTCGGTATTGAATTCAAATTTAAAACTGAATAAATCGCTTTCGGCTTCATTCGTTTTGATTTGCAATTTCAATCCGTTTTCTAAATCATAACAATAACCATAGCTTTCAATATTTTCCGTATTGCCGTCATTATCTGTTTCATTGGTGCAGCCGGCAAATATAAATATTAAAACTATTGGAATTGCAATTAAAAATAATCTTGTTTTGTGAAATGTAAACATTTTCTCACCGTGTTTTTTCATAATGCTCTCCTTTATTTTATTGATTTGGCAAATTGAATCGTTGTTTCAATATCGCCAAATAAAGAAATATTATATTCAGTCAAATTATCTTTATAAATTATTTTACAACCGGCCTCACACTCATAAATCAAAATATCCATTCCGTTGACGCTTAGTTTTTGACCCGATATAACCCCCATCACTTCATGATATCCTATCCCATTAAGATCCTGCATATATTGTGTGATCGTCAAATCACCGGAATTTCCCTGATATTCAAAATAAATTATTGCGTTGCGCGAGATCGCCTCCTCTGAAGTCTGATTTTCAATACTTGTTATTTTACAATTATCGTTTATCATTTCCTCAGGGAAAGTGATGGGCGAAATTCCGAATTCGGCAATTTTCTTCGCAAGCTCCGTATCCGTTAACGCGTAGCCGTCAGCGGTTGTATCAGCGTTTTCAAGATTTATATCTATCTCCGCCGTGTCGCCGTTAAGCTGCGATATTTCTTTCGGAATATTAAATACTTTCGCTGAAACTGTCAGCGTTGCGGCGATTAACACAATAAGCGCTGCCGCGAAAAGCAACGCTTTTCTTACGGTCAGCTTCCTTCGGGGATTTTTGCCGATTTCACTCAGGGCGAGCGAGCCGCCGTTTTGCTTTATTTTTAAAGCGGCAAAGCACAGATCGATATAATCCGTGTTTATATCCTCATAATTTTTTGAGGCTTCTTTTTCGATAAGCTCCTTTATTCTTTCGCAGCTTAGATCCGCCAAGCCCGATTCCGCAATTTTCAATAAATCATCTTTATCAAATTTCTTGCTCATTTTTATCTCCTATATATAAGTGTATTAAAAATCCAAAGTGTGAGGAGAAATTTACAAATTATTCATATTCTTTTATGGATTTTATGATTTTTCTTCTTAAACTCACTATTCTTTGCCTTGCGGCGGCGTGGGATATTCCCATTTCCTCCGAAATATCTTTAAGATTCTTTTTATCGCTATAGTAAGCGAAATAAAGATATTGCTCTTTTTCATTTAATTTTGATAAAATCAGCAGCGCTCTCTCTTCAATGGTTTCATCCGACACCATATTTTCGATTAAATCGGGATTATAAAACAGCGCGTTGTTTAAAACGAGATCCTTTTCCTCGTTATCGGAAAATTCCTGCTGCCTTCGTTTCGCTGCTTCATTTACCGCTTTCGTTTTATAATTCAGCGCCACTTTAAAAAGCCACGCCTTGCAGTTTCTTATCTCTATTCCGCGAAGCAGGCTTTCATACAGCGCCGTGTATGCCTCCTGCACGCAGTCCTCGGCGTCGTGATAGCTAAAATCAAAATAGCTGTAACAATATGAGATAAGTTCTTCTCTGTACTTCTCACATTTTTTTATCTCTTTCTTGATTTTTTCGCTATTATCGTGTGAACATTTACTTTTTGCTCCGATTAGCTTCATAATTCCTCTTTAAATCAACAAATTTTTATATGTTTTTGTTTGCGCCCTTTACGGGTGTTGCCCCGATTAAATTTAAGCGAAAATCGCGATAATAAGCGTGCCGAAAATCAGTAAAAGCAAGCCGAGAACGCCTTTTTTGGAGAGTTTTTCTTTGAAAACAATATATGAAAAAGCTACCGTTACAAGAATGCTCAGCTTATCTATCGGCGCAACAACGCTTACTTTTCCGATTTGTATTGCGCGGTAATAGCAAAGCCACGATGCGCCCGTTGAAAAACCCGAAAGAACAATAAAAGAAAGCTCTTTTTTGTCAACGGTTTTGAGCATTTTCAGCTTGCCCTTCGCGAAAACGAACAGCCACGCGGCGATGAGAACGACTGCCGTTCTGACGGCGGTTGCCAAATTTGACTCAACGCCATCGATGCCGATTTTTGCAAGTATCGAAGTGAGAGCCGCGAAAACGGCGGAAAACAGCGCGTAAATTACAGAGCTTTTTCCCGCTTTTCCCGATATGCGGCTTTTATCCGCCATAAGGATAACGCCGACGGTGAGAATGACAGCGCCTGCCAGCTTCGGCAGAAGTCCGCCCGTTTCTCCGAGTATTATTATCGAAAGCAAAATCGTTATGGCGGTGCTTGATTTGTCTATGGGCGCTATTATGTTGACATCGCCGCTTGAAAGCGCCTTGAAATAGCAAAGCCACGACGCGCCGGTAGCCAAGCCGGAGAGTATCAGAAAAGCCGCCTGCTTTAATGTGATTTGAAAAACGCCGTTGAGTGAGCCCGCCAAAAACGCCATAAGCACGGAAAAAGCAAGCACAACGGCAGTTCTTATCGCCGTTGCTATATCGGAATCGGTTTTTCTTATTCCGCATTTGGCAAGTATCGCCGTAATTCCGGCGAAGAACGCCGACATTACCGCAAGGGCTATCCACATAATCACACCTCCGCGTTCAATGTAATTGTATCACTATGCTATATATTTGACAATACTTTCTGATTTTGTCATTTTTTGACATAGAATTTTACGAAATAAAAAGCGCTTCAAGTGGCAAAATAATTTTGAGGTGTTTTTTATGCACATAAACGGCAAAACTATTTTTTTTGATGATGCTCCCGTTATAATCGGCTCTGCGGGAGTTTGCGGCAAAAAAGAGGGCGAAGGACCTCTCGCCGAGGATTTTGACGCGATTTTTGAGGATACAACTATGGGTCAGCAGTCGTATGAGCTTGCCGAATCGGCAATGCTGCACGACGCGATAATCAGAGCGCTCACAAACGCGAAGGTCAGTCCGTCCGATGTGAACTTTATACTCACCGGAGATCTGCTCGACCAATGTATGGGCAGCGCTTTTGCGATTAAGGATTTGGAAATACCGTCAATAGGGCTTTACGGCGCTTGCTCCACGATGGCTCTCTCCCTGTGCGTGGGCGCGATGCTTATAGACGGCGGCGCAAGCTGCGTTGCCGCCGGAACTTCTAGCCATTTCTGCTCGTCCGAAAGGCAGTTTCGCTTTCCTCTTGAATACGGAGGGCAGAGACCTCCCAGTGCGCAGTGGACTGTTACGGGAGCGGGTTGCGCGGTGCTGAAATCAAAGGGAAACGGAATTAAAATAAATGCGGTTTCCTTGGGCACTATATGCGATCTCGGCATAACGGACGCGAATAATATGGGAGCGGCGATGGCTCCTGCCGCGGAAAAGACGATATATGAATTTTTCAGGGACACAAAGAGCAAGCCGTCGGACTACGACCTTATTCTGACCGGCGATCTCGGACTGACGGGCTCGGCGCTTCTCTATCAGCTTATGGAAGAGGAGCACGGCGTTGATATCAGAAGCGTACACAATGACTGCGGCTTGATGATCTATGACCTTGAGGAGCAGGATGTAAACAGCGGCGGCTCAGGCTGCGGCTGTTCGGGCTCGGTGCTCTGCTCCCACATTCTTAAAAGAATGAGGAAAAAAGAGCTCAAAAAGGTGCTCTTTGTCGCAACGGGTGCGCTTATGTCTCCCACATCAAATAAGCAGGGCAATCCTATCCCCGGTATCGCCCACGCCGTTTTGCTGGAGGTGTGAGCCGTGGATATTAAAAAAGATATAAAGGTTATGGGCGCGTTCAGAAGCGCCGTAAACGGGCTTTATACCGTTATAACCGTAATAAGAGTTATCGCCGTGGTGTTCCTGCTTTTGCAAACAGTTCTGCTGATAACGCAGGAAAGAGGCTCGCTCCCGCTTGATAAAATAAAGCTGAAATAAGTAAAACGGCGGCTTTGAATACTCATCAATCAAAAAACAGCCTTCCCTCAAGGAAAAGGCTGTTTTTTATACGGTTTAAAGCTCAAAGATATTTGCCGAGCTTATTAAAATCTTTATATGCGGTTTTTGAAAAAATAAATTATAACTTATTTTACTATGCCTTTTTTGAACATAAGGTGAGCCCCGATGAGCGAGACGATAACGCCTATCGGAATGAGAACGCCCGTGCCTATCGAGCCGCTGAAAATCAATATGATCGTCAAAACCGCTATGGGCAGTATTGATATTTTCCAATGCTTTGCCAAATATGAAGCGCAAAGAGCGCCGAACAGAGCGGGTGTTACCTGCTGAAAAGCGGGGGCAAACGGGGATTCGGGATCGGTGATATTGTGCAGCAGCGGGAAAAACGCCAGCACGCACACGGCGATAATAAGCGTTGTAACGATAGAAGAAACGGCTATTGATATTGTCGAGATGATCTCGCTTTCCTCGGTGTTGGGTTTTACCTTCGCGCTCTCCATCGCGTTGAGGGCAACGGGCAGTTTTAGATTTGTTATGTTGCCCGTTACAAAGCTAAGGTAAGTTCCGCCCGCGCCGAGCAGGGGAGTGTAGGTGAGCACCTCCACAACGGCGGTGGGATAAAATACCAGCGCAACGGTGGCAAGGCCTTTTCCTATCATTTCAAACTTTGGCGAAACGCCCAAATGCCAGCAGATAAGAGCGGGTACGGACAAGAAAAGCATCAGCGTTACTATTACCCATATTCTTCCGTAAGTGTGGGTTTTATTTATGTATTTACCGTCCATATCAACCCCTCCATTCAAGAAACGCT
Source organism: uncultured Clostridia bacterium (assembly GCA_947624285.1). Lineage (GTDB taxonomy): Bacteria > Bacillota > Clostridia > Oscillospirales > Acutalibacteraceae > Eubacterium_R. The sequence continues at coordinate 70,332 of CANQJS010000004.1, read as the reverse complement.
ATGTTTTCGGGCAAAACCTGCGCCATCAGCATCACAAGCGCCATTGCGCCGATCATTGAAAACGGCATAGCAAAGCTTTCCAGCCATTTGAGATTTTTGGCGGTGGCGATTTTCTGCAAAATCAGCATAATTATTATCGAAAAGATAAGCGCCGCGAGGGAAAGCACTCCCGCGCCGTCGCCCGTTACGCTCGCATCGCCTTTTCCCGCAATCGCTCTCGCCACGAACGCGGCTATAAGGCCGATGAATGCCGCCGCGCTCATCACGGAAGACCATGCGGTGTTTTTTGAAGCCACCGAGCCTATCTTCTTCTGCACCTTTTTCAATACTATCGGGATAAGCACAAGCGGCATTACAGAGCCGAGCGTCATTACCCATGCAACAGTTCCGAAAATTTCGGGGTCGGTTATTTCGCGCGAAATGCCGCCGATAAGCCCGTATGCCTCAACGGCGTTTGTGGCGGCGGTCACCTCATATGATATGTTTCCGATAACGGTCAGCCTGAGCCACGGCAGCACATAGCCGAGCCCCGCCGAAAGGGTCAGCACAGTCGCGACTATTCCGATAGCGGGCGCTATTGTGAAAAGCGCGGATGACACCGCCGTGTTTTTTATCGTGGATTTTTCTATTCCCAATTCTTTAGCCCTTTTTATCGCTCTTATCAGAAAAAACAGCGCCTGAGCAATAACGAATACAACTACGAAAAGGGCGATGCCTATCATAAAGCCGTCCTCTTTAAAATCCATAATTACTCTCCGCTCATTATTCTTATGTAGCGCTTGAAAAAAGCTATGCCCTGGTCAAGCTGGGCAATAGGTATGCGCTCGTTGGTGGAATGGGTGGTCAAAAGCAAATCTGTGCTTATGGTAAACGGCGCGAAACGGTAAATGTTTTCGCATACATTTTCATAATTGTACGCGTCAGTCCCTCCCATAACAAGGTACGGGGCGACTATATTCTTATCGTCAATGGCAACGGAAAGCCGCCTGAGCGTGTCAAAGCTCCTTGTGTCCGTCGGGGAGATCATGCTCGGCTCTTTGCCCTTTATGAACTCGATTTTCACATTTTCGCCGCCCATATATTTCTCAATATGCTGCCTTACGCTCTCAATGCTATCGCCGGGCATAATTCTGAAATTTACCGTTACGCTCGCTTTTTCGGGCAGAACATTCGCGGCGGGCGAGCCGTCGGCCATCGTCACCGCGGTCGTGGTCCTCACAAGCGAGGCGGCGGGCGGTATCTTAGTCATTATTTTCAATATGAGCGGTTTCAAAAGCCAAAGATTGCAGAAAACAAGCCTGCCCAAATACGATGTGCGCTTGCCGACGCTTATGAAAAGATTATTCACAAACGGCATTATTTTGCCCTTGAACTGGTGGTTTTCAAGCGCAAGCACCTTTTTTGAGAGTATTCCCAAAGCCGTGTGCTTCGGCGGCTGCGAGGAATGGCCGCCCTTCGCCTTTACCGTTACCTTAAAATCGGCGTAGCCCTTTTCCGCAATGCCTATGCCCGTCAGATTAGCGTCGATAATTCCCTTTACCTTGGCGGTGAGCATCGCGCCGCCCTCGTCTATTATACTGTCAAGATGAACGCCCTTTTTCTCAAGCGTCATCGCAAGGTCGTGTGCGCCGTTGCCCTTGCCCGCCACGACTTCCTCGTTGTGACCGAAGCAAAGATAAACGCCTCTTTTCGGCTGATAGCCCTCCTCAAGCAGAGTCTCAACGCTCTCCATAAGGCATATTAGATGATTTTTCATATCAAGCGCGCCTCTGCCCCAGATAAACTCGCCGTCGTTGTAGCCGCTGAAGGCGGGATGCGTCCAGTCGTTTTCCGTCCCCGAAGCAACGGGCACAACATCCTGATGCGCCAAAAAAGCGATGGGGTCAAGGCTTTCGTCGGCGCCCCTCCAGTAAAACAGCAGGCTCGCCTTTGAAACATTTTCAAGCTCCAGATTTTTATGTACCAAAGGAAAAGCGTCTTTTAAAAAGGCGTGAAATCTGTCAAATTCGCCCCAATCGGTAAGGCTTTCGTCCTCGTGGGAAACGGTTTTGATACCGATTGCCGTTGAAAGATTTTTCTGCGCTCGCTCGCTGTGAACATACTCCTCGGTGAACGCCTCGGGTTTCGGCTTTTTGCTTTTGAAAAACACCGCTCTTATCATTGTGACCGCGATGAACACCGCTAAAATGATTAAAATTGCCAAAATAATTCCCATAATAACACCTCATTTATTTTCAATATATCATACTTTTATGGCTTTTAACAATAAATAAGCCGTTTTGTAAAACTTTTGGAATAATTGTGACGCTTTTTTATTTGAATATTGTCCGTTTTGTTACTGCCGCGCCCACAAAAGCATATTGTCTTTAAACACCGCCGTAAGCCTGCCCGTGTCTTTCAGCCACGAGAGGTAGGAGCGAACGGTGCTTCCTACAAGCGCGTACTGCTCAAAATTCATCGTAAGTCCGTATTCGTCAAAGAGCTTTTTTAAAAGCGCCTCAAAGCATATCGGCTCGGCGCAAAGCTCAACTATTTTTTCGGCTGTCTCAAGCACCGCGTCAATGTTATACTGCGCAAGGGGCGCAATATCATCTGTAGCCTGCGCGTGCGCGGGCACGAAAACGCGGGCTTTCATTTCTTTAACTTTTTCAAGCGTTTTTATGTATTCGGCAATGTCGTAAATAAAGCCTATTTTGTATTTATCAAGCGTTTCACGGCTCGAAAGGCAGTCGGCGAGAAAAACCGTATCATCGGGAGTTTTGAAACCCACCATATCGAAAAAGTGACCGGGTAGAGGTATCATTTCAAATCCGTTTGGCAAAACATCGGGGGTGAGCTCCCGAGCATCGCTTTCCTGCGCAAGCAGGAATTTGTGCCGCAGATCCTTGCAGGGAAAGCCGCCGTAAAGAAAAGACGGCTCAAGTATCGGGTGGAGCGTAAAATCCCGCTCGATGCCCTTTGCGTAAACGGCGCACCCCGTTTGATTTTGAAGATACTTGTTCCCGCCCGTGTGGTCGGCATTTGAGTGAGTGTTATATATGGCTTTCAGCTTCCAGCCGTTTGCGTCAAGTATCTGCCTCACCTTGCGGCCGGCGTCCTTGTCGTTTCCGCTGTCTATAAGGCAGACTTCCGTTTCGTTCAGTCTGTAAAGCCCTATTTTCGCAGGGCTTTGGATATAAAAGCAGTTTTCCGTGAGCTTCACAAGCTCATACATAACAACTCACCTCATATTGAAATTTATTTGTCTTTCGGCTTAGCGATAAAGGAGACGATAAGCCCCGACAGCACCGCCACGGTAATACCGCCCGCGCACGCGGAAAGCCCTCCGGTTATCACGCCGAGAAGCCCGTCCTCTTTAATAGCCTGCTTAACGCCCACCGCCAGCGAATTGCCGAAGCCTGTGAGCGGAACGGTAGCGCCTGCGCCCGCGATCTCCACAAGCTTGTCGTACCAGCCGAAAGCGCCCAAAAGCACGCCGAGGCAAACGAAAAGCACAAGTATCCTTGCGGGGGTCATTTTTGTAAAATCTATTAAAAGCTGACCTATAACGCAGATGAAACCGCCTACTAAAAAAGCATATAAAAATATCATAAAAAATCACCTGCTATATTTTTTACTGAAAACAGGTGATTTATTCCTAATTTATCCGTCAGCCCACATCTATGGGCTTTTTATTGTCTTTTTTTGATTCTCTGCCGTATTTTTCTTCAAATCCGGGGTTTATATAGTCCTCAACAACTTTGCCGTCCCTTATGCGGATAACTCTTTCCGCCTGCTCGGCTATCTCATTGTCGTGCGTTATGATAATAACCGTTCTGCCGTCGTCTTTCAGATTTTGCAAAATTTGCATAACATCTTTTGTGGAGCGTGTGTCAAGATTTCCCGTAGGCTCGTCGGCAAGTATAACGGGCGGCTCTGCCGCTATCGCGCGAGCAACTGCAACGCGCTGCTGCTGACCTCCCGAAAGCGCGGCGGGCAAATGGTGCATTCTTTTTTCAAGACCGACTTTTTTTAAAGCCGCTTCCGATACTTCGCGCCGTTTTGCTTTTGGCATTCCTCTGTAAACGAGCGGCAGCTCCACATTTTCAATGGCGTTGAGCGAGGATATAAGATTAAAGCCCTGAAAAATAAAGCCAATTTGCTCGTTTCTTATAACGCTCATCTCGTCGTCTGTCAGGTCGTCCACAAGAGTGCCGTTTATATAGTATTCCCCCGAAGTGGGCGTATCAAGCAGACCGAGCATATTCATCAAAGTGGATTTTCCCGAGCCCGACTGACCTATTATGGCAACAAATTCGCCCTCGTCGATAGTTAGGGAAACGCCGTCGAGCGCGTTTACCTGATTTTCGCCGGGGTTATATATTTTATACACATCTCTAACATCAATAAGGTGCATAAAAATCTGTCCTTTACAGAAAGTATAGTTAAATATTACAGATAATTATAGCCTTTGTCAAGCAATTTGAATAAATGTAAAAATATATTTAATAATAATTAACGAGGTGTTAATAAATGAGTATAAGTAAAGACGAATACAGTAAAATGGCGGATAAAGCAAGCCCAAATTCCCCCGTGGTGCTCAACTGCATAAAGGCGTTTTTGTTTGGCGGAGGCATATGCCTTTTCGGGCAGGTGCTTAACACTCTGTTTCAAAACGCGGGCTTGAATGCTGACGAGGTAAAGACGGCTACACCGTGCGTTTTGATCGTTATAACGGCGATATTAACGGGCATAGGCGTTTTTGATAAAATCGCCCGCCACGCGGGCGCGGGAACGATAGTGCCGATAACGGGATTTGCCAATTCCGTTGTGTCTCCCGCTCTTGAATTTAAGCACGAGGGCGCGGTGCTCGGTACGGCGGCGCAGATGTTTTCCATTGCCGGTCCCGTTATAGTCTACGGCGTGGGAAGCTCCGTTTTGTACGGTCTTATTATTTACCTTTTCAAGCTGTATTGAAATATTTTTAAGCGGGCAATAAACCGTTGAATTATTTTCGCCCTTGTGTTATCATTGTCATATCATATTTTCAGGAGGCGGTTTATTTTGGAGCTCACTTATGAAAAGATAGTAGATGCGGTGAGAAAAAGATTTAAGGATACGGATGTAAGCAATGTTCCCGGCACATTGGCTTATCAGTTTAATGTTGAGGGAAAAGGGCAGGGAATATTTTATGTTGAGATCAAGGACGGCAAGCTGAGCGTTGAGCCATATGAGTATTACGACAGAAACGCGATCCTCATAATAAAAGGCTCTGATCTCATAAAGCTGATAAACGGCAAGCTCGATCCCGTTATGGCTTTTACTGCGAACAAGCTGAAGGTAGAGGGCGATATCGGCGCGGCTCTTGAGCTTATTAAATTCCTTAAATAAATAAAAATATTCGGAGGTCTAAGCTCGGCTTAGCGCCTCCGATTTTTCTTTTTGAAAAAGCAAAGGCGTAAGAGCCGGATATGCAAATTGTGCTTGAATAAACGCATGCAATATTTTATAATTGAATTATAAAATAATTTTAGGGGTAACAATATGAAACATTCTCAAATAATTGAAAAAATGAGCTTAGAGCAAAAGGCGGCGTTCGTTTCCGGCTTTGATTATTGGCACTTGGAGGAATGCGCCGAGCTCGGTCTGCCCAAAATAATGATTACGGACGGTCCTCACGGTCTGCGCAAGCAGAATCCGAACGGCAAAAATGTGGGGCTCGGAAATTCTTTTCCCGCCACCTGTATGCCTCCCGCGGCTACATCCGCCTGCTCGTGGGATGAGGCGCTGCTCAGGGAAGAGGGCGAGGCGCTTGCGCGGGAATGCCTTCACGAAAAGGTCTCCGTCATTCTCGGACCGGGCACAAATATTAAACGCTCACCCGTTTGCGGGCGTAATTTTGAGTATTTTTCGGAAGATCCGCTGCTTGCGGGCAAAATGTCAGCGGCGCTTATTAAGGGCTGCCAGTCCAAAGGCGTCGGCACATCGCTAAAGCATTTTGCCTGCAATTCGCAGGAAGCTTTTCGTATGGTGATAAACGAGGTCGTTGACGAGCGCACCATGAGGGAGCTGTATCTCACCGCGTTTGAGATAGCCGTCAAAGAGGCGCAGCCGTGGACGATAATGAATTCCTACAACAGGATAAACGGCGTTTACGCCTCACAAAACGATTGGCTGCAAAACAAGCTGGCAAGGGGCGAATGGGGCTTCGAGGGTCTGTTCGTCACCGACTGGGGCGCGTCCGTAGACCGTGTTCCCGGGCTAAAAGCGGGAACTGATCTTGAAATGCCGACCTCGGGCAGTCTGAACGCCAAAAAGATAATTGACGCCGTCAATTCGGGCGAGCTTGATATGGCGGCGCTTGACGAGAGGGTCGATACCGTTGTTGACCTTATACTCAAATCCAAAGCGGCTCTTGAAAAAGAGCATACCGTTGATTATGACGCAAATCACGCCGTTGCACGAAGAGTTGCGGAGGGCTCAATGGTGCTTTTGAAAAATGACGGGGATGTGCTCCCGCTGAAATCGGGGCAGAAAATCGCCGTAATAGGCGAAATGGCGAAATCCCCGCGCTATCAGGGCGCGGGCTCATCGGTAATAAATCCCACGAAAATAGACAATTCATATGACGCGCTGGCGGCTTTGGGCGTGGATATTACATATGCGCAGGGCTATTATAAAGCCGCGCCTTCCAAAAAGGATAAAAACAGAAAATCGCAGGAGGAACTGTTTGTTGAGGCTGTTCAGGCGGCGAGAGAGGCGGATGTCGCCGTTGTTTTCGTTGGGCTCACCGAGGAGCTTGAGGGCGAGGGCTACGACAGGGAGAGCATCAGCCTGCCCACAAATCACAACGAGCTTGTTTCCCTCATCGCGCAGGCAAATCCAAACACCGTTGTTGTTTTGGCGGGCGGAAGCGTTGTTGAAATGCCGTGGATAGGCGAGGTAAAGGCGCTTCTCAATTCCGGCCTCGGCGGTCAGGCGGGCGGCTCTGCCGTTGCGAATATACTGACCGGCGCTGTAAACCCCAGCGGCAAAACCGCGGAAACATACCCGCTTTCCTTTGACGATAACCCGACTTTCGGCAATTATCCCGGCGGTCCTGTTATCTCGGAGCATAAGGAGAGCGTTTACATAGGCTATCGCTACTACGACACGGCTAAAAAGGATGTTCTTTTCCCGTTCGGTTTCGGTCTTTCCTACACCGATTTTGAATATTCCGATATAAGGCTTTCCGCAAGCGATATTGATGATACCGATACGCTCACCGTTTCCTTTAAAATCAAAAATATCGGCGCTCGTGACGGCGCGGAGATCGCTCAAATCTATGTTGCCGATAAGAAATCAACCGTATTCCGACCCGAAAAGGAATTGCGCGCGTTTACAAAGGTGTTCCTTAAAGCGGGGGAGGAAAAGGAGGTCTCCGTAACTCTCGGCAAGAGGGCGTTTGCGTATTTCAATGTTAATATAGGCGATTGGCATATAGAAACGGGCGATTTTGAAATTCTTGTCGGCGCGTCGAGCCGTGATATAAGGCTGTCCGCCTCTGTTAAGGTAAATTCAACTGTCGAGGCCGCCATACCCGATTTTCGTGAAAGCGCCCCCGCGTATTATAAGGCGGATATTAAGAATATGGACGGCGAGCAGTGGGCGGCGGTCTACGGTCAGCCACTGCCGTCAAAGGAAAGAGACGCGGCGAGTAAAATCGATATTTACTGCTGCCTTAACGACGCAAGAAATACCAAGTGGGGCGGAAGACTCTGCCGCCTGATAAATAAAATAATGGTGAATATGGGCTCGGCGGAAAACGGAGACGGCAAGATGCTTGCCGCAATGGCAACGCAGATACCGATAAGAAACTTTATCTCAATGAGTATGGGCGTATTTTCACCGAAAATGGCAGAGGGTCTTTTGATGATGCTCAACGATGATGAATCGAGCTTCGTCGGCTTTTCTAAAATTTTCTGGCGTATCGGCGGCGCGCTTTTAAGACTTCCGGCATTGCTGAAATCAATTTAATATCGTTCGGGTGTGAATATGGAAGTTAAGGATAACAAGTTAAAAGATATTCAAAACGACAAAATCAATTCAAACCGTTTTTCGGGGTTTGCTCAGCTTTATGAAAACAGCAGACCTGCTGTTCCCGCGTCCGCCTGTAATATGGTGATGAAATATCTTGAACGCAAGCCCGAACAGATTGTTGATTTGGGCTGCGGAACAGGTCTGTCAACTATGGCTTGGCTCGGCAAGTGCGATAACATAATCGGCATTGATCCCAACGATGAAATGCTTTCGATCGCAAAGCGGAAAAGCAACGGCATTTCATTCATTAAGGCTTATTCCGACAGTACAACTTTGCCCGAACATTCAACGGATATTGTTATTTGCTCGCAATCGTTTCATTGGATGAATCCCGCCAACACTTTAAAAGAAGTTGATCGTATTCTGAAATCTAACGGAGTGTTTGCAACAATAGACTGCGATTGGCCGCCTGTATGCGGCTTAGAGGCGGAATCGGCCTATATGCAGTTGTACAATAAAGTTAAATTTATTGAGCATGAAAGCAAAGATATTAACAAAACCTTTCAGCGTTGGAATAAGGATACGCATTTGCAAAATATCAAGCAAAGCGGCTATTTCAGGTATTGCAGAGAGATTGTTTTTCTGAATGAGGAAAAATGCAATGCAAACAGATTTATCGGCATCGCTCTCAGTCAAGGCAGCTTGCAGACGATACTCAAAATACACCCTGATTTGATTGAAAAAGATATTGAACTGTTTGAGAAAAAGGTAAAATCAATTTACGGTAACGATGAATTTGACATCGGCTTTTGTTATCGTATGCGAATCGGAATTAAGTAAAAAAGCACAATCCGATACGCATTTCAAATTATAAAGATAAGTCCGAATATCACAAGATACCCTGACTTATCTTTGTTTGTTGGACTTTTATTACTCCTTATGATATTTTTAAATCAGTAAGGTAACTGAAAGGTAAAGCTATTAAATGGAAATATTACTTTCGGGCAATATGCGGATAATTAAAAAATATGTAAAAGAGGGCTCCGCGGTCGGCTTTATCCCAACAGCGTCCGAAGTGGAAAAGGACCGTAGTTATACGGCGCAAAATAAAACAGATCTGCAAAATATGGGATATAAAATAATTGATATTGAGCTTTCAACACAGAGCAAAGAAGAAATTGTTGAAAAGCTCAACGCAATTGACGCGCTTTATGTTGCGGGCGGCAACTGTTTTTACTTATTACAGCAGATAAAACAGAAAAATGTTTTAAACGAATTAAGGGATTTTGCGCATAAAAAGATTTATATCGGCGCAAGCGCGGGTTCGTGTGTTGCGTGCCCGTCCATCGAATATGTTTCCAATCTTGATAATAAAAATGACGCTAAGCTGCTTACGGATTATAAATCGCTCAATTTGATAAATGCGTATATTCTGCCCCATTATAAAAGCAGCAAGGAATACAGCGCTTTGATTGATAAAACGATAAGCGAATACCCGAATCTCAATTTTATAGTGCTTACAAACAATCAGGCCGTTATAGTCAACAGCAACGATGATTACACGGTTGAATATACGGATTGATTTGTTTTAAGATTTAGTAAACAATAAAGGAATATAAATAAGATTTATGAAAACCGTTACAAAACAAGATATAATAAACGGGTTGCTTGACTTAGGCGTAAAAACAGGCGATGAAATTGAAGTGCATAGCTCATTAAGCAGCTTTGGATATGTTGACGGCGGAGCGAAAACAGTTATTTGTGCGTTAAAGGATGTTGTCGGCAAAAAAGGCAGTATATTTATGCCATCTTTAAGATTGAGTAAAGAGTTCCCGTTGACTGAAAAAGATAAATTGCTTGGCATTACAACTAAAATTCAAATATTACCCGAAGATTGCAAACAAAGCGCAATGGGCGTTATAGCCGATACTTTCAGACAAATGCCCGATACTGTTACAAACGAGGGAATATTCCGCATCTCCGCTTGGGGCAAGTCAAAAAACGAAGTCAAGGACGGTCTGCAATATTTAATAAGCAATGGCGGTAAAGCTCTTATGCTCGGTGTTGATATTTACAAATTAACCGCGATGCACTATGTTGAGGATTTACTCCCCGACGATATAAAAAACTATTTCCCTTTAAGCGATGAAATCAACAAAATATATCCTCCTGATGAATGGATTATAGAATCGGGAATTTTTCCCGTAAAACCTTGGTACACAATTCAGAATATGGCATATGAAAAAGGCATTATCAAAGACGGAATGATAGGCAATTCAAAGGCTATGCTCTTTAATATATCCGATGTGGTGGGGCTATACGCGCAGGAATTAAAAAACGATGCGTTTAAACTGTACGGTTTAAAGGCGTAGCTTGAAAGAAACAGGATATTGCGAAAAATGCAGAAATGTTTGAATATCCCAACATTCCGCCCCGCTAAGATTGAAGAAAAATACGAATTTTGCCAAATAAAGCGTAAAAATCCGCCGATAGATCATCGGCGGATTTGCTTTACTGCTTTTTGAGCTCTCTTTCAAGCCAGACGGCGCCGAGATCCAACGCCGTGAAAAGACCTGTTTTTTCGCTCTTTTTTATTATTTTTTCCTTGGGGTTTATAACCTCCGGGTCGGTGCTGATAAGCTGAATAAGCACTTTTTCGGAAAGGGTAATATCCTTAAATTCCTTATCCGTTTGAATATTCAGGCAAACCACATAGGGGTCGGACATATCGCCGTAGTAAACTGTTTTGCCGCATCTCACCAAAGGCTTTCCCTTATAAGTCAGAAAAGTATCTTTAACCTCTGCCAAAGAAAATCCTCCTTTACTTTTATTTAGCTGTTAAGGTAAGACTTTACCAGCTCCGACAACAGCTCATCGCGGTCTATTTTTCTGATAAGACTTCTCGCGTTGTTGTGCGTGGTGATGTAGGTCGGGTCCTCGGAAAGGATATAGCCGACTATCTGATTTATGGGATTGTAGCCCTTTTCCTTCAGCGCGTCAAAAACCTGAGTCAGAACATCCTTCATAATTTCCTCGCGCTCATCGCCGATTTTGAAAGTCATAGTTTTATCAGTCACAGTAAAGTCACCTCCCGTTAAATTTGCAAGACTGCATTTGTACTATAAGTATTGACAAGGGGTTTGAAGCGGTATTTGCGTAAATAAGCCCGCAAAAACCTTATTGTGTTCGACTCCCCTCATCTATAATCTAATTATATACAAAATTAGCTTTGATTACAATGCTTTTTTTAAAAAATTCATTTTCTGTGTGCCGAAGTGCCGAAAAAACGGACTTTGTGCAGTCATTTTTAAGAGCGCAGAGCTATCCCCAGCTTGCTCAAGGAGTCTATCAGCTTATCCGTAACCTTTGTGACCTCCTCGCGGGTGAGAGTTTTCTCGTAGTGGGCGAAGGTCAGCCTTACCGTTATGGATTTTGAATTTTCTCCGTTGTAAACATCTACTACCTTTATCTTTTTTATCAGGGAATTTTTCAGCGCGTCCACCGCCTTGGCGATAGGCTCAAATTTATCCGTTACAAATGATAAATCAACTTCGATTTCGGGATATTTTGAAATCTCCCTGTAAACGATGCCCGCGTCGGGAATTTGTGAAAACGCGGTAACATCTATTTGAGCAAATACAACGCTTGCCTTTTTATCAAGCTTTTTGAGCACGGTGGGGTGGATAACGCCTATCTCGCCGAGCTCAACGCCCTCGCACAAAATTTTGTTGAGGTTTTTCGGGTGCTGATATGAGTGCGAAGCCTGCGCGCTTTCATAGGCGAGGGCTTGATGCTTTATATCGTCGCAGATGACGGCGAGCATATCTCTGAGCTCAAAATAGAGCGTCTCGGTCGTTTTCGTCTTGCTGAAAAGCGTTATGCCCAGCTTCTTTTGCTCCACGCAAAGCCCCTGCTCATCGGTGCCGTCTACTACTCTGCCTATTTCAAAAATTCCGAAATCGGGTGCGAAAGCCGTATTTGATTTAAGCTGGCAAAGCTGGGTGGGTATCATAGAGCGGCGGATAGTTTCAATATTCGGATTTGTTGAGTTGACGAGCTTCACATTGTTCTCTATCTCTATGCCGAGCTCCTTCATCTCATCGTGATACGCCCATACATATGAATGTACCTCGTGCAGAGAAAAACGCTTTACGAGAATATCCTTTATTTTATCCTCAACCGTTTTTTCAATTTCCGCGCGAACGGGGTAGAGGGGGGCGCAGGCGGTGTGAACATCAAAATTATCGTAGCCGTAAATTCTCGTTATTTCCTCGATAATATCCGCCTTCATCGTAACATCCTTTGTGGCGCGCCAGCTCGGAACATCAACCTTGAACTCCCCGTCTTTAAGCTCAGCTTTAAAGCCGAGCGCGTTGAGGGTTTTGAGTATCTGATCGTCGGCTATCTCGATACCCGTGTATCTGTTCACAAACGCCTTGTCGAAGGTGAGGCTTACCTTGTCGTATTTAAAGGCGTACTCGTCGGTGAGCGAGGAAACCACCTTAACTCCGCCGTCGTAATCGGTGAGCAGTTTTAAAAATCTCGCTATGGCTGTTACCGTCATTTCGGGGTCGAGGCATTTTTCATAGCGCATCGACGCGTCCGTTCTGTGGGCAAGGCGCACGGTGGATTTGCGTATTGAAACAGCGTCAAATGTGGCGGATTCAAGGGTGAGGGTCGTTGTGTCGTCAACTATCTCGCTGTCAAGTCCGCCCATAATTCCGGCGATCGCAACGGGCTTGTCGCCGTTGCATATCATAAGCGTGTTTTCGTCGATATGCCTTTCAACGCCGTCGAGCGTTGTAAATTCAAAGGGCTTGTCAAAGCGCTTTATTCTTATTTTTTCAACCTTGCGCGAGTCGAACGCGTGCATCGGCTGACCCATTTCAAGCATAAGGTAGTTTGTGAGGTCGGCAAGGAAATTTATAGCCCTCATTCCGCAATAGTAAAGGCGTATGCGCATATTAACGGGGCTCACATTTCTGCTTATATTCTCAAATTGCAGGCAGGAGTAACGCTGGCAAAGCGGGTCCTCAATTTTCATATCAACTTTCGGCAAGGAATCGTATTTTGAAAGGTCTCCTACGGGGATCGCTTTCAGCTCTCTGCCCGCAAGCGCGGCGAACTCGCGCGCTATGCCGTAATGCCCCCAAAGGTCGGGGCGGTTTGTCAGGGATTTATTGTCCACCTCAAAGATAATATCATCAATGTCGTAAACATCTTTAAGATCCGTGCCATTGGGGATATCATCGGTTATCTCCATAATGCCGGAGTTGTCGTCGCTTATCCCTATTTCCTTTTCCGAGCAGCACATACCGTTTGAAGTGTATCCCGCCAGTTTGCGCGGGGCTATTTCGATATCGCCGAGCCTTGCGCCTACCTTGGCAAAGGCGGTTTTCATACCCTCTCGCACATTTGGCGCGCCGCATACAACATCGGTGAGGGCGCCGTCGCCCGCGTCAACCTTGAGCAGGTGCAGCTTTTGAGAATCGGGATGGGGGAGGACGGAAACTATCTCCGCCGCCACAACGCCGTTTATATCGCTGCCTTTATGGAATATCTCGCTTTCTACCTCCGCGGCGGAAAGGGAGAACTGATTTATAAGCTTCATTTTGTCAAGCCCGGTGAAATCCACAAAATCAGAGAGCCAATTCATTGATAAAAACATAATTCTTCATTCCTTTCCTTTTACTCGTCGTCGGTAAATTGCGAAAGCGATTTTAGGTTTCCGCTGTTGAGGTCGCGTATATCCTTGATTCCGTATTTCATCATCGCAAGCCTCGTAAGACCGAGCCCGAACGCAAAGCCCGTGTATTCCTCGGGGTCTATTCCGCCCATTCGCAGTACTTCGGGGTGTATCATTCCGCAGGGGCAAAGCTCAAGCCAGCCGCTGTGCTTGCATGAGGGGCATCCCTCGCCGCCGCAGATAAGGCAGTTTATGTCAAGCTCAAAGCCGGGCTCAACGAACGGGAAAAAGCCCGGGCGCAGGCGCACCTTTATATCTCTTTGGAAAACCTCCGAAAGCATGGTTTTCATAAAGTAGATGAGATTTGAAATGGATATGTTTTTATCCACCATAACGCCCTCCATCTGAAAGAAGGTGTTTTCGTGGCAGGCGTCGGTCGCCTCGTTTCTGAAGCAGCGCCCGGGGAAAATCGCCTTTATCGGCACGCCGTCATTGATAAGGGCGTCCTTATATTTAAGATAAATGGCGTTTTGCGCCGCGGAAGTCTGCGTCTTAAGAAGCTGACCGTTGTCAAGATAATATGTGTCCTGCATATCTCTTGCGGGGTGGTGCTTCGGAATGTTGAGAGCTTCAAAGCATTCGTAATCCGTTACTACCTCGCTGTAATCCTCAACGGTGAAGCCCATTGATTTGAATATGCGCTCGCACTGCCGCTGAACAAGGGTTATCGGGTGATATGAGCCTCTTTCAAGATCGGGCGGCAGAGAAACATCGAAATCGGGCATTAAGTTGATTTCGCGCTTGATTTCGTTTTGTTTCAGCAATTCTGCCTTTTCGGCTATCTTCTGCTCTATATCCGCGCGTATTTCGTTAGCAAGCTGACCTATCACGGGGCGTTCTTCCGCCGAGAGCCCGCCCATCTGCTTTAATATCGCGGTGAGCTCGCCTTTTTTGCCGAGATATTTTATCCTCGCCTCTTCAAGCTGCTCTTTCGTGTCAAAGCTCTCAAGAGCCTCTTTCGCCGCCTGCCTGATTTTTTCAAGTTGTGTTTTCATATCAATCTTCCTTTCCTGAATTTCGGGAACAAAAAAGACTTGCCCCGTCTGTGAGGGACAAGTCATTGAAACCTGCGGTACCACCCTGATTTTTGCATCGTACTGAGCAAACACTCGCAGAGCCTTTAACGGAGCTCGCCCCGTCCGCGCTTACTTTTTCGTTCGGCGCGGCCACTCGGAAGGGAACTTCACCTTTATTTTTCATACAAAACTTTCAGCCGAGGGTTTTGCTCTCTTTGATGAAACGATAAAAGCTACTTTTCTTCGTCGCCGTGTTTTCAAATTCGGATATATTATATTATAGCTTTTTCTTTTTTGCAATAGTTAATTTTAATTTGCGCGATTTTAGGGTGAAACCGTCATATTATCTCATTGATTTTGAAGGATTTATATTCAATATAACTGCTCGGCTGTGATTCAAACATAACGCCTACCGAGCCGTCATTTACGGCGCAAAGGCAGGAATAAGCAAAAAAGCCGCTGTTTATCGCTGTGTGAGAAATCCATTTGATTTTGCTCACATCGCCGTTTTTCAGGCATAGCTTGCCAACGGATAAAACGCCGTTTTTCCTCGTCCTCGCTCCCGCGTGGGAGCAGATGATAAAATCCCCCGCGGCGATAACGCTTTTTTGGCATTTTGGAGCATAGAGTCCCGTCTTTTTCAGCTTTTTCCAGCTTTCGCCGCAGTCAAGCGAAACACAAACGGGCGTTTTGCCGTAGCCGTTTTGCCTGCCGAAGCCTATAATCGCCCCGCAATCGTCCTCAATAAGCTGCCATTCGCCGGTGTTTTTGGCGTAAGGGCATTTTTCGCTTCTCTTCCAGCTTTTCCCGTTATCGTCACTGTAAACGGCGGCAGAGCTGTTTTTCAGAGTATAAAGCGGCATAATTATCCTGCCGTTTTTCGTCGTCAGCCCAACTCCGGGGGCAACGCCGAGGAATGCGCCGTCGCTCTCAAGTAATATCTCGCCCGTTATGTCTTTCGGCTCGCTCCATGTTTTGCCTTTATCGCTGCTTTTGAGCATATATACATAGCATCGCTTTACTGCTTTCAGCGGCGCGCCGTGGGTGAGCTTCGCGTTCATCTCGTTTTCACCTTCTGCGCCGTTAAGAAAAATATTGCCAAGATATTCTTCGCCTTTATAGAGCTCGCCGAGACCTTTCAGGCTGTAGTCGGTGGGGGCTTCGCCGCCGTCTATAATAATACCGTTTGGCTTTACATAATATGGCTTGCCGTTTTCGCCGTAGATCACGAAAAGCGTTTCGCCGTTTTTATGCGTATATGCCGCTTTGCCTTTTTCAAGCAGCGCCGTATTATGAAGCCCCTTACATTCCGGCCAAAAGTCAACAAGCATTATTATGTCGCCGTTCGGGGCAACGGCCATACACGGGTCGATGAAAAATCCCGAAGAAAAGCAATCATCCGAAATTCTTGTTTCCCTCGCAGGGGGAACGGCTATTACCTCAAGCTCGCTCCAAGTTTTTCCAAAGTCCTCGCTTCGTCTTACGGCTATTTCGATATATCCCCAGTCCGCTCCCGATGAGGCGCGGTCTGCCGCGGCTATAAGAACGCCGTTTGCGTTTATGAGGCTCGGAATGCGAAACGCCTCTCCGCCGTTTGATTTATTGCTTTGAGCGGTAAGCTCCTTATTGAGAAATTTCGGACTCCTGCCGCAAAATAACAAAGTATTATCGTTCATCCCCGCGCCTCCTCGGTGCTAAGCTATGTTTTCCGTTTCGGTTTGGTTACATTATAATATATTTCCGGCAAAATATGAACATCTTTTTTATTTATCTATTGCAAAAGCCGACAAAATTTAGTAAAATTATTTAGAAATAAAATGTAAAGGAGGTTTTAAGATGCTTTGGGCATTGAAAAAGTGCTGGTATCGTACTTATCAGACGGCTTTCAAGCTCGCAATGAATTTTCTTGACTGGTCCGAGCCTCAGCTTCTTGAGGGCAAAGGCTCAGTTCTCCGTCTCCCCGAATTCATCAAGAGCAAGGGTATAGGCAAGGTCCTTGTTGTCACCGATAAAGGTCTTATGGGGCTTCACCTGCTTGATCCTCTGTTTGAAAAGCTCACCGAGGTAGGTATCGAATATGTCGTTTATGACGAAGTCCAGCCCAATCCCACTATCCCCAACATTGAGGCGGCGCGCGAGGCTTATATCAAAAATGGCTGCCAAGGCTTTATAGCTTTCGGCGGCGGCTCTCCGATGGACTGCGCAAAGGCTGCCGCGGCAAGAGTAGTTAAGCCGAATCAGACCGTCCGCAAAATGAGGGGCTATCTTAAAGTACTTAAAAAGCTGCCACCGTTTTTCGCGGTGCCGACAACTGCCGGAACAGGCTCTGAAACCACCGTTGCCGCTGTTGTTACCGATCCCGAAACACATGAGAAGAACGCTATCAACGATATCTGCCTTCGTCCCAGATATGCCGTGCTTGACCCGGAACTCACCGTAGGTTTGCCACCCCATATCACTTCGACAACGGGTATGGACGCGCTCACTCATGCGGTTGAGGCATATATCGGCAGAAGCAACACCAAAACAACGAGAAATCAAGCCGAGAGAGCCACAAAGCTCATTTTCGACAATGTTGAGGAAGCCTATAAAAACGGCAAGAATTACGAGGCGAGAGAAAATATGCTCAAGGGCTCGTATCTTGCGGGCTGCGCGTTTACACGCGCGTATGTAGGCTATGTTCACGCGATCGCTCATAATTTGGGCGGCTTATACGGCACTCCCCACGGTCTTGCGAACGCGGTCATTCTGCCCTATGTGCTTGAATGGTACGGAAAGGCGATCCATCCCCAGCTTGCAAAGCTTGCCGATATAGTAGGCATCACGGGCGAAAGCGTTTCCGATAAGGCGGTGAAGTTTATAGAGGCGATAAAGAAGATGAACGCCGATATGAATATTCCGTCAAGCTTTGATATGATAAAGGAAGAGGATCTGCCCACTCTTATCACAAGAGCGCTTAAAGAGGGCAATCCCGGCTATCCCGTTCCGGTAATTATGAATTATGCGGATATGGAAAGCGTTATCAGAAGATTTATGGCATAAATCATAAATAAAATATTGTATTGATTTAGCGTATCGCCCGAATGCGAGGAAATGTTTATCCTCATATTCGGGCGCTTTCGTCATTATTTACAAAGCCATATAAAAATGTTTGGGTAAATTTAATAATTGTTTTAGATTTTGTTTATAGTTATAATTTAGATAAGGGATAAATTTTAAAATTTTTTGAGGTGATCTTTTTATGGCAGGAAAAGCCAAAACCTACACCAATAAAGAGCTTGCGGGCTATCTCGTAGGTATGTTCGGGCAGAATGTTATCTACAATATCATAGCAACGGGTCTTTATTTCTATTTCCAGAATGTTATCTGCCTTCCCGCGATGGCATTGGGCTGGATATTCACTATCGCTCGAATTTGGGACGCGATAAACGACCCGATGATGGGCACGATCGTTGACAAAACCCGCACCAAATGGGGCAAATGCCGCCCATACCTTATCATCTTTCCTGCGATAATCGGCGTAGTTACGATACTTACCTTTATCAACGGAAATTATGCCGAGGCGGAAAGCTCCACGCAAAAGGTGTTCATCATCGCGTGGGCGGCTGTTTCCTACATAGCGTGGGGTATGGTTTATACCGTATGCGATATTCCGCTTTGGGGCATTACTTCGCTTATGACGGAGGACGAGGGCGATCGCTCAAAGATCCTCGGTCTTGCCCGTATAGCGGCGGGTCTTGCGGGCGTAAGCGTTCTCATCGTTCAGATAGCTCAGCTTGTTGCCGGCATATTCGCCGCCAACGGTATGGAGCAGAGCAAGGCGTCGCAGTACGGCTTTATCGTTACGGCTGCCGTTATGACGATAATCTCGTCCATAATGTTTGAATTCGCCGGCATATCCACAAGAGAGCGCGTGGAGCAGTCCGAAAGGCACTACACAATTGCCCAGAATTTCAAAATTATGTTTAAAAACAAACCCTTCAGGCAGATCCTTATTTCGGGCGTTCTCAGAAGCCCGATACAGCTTCTTATGATAATCGCCATCACGCTTATCACATATTATTATGCAAACGGCGACTTTATGAACATCCTTTTAAAGGACGATGCGGGCAATGTTACGGGTCTTGATTTCGATATTCTTATAAAGCTCCTTATAATCGCCGCGGGCGTATTCGTCGGTCAGTTTGCGGCTATGGGTCTCACGCCCGTGCTTGTTAAGAAAATCGAAAAGAAAACGCTTTACAATTTCTTCTCGCTCGTCGGCGCAATTCCGTTTGCCGCTATCTTTGTTATCTACAAGCTTGCAAACGGCGACATCAGGTCGATGTTCTGGGTAATTATTTCGGGAATTTTATTCCTGTTCGCAGGCGCGGCAATGGGCGGCATAAATGTTCTTCAGTCCGTTATGATCGCCGACTGCGTTGACTATGAGGAATATACAAACGGCGTTCGTACCGACGGCGTATTCTTCTCCGGTCAGTCATTTATCACAAAGCTTTCGGCGGGTATCGCCACCATAATCTCAGCCGTTGTCTATGATATGGTCGGCTACAGCGGCGTGAATATTGATACTATGAACAAGGCTCTCGCAAACGGAGCGTCGTTCGTAGAATACAATGACGGTAAATTTGCCGCCGCGATGTTTTTCCTCATCTCCATTCCTCCCGCCATCGGTATGATACTTTCCGCAATTCCCACGCTGAAATATGCTCTTACCGATAAGGAGCACGCAAAGATCCTTGATATCCTCATCACAAAGCGCGCAGAAAAAGAAGCGCTTGAAGCGGCAACCGCTCAGGCTGACGCTCCTCAGGCGGAGGCGCAGGATGTTGAGGTTTCCGTTGACGAAACACAGTCTGCCGAATAATCAAGTTTTCATCCTTTTTTCCTTTCATTATTATAAGAAAATCCGCAGGAGAATTTTCCTGCGGATTTTCTTTTGTAGGTATTGTGATTTTTATTTTTTCCTTTTGATTATGGCGGGCAGAATAACGGGTCTTGCCTCGTCCGCCGCCACCATCTGCTCAATAAGCAGGTATTTCAGCTCCTGCCTTACATGGGCATACTTTTTATCCTTGATAAGATTATGCTTTTCTATCGGGTCTTTTTCAAGGTCATAGAGGTAATCCTCCATATAAACCTTGCTTGAATGGTGAATGTAGCCTACGGGCGCGGCGTCTCTCACGGCGTATTTGAATCTGTCCGTCCTTATGGCTCTGCCGCATTGGCTTTCGCTTATCTGCATAAACACGCATTTGCGCTTGTTTTCGGGGTCGTCTATCTGCTTCGTCAGATCAACGCCCATATACTGCTCTGGAATATCTATCCCCGCCATTGAAAGCAGCGTAGGCGGCATATCTATAAGGCTTGAAAGCCTTGTTTCGCGCTTTCCGCCCTCAAATCCGCCGCCTTTAATAATAAGCGGGGTGTGGCTTGCGCTCTCGTGGCAGGTGCGCTTGTATTCGGGATTTCTCGTTTTGAAATGGCTGCCGTGGTCGCTTGTGTAAACGATTATGGTATCGTCGTAAATTCCAAGCTCCTTGAGCTTGTCAACGAGCCTGCCGAAATTATAATCAAGTCTGTTTATGGCGGAAATATAATCGGGGTACATTTCCTTGTAATCGCCTTTGAGGAAGGTGAGGTCATCGGGTATCGGGTAATCCTTGTAATCGTCAACAGTCTCCTTGTAACCCTCATAGCAGTGCCTGTCGTTTTGATGATGCGGCTCAAGCTGGCTTACAAACATAAAGAACGGCTTGCTCTTGTCTCTGTTTTTTTCAAGGTATTCAAGCGCAAAATCGTTTATGCAGTCGGCACGGTAGCCCTTGAAATCAATTCTGTTGCCGTCCCCGTCGAAAACATAGCCGTCATAGCCGTGAGAGGTAAATTCAAGGCAGTCGGCGGCGCGCCAATACTGATATTCGCCCTGTCTCTCTTTCGGTATCGCTCCCTTTTCACAGTGCAGACCTATTCCCGGATAACGGTCGGACGCCAAATGCCATTTGCCTATGTATGCCGTTTCATATCCCGCCTCGTTGAAATATCTTGCGAGCGGGGGAATATCCCTCGGCAGGGAGATGCCGTTCCAATAGCAGCCCACCTGCGTGGCGTAAAGCCCCGATTGCAGGCATGCCCTCGCAGGGCCGCATACGGGCTGGCAGGTGAAGTTGTTTTCAAACAAAACGCCCTCCTGCGCCAGCTTCATAAGATTCGGCGTTACGGTTTCGTTTACAGTGTCCCATCTCTGCTGATCCGAAAAGTAGAAGATGATGTTTTTCTTTTCCATTATTGACCCCTTTCAATATTTTAGCGTATTTACGCTATCGCGTTGTAAAAATCAACGGCGGCTATCGCGGCAACGCACACCGTGAACACCGTTTTTATTACTTTTTCATTGCCTTTTTTATTCATTCTCGCGCCGAGTATACCTCCGACAACGGCACAGACCACGGCTGTTATCAGCACTGTGGGGGATACCGCCGGAATGCTTGAGCTTACAGCCATACTTACAAGCTTTGAAAGCTGGCTGAAAAATATCGTGCCAACGCTGTAGACAGCCGCCTCTTTCATACTCATTGAGAAAAACAGCACAAGAAACGCCACATTTATCGGCCCGCCGCCGACTCCGAGGAAAGAGGCAATGAAGCCGAGCGCGAGACCCACGATAACGATTCCCGCGGGATTTTTTACTTTGAAGCTTTTGGCGTTTTTGACATTTACATATATGACCGACGCCACAAGCAGTATTCCGAGAATAAGCCCTTGAAGGCGTTTCAGAGAGTCATTGTCAAACACGGTGAGCAGATAATCAAACAGCGTTGAGCCGCCTATGCCGCCCGCTACCGCGCCTGCGGAAAGTATTACTATGAATTTAAAATCAATTTTTGTTTTCGCCTTTATATGCCTTACCGTTGAGCTTATGCTCATACTGAAAACGGCGCACGCGGAAATGAAGTTTACAACCGCGATGCCATCGCGCCCGATAAGGTCGAGCAGAGGCTTTATGATGACTCCGCCTCCGAGCCCCACAAAAGCGCCGGTAAAGGTTGCAAATAAAATTATAATTCCGTAAATAAGTTCGTACATTTTATTCCTTTTCTATGCGAATGCTTCTCGTCGGATACGCAAAATCGGTATCGTTATTTTCAACGATTTCCTTGATTTTATAATTAAGAGCCTCCATAAATTTATTGTAAAGCTCTATGTCAACAATGTCTGTGTAAAACCTTATCGTCAGGTCTACCGAGGATTCGCCGTAATCCGAAAAGCATACTCTCACCGTTTCGTTGTCCACGCTTTCCTCGTTAAGCAGATATTCTCTTATCTCGTCGGCGCATTTTTTCAGCGCTTCGCTTTCGGTCGAATACAAAAGCCCTATTTTAAACTCCGAAAGCCTTTTATTCAGCTTGGCGTAGTTTGTAACATACGCGTCCGCCAAAGCGGAATTTGGCACAACGATAACCGCGTCGTCGAGCCTGCGAAGTCTTGTTGAGCGCATCGTTATATCCTCAACAAAGCCCTTGTAATCCGGCGTTTCTATCAAATCGCCGAGAACGAACGGCTTGTCATAAAGTATCACAAAGCCCGAAATAAGGTTTTTAAGCGAATCCTGCGCCGCGAGCGAAACGGCAAGACCTCCAACCCCGAGCCCCGTTATGAGCCCGTTAATGTTGTAGCCCAGCTCCGAAACTATCATAACGGCGGCGAGGCAGAGCGTTATAATAATAAGAATGTTTGAGATGAATTTAACGGCAACGCCGTGAACGGAAGCGCTTTTTTGCCTTAAATCGAAAATCGTTTGAAGATTCTGCGAAATAAAGCTTATTGCGCACCAGGCGGCAAAAGCTATGATAAGGATTTTAAAAACGGTTGTGACGGCGGGCTTTTGAAAATTGAAATAAACTCCGAGATAAAGCCCCAAAAGCGCAAAGAAGAACGAAACGGGTCTTGTAAGGCTCTCAACAAATCCGTTCCTCAGCTCGGGCTTTTTCATAAACAGAAGCTTTCCCACAAGAGTGAGCAGAAACTTTGTAAGCACTTTTCTCAGCAGGAAAAACGCCGCGAAAATGACCGCGCCTATCGCTATGTCGATATAAGTTTTGTTTGCAATGTAAAATTCTTTCATTATGTATCGGCGCCTTTCAGACAGTGCAGTAGAAATTGCTTTCCCAAGCGGGAATATATGGCGAGTGGCGGAAATGGAGTTTATAATCGCCGTTTAATTGAAGTATTTTAAGCGGCAGAGCGAATAGATCGTCATTTCGGTGATACGCGCAGATATAGAGCTTTGGCGCGTACCGCCTTATCGTCCGCTCGCAGCCCTCAAGCGCTTTTAGCTCCGCGCCCTCAATATCCATTTTTATAACGGTTACGGGCTCATTTATAAGGCTGTCTATATCCGTAACCTCAACGGGCTTACCGATACTGCCGATATGTGAATTTCTGCCCGCCGTTTCGGAAAAAATCAAATTGCCTTTACAGCTCCACGCGCCAAGGTTATATGTTGTTACATTCGGCATATCGGCGGTGTTTTTAACAAGTCTGCGGTAATTTTTCCCGTCGGGCTCAAGGGCGTATATTTTTTTACAGCCGCCCGTAAATTCGGTAAATTCCCTAACGGTGTCCCCGTCATACGCGCCGATATCAACAATAATATCGTCTTTATTTAAATTCAAAATATCCTTAAAGATATTTGCCTTGCTGTACTCTGTTGAACTGTAAAGGTATTCTACTTTACCGCTGATTTTAAAATTGATTATGTTGCCGTAAACGCGTTTGCTTTCCTCATCCGTCAATCGTTCGTAAACAAGCTCGAATTTTTCCCTGTTTTCCTCAAAAAATTCTCTTGTAAAAAGCCCGCCGCCGGCTATCGGAACATCAGGCGCAAACAGATTTCTCTCTCGGCTCAGCTCCCTTATTCTGTAAAGCATTTCGGGTTGACGCACAGCGAACGCGAGAACAATATTGAAGTCATCGTATTTTTCACAGATCTGGGAATAGGTAAGCACCTTGTGCCCCATAAAGGAGTGACCTCTGACAAAGCCGTCGCTTGCGAAAATATCGGATGTTTTAACGCCCCGTTGCTCAAGGGCGGATATTATCATCTGCGCTCCGTTGCCCATTCCGTAGATAACGGTGGGTCTGTCGCTTTCGGCAAGGACCTGCCAGACATCGCGTTCGTTTATTTCAAGCAATATTGTTTCTCCGTATAATCCTTTTTAGCTTTTTTGTATTTCTAATATAACATAAAATCGCTGTTTTTACAACATAAAACATATATCTTTACAAACAATTTTAAAAAGTATATAATTAAAAAGCCTAAGTGCGTTTTTTATAGGCAAAACGGCGAACGGGCAAAAAATTATTGGGGGTTTATGCCTTTATGGCAGGTAATCTTATAAAGCTGTTTAGAAAGAACTCTACGGAAGAGGAAATAAAACAGCTTGTTGACGATGATAAAAATGTGGGCGAGCTTGAAGTATCGCAAAGAGAGATGATAAACAACATCTTTCAGCTTGACGACTTAAACGCGGGCGATATAATGACGCACCGCACCGATATTGAGGCGGTGGATATAAACGCTTCCCTTGCCGATGTGGCGGCGCTTGCCATCAAGGCGGGCTGTTCGCGCATACCCGTTTATGACGAGGATATAGACAATGTTGTGGGGATAATCTATGTAAAGGATCTTCTAAAATTCATAGGCACAAAGATATCCCCCGATGAAAACCTGAAGGATTATATACGCGAGCCTCTTTTCGTGCCCGAAACGATAGAGTGCGGAAAGCTGTTCGCAAAAATGACCGAAACGAGGATTCAGCTTGCTATCGTTGTTGACGAGTACGGTGGAACGGCGGGGCTTGTGACTATGGAGGATATTCTTGAAAGCATCGTCGGCAATATTCAGGATGAGTACGACGACGAGCAGGAAACATTTAAAAAAATAGACGAGCACACCTTTTTGTTTGACGGTACTGCGGGGACTGACGAAGTCAGCCAAATGCTGAATATAACTATTCCAGACGGGGATTATGATACGCTCGCGGGATTTGTTATAAATCTGCTCGGTTTTTTGCCAACGGGCGGCGAGGAAAGTCCCGCAAAGGCTGAATTTGAAAATATAGTTTTCACCGTTGAAAAGGTTGAGGACAGAAGAATAGAACTTATCAAGGCAGAGATAAAGAAATGACGGAATATGTTTTGGAATTGGACGCGATGGAGCAGGCGGTAAATCTGTTTGGCTCTTTTGACGAGAATATTGAGCTTATCGAAAGGGAATACGGCGTTTCCGTAATAAGCCGTGGCAGCGATCTAAAGGTGGTCGGCGATGAGGAAAAGGTGTCGCAAGCTGTCCGCGCGCTGAAAAGCCTTTTGACGCTTATCAACAAGGGCGAATCACTCTCCGAGCAGAATGTGCGCTACGCCATTTCGCTTGTGAAAGAGGGCAGTGAGGACAAGCTCAACACCATGACGGGCGAATCAATATGTATTTCTGCGAAGGGCAAGCCCGTTAAGCCTAAAACGCTGGGGCAGAAAAAATACTGCGAGGCGATAGACGAAAACACAATAACCTTCGGCATCGGTCCTGCCGGCACGGGCAAGACCTATCTTGCCGTGGCAAAAGCCGTGACCGCTTTCCGCGCCAAAGAGGTAAACAAAATAATCCTCACGCGCCCCGCGGTGGAGGCGGGGGAAAAGCTCGGATTTCTTCCAGGAGATCTGCAAAGCAAGGTTGATCCTTATTTAAGACCGCTCTACGACGCGCTTTTCGATATGCTGGGCGGCGAAAATTTCCAGCGTTATCATGAAAGGGGAGCTATCGAGGTAGCGCCGCTCGCGTATATGCGCGGGCGCACTCTTGACGACAGCTTCATTATTCTTGACGAGGCGCAGAACACCACCCCCGAGCAGATGAAAATGTTTCTCACGAGGCTCGGCTTCAATTCAAAAATGGTGGTTACGGGCGATATAACGCAGATAGACCTTCCCGACGGCAAAAAATCAGGGCTGAAAAAAGTAATTAAAATACTGAAAAATGTGGACGATATAGAGATCTGCAAATTCACTCAAAAGGATGTTGTGCGCCACAAGCTGGTGCAGGATATAATTAAGGCTTACGAAAAATATGAAAACGAGGATAAAAGATAAAGTATGAAATCAGTAAAGGTTAGAATAACAAACGACCAGAAAAATGTGAGGATACCCACGGGGATAAGGCTTCTTATCCGCCGCTGTTGCCACGCAGTTCTTGAAAACGAGAAGTTTGACGGCCCTGCCGAGGTATCCGTCCGCTTTGTAAATAACGAGCAGATAAGGGAACTCAACAGGGAATACAGGAATATAGACAGCGAAACCGATGTTCTCTCTTTCCCACTCGGCGAAAACGGGGTTTACGATATAAACCGCGACACCGGCGCAAAGCTCCTTGGCGATATAGTTATTTCTATGGAAAAGGCGGTGGAGCAGGCGGAGCTTTACAATCACGCCATTCAGCGCGAGGTGGGCTTTCTCACCGTTCATTCAATGCTCCATCTCCTCGGCTATGACCACGAAAAAGGCGGCCTTGAGGAAGTGCATATGAGGGAAAAAGAGGAAACGGTGCTCACCCGCATAGGCTGGAAGAGAGACAGCAGCTATTATATGGGTGACAAATAATGACGAAAACCGCTTTTATTTCCATAGTGGGCAAGCCGAATGTGGGCAAATCCTCCATTCTAAACAGATTGCTTGGGGCAAAAATAGCCATTGTTTCACCTAAGCCGCAGACAACGCGCACTAAAATTATGGGCGTTCTCACGCTTGACGAAACACAGCTTGTGTTTACCGATACCCCCGGCTTTCACAAGCCCCACAATAAGCTCGGCGAGCATATGAACACAGCCGTTGGAGACAGTATAGGCGGCACGGACGCCGCTTTGTTTGTGACGGAGCCGTCCGGCGAGCTCGGTGAAAAGGAAATTGAGCTTATAGAAAAATTCAGGCAGGAAAGGCTGCCCGTAATTCTTGTTATAAACAAGATAGATACTTTAAAGAATAAAAACAGCATTTTAGAGAGAATAGCGGAGCTTTCAAAATATTATGATTTTTGCGCCGTTACGCCTGTGTCGGCATCAACGGGCGAGGGAATGGAAGCCCTCGTTGAGGAAATGAAAAAGCTATGCGTTGAAAGCCCCCATTTTTTCCCCGACGATACGCTGACCGACCAGCCCGAAAGGGTGATAGCATCCGAGGTCATCAGGGAAAAAATACTTCGCCTTACCGATAAGGAAGTGCCTCACGGCATTGCCGTTTCAATAGAAAAAATGCGCGAGCGCGAGGGCAGGGAGCTTCTTGATATAGACGCGGTTATCTATTGCGAGAGGGAGAGCCACAAGGGTATGCTGATAGGAAAAAACGGCTCTATGCTCAAAAAAATATCGACGGGAGCAAGAATAGACCTCGAAAGGTTTTTCGGCGTGAAAATAAATCTTCACACTTGGGTAAAGGTTAAGGAAAACTGGCGCAACAGGGAAGGTCTTATCCGCAATTTCGGGTTGGATTAAAATGGCACAAATTATATATGCCGCCATAGGATAAAATAAGAGCAGAGGCAGCCTACTCTTATTTGGCGGTGATAATATGATAGATGATAATTGGGTGCGCTTCACCCAAACGGGAAATATATATGAATATCTGAAATACAGGCAAAATGAAGATAAATTAAAGGCAGAAAACAATGCAAAGAGCAACGAAGGGTTTGGTAATAAGGGAGCAGACGATAGGGGAGAGTGACCGTTTAGTTACTCTCCTTACCGCTGATTTCGGAATTATCAAGGCATTTGTGCGCAGGGCAAAGCAGATGAAAAGCAAAATGAACTCGGCAACGGCGCTTTTTGCTTACAGCAATTTTACGCTTTATAAGACGAAAGACGCCTTTACCGTGGATGACGCTTCGCCTATAGAAGTGTTTTTTGAGCTTCGCAGGGATATAGACAGGCTCTCCCTTGCGCAGTATTTTGCCCAGCTTGCCTATGAGATGAGCGCGCAGGAGCAGCCGGAGGAGGAGCTTTTGCGCCTTACGCTGAATTCTCTTCATCTGCTGTGCAAGGGCGAAAAAAACATTTTTCAGGTAAAAGCCGTTTTTGAACTGCGGGCAATGTGCATAGGCGGGTATATGCCCTCCGTTTTAGCCTGCGACAACTGCGGTACATATGAAACCCCAACAATGTATTTCGACACGCTTGAGGGCAAAATCTACTGCGAAAACTGCCCTAAGAGCGAGGCGCTCGCCGTGCCGAAAACAGTTATAACGGCGGTGCGGTTTATATGCCTTACCGAGCCCGCCAAAATATTCGCGTTCAGTCTCAGTGATGAAAATATAAAGCTCCTTGGGGAGCTGGCGGAAAAATACACGCTTTCAAGGGTGCAGCGAAAGCTCAGCGCTCTTGAATTTTTTAAAGGGTTGCAACAGATATGAATAAACACTGTAAATCGCTTGAACTTAACAGCGTTCTTGATATGCTTGCAGAGGAGACCACCTGCGATGATGCGAGGGAGCTCGCGCTCAGGCTTACTCCCACGGAAGATATAAACGAAGCGCAGCTTTGGCTTGCGCAGACCTTTGACGCCCACTCTCTGCTGGCGCGTTTCGGCGCGCCGTCCTTTTCGGGGCTTAAAAATGTCAACAACCCTCTTCAAAGAGCGGCGGCGGGCGGCGCTCTCAACACCGTTGAGCTTCTGAATATCGCCGGCACTCTGCGGTGCGTGCGTTCTCTTTACGAATGGTACGGGCATTGTTCGGGGATAAAAACAAATCTTGATTTTTTCTTTGACGGAATTACCGTAAATAAATATCTTGAAACAAGGATATTCTCAACGATTCTCGGCGAGGACGAGATAGCGGACGGCGCGTCAGAGGAGCTGTCGGAGATCCGCAGAAAAATACGCGCGAAATCCAATTCCATCCGCGAAAAGCTGGATTCGATGATACATAGCGCGCATTATCAAAAGTATTTGCAAGAGCCCATAGTTACTCAGCGAAGCGGCAGATATGTTATCCCCGTAAAAGCTGAGAGCAGAGGCAATGTTCCGGGGCTTGTGCACGACACATCAGCCTCCGGCGCAACGGTATTTATTGAGCCCGTTTCCGTGGTGGACGCTAACAACGAGATCAAAATGCTTGAGGGCAGGGAAAGGGACGAAATACAGAGGATCCTTTTTGAGCTTTCGGCGCAGGCGGGCACTTTCGCGGACAGTATAAAGCAATCATACGAAAGCGCCGTGATGCTGAATTTGATATTCGCCAAG
This sequence comes from uncultured Clostridia bacterium, assembly GCA_947624285.1. Taxonomy (GTDB): domain Bacteria; phylum Bacillota; class Clostridia; order Oscillospirales; family Acutalibacteraceae; genus Eubacterium_R. The sequence continues at coordinate 41,286 of CANQJS010000004.1, read as the reverse complement.
GCGCACCTCGCATATAAAATGAAAGCAACAATGCCTATCCTCAACAGCGATGGAATTATTGAGCTGAAAAAAGCAAGGCATCCTTTGCTCGACCCGAAAAAGGCGGTGCCTATCAATGTTGAATTGGGCGAAGCTTTTGATACTCTTGTTATTACAGGTCCGAACACCGGCGGAAAGACGGTTTCTATAAAAACAATAGGTCTGCTCACCGTTATGGCCGCCTGCGGCTTGATGATACCCGCCGCAGATCAGTCGAAAATCGCCGTATTCGGCAGCGTTCTTGTAGATGTGGGCGATGAGCAGAGCATCGAGCAGAGCCTTTCAACCTTTTCGTCGCATATGGTGAATATCATAGACATAATGAATAAGGCAAACGAAAATTCCCTTGTGCTCATAGATGAGCTCGGAGCGGGCACAGACCCCGTGGAGGGCGCGGCGCTTGCCGTTTCAATAATAGAAAACCTGCGCTCAAAGGGCGCGAAAATCGCCGCCACAACCCATTATGCGGAGCTTAAAGCATACGCCCTTGAAACCAACGGCGTAATAAACGGCTGCTGTGAATTTGATGTGGAAACGCTCAAGCCCACCTACAAGCTGTTGATAGGCGTTCCGGGCAGGTCAAACGCTTTTGCTATTTCCGAGCATCTGGGTATGGAAAAATCCGTTGTTGATAACGCAAGAATGCTTGTGGGAACGGATAACCGATCGTTTGAGGCGGTGCTCGGAAAGCTTGAAAGCACCCGTATGGAGCTTGAAGCCGAGAAAGAAAGAGCAGAGCTGGAAACACGGGAAGCAAACAGGATAAAGGAAAACGCAAAATCCGAAAAAGACAGAATAGAGCAGCTTCGTAAAAACGAGATTGAAAAGGCGAAGCGCGAGGCTGAAAAGATAATAAACGCCGCCAAACGGCAGAGCTCCGATTTTTTGCTTCAGCTTGAGCTCCTGAAAAAAGACGCTACCGCCTCCAACGCAACGGAGACGGCGAGAAAAACAAGGCGTGAGATGAAAAACCGTTTCGGTGAAATGGACGATATAGTCAACCCGCGTGAAATTGCCGATAATTGGGATGAGGATTATGTTCTGCCCCGCCCGCTCGTCAAGGGCGACGGCGTTATAATACGCGGAATAGGCGAGGGCGAGGTGCTTGAGATAAACGGCGATAAAGCCCTTGTGCAGTCGGGTATGCTAAAAACGCGTGTAAAGCTCTGCGACCTTATGCTTGCCGAAAAGAAGAAAAAACCGCAGCAAAGGCGCACGGCGAGCCTTTACCGCACTTCATCACGCGCCGACGCGGATGTGCGCACCGAAATCGACCTGAGAGGTCAGACCGTTGACGAAGCGCTTGCAAATCTCGGTCTTTATATTGATAAATGTGTGCTAAACAGCATAAGCGAGATACGGATAATACACGGTAAGGGTACGGGCGCGCTGCGCAGCGCCGTTGCCGATATGCTGAAAAAACACCCGAATATAAAGGAATTTCGCCTCGGTGTTTACGGCGAGGGCGAAAACGGCGTCACCATCGCCGCGTTGAAATAATCCTTAATAAATTACGATTGCTCCCTCTCGCAAGGGAGCAATTTTTTTTGCAAAATCGAGCTTTTTCCTTGAAGAGACCTGTCGGCAAATGCCGATGTTCGGTCGCTTTACTCAATCAAATATCATTTCGTGTTGGAAAACAAAGAGACGGCAAAAAAATTAGGAGACCGTGTGATTTTCATTCGGTCTCCTTTTTATATTCGGCAATATCATCTAATTTACAATCAAGTATTTCACAAAGGGTGTTAAGTGTGTAAGTGTTCACATTTTCGTTTTTTCGCAATCGGTCAAGCTGACCCGTGCTGATTTTGTATTCTTTAATGAGTTTGTATTGCGATATGTTTCTTTCTTTAAGGGTTTTCCACAGTTTGTCAAAAACTATCATCAAATCAACTCCCTCAATTATTATTGTAATTTGATGTTTTTATATTGACAATTGCCCGTAAACGGGCTATAATATGGCTATAAAATGGAAAAGGAGAAAGAAATATGTAGAAAACGGGCATTAAAAGATTTAGATTTAATGAATGCTGAAAATCTGCCGGATATTCGGCAGCGAGTTATTGTCGCAAAAAATGAAATACATGTAAATTAAATTAAAGGATGTGTCATATTTATGAAAAAATTTTTTTGGATTTTAGTAGTTATAGTTATTATTATTTTAATATTTGCCAACTGTGACTCGAAATCAAGTAGTTCGTATTCAAGCAACAGTTCATATGGATATGGTAGCAAATATGATAAAGATGTTGGAGATATTGCTGACGCATACGGTGTGAGTTCGGATGAAGTTAATGACCTTATGAACGCCTTGGGTGGAGCTATGAAATAAATTGATTTTGATTGTAATTAAGATGCCTATCATTAAAAATTTAATAGCGGAAAGAATAGCGAAAAGATAATAACAATATTAAAGCTACGGTTATTATTTTGATAGAGACTACCCAGTAAAAGAATCAGACATATCCGGTCGATAAACCGGATATGTCTGTTCTCATTTGTTATGCCCCTGTTTGGAACCCTTTGCCGGTATTGTTTAGATACTGTTTTATTGGACCTCAGGAGGGCGTCCGTTCATTTGCTTTTTCAATAATCTACCCTATATTGTGCCGTGAGGACAGGCTCAAAACAACAAATTGTGTCAATAGTTTTCGAGTAAATTTTTTTAAAAAAATTTGTGTGTTTTCCCTTGACTTACGGACAAAGCAAATGTATAATTATTTGTGCTGTAAAGATGAAATACTTTACACATTTTCGGGAGGGATAAAAATGGCCAAGAATCTTGAAATATCTTTTTTGCTTGATTTTTACGGCGAGATGCTTACTAAAAAGCAGCACGACTTTCTTGAATATTACTATGATGAAGACCTTTCCCTTTCGGAAATCGCGGAAAACGAGGACATAACCCGCCAAGGAGTTAGGGACGCTATCAAGAGGGCGGAAAATCAGCTTTTCGATATGGAAAACCGTTTGGGGCTTGCGAAGCGTTTTAATGAAATGAAATTGGGTCTTGAGCAAATCAAAGAGTGCGCCGAGATAATAAACGATTTCAATCTTTCTCACGGGCTTTCCAAGGAAATTTCCTATAACGCCGCGAAAATCAAAACCATCGCCGATATGCTCGGCGAGTAAGAGCAGAGGAGTTGACCCGTTTTGGCATTTGAAGGTCTTTCCGAAAGGCTTGAAAATTCCTTTAAAAAGCTCCGTGCCAAAGGCAAACTTACCGAATCCGATGTAAAAGAGGCGATGCGCGAGGTGCGCCTTGCGCTTTTAGAGGCGGATGTAAACTATAAGGTAGCAAAGGATTTTACAAAGAGCGTGACCGACAGAGCCGTAGGCGAGGATGTTATGGAATCCCTCACCCCCGGGCAGATGGTCATTAAGATAGTAAACGAGGAGCTCACAAGTCTAATGGGCGGGTCGGAAAGCCGTCTCGCCATAGCAAATCACCCGCCAACGGTCGTTATGATGTGCGGGCTTCAGGGCTCAGGTAAAACCACGCATTGCGCGAAGATAGCTCTTAAACTGAAAAACGAGGGGCACAGACCGATGCTCGTAGCCTGCGATATTTACCGCCCCGCGGCTATAAAACAGCTTCAGGTAGTCGGCGCTCAGGCAGATGTTCCCGTTTTTGAGATGGGAACGGAAAGTCCGATAAAAATCGCTCAAGAGGCGGTAAAGCACGCGAGGGATCACGGCTACGACTATGTTTTTCTCGACACGGCGGGCAGACTGCATATAGACGAGCAGCTTATGCAGGAGCTTCGGGATATTCGTTCAAGCGTTCACCCTAACGAGATACTTCTTGTGGTAGACGCTATGACGGGGCAGGACGCTGTAAATGTAGCGAAGAGCTTTAACGAAACTCTCGGAATAGACGGCGTTGTGCTCACCAAGCTGGACGGCGACACGAGAGGCGGCGCGGCGCTTTCGGTAAGAGCGGTAACGGGCAAACCGATAAAATTCGTCGGCACGGGCGAAAAGTTAGGCGATTTGGAGAGCTTTCACCCCGACCGTATGGCTTCAAGAATACTCGGAATGGGCGATGTTTTGTCGTTCATAGAACGGGCGGAGCAGAGCCTTGACGAAAAGAAAGCCGCCGAGCTTGAGAGAAAGCTCGCAAAAAATAAATTTGATTTAAACGATCTTCTGTCGCAGTTCGAGCAGCTTGAGCGAATGGGCAGTATTAAGGATACAATCAAAATGCTTCCCGGCATCGGCAATAAGATAAAGGAAAGCGACATCGACGAAAAGGCGTTTGTCAAATTCAAGGCGATAATTTATTCGATGACCCTTAAAGAGAGGGAGCATCCCGATATTATAAATCCGTCGAGAAAGCGCAGAATAGCGGCGGGCTGCGGTATGCAGGTGGAGGATGTTAACAAACTCCTTTCACAGTATAAGCAAATGAAGAAAATGCTCAGTCAATTCGGCGGTCGCGGCGGTCCTAAAATGAGCAAAAAAATGCAGCGAATGATGCGTCAAAATCCCGAAATGGCTCAAAAAATGATGGGAATGACGGGCAGAGGAAAAAGCAACCCGTTCGGGTTTTAAGTAAGTATTAACCCATTTCAGTATTAAATGGTTTAGTAGATATAAATTCATAAATATTTTTGGAGGTACTAAAAATGGCAGTAAAAATCAGACTTCGCAGAATGGGCGCAAAGAAGGCTCCTTTCTACCGCGTTGTAGTCGCTGACTCAAGATTTCCGCGCGACGGGCGTTTCATCGAGGAAATAGGCACCTACAACACTATGGTTGACCCTGCGGAAATCAAGATCGACGCCGAAAAAGCAAAGAAATGGATAGCTAACGGCGCTCAGCCCACAGACACCGTTAAGGTCATTCTGAAAAAAGAAGGTATTATTTGAGCTTTGTAAAAGTTCAAATCGGAGGTGTATTCTTTGAAGGATTTGTTGATAACCATTACAAAGGGACTTGTGAATGAGCCCGACGCCGTTTCGGTAGATGTTGACGAGCCGAACGAAGAGGGCGTTATCGTATATCATCTTCATGTTGCCGAAGATGATATGGGCAGAGTTATAGGAAAGCAGGGCAGAATCGCCAAGGCTATCCGCGTTGTTATGCGCGCGGCGGCAACGAGAAACGATGAAAGAATTTCGGTTGAAATAGACTGATTTTTTCAATGATTTCAAAAAAGCAAAGGCGCTTATTCGAGCGCCGATAAGTCCGTGTTCTTTAAAACACGAAATTTTGCACAATAACGCGTAAAACCGCCGATATGCGTCAGCATTATCGGCGGTTTTTGTTTTTTTTTAAATGAGTTCTTTCATATTTAGCGTAAAAAGGCAAAATTGCCGGTCATTGATTTTTTTATATTCCTGTTGTATTATATTATAAATGAAAAAAATCCGAAAGAAAAGGGAAAAATATGAATGTTGCCGAAAAGCTGAAAAACTATACTCCGTATAACGAGCAGGAGGAAAAGGATAAGCGCCTTATTCTTGCGCTTATGGAAAATAACGGCAAAATTTTCACACGCGAAAGCGCGGCGGCTCACATCACCGTTTCCGCGTGGGTCGTGAACAAAGCCCGCACAAAGGTGCTTATGGCGTTTCACAATATCTACAACTCTTGGGCGTGGATCGGCGGTCATGCGGACGGCGAGACAGATCTGCTCGGCGTAGCCGTCAGGGAAGCGGAGGAGGAGAGCGGGATAAAAACAGTAGTTCCCGTTTTCAACGATATATTTTCCGTTGAGATTTTGACCGTGGACGGGCATATTAAAAGAGGCGAATATGTTTCTTCGCACCTGCATCTGAATTTCACCTATCTTTTGGAGGCAAACGAAAATGAAAAGCTCACTCCGAGAGCGGGCGAAAACAGTATGGTAGCGTGGCTGACCTTCGACGAGGCTTTGAAAAAATCAACAGAGCCCTGGTTTTGCGAAAACATATATTCAAAGCTCATTAAAAAGCTTAATGATCAGGTTTAAACGCAATTTAAGATAAAGTATCGGCTAAAACATAAAAACGAATTTGGTGGCAAAATGAAGCAATTTCTTGAGGTGGGCAGGCTGATAAATACCCACGGCGTCAAGGGCGAGATGAAAATGGAGCTCTGGTGCGATTCAATTGAATATTTGAAGCAGTTTAAACGGCTTTATCTCGACGAAAACGGTCAACGGGCGCTGAATGTTGCCTCCGTTCGTCAGCAGAAAAATCACGCTTTGATCTCGTTTGATGAGATCACCTCTTTGGAGAGTGCCGAAAATTATAAAAATAAGATTCTTTACGGCAACCGCGGCGACGCGAAAATAGAGGAGGGCGCGAACTATATTCAGGATCTCATCGGCTGTTATGTTGTGAATGCAGACACCGAGGAGGAATACGGCAGAGTAGTTGATGTTTTAAACTACGGCGCGTCCGATATTCTCGAAATCGAAAGCGGCAAAAAACGCAGACTTGTGCCGATGATCCCCGATATAGTCAAAGAAATAAACACGGAATATCAAGTTATCGGAATTATTCCGATGAAAGGGCTTTTCGATGAGGATTGACATATTGACTCTTTTCCCCGAAATGTGCTACGCCTACTTGCGTGAAAGCGTTATAGGCAGGGCGCGCAAGGCGGGAAAGGTGCAAATAAGATGCACCGATATAAGAAAATATACGCAGGACAAGCACCGCAGGGTAGACGATACTCCCTACGGCGGCGGAATGGGTATGATAATGCAGGCGCAGCCTGTGTTTGACTGCTTCGGCGCGCTGTGTAAAAGGCTCGGCAAAACGCCCCATCTCATTTATCTTACGCCGCAGGGCAAGCAGCTTACGCAAAAGCGCGTAAAGGAGCTTGCTCGGCTTGACAATATCGCTCTTTTATGCGGTCACTACGAGGGCATAGACGAACGGGTGATAGAGGAGCTACAGCCCGAGGAAATTTCCGTTGGCGATTATGTTCTCACGGGCGGTGAGCTGCCCGCGCTGATACTTGCCGACGCCGTTTCAAGAATGTTGCCCGGCGTGCTTTCCGATGACGAATGCTTTGAGGATGAGAGCCATTTTGACTCGCTTCTTGAATATCCTCAATATACAAGACCGTATGAATGGCACGGCAGAACAGTGCCGGAGATACTGATAACGGGGCATCACGAAAATATAAAAAAATGGCGCAGGCGTCAATCCCTTGAACGCACCGCGAAACGCCGCCCCGATATGCTTGAAACCGCCGAGCTCGACAAGGCGGATAAAGAATTTTTGAAACAGTTAAAATAAGTAAAAAATTATGTGAATTTTGCACAAAACGGGGCATAATAATTTGTATTTGTTTCATAAAGCATACGAACTTTAAAATAATCGGTTGACCAAATCGTCTTTGGTGATATAATAGGTAAGAAAACTGAATAAATAATAAACGGTTTGTTTATTCTATTATTGAATGATGAGAGGTTTTTAAGAATGTTTGTAAAAGATGTTAAAGTTGAGAATCAGGTTGGGCTTCACGCTCGCCCCGCCACATTTTTTATTCAGAAGGCAAACGAATTCAAGTCGTCTATCTGGGTGGAAAAGGAAGAGAGAAGAGTTAACGCGAAATCACTTTTAGGCGTTCTTTCGCTCGGAATAATGGGCGGCACCGACATTCGCATTATTGCAGACGGTTCTGATGAGGAAAACGCTGTTGAGGGTCTTATCGCTCTTGTAAAAAGCGGATTTGCCGATTGATTTAAAACTCTTATAATATTTAAAATATTGCGGTACAGAGTAATTCTGTACCCTTATTTTTTGGAAAAGCATATTTCGGGGAGGTGAGAATGTGACCGAAAAGGAGCTTCGCAAAAAGGCGATGGCGCTGCCGATGCAGCCCGGAGTTTACATTATGAAAAACAAGGATAAAAAAATTATCTACATCGGCAAGGCGAAAAAGCTCAAAAACAGGGTGTCGTCGTATTTCGGCTCGCATTCAAACCACTCTCTCAAGGTCATCAGAATGGTTGAAAATGTTGATGATTTCGATTATATTCTTGTTGACACGGAATTTGAGGCGCTGGTGCTTGAGTGCTCGCTCATAAAGCAGCATATGCCCAAATACAACATTCTTTTGAAAGACGACAAGGGCTATAACTATATCAAGATAACCAAGGGCGATTTTCCGAGAATTTCGGAGTGTAAACGCATTGAAGATGACGGCGCGGAATATGTTGGGCCGTATATTTCGGGCTTTTCCGTAAAGCAGGCGGTTGAGGAAACGCTGAAAATTTTTAAGCTGCCGCGTTGCAATAAGCAATTTCCGAGGGATTACGGTAAATCGCGCCCCTGCCTAAACGGGTTTATGGGGCTGTGCTCCGCTCCTTGCGCGGGCAGAATAACAAAAGAGGAATACAATGCCAACACGCGTGACGCGGTTTCGTTTTTGAAAGGCGGAAGCAAGGCGGCGGTGCGTGAAATGACACGGCGAATGAACGAGTGCTCTGAAAATTTGCAATTTGAGGAAGCCGCCAAGCTGAGGGATAGGATAAGGGCAATAAAGCACCTTGACGAAAGGCAGAAGGTCGTTTCCATAAATGTGCCGGAGGAGGATGTTTTCGCCCTTGTAAACGGCAAAAAGAAGGCGTGCTTTGAGGTGATACGCTTTGAAAACGGCAGGCTCACCGATGATGAATTTTGGATAATAGACAGCGTTGACGATATGCCCGCCGCCCGTTTTGAGCTTATTGAACGGTATTACGCGATGCGGAGCAGAATACCCTCGCGCATAGCCGTTGACGGCGATGTTGAGGATGAGGAGCTCCTTCGACAGTTTCTCGAAAAGCAAAGAGGGAAGAAAACGGAGTTTATTCATCCCCAAAAGGGCGAGCATCTTTCGATAGTCAAGCTGTGCGTTCAAAACGCCTCGGAGCATCTTGCGCAGAGCGAGGGCAGGCTCGGCAGGGAATTTACGGCGCTTGAGGAGCTTGCGAAGCTGCTCGGCTTGCCAAAGCCGCCTGAGTATATAGAAAGCTACGATATTTCGCACACCTTCGGCGCCGATAATGTGGCGGGAATGGTTGTATTCCACAACGGCAGACCTATGAAATCCGCTTATAAGCGTTTTTCCGTAAAGGGTTTTGACGGTCAAAACGATGTCGGCTCAATGAATGAAGTTCTCACGCGCCGATTTGATCATTATTATAATGACGAGGAGGGCAGCACCTTCAAGATTTTGCCCGATTTAATTCTGCTTGACGGCGGTCAGCCGCAGGTAAACGCCGTGTTGCCCGTAATTGAAAAAATGGGGCTAAATGTTCCCGTTTTCGGTATGGTGAAGGACGGTAAGCATCGCACCCGCGCCATAGCCTTCGGCGGGGGAGAGATAGAGATAAATTCCCACCGCAGCGCGTTTACGCTTGTTTCGGATATTCAGGAGGAAGTTCACCGCTTTGCGATTTCCTACCACCATAAAAAGCACAAGAAAAGCACATTGTCGTCAAGCCTGCTGAGCATTGAAGGTATCGGCGAGGCGAAGGCAAAGGCGCTTTTGAAGCATTTTAAAACGGTATCCAAAATCAAGGAAAGCACGGTCGATGAGCTTGCCGAATGCCCATCAATCAGCAAAAAAAATGCCGAAAGCATTTATAAATTTTTCCATAATATGTAATTTATAAAAATAAACTTGACTAAGTAATGCCGGAAATGTATAATTATATTTGTATAAAAATGCGCAGGCGGGCGAAAGTCTGCCTTTGGGATTAGATTATTATGAGAGTGATCACAGGCAGCGCGCGCGGCAGGAGGCTTACCACCCTGCGGGGAGACGATATAACAAGACCTACCGCTGAAAGCGTCAAAGAGGCGTTGTTCAGCATTATCCAGTTTGATATTGAGGGCAAAAAAGTTCTTGATCTCTTTGCCGGCTCGGGTCAGTTGGGGATAGAGGCTCTTTCAAGGGGGGCGGCGCACTGCGTTTTTGTTGAGAATAACAAAAGCGCCGCGCAGGTAGTTCGTGAAAACACACAGCGCTGCGGCTTTTCCGACAGGAGCAGGATTTTTGAGGGCGACGGCGTTTCGTTTCTTGCCCGCCCCGCCGAATACGGCATCGTTTTTCTCGATCCGCCCTACAATAAAGGTCTTATTGAGAGATGCCTTCCTTTTCTTGACGGCGCGGTAAGCGCGGGCGGTCTTGCGGTGTGCGAAACCTCAAAAGATGAAACTCTGCCCGAAAAATTCGGCGGCTTTTCGCTTGTGAGGGAGCGGCTCTACGGCAAAACGAAGATCACTATTTACCGAAAGGACTGAGCCTTATATGAAAATCGCCGTTTGCCCGGGCAGCTTTGACCCTGTTACTCTCGGGCATAAGGATATTATCGAGCGCGCGGCGGAGCTTTTTGACAGGGTAATAGTTCTCGTTATGACCAACAGCGTAAAAAGTTCGATGTTTTCCACGAGTGAGCGTCTGCGGCTTCTCAAAAAGTGCGTAAAAGGCGATAATATCGAGTTTGATACATACGACGGTCTGCTCGTTGATTATGCGAGAAAAAACGGCGCTGTGGCGATAGTAAAGGGGCTTCGCGCCGTATCGGATTTTGATTATGAATTTCAGCAGGCGCTGACCAACCAAAGCCTGTTTCCCGAGATAGAGACTGTTTTTCTCACCGCCAAGGGGAAAAATATGTTTTTGTCATCAAGTATGGTAAAGGAGGTCTGCCGTCTAAACGGCGACATTTCGGGTTTCGTTCCTGCCGAGATTTTAGATGATGTAATAACAAGATGTAAAGGAGAAGTAAATAATGACTAATACAGATATTTTACTTGAGGATTTAGAGGATGTGCTTGATGACGCCACCTCTATGCCGATGACGAAAAAGAGCCTTGTGGATGTTGAAAAAATCAAAACCATCATCGAGGATATACGCCTTAACACGCCTCACGAAACGAAGCAGGCGAAGGCGATAATCGATTCGAGAAACACCATTCTTGAGGATGCTCACAAGGAAGCCAAGGCTATAATCGATGACGCGCAGGAGCAGGCTCGCGAGCTTGTTGCCCGTGACCAGATCACCCAAACGGCGCAGGCGCAGGCTGCCGAGATCCTTGCCAGAGCCAGGGAGGAGGGCGACGCCGCCATTCGTGACGCGCAGGCTCACGCGAGCGAGATTTTGGGCAACGCCACCGCGCAGGCAAACGATATGCTTGCCGCCGCGCAGAAGAACAAGAAGGAATCCGTTGCCGCCGTCAACAATTACGCCGAGGATACTTTGCTTAAAATCGACGATGCTCTTTACAAAGCGCTTCAAGATGTCAGAGGTATCCGCCAAAATCTTATGAGGATTCCCGGAGACAGATAATTTTAATTATATAAACGAATCCGATCATCCAAAATTAAAAGCCGTTCGCAAGAACGGCTTTTGGCGATTTAGGCTTATTTATTCTTTAACACGGCTTTGTATCCCATTCCGCGAACGGTCTTTATCTCAATATCCTTGTTGTCTTTCAGCTTTTCGCGCAGTCTGTTGATATGCACGTTTATCGTTTTTTCGTCCGATTCGCTGTCAAATCCCCAAATTTCGTCCATAATTTGATGGCGGCTGAAGATTTTGTTGATAGATGAGATTAGCTTGTAAAGCAAAAGAAATTCCTTTTGAGGCAGAAGTATCTCGCTGCCGTTTTGCGTTAGGGTGAGTGTATCGAAATCAAGAATGGTAGAGCCTATGCACACCTTTTTTTCGTTTGTGATGCTCGCCCTGCGCAAAAGCGCCTTTATCCTCAGCAAAAGCTCGTCAAGATTATACGGCTTTATAAGATAATCGTCCGCCCCCATATTGAAAGCGCGCTCCATTTCGCTGAAGGAATTGCTTGATGAAGTAACGATTATGGGCAGATATTGATAATTGCTTTTGTTAAGTGCTTCAAAAAAAGTATATGTTTCGGGGTCTGAGCCGTCGGTGTCAAAAATGCAGATGTCTATAAACACATCGTCCAGCTTTTGAAGAGCGGCGGCGCGGCTTGACGCGGCAACGGCATTGTATCCCTCGCGGCGCAGAAAAGTGCATATTCTTTGCATCCAAACCATATCGTCCTCAACAACAAGAATGTTGAACATATTAAGCCCCCCTCGTTATTTTTAACGGAATATCCCGAAAACAGGATTATTGTAGCACAAGTTTAAGCAAAATACAATTAAATGAATAAAAAATATACATTGTTTATAATCAGTTAATATTGTGTTAATAAATAATTTATTATAATAGTTTATAGTAAAAACTGATAGTGTATATTAAATTATCAATTTTTTAAGGAGAGGTAGTATGAAACCTGTAAAAATAATAGCTCTTGTGCTCGTTATCGCGATCGTGGTGGGCTGCGCCGGCTTCGGCATCATAAAGCATGAAGAAGTCAGCTATGTTATGGCGGCGATGAACAAGGCGATAAGCACGATAAAAGACGGCACTTGGGAGGATATTATAAAGGGCTCGGGCGAAGATTCCGAGGCGGAAAGCGAAGCGCCGCAGCTGACATTTACACCGAATGATTACGCCGGTGTAAGTCTTCAAAGCGTTGAGGATGTAGTAAATTACTACAACACGGTATATAACGCCACAAAGGCGGAGACCGCGAATTATACGACTGAGGACGGCGGCACGGCGGTATTCTACAAAGCCCTTGTAGAGGAAAGCCTCACTCTTAAGCCGGACAGTCTGCTTGTTGACGGAACAGCGAACTCTCTGATTAACGGAGCAGCGCCGGGGCTTTTGAGCAAAATATTCCAGTCAAATGTAAACGGTCTTCCTCCGTGCGCCAACAGAGATCCCAATCAGGATATAGATGAGACGGGCGCGTCGTTGATGACCTCAAGGGTAACGCCCGAGGATGTGCTCAGTTGTGAAGTCGTTGATAACGGCGACGGAACGATAACGATAACGATCGTTCCGCAGACGGTCAATATGAGCCATAAGGGAATGGATGCGCAAGGTCACTTCTTCAACGCGCTTGGCGCGATAGACGGCGCTATAGAAGGCATCGGCGTAAAGTGGGCTGAAGGAACAACCGCCGATAACTGTAAGGTAATATATGAAGGCGGTTATGCCAAGGTAAAGGTAGATGTGGCAAGCGGAAAGATAGTAGAGGGCGATTACCATATGGTGGTAAATGTAAATATATCCCACGCGAATTTGCTTATTTTATCAAATAAGAGCGCGTCACTCACCATTTACTATGATAATAAGTTCCCGGCGTCCGATGAATACATTATGGAAAGACGCCAGCTTGTAAGGCAATAAGCAAACAAACAATACAAAAATCCCTCCGCGAAAACGGAGGGATTTTCTTGTATAAAGTTATTTTGATATATATTTGATAGTATATATTTTATATATATAATTGTTTTAAATATTTAAAACATCATATATATGGCAAAATATGGCTGAATATAACAACATATACGAGGGCAGTTGAACAACAAAGGCATATGTGAATAGGAATATAATTAGCATTCGGCTAACATCGGCTATGGGCATCAATGGGCGAGCGGGGTCTGCTCGCTACCATTGAATATGGGTGTGAAGTGAGGCTCAATGGGGGGAGCAGGGAGGTGCGCGTAAAAATATACGGCGTTTTAGAGAAGCGTGTAAAAAATATAAGGCGTTTTATCGGTGTTGTTTTAGATAATATTGAGCTCATATTCCGACCGTGCGGACGGCTTCTCCCAAAAGCGGACAAAGGGCTATTATTAACACAAAGTTTAACAAATGATTAAAATGTATTACAGGGGCGTAATCGTTTTGTAATTTTTACACATATGGCAAAAGTGTAAGGCAAAAGTACTTTACAGGCATTTTCGGCGATTTTCGCGCCTCATTCCCCCCGATTTTGGGCGGCATTTGGGATGAGCTACCACGGATTGGGAAAAGTGTTAAAATTTATGAACGCGATGTGAATTTATTGTGAAAATTCACCCAAATATTTATGCTGAGTTAACGCAAAGTTTACCAACAGTTAACATATGCTTGCTATACTACTACTGTATAATTGCGAAGAGTGGGGGTATATCCACCGCCGAAACGCATTATATATAATTTTTATAAATTTCACGATTTTGGAGGGGAAATTTATGCGAAAATTCACAAGAAGAATGTTAAGCCTTTTCCTATCATTTTTGATGGTGCTGTCCTCACTTTCGGTGGGGCTTACGGCGTTTGCCAGACCAAATGAGTGGAATAAAGTCTATGATACGGCTTACGATGTTGGCGACTACATAGATGCCATCGCGCATGCATTATACGGTAATTACGATTCTACCGGAATGTACAGCAACATAGCCTATACCAATAGTCCTTATTTTGGGCAACACTACTTTAATTCAGCAGGTAGTGATTGGCAGGCTAATTACGGTAAGTACAATATAGAAACGGGTAAGCGCGGTACCCTTCTTGTTGATAATGAGAACTGCGATATGCTTACTGCCGTTGAAAACGCGTGGAAAGCCGTCATGCTGGAATATGGTGTAGCAAACCGAGAAGGCATAGGTTCCACAAGGCGAAATAATACTAAGGCGCTTTATGACGGTTATGGCTGGTTGATTAATCAGCTTAAAACCTATATGGCTAAGCCTTCAGGGACGGATTACCTGTCCATGTGGGATGATGCGTCTCCTTATCTTGTTGGTGACTGGTTCGGTGTCGGTTTTGAGAACTGGCCTGATCCGGGCCTTTATAGTAGAGCGGCGAACAATGTATTCGTAGTTTTGGATCCCGAATACTATCTGTTTAAGCAATATAATAACTCATTATATGCCATCCCCGACGATGCTATCACAACCGTTAAAGCTTTCTGGTGGCAGTGTCAGCAGCGTACAATTGGCAACTCTGATAACAGATATAAAGTTTACGATGCGATGTTAAATCAAAATTATAGAGCCATTCGCATAAACTCCGAGGAGCTGAAAGCGTTCGCCGACATGTTCCCAACGAATGTGTGGAACGACTTTTCCAACGAAATCTATGAAAATTTGGATCGTGACCTTGCTGCCGAAATTGAGATTTTGGAGAAAGCCGAAGGCCTTTACAACGCCATTTGGACTGCAAGCCATGACGCCACATATGATTCCGTAAGAGAAAAGGAACAGGACAAAGATGTTATAAAAGTCTCACAGACTGTCAATTCTCAATCCGATGCGCTTAGCAAGGAATCCACTCAAAAAGTGTATGAGCGTTATTTCGGTTCAAAAATGAGTGATATTTCCGGCGTGGAAAACTTTAATCTCTATTTTGAGGCTTTCGTGTCTCATATGATAGAGGTTTTCCGCGACGCCGTTATCGAAGTCGGAACGAAACTCTTCTCCGAAGGTCATATCAATTCCGATATGACTCTTGACGAGCTGCGCGAAGTTAAATCCCTCATTGACTCCGCTTACAATATTTGGGATGTTTTCCCGAGTACTGTTAAGACTCGTCCCGAGGCTTCAAGTTGGAAGACCACTCTTGACGGTTACTACTATAAGAGCGGCGACAGCGCCACGGACCCGCAGACTTTTGTCGGCTTGTGGAACAATAAGGTCGCCCAGGCATATATCGATGTTGTTGAGCAGCTTGAGTATTGCTCCGACATTTACAATAAAGAGGCTTCGGATGAAGAGAAATATCTTATTGAAACCGACAGAGAAGCCAGAACGATAAAATCCCTCCTTGATGAAGCGGATTCGCTTTACGCCGATCTTCTTTGGGAAGAGTCCCATGACGACGGTCTCAAAAATCATCCCCTCTCCAAACCCAATGACGAATCATATACTTATAAATCACCCGACTATACACAGCTTAATAAACTTGATCCTAATCTTGTTTATGAAGCCACGGGTCCCGATTTTGAAAAACCCGATGACGATAAAGATATAACAACCGAAGCCCTTAAGTTCGCGAGAGATGTTCATAAGGGCGACAGTAACACATACAGCGCGCAGGTTACTTATGATCGTTATGTTTTAAGGAAATTCCTTTCCGTAGCGCAAGAAAACCTCGGCGAATATCTTGATGGCGACAGGGTCGTTATACCTCCTCTTACAACCCTTGATATCGTTCCCGTCAGATCCAAGATCAAAAAGGTTCAAACTCTCTACGATCAGCTTCCCGAAAGATTTAAGGAGCTCCCCGAAGTTCAGAAATATATGAATGTAATTTGGCAGCTTGAGCCGAAGATTGAGCAGCTTCTTAATAAACCGAAGCATGAGCCTTATAAAATTTCTTATCCTTATTATTACAACTGGGATGAAAAGAGCAAGTCTGATGATAAAATCAACAGCACGGTTAAGAATGAGCCCGCTAAGTTGATCGACAGTCTCGATGCTTTGCTCGACAGCGAACCTATAAAGAATCTTATAGGTCAGCTTGCCGCCGGCGAAGACGGGGCGGCAACGCCTACTTCGCTTAAAGATTTTGTTATGGGCATGCTCAACGGTCTTATTACCGGCGAGAGCGCCGATAATCTGATAAAGACGCTGCTGCTTACTTTGATGCCCTTGATTCAGAACGCGATGGAAGGCTCTGCCGTCCTTAACTCAAACGCGCTTGAAGCGGTGCGCCACGGTATTTTAGGCATTTATCCCGTAATAATGCTGCCCGATCCTAACAATCTTTTAGATAGGTTAACGGAAGTTGGCGTAACCGATGAAGATATCCTTAGAGCCGCGCGTACTATCGGTAACGCGCAATATGACTGGGGCTTAGTCGACTGGGATAATGTTCATTGGCATATTGACAGTGTTAAGGAATTTTCTCAGGTAGTCGGCGCTATCCTCAAATGTATTGATAAGCTTGTAAACAGCTTGCTCTTCAATGTAAAAGCGGAAGCCGACATAGTAGTTGGTTTAACTTATCATGCCGATATATCCAAGTGGTGGAATAACGGCTATGAAAAGGATATCGTTCCCTTCCTCGAATTGCTCGGCTGCAAAAATATCAAGAACTTTTCCGAAGCGAAGGCATACTCAGACAACGGTCAGTGGCCTGAACTTGTTGAATATCTTATCACTACGATATTCGACAGAGTCGAGGAGATTTTGTCCGGCGATGTTGTTAGAAATATATTTAAAATTCTGCCGAATCTCTCTTATCTGCTTCAATTCAATATGATAGTCGGTAAAGATCCCACATGGGGAAGCGGCACCGAGGGTCAGGCGAATAACGACGGCTACGGTCTCAGAGACTTAATCGCTCCCCTCACAGGGCTTGCCGGTCTTACCGTTGAAGGCTTTGGTCTCTCCAGTCTTGACGGCGATTTCATAATGAATTTGCTAAGCGGTATGCTGTCAAGCATCGGATTCACCATCCCCGATCTCAACTGGGCAAAGATCGCCGGCTTGGGCACTTACGGCACTATGCCGAATTCCAAGTGCACCACGATGACTTTGCACAATATCTCCGTTTCCGATGCACAGGCGAATGATATACTTACTTATCTCATTTACTGGCTGTCTACATTCGTTACGGAGAATGAAACTGCGATAGATGAACTCCTTGAGGACGCCGTTCAGGGTCTTTCGGTTGATGCCGATATGAAATATGAAATCGGTGAATTGAAGGATCATCTGCTTACAAATCTTTTCGCGTCCGCGAAGGACGAGCGCGAATTTGCTGCGTGCTTATTCGAGCTTATCAGACCCGTTGACACTACCGAGGATTTCGACTGGTCAGCCGATTGGGATTGGACTCAGGCGCTCGTTGAATGGGGTAAGGTTGCCGATAAATACACCGAGGACGACGCAAAATCGGCGGTCGATACGCTCAGCAAATTGGTTGATAATCTGCTCAACGACTTCCTGTTTAAGGACGAAGAGGGAAATACCATTGATCTTGAACATTTCCTCACAGACAAAGTCTTTACGGGCAAAACCATAAACTCAATATTTAAAACTATATATAGTCTCGATAGCGAGACTGTTCGCCTGCTCCTTCCTCTCATTGAGATAAAGGATGCCGCCGGCAATAACCACACCATAAATCTTGAGCCGAAAACGCTTGCAACTCAGGCTTTGGCTGCCGGTTACAGCGAAATCTCCGGTATTCTCAACGACTCGAGAAATGTTTATGTTGAGAAAAATGAAAGCGGCGAAGTAACTTACAGCGCGTTCGATTTGATAAAGGACGATATGTGGAAAGTTACGGATATCACTAGCTTCTTCAAAGCTTTGAAGACGGTATTGTATCCGCTGCGTGATTTCACGGGCGCTATCCTCGCAGGTCATATCAAAGGCGCAGGCTCGTCCGCCAGCATCACGATAGGCAAGGCGATCCAGGTCAGCGGCTTTAACGGCTACGGCAATTCGCTCAAGGCGCTTCTTGCCGCTCTCGGCGCGGGCTCCCTTCCCGGCACCGAGCTTAAGGAAGAAACCGCTTTTGCCACCGATCCGGCAAACGCTCTTAATAACTTGCTTGATATGGTTGAAAAACTGCTCAAGCAATATCTCGACGATCCGTTAGGCTCGCTTATCAGCGCTGTTCCGTCACTCGCGTCCTTTATGGATAACGGCGGCTTGCAGATAGTTATTTCTCAGCTTATCAGACCGTTCTGGAACATTGTCAGCGCGATTCTCGATCTCTTTAAGATTGATAACGATTTCGTAGATAAATATGTCGATAACGCTAAGAGAACTCCTTGGGGTTCGGGCATATTTGATATTATTTGCGATATCTTATTTGAAGACGATCCCAGCAAGAGAATGCTCGAATATGATAATCTTCAAAACGATCTTATAAATCTTGTAAATGTATTCCTCAAAGGCGTTCTCAAGGTAGAAGACCCTGAACTCAAAAAGCTTGATACAGACAACGACGGTCTCGTTGACGACACCGGTGAAAGCATTTACAAAGACGAATTCGATTTAACAATACCCGCTATCGATTGGGCTTCTCTCGGCGGCTGCGGCACAAAGAGCGAAGCGGATATGACGATCACGGCGGATAAAGAAAGCGTACTTGTTAAGATTCTCAGGTATGTTTGGAGAGTTGTGCTCACCAATAAGGATAGCATAGTAGGCTACATCGGATATAACGAGGATATTAACTCCTACTATACGCTTATCACAAAGTATATCCCGATTTTTGACGAAGAAAAAGGCTTGAAAGAGGACGATTTCGTAGCTCTCGTTTTAGCCGTTCTCAAGGGTCTGGATTCCTCATTGCACCACGGCACAGCCCTTTGGGCGGATATTCTTAAAGACGCCGCGCAAACAACAAGTGTTGTTTATCCCGATAAGCCTGACAACGCCGGCAAATATGATTCCACCGATGTTAACAAGCTGATTCAGTTCATTTCAAACACGGTCAGCGGTCTGCTCAAGCAATTCCTCAATTTCGACCTTAACGACATTTCCGGCACGCTCTACACGAGCCAGGTTCCCGCTGCTCTCGCAAAGGTACTCTATCCTCTTCTTGACAGCGCGGGCGATGTTCTTAAAGTTCTCGATGTTGATGAAACCACAAAGCAATTCCTTGAAAGACTGCAATCGGCATATCCGGAAGCTGCCGCTATCGCTAAGGAGCTTACCTATAAAGATGCCGACGGCGTTACTCAGCACTATAAGTATAAGGATGAAGCCGGCGAAGAGCATGAAATCACCGATGCAAATCAAAAGAATTTCAGCCAGATAGACTGGGATACTATCGGCGAAAAGGACGGCTTCGACATTGCGAACGATTCCGAGAAGTTCATCAACGCTCTCATATTCGTTCTTCAGCCGTTTATGCCTGTTGTTAACTTCCTCTTCAACGCGGGCGAGTTCGATATCATGGGCATCGTTCCCCTTAAAGGCTCTTGGGGCTACGAAAACGCTGTTTTGCCCTTGTTCAAGACTCTCGGCATTTACGACACTTCCGCTAAGGATGTTCAGCCCTACGGCGCGCTCGATGTAGACGCTTTCGAGGCTCTTGCCGCAAGCGATGACAACACGCTTGCGTTCAAAAACATTATCACGCCGCTCATCAAGTGGCTTGATGCAAACCTTAAGATAAGCGAAGGTACTTCCGGCGTTGTAGGCACCGTTCTCAGCGTTCTTCCAAACCTTGCGAACTTTATCGACAAGGGCGGTATTCAGCTTTTCGTTGAGGAACTCATTTATCCCGTGGGCAATCTTATTGATACTCTGCTCCCGATACTTACTCATAAGACAGGTTTGTCTTTCATGAACATAGTATTTGACTTTGCTATGGATTATTTCACCAAGGAAGAATCCGCAGAGCCCGCTCCCGATCCCAAGCCCGAAACCGATGTCAAAGATATTATCGAGCAGGTTCTTGAGGCTATTTTCGGCACGAAAGAGGAAAAGTCCACTATCACATGGGAAAATCTCCATAAGCACATTTTTGAGCTTGTCGGAATGTTTGTGGATGTCGCAACCTACGACGCCGCTACACAGGCTCTCAATATTGAAATAACCATTAATGAAGCTGAAGGCACAAAGCTCAGTCTCACCATTCCGAATTTCAAATTCGATGAATTGGCGGGAATAGGTACCGCTACGCCAAGCGAAAGCGCCGCCAAGATCAAGAAGATGACCGATACGCTGCTGTATGTATGGCAGTATGTATGGGATAAAGTTCTTAATGATAAGGGCACAATGGCTTCGTTGGATGACCTTCTTGCCGCTCTGTTGAAAGATACATATAATATGGAGATAGCAGAGCACCAGCTCAACGAGTATATCAGCAATATTCTCACTTCAAAAGGCAACGAGATCGTGGCGGCTCTCATTCAGATGATGGACGCTCTCGATACTCACGAATATAACAAGACCGACTTCTGGTATGGTAAAGATGTTGATAAAAATGTCGAAACCGACACCGGCTTCTTCGATACTCTCTTCAAAGACCTCAAAGCTCTTGATACCAAAGAGTATCCCGGTATGAAAGATACCGATGGTCATACCGAAGCCGATGACGAATATTACTACACAACTGCTGATGTTAAAGAGCTTGTCGATATGGTTTCGCAGATAATCGAAGCCGCTATAATGATAGTCTCCAAAACTCAGCAGAGTGAGTATATCTCTATCAACCTTCTGTTCAACGATCAGATGGCGGGCACGATTTCCAAGGCTATCGCCGGAATCGTGGATAATAAGGTAGTTCAAACGATACTGCCTCTGTTCGGCGTAAGCTACACGAAGGATGATTTCGTTGCCAAACTCAGATATTACGGCTACACGGAGCTTGCCGAGCTTATCGCTAAGCCGGAATACAAGACTCTCTCCGATGTTCCGTGGGTAGATGAGTATTACACCGATGCCGACGGCAATTACACAACTTCCACCGGCGAGCCTCTTCCCGAGGACGCAGAGCCCGAAGTTAAGACTCCCGGCGTTGCCTATAAGCTTTGGTATGTAGAAAGCGCCGACGATTATAAGACACATGTTTATAACAGCGGCGCGGACGGCGCGCAGGTTCCCACGGTTGATCCCGATAATCTGCTTGCGCATTACCGCTTCGGCAGAGCTGTTTCCGTAATGCTCTCACCGTTCAGCGGTCTGCTCAACTCGATTTTCAACGCCGGTACCACGAAGATCGCCGGCACCATAGATTTCACCGGCGCACCTGCGTATGCAAACGCTATCAAGCCTCTGCTTGACGCGCTCGGATGCGACACTGTTGACCTTACGAAATACGCGTCTGAAGTAAAAGACGAGTATTATAAGGACGGCGATGGCAAATATGCCGACGCCACGGGCAAAGCGCTTCCCGATGAGGATCAGGCCGATCCCACAAAGTGGGTAGTTAAGACTCCCGGCACGGATAAGATACTGTTCTATCTCATCAATCCGCTTCTTGCCAAGGTCGATAGTATCATCAAGCAGCCCGGCAACACGCTGTTCAATATGCTTCCCAAGCTTGCCGCGTTCTTCAACAAGGGCGGCCTTGAAAGAGCTGTTGAAAATCTGCTTTATCCGCTTACTCAGCTTATCAATCCGCTGTTCAGGCTTGCTCTGCCGGATGATATGGTAGCGGGCGGCGCAGAAACCGCTACGATTTATGACCTCGCCATGGGCTTCTTGGGCATAAATGATGATTTCGATAATCTGCACGGTCATATATTCGATCTCGTCACGAATTTCCTTAAGCAGGATAAAGATAAGCCCAATAATGTTTACGCAAAGCTTGATGGCAAAAACCTTGTTATTTGCAACATAACAATAAACGGCAATAAATATGAAGTAACTATCCCCGAGTTTGATCTTTCAAAGCTCGCGGGCTGCGGCGTTGCCGAAAGTGAAGATAAGAAAACCACCGACACATTCGTAACGGTATTCCGCTATATCGCAAGATTGCTTCAAGCCAATGAAAAAGGCTTCTTCAACGCGCTTGTCACCGCGAATATTGAAGACAATACTTTGCGCAGCACCGTTCTCACTTATGTACACAATGTTGTTAACCCGGATACGAAGGATGCCCTGCTGATAACTCTTATCAGATTGGTGCAGAATCTCAATGCGTCCTTCGACTCCGCTGCAAGCGATGCTAAATGGAAAGATATCGGCAAGCTGCCCGAGGGCGTTGATCTTCCCACGCTCCCCGATCGTCAGACTACGGAAACGATTAGCAAGGCGATAACGACCCTTTCCGGCGCTGTTTCTGCCGCCGTTAAGGTATTCGCAAATCTTGATATTGCAAATCTCACCGAAGATCTTATTTACAAAAATAATATCATAGCAACTCTTGCTTCCATCATCTTCCCGCTTGGCGATAACAACACTCTCGATGTTATACTCGGTCTGTTTAATGTCAACATTGATAAGGATACGGTAGCGGAAGATCTTGATATTTTGGGCTATGATGAAATAGCCGATATACTCAAGGCAGCCAAATCCTTCTCCGAAGTTCAGTGGTTAACCGAATATAAGAAAGATAAGGATGGCAAATATCTCGGCGCGGACGGAGCTCCGCTTCCCGAAAAGGATCAGAAAGATCCCTCCAAGTGGCAAGTTGAGAAAGAGGGTATAGAGGATCTTTGGTATGTAGAAGACGCCGAAGGTTTCTATGACAATGTTTGGACGAATGCCGAACCAACACATCTCAGTGGATTTGATTTCCATTCCGCGGATGAGATTTTGGCTCACTTCCGCTTCGTAAGAGGTCTTGTTGCGGTTCTCGATCCGTTCAAGGATCTCCTCAAGGTATTGCTTCTTGAAGGCGAATCCATCAGCATAGCCGACGGAACGATAGATATTTCCGGCGCGTTCGGCTACAAGAATGCGATTTATCCGCTCCTTAACGCTCTCAAATGCAGTGAAGCGCTTACACCTGAGGAATATGCCAAGAAGTGCGATCCCAAGCAGGCTGGCTGCGATCACTATGTATTGTTCAGCATACTTGAGCCGCTGCTTCACAGAGTTGATGAAATTCTCACCAATCCTGTTTCCGAGCTGCTTGCTATTCTTCCGAGATTAACCAATTATCTCAAGGATGGCGGTCTCCAGCTCACCATTCAGAATTTGCTTTATCCGATAACCTCCATTTTCGATCCCGTTATCGCTCTTATCACGGGCAATATCGAGGGTGAAAATGATGTGGCTCCGGATGCGCTTTATGATCTTGTTATCGACTACTTCCTTAAAGATGTAACCGATGCTTTCAAATGGTCCAACGCTCATGAAAAGATCTTTGAAATCGTTGAAAAAATCATCAACAACCTTAATAAAGATAACAAAGATGAGTATAAGCTTGAGGCTTCAATCAACGAAAGACATCAGCTTGTTCTTAAGAATCTCATAGTTCTTAAGGATGATAAAGGCAATGTTCTTAAGGACGATAAAGGCGTTGCTCAAGCATATACGATAACCATTCCCAATATCAACACATTCCTCAATGAGATGGCTGTATGCGGAAATCCGCTTGATTTCACCTCTTACGGCGGCGCAGCCGAGGTTGAGGAAAAGACTAAAGATGAGGCTACATCATACTCCTATCTTGTTCTTGTAGAATATCTTTGGAGAGCGGTTAACTTCAATAGAGATCGCCTTTCGGCTATCGCCAAGAATGTTTTGAACGGCGATAAGAAATTTGAAGAGGGCAAGGATACCTATTCTAAGCTGAAACCGTATATTGATAAGCTGCTCGGTAACGAGAGCCCGAAGGTAGCCGGTGCGCTTGTTTCCGTTCTCAACAGCATAGACGCTTCATCGTTCAATGCAGAAACGCTTTGGACGGGTCTTGAAACTGATCTTAGCTTAACGGCAACCGATGTTCATTATCCCGCTGACGGATATGATTCGGCGAAAATCAATGAAGTTATTGATCAGCTTTCCAAGATTTTGACCAATGCTCTCAAGGAATTTGCGAAGCTTGACCTTTCAACGATTGCTAAAGATAAGCTTTATCAGGATTCTATCGTCTCCGCTCTTGCGAAGATTATAGTAGATCTTGCCGCAAATGAATCGCTTACAACAACTCTCGGATATCTCGGCATTGATATCAGCAAGACTAAGCTTGAAGAACTCTTTGCCGAATATCCCGAAGTAGTTGAGGCTATCAACAGCGCAACGGATCTCAAGGCTATCGATTGGTCTAAGATTTCGTGGAATGTAACCGACAAGACTTCATTTGTCAAAGCTCTTGTAAAAGTTCTTGAGCCCTTCAATATCGTACTTTCCTATGTATTCTTAAAGGGCGATATAAATATCGATAATGTTATCACGATCACCGGCGCTGACGGATACGGCAACGCTGTTAAGCCTCTGCTTGAAAAGGCGTTCGGCATTACCGGTCTTAAAGACACATCCGCTTATTACAGTGAATCTGAAGTTCCTGAGGGTGGTAAGACTAAGACCATCAAGATGAGCGATCTGCTTACGGATGTTCTCACCGCCGTTCTTACAAAGGCGGAAGATGTCCTTGCCGCTCCCGTGGGCAATCTTCTTGAAATCCTGCCGCAGCTTTCCAAGTTCATAGCTATGGGCGGCGTTCAGGAATTCGTTCAAGATCTGATTTATCCGCTCACCAACTTCGTAAATCCGATTGTTGCCCTTATTTCCGATAAAGGCTTGTTCGATACCGCGATCGAGCTGCTCGGCGTGTTTGATATTGTTGATTTCAGCGGTATCAATGAAGGCAAGGGTGTTGAGTGGGCGACCATTCAGGATTCCGTAATCGATATAGCCAACAGCTTCCTCGGCGATCTCAAGATAGCCGATAGCGATCTGAAGAAGCTTGATAAGAACGGCGACGGAATAGTTGACGACTCCGATCCCGAACAGAGCATTTATAAGTATGAGCTTTCGTTCAAGCTTAATCCGCTCTCGTGGAAGGATATAGCCGGATGTGCCGTATCCGATGAGCCCGATACTCCTAAGGATTCGGATGAAATCAAATCAGATACGCTTCTTACGGTACTCTATTACATCTGGGGCAATCTGTATGATGATCCCGCCGATGATGTGGCTAATGCCAATGTCACCGAGCTTAAGACTCTCATAAAAGATCTTATCAATAATGATACAACATATAAGAATGTTGAAGGCTATATTGATAATGTATTCGCAAAGACGGATGAAACCGTTGTTCAGGCGATAGTAGATGTATTCGATGCTTTTGACACTTCCGATCATGCAGCGAAGTGGAATAAGCTCACCGATGGCTACACGCCCGCCACAATCGATTACACCGCTCTCGGCGTAACGAAGGATGAGATCACAAATCTTATTACGGATCTCGGCAAGGCGGCTGTAAACGCGCTTAACAAGTTTGTTGTTAAGGATGATGCGGCAGACCTTAAGGAATTCTTAGGTAATAAGCTCTACACGGCAGATCTTGTCTACACGATAAGAGATGCTCTCAACGGTCTTCTTGAAAACGAAAACCTCAAGACCGTAATAGATCTGCTTCCCAAGCTCGGCATTAAGCTTGAGAAAAATGAAAAAACATACACCGTAACCAATAAGGCAACCTTTATAGATGCTCTTGCGGATGTTCTCAGTCCGTTTGACGGAATAATCAAAGGCTTCCTTAACAAGGGCGAGGTAAATATCTTTAATGTACTCACCATCACGGGCGCGGACGGCTTCAATAACGCCGTTAAGCCTCTGCTTGAGTATGCTTTGGGCGCAACCGCCGGAACGGACGCCACTCTCAAGGGTCTGCTCACCGCGGTGCTCGACAGAGTAGATAAAATACTCGACAATCCCGTTGAGGAAGTTCTCGGTCTTGCCGCGTCGCTTGCGAACTTCATCGATAAGGGCGGAGTACAGCTCTTCGTAGAAGAACTGCTCTATCCCGTAATCGCCATTGCAAGCCCGATAGTTGCACTCGTTCAGGAGACGGGTAAAGAAGTAGGAATCTTCGATTTCGTACTCGACCTTCTTCCCGTATTCATTAAGGACTTCAACCTCGCGAATACTCTTAAACTGCCCGAGGAAACAGAAATTACTTGGGACGGCATATTCGATCTCATTCCTAAGATCGCAAACGGCTTCCTTAAGGATATCGTTAAGATCAAGGCGAACGACAGCTATGTTGACAAGGATAAAGACGGTAAGGATGATACTACCAAAGCCGATATGTACAAGGCGAAATTCAGCTTCACCGTCAACAACCTCGATCTCGCCGCGCTCGGCGCCTGCGGCGCAGCCGCCGGAAATGCCGTAACAGGCGATAAGGCAGATACATTTGTAACTATCTTCAAGATAATCTGGGCTATCGTTCAGGAAAACAGAGGTGTTACCAAGGAAGATGAAAGCAAAGACGGTATAGACGGTCTGCTTGATACTCTTCTCAATGCTGACATTAAGTCAAAAGCCGGCGTATATATCGAAAATGTTCTCAACAAGGAAGACGGCGATATCATCAAGGCGCTTGTTGATGTATTCAAGGGCTTTGACGCCACCGGTCACAACGCTGACTGGAGCATGCTCACAAAGGATTACACATCCGCTGTTATCAACTACGGCACAGATCCCGAGACTACTCTTGGCGTAACCGAGGAAGAAGTAACAAATGTTATAGAGAAGCTTGCCACCGCAGCAGTTAACGCGCTTCAAGAATTTGTCGTTAAGGATGGCGGCGCGGATCTCAAGGATTTCGTAGGCAAGAAGCTCTACACAGTTGACCTTATCAACACGATTAAGAATGCTCTCAACAGTCTTGCCACCGAAGAGAAGAACGAAACCATCAGGTCGATTCTCGGAATGCTCGATATTGAGCTTACCGAAAATACAGAGACTTACACCGTAACCGACAAGGATAGCTTTATAGAAGCTCTTGCGGATGTTCTCAGTCCGTTTGAGGGAATAATCAAAGGCTTCCTTGACAAGGGCGAAGTAAATATTGCCGATGTTATCACAATCAAGGGCGCGGACGGATTTACCAACGCGATCAACCCGTTGATTGAATATGCGCTCGGCGGCACCGCCGCAACCGATAAGACTCTCAAGGGTCTGCTCACCGCGGTGCTCAACAGAGTAGATGAAATACTTGACGATCCGGTCAACGAAGTACTTGAACTCGTTGCCACGCTTGCGAACTTCATCGATAAGGGCGGAGTACAGCTCTTCGTAGAAGAACTGCTCTATCCCGTAATCGGCATTGCAAGCCCAATAGTTAAGCTCGCTCAGGAGAAGGGCAAAGAAGTAGGCTTGTTCGATTTCGTACTCAACCTTCTTCCCGTATTCATCAAGGACTTCAACCTTGCGAATACTCTTAAACTGCCCGAGGGCACAGAAGTTACTTGGGACGGCATAGTTAAACTCATTCCTAAGATCGCAAACGGATTCCTTACGGACATCGTTAAGATCAAGGCGGATGACAAATATGTTGACAAGAATAACGACGGCAAGGACGACACGACCGGCGCCGATATGTACAAGGCTAAATTCAGCTTCACCGTCAACAGTCTTGATCTCGCCACGCTCGGCGCCTGCGGCACGGCAGCAGAAAATGTTGTAACAGGCGATAAGGAAGATACATTTGTAACTATCTTCAAGCTCATCTGGGCGATCGTTCAGGAAAATAAAGCCACAATCAACAATTTGCTTGATACTGTCCTTGACAAATCCGTTAAGGATAATGCCGGCAAATATATCACAACCGTACTCGGCAGGGAAGACAAGGAAGTTATCAAAGCCGTTGTTGACCTGTTCAAGGGTCTTGACTCTTCAACTCATACGGCTGACTGGTCATTCCTTACCACCGGCTATACGCATAAGAACGGCACATATGCCGACGGTATCACCTCTGCCGATGTTCAGAAGCTCATAGACGATATTGCAACGGTAGCAGATAAGGCTATCAAGAAGTATCTGCTCGGTGAAAGCGCTACTCTCGGCGAGCTTCTCGGCGGCAAGCTTTACACAGCAGACCTCATCAATACTATTGTTAAGGCTCTCAACGGTCTTGTTACCAATGAAAACAACAAGACAATAGTTTCGATCCTCGGTCTGATAGGCATTAAGCTTGAAGTAAACAACACCGATTACAGCTATGTAAACGATAAGGAAACATTCATTAAGGCTCTTGTTGATGTTCTCGATCCTTTCAAGGATGTAGTAAACGCCTTCATCAACACAGGCACCGTAAATATTGCCGGCGTGCTTGATGTCAAAGGCTCACAGGGCTTCAACAACGCCATCAAGCCTCTGCTTGAATATGCGCTTGGCTGCGAGGGCGCAGATACGGCTACTCTTGAAGGCATACTTACCGCTCTTCTTAACAGAGTAGATGAGATCCTCGATAAGCCTCTCAATGAAGTTCTCGATGTCATCCCGACTCTTGCGAACTTCCTTGAAAAGGGCGGTCTCCAGAAATTCATCGAAGAACTGCTTTATCCGATAATTCAGATAGCGTCTCCGATAGTTAATCTCGCAACGCCCGATCCCGTAGCCGGCGAAGACGGCACCACTCCCGAAAAGGACGGCTTCTTCGATATAGTTCTCAGCATCGTTCAGGGCTTTGTTAATATCAACGACAAGCTCGGTCTGCCCGAGGGCACGGCTATCACTTGGGACGGTCTCGTCGACCTTATCCCCGCGATAGCGGATCACTTCCTTGACGGCAAGATCAGCATTCCCGATGCCAATCTTAAAAAGGAAGATAAGGACGGCGACGGAAAAGTTGACGGCACAGGCGAAAGCATTAACAAGCAGTTCAGCATTACGCTCAAATCTCTTGATTTCGCCAAGCTCGCGGCTTGCGGTCAGGCGGCAGATAATGTTGTAGACGGCAGCAAGAACGAGCCAGATACATTCGTAACTCTGTTTGAGCTTATCTGGGATATAGTTCAGGATAACAAGGCTACGATCGGTGATATTCTCACCACGCTCGGTCTCAGCAGCGATCTTCAGGGCTATATCAATAATGTTCTTGCAAAGGACGATACGGATGTAGTTAAGGCGCTTGTTGAAGTATTCAAGTCGTTTGACGCGTCCGGCTGGAATGCCGATTGGTCATTCCTTACCAAGGATTATGCATCCAAGTCACCCGTATATCCGAAGCACGACGATGATACGCAGTTCACCTCCGATGAGGTTCAGGCGGTAATCGATCAGATTTCCGTAATCGCCGAAAATGCTATCAGAGAGTTCGTTCTCAAAGGCGAATACGCAAATCTTGCGGAAATGCTCGGTAATAAGATTTACACGGGCGACATCATCAATAAACTCGCGGGTCTGTTCAACAAGCTTGCTACGGATGAGAGTATGGGCACCGTAAGAACGGTACTCGGTCTCCTCGGAATAGATCTTGTTGAAGATCCTACGGACTACACAACAGTAGTAACCGACAGAGAATCCTTCATAAATGCGCTTGTCAAAGTGCTTACTCCGTTCGAGGGCATAGTAGATGCGCTTCTCAACGAGGGCGGTTTAGACATCGCAGGCGTTCTCACGATAACAGGCTCCAACGGCTTTGAAAATGCCATCAAGCCCGTTCTTGAAAATGTACTCGGCTGCACAACTACAGACGGCACTCTCAAGGGTCTGATCACGGCTCTCCTCGATTGGGTAGATACGGCAGCCAACGATCCCTTAGATACTGTACTCGGCATTATCCCCGCGCTTGCAAACTTTGTAAATGTGGGCGGCGTACAGAAATTCGTTGAAGCACTGCTTCATCCCATCGTAGGCATTGCAGAGCCTATCGTAGAGCTTATCAAAGCTAAGGGCAGCGATGATGTTTCGATCTTCGATTTCGCTTTGAGCTTTGTAAATCTCAAGGATACTCTCGGTGTAGACGGCATCACTTGGGCAAACATAACATCTAAGGATAAGCTCAACGCTATTATCAATCACTTCCTCAACAACATTATCAAGATCAAAGCTGACGACAAATATGTAGATTCCGACAACGACGGCAAGGATGACACGACAGACAATCCTATGTATAAGGTTGAGGCGAGTCTCACCGTTAACGCTCTTGATCTCGGCAAGCTCGCGGCTTGCGGTACAGCCGCCGGTCTTGCGGTTGACGGAAACGATCCCGATACATTCGTAGCGATATTCACACTCATTTGGGATATTGTTAAGGAAAACAGAAGCGCGATAGAAAGCCTTCTCACAACTCTTAATATTCCCACACAGTTCAACGGATTTATATCCAATGCTCTTGATAAAGACAGCGAAGATTTCGTAAAGGCTGTTCTCGAACTGTTCTCGAACTTCAACCATACTGCCAACACAGCAGATTGGTCATTCCTTACAGAAGATCATGAGTATAAGGCGGCGAAATATCCCGACGGTATGGATGCCACAGGCGTTCAGAATGTTATAGATACTCTTGAAGGCGCTGCCGAAAAGGCTATCAAGGCTTATCTCCTTGACGCGAACGGATATGCTGATTTCTCAGCGTTCGTAACCGATAAGCTTTACACGGGCGAAGTTGTCAACGCTCTGAAAGATGTGCTTAACAATCTCGCAACAAGCGAAGATATCGTTACCGTTAGAAATATCCTTGCAACCGTTCTCGGCATAGAGCTTAAAGAGAACACAACGGATTACACAACAGTAGTCAACAGTAAGGAAACATTCATCAGCGCGATAGCTGAGGTACTTGCTCCGTTCGAGGGCATAGTAAATGCGTTCCTTGATGCCGGAACTATCAACATTGCCAAAGTTCTTGACATCACCGGCGCCTACGGTTTTGAAAATGCCGTTAAGCCTCTGCTTGAGTATGCGCTCGGCTGCACGCAGAATCTTGATGAGCCCACGCTTCAGGGTCTTATCAGAGCTCTGTTCGCAAGGGTAGACGAGATAGCGGCTCAGCCTGTTGACGAGGTATTCGGAATAATCCCGATGCTTGCCAACTTCATCGACAAGGGCGGTATCCAGTACTTCGTTGAACAGCTCATCCATCCCGTGCTCCACATCATCGATCCCATTCTCTCACTCGTTGAGAAGAAGGGCGAAGAAGTAAGCATATTCGATTTGGTATTCGCTTATTTCGATCTTGATACTAAGCTCGGCACAAAGGATGTAACTTGGGATAATATCACAGATCAGATCCCCGCGATCGGCGAACATTTCCTGAAGGATATCGTCACCGTCGGCGAAGGCGCTGAGCAGAAGAAGTACAGCATCACGCTTAAAGCGCTTGACCTTTCGGCGCTCGCGGCGTGCGGTAAGGCAAACGGCCTTGTAATAGACGGCAGCGATCCCGACACATTCGTAACTCTGTTCGATATTATCTGGGCTATAGCAAGTGAAAACAGCGAAACCATCCATGCGCTTCTCGACTCGCTCAATCTTGGCGATCAGATAGATAAGTACATCAATAATGTACTCAGCAAGGACGGCAACGATGTAATTACCGCTATAGTAGAGTTGTTTGAGGCGCTTGATTCCTCAGAGCATGAAGCCGATTGGAGCTTCCTGACCGAAGGTCATAAGTATCAGTCGCTTCTCACCGATACTCTTACGGAAGAAAGAGTAAACGAATTTATTGAAACACTCAGCGCGATAGCTGAAAACGCCATAGACAGCTTTGTACTCAAGGGTGAATACGCAGACCTTGCCGGATTCCTCGGCTCAAAGCTTTACACCGGCGATATAGTAAATAAACTCAGAGATGTTCTCAATAATCTTGCTGTAAGCGACGATATGAATACCGTAAGAACGGTACTCGGTCTCCTCGGCATAGAGCTTAAAGAGAACACAACAGATTACACAACGGTAGTCAACAGCAAGGCAACATTCGTTGATGCGCTTGCACAAGTGCTTGCTCCGTTCGAGGGCATAGTAAACGCGTTCCTTAACGACGACACGATCACGATAGCCAAGGTACTTGACATCACAGGTTCCGACGGTTACAACAACGCCGTTAAGCCGCTGCTCGAATATGCGCTCGGCTGCACGCAGGGTCTTGACGATCCTTCACTCAAGGGCGTTCTCACCGCTCTGCTCACAAGAGTTGAAGAGATAGCCAATGCTCCTGTAGACGAAGTTCTCGGCGTTCTTCCGATGCTTGCAAACTTCATCGATAAGGGCGGCATACAGAAATTCATCGAAGAGCTTATTTACCCGATAATCAATATAGCTACTCCCGTTCTCAATCTCATAAGCGACGGCAAGACCGAAGTTAAATTCTTCGATTTCGTTCTTGACCTCGTTCAGAGCCTGATGAACATCGACCTCAAGGAGAAGCTCGGCATTAAGTCCGAAGAGCCTCTCACTTGGAGTAACTTCTTCGATTTCGTTCCTGAAATAATCAATAACTTCCTTGTTGATGTAATTACTCTCGGCGAGGGAGATGAGCAGGAGAAATTCAGCTTCACCGTAAATTCGCTTGACTTTGCTAAGATCGCCGCGTGCGGCAAGGCAAACGGTCTTGTGATAGACGGCAGCAATCCTGACACCTTCGTTGCGATATTCACAATCATCTGGGATATAGTTCAGGAAAACAGAAATGTTACTAAGGAAGACGGCAGCAAAGACGGTATCGACGGCATAATCGATAAGCTTCTCAGCGATGACCTTAAGGAAAAGGTCGGCGGCTATATCGATAATGTTCTTGATAAGGATATGGAAGATGTAGTAGGCGCGCTGCTCAATGTGATCAAAGCGCTGAACACCTCAGACCATACAGCCGATTGGAGCTTCCTGACCGAAGGTCATAAGTATCAGTCAACTCTCACCGGAGATCTCACCGAAGAGAAGGTACAGAATGCTATAAACACTCTGTCCGATATAGCTCAAGGCGCGATTAATGTGCTCCTGCTCAAGGAGTCCGGAACAGATTCACTGGTTGAATTTATAGACGGCTTCTTCAACGGCGCAGTTGCAAATATCATAAGAGATCTTATCAATCAGTTTTATGTCGGTGAAAATATGAGCGCCGTAAGGGATATTCTCAGTTCGGTACTCGGCATAGAGTTCAAAGAAAACACCACTGATTACACCACGGTAGTTACCGATAAGGCAACATTCGCACAGGCGCTTGCCGATATACTTGCTCCGTTCGAGCCGGTAATCAATGTATTCCTTAATAAGGGCTCACTCACCGTAGCGGGTATCCCGCTCATCACAGGTGCGGACGGCTTCAACAACGCCGTTAAGCCGTTGCTTGAATATGCGCTCGGTTGCACGAAGGATTTGGAAGACCACTCACTCGAGGGAGTTATCAACGCTCTGCTTACAAGAGTTGAAGAGATAGCCGATGCTCCTGTAGACGAAGTTCTCGGTATTCTTCCGATGCTTGCAAACTTCATCAATAAGGGCGGCATACAGTACTTCGTAGAAGAACTTATCTATCCGATAGTCGCTGTTGCAACACCTGTTATTGAGCTTGTTTCGGACGGCAAGACCGATGTTGACCTCTTCAACTTTGTACTCGATATAATTCCTGAATTCGTTGAAGGCTTTGACCTTGCCACGACTCTCAAATTGCCCGAGGGCACAAAGGTAACTTGGGATAATATTACGGATCAGATCCCCGCAATCGTAAACGGCTTCCTTAAGGATATTGCCACCGTAACGGTAGACGGAAAAGATCAGAAGCTCAGCTTCACCGTAAATTCGCTTGACTTTGATAAGCTGGCGTCCTGCGGAAAGGCAGACGGTTTAGTAATCGATGGCAGCGATCCCGACACATTTGTTGCACTGTTCAAGCTCATCTGGGCAATCGTTGGTGAAAACAGAGAGAGCATAGATACTCTCCTCGAATCTCTCGGACTTAACGAGCAGATCAAACCTTATGTTGATAAGCTTCTGAATAATAAAGACGAAGATGTTATCAATGCAATTCTCAATCTCATAGATTCGCTTGATACATCAGCTCATATCGCCGACTGGAGATTCCTCACGGAGAATTACGAGAGCAAGAGCCCCGTATATCCCGACGGATTGAATGCGGACGATGTTCAGGCAGTAATCAACATACTGTCCTCGGCGCTTGAAACGGCTCTCAATGAGTTCATACTCAAGGGCGAATATGCTTCACTCGTTGATTTCGTAGGCGGCAAGCTCTACACGCAGAGCCTGATAGACACCGTAAAGAACGCAATCAACAGCCTCGCTGAGAACAATACGGTAGCTCAGATCCTGCCGCTGCTCGGAATAGAGCTCAGCGTAAATGAAAAGACCTACACCGTAACAGGTAAGGATAGCTTCATAGATGCGCTTGCGGATATACTCGCACCGTTTGAGCCGCTTGTAGATGCTCTGCTCAACGCAGGCACGCTTATGGTAGCCGATACGCTCGCCATCACCGGTGCGGACGGCTTCAATAACGCCGTTAAGCCTCTGCTTGAGTACGCGCTCGGAGCAACGAATGTAAACGACGGCTCGCTCAAGGGCATACTCACCTCACTGCTTGGCAGAGTAGACGAGATACTTTCCAACCCGATAGATGAAGTCCTCGGTATTATCCCGATGCTTACAAACTTCATCAATAAGGGCGGCGTACAGCGCTTCGTAGAAGAGCTGCTGTATCCCGTAATCAGCGTTGCCAACGCTATACTTCCGCTCATAACGGATGAGAGCCTGTTTGATTTCGTATTCGAGCTTGTTGATGTCAACGGTATGCTCGGCACAACGGGTCTCACTTGGGATAATATCACCGATAAGATCCCCGAACTCGTAAACGGCTTCCTTGAAGGAATACAGATCGACACAGGAACTTACAACTTCACGGTCAACAGCCTTGACTTCGCGGCTCTCGCGGCTTGCGGAACGGCAAACGGCCTTGTGGTAGACGGAAACGATCCCGACACCTTCATAACGATATTCAATATCATATGGGATATTGTTCAGGAGAACAGAGCTGAAATAGATAAACTTGTTGACGCTCTCAAACTTGACGATACCGTAAAGGATATAGTAAACAACATTCTCGATAAGGATAAGGAAGAGGTAGTCGGAGCACTCTTAGATGCGTTGACAAGACTTGATTCTTCAAATCATATCGCTGATTGGAGATTCCTGACAGAGAATTACGAGAGCAAGAGCCCCGTATATCCTGAGGGAATGGGCTCCGAGGATGTAGAAGCTGTGATCAAGCTCGTATCCTCAATAGCCGAGAATGCGCTTAACGAATTCATACTCAAGGGCGATTATGCTTCACTCGCTGATTTCGTAGGCGGCAAGCTCTATACGCAGAGCCTGATAGACACCGTAAAGAACGCTATCAACAGCCTCGCTCAGAACAATACGGTAGCTCAGATTCTGCCGCTGCTCGGAATAGAGCTCAGCGTAAATGAAAAGACCTACACCGTAACGGGTAAGGAAAGCTTCATAGACGCGCTTGCGGACATACTCGCACCGTTTGAGCCTTTGATAGACGCATATCTCAATGCAGGCGATTTCAACATCGCGGGCATACTCAATGTTAAGTTCGCCGACGCGTTCGATAACGCTGTTAAGCCTCTGCTTGAGTACGCGCTCGGAGCAACGAATGTAAACGACGGCTCGCTCAAGGGCATACTCACCTCACTGCTCGGCAGAGTAGACGAGATACTGAACAACCCGATAGATGAAGTACTCGGACTCATCCCGATGCTCACGAACTTCATCAACGAGGGCGGCGTACAGTACTTCGTAGAAGAACTGCTTTATCCGATACTCAATATTGCAGAGCCCATAGTTGGACTCATTACGGATAAGAGCCTGTTTGATTTCGTATTCGATCTTGTTGATGTCAACGGAATGCTCGGTACAACCGGTCTCACTTGGGATAATATCACCGAGAAGATCCCCGAACTTGTAAACGGCTTCCTTGAAGGAATCACGATCGACACGGAAACCTACAGCTTCACGGTCAACAGCCTTGACTTCGCGGCTCTCGCGGCTTGCGGAACGGCAAACGGCCTTGTGGTAGACGGAAACGATCCCGACACCTTCATAACGATATTCAATATCATATGGGATATTGTTCAGGAGAACAGAGCTGAAATAGATAAACTTGTTGACGCTCTCAAACTTGACGATACCGTAAAGGATATAGTAAACAACATTCTCGATAAGGATAAGGAAGAGGTAGTCGGAGCACTCTTAGATGCGTTGACAAGACTTGATTCTTCAAATCATATCGCTGATTGGAGATTCCTGACAGAGAATTACGAGAGCAAGAGCCCCGTATATCCTGAGGGAATGGGCTCCGAGGATGTAGAAGCTGTGATCAAGCTCGTATCCTCAATAGCCGAGAATGCGCTTAACGAATTCATACTCAAGGGCGATTATGCTTCACTCGCTGATTTCGTAGGCGGCAAGCTCTACACGCAGAGCCTGATAGACACCGTAAAGAACGCAATCAACAGCCTCGCTGAGAACAATACGGTAGCGCAGATCCTGCCGCTGCTCGGATTAGAGCTCAGCGTAAATGAAAAGACCTACACCGTAACGGGTAAGGATAGCTTCATAGACGCGCTTGCGGACATACTCGCACCGTTTGAGCCGCTTGTAGATGTTCTGCTCAACACCGGCAAGCTTACGGTAGCCGATACGCTCACCATCACCGGTGCGGACGGCTTCAACAACGCCGTTAAGCCTCTGCTTGAGTACGCGCTCGGTGCAACGAATGTAAACGACGGCTCGCTCAAGGGCATACTCACCTCACTGCTCGGCAGAGTAGACGAGATACTGAACAACCCGATAGATGAAGTACTCGGACTCATCCCGATGCTCACGAACTTCATCAACGAGGGCGGCGTACAGTACTTCGTAGAAGAACTGCTTTATCCGATACTCAATATTGCAGAGCCCATAGTTGGACTCGTTACGGATAAGAGCCTGTTTGATTTCGTATTCGATCTTGTTGATGTCAACGGAATGCTCGGCACAACCGGTCTCACTTGGGATAATATCACCGATAAGATCCCCGAGATCGTAAACGGCTTCCTTGGCGGAATCACGATAGGCGACGGAACTTACAGCTTCACTGTCAACAGCCTTGACTTCGCTGCTCTTGCGGCTTGCGGAACGGCAAACGGCCTTGTGGTAGACGGAAATAATCCCGATACATTCGTAACGCTGTTTGACATCATCTGGAATATAGTACAGGAAAACAGAAAATCAATAGACAGCCTCGTTGAGTCACTCGGACTCGGAGATACGGTAAACGGCTATGTCAAGAATCTGCTTGATAACAAGAGCCAGGATATCGTAAAGGCGGTAGTAAAAGTTCTTCAGGGCTTCGACGCTTCTAACCATAAAGCAGATTGGAGCTTCCTGTTCAGGAACTACAAGACAACGACCGTTAAGTATCCGAGCGGAGTAACATCTAACGATATAGAGGAAATCATCGCAATATTGACAGAGGCGATAGAGAACGCTCTCGATATATTCCTTGACACCTCGCTGCCGCAGCTTGTAGGCGGACTTGTATATACAAGCGATCTCGCCAACAGCGTAGCAAAAGCGATCAACTCCTTAGCCGGCAACGAAACGGTAAAGACCGTATTCGGCCTGCTCGGATTAGATCTGAAAGTAAATAATAAGACATACACCGTAAAAGATAAGGCAAGCTTCATCAACGCGCTTGCAGAGATACTTGCACCGTTCGAGCCGCTTGTAGACGCGCTCCTGAACAAGGGCGAAATCACAATCGCGGATGTAGTAACGATCAAGGGTGCGGACGGCTTCAATAACGCCGTTAAGCCTCTGCTTGAATACGCGCTCGGTGCAACGAATGTAAATGACGGCTCGCTCAAGGGCATCATCACATCACTGCTCAATAGGGTAGACGAAATACTCGCCAACCCCGTAGAGGAACTGATAGATGTACTTCCCACATTGTCGAACTTCATCGGCAAGGGCGGCGTACAGTACTTCGTAGAAGAGCTGCTGTATCCCGTAATCAATATTGCGGACGCAGTACTTGAGCTTGTAACTAAGGATGACCTGTTCGACTTCGCGTTCAACCTTCTCGGATTAGACCTGAAGTGGAGCAACGCTCAGAATGAGCTTATCCCGCTTGTAAACTCGATGCTCACGAACATTAAGATCAACGGCAAGAGCTACAGCGTGAAGATCCCCGCGATCAACTGGACGAAGCTCGGCGGATGCGGCAAGCTCAGCGGAACGAAGATAACAGGCAGCACGGCTGACGCGCTGATGACAGTGCTCGAATATGTATTCAAGGCGCTGGATGCCAATAAGAACATACTGTATGATCTTGTTGGCGGAAAGACCGGCACTGTAGGTCAGATAATAACCAATGTGCTTAAGCAGGGCTCAGGCGGAATGGCGAGAATAGTAGTCAATATCCTTCTGAAGATGGAAGTATTCGACAATGTAACTTGGGTATTCAGAAATATCAAGGAACTTGAAACGAAGTACACCGAACACTACAATAAGGAAGACTACACACAAGCGCTCGATCAGCTTGATAATATGATAAGCACAATGCTTCCTGAGCAGTTCAACATTTCGCTCGCCACGATACTGAACGATATGCTGTTCAAGAACAGCCTTATTAACACGGTAGCAAAACTCATTTACACGAACATTGAAAACATCCACATCGGCTCAATCGATATCAATAAGATATTTGAGGCGCTCGATCTTGATCTGACAACCAAGAGCGTAGCGGCAATGCTTAAGGATTTCGGCAGCGCTTCTGCTGAGATCGGCAAGCACGCAAAGTGGAGCGAAGTAAACTTTGACGCGATCACATGGAACTTCACGGACGGCGATAAGGACGGCTTCATTAAAGCGATAAGCGCTGTACTGAGACCGATCCAGCCCGTACTTAGAGTGATCCTTTCGGGTGAAGACCTTATCATCCTCGGCTCGATCAGAATCAAGGGCGGCGACGGATACAACACGGCGGTTATCCCGCTTCTCGAAGCGCTGGGAGTAAGCCCGTCGAAGCTTGTATCACCGCAGCAGTACGCGAAGGAAGCTTCAACGGATAAGGTATTGACGAACATACTCAACCCCGTATTCGATAAAGTTGAAGAATTGCTCCAGGCGCCGATAAGAACTCTTTGCGAGATGCTGCCGAATATAGCGTACTTCCTGTATAACGGAGGCGCGCTGGCTCTGGTAGAAAATCTTGCAGGTCCGGTATTCAACATACTGGATGAGATCGCTCCGATTTATAAGCTTGACCTTGACCTTTCGATGCTCGCGGATCTTGACCTTGACGGTCTTGTAAACAGCCTGATAGGCTCGATCAATATCAACGGACAGCCGCTCGGTATCCAGATAACCAATATTGACCTTGCGAAGCTCGCAGGTCGCGGAGAGCTGGTAACCTACCGCTCGGCGAGAACATACTACGGCAAGCAGATGGATGCGAAGAAGATCAACGCGGATGCGACTGCGGTATTCATCAGTGTACTGAGATATATCGTAGAAAATCTTCAGGTAAATCTTGACGCTATCAAGGGTCTTCTCGCGGGAATCGGACTTTCAGGAGATATCGCGGATATTGTAAATCAGATACTCGGCTATCTTGTAGATTATGATATCGACGGCGTAATCGAAGCCCTTATGGGTCTGTTGGTACAAGGCTCAGACGATGGCGGCTCCGGCGATGAAACCGGCAACGGACCGTATCCTGTAGGCAACTTCTATTGGGTACACTGGGCAATACTCGGTGGAGCAACCCTGTTCTTCATCCTGATACTTATACTTCTGAAAAAGAAGAAAGAGGAAGAAGAAGAGCCGCAGCTCGTTGAAGGCGAAGAGCCGCCCAAGGGCAGAAAAGCCAAGAAAGCTGCAAAAAAGGCGGCTAAGAAAGCCGCGAAAGCGGAAAAGAAAGCTGCGAAAGCCGCAAAGAAAGCCTCCAAGTGATATATAAGGAAAGGAGAAAGAAAATGAGAAAAGCAATCAACATAATCGTTCTCATACTTGTTATCGCGGTGGTGGCGGCAGGCATATTTGTAGGAATCACTAAAAAGGAAGAATATAACTATGTCTTAACGGCTATGAACAATGCCATAACCGCAATAAAGGACGGAACATGGCACGATGTAGAACCCGGGGGCTTCGGCGAAATCGCCGATGCTCCCGAGGGAGCAGAAAGCGAAGCGCCGCAGCTGACCTTTACACCGAATGATTATGCCGGTGTAAGCCTGCAGAGCGTTGAGGATGTAGTAAATTACTACAACACGGTATATAACGCCACGAAGGCGGAGACCGCAAATTATACGACTGAGGACGGCGGCACGGCGGTATTCTACAAAGCCCTTGTAGAGGAAAGCCTCACTCTTAAGCCGGACAGTCTGCTTGTTGACGGAACAGCGAACTCTCTGATTAACGGAGCAGCGCCGGGGCTTTTGAGCAAAATATTCCAGTCAAATGTAAACGGTCTTCCTCCGTGCGCCAACAGAGATCCCAATCAGGATATAGATGAGACGGGCGCGTCGTTGATGACCTCAAGGGTAACGCCCGAGGATGTGCTCAGTTGTGAAGTCGTTGATAACGGCGACGGAACGATAACGATAACGATCGTTCCGCAGACGGTCAATATGAGCCATAAGGGAATGGACTCGCAAGGTCACTTCTTCAATTCGCTTGGCGCTATCGACACAACGATTGAGAAGGTAGGCGTAAAGTGGGCTGAAGGAACGACTGCCGATAACTGTAAGGTATTATACGAAGGCGGCTATGTCAAGGTGAAGGTAGATGTGGCAAGCGGAAAGATCGTAGAGGGCGATTACCATATGGTGGTAAATGTAAATATAACCCACGCGAATCTGCTTATTTTATCAAATAAGAGCGCGTCACTCACCATTTACTA
The DNA here is from genome assembly GCA_947624285.1 of uncultured Clostridia bacterium. Lineage (GTDB taxonomy): Bacteria > Bacillota > Clostridia > Oscillospirales > Acutalibacteraceae > Eubacterium_R. Next base: position 173 of record CANQJS010000004.1, on the reverse strand, counting down.
TGATAATAAGTTCCCGGCGTCCGATGAATACATAATGGAAAGACGCCAGCTTGTAAGGCAATAAGCAAACAAATAATACAAAAATCCCTCCGCGAATGCACAAGTCCAGTAAAAATGGACAATAGAAAAAAGGCCCCTCCTGTGGTAGAATGAAAGAAACTACTACAGGAGGG
>CANQJS010000003.1 GCA_947624285.1 uncultured Clostridia bacterium | reverse complement strand
TCTCTCCGTTAAAGCAATCGGCTGCCTTGCCCTCGACGAACTCAAGATTTTGATGACCCGTTGCGGGAACGGCAACATCTATTGCGTCGTCTTTTGCAGCGTTCTTGTCATCGGTCGCGAAATCAAGTCCGCAATCCGGGCAGTGATAATGATCTACCGTGCCTCCGTTGAAGCAATCGGCATCCTTGCCCTCGACAAATTCAAGATTTTGATGCCCTGTTGCGGGAACGGCAACATCAATAGCATCTTCTTTTGCCGCGTTCTTGTCGTCGGTCGCGAAATCAAGTCCGCAATCCGGGCAGTGATAATGATCTACCGTGCCGCCGTTGAAGCAATCGGCTGCCTTGCCCTCGACGAATTCAAGATTCTGATGACCCGTTGCGGGAACAGCGGAATCTATTGCATCCTCTTTTGCCGCATTCTTGTCGTCGGTAGCAAAATCAAGTCCGCAATCCGGGCAGTGATAATGATCTACCGTGCCTCCGTTGAAGCAATCGGCTGCCTTGCCCTCGACAAATTCAAGATTTTGATGACCCGTTGCGGGAACGGCAACATCAATAGCATCTTCTTTTGCCGCGTTCTTGTCGTCGGTCGCGAAATCGAGTCCGCAATCGGGGCAATGGTAATGATCTACCGTGCCGCCGTTGAAGCAATCGGCATCCTTGCCCTCGACAAATTCAAGATTCTGATGACCCGTTGCGGGAACAGCGGTATCTATTGCGTCTTCTTTTGCCGCGTTCTTGTCATCGGTAGCGAAATCAAGTCCGCAATCGGGGCAGTGGTAATGATCGACTGTGCCTCCGTTAAAGCAATCGGCTGCCTTGCCCTCGACAAATTCAAGATTCTGATGACCCGTTGCAGGAACAGCGGTATCTATTGCGTCTTCTTTTGCCGCGTTCTTGTCATCGGTAGCAAAATCAAGTCCGCAATCGGGGCAGTGATAATGATCTACCGTACCAGCGTTGAAGCAATCGGCTTCCTTGCCCTCGACGAATTCAAGATTCTGATGACCCGTTGCCGGAATATCAACAGATTCGATTTCGTCTGTGGTGAGGCTTGCGCCGTCTCTGTAATTCTTATCGCAAACGCTGCAATGATAATATGTTACATTGCCGCCTTCGGTACAGGTCGGCTCTTTCGCCTCAACCTCCTGCATTTGGTGACCCTTGGGAGCTATCGTGAGCTCTTCCTCGGAAGCGCCGGTATCCGCATATTCGTTGCCGTCGGTCTCAAGGAATTCAAGTCCGCAGCCGTTATCGCAAACATAGTGATGATGCTTACCAGGCGTGGTGCAATCGGCAGGTACCTCTTCGACCTCGCGGAAATTATGACCCAAAGCGTCTATAACGAGATCTTCATCCGCCACGCCGACTCTGTCAAATTTATTTTCGTCTGTTGTGAACTTAAGCTCGCAGTTTGCGCAAGTGTAGTGAAGCGCCGTGCCGGGCTTTGTGCATGTGGCAGGAACTTCATCGACCTTGCTGAAGCTATGACCGTTTGCCGGTATAGCTATAGGAGCGTCGATCTTGAAATCATCCTGGCGTTCGCCGTCCGCAGCCTTCTTTGAGAAGAGCATACCGCCGCAGCCGTTTGCTTCTCTTGTGCACTTGTAATAAGCCTCTGTGCCGGCGTCAACGCAGGTGGCGTCAACACTGTCTACAAGCTCTAATTCATGGCCGAGAGCCGGCTCAAAGATATTGTCGCTTGTGTCTTTATACTTATTATCCTCACTGTTATCAAGGAATACCTTACCGCAGCCGTTTTCACAGGAATAATGAGCGTAAATACCCGATGAGGTGCAGGTTGCGGGGGTCGCATCCTCAGGTGTGAAGCTGTGACCCGTCATATGGAGAACAAGATCCTCCGGCTCTACGCCGTCCTCGCTCGTTTCATTGCCTTCCGTTGTGAGGAATATTCTTTCGCAGTTTTCGCAGGTGTAATGACGAGCGGTGCCGTCCGTGGTGCATTTTGCCGGAACTTCCCCAACCTCGTTGAATACATGACCTTTGGCATCTATCGGAACAGGAGCATCGATCTTGAAATCTTCCTGATTTTCACCGTCTGCCGCTTCCTTGGAATACAGCGTATGGCCGCAGCCGTTGATGTCTCTTGTGCATTCCCAATATTCCTCGTGGCCTGCCTGAGTGCAAGTGGGATCAGCCGCGTCTCTCTTTTCGAGAATGTGACCGAGAGCCGTAGTTTGAAGCGAATCCGCATCCACTCCTACGGGATCGTAGGGATCAGTCTTTGTGAAGAACAGAAGCTCGCAGTTAGCACATTCGTAGTGATGGAGCATACCGTCTTCCGTGCAGGTGGCAAGCTTTGCCTTTGTATCTACAAATACATGGCCCTTTCTCGGAATTACGGTTTCGTAATCCTCATCGCAGAATTCGTCATTATCCTTAAATGTTCTGCTGCACTTATCACAGAGATAATGCGCGTTTACGCCGTCATCTACGCAAGTTGCGGCTTGGTAGGGAACATTGTGCAGTTCATGACCCGTTTTCTCTATCTTGATTTGGGAATCGTAATCTACGCCGTCTTTATCAAGATTATTACCGTTGCTGAGGAAATAAAGCTCGCAATTATCGCAGGTGTAGTAAAGCTGATTTCCGTCCGTAAGGCACTGTGCCTCTACCTTTGCGTGCTCCTTGAATGCATGACCGTTGGCGGGAATGGAATTATCCTCGGGATTTTCGATAACATTTGCGGGAAGACCGTTTCCGTCATTGCTCTTGAAGAGCTTGCCGCAGCCTGCCTCAGCCTCGTCAGATGCTTCTCTTGTGCATTTCCAATATACATTATATCCCGCCTCGGTGCAGGTTGGCGTCTTGCCATCCTGCTCGGTGAGAACATGGTCCGCAGCCGGAATCACAAGAACGGCGTCGCTTTCGTATGCCTCGGTGATCTCGGCGGTTGTTTCGGTGCCGATGGGATACTTCTTATTACCGCAGCCTGTATCGCCCGCATTTGTGCATTGCAGATAAGCCCTTGTGCCGGGATCGGTGCAGGTGGCTTTCTCAATTTCATGAGTGTCAAAGTTATGCTCAAGTCTTGCTATCTCGATCGTCTCATCCGTGTAAGGATTATTGGCGGTCTTGCTGTCGCTTCCCTCGGGATATTTCTTACCACCGCAGGCGTCAACATATGCGCTTGACTCCGTTTGACAGAGCAGATAAGAATGCGTGCCCGCCGCGGCGCAGCTTGCCGCCACTTCGGGAGTTAATGCGGCGAAGTTGTGACCGGGAGCCTCAATAACTTCATTTGAAAGCACATTCGTTGTGTCTGTTGCGTTATCGGTATACTTCTTATTGTCGCAGCCGTCTATTTGACCGTCGCTTACTCTGGTGCACTGCCAATATTCATACTTGCCGTTTTCCGTGCAAGTTGCCTTTTCGAGAGGCTGTGTCGGGCTATCCGGGAAAATGTGGCCAACAGCGGCAATTTCCGTGCTTGTCAGCGCGGTTTTCGGATCGGCTTTCGTATCGTCGGAGCCGAACTTGCAGCCGCCGCACGCGTCATGCGTGTCGTCGCTCACATTTTGGCACTGCCAATATTCTTCCTCGCCCGCCGTGGTGCAGGTGGGATTCTGCCTTTCGTGATGGCCGCCTACAAAATTGTGACCCTCAGCCGCTATCGTGAGATCGCCTATCGCTTGATCAAGAGGCGCTTTGGCATCGGCTTCCGGCTTATAGTCGAGTCCGCAGCCGCCGGGCGTTGAGCACTGCCAATAAGCCTGCTTGCCGTTCTCGGTGCATGTTGCCTTAACAAGCTCGTGCTTGTCGCCGGGCGCGAAGGTGTGACCGACAGCCGATATCGAGTTTTCCTCGGGGGCGCTTATAACATCTGTATTATCATACTTATTGCCGGTGCCCTTGAAGAGCTGATCGCAGCCCGCGGCAATTTCGTCCGTTGCCTCTCTTGTGCACTGCCAATATTCTTTGTAGCCGTCTTCAAGGCAGGTTGGCTCTTTAGAGCCTTTCGATACAAATTCGTGACCGGCTTTTTCTATTTTCAAATCGTCGTCAGTCTTTGCCTGATCGATTGCGATGAGATACTTGCCGTCTCTCAAAGAATCCTGAGCGGCTTCCGGTTCATAGTTGAGACCACAGCTGTTGGAGCAGTGCCAATAAGCGCGCTTGCCGTCCGTTGTGCAGGTTGCCTTTTCGATCTCGTGCTTGTCGCCCTCATCGAATTTATGACCTGTCGCCGCTATCGGGTTATCGGACGGGGAGCTTATAACATCCTCATCCGTGAACTGATGCGCTTCGCTGCTAAAGAGTTTTTCACAGCCGGCGGCAATTTCGTCCGATGCCTCTCTTGTGCACTGCCAATATTCATTGTAGCCGTCTTCAAGGCAAGTTGCCGCTTTAGAGCCCTTCGATTCAAAATTATGACCGGCTTTTTCTATTTTCAGATCGCTGTCCGTCTTTGCCTGATCGATAGCGATGAGATATTTGCCGTCGCTCAAAGAATCCTCAGCGGCTTTCGGCTCATATTTGAGACCGCAGCCACCGTGCGTTGAGCACTGCCAATATGCCCTTGTGCCGTCCGCGATACAGGTTGCCTTTTCAAGCTCGTGCTTGTCGTCATCATTGAAGGTGTGACCGTACGCCGGTATCTTGGTGTCGCTTATCGCCTGATCCAGAGGCTCTTTGTCTCCGGCATTCGGCGCGAAGTCGAGTCCGCAGCTGTTGGAGCAGTGCCAATATGCCACCGAGCCGTCCGTTGTGCAGGTTGCCGGAACAAGAATGTGCTTGTCGTCATCCTTGAAATTATGGCCTGTCGCCGGTATCGTGAGATTATCTAACGCGTCTTCCAAAGGCGCATTTTTTTCGGTATCCGGCTCATAGTTGAGGTCGCAGCCGTTGGAGCAGTGCCAATATGCCACTGTGCCGTCCGTAACGCATGTTGCCGGAACGAGCTCGTGCTTGTCGCTTTCCTCGAATTTATGGCCCAGCGCCGTAGTATGAAGCGTGCTCTCATCCACTCCTACGGGATCGTAAAGATCGTCCTTTGTTGTGAACAGAAGCGGGCAGTTTTCGCATTCAAAGTGAGGAAGCATACCTTCTTCCGTGCAAGTGGCAAGCTTTGCGCTTGTATCTTTAAATACATGACCCTTTTTCGGAATTACGGTGTCGTAATCCACATCGCAGTAATTGTCTTCTTCCTCAAATTTTCTGTTGCACTTATCACAGAGATAATGCTCGTTTACGCCGTCATCTACGCAAGTTGCGGCTTGGTAGGGAACATTTTCCAAAGAATGCCCCGTTTTCTCTATCTTGATTTGTGAATCGTAATCTACGCCGTCTTTATCAAGATTATTACCGTTGCTGAGGAAATAAAGCTCGCAATTATCGCAGGTGTAGTAAAGCTGATTTCCGTCCTTAAGGCACTGCGCCTCTACCCTTTCATGCTCCTTGAATACATGACCCTTTGCGGAAATGGGATTCTTATCAGGACTTTCGATAACATTTTCGGGAAGACCGTTTCCGGCATCGCTGTTGAAGAGCTTGCCGCAGCCTGCCTCAGCCTCGTCCGATGCAGCTCTTGTGCATTCCCAATATACATTATATCCCGCCTCGGTGCAGGTGGCGTCTTTGCCATCACGCTTGGTGAGCTCATGACCCGCCGCGGGAATTTCAAGAGCAGAGTCGTTTTCGTATGCCTTGGAGACATCGGCGGTTTTTTCGGTGCCGATGGGGTACTTCTTATTACCGCAGCCGGTGTCGCCCTCATTTGTGCATAGCAGATAAGCCTTTGTGCCCGTATCGGTGCAGGTGGCTTTCTTAATTCCAACCTCGCTGAAAGTATGCTGAAGCCTCGGAATTACGATTGTTGATTCATCGTATGCCTCGCTGAGCTGAGCTTTATTTCCGCTTTCCGCGGGGAATTTGAGAGTTGTGTCGCTGCACGGCTTATATTGCTCGTCTTCCGTTCTTGTACATTCCTTATATGAATGCGTGCCGGCGGCTGCGCAGCTTGCCGCCACTTCGGGAGTTACCTTGCCGAATTGGTGACCGGGAGCCTCTATCGTGAGATTTTCTATCGCTTGATCCAAAGACGCATCGGTTTTTGTTTCCGGCGCATAGTTTAGATCGCAGCCGTTGGAGCAATGCCAATATGCCTTTGTGCCGTTCGTAAGGCAGGTTGCCTTTTCGATATCGTGCTTGTCACCGGCCTCAAATTTATGACCGAGAGCATCTATCGTGGTATTGCTTATCGCTTGTTCCAAAGGCGCATTGGTTTCGGTATCCGGCGCATATTTGAGCCCGCAGCCGCCGTCCGTTGAGCACTGCCAATAAGCCTTTGTGCCTTCGGTTGTGCAGGTGGCGGGAACAAGCTCGTGCTTGCCTTCCTCAGCGAAGGTGTGACCGAGCGCGTCTATCTTGAGCTCTTTTATCGCTTTTTCCTCAGGCTCGTTGGCGCTTGCATTCGGCGCGAAGTCAAGGTCGCAGCCGTTGGAGCAGTGCCAATAAGCCTGCTTGCCTTCCGTGGTGCAGCTTGCCGGCACAAGATCGTGCTTGTCGACCTCCTCGAATTTGTGACCTTTCGCCGGTATCGGGTTTTCGGACGGGGAGCTTATAACATCCTCATCCGTGGACTGATGCTCATTGCTGCTAAAGAGCTTTTCACAGCCCGCCTTTACATCGGTTGTTGCTTCTCTTGTGCATTTCCAATATGTGTTATATCCCGCTTCAAGGCAGGTTGCCGGCTTAGAGTCTTGCTGTACAAAGTTGTGACCCGCCGCGGGTATTTTCAAATCGTCGTCCGTCAGCTTCTGGGAGACATCGATGAGATATTTACCACCGCTCAAAGATTCCGCAGCGGCAGTCGGGTCAAATTTAAGATTTCCGCAGCCGTTGGCTCCTCTTGTGCACTGCCAATAAGCCTTTGTGCCGTCCGCGGTGCATGTTGCCTGAACGAGCTCCTTCTTGGTGGTGAAGGTGTGCCCCAACTTGGGGATAGTGACATTATCTTTCGCGATAACCGTTGGATTCCATGTATCCGTCTCGCTGTACCACTCGTCGCAAGCGTCAAGCGTATCGCTGTCCACATTTTGGCATACCCAATAAGCTCTGCTTCCGTCCGTGGTGCAGGTTGGGTTCACGGCTTTATTATCCGCAGTAGGATTGAATTTATGACCTTGGGCTTTTATCTTGAGATCATCTGTCGTTGTGCCGATGGCGTCATCTTGAGGAGTATTGGGCTCTGCCGTGGGCGCGTAATACTTACCGCAGCCGCCTTCCCTGGTGCATTTTTTATATGCCTTTTGACCGTCTACCGTGCAGGTGGCTTTCTTTAGCTCTCCGCTTTCGCCGAATTCGTGCTCCAACGCCGGAATATAGAACTCGTCTTCCGGTATTTCATTTGTTGTGAACTTATCTTTATCGGCATAGTATTTGTAACCGCAGCCGTTTGAGTCCCTCGTGCAGACATACGCTTCTTTATTACCGGTCTGCCCGCAGTTTGGCGCAGTGTACGCAAAATGCATTTCTTCGGTAAATGTATGCCCTATTTTGGGATTGACCGTTGCGCTTTTTTCAACGCCCGACTCCGCGAATTTATCTTCACTGAGCAGTATCATAGAGCAGACTTCGCAAGTCCAGTACTGCTTGTTTCCGTCCACTATACATGAGGGCGCTTTCGCCGGAGTTTCGGTAAGCCGATGCCCCTGCGCCGTTATGGTCTCTTTTTCAACGGTTGTTTCGGTATTGCCGTCTATATCTTTATAGAATTTATTACATGCGCCTTCGCCCGTTCTGGTGCATTTGTAATACAGATTGTTTCCGTCTGCCGTGCAGGTTGCGTCCTTTTGAGCTACCGGCTCCATAATATGGTGTTTCGCTATCGTGAGTGTGGCGTGCTCTTCTTCGGTGAGAACGCTTTCATCCGTATCATCCGTAAACCATTTTCCGCAGCCCGCGTTTTGGCATTCCCAGTGAGCCTGAACGCCGTCCGTAAGGCAGGTTTCGGCAACAGCTTCAACATGCTTTCTGTTATGACCCGTCTTTGGAATCACCGTGTCATAATCGGTATTCGCCATTGTATCGTTGGTTTCAAAATTCCTGTTGCAGACATTGCAGTGCCAGTGCTCTTTTACGCCGTCCTCCGTGCAGGTGGGCTCCTGCTGAGGCACTTCTTGAAGTTGGTGACCTACCGGGTCGGAAACGAGAGCGGCATCGTCAACGCCTTTTTCTTGGAATTTTTCTTCATCTGTATTATTGAGGAATTTTTCGGAGCATACCGAGCACTCATAATACTGCTTCGTGCCGCTGTCAAGGCAGCTTGCGCCGGGCACGGCGGGCTTCGTCTCAAGCTGATGACCTTTGGCGTAATCTACCGTGTCGGTTATTTCATTTGTGGTTTTGGTGTCGTTATCGGCATAGAGCTTTGCGGGCGCGCTTTCATCCTGACCTCGGCAGGGGATATGGAATTCGTCTACCGCCCCTTTGCGGGTGCATTCGTAATAGGTAAGCGTGCCGTTTTGCGTGCAGGTGGCGGGAGTTCCGTTATGAGTTGTGAATACATGACCGCACGGCTCGATTGTTTTATCTTCGCTTTCGGCTATCATGGTCATGCAATCCAAACACCATGTTACTTCTTTATAGCTTCCCGCCTGTGTGCAGGTGCCGGGAACTTCTACCTCGTTATTTTCTTCTGTTCCATTATTAATGCCGTGGGTGCGTATCTTTGAGAATTTATCGGTCATATCGCTTGCGTTGCTGCTTGCGGTGGCCTGATCGTTATAGCCATTGTCCGCTCCGGCTTTGATAGTTGCCTGCGCGGTGGCAACGGAGGCTTCAAATTCTTTCCAGCGGGGAAGGCAGAATTCTGCCTGCTTCGCCTCTTCGCTCTGCCCCGACCATTGATCGTGGGTGGGATAAACCGTATCAAAAGCGTTGCGGAGGTCATTGTATTTATCCGCCGTGGGAGTGGTTGAGGCGGCTGAATTTAAGGCATTTACCAAACCGGAAACCTGAGTCTCATAATTTGATAAAGCGCCAGAAATATCTGCATAATTGTCGGTGGTGAAAAGAGAGTTATAATCGAAATTCATTGCGTTTTGCAACGCGGTGAAAATGGTTTCGGGTATTCCTCCTTCTCGGTAGTTTGTAATGTCGGAGAAATAAGTTTTATAAGTGTTATAAGCGTTGTTTATAGCGTCCTTGAGGACTTTGTAGTTGATAACATATATTTCTTGCGTGCAATCGTTATCCCAAACTTGATCTGTATTCCAGTTAGTGGCGTTTATGCCCTCGCTGTCACCTGTTATTTTTATATGAGGTGTGATAGCTTGATAATAAGTGCTTCCGCTCATATTTCCTGTATAGTAAACAATATTTGAATAGAAGTAAGTGTGGAGCGTGGCAGTACCCGTGGCACGGGAAGCTCCTTCTCTAACCTTGCTCTCTACGGCGCCGGGCATTCTTTCGTCGGTACTGTAAGAAAGGCTTGAAGCCGATGAGGTATAGTTCCAAGCGAAATCAAGCGTGCCGCCGTGACCTGAGCCCCAGTTTCGTGTTAAAGCAAGGTCACTGTTTTGAACGGAAGCTGCCGTTAATATTCTTGTTTTGGTTGCATAGGAATCAAAAATAGTGCCGTTTTTATGAAGACCTGCGCCTTTTATCATAATCGGGAAGCCCGGCTGTGCGTCACCGTCATAAACAAGAACATACATCGGGTAGTACACATTGGTTGCCATGAGCGCTTCGCCGTTATTTACATCGTTGCCGCTATTGCCGTATCGACCGTAAGCGCTTGCGCCGCCAGAGTCTATATAGCCGCCCGGCTGAACCCATACAACATTCGGATAATAATCCTTAGTATTGGCGTATGTGGCAGATGTATTGGTTGGATCCCAAATAAGCTCGCCGCCGTCGAGGTTTGCCGCGCCGGTATATTTGATGGCAGTCCACTCGACCATTTGATCAGTCGCCTGACGGAGGGTGTTGGCGGCTCCAGAAAGCTGACTTTCGACAGAATCATCTCTGCCGTAGTAATACTTATCGTAAAGCTTGCTCGCGGCGACATAGGCTTTATAAGCCGCGGGCATATTTGTATATGCCTTGCCCTGCGCCATCTTGCTTTCGTATGCAGTCATAGCTCCTTTCAAGTCTGATGCTATATCGGCATTATAAGCCGCCGCGAAATATCCTCCCATCGCGGCAGCTGCAACAACAACCGATATTACGCCCGCAAGCAGTATTTTAGCGGACTTTTTCATAGATTTTTTCATTATAAAAATCCCTCCGAGCAGATAAATTTTTACAACAAGTATAAAAAGAGATTATAATCCAACCTTCATTTTATCAAAGAGAAAAAATTATTTCAATATGCCGAAAGCATATTTTGTTACGAATTGTCACAATTTAGTGTGCGAATTATCACAATTTTCGTATCTTTGTTTAAATTTTATCAATGTTCCCCTGTTTTTTTGCCGTTTTTGCAAAAAAAAATAAGGCTCCCGAACGGGAGCCTTTGGAATATTAAAGCATATCAATCAGCGTTTGCGAGCCATTCGTATTCGGGAACATAAATGCGTGTTTTATCCCACGGGTCGCCGTCAAGATGCCTTATGAGCCACACATAATACATCTCATAGCCCGGCGCGGTTACCTGCTGGTGGGCGTTGCCGCCCCTTATGCAAAGGCACGAGCCGTTTTCCGTTCTGTAAGGCGTTGTGCCCTCAAATCCCGCTCCGAAGCCCTCCGGATGATCGAACTGATAATAGTAAAGCTCCGGCTGGGGGTGGTGGTGCGGCGGATATGACGACCAGCGACCCGGCTGATTGAACACCTCGCCCATAACCATATTTGAATAAGGGGCATTGTCGAGGTCAAACATTGTGGAGACTATCCTATGACCCGTGCCGTTCCACTGACCTTTGCCGAATTCCTGATAAAGGCAGTTTTCGGGATTATAGAAAACAGGCTTCCAGCTTCTGTCGTTATCAGTTTGCTGAACGAGCGCCTCGCTATCCTCGACGGCGGTGATTACGGCTTTTACACCGTGCGGAAAATGAACGGCATATGGCGTTTTTTCAAACGGATTTTTCCTTGCGCATGTTTCGTTTATTTCGCCGCCCACGGCAAAATTCACCTTGCCCGAAAGCAAAAGCACGGCGCATTCGTTATTTTCCTCAAAAATCTCCAGCGCCTCGCCCGCCTTAAGCTTTTTTACATAAATATCCATAAGCATTTCGGAATTTACGCCCTGCATTTCGCAGAGCACTTTTTTTCCGTTTTCATCATACTCCGGTTTGAATAACATAAAATTTAATCTCCCAAAACATTATTTTCAACGAAAGAAAGAATATCGGCATAGACCTCTTCCTTATTCGTTTCGTTAAGAACTTCATGGCGCGCGCCCTCATAGAGCTTTATCTGCGCTTTTGTGTGACCGCTTTCCTGAAGCTTTGAATGTATCTCTCTAAGCCCCGCGCCGAAATTGCCGACGGGATCCATACTGCCGCTGATAACAAGGATAGGAATGTCCTTCGGCACTTTGGAATACCATTCGTCGGAATTGGCGGCGATGTTGAGCTTGACAAGGTCGTTCATACCCTTTGCGCTGAAAAGAAATCCGCAATAAGCGTCCTCAATATATTTATCCACTATCGCCGCGTCGCGCGTGAGCCAATCAAACGGCGTGCGCTTTTCAAACTTATCGTTATACGCGCCGAATGTGAGCTTATCGAGCATTTTTGATTTATGTGTGGCGCCCGCTACTCGCGCTATCGCAGACGATATGAAATCGCCGATACCCGCGATGGGATTTGAGCCGCCCGTGCCCATATATATCGCGGCGTCGAAACCCGCGTCGGCATACCACGCGGTGAAGCACCTTACGATAAAAGAGCCCATGGAGTGACCCATCACGATGATTTTTTTATCGGGATGATCCGCCTTCGCAAGATCAAAGGCGGTTTTGAAATCCTTTACAAGATACTTGTAGCCGTCTTTCTTGCCGAAATAGCCCGTTTCATCGGGGTTTTGATTTGATTTACCGTGATTTGCCATATCGTGCATATACACGGCGATACCGTTCTCGGTAAGATATTTTATAAATCCTTGATACCTTTCGCTGTGCTCCGCCATACCGTGATGAAGCACCAAAACAGCCTTGACTTCGCCGTCATCCGGCGTGTAAACGCTGCCGTTTATCGTGCATACTCCCGTGGCTGACGGGAAGCTGTAATCCTTGACATTCATATAAAACACCCCTTTGTTATTGTTTTAAATTATTGCGTATTTGTTAGATGACTTTCGATTTGGCAGATTTTCAAAATAAGCCTTGCCGGATTTTTATATTTACTCCTCGGCTTCCTCGGGAACATCGGCTGTGCAATGCGGGCACTTTACGGCGTCTATCGCTATCTCGCTTTTGCAAAACGGGCAGATCTTTGTTTCGGGAGCGGCTTCCTCTTCCTCTTTCTTGCCGATGCTCATCATCTTATTTACAGCCTTAACGATAAGGAAGATGATGAACGCGAGGATAAGGAAATTGATTATGGCGGAAATAAACGCGCCGTAATCTATGTAATTGTCGCCAATAAGATGAATCTTACCCTGAATTTCCGCGCCGCCGATGCAGTTTATCAGCGGATTGATGATATTATCGGTGAGCGAGGTGACGATGCCCGAAAACGCGCCGCCGATAAGAACGCCTACGGCAAGGTTGATAACATTGCCCTTTGAAATAAATTCCTTAAACTCATTTAAAAATTTTTTCATTTTTGTTTCTCCTTTTTTAAAATTCCGATTTGCCCGCGCGTGAGGTCGGAACTTTCCGTTTTCCCGCAAGCGCAAACCTTTTACCATATTTTATCATATAACGCCGCTGAAATCAAACGGCGGAATATATTTTTTATCCGCGGCGGTGCGCTCCTGTATAAAAATGCGCTCTATTCCCCTGTCTATCGCGTAATTTACCGCCTTTTCATACTCCCTTTTCGTTATCGTTCTGTTTATTTCGCCGTAATCTGAAAGCTCGCCGCATGGCACATACTGCGCCATCAGGCTTATGTACGCCTTGGGAAAATTCTCGGCGATAAAGTCTATTATCTCAATGGCGGAATTTGTGTTTTGCGGCAAAATGAGGTGGCGTATTATCATACCCTTTTTCATAATGCCGTTTTCAAAAACCGGATCGCCCGCTTGGGCATACATTTCGCTTAAAGCCGCTTTCGCCGCCTCGGGGTAATCGGGCGCAAGGCTGTATCGCTTCGCCTTATCCGCCCTGATATATTTAAAATCCGGCAGAAAAATATCGATTTTTCCGCTAAGCGCGTGAAGCGCCTCTACCCCGTCGTACCCGCCCGAATTATAGACGACCGGCACGGGGCTTTTCCATTTTTCAAAAAGCCGTGAAAGCGCGGCGGAGTAATGGGTGGGGTTAACAAGATTTATATTGTGCGCCCCTTGCGATATGAGGTTTTCAAAAATCCCGATAAGCTTTTCCTCGGTTACTTCAATCCCCTTGTTTTCCCTGCTTATCTCATAATTCTGGCAATAAACGCATTTGAGATTACAGCCGCTGAAAAACACCGCGCCGCTGCCGTTTTTACCGCTTATGCAGGGCTCTTCCCAAAAATGGAGAGCCGCGCGGGCAACGCGAAACGCCTCCGGCGACGCGCAAAAACCGAGAGAAACGGCTCTGTCTTTATTACATTTTCGCGGGCAGATATTGCAAATCATAGCAGTTCCTTATAAATTTCGCTTTTTTTATACGGCGTTTTCGCCGCCGTCTCCTTTGCCGCCCGGTTTACAGTAAATCCCTTTTTCACAAGCTCCCTCGCCTGCTCCACGGCTTCGGCAAGAGTGATCTCGCTTTGAGTTTCTTCCTTTTTTCCCTCGATTATAAGCACAAATTCACCCTTCGGCGCATTTTCGCGATAGAGCGACTGCGCCTCCTCCAAAGTGGTGTTTATTACCTGCTCGTGTATTTTGGTGAGCTCGCGGACAAGAGCGATTTTTCTGTTGCCGAAAGCGGCATACATATCAGCAAGGGTGTTTTTCAGCTTGTGCGGAGCTTCGTAAAAAACCATCGTGCGCTTTTCGTCTTTCAAATCCTCAAGGTGCTCAAAGCGTGATTTTTTCGCAACGCTGAGAAAGCCCTCAAAGGTAAATCTGCCCGTTTCCATACCCGAAACGGCAAGCGCCGTGGCAAAGGCGGTAGGCCCGGGAACGGCGGCGACTTCTATGCCGCGCTCACGGCACAGGCGCACAAGATCCTCGCCGGGGTCGGATATGGCGGGCATACCCGCGTCCGTCACAAGGGCGCATGTCTGCCCCTCCAACAGACGGGCGCAGATCAGCTCGCCGCGCTCACGCCTGTTGTGCTCAAAATAGCTGACCGTCTCTTTTTTTATCCCGAAACGGTTTAATATTTTCATTGTTACTCTTGTGTCCTCCGCGGCGATGAAATCCACCGCGCCGAGGGTTTCAACGGCACGGGGCGACAGGTCGGATAAATTCCCTATCGGCGTGCCAACCACATATAATTTTCCCGTCATTTGTCGTAACCGTCGGCATATGAGCCGTAAATTTCAAGCATTTCTTTTGTGAATTTTCCGTCTTTGCCCTTAATGGCAAGCGTGGGCAATATTCTTAAAAAGGGCTTTGAGCATTTTCGCCCCTCGATGAGAAACAAAAACGGCTCTTTTCCCTCTCTGTCCGCAACGAAGCGAAGTCTTTTCGGCTCAACGGAATACCGGCGCATAATGCAAAGGCAATCCACAAGCCGTTCGGGGCGGTGGCACAAGCACAGCCTGCCCCCGTATTTCAGCAGATAAGCGCCCGCGCGTACCGCGTCCTCAATATTACAGCAGACCTCGTGGCGGGCTATCCGCGCGCTCTCGCCAAGGCTCTCTATGCCCGTATTCAGCGGCTTATACGGCGGATTCATCGTAACGAGCGAAAACCCGCCCGCGGCGAATTGCTTTTCGATTTCGCGAATATCGCACAGGTGCGCCGTGAGCCTTTCCCGAAGCCCGTTTTTTTCTATGCTGCATTGCACCTGCTCAACCGCGTTTTGCTGAATATCAAGGCAATGCGCATTTTTTATTCTGCCGTCCCTTAGCCAGAGAAACGGAATTATTCCGCAGCCCGTGCCCATATCCATAGCCCTGTCCGACGGCTTCGGGGCGGCGAAATCGGCGAGCAGCAGCGCGTCCGTGCCGAAGGTATGCTCCTCGCTCACGGCAATGCTTATATTGTCCGACAATCTTTCAAAATCGTACATATTCTCTCCCGAAGCGTCACTCATCGTCCGATGAAAGCTTGAGCACAGCCATAAACGCCTCCTGCGGCACTTCAACAGAGCCGAATTTGCGCATACGCTTTTTGCCCTCTTTCTGCTTTTCGAGCAATTTTTTCTTTCTTGTAACATCGCCGCCGTAGCATTTTGCAAGCACATCCTTGCGAAGCGCCTTGACCGTTTCCCTCGCGATGACCTTGCCGCCTATGGCGACCTGTATCGGTATCTCAAAAAGGTGGCGCGGTATGTGCTCTTTCAGCTTTTCGGCTATCTTTCTCGCCCGCGGATAAGCTTTGTCGGCGTGGATTATGAACGAAAGCGCGTCTATTATCTCACCGTTGAGCATAACATCCACCTTGACGAGCTTACTCGGTCTGTATTCCGAGATCTCATAATCAAACGATGCGTAGCCGCGCGTGCGGGATTTAAGCGCGTCGAAGAAATCATAAATTATCTCGTTCAGCGGCAGTTCGTAGTTTATATCCACCCTGTCCGGCGTGATGTAGTTCATTGTTTTGAAAACGCCGCGCCTGTCTTGGCACATATCCATAACCGTGCCCACAAATTCGCTCGGCGCGTAGATATTCGCGTCGCAAAACGGCTCTTCGGCGCTTTCTATATTGGCGGGGTTTGGGTAATTGGTGGGATTATCCACCTCCAGCATAGCGCCGTCCGTCATATGGATTTTATAGACGACGCTCGGCACGGTGGTGACAAGGTCAAGATCGTATTCCCTCTCAAGCCTTTCCTGAATTATCTCAAGATGCAAAAGACCGAGAAAGCCGCAGCGAAAACCGAAGCCCAGCACGCCCGATGTTTCGGGCTCGTACGAAAGAGAGGCGTCGTTTAGCTGCAATTTTTCAAGAGCATCCCTGAGCGCCTCGTAATCCGCGCCATCGGCGGGATAAACTCCGCAGAAAACCATGGGGTTTGCCTTGCGGTAGCCGGGCAAAGGCTCTTTGGCGGGATTTTCCGCGAGAGTTACGGTATCGCCCACAAGGGCGTCGTGAACGGTCTTTATGGAAGCGGTGATATAGCCTACCTCGCCCGCCGTCAGCTCCTGCGCCTTTTCCATGGAGGTGGCGCGCATATAGCCTACCTCAACAACGGTAAACTTCGCGCCGGTGGACATCATCAACATCGTATCTCCGGCTTTGATTTTTCCGTCCATTATGCGAACATAAACTATAACGCCGCGGTAGGGGTCATAAATCGAATCAAAGATGAGCGCCTTGAGCGGCTTGCCGTCGTCGCCCTGCGGCGGGCGTATCTCATTTACTATATATTCCAAAACCGCTTCAACATTTTCGCCAGTTTTGGCGGATATCCTCGGCGCGTCAAGGCAGGGTATACCTATGATCTCCTCCACCTCTTGAGCCGCTTTGTCGGGGTCGGCGGCGGGCAAGTCTATTTTGTTTATGACGGGCAGAATATCAAGATCGTGATCAAGCGCAAGATATGTGTTCGCGAGAGTCTGCGCCTCAACGCCCTGCGACGCGTCAACTATCAATATCGCGCCCTCGCACGCGGCAAGGGAGCGGGAGACTTCGTAATTAAAATCAACATGACCCGGCGTGTCTATAAGATTAAAAACATAGCTTTCGCCGTTTTTCGCCGTGTAATCAAGCTTTACCGCGTGGGCTTTTATGGTGATGCCGCGTTCGCGCTCCAAATCCATATCGTCGAGAAGCTGTTCCTGCATATCTCTTTTTTCAACGGACTGCGTAAGCTCCAAAAGCCTGTCCGCAAGAGTGGATTTGCCGTGGTCGATATGCGCGATTATTGAAAAATTCCTGATATGCTCTTTGTCTGTTGCCAACTGTTTATCCTCCGAATAGCTTTTGTTTGATTGCCTCTTTGCCGCCTATGCGCGCAAAATCATAACGGGCATTTGTAGCGCGGCTTGCCCTTGCTTTTTGCTCCGTATTCGATCGCCTCCTGCGGGCAGGAGCAAATGCACGCCATACAGTGGGTGCAGTTTTTCCCCCACTGCGGCTTAGCGTCTTTTATTTTTATATTTTCAAGAGGGCATACGGACGCGCACTTTTTGCAGCCTATGCACTTATCGTTTGCGTAAAATTTATCGGCTTTTACGAAAACCGAATAAAACATATTGTTGAAAAGCGGTGACGAGCCGAATTTTTCAAACGCCGAGAGCTTCTTTTGCGGAATGCGCGCTCCGTTTTTTATATATTCGGCGGCAGCGTCAATATCCCCGTTTGATTTTTCGATTATCTCAACCGCTTTCTTTTCATCGGGCGCGTTGAACATAGCGATGTAATTTTCGGGCATAACTATCTGAGCAAGCCCCATATATTCCATATTTTTCTCCGCGCAAAGCTTTTCGGCGAATTTCGCGGCGTTTCCTGCGCTGTCTCCGCAGGTGAGAACAAAATACATCTTTCGGCAGCCACGAAAATCGGTTTTTCTTATATAGTCACGCAGAATATGCGGCAGTTGCCAGCAATATGTGGGGGAAACAATAATATAGGGTCTTTCGGATTCAAGCGCGGAAAAATTCTTTGAGCGAAGCCTCGAAAAAAGATTTTCCGCCGTGTCGCCGATCGAATCGGCTATCCGTTTTGCCGCGTATGCGCTGTTTCCCGTGCCCGTATAGTAAAGTATCATATGAATTACTCCCTCTAAGCTAATAATAGCGTTAATTCGCTGAAATTGCAAATATTCATTATCAAAGAAATTCCACTCTGCCGTCGCCTGTTCCGTAAATCGCGCCGCAAACTTTCAGACCGTTTTCCTCTTCCTTTTTGATTTCAAGGCTTTGCTCAATGAGCGATATGCTTCGGCGCACATTGAGTCGGCACGCCTCATAGCTGTCGGTCTCCTCGCCGATAGCCTTTTTTATCTCGTCGGTTATGAACTTTATGTAACCGTTTGGATCGTGGTCTATGGCGGCGTCCACCGCACCGCAGTGATCGTGCCCCATGACAACGACGAGGCGGCAGCCGAGATGCTCCGCGGCGTATTCAATACTCCCGAGCTGGTGATTGTCTATAACATTTCCGGCTACTCGGATAACGAAAAGCTCGCCTATCCCCGCCGAAAAAATACTTTCGGGTATAACTCTTGAATCCGAGCAGGTGATTATGACCGCATACGGGAACTGCCCCTCGGCGCAGGTTTTTCTGCGGAGCTCGGGCGAAATATCGCCGCAGCCACGGCGCGCTTCAAGATATTTTTCATTGCCTTTCTTCAGCCTTTCGAGCGCGTCCACCGCGCCGACCGATAAAGCGCCTTTCATATCCTTTCCCCTTTTCAAATCACGGTTTTATTTGATTTTACCACACATTCTTTTATTGTTCAAGGCTTACGCCCGATATGGACAGGTTGATTTTAAAAGGTAAAAAGCGTACATTTCGCCGCTCACATTTTGCGGGTAAGATTTTCATTTTTAAAATACTTTTACACTTCTGAACGGCAAACCGACCGGACACTATTGATTTGTTCCTCAAACGGAAATATAATATTATCAAGCTTTCAAACCGTACATAATGATGAAAGCCTGCAATCTCCGATCTCTTATCAGCAAATCGGTGTTATACAGAGGTGAAACAATGGTTTCATTACAAAGTTATTTGAACGATCCTTGCGCAACGACAAGTATTCCGTACTGGAAGTATAAAAGCATTGAAGTGCCTCCAAATATGAAAATCGTCCATCAAAGAGAGATGACTGACGATTTGCTCCTTGATTACAATGACGAGCCGTACTTTCGGTTATATCACGATTTGAAAAACATCAGGCAGGCGACCGCGCAGGATGTTGAAATAGTCTCGGGCGGAGCTTCGGTATCCGATTTTGTTCAACTTATCAACAGAAGCTATACCGACTTAAGCGTTAGCGCAGAGCAAATAGAAAATTACCGACATACGCCCGTCTACCGACCCGACTTATGGATTTTACTGAAAGAGAGAGACACGCAAACTGTACTTGCAG
This sequence comes from uncultured Clostridia bacterium, assembly GCA_947624285.1. Taxonomy (GTDB): domain Bacteria; phylum Bacillota; class Clostridia; order Oscillospirales; family Acutalibacteraceae; genus Eubacterium_R. The sequence goes on along the minus strand of CANQJS010000003.1, from coordinate 166,189 downwards.
GCGGCATTGCTGATTACGATGAAGAAATCGGCGAATTGATTTTAGAGTGGATACAGGTACTTCCGCAATATCGAATGCGCGGCTACGGTCAAATTGTAGTAAATACGCTGTTATCTAAAATGCAAAATACGGCAAAATTCGCAACGGTCTCTGGAAAAGTAAATAATGCGACTAAGCCTGAATACTTATATCGAAAATGCGGCTTTGTCGGAACAGATATTTGGCATATTCTCACCCGAAAACAGAGCCACGATTTCATAAGAAAATAGATTTTCAGAGTAGGAAAGCAAAAACCGCCACACGGAATTGCAAAACGCAAGGACATGGAGCGGTAGACAGACCGCTATTGATTTGTTCCCCAAACGGAAATATAATATTATCGGGTTTTCAAACTTTACACGATAATGAAAGCCTGCAATTTATAATCATTGGAATTTGGAGAATAGAAAATGGGAAAAGCCATCCTGATATGCGGAAAAATATGCAGCGGAAAAAGCGCATATGCCGAATGCTTGCGGACAGAAACCAAAGCGGTTCTGCTTTCCGTTGACGAAATAATGCTTGAGTTGTTTGGGCTGTACGCCGGCGAAAAGCACGATGAATATACAGAGAAAATTCAAAAATATTTGTTTGATAAATCCGTAGAAATTATTGACAGCGGAAGTGATGTTATTCTTGATTGGGGATTTTGGATAAAGCAAAAGCGAACGCAGGCAAAAAGATTCTATAATGACCGAAAAATTGAATGTGAGCTTCATTATATCGATGTCAATGATACGGTATGGTCGGAGCGCATAGCCCATAGAAATAAAGCCGTACAGGCAGGAAAAACGAAAGCGTACATAATTGACAGCGGACTGATGAAGAAATTTGAGAGCCTTTTTGAGCCGCCATTGGAAGATGAAATAGATGTAAGAATCTGTTATTAAACTTCCCGTTTGACAATAAGAAACTTTCAGCGCAGAAAAAATAAAAACCGCCACACGGAATTGCAAAACGCAAGGACATGGAGCGGTAGACAGACCGCTATTGATTTGTTCCTTAAACGGAATATAATATTTTCAGGATTTTTAGCGATACAAGGAGGTAAACCGAGTGTATTTTCATGCCTCGCCCGCAGAGGGGATCAAAATTCTTGAACCGCGTGTTTCCAATCACGGGATACCGTTGATATACTTTTCAAAGAAACGGGAAAACGTGTTGGTATATCTTAACAATGCGATTGAAAAGTATTGTAAAGAAACCGGATTCGATTATTCGGGAAAATGGATGAAATGGGGACCTTACGGTTTTAATAAAGACGGCATACAGCGTATAGAGGAATACTACCCAAACGCACTTGAAGATACATATAAGGGTGTATCGGGATATATTTATACAGCGGAAAAGGTAACCGATTCCGGTTTTCGGGTGCAGATACCCGATGCGGTTACATCAAGTGAACCCGTTCTTGTAACATCCTGTGAATTTGTGCAGGATGCCTATGAGGCGATTCTCCAAGCCGAAAGAGACAGCCTGATCACAATTCTTCGATATGAGGAAATGCCGGATAAGATGAAGGAGCGTAACAAGAAAATCATCAGGGAAGAATATGAAAAAGCTAAAGTTGAAAATCATCCGGAATATCGGCATTTTATTGAGGGAAAATTTCCTTTTATAAAATGATAATTTTTATTTTTCGTACATAATCAATGGCGTTTACTGTTACGGGCTTTTTCGCCGCATATTTCCGACTATGTATGAAATTCAAACGCATAAGAAAAAGGGGGCAAATATCCCGAATTACCGCTTTGAACCGCTAATTACAACAGCCGATGATTTTATGAGCTGAATGTCATAAAATCACCGGCTGTTTTTATTTTGTATTGATCTTATCATATCTCCGAGGAAAGCGCCGCCTCCCATTCCTCTTTCAGCTGTTTGATCGACTGCTGTCTCTCGCTCCGCTCATCGCTAACGGCTTTTGAGGCGACATCGAAAAGCCTGCCGTTAAGCTTCCATTTTTCCCGTGCGCGGTTATATCGTCTTTTCATTTCAATATGCCGCTTGATATATCATTTTCAATGATTTTTGACAGCGACTTTTCCCCGTTTTGATAGGACGAACTCACCTCGCCATACAAGCTCTCATAGAAATCGATTGCCGACTGCTGTCTTTTTTTCGCCATTTTCTTGCCCTGTACCGTGTAAAACTTTGAATATATCCCCTCCAGCTTACGCTTATATTCTTGAAAAAAAGAAGGGGCAGTATCGTTTTCTCCGTTTGAAACCGTGCCGTCAGATGTGACCGTATACAAAGGCTCAGCAACAATCCCCTTATACATTAAGGTGCGTGCAATACCGATCGCACCCGTTGCATCTAATTTGTCGGCATCGAACAAAATCTTCGCCTCAATACTTTGAGGCGGATCATTATTTCTAAATCTGTGCGTTTGAATGCAGTGTTTTACTTTTTCGGAAAAATCATTATCAAAGCCGTGTTTTTGCAAGAAACTGAAAGCTTTTTCTCCGCCGATCTGCGCATGACATACCGACGGGTCGTTATATTGCTCTTTTCTACCTATATCGTGCAGTAAACACGCCGTAATCAAAACATTGTAATCGACATTTGTTTCCTCTTTTGCTATCTCAAGCGCCGCATACAACACACGATATATGTGTTCTTTGTCATGTGCGCTGTCCTCCATACAGGACAGCATATAATTTTCTATGAGATCATAATTTCTTTTGTCCATAAGATTTGCCTTTCTCTCAGCCCTGATTTGACATCAAGACCACCGTCTCTACATGCGGGGTGCGGGGGAACATATCTACCGCGGTGAGCCTTTGCACGGCATATCCCTTTTCCCTCAATATTGCCAGATCGCGGGCGAGGGTGGCTGGGTCACACGAAACATATATTATACGGCTTGCGCCCATTTTTTCGATAACATCGAAAAGCTCCTTTTGGCAGCCCTTTCGCGGAGGATCGACTATAACAATATTTGGCTTCAAGCCTCTTTTTTCAAGCTCCTTTGCGCCGTCAAACGCGTCGGCGCAAATAAATTCAGCGTTTTCGATGCCGTTCAGCGCGGCGTTTTCCCTTGCGTTTTCCACCGCCGAAGGCACAGCCTCTATGCCGACGATGACTTTGCATTTATCCGCAAGAGTAAGCCCTATCGTGCCCGCTCCGCAGTACATATCAAGCACCGTTTCATTCCCTTTAAGCTCGGCGTATTCACTTACCGCCGTATAGAGCTTTTCGCACTGCGAATGATTTACCTGATAAAAGCTGGCGGGCGACACGGCGAATTTTTTTGAAAGCAAAGTATCATATATCTTATCGTTGCCCCAAAGGGTGACTGTTTTTTCGCCTAAAATCACATTGGTGTTTTTTCTGTTTATATTGATAACAACGCTTTTAAGATTTTCAAAAGCGCCCTTTAATTCATTCAGCAAATAATCAAAATCGGGCAATTCATTGCCGTTTATAACGGCGCACGCCATTACCTCGCCCGTGCCGAACGCCTTACGGAAATAGATATGCCGTAACAGCCCCCTGCCCGTTTTTTCATCGTATGAAGAAATATTGTTTTTCCTCGCCCATTTTTCAAAAGCCTCTATGCCCTTTTCAAATTCGGCGGGCTGAAGAAGGCAGCTTTTGCAGGGTATTATCCTATGGCTTTTTACGGCGTAAAAGCCGGCGGTAAGCTTGCCGTTTTCAATAAAAACGGGATATTGAGCCTTGTTGCGGTAGCGGGTTATGTTATCTGCGCCGATCATCTTTTCAACGGGGAAATCGATATGCCCTATTCTCAAAAGGGCGTCCCGCACTCTTTCTTTTTTATATTTCAGCTCTTCGGCATATGTCATATTGCGAAAGGAACAGCCGCCGCATTTGCCGAAAGCGGCACAATCGGGCTCTATTCTTGACTCCGACGGCTTCAATATTTCTTTGATAATGCCGACGGCGTAATTTTTTGAGACCTTTATGATATGGGCGATTATCTTATCGCCCGCAACCGCTCCGTTCACAAACACCGCGAAGCCCTCATATCTTCCGAGCCCGCTGCCCTGCGAGGTGAGCGTTTCTATAAAAAGCTCAATCTCATCGTTCTTTTTAAGCTGCAAATCAAATCACCGAAAATATGATAACATAAGAAAGCGGGGAAATAAAGAATAAAAAAGAAAAACGGCGTTTCGCCATGAAACGCCGCAGCGTGTAGAAGAAGTCAAAGAAACAAATTTCTACACGCTGGCAGACTTCGAGAAACGGATCTGAATTCGCCTTTCGGCAATTCGTCGGCGTACATAGGTACGGTAGAGTTGCCGAAAGGTGAAAGCGCCGAAAGCCGCTTGAATTCGATGTTCAAGCGGCTTTCTCATTGCAGTTGTTATTAAAAATTATACAGACTGAATTTTTGTAGGTGATACCGATAACGCAAACATAATAATTTTATCGGCGCGGTTCAGACCGCTTTGTCGACAGTCTGACGGCGTTTCGCCATGAAACGCCGCGTAATTTAATATTTACTTTTTCCTTTCAACCGCTCTTTGAATAAGCTTTACTATTTCTACGATCGGAATAACCAAAAGGGCAAGCGCCATTGAAACGCCATATTCCGCAAGTGAAATGGATGCGAAGTCAAACGCTGTCGCGAGGAACGGAATGTAGATAACAAGCGTTGAAAGCAGAAGGCTCAATACCATCGCACCGAGCAGGAAGCTGTTGTTGCTCTTCATTGTGAAAATGGATTCACGCCTTGAACGCATATTGAACGAATGGAAGATCTCCGCCATTGAAAGCGTGAGAAACGCCATTGTCATACCGTTTTTGTGGATATTGACATCGGCGATCGAAAACAGTTCTTTAAATGTTACGGACATACCCGCATCGTGCGACGCCATAATTATTCCGAAAATATATGCCGCGAGTGTAACAACGGTTACCATTACGCCCTGCCATGCGACATCAACGCCCATACCGTTGGCGAAAATGCCGTCCTTACTGCTTCGCGGAGCACGATCCATAATATTCTTTTCGCCCTTTTCCATACCGAGAGCGAGAGCGGGGAAGCAGTCCGTTATAAGATTTATCCAAAGCAGGTGAACGGGCTCAAGAATCGTAAAGCCGAGTATTGTGGCAACAAATATCGTAAGCACTTCCGAAAGGTTTGAGGAAAGCAGGAATTGAATGGCTTTTCTGATATTGTCATATATTCTTCTGCCCTCTTCAACAGCCGAAACGATAGTGGCGAAGTTATCGTCCGCAAGCACCATATCCGCTACATTTTTGGTAACATCGGTTCCGGTGATACCCATACCCACGCCTATATCCGCGCTCTTGATCGAGGGGGCGTCGTTTACGCCGTCGCCCGTCATGGCGGTTACCATTTCCTTGTTTCTCCAAGCCTTTACTATTCTCACCTTGTGCTCTGGCTGAACGCGGGCGTAAACGCTGTATTTCTCAATATTTTCATTCAGCTCTTCTTCTGAAATTTTATTGAGCTCCGCGCCCGTGAGCGCCTCGGAAGCATCTTTGATTATTCCGAGCTGCTTCGCTATGGCAACGGCGGTGTCCTTATGGTCGCCCGTTATCATTATCGGGCGTATGCCGGCGCTGCGACACTGCGCGATAGCGCCTATAACCTCGGGGCGAACGGGGTCTATCATACCCGCAAGACCGATATAGCAGAGGTCATGCTCAAGGAAATCCGCATCCTCGCTTTCGGGGATTTCGGGATAAGTTTTTGTTGCAACGCAGAGAACACGAAGCGCCTGATCCGCCATTTCCTTGTTCTGCGCCATAATATCTGCTTTGACTTCATCGGTCATATCGACCTGCTTGCCGTCGATAAACGCCTTTGTGCAGTGGTCAAGCACAACATCGGGCGCGCCTTTCGTATATTGAACGAAGCCCTTGCCCATTGTGGAATGAACGGTGGACATCATCTTTCTCATTGAGTCAAAGGGAGCTTCGGCGACTCTCGGAAATTCGTTTTTGAGCTCGGGCTTGGGCATTTCAAGCCTGTTTGCCCAGTCGACGAGAGCGGCTTCCGTCGGCTCGCCCTTGATAACGCCGTCCTCGATCTCGGCGTCCGTGCAAAGCGCCATCGCCTGCGCTATCAGCTTTTCATTATCGCCCTTGAAATCCACAACGGTCATCTTGTTTTGAGTGAGCGTACCCGTTTTATCGGAGCAGATGACCTGCGTGCAGCCGAGTGTTTCAACCGCTGTCAGCTTGCGGATAACGGCGTTTCTCTTGCTCATCTTCGTAACGCCTATTGAAAGAACTATCGTTACTACCGCGGCAAGACCTTCGGGAATAGCGGCAACCGCAAGAGATACGGCAACCATAAATGTTTCGAGCCAATCTTGAAATACCATATCTACGCCCGAAACGAGATTTCTTATAATGTCAAGAGCAAATATGAATACGCATATGCCGAGAACAAGGAAAGAAAGCACCTTGGAAAGCTGATTCAGCTTTATCTGGAGCGGGGTATCCCCGTCCTTGGAGTCGTTGAGGGCGTCCGCTATTTTGCCCATTTCCGTATCCATTCCCGTTGCGACGACTACCGCTCTGCCGTGGCCGTAAACCACATTTGAGCCCATATAGCACATATTCTTTCTGTCGCCGAGGGGAACATCGTCTAAGCCCTCAAGGTCTATCGGGGCGGTGTGCTTGTTTACGGGAACGGATTCGCCCGTGAGAGCCGCCTCCTCGATTTTCATAGACGCGCTTGCGATTATTCGGCAATCGGCGGGAACGCTGTTGCCCGCTTCAAGAACAACTATATCGCCTACAACAATATCCTCGGTGCGCACCGTTATTGTTTTGCCGTCCCTTATAACGGTGCTTGTGGCGGCGGCTATTTCCTGAAGCGCCTCTATCGCCTTTTCCGCCTTTGATTCCTGATAAACGCCGAGCACCGCGTTGATTATAACAACAAACAGGATTATTATAACATCCGACGGGAACTCTTGATTGTAAACGGAGGTCACGGCGGAAATTGCGGCGGCAACGATCAGTATGATTATCATAGGATCTGCCAGCTGCATTAAGAATTTGTGGATGAGGCTCTCTTTCTTTGCCTCTTTCAGCTTGTTCTTTCCGTTTTTCTCAAGGCGCGACTGCGCCTCGGCGGCGGAAAGCCCGTTTTCGGAGGTGGCGTTATCCTGCAAAACCTCTTCAAACGGTTTTAAATACTCCCTCATAATTTTTACTCCTTTCGCTTATGAAAAAAACCCGTATATAGTATTGCTACTACATACGAGTCTCATTCTTTATAACTAAACCAGCCTCAAAACGCGCAAATACCGATATGTTTGAGACGCTTTTAAGGCATGTTGTTGATTCAGCTCGTACTATGTCAAAAAAGTGTACGGAACTACTCCCTCATATCAAATATAAATATACCATATTTTGGCTTAAAAGTCAATTATACAAATATAAACATTTAATAAACGGAAACTATTTCTCATTTATCTGCTTTGAGTATTTCGCGAGGTAAACCGTTCTCATAAGGAAGCATTCCATTTTCGGAACATAATGCGCGCGGTTAAATATATTTACATCTATAACCGCCGCGCAGCCCTTATCCATAATTATCTCAAGAGCCTGAATATCGCCCTCGCTGTTGCCCGTTACAAGAGCTCCGCTGCCCTGAATGAGCACGCCGTTTCTGCCCTTTAAGCCTTTAACTATCTTCTTGGCGCAGGCGTCGGTGTCTCCGTCGATCCATTCAACGCACTTAACATCAAGCCCCACGATCTGAGCAAAATCGTCTATCATGGGAATTATCGGGTCGCCCGTGCAGGAAACGGCTATAACATCGGGGGTGGCGATATGCTTTATAATGCTGCAATTTTCATTGAGATATATCTCCCTGTGGATCTTTGCGCATTTTGGAGCTATGCCGTTTATGCCGAGCCCCGTTTCTATATCCACATCGACCGTGTCATCGCCTACGGTGAGGGTGAACATATTTCCGTTTTTAACGGAAGAGCCGAGATCGCATATCTCATCGGGCATCTCGCCGGCGTCAACCTTTTTAAGATAATAATTTCTTCTGCCGTCCTCGGAGTACTCATTTTCCCAAGAATGGCGAAGATAATTGTCCTTTATGACCTTTTCGCAGCATTTTTCAAGCGCTTCGGCTATCTCAAAGGTTTCCTCATAAGTCTTGCCCATACAGAGTGTGCCGTGGTGCATAAGCATAATGGCATAGCAGTCGGGATTTGCGACTATGCACGCCTCCACCTTTTTGCGCAGGGAATTCGTGGTGGACATTGCGTATTCCGCCGTGGGCACTCTGTCGCCCAGCACATCCTTGAATTCCTTATATACATTTCTTATCTCCATTCCCGTGATGCTCACTATCGTGGCGGCTTTCTGATGGGTGTGGATAACGAAATCCACCTCGGGATGATGCCTGTACGCGGCGGCGTGAACGCCCTTTTCGGATGATGGCTTTATATCGCCCTCATACTCGCAGTCCTCAATATTGACAGTAACTATTTCATCGGGTGTGAGATCCTCGTAGGCTCTGCCCGAGGGGGTGATAACGAACTGAGTGTCCGAAATACGCGCGGAAACATTGCCCCAAGTGCGGGCGATAAGCCCCGTTTCAACAAGCTTTTTGCCCGCCTGAACGACTAATTCCTTTGCTTTTTCTATTTCATAAGCCATAATAACTGCTTCCTTTCGCTAAAATAAATTGAGATATTGCAAAGGGCGGTTTAAAACCGCCCTTTTTTAACCTTGATCAGCCGTCGATCTTCTCACACTTTGAAAGGACTCTGTCAAAGCGGCGGATACATTCGTCTATATCCTTTTCGGTATAGGCGCTTGATGTGTAAAGACGGGAGCCTGCGAGAGTTACAAGGCCCTCAGCCATATAAGCAGCGCCCATATACTGCATCTCGGTTTGGCGGATGCCCGTTTCCTTGAGGGTGTGCGGAATAGTCCACGGTCTCTTCCAGTCTACCTTGAAGTGCATTGTCGCAACCGTATGAAGATGACATACCGAGCCGATATTGTAGCAAACGAAGGGCAGGTCGTATTTCTTTATTGATTCGTTTATGCCCTTTACAAGACGATCCGCCATTTTGCCGGCTATCTGGCAGGCGTTTCTCTTTTCTATCTCGCAGATAACGGTGTAGCCCGCGCAGCAGGAGATGGGCGTTGCCGCCATCGTGCCGCCGCACATTGCCTTGTGTATCTTCTTGCCCTCTGCCTTGTCAAGGCCGGCGCCGAGATACTTCATAACCTCTCTGTGACCGCCGATTCCGCCCGCGCCGGGATAACCGCCGGCGATGATCTTGCCGAAAATCGTAATATCGGGGTCAATGCCGTAATAGCCCTGCGCGCCCGAAAGACCGATACGGAAGCCGGAAACGACCTCGTCGCATACGAGCAGAGCGCCGTACTTACGGCAGAGCGCCTGAACGCCCTTGGGGAAATCCTTATCTACCGGACGGGTAGCGGATTCAGGACCGATGGGCTCGATAAATACAGCGGCTGTGCCTCCGCGGAACTTGTTGATTATGAGCTTCTTCTCAAGAGATTTGAGGTCGTTGGGGAAGAATTCCTGAGTGTGCTTGAATACGAAAAGCGGTACGCCGTGGGACTGAAGATTGAGAGTGCCGGGAACACGCATACCCCATGCGAGCTGATCCGACCAGCCGTGATAGGCGCCGCCCATCTTGATTATGTTCTTTTTGCCTGTTGCGAGACGGGCGACACGAACTGCGCACATACACGCCTCGGTGCCGGAGCCGAGCATACGGAACATCTCAACGGACGGAACGCACTCGGATATTTTTTTGGCGAGCTTGTATTCATAGGGGTGGAAAAGACCGGTTGAAGGACCGCAGTCGTCGAGAAGCTCCTTTACCTTTTCCTTAACGACATCGTCATTTGAGCCGATTATCGTGGGGCCGCCCGCCTGAAGGAAATCGTAATACTCGTTTCCGTCAACATCATAGAGCTTATTGCCCTTTGCCTTGACCATTACGATCGGGAAAGGATAGTTGAACGCCAGGTTGTGCTGAACGCCGCCGGGGATTATGTTCTTTGCCTCCTCGATCTGCTCTTTTGACTTTTTGCATTTCTTCGCAAAATACTCATCCTCATACTCCTTGAGGGCTTTTCTGCTGATAGAATAAATCGGCTTTTTGATAAGCGCGTCAAGCTGAGCGGTAAGTATCGAAGCGTCGGGATACTCTGAAATCGCAAATCTTGTATCCATAAATTATTCCTCCTTAAATATACCTGTGAGCCGTTGCTCACTATTTTTACACTTTAAGTATATCACTTTTAACCGATTTGTCAAACACCTAATTGATATTTTTTGTTCAAATTATCAATGAAAATGTTGCAGTTAAATTAAAATTATGCTAAGATACTTATGTTAAATTCAAAGTTTGAGCGAGGGATTTGTACTACTTGCACAAAAGCAATCATCAGATTTGTGCAATGATACAAAAATAAAAAAATGAATCTTAATCATCACAAAGAGGCCTTTGAAAGAATTTCCGACGAACGGCGTGAAAGAATACTCGAAATCGGAATAGAGGAATTTGCGTCAAAGGGCTATGAAAAAGCTAATATCAATATAATAGCGCGAAACGCCGGAATAAGTATCGGCCTTATGTATAAATATTTCGCCACCAAGGAAGATCTTTTTCTCACCTGCATCACAAGGGGAATGAGATTTCTTGAAAACACGCTTGAGGAGCTTATGCAAAGCCGTGACAAGCTGCTTGTCAAAGCCGAAAAGCTGCTGCGCGCTGCCTGTGAGCTGTCAATGAAAAACGCAAATTATATCAGGCTCTATAACGAGATAACCGCCGAGAAGGACGGAAAGCGGGCTGTTATGCTCGCAAGGCAGGTGGAGACCTCGACCAGCAGGATATATATCACGGCTATCGCTCAGGCGCTTGCCTGCGGAGATGTTCGGCAGGATCTTGACCCGAGGCTTTTCGCTTTTTTTCTTGACAACCTGCTGATGACGCTTCAGTTTTCCTTCACCTGCGAGTATTACAGAGAACGCCTGAAAATCTACACGGGGGTAGATGTGGGAAAACTCGATGAGGACGAAATAGTGAATCAACTGCTCAAATTTATAGAGTCGGCGTTCACTTTTGAAAAACAGCCAAGTAATTTTTAACGGAGGGCAAAAATATGAACAAATATGTTATCACCTACGATGTCGGCACAACGGGTATCAAGACCTGCCTTATCGAAATAGGCTCGGAGATGAACATACTCGGCTCCGCTACAATGGGTTACGCCTTATATGTGGACGATGAAACAGGCTGCAAGGGCGGCGCGGAGCAGCATGAGGACGAATGGTGGGAGGCTATGTGCGTAACCACCAAGGAGGTTTTTGAAAAGGTGCCCTATGTGAGCAAGGAGCAAATAGAGGGCATATCTTTCTGCTCGCAGATGCAGGGGCTTGTGCTTGTTGACGAAAACGGCAACTGCGTGCGCCACCCTATGAGCTATATGGATCAAAGGGCGAGAGATGAGCTGAGAACGGGCATCGCCCACGGCGTGCAGATAGCGGGGGCTGAAGTTTCCAAGCTGCTTAAATATCTTAAATATACGGGCGCGGTAAGCTCTTCCGTTAAAGACCCCATATGGAAATACAAGTGGGTTGAGGCGCATGAGCCCGAGGTTTTCAAAAAAATATACAAATGGCTTGATGTTAAGGAATATCTCATATGCCGCGCAAGCGGAGAATTCGTTATGACGGAGGACAGCGCTTTTTCCACCCTGCTCTACGACACGCGCCCCGGTCACGAGGGCTGGTGCAAGCCGATATGCGATATGGTGGGCATTGATATGAAGCATCTGCCCGAAATCAAAAAATGCACCGAAAAGGTCGGCGAGGTAACCGAAAAAGCGGCGGCTGAACTCGGACTTGCTCCCGGCACGGCGGTTTTCGGCGGAGGCGGAGACGCTTCGCTCATTCCCGTGGGCGCAGGCGCTGTTGCCGTGGCGGACACACACATTTACAGCGGCACATCGGGCTGGGTAGGCACCGTTGTTGACAAGCAGGAGGTCGACGCGGGAGCGATGATGGCGGCAATAGTAGGCGCAAATCCCGGAAAATTTAACTATTTCGGCGAACTCGAAACCTCCAACAAATGCGTTGAATGGGTAAAAAATCACCTTGCGCTTGACGACATAGGCGTTTATCTTAAAGGCAAAACCGTATCCGATTCCATAGAAAACCTCAACATAAATCTGTACGACTATATGGAAGAAGTAATCGACACCATACCAGCAGGCTCAAACGGAACGGTGTTCACCCCGTGGCTTCACGGCAACCGCTGCCCGTTTGAAGATCCCAACGCCGCAGGTATGTTCTTCAACATAAAGATAGACACGGGCAAAACAGAAATGATACGCGCGGTAGTAGAGGGTATTTGCTTCCATATGAGATGGATGCTTGAAAGGCAGGAGCTCAAGGTCAAGACCTCGGAGGCGATACGCTTCTGCGGAGGCGGAGCCTTGGGAGCGGTCACCTGCCAAATACTTTCGGATGTTCTCCAGCGCAAGATCGAGGTCGTGGACAGCCCGCAGAATGTCGGCGCGGTAGGCGCGGCGGCGTGCATCGCCGTCGGTCTCGGAATGATACCCTCGCTTGATTATGTTAAAGAGCTTATCCCCGCGAAATACACCTATCTGCCAAACAAGGAAAACAAAGCGGTTTACGACAGAAATTTCCTTGTGTTCCAAAACCTCTACAAAGCAAACAAAAAGAATTTCGCCATTCTTAACGGTTAGTGTATATATCGGCTACATATTTATACAATATAACTTTATATGGTAAATATTTGATTTTATCTCAAAATATCCCGCGTTTTTGCGGGATATTTTCTTTAATTTTTTTCATTGTTCGGTATTGACATTCATAAAAGGCGGATATATAATCATACTAAATTAGTAGGAATTCTATTCCAAATAAGGTTTAGAGAGGAAACGGATATGTTTGTTTATGCTGACAACGCGGCGACTACAAAGATAAGTAAAGCGGCTCTTGATGCGATGATGCCCGCCTTTGAGACCTATTACGGAAATCCCTCCAGCCTTCACACCACCGGGCAGGAGGCGGCGGAGCAGCTTTTGGCGGCAAGGCAGAGCGTTGCTGAAAATCTCGGCGCCGAAGCCCGCGAGATATATTTCACTTCGGGCGGCAGCGAGGCGGATAATCAGGCGATACGCACCGGCGCGATCTTAGGCGCAAAAAAAGGCAAAAAGCACATTATTTCAACGGCGTTTGAGCATCACGCGGTGCTCCACACGCTTAACAAGCTTGAAAAAGAGGGCTTTGAGATAACTCTGCTTGATGTTCACAAAAGCGGCATAATAACGGCGCAGGAGGTTGCAAACGCTATAAGGGAGGACACCTGCCTTGTAACGATAATGTTTGCCAACAACGAAATAGGCTCGATAGAGCCGATCGCCGAAATCGGCGCAGTATGCAAGGAAAAGGGAGTTCTTTTCCACACGGACGCGGTGCAGGCGGCGGGTCATCTTAAAATAGATGTTAAGGAAATGAATATTGATATGCTTTCCCTTTCCGCCCATAAATTCCACGGACCGAAGGGAGTCGGCGCGCTTTACTGCCGAAAGGGCATACTTCTTCAAAACCTTATCGAGGGCGGCGCGCAGGAGCGCGGAAAACGCGCGGGAACGGAAAATCTGCCCGCTATACTCGGTATGGCAAAGGCTCTTGACGACGCCTGCGGAAAGATCGACGAAAACGCGAAATATGTTTCGGCAATGCGCGACAGGCTCATTGAGGGATTATCGAAAATACCCCACAGCATTGTGAACGGCGATACCGAAAAGCGGCTGCCGGGCAATGTGAATATGTGCTTTGAGGGCATAGAGGGCGAAAGCCTGCTGCTTTGGCTTGACGCAAACGGCATAGAAGCCTCCAGCGGCTCTGCCTGCACCTCCGGCTCGCTTGACCCGAGCCATGTGCTTTTGGCGATAGGTCTGCCTCACGAAGTAGCCCACGGCTCGCTCAGGCTTTCACTCTGCGAGGAAAACACGCCGGAAGAGGTTGAATATATAATCGAGACCGTGCCTAAAGTTGTTGACTATTTAAGAAACATATCACCCGTTTGGGAATCACTTGAAAAAGGAGAGATAAGTCATGTTATATAGCGAAAAGGTTATGGATCATTTCCAAAATCCGAGAAATGTAGGTAAGATGGACGACGCGGACGGTGTAGGCGAGGTAGGCAACGCCGTTTGCGGAGACATAATGAAGATTTATCTGAAAGTGGATGACGGCATTATAACAGATGTTAAATTCAACACTTTCGGCTGCGGCTCTGCCATCGCCACATCTTCAATGGCAACGGAGATGATAAAGGGCAAGAGAATAGAGGACGCTCTTGAGCTTTCCAACAAGGCGGTAGTAGAGGCGCTTGACGGTCTGCCGGCGCACAAGATACACTGCTCGGTGCTTGCCGAGGAAGCGGTCAAGGCGGCGGTAAAGGATTATTACGACAAAAACAATATCCCCTATGACCCCGCAATGTTCCCCACGGACTGCTCAAACTGCGAAAACTGCTCGGCAAAAAAATAATTCATTCAAAACGGCTTCTCTTTTTCGGAGAAGCTGTTGTTGCATTCGGCGCACCGTATGTGCTATACTTGTTTTATCGCAATTCCGGCGCAAGTATTTTCGCGGCAAAAGCCGCGCCGTTTTGTGCTCGAAGCGCGATCTAATCTATAATAATTAAAAACATAAATTAAAGGCAGAAAGGTTATCCGAAAAATGACGGTTTTTGAAACACAGCAGGAGATACTCCGCTTAAAGGCTGAAAAGGATATTTGCATACTCGCCCATTCCTATCAGGCGAGAGAAATAACCGAGATCGCGGACTTTGTCGGCGACTCCTACGCTCTTTCCGTAAAGGCGGCGCAGGTGCCAAACAAAACTGTAATAATGTGCGGCGTTCGCTTTATGGCGGAAACGGTGAAAATACTTTCACCCGAAAAGAGAGTTATTCTTGTAAACGGCGACGCGGGCTGCCCGATGGCGGAGCAGATGGATGTTGACCTCATCGAACAGCTTAAAGCGATGAACGACGGCTTCAAGGTGGTTGCATATATCAACACTACGGCGGAGCTTAAAACCGTGTGCGATGTGTGCGTCACTTCCTCCTCGGCGGTTAAAATAATTAACGCCATGCCGGAGAAAGATATTCTTTTTATTCCCGACATAAATCTCGGCACATATGTTAACCGGCAGTGCCCCGATAAAAATATCAAGCTTGTTTCGGGCGGATGCCCCACCCACTGCCGTGTTTCCTCAAAGCATGTTGAAAAAGCAAGAGCGGATCACCCGAACGCCCTGCTACTCGTCCACCCCGAATGTATGCCCGAGGTGTGGGAAAACGCCGATTATATCGGCTCAACGAGCGGAATTATGGGATTTGCCAAAAAAAGCGAGGCAAAGGAATTTATCATCGGCACGGAAAACAGCATCGTTGAGCATCTGCAATACGATTGCCCCGATAAAATATTCTATCCGCTTTCAAAAAGTCTCGTATGTCAAAATATGAAAATAACCACCCTGCCCGAGGTGCTTGCGTGCGTTAAGGGCGATTTCGGCGAGGATATAGAAATCGACGAAGAAACACGCCTTAAAGCGAAAAAATGTATTGACAAGATGATTGAATATGGAGGATAAGCCGCGAATTTTATGAAAAAGGCTTTGATTGCAATGAGCGGCGGCGTTGACAGCAGCGTTGCCGCACTTTTGATGAAAAAGCGCGGGTGCGACTGCATCGGCGTAACGATGAAACTATACAATAATGACGACATAGGTATAAGCAACGAAAAGACATGCTGTTCCCTTGACGATGCCGAGGACGCCCGAAGCGTCGCCTTCTCCCTCGGTATGCCCCATTATGTTTTTAATTTCAGGGAGGATTTTGAGGAACAGGTCATAAAAAAATTCATATCCGTCTACGAAAGCGGCGGAACTCCCAACCCCTGCATAGACTGCAACCGACACCTGAAATTCAAAGCGCTTATGCAAAGAGCAAGGGAGCTTGCCTGCGACACTGTGGTGACGGGGCACTACGCCCGCGTAGAATATGATAAAGCGAGGGGCAGATACCTGCTTAAAAAAGGGCTTGATTCCGGTAAAGACCAGAGCTATGTGCTCTATTTTCTCAGTCAGGAACAGCTTTCAAAGGTATATTTTCCGCTGGGTGGATACGAGAAATCGGAAATAAGGAGGATTGCCGCACAAAACGGCTTTGTAAACGCGAAGAAAAAGGACAGCCAGGATATTTGCTTTGTGCCGGACGGCGATTACGCGAAATTCATTGAGGAACACACGGGTAAAATTTATCCTAAAGGCGATTTCGTTTTGAAAAGCGGTGAGATCCTCGGCAAACACAACGGGCTTATACGCTACACGATAGGGCAGCGCAAGGGCTTGGGGATCGCCTACAAATCTCCGCTTTATGTCTGCGAAAAAGATATTAAAAATAATTCTGTTATACTCGGCGATAACGGCGACCTCTATACAAAAGAGGCGATTGCCGGAGATATAAATCTTATAAGCGTTTCAAAAATAGACTCGCCCGTAAGGCTCAAAGCCAAAACAAGATACAATATGAAAGAGCAGCCCTGCACCGCCGTTCAGCTTAACGAAAACACGCTGAAGGTGACCTTTGACGAGCCGCAGAGGGCGATAACAAAGGGGCAGGCGCTTGTGCTGTATGACGGCGACGAGGTTTTTGGCGGCGGCACGATAATCTGAGGTTTCGAATTATTTTCAATAAAATATGTATTAAACAAAAAACCGCTGATGGGCGCATACCCATCGGCGGTTTTAAAATTTCGCAAACGCAATATCACGGTTAAGCCGCGCAAAACAGCCCCCTGCCGTAACCTGCATTCATTTAATAATTTATTTTCATTTTATTTATGATATTTTGAATTTGCGCTTATTGAAAAAGCCCTGTAGATCTGCTCCAAAAGCACAAGCCTCGCAAGCTGATGAGGAAGCGTGAGCCTGCCGAAAGACAGCTTCGGATTTCCCGAATTTTTCACCTTTTCGCTAAGCCCGAAAGAGCCGCCGATAATAAAAGTGATCGTTGAATTTTCAAGGCTTATTTTTTCAAGACGCTTTGAAAATTCGGCTGAGGAAAATTCCGTGCCCTCTATGCAAAGGGGAATGATCGCGCCGCTTTTCGGCAGCTTGGCGATGATCCTCTCGCCCTCTTTTTCAACAACCGATCTTATCTGAGCCTCGCTCGGCTCGTCAGCGCAGCGTTCCTCCGCGATTTCAACAACATTTATCTTTGCGAAAGGCGAAAGGCGCTTTATATATTCTGCGCAGCCGTCCTTAAGATACTGCTCCTTGAGCTTGCCCACGCAAATTATGTTGACGGTCATCATAAAACAATCAGTCCTCCGTCGTTTTCGGGTTTTGAAACATAGAGCCTGTAATCCGAATTTTCCTTTGCTCCGAGCTCGCCGAGCGCGGCGACTGCGCTCTGCCTTGCCACCTCGGGAACATTGTTTTCCCTGCTCAGATGCGAAAGCACAAAACGCGTCGTACCGCTTAGCAAAAGCTCCTTTGCATACTCCCCCGCCGCGAAATTCGACAGATGCCCCTCGGGTGAAAGTATCCTCTTTTTTAGCGGATAGGGATAAGCGCCGTTTTCCAGCATTGATATTTCGTGATTGGATTCAAGGAATATCATATCCGTGCCCGCCAGCGCCGCCTTCGCGTCATCCGTTATATATCCCGTGTCGGTGCACACCGATATGCTTCTGCCGCCCGGCAGAGTAAACCTGTAGCCGAGGCAGGATGCCGAATCGTGGGAATTGTAAAACGACTGCACGCCGAGCTCCAAGATCTCAACATTCCTGCCCATTTCATTGATATTAACATTGCCGTCAATAAGATCAAGCCTGTATAATTCCTCGATCGTTTTCGGCTCGGCAAAAACAGGTATTTTGTGCTTTGAGGCAAAAACCCTGAGCCCCGCGATATGATCCCTGTGCTCATGTGTGATAAAAACGGCTTTGATACTGCCGATGTCAACTCCGATCCTGTTGAGGGCATATTCGCACCGTCTTGCGGAGACACCCACATCAACAAGCACGCCCGACGACGCGCTGCCTATGTATATTGAATTTCCGGAGCTCCCCGAAAAGAGCTGACACGCCTTTGCCATAGTTTTTCTCCGTAGTTTTTCCAAAAAACAGGGGTGACAAAAGTCACCCCGTATACACTTTATTTCTTCTCAGCCCGCGTCCGCAATGGCGTTCGCGTCGTTTATTTCAACTCGTTTTATATCCGCGCCTAACTTTGAGAATTTTTCCACAACATCCTCATAGCCTCTGTCGATAAACTGAACGCCCTCAACGATCGTTTCGCCCCTTGCAATAAGACCCGCGATTATAAGGGCCGCGCCGGCGCGGAGATCCGTAGCCTTTACCTTAACGCCGCAGAGCTCGTTTACGCCCTCGATAACGGCGAGCTTGCCGTCAACAGAGATATTGGCGCCCATACGGGTCAGTTGGCTTACATATTGAAAGCGGTTATCCCACACCGATTCCGAAAGCAGCGAGGTGCCGCTCGCCACGGAAAGCAAAACGGCCATCTGAGGCTGCATATCCGTTGGAAATCCCGGATGCGGCATTGTTTTGACATTGCATTTGTTAAGCTGTTTAAAGCGTGTAACGCGCACCGCATCGTCATACTCTATTATCTCGGCGCCCGCCTCGATAAGCTTTGCGGTTATGGATTCAAGGTGCTTGGGAATTACATTTTTGATGAGAACATCACCGCCGCAAGCGGCAGCGGCAAGCATATATGTTCCCGCCTCGATCTGGTCGGGAATTATTGAATAGGTGCAGCCGTGAAGCTTCTCGACACCGCGGATTTTGATAACATCCGTACCTGCGCCCCTTACATCGGCGCCCATGGAGTTTAGGAAGTTCGCCACATCTACTATGTGGGGCTCTTTGGCGGCGTTTTCAATAACGGTAAGCCCTCTTGCAAGCACAGCGGCAAGCATTATATTGATAGTAGCGCCTACGGAAACATTATCCATATATATCGAAGTTCCAACAAGCTTTTCGGCGTTTGCGAAAACCATGGCGCTTTCAACATTTACATCCGCGCCGAGCATTTCAAAGCCTTTTATATGGAGATCTATCGGGCGCACTCCGAAATCACACCCGCCCGGAAGCGCAACAGCGGCGTTTTTAAACCTGCCGAGCAACGCGCCGATAAGATAATAGCTTGCTCTGAAATGGGAGGTGAGATCGTGATAGATCTTTTTATTCTGAATGTTTCTTGAATCCACCTCTATTGTATCCGTGCTGATAAGCTTAACGGCGGCGCCCATATAATCAAGTATCTTAATAATAAAAGACACATCGGATATTTTAGGTATGTTTTCTATTCTGACAATATCGTTGGCAAGAATGGCTGCCGGGATAATGGCAACCGCGGCATTTTTGGCTCCGCTGATATTAACTTCGCCGAAAAGCTCGTGCCCGCCCTCAATTACAAAATTCTCCAATGAAATTCCCTCTTCGATTTTAACGAGATTTTACAAAACAGTGAAACACAAAACAATATAATCCGCGTAGTATTAAACAAGCATTATATTGCATTTTCGTTATTATAACAAATAAAAATATAAAAATAAAGCCCTTTTAATATTTCGATACACTTTTGTAATACTTTTTTGAGTGTCAAAACAACAAGATATATGGCACGATTTTACGAAATTATTCTAAATAAGGGATAAAAAAATTTTTTTAAAAAATTTTTCTTCCCCCTTAATTTCCGTTTTTTACAATGTTTACAAAAGAATTACACGAACATTCGTTCTGTTTTTTCACTGTTTTTACAATAATATTATTAGTGCAAGACGGGGGTTTATTACATTAGAAAAAATGTATTTTAAATAAAATTTTTTTGCCGTTTTACAAAAAAATGCAAAAAGCCGCCGATACGCGTTAAGCGTTATCGGCGCTCTTGTACTTTTTCGGTATTATATTGTGGCGTGCTGATTGTTTATCTCCCCGCCCGTGAGGATATTGTCGAAAGCCAAAAGCAGCTTGTCGCTGAATTCCTCATCCTTTTTAAGACCGGCGAGCGTTAGAACTACGCTCATAACGAGCCTGTAATAGTCGCCGCCTCTTTCCTGCGGATGAAGCGTGCCGTCAAACACGCTCAAAAACACCTCGTTTATAAATTCTTTAACGGGCTTATCCCTGAATTTAAGCGCGCTTTCCTTTGAAATACTGTCGGCAAGGCCAAAGGCTTTCAAATACATATAAAACTCATATGCCGTGGCGGTGTTGAGCTTGTGGAGAACGGGCTTTGCGATAAACCAAAAGGACGCAAGCTTTTTGCCGTTTAGCTGTAACGCGGTGAGTTTTTCGGCAAATTCCGACTTTGTTTCGCATTCAAGCACCCTGTTGATGAGAGCTGCCGAGTGTTGCGCAAGAAAAGCTATCGCGTCCGTCTCTTCGCCGTTGAGCCTGATTGTTCTCAAGTGGTCAACATCATATGTGATATTCTCGGCGCTGTTCACCGTAACATTGACTATCGGCGCGGGATAGCCGCAAAGAGAGCCCACATTTATCTGAGTTATCGTGTTGCCCTTTTCGCTTGTGAATTGAGAAGTGCCCTGCATATGGCTGTGGCCGACAAGCATATACCTGAGCCCCGCGTCCGCAAAGCGTGAGGCGACCTCCTCCCTGTTTGCAACGCAGGTTGAGCCCACCGCGAAAAGAGGCGAAATATTTGGCATTATCAAATGATGCTCAATACCGATAAGCAGGCAGCCGTCATCGTGCGCTTTTTTTATTTGCGATTCTATCCACTGCCAGCAGTCCTCGGTAAAGCCTGCGTGATCGTCTTCGTTTTTGTCATCGTTCAGGCACATAACCCTCACCCTGTTGCCGAGCTGAACGGTGTAGCAGACAGTGCCTATTTTTGTTATGTAGCTGTCGATTGCCTGAGCGGGACCGAAATCCCAATAAAAATCGGGCAGTTTTTCGCTTTTCATAACCTCCACATCATTAAAGCTTCTGTCGCCCTCGAAGCGCCGCGGGTTGCCGTCACAGCACCAGTCGTGGGTGGCGGTTATTATGTAAACGGGCTTTGATTTTTTAAGCTCATACAGTTTTTTTCTGAATTCAATATGTGAAATCATCTCGCCGTCGTTTGAAACATCACCGAGAACGAATACGGCGTTCGTGTCGCTTTTTGCTATCTGTAAAAACGCCGCGTCGATTATATCTCCCGTTTCGGCAAGGCATTTCTGGTCTGAGCCGGAGCGCAGTTCATAGGCTTTTCCCTGCGTGCCGAGGGTTTTTGAATAATGATGCGTATCGGCTATAAAAGTGATCTTCATATTTTGCCTCCGTTAAAGCATCGAAATCAGGACGCTTTTTCTTCTTTTTCCTTTTGGCGTCTTTCTCTTATCTCTTTCATCATTTGGCGGTGGCTTGCGCCCGTTATATCGTAGAATTTCATCGGAATAAGCATAAGCAGATAACCTATGGCGGGCACGAGAGTAGTGAGCAGGAACAGCGCCCAATTCGTTTGAGCGTTCTGAATAACGCTGCCCTCCTCGTGGACGATATAACCGGTCAGCCCGAGTATTGCTATGCCTATCGACGCGGAGAAGGTGTTTTCTATCTTGCCGGTAAAGCTCATAACGGAAAGCATTATGCCCTCTACCCTTACGCCTGTTTTCCATTCGACATAATCGACCGTTTCGGCTTCCATTTCCTTTTGAATAAGATTTTTAAACTCCATAGGAATGGTGGTGAGCCCCGTGAACAGAATTATGAGAATACCCGTAAAAAGAGATACGCTTGAATCGACGGGCTTATTCATAAGACCGTTGTAGCAAAACGCCGCGAAAGCTACATGAATGATCGTTGCGGCAACACAGCAGAGCTGATAAAATTTTCTGCTGTCCGCCTTTTCGCCCCATTTTTCTATTATTTTCGGCACGATAAGACCCGCGAAAAGGAAGCCGGGGAATTTTGCCACATCAATAAATATATTGTATTTTCTGTTGAACATTAAATCTGCCACGAAGTAAAACGACACCTGCTCGGCTATTTTGCAAAGCAAAAAGAATATATTGCCGATAAACAGCATAAGCATCGGCTTGTTTTTAAACAGCAGCGCAAAGCATTCCTTTACGGAGGGCACATTTTCCTTATGACGGGCTCTTTCAACGGTGTTTTTGAAAGTAAATCTCGTAAGAAAAATTATACCTATCGCCGAGATTATCGCGGAGGTCAGATATGCCTGCGGGGTGTGATCGTTAAAATACGGGAGAAGCGCCGCGCCCGCAACGAAAACCTGCGGCAAAGCGCCCACGACCGAGCGGATTATTGAGCTTATGCCGAACAGCTTAGTTCGCTCAACGCCGTTTGGAGTTATTGAAAACGCCAGCGCGCCCATAGGTATGTCAAACGCGGTATAGGTGACATCAAGCCCCACAAAAAGCACGGTGGTGTAAATAATGTTGAAAACCGGTGAAGCATCCGCGCTTCCGATGAAAAACATCACCATAACAAGAGAAACGAAAAACGGCGCCCATTTGATATAGGGCCTCATCTGCCCCTCCTTCGTTCTCGTCTTATCAAGGATAACGCCCATTATCGGGTCGTTTATCGCGTCGAATATTCCGCAGAAGGTGCGTATTGTTGACGCGGTAGACATCGCCTTATCGCCGAGCTTTTTGAAAAGTACATTGGTGAGGAAATAGTTTATGTACTTTGACGAGGTCATACTCGTGTTCATGCCTTGCGCGCCTCTGCCCACGGCATAGGAGAGAGTTTCGCGCCAAGTCAGGTAGGTTTCCTCACCGACATCGGATTTGATTATTTTACTGTCAAGAAATTCCTTTATCCTTCCCATTTTTATCCCCCTTATAATACAAAACAGAAAGTTTTTTTGCGATTATTTTCTCGATTATATAATTCTTTATTTTTAGTTTTTATTTGATTTTCGTTATTTTGTTACCCTTTACAAGATACACATTATCGGAGATATCCATCATCGCCTTATCGTTCATCGAATCCGTGTAGAAATTCTCGATATGCGCGTCGGGATAAAGCTCGTTGAATATTTTTACCTTGTTTTCCAAAAAGCAAAGCCTTGTAAATTTTCCTGTTTTTTTGTCTATCGCCGAGCCCACATAATTTTTTATCCCCATTCTTTTCATTATCTCGTCAAGAATGAAATCCGTTGTGCCCGAAACGATTATATCGCTGTCCTTTCTCACCGTTTCGTACCACGGCTTTATCTTTTTCTCGTTTTTGTTCCAAAAATCCACAACGCTTTCACCGATATTTCGCGCGTTTACATAGTAGCCCTCCAAAAACGAGGCGTATGCCTCTATCGCCTCCTCAACGGTGAAAAGGTGCAGACCGTCCTTGATGGCTATAACTATCAGTTTCGGAATATATTTCCATATTTTTATATCCCTTTTGACATAATAGAGAATAAAATCAACAAGAGTCTCTCCCCTGTATATGGTATTGTCGAAATCATAAACATTTACATTCAAAGTAGACGGCGCTCCGTTTCGAGATATTATACAGTATCATCATATCAAATTCAATAAAATAAATCAATACAACCGGCTTTTCTGCGCAATATTTTCTAATGTTTTCTTATAATTCTTGACATAAAGGGATTTTAAATATATATTAGAATAAGTGTAGCTGAGGAGAGTTGAACCCGATAAGTCCCACGGCGGTTCTTTTTGGTTATTTTTCCCCTTTTCTTCTTGGCGGGCGCCAGCCCGCCTGCACCGAAAAAAGCAAAAATCCCTCAAAAACTCCTCGCCGTGGGATGCTAGCAGTTTTTGCGGTGAGGATTTTTGCAAAGACAATGAAAACGCCGAAGTCAATACTTGCGTATTGACAAGGGGTTTGAAGCAGTATTTGCGTAAATAAGCCCGCAAAAACCTTATTGTGTTCGACTCTCCTCAGCTATATCAAAAAACGGCGAAAAAAAGCCGTTTTGACAAGGTGCGTTTATGAAAAAAATCAAAAAACAAATAAATACCGATGTGGTTATTGTCGGCAGCGGCGTCGCGGGGCTTTTCGCCGCCCTTTGCCTGCCGAAAGAGAAAGAGATACTCATAATAACAAAAGAGGATCTGAAAGAATGCGATTCGTTTCTGGCTCAGGGCGGAGTATGCGTTTTAAAAAACATTGACGATTTCAACTGCTATTTTGAGGACACGATGAAGGCGGGGCATTACGAAAACGACCCCGAAAGCGTCAGGGTAATGATAGAATCCTCGCCCGAAATAATCGCCGCTTTGGTTGAGCTCGGCGTTAAATTCGACACCGACGACGACGGCGACTTCGACTATACGCGCGAGGGCGCTCACAGGCAAAACAGAATACTTCACCACAAGGACGAAACGGGCAAGGAGATAACCGCCACTCTACTGAAAATAGCTTCCGAAAGAGAGAATATAACGCTTGTCACAAGAACTACGATGATAGATGTTATCGAGAGGGACAATGTTTGCTACGGTATCGTGTGCGAGGATGAGCTCGGCGAGAACGCCGCGATAATCGCCCGCGATATAATCCTCGCAACGGGCGGCATAGGCGGGCTTTTCAACAACTCAACAAACTACCCGCACATAACCGGCGATTCTTTTGCCATCGCCCTTATGCACGGCATAGAGCTTAAAGATATGAATTATATTCAAATTCACCCCACCACGCTTTACAGCAAGAAAAGCGGCAGGCGATTTTTGATAAGCGAGAGCGTTCGCGGCGAGGGCGCAATACTGCTCAACGAAAACGGCGAAAGATTTACGGACGAGCTCCAGCCGCGCGATGTTGTGACAGACGCAATTTGCAAAGAGATGGAAAAATTCGGCGTTGACCATGTGTATATCACTCTGCCGAATATGACGAGCGAGGAGGCTCACAGGCGTTTTCCCAATATTTTTGAGGCGTGCATGGAGGAGGGCTACGACATTACTAAGGACAAGGTGCCCGTCACCCCCGGTCAGCACTATATGATGGGCGGCATAAAAACGGATATAAACGGCTGCACCTCAATGAAGCATCTCTACGCCGTGGGCGAAACGGCATGCAACGGAGTTCACGGAAGAAACAGGCTTGCCTCAAACAGTCTGCTTGAAAGCCTTGTTTTTTCAAAGCGCGCCGCCGAGCTTATAGCGGCGGATAAATCCGAAAAGAGCGGCGACATACCGTTTGTTGACCCCGACGGATATTTGGAAAAAAGCGTGAGGGAAAAAGCGTTCAGAAAACTGATAATGGATGAGATTAAAAGAAAGGACAAAGCCTTTTATGATAAATGGTGTAACAATGAAAATAATCGCTGACGAATATATTTTAAACGCCATCAAAGAGGACATCACAAGCGAGGATGTTTCCACGAACGCCGTTATGCCCGAAAACAGACGCGGCAGCGCGGAGCTTATCTGCAAGCAGGACGGCATAATCTGCGGTCTTTCCGTTTTTGAGAGAGCGTTTACCCTGCTTGACGAGACAGCGCGTTTTGACACGCAGGTGAAGGACGGCGACGCCGTTGAAAAAGGGCAGCTCATAGGAGTTGTTTACGGCGATATAAAAGCGCTGCTTTCCGCCGAGAGAACGGGGCTTAACTTTCTTCAGCGAATGAGCGGAATAGCCACGATGACGAGGGAATACGCCGACGAGCTTAAAGGGTATAAAACCGTTTTGCTCGACACGAGAAAAACGACCCCGAATATGCGCCCGTTTGAAAAATATGCCGTTACAGTGGGCGGCGGGAAAAACCACCGCTACAATCTTTCCGACGGCGTGCTGTTAAAGGACAACCATATAGGCGCGGCGGGCTCGGTCACAAAGGCGATAACAATGGCGAGGGAATACGCTCCGTTCGTCAGAAAAATCGAAATAGAGACGGAAACGCTCGATCAGGTTAAAGAGG
Organism: uncultured Clostridia bacterium; assembly: GCA_947624285.1. GTDB lineage: Bacteria > Bacillota > Clostridia > Oscillospirales > Acutalibacteraceae > Eubacterium_R. Next base: position 140,196 of record CANQJS010000003.1, on the reverse strand, counting down.
CGGTCGAGGCAGGAGCGGATATAATAATGCTTGACAATATGGATAACGATACAATGAAAAAAGCCGTTGAGCTTATCGGCGGCAGGGCGCAGACGGAATGCTCGGGAAATGTAACAAAGCAAAGACTTAGCGAGATAGCGGAGATAGGCGTTGATTTCGTCTCCTGCGGAGCGCTCACCCACTCCGCGCCGATAATGGATCTCAGCCTTAAAAATCTTAAACCGACAGAATAAATTTATGCCGCGCTTTTTGCGCGGCTTTTTTTCGCGCCGCGTTGACTTTGAGGCTGAAATTCTTTAATATATAGCTGAGGGGAGTTGAACCCGATAAGTCCCTCAGCTATAATTACAATTATTTTTGTGAGGTGCTCTTATGGCAGATTTAGAACTTGTTTTGCTTTCGCCGTTAAAAAAAGTTATGAGATATGAGACGCCGTATAATGACGGTTTTGGCGGCTTTTCAATGCTGAACAACGAAAAAAAATCTTTTCAGCTTTTTATAAGCGCGCGGGCAAGTGAGGCGCAAATAGATATAAAAAGCGATTTGGACTGCATTCACGCTTATAAAGTGGAATACCTGCCCAGCAGACTGCCGCTGAAAAAAGACACCGCCGACGACTATGTTCTTTTGAGCGACGACGGGTATTATCCCGATTTGCTCGTTCCCGCCGAAAGCGCCGTGTCGCTTGAAAACGGCAGGGCGTTGCTATGGTTTGAAATAGAGCCGCAAAAAAATCTCCCCGCGGGCGATCACGATATAACGATTACCGCCGTCTGCGCGGGCGAGAGCCGCAGCGTTTCGCTCACCGTTAAGGTGATATGCTGCCCGCTTGACGAACAGGAGCTTATTTACACGAATTGGTTTCATACCGACTGCCTTATCGACTATTACGGCATAAAGGCATTTTCCGACGAATATTGGCGCATTGTTGGGAACTTTTTGAAAACGGCCGCGCGCCACGGTATGAACTGCGTTCTCACCCCGCTTTTCACCCCGCCGCTGGACACGAGCTACGGCAACGAGCGCACCACCGTTCAGCTTGTGGGAGTAAAGAAAATCAAAAAAGGATATAAATTTGATTTTTCAAATCTTGAAAAGTGGATTGACCTTGCGCAAAGCTGCGGGATAAAATATTTTGAGCTTTCGCATCTGTTTACGCAGTGGGGAGCGCACCACGCGCCGAAAATCGTTGCCGAGGTGCGCGGAAAAAACAAAAAGATATTCGGCTGGAAAACGCGGGCGTCGTCAAAAAAATACAGAGACTTTCTCGCCGCTTTCTCGGCGGAGCTTAAAGAATTTCTTGAAGGGCGCGGTCTGAAAGACAAAATTTTCGTTCATGTAAGCGACGAGCCGAACAAAAAGCAGTTAAAATCCTACACTTTCGCATCAAAAATGATAAATTCCCTTTTTGACGGATACAAAATAATCGACACCCTTTCGGAATATAAATATTATGAAAACGGGCTTGTAAGCCGGCCGATAGTCGCCACCAACAGGATAGCGCCGTTCATCGGGAAAGCGCCGGAGCTTTGGGCGTATTATTGCACGGGGCAGGACAGTAATTATCTTTCAAACAGATTTTTTGCGATGCCGTCGCAGCGCAACAGGGTGCTCGGCTTTCAGCTTTACAAATATGACATTAAGGGCTTTCTGCATTGGGGATATAATTTCTATAACACAAGGCTTTCTATAAAAAGGATAGACCCGTATAAGGTCACGGACGCGGGAAAGCAGTTTCAGTCCGGCGACAGTTATGTTGTTTATCCCGCGGCGGACGGCACGGCGCTTTGCTCGCTGAGGCTCAAGGTTTTTTACGACGGATTTCAGGACCTTGCCGCGCTCAAAACGCTTGAGCGGCTCGCCGGCAGAGAAACGGCGCTGAGCGTGCTTGAGTACGGGCTCGACAAAGAGCTCACTTTTTCGGAATATCCGCACAGCGACAAATGGCAGCTTGAAACGAGGGAAAGAATAAACGCCGAAATAGCGAAAAGGATCTCCGACTGATTTGCCCGTGTGCTAATTTAATTATTATATTTACGATCCTACGCAAACAACAAAACGCCTTCATGGTTTAATAAACCGCGAAGGCGCTTTTTTATTTTAATAATTCAATTTGCCGAAAGACGCTTTGCCATTTGAATAAGCAAATCCAAATCTTTGCCGGATAAATTTTTAGATATGCTGTTGAGCTCCTGCACAAGAAGCGTTTCGCTGCTATGCGTGTCGAAAAAATCCATAGGAGTTATGTTGAAATATTCGCAGATATACAAAAACTCGCTCATTGACGGCAGCGCTCTGCCCGATGAAATGCTTTGGATATAACTTCTGCTGTGACCCAAATCAAAGCTCATTTTATATTCGGAAACATTTTTTTGAAGCCTCAGTTGTGTAATTCGTTTTCTTATGAATTCCTCATCCATAAAATCACCCCATTACACATAGTTTACACTAATTAAATCGGTATAATTACGATAAAATTAGTAATTATACTTGCATTATACAAATTTAATTTGTATAATATAAAATGCTTCAACAATTTCAGCGGTATATTACAGAATTTTATAAAGCATTTGCGAATATTTAATTGTCTTCGGAAATATATTCCGCGATATCTTCTAACCTGCAATCCAAAACACGGCATAGCTTATCCAGCGTTTTTGTTTCTATATTATCGTTGCTTTTTAAGCGCCTGACGGTCTTGCTGTCTATACCGCTTTTTTCTCTGAGATAATATGTGGTTATATTTTTCTTTTTCATAGTTTCCCAAAGTCTGTCAAATTTTATCATAAACGATTCCCCCTTGACAATAAATATTATGGGGGTTATAATCTCTTGATATAAGGGGATATAATCCCCATATATTTTTTCAATCATTCGCCATCCGTCCTTAATTAAGGATAATATTATAATAAAAAGTGAGGAAAAGAAAATGAATGAAAAGCTATTGAACATTGAAAAAACAAAGTACCGTTATTTTATGGACAATATTGACCTTTCGGCAAAGCGAGCGGCGATAATTTACACCATACCCGTTGATAAAGAGCCTTTGCCTGATTCCGACGAGCTGAACAGAGATTATCCTACGGTTGAAATATCCAACAAAAAGCTTGTTGAAATGATAGACAAAACGGCTAAGGCGCTTATTGCTTTCGGCGTGAAAAAGGATGATGTGGTAACAATATGCCAAACGAACACGCCCGAAATACTTTATATGGATTACGCTTTAAATAAAATAGGCGCAATAGCCAATTACATATACCCAAATGTGACAGCCGACGAAATGCGTTACTATTTGGACGAAATGAATTCAAAGTATATGTTTATACTTGACGATGCGCCGATAAAGGAGAATGTTAAAAAAGCTGTTGAGGGAACAGATATAAAGCTTATATCTTCTTCGGTTATTGAGTCTTTTCCCAAAATATTTAAAATTGTTGCCGCAAAAAAAGCGCCTGTAAACACAGAAACGCTTAAAAACGAAATGAAGTGGGCGGAATTTATAAAAAACGGCAAATCGGTTAAAATGGTTGACGAGGCGCCGTATTCACCCGACGCCACTTGCAGTTATGTTCACACAAGCGGAACATCAAGCACACCTAAAGCCGTTATTGAAACAAATGAAAATGTAAATTCTGTTATAAAAAATTACAAATTAGATAATCTTGTTTTAGGACTTAATAAAAAAGCGCTAAACACAATTCCCGTTTTTGTAGAATTTGGTAAAGTAATTTCCCATATGACTTTATGCTTTTCTTCCTGTTTAATTTTAATTCCTGAAATGAATCCAAAAAATATTGTGAGTTTGCTAAATAAATTTCATCCAGAATATTTTGAAGCGACCCCTTCTCATGGACTTTCAATGATTAAAAGTAATCAAATTACAGATTTAAGCTATTTAGATCTTGCTTGTTTTGGTGGTGATGGATTTGATGCTATTGAAACTAGTATAAATGAGTTATTTAAAAAAACCGGAGCTCATATTACCGCGATAAACGGCTATGGCTCAACTGAAATCAGCGCAGTTGCAATAACAAATCTGCCTGATCGTCACAAAGTCGGTTCTATCGGCAAACCTTTAGGCGAAACAAAAGCCATTATAGTGGAGCCCGGCACCTTTAACATAATAGACGAGCCCGATGTGATAGGCGAACTCTGCCTTACCGGGCCCGGCGTTACCAAAGGATACGCAGGCAACAGTAAAGATGAAACGGACAAGGTGTTTATACGCCACCCCGACGGACTTATCTATGTTCATATGGGCGACCTCGCAAGGCGCGACAAAGACGGATTTTACTATTATGAGGGCAGAATCAAAAATGTTATCGCAAGAAAATCCTTTAAATTTGCGCCGAAAGAGATAGAGGACGCAATTATGTCTCACCCGAAAAGCGCGCAATGCGTTGTTGTTGGGAAATACGACAGTGAAGAGGGGCAAGTGCCGAGCGCACACATTGTTTTATCGGACAATACTAACAGAGAGACAACCCTTAACGAGATAATCGATATTGTAAACCGCAAGGTACAGGAATTTCATAGACCGACAGTTTACAAAATTAAATCCGAAATAATCAGAACACGAAATAACAAAACGAATATCAACGCGCTTAAAATTGAGGATATCGCGACGATACCGTCCGAAATCACCGATGCAGAAATAACGCTGTCCGACGATAAAGATTATGACTATGAGCTGAAACTGTTTTCAGATTCGGAAATTGAGGATAAAACCAGCATTACTGCCTTTATTGAAAGTGTCGCGAAAAACGAAAAGGTTTTAAACGGCAAAATACGATATTCATTCACCGTCGGCAAAAGCGACAGACTGATTAAAGAAATAATCGTGTGAGCTTCAGAATACTGCTTGCCGAAAATCGACTATCGACCGCGTATTTGCAAGTTGTGATACTTCGCCGAAAAATTTCTTTTGCATTTTACAATATTTACTATTTCTAAACATTTGAATAATTTTATTGCATTTTTATTACCCGATATGTTAGAATGCTTATCAGCATTTTGATTGACGGGGGGATTACGGGAATGCCGAGGTCTACTAAATATCAGATACTGAAGGGCTTTTCCGCGTTGCTGAAAGACAATGAGCTTGACAAAATAACGGTTACGATGCTGGTGAAGGAATGCAATATAAGCAGGCAGACCTTTTACTATCATTTTTCCGATATACCTTCGCTGATAAATTGGGGTATTAAGCAGAGCACGGCGTATTGTATGGAAAGCGTTAAAGCCACAAACGACATAATAGTTGCCACGCAGATATATTTTGATTTTATTGAGGAAAACCGATTTTTTCTTGCGAAATGCCTTTCTTCATCATATTTCGGCTACACGGCGGGTTTGCTGAAAAGAAGCGTTGCCGAATACATTTCTTATTTTATAAATCAAAGCCCCGCGCTGCTGAATTCCGAAAAAGAGGTTTCCGATTTCATTACAGACTTTCTCTCTGACGCCGTAACGGGGCAGATAATCACCTCCGTTTACGGCGAAGAAAAGATAGATCTTAAAGAGATACCCGAAAAGATAGAAAAAATGATTTTTCAAAATTTCATACCAAAGCCGCAATAAAACGCCAAATCGCCTCTCTTTATACAAGAGAGGCGATTTTTTTCGTGCTTCTCACAAATGAGGAGCTTTTTGTTTTTACGATTCAATATGGCTGTTGAAAAATTCCAGCATACCGCTTATCTGCCGCTTTCCCGCTTCGCTTTCGGGGCGGAGAACAGCGAACACATGGGGCAGCGCTTTGCCCTCATATTTGCCGTAATCCCACAGCTCCACCTCAACCCCCGCCTCTTTCAGCACGGCGGCGGTTTTAAGGGTGGATGCTCTGCCGAGCGCGTCGCCCGAGCTTGTAACAAGATAAGTCGGCGGAAACTTCGCAAGCGGCGCTATGCCGTCAAAATCCATATACGCGCCATATTCGTGCTTTTTCCTGTCCGCTCCCCACATCGGCCTTGTATAAACGCCCATAATGCCGCATTTATCCATATAATTCACGCCCGATGTCAGCGCAAGGGTTTTGAGAGGCAAAGATACCTTCGGCGTATCGAATATTTTTCTCAATTTTTCCGAGCTCATAATTGCGGCGGTGTAAACGGCAAGCTGACCGCCCGCGGAATCACCCGTAAGCATTATTTCGTCTGCGTTGCAGGGATACGCCGTCATATTTTCGCCTATCCACTTAAGCGCGTTTGCCGCGTCCCGAAGCTGCTCAACAACGGTGACGGCGGGGGTAAGGCGGTAATTGATATTGAAAACTACATATCCCCTTTTCGCAAGATGCAGGCAGTAAAGACGGTTAAAGCTTTTGTCGTTTGCCATCCAGCCGCCGCCGTGAATATCTATTATAACGGGCAGCTTCTTCGCCGCGCCCGAAGGATAATACACATCGAGCATATGCAGCGGGTCGCCGTCGTCTATATAGGGTATATCGTATATTCTCTCAATACCCTCGGGCTCGGTCTGCGTTGCCCGCAGCTTTGCGTCCTTTTTGGAATTGCTTTTCCAGAAAGAGTCCATTATTTTGAACATCAGAGACATATTTTCACCCTCTGCTTTTCAGTTGCTTTTTGATTATGTGCCCTATCGCCCGCGAGCCCTTTGTGACATAGTTCATCACATTGCCGCTGATGCCCGTAAGTATCGGATTTTTGAGATTTTTTTCGCTTATTCCGTCCGCGTTGGGCTCTTTTATTTTAACATTATCACCGTAGAACGCCTGCGCCGCCGCGCCGTCGGGAGCGCACACCACCGCGCCGTCGGCAAAAGCTTTCATCTCCGCCAGCTCCTTACCGTCGGGCATCGGGGAATCAACGGCATAAAACGCCGTCATCGCAGTTTCGGCGTTTCCGTTATAAGATGGCGCTATGGATTTGCCCTGCGGGGTAACAAGGGTGTAGGTGGCGAGTATCTCGTCCTTTGCCCTGCCCCAATGATGGCGCTGTTTTCCGTAGTAAGTGCCAAAGGGATTCATACGAACGGTTTTGTCTTTCTCAAGGCGCATAGGGCAATGCGCCATTGAATTCAGCACCTGACGGGCGTTTACAAGCATAATACCGCCGTTTTCATCGGTAAGCCCAACGATACCGCCCGTGAGCTGATGATTGAATGACGCGAGCGAATCGTTCTTTTCGTCGCACTCCGGAAAAGACTGCGTTCTGAACGAGGAGATATCGTCCATAAAATTGCGCTTTACAACAGAAATATCGCCCGTGAGCTTAGGCGTTATCTGAAGCGGCGCGGCTTGGATCCAGCTCATATCGGAAAATCTGCCGAGCGATGAGTTTTCGGTGGATATCGAAGTTTCTTCGGGAGTATAAGGATACTGCACGCTTATCCTCGCGAAAATCGCGTTTGAGCTTTTTACCGTAAAGAAATCATACTCAAAGCTGCCGCCGTGAATTTCATTCGGCAAATGAATTTCTCCGCCGATCCGCAGACCCTCGGCGCTTCCCGCGCAGTCAAGCGGCGACACTGTTTTATTTTCAAAATAATAATCCTTTTTGCCGTAGGTGATAAAGCTTTTGAGAAAGCCCTCGTCGCCTAATATTTTCCCGTCGGACGAAACCTCAAAGAGATTGCCGTGAACGGAGAATTTCATGGTAAGCTTTTTGCTTGAAACAACATTGGAAAATTCTCTTTTTCTCGGTCTGCCGTTCTTCACAAGCTCAATTTCGTATTTATCCGAGATCTCTTTAAATCTGAGCAGGGCGAAAACGGTGGAATTGTCGCCGTCCATGGGAACGAGAGCCCAATCGGCGAGCCCCTGCCCTCTCACGGCTAATTTTGAAATGCTTTCGGCGTTTTCCTTCAGCTTCAGCTGAACGCACTGAAAATCGGAATTCGTTATGTTGTAAACCGTTATCTTTTCGCTTTGAGGCAGGGCTTTTCTCTCGGCTGACACTACCTTTTCGGCAAGCTCCAGCGCCGCCTTTTCCCTTTGAATATTCAAAACGGGCGTGGCAAGACCGAAATGAGTTGTGGAGAGCAGCAAAACTCTGTCGTTGAAAGAAGGCGAATCCTTATCCCTGCCGCTGTTGAGCCTTGCCATAGCCCTCGCGCGTTCGAGAGAAGTCCATATTTTTCTGTTAAACGGTTTTTCGGACCAGGAAGCATATCCCGTGAAATTGCCGTCGGCGGTATCCTGAGTGAATTCTATATTTCCTATCGGCTTATGATTTTTGAGGTATCCGCCGGGGGTGTCATACACGATATAGGGCAGGTCGGCTATTTCCTTTACAAGGCCGTGAATGCCGTCCGTATTCGCGATTTTTCCCGTAAGAGGACCGAGCCCCATCGTCTCCCAAAACATTCCGTCGGCGTCCATATTTATGAATATGAACAAATCGCTGTTTATCTCCCCGCGCTCCTGCTTGGCGTGGAGCTCCTTTACCCATGCGCGCAGGCAGCCCGCGTCGCAGACATCGGAATTGCTGTAGGTGGGTATTATCGTCATACTTTCACCCTTGTAAGTATAAGTTACGGGGTTGAAAGCGATCTCATCGGGCAGCTTGGGAACTATCGTTCTGAACGCGTCAAACGGAACACAGCTGTAATACAGGCAGAGCGCTTTTACACCTAATTTGTTGTAAAGCGAAACCTGCGACGGGGTAAACATAACCTCCTGCGGGCGCACTATTTTTTCGCATTTTCCGAAAATATCCGCAAGCCCCGAGCCGGCGGGATTGGTTACGGCAAGCTCCACGGAGGCGCAAAACTCATCCTCCGTCATGGCGGAAAGCGCGCCGTTGTTGTAGCCCATAATGATATTTTCATCGCCGTATTTTTCAACGCGCTCTTTCATTCCCTCTATTATATCGGGGGCGTATTCGGGCAGTATCTTTTCAAGGGAAAAGAAATTTTCCGTATCCCAAGTCCCCTTAACGGGAATGCCCTGCTCGTTGAATTTATTTAAAATATCTATGGTTTTTCGCATTATCCTTATATCGGAGCCGAAGCCGAGGTTATCGTTCGTATCCCCTCTGTAAGAATGGTAACAGTTGACATGAAAGCCATAGGCGATATGTATTTTATTATCTTTCACTTATTCGTTCTCCTCCCTGCTCTTTCTCTGCTCTTCCATTTGCAGATGCAGCTTTTCAAGCTCTTTTTTGGAGAGCTTATAGAAAAATGTGATGAGCACGAACATTATTACAAGTATTGCGGCGGGTATAAGTGTGGCAATATTGTAAAGCTTCGGAAGCACCTCGGCGGGCTGAACGGCAAGCTCGCCGTTGTAGCCTATCCAGCCGAGTATCGCCGCGGCGCCCGCGCCTGCTATGGTCTGCCCCAATTTTCTCGTAAATGAATAAAAGCTGTAGGAAGTGCCCTCCTCGCGTCTGCCGGAGAGAAATTCCTGATAATCTATAACATCCATAACGAGCGCCCAGACCTCAAGAACGAGGAAGGTTTGCCCCGCGCCCGAAAGGAATGTGAGCGCAAGGAAAACATACGGATTTGCCGATGCCGGAGTAAAGCCCACCAGATACATTATAACATTTATAACGGCGGCAAAACCCAGCCCCGCTGCGCATATCTCCTTTTTGCCGAACTTTTTTATAAGCTTGCCCATAAACGGCAGGAACATCGCCATAGGCAGATATGTGCACACGGTGACGATGCTGTAAAGATTGGGCTTTTCAAAATAGTTTTTGAAAAGATAGTTGTAAACAGTCTGCGTGTACATCTGAAAGCAGATAAGCAGCATTGATACTACGCAAAGCACGATAAAGGGCTTGTTTTTGGCGAGGATCTTTACCGTTTGCAGCACATTGAAATCGCTCTGCTTTTGGGCGGGAGGAAGCTGCACTCTTTCCTTGGTGAGCTTGAAATGAAGCACAAAGATTATTATGGAAAGCACGGAAAGACAGCCGACAGCCACAGAGAGCTTTGTCGGGTCGAGCACTTTCGCATTCGTGCCGTCAGCATTGGCTACCGTGGAATAAACAAGCAACGGAAGCAATATCTGAGCCGGCAGACCGCCGACACCCGCGCCTATCGATCTCCACATCGAAAGAGAGGAACGCTCTATTTCGTCATCCGTAATAACAGAGGCGAGAGAGCCGTAGGGTATGTTTACGCCCGTGTACATCATTCCGTAGAAAATATATGTAATGTAAGCGTAGATGAGATACTGGTTTTCGGAGAGCCCCGGCACTTTAAAGAACATTATGAACGCGCCGAGCGCCATCGGGAAGGACGCCCATATAATATACGGTCTGAAGCGGCCGTATTTTGTGGGCTTTCTTGAATCTATAAACGCTCCCCACATAGGGTCGTTGAGCGCGTCCCACACGCGGGCCACTATCATAAGCACTGCGATCTTTCCGGCGGAAATATGCAAAACATCCGTGTAGAACATATTTAAAAACGCCGCTATGAGTGCGAATGACAAAAGCCCGCCCATATCCCCGAGGGCATATCCTATTTTGTCCTTAAATTTCAATCCGTGAGTCTGCATTTTTTCTTCCATAAAATTTACCCCTTTCTCAATTTTGCTTTTCAAAGAAGAAATGCTTTGCCGCGAGAGCCGCGGCGCCTATATATGATATTTTATCGTTAAGCTTTGAGAGCTTAATTATATCCTTTGAAAAATTTACATTATACCGAAGGCATTGCCTTGTCAGCTTTTGAGCCACCGAGCTGTTTTTGAATACTGAGCCGAAAAGCACGATATTCTTTGCGTCAAGTATAGTTGCGGTGTTGGTAAGCGCAAGCGCCACCATATCGATTTTTATATCCATAAGATTGACCACATCCGGCTCGTTGCTGCCCGTAACCTCGTCAAGGGTTGCTTTACCCGTTTCTTTCATCAATGCCATAGACGACACCTCGGTTTCAAGGCATCCGTAGCGGCCGCAGCGGCATTTTACACCGTCTTTTCTTATGATATAGTGACCTATTTCGGCTACTCCCGCGTCGTTTCCCGCAACTATTCTGCCGTCCGACGCGATGGCAGAGCCGATGCCGGGTCCCCATTTTAAAAACAAAACCGCGCTTTCGGGCTTGGCGTCTCCGTAAATCATTTCGGCGAGAGCAAAGGAACGGATATTGTTTTCCGCCACAGCCGGAAGCCCGAGCGAGGACTTTGCTTTTCTCTTTATTTCGTCTATATTCCACAGACCGAAGCGGTTGCCCTCCGCCGAGCCCATAACGCATATGGAAACGCAGAGGAATCTGCTTTTGTCTACGCCGCAGGTTTCAAAAATCATTTTGCTTTCCTCAATGATCTCATCAACCGAGCTTTCGGTGGAAACATCACTGCTTTTAACGAGAGTGCCGTCAAGACGCACGGCGCATACGGTTACTTTATCCACCTGCGCGTTTATGCCCATGGCGTAAAAACTGTTGAGGCAAAGGCTGAGCGAGACCTTTTTTCTCCCCGCTTTCGCAACGGTTTCGTCTATCTCTCCCTGCTCCGATATAAAGCCGTCCTTTATCAGCCCGGCGCATATCTTTGTCACGGCGGCGGGCGTCAGCTCAAGGCGGCGGGCGATATCCTTTCTGCTCAAACGGGGAAAGCTGTTGAGCAGATACAGCACGGACGATTTGTTTTCGCGTTTTATATCATCTAAATTAAGACCCTGCAAAAAACCACCTACTTTACAATGAGCGACACACCGCTTACGAGCATCAATAAATATGTAAGCGCAAGAAAAGCGTTTTTATTGAGCTTTTTCCCTATATAATTTCCGAGGACGACGGCTCCCGCCGCCACCGCGAGGGAAACGGCAAGCAGAACATTTACTTTGGGCGTGAAAAAGCCGTTTGATATATCACCGAAAAGAATAACGGTGTTGAGAACTATCCATACGGCGGAAAGCGTGGCGCGGAATTCCTGAGTATCCTTTAATTTCATTGAGGCGTATGTGACGAGCAACGGCCCGCCGCAGACGAATACGCCGTGAACTAAGCCCGCCGCCGCGAGAACGGCGTATTGACCGAAGGAATTGAGTGACGCGCCCTCCTTCTTTTTAATAAACTTATAGCCGTTGACAAGTGAAAACAATATAACCGCGCCGCCGAGGATCTTATATGTAACCGCGGCGCTGCCGGCAAGATAGGGCGACAGGAAAAAACCGATGATTATCCCAACCGACATAACGAGAATTATTTTGAGCAATTCTTTTTTGTTTATGCTTTTTCGGCATCCGAGAAGCACGCCTGCCGAAACGGCTATACCGAGAACATTGAGTATAGGCTTAGCCGTTGTGTAGCCGACGAGCATAACCGAAAACGGCATTGCCAAAACCGTGCCCGCAAAGCCCGTTATGCACTGTATGATATTTGAGAGAAAAACTACAATTTCAAAAATTATTTCATTTACCGTCAATATCGTTCTACCTCTAAGCTGAGCATACCTGCGAGCGCCTCAAGCTCACCGCTTATATCGCCGTAGCTTACGGCAAAGTGGGGCTCCCAGCCGCCCAAAACCGCCTTATTGATCATTTCGGCGCAGGGGCTTTTCGTTTTAACAACAAGCGAAGTGCCGCTGAACTGTTTGGGTTTATCGAGAATTTCGCCCACGCAGACGAATATCCTGAAATTTCCGTCCGGCTTTTTACCTATTCTTAAAACGGTTGCCTTTTCGCAGGGCTTACAGCCAAATTCAAGAGTAGGACCGATTTTTCTGTTGCAATGAACTCCCGCAACAGCCCCCGTATCCTGCCTTGCAATGGAGCAAGCGGCTGTGCCGCAGTGCCAGAATGTAACTGTGTTTTCAGCCTCGTCCATAGAAACGGGATCGCCGAAAAATGCGGGGCGGCCTGTGAGGAACTGAGCCGCATACATAGTAAGCGCGCCGTAAGCGTCCGCCTCGCAGGCGGAGGGAATGTTTATATCGTTGAGCATAGCCAGCACGGCGCAGACGGGCGTGCCGTAGGAGGTGAAGAAATCGGGCCAACACCGTGAAGCTATCGCCCCCACGCCGTTTTCGGCGCAGTATTCGTAATATGCCTTATATAGCTTTGCAAAATCAGCAACATTTTTTTCGGGGATATCCGAAAGGCATTTGATACATCCGCGCGCCTTTTCAAGATAATCGGCGGCGGCGTCATCGGTATAGCCTTTTGCCCTGTCGATAAGCTCCCTCGCCTCTATCGAATCAAGAGTTACGCCAAAGTTTTTAAGCATTTCTCCGTCGCAGGCTCTGCCGAAGCCAAAGCCCTGCGGGGTATGGCCTATCTGAAGCAGCTTCAGCCCTTTCATTGCCTTTTTGAGCCTTGCGGCGCTTATGTAAGAATTTATCTTGCTTTTCACGGCGTTCTCATTCGGCGAGCCGAAAACATAGCCGTAACGCCTGCCGAGGGAGGTAAGAGCGTTGCCTGCCGAAAAAGCTCCCGTAAGCGAATTGAGCCTGAGCCTGCCGCCGTTTGAGGCGGGCTCACGAAGCGCCCACAGCAACACGGGGCAATCAAACCGCCGCGCTATCTCGCTTATGTACGCGCCGTTTGCAAAGGTAGTGTTTTGCGCTATTATAAAATCGGGGGATACCGTATCGAGAAACGCGCACAGCTTATCAGTTGTCAGCAGTATTTCAGAGGGGTATTTTATATCTCCCTGTATTTCTTTCAGCATCGAAACGGAGCTTTCGTATTCTTTTTGGGCGGATTCCAAATGGAAAGTACCCACGCCAATGGGAATATATACGCATTCAAAATTCATATTCTCACCTGTTTTCAGTATTTCAGTTTTTTGTTTTCGCCTATAAGACCGATATGCGCGCCCTGTTTCACGAGGACTTCCCTGTCCTTATGCGCAAGCACCCACTTGTTTTTCATCAAAAGCATTTCGTCCTCGTCGGTAACGGTATTTTTACAATGCTCAAGCGGCGTGTTCGTGCCTTTTAAAAGGATTACTATATCTTTAAAGCCGTGATCGCTGACGGCGCAGGGGCTTAAATGCAGCGTCGTTTGATACATTTCGACAACGGCTCCGCGCGGCACAAAAAACACCTTTTCGTTTCCCACATAAAATCTGCCGTTTTCTATCTGCCAAATATGGCCTAAAACAAGCATAAAATCGGTGACGGCAATATTGACCTCACTGCATTTGTGATATTCAAAGCCGTTATAGGTGGTATTTTTTCCGTTGCAGTAGCCTATCTGTATCGGCATTTCGCCGTATATTGATTTTTCGATTTCATCGCAGACGGCGGTTTTTTCCATCTTTTCGACCGACGGAACATAGATATTTCCGCTTTCGGGGATTTTCGTTTCAATTTCCATATATTCCGTAAGCTCGGACAAATCAAACCCCGTGTGAAGCTTGCCGTAGCTTTCAAATTCTCTGTCAAAAACGGAATACACTTTAACATCGTTTACGGCGTTGAGGTGTTCAAGCATCATAGTCCCCTCTTACTACCTTGTAGGTGGCGCGCCAATCCTCTTTGCCTATGCCCGCTTCCATTCCCCTGCGGTAAACATCGCGCGCCGTTTCCATTCCGGGCATCGGGGTATCAGCCTGCTGTGCGAGGCGGGAGCATATGCCGAGATCCTTATTTTCGTTTTCAAGTGAAAACGCGGTAGTCCAATTTTCGCTTTCGATATTTTTCCACTGCGCATCGAGATAAAAGCATTGAGCGCCGCCGTAGGATATCGCCGTATGATAATCCTCGGCGGATATGCCCATCTTTCTCGCAAGCAAAAGCGTTTCGTTCACGCCGTTTTGAATTTCGGCGCAAAGCGCGTTGTGGCATATTTTCATCACAAGCCCCTTGCCGTTTTCGCCCATTCTTATCACATTGCAGCCCATATATTTAAGTACCGGCTCTATAACGGGAAACAGCTCCTCATCACAGCCGACAAGCACGCCGAGCGTGCCGTCTATCGCGGCGGGCTTTGATTTAACGACGGGCGCGTCCGCAAACTGCGCGCCTTTTGCCTTTATTATCTGCGAAACCTCAACGGAAACCGCGGGGTCTATCGTGCTCATATCGATACATATCATACCCGCTTTTATTTCGTGGAGTATCTCGGTATAAACAGCTTTAACATGCTCCGATTTCGGCACCATAGTGATTATTAAATCGGAATTTTCCGCCACCTGAGTATTATTTTCGCAGGCGACCGCTCCGAGCGAGGCGAGCTTTTCAACCTGCGCTCTGTTAAGATCGTTTACAAAAACCGCGTCGCCGTGTTTTTTTATGATGTTTTCGCACATCGATTCGCCCATAATTCCGAGCCCGATAAAACCTATCTTCATTTTCTTCTCCTTATTCTTCGGTAACGGTATTGTCCCAAGCGCTTTGGAATTTCGCAAGGCCGTAATCGGTGAACGGATGATAAAAACTGTCCTTAAACACCTGAAGACCCGCCGTAACTATATCGGCGCCGGCGACTGCGCAGTCAACAAACTGTTTGCCGTTTCTTACCGCCGCGCAGATTATCTGCGTTTTGCCGAGAAAGCCGTAATTTCTGTAAATTTTAACTATATCGTTGATATATTTCACGCAGTCCTCGCCGCTGTTTTCCTTCCAGCCGATAAAGGGAGACACAAAAAGCGAATTGTTTTTTGCCGCGATTATCGCCTGAGACGGCGAAAATACCAGCGTAAGATTTGTTCTAACGCCCTTTTTCTCAAGCCGTCTCGCCGCGGTTATCCCCGCCTGTGTGCAAGGTATTTTAATTACGAAATTCGGGCTCATCGCCGCGATTTTCTCACCCATTGCCGTCATTTCGTCGGCGTCGTCAAGGTGCGGATTTATCTCAACGGACACGGGGAATTTCTCCCAGCCCTCGATTCCCTTTTCTTTAACAAACTCGGCGAGCTCACCGATGACCGTGTAAAACGGCTTGCCGGAATTCATAATATGATTCGGATTTGTTGTAACACCGTCTATACCGAATGTATCGTAAGCCTCTCTTATCTCGTCTATTTTTGCGCTGTCAAGAAAATATTTCATTTTGCTTTCCTCCTGAAATCAAGAATTTTTTATATTTAAAAGCTCTTCGCTTTTTTCGGCGTTTTTTCTTATGAAAACGGGTATCTCACCAAGCGGCGCCGCTATATCGTATTCTCCGCCGGAATATTGAACGCCGCTCCAAAGATGTACCCACTCGTCGTTCGGAAGATAGACCCGCCTGCTTTCGGCGTTTTCCTTAAGCACGGGAGCAACGAGGATATCGCCGCCGAGAAGATATTCATATGCCTCGCTGTAAGCTCTTTCTTCATCGTAGCGGAAAAACAGAGGTCTTATGATCCCGACTCCCTTTTTGGCATTTTCAGCGTCGCATTCTTTCAGATACGGCTTCAGCGCCCTGTGTATTCTGCTCATTTTCGCGTGATGCGAAAGCACGCGACCGTCATAGTCAAACTGGGCGTTCACATCGGGATTAAGCCCCTCGTGGCCGCGCATCAGCGGCGAAAAGGCGTTCATTTCCGCCCAGCGCATAAACAGCTCCGGCGTGCGTTTAAGGCTCAGAAAAGTGGTGTATCCGCCAACATCGGAATGACTGAGCCCGAAGCCGCAGCATGTCAACGACAGCGCCGCGGGGATAATGCTCGGCAATCCGAAATCTATCGAATAGTCCACATGGTTGTCTCCGTTCCACATCATCGTTGAATATTTTTTGGTATCGGTAAAGCCCGACCTTGTGAAAAACATTATTTCGCCGAGCTTGCCGCTCTCCTCCACCGCCTCGCGGTTGAGTTTCGCCCAGAGCGACGCCCATACATTGTGCTTTAGCTGCGCGTCCTCATTGCTGAAAAGCACGCAGTCGGTAGGCAGATACTCGCCGAAATCCGCCATCCAGCCCGAAAAGCCGAGATCTATCATATTTGTTTTGATTATATTTTTCAGCCATTCATACGCCTGCGGATTAGTAAGATCGACCATAGCGGCGGGAAAAGTGGTTATGGTTACATAATAATCCCCGCCGTCCCTGTTCTTTACGCAATAGCCCTTTTCGTGAGCCTCTTTATAGAGCGGCTTCTCCACGGCGAGAAACGGATTGATATATCCGAGCACCCGTATGCCTTTTTCGTTCAGTTCCTTTATCTTTTTATCAAGATTCGGGTAGAGCTCTTTATCCCACTGCCAGTTCCACTGAAGCTGTTTTCCGACTGCGGTAACTCTTCTGCCCTCCCAATCCTGTATCCACACGCCGCACACCGCCGTGCCGGCGTCAAGGCATGCTTTTACCTTGCTCATCATAATATCCGTGCCGCCCTGTATGCCGAGTATAGCCCCGTCAAACACCCAATCGGGCAGGCGCGGCTGGCGGCCGAGCAGGGAAGTGAGATTGCTTTCAAGCTCCTCAAAACTTTCGCCCACGCCTATGTAAAAAGGCGCTATCGAATCGGTTTTGAGAATATGGGCGTCGGCTTTTGTAAAATCAAATTCGCACCGCGCAGTTGAGGCGGAATGGAAAAAATATTTTCGCGAGCTTATAAAAGTGGGCTCGGCGTAATAAGTTTCATAATTCCCGAATTTTTGCTTTTTCGTTGTGTTGCGAACGCCGAAAGCGATTTTAACGATTTTTTTCGCCGTTTGCAGCGCGTTTATATGCTCGGCGACCCATATGTTGACTTTTTTTCCGCGAAGATCAAATTCCGTAAAATTTTCACCGCAGCCGTATATCTTTTCATCGGATTTTGCGGGAAGATTTATCCACATCCTGTTGAATTCTTCGGAGATATGAGGTGTAAAGGTCAACATCTTTACACCTGCGCTTATTATGAACTCCCCGCAGTCAAGACCTACGGTGAGCTCATTGCCGCTCAATGAAAGGCGCTTCACGGAATAGACAGACGAAGAAAATATCTTTTCTTTGATTTTAAAACTGCCGTGACTCATAGAATATGCGTTGCTGCCTTTGCCTAGCCTGCAAAATTCATCGCCTTCTTTAATTTCGCAAAGGATCTTTCCCCCGCAGGAAACGGAAGCCCTGCCGTTTTCACATAAGATTTCCAATATACCACCCCTAATTGATAAACGCAGTTAACTAATTCATCGATTTAATTATAATACCGCCGTTCTTTAAAGTCAAGGAATTGCGGAAAATACAAAAAAAGCGTATCTGTAAAGTCATAACACTTTACAGATACGCGTCCGGAGCGTCATTCGCTCAGTTGATAAAAAACTGTTTTCTCGTTCTTTTCGGTTTCTATTTTCTGCCGCCGAAAATGCCCTTTTTGTCGTATTGCTCGCACTTAACCGAAAGCAATCCGTAACCTGTGGGCTCAATGACCTTTCGCAGTTCTTCCTGCGGTATTTCGTTCTCACAAATGATTTCGGTTTTTCTTTTTGTGTGGGAAGAGCTTACCTTTTTCACCTTAAACGCTCTGCGCACCGCATCGTTAATATGCGCCTCGCACATCGAGCATGCCATTCCGTCTATTTCCAATATCATTTTTACCATTTAGAACACCCTCTGCCGTTGCTGAATTATTTACGCAAAATAAGCTGTCGATAAAGCCGGTTAGCTTTTGCTAACTAATTTAAGAATAGCACTTATTTTTGAATTTGTCAATAGATTTGCCAACCCGTTTATTCATTTGATACCAAATAAATATTAAAATCTTTGCGCTTGCCGCCTACAACGACCCGTTCAACCTCGCCGTCCCAAAAAGGAAGCAAATAGTTTTCATAGTAGTTTTCAATTCTCTTTTTCACAGCATCATTGTCAACCATAAATTTATCATAATTTTTAATAACAAAAATATATTTCTGTTCAGTCAATTCGTCCATTTCGGTCAAAAAATCATCTTCGGTATAATAATCTTTTTTCCAGCCTTCCGGTATTTCACCGAAATTGAACAACTCCCATATCTTGTCAAAATATTGCTCGTAGGTATCTATCCCTTTCCCGTCCATAACAATATATTTTACATCATTATATTTATATAGTATCTTCTCTCGCTCAAATTCTTCATTTGTCATTCTGTATAATTTGTTCATTCTTGTCTCCTTATAGCTGAGGGGAGTTGAACCCGATAAGTCCCACGGCGGTTCTTTTTGGCTATTTTTCCCCTTTTCTTCTTGGCGGGCGCCAGCCCGCCTGCGTCGAAAAAAGCAAAAATCCCTCAAAAACTCCTCGCCGTGGGATGCTAAGCAGTTTTTGCGGTAAGGATTTTTGCAAAGACAATGAAAACACCGAAGTCAATACTTGAGTATTGACAAGGGGTTTGAAGCAGTATTTGCGTAAATAAACCTGCAAAAACCTTATTGTGTTCAACTTCCCTCAGCTATACATTGAAATTATCCTATTGATATGGTATCATAAAAACGAAATTGCTAAAAGATTTATTTGGTGATGGATGATAAATATTTTGCTTGAGGGATATGAAATAAACGCCGATTATCTTTATAATGAGCTGAAAAAATACATAAAGCCGTGGCACAAGGTTGCCGTTGTCGCGTTCTCGTTTCGTGATACGGAAGTTAAATCTCCGCCCGAATGGAAAAATTTATACGGCAAAGAAAGCGGTATATACTATAATGGCATCGTAGGCGGATTTACAGCCTACGGCATTATTATGGGATACAGCGCGGGCGCCGTTATTCAATTGTCGGAATATCACTTATCCCCCGATAAAGATTATCCTCAATTTAATTACTACGAGGGGCTTTCGTATTTGAGCGGTTTTTATCTTGAAGTTCATTACGAAGGCACCGAGACGCAAAATGACGCTATTCGGCGCGTATTAAAGGAAAGAGGAAAAACCGTGTACGCGACCGCGTTTAAAAAAGGCGCTTTACTTGTTGATAACGGTAAAACAAAGCTGCTCGGAGATGTGCGGATATTTAAAGCATAGTAGGATATTGTATCAGAAGTCAAAAGTAATATGACATTCGGAAGTAATCGTATAAACAGAAATTTGCCAAAGCACAGTGTGTGAAAAAATGGAGAAGATAAAAAATTTATTTAATAAACTTAAAACGAAGTTTATAAACTTTTGTAAATGGGTATGGCAAGAGTGCAAAGATTGGCGTACCGTGGCTATTTTTGCCATTGTCGTTGTTGTTATGTATTCGCCCGTGTGGGGCGGATATTTGTGCCACGCCTTATTCGGCTGGAAATGGTGCAGCGTGGTGGCAACATCATACCTCGCGTTTTGGGCGGGTCCGTTCACGCCGTTTTTCCCGTTGTGCATTGCCATCACTTTGGCAATACGCCGAATTATTGATAAAATAAAGGGCAAGTATAACACAAAATAACGCGGTATGTAAAAAAATGAGGAGATTTTTCTTGAAGAAAAAAATAATTTCTATTATTGAGATCCTTTTTTTGACAGTTAATATTATTGTATTTACAGGCTTTGCTTTTTGCATTTTTTCGATTTGGCGCGGGGCGTGCCGGTAAATAACGATGTTTTAGAAGCGGCATTTGTTATATCTATAATATTCTTTTTTATTACTGCTTTAAAATCTGTTGTTTTTTCAAAAATTATTAAGCTTGATCTGTCATATAAAGGACCGGATACATTTGATTTTCTTCCTAAGTGGGTAAAGATATTGAGCGTTTCTTTGGCGCTTATCGGTATAGGAGCTTCGTTGATTTTTAAAATCCACTTTTATTTTATACTTACTATAATAATCAATATTTTTTCGATTGTTTTACAGTTATCGATATTAAAATACTTTCGTTCGGAAAAATAAGCCACTCACAAAAGCTTTATATGACCTTTGCGGTTTCAGTTAAAATCAGAAAAGTCTAAATACATAATAAACAGTCAACAAAATAATTGTTTGGGGGAAAGGATATGGATGATAAAATAAACGAGATTTTTTCCGAAACGATATTTTATTTAGTAATTATTGACGATGTGAAATATCTTATACTTTTAACAGCGCTGCTAATCTACGGTCTGATCACTTTATGCCTGTTTCTGTTAGCAAGAAAAAATGCAGACAGAAAGCGCGCAGCAACTTTTGCCATTTTATTCGGATATGATATATGTGTTTTTATATTGGCATTTATATTCAGATGGTGGTTTGCGATTATACTGTCAGCCGTTATATGTTTTTATTTAAGAAAACTGGAAGCGGAAATTTGGAGATACGAAACAGAAAAGAAAAAAGTTGAAGGAAATGTTAAAGATTTGATGATAAGTGTAAAAGGAATATTACTCAACACTTCGTTGACATTTTTTATTGCGCAATTAATATTATACATAGCCGCATTTGAGTGAGCCGGAAACAAATATCTGACGAATTATATGGCTGAGCAATAATTATTTCTAAAGCGAGGTAAATATACAAATGGCGAAAATATGTATCAAAAATAATTCCGTTGATAAAAATCTCATTGTTTATATAAGCGGCAAAACAATTTTTCTCAAGCCCGATGAGGCGGAATCTTTTGAAACGGATAATACAAATTTACATATTTTTGCGGAATACGACATTAAAACTAAAATCAAGGTCAATTTTCTGTCCGTTTGGCTTTCGACAGCGCTGAACACAGACGCGAAATGCAAAATAAACTGCGTTTGTGAGTTTGATTATCTTTGCACCGAAGGTGAAAATCGGCTTGATTTTTGCGATAAAGAGCGCAGAATCAATAATTCAAATATTTGTTTATGCTTCGCGGAAACGGACGCTTCGCGAAATGATATCAAAAACATAAATTACAATTATAAAAAAGCGGACAAACCGATACTGAAACACAGTTTGACGCAATTAGTATTTTTATCGGCTTTGCCTTTCATAATTGCCGGAATAATCTATGAAATCTTGGATTTTAAAATAGGCATGCTGTTGGCGATCTTGATTTTGGTATTCGTGGGCTTTATTCCGTCGCTGAAATCAATCAAGGCATTCAATAAAATCTGCAAAGACTGTGACTCAAATATAAAATCATACGCTCAAAACGAGAATGACACGGAAGAGCTTGAAGATATACTTACGGATATCGCAAACGATAAGGAAACCTCGGGAACAACAAAATTCTTTGCAAAATTGATTAAGAAAATAATAGATTAAGGAAATCGCACGGGCAGTGCGGCAAGCAGATTAAAACCTTGACTTTTACAGGAGGTAAGTTATGAAAATTCGTAAATTTTTCAAGATTTTTAAAAAGGAAATGGAAAAGGGCTATAAAGAAGAAAAGGAAAGGCAGGATCAAAACAAAGCCGCATTTATTGCCGAAAACGAAAAATCAATAAGCGATTTTCTCGCGCGGCACAAATTCTTAACAGTGCTTATAGTTTTGATTCCCATTATTTTAATTATCGGAATAATCAACTCATTTCTTCCCATCGATGTTTATGACGATATAAACGGAATGTCTCCTGTAAGCAATATTGAATATTACAGCGAGAAATACAAGGTAGGAAATCATACGGTTGCCATTTACGCCTGCCTCGACGCCGACGGCTCAGAAAACGATACCGAACAATTCGTTATAAATGTTGCGGAAATCAAAGGTCCTTTAAAAAACAAGTATTACTTATACGCTAACGATTATATCGCCGATGAAGAAATTTTAAATCCTGATTACAGCTATATTGTTGATTACCCCTCGTATGAAGTAAAAAGCGGTCCAAAATATTACGGATCGGTTTACGCGGGAATTGCGCCGCCCGATTGCGAATCAATCACCATTGGCGGGGTAAAAGCCGAAATGGAAAAGATGACATTTGATTTTAAAGGGAAAACCGTCGATTTCTACTTATACTATTGCATAATTGAGCAAGATGAATATCCGGAACATATATCTGTTATTTGTCAAAAAACAGACGGAGAGTCGCTTTCCGTGTCGTCCGATTTTGAATCGGATTCAGATATTGCATCAAAAGGTAATTCTAAAGTCACGGTAATCGGTTAAGCGCAGAAAACACAAGGGCGATTTTTGTGTTGCCAAAGGTTATTTTAACGATACGGGCATCAAATATAAATGCCGTTATGGAGGAAATATATGGAAATTTATGATTCTGTTCTGCAAGATATTATACTTACATTGTTTAAAGTAGATGGTTGTCAAATCGGAATCGTTTTGTTGGTTCTTTTTATTGCTTTTTTATTCAAAAAGAAAATCAATTATAAGAAAGTAAAAATAGCCTGTTTGGTCATTATCGGTTATTTAATTTTTCATTTACTGTATTTAGCTGTTCCAAGAATAGTAGATATGCGTCAAGATCAGTATATAGTTATTGAAGATGCTACAATGTCAATAGAATCTATGAATAGCACTGGTGGCAGTAACTTAGTGTATGGGATGAGTCAAGTTAAAGAAAAAAGCGGAGATTCAATAACATTGACAGGAATATATTTAATAGATTTACCAAAAGATGACAGACCTTATCAAGAACTCAACGGAACGATTGTTTATGCAAAATATTCAAGACAAATTGTTTATTACAAAGAAAATTGAATAATAATAGCCTCACTCTGCGACAAGGAGTTTCACTAATTAAGCTCCGCTGTTAGATTTTGAATAACAAATTATAAATATTTCAGTATGTTGCTAAAGCTTTGAGTTATTAATGATGCCGTTTGCTTGTTTTAAACGGAAAACTATTAAAAGGCACGCCTAAATTTTCGGAAAAGCCCTTAATGAACAAGTCAAAGAACATAAAAGGTCAAAATACATAGTTTTATTCTTTCCCGTAACAGTATTTTCTGTTTTACCGATCCTTTCAATCATTCTTAAAAAAATATGGCTTTTGGTGATAGTGACCGTGGTTATAATTTTACTGCTGGGCTTTTATATCCGAAAGGTCAGGAAAGATAATGAGGCAATTAAAAGAATAATTGATTCTTTTATTAAATAAATGGTGAAACAAAAGGAGAAAGTTGAAATGAAAAAAAAGAAAGTTTCACACGAATCCGGCAAATCCAATAAACAGGGTCTGATTTTATTGGCAACGACGATAATTATGGCAGCTTTCATGATTATATATATTTATCTGTTGGAGTTATTAACCTTAAAAGCATATTCGCCCGATTATTTTGCGTGGGTAAAATTTCCCGGGTTAAGCCACGAAATGATTTTCCCGTTCATATTTGCCATTTTTTTCGCCGTTGGATTTTACATTGAGCCAAGCAGAAAAACATCAAATAAAAAATATATCGGCTGCGCATCTTTTTTGTTATCGGTCATATTGATTGTCACAATAGTTTTCAGCAGTAATGTTTGGATATTTAATAAAAATACGATTTCATATAACACACTTTTTCAAAAAAATAAGACAGTTTATTCATATGATGATATTGAACAAGCAAAAATGACGATTGAAGTGACGCGCGCAGGTATGTGGGGTCTTGCGACACAATTATGCTACGATTTAGAAATGAATGACGGTAAACAAATTAAATTCGATGCCTATGATTCATTCAGGAAAGATGATGAATTGCTGATTGCTTTTGATAAGGCGATTGCAGATAAAAGGATTG
Source organism: uncultured Clostridia bacterium (assembly GCA_947624285.1). Taxonomy (GTDB): domain Bacteria; phylum Bacillota; class Clostridia; order Oscillospirales; family Acutalibacteraceae; genus Eubacterium_R. The sequence continues at coordinate 115,844 of CANQJS010000003.1, read as the reverse complement.
TTGACGGCGACTTTATATCTTTTGATAACGCATCGGATGAGTTCAATGAATATTTCAAGTCACTGTATGCCAACAGCAACCCTCCAGTATAAGATGATTTATCGGTAAATAAAATTATATGGCTTAAACATATTTGCGTATGCCAAAAATGATCTGTAAACTAAGTATTAAAGAGATAAAATGCTTGTATAAATACGGCGGGCATTGGAAAATACGGCTAAATCCGTAAATTAAAATATTATTTGGGAGGGGCTTTTATCATATGGACGGAAAAACGAGCGTAAAGTACATACAAAGCTATATAAAACGAAAGGATTATAAGCCCGAATTAAAAAAGGATTACTTTCTCAAGCTGTCCGAAGAAGTCGGCGAGCTTGCAAATGCAATGAGAAAAGATGTTTTATATAAAAACAGCGGAAACATTAAAGGCACGATCGATGAGGAAATATGGGATGTAATATATTATTCTATGGCAATAGCAAATTGCTATGATATAGATGTTGAAAGCGTAATAAAAATCAAAGAGGAGATAAACAACAAAAAGTATAATACGGGAATCGTTTTTGAGGAAAACAGATAACCGCTGAAAATTTTAATTGACGCGAACGGCTTCCCCATTGTTGGGCATAGCCGTTGGATCCGGTCAAGCTGCTTTGCAAAGAAAAAGCCTGCATTTAAAACACAGGCTTTAATTATTTGATTTTCTGTTCAAGGTTTCTGAAAATTTCAGTAATGGGAACAATAATAATTACAATAAATCATTGATATTGTTCCTATTTTGCGTTATAATATTCCTATAATTGCTCAAAAAAGGAATGATATTATGAATTATATTAAGGTTTCGCAAGCCGCTGAAAAGTGGGGCTTGTCCGCAAGGCGTGTTCGTGTTCTTTGTCAAGAGAATAAAATAGAGGGTGTTATTCGCAAAGGAAATCTTTATATGATACCGGAAAATGCACAAAAGCCTGAAGACGGCAGAAAAAAATCTTCAAAGCAAACAATTTCAATTGAAAAAATCGAGAAGTTAAAGTCTGAGCTTGATTCGTGCAGACCTCTTACTCAGGGCGAGCTTGAGAGATTAAATGAAGAATTTTTGATCGAGTTTACTTATAATTCCAATGCTATTGAAGGCAACACCTTGACACTTCAGGAAACTGCAATGGTGCTTGAGGGGATAACGATAGACCAAAAACCGCTTAAAGACCATTTGGAAGCTGTCGGGCATAAAGACGCATTTTTATATGTTCAGGATATTGTAAGCAGTAAACAATCGCTTACGGAATTTGTAATAAAGAATATACACTCTTTAGTTTTAATGAACAGACCGGAGGACAAGGGCGTATACAGACGAGTTCCTGTTAGGATTATGGGCGCTTATGCAGAGCCTGCGCAGCCTTATATGATTGAGCCTAAAATTTCTGAACTTTTAGCTCAAAATGAAAAAAGGAAAGGCACAATGAACATTTTTGAAAGGATCGCAAGATTTCATCTTGAATTTGAGAGCATACATCCCTTTATTGACGGAAACGGCAGGACGGGAAGACTGCTTATGAATTTTGAACTGATGCAATATGGTTATCCTCCGATTAATGTTAAGTTCGCAGACAGGAAACGCTATTATGATGCGTTTGACAGTTATTCAAGAAATCACGATGCAAAACCTATGACAAATCTCATTGCCGAATATGTTACAGAAAGATTAGAACAGTATTTGAGGATTATAAATATGTAATGGTATGTTTTATTCCAATAATAAAAACAACGCCCCGTCCGAACGCGGAAAATCTGCGTTTCGGGCGGGGTTTTGCCGTTTATCGCACATTCGATTTACGAAGGATTTTTGCCTAATATGGAAACGGCAATTCGCAGTCATACTTTTCGGGTAAAATATATAGTAGAATTATCCGGAGGTAAATTCAATGGAAAGGGTCATTACAGAAAAAACAATAAAAGATTTTTCATCACACCTGAAAAGCGAGGAAAAGAGCCAAAGCACAATAGAAAAATATCTGCGTGATGTAAGGGCGTTCGCCGCTGCGCAGAACGGTGAGGCGGTGACAAAAGAAGCCGTGATTGACTATAAACAGCAGCTTCTTGAAAAAGGCTACGCCGTGCGGAGTGTCAATTCTGTTTTGGCGAGCCTCAACAGTCTGTTTTCACTTCTCGGCTGGCATGACTGCCGGGTGAAAGCCTTAAAGCTCCAGCGGCAGGTCTTTTGCCCGGAAGAAAAGGAACTGACCAAAGCAGAATATGAGCGTCTCTGCCGGGCGGCGCAGAGTAAACACAACGAGCGGCTGAACCTCATTCTGCAAACGATTTGCGGCACGGGCATTCGGGTGAGCGAGCTGCAATTTATTACGGTAGAAGCAGTCAAAAGCGGTGAAGCGGTTGTTTCGCTCAAAGGAAAAACCCGAACGGTATTTTTGGTAAAGCCCCTGCAAAAGAAACTGCTCCGCTATATTGCAGTGCGGAAAATACAGTCGGGAGCCGTTTTCATCACTCGCACCGGCAAGCCCATGAGCCGCACAAATATTTGGCGGGAAATGAAAGGCTTATGTGAAGAAGCCGGAGTAAATCCCAAAAAGGTTTTTCCTCACAATCTGCGTCACCTGTTTGCGCGGGTGTTTTACGGCATCGAAAAGGACATTGCCAAGCTTGCTGACATCCTCGGTCACAGCAGTATCAACACGACACGAATTTATATAATCTCCACCGGCAAAGAGCATCGCCGCAGAATGGAAGCCATGCGGCTGATAATCTGACAAAAACAAAAAAGACCGCCGAAAACCGGCGGTTGCAACAGAAACATTATTATGTTGTAATTGTAGGCATAAGGAAACGCTCCCACTGAATTGGGAGCGTTTACGAGCCGAAAATAAACGCAGAAATCTAAGCCTTTTAATTTGTTGTTTGAAAAGGCTTTTTCGTGTTACTCTATTTTCGACAATTTCCTGACGAATCAAACTTTTCTTTCTGAAATATATTGTAAAACGACTTTGTCCGTGTTACAATATGAAGCATATAATTGGGTGTGTTGTATGTAGCCGCCCATATGTATACAACATAACGCAGTTTATGTATTATCCAATTTCATATAGGGAGGTAATTTCATGTCACAAATTGCAGAAATCATCAAATACGAAGGCGACAATACCACCTTTATTTGGAAGCATCCATGCGAGGATTTCAATACGACAACTCAGTTGATCGTTCATGAATCGCAGGAAGCAATTTTCTTTATGAACGGTCAGGCGCTTGACCTGTTCGGTCCGGGGCGCTACACGCTGGAAACGCAGAATATCCCGAAAATCGGGAAATTTTTGAATCGAACAACCGGCGATACCTCGCCTTTCCACTGCGAAGTCTATTTCATCAACAAAACCGAGCAAATGGCAATCAAATGGGGCACCGACAGCAAAGTTCAGTATGTCGAGCCTACATACGGATTTCCCATTTCCATCGGCGCATCGGGAGAAATGAGCCTGCGGGCGGAAGACAGCCGCAAATTGCTGATAAAGCTGGTTGGAACGGAGGATTTCCTCAATCAGCAGAAGCTTGTTTCATTTTTCCGGGCATTTTTGATGACGAGAGTCAAGACCTATATTGCCCAATACATGAAAAACAATGCCGTCAGCATTTTTGAGATAGACGAGCATTTGACCGCTTTTTCCGAAGCGCTCTGCGGGCAGCTTATTCCCGATTTTGCCGATTACGGCATAGCGCTGGAGCGCTTCTTCGTCACCAATGTGGTAAAGCCGGACGGAGACAGACAGTACGAAAAATTCAAGGAGCTGCATTTTAGGCAATACGCTGATATCGCCGAGGCGAAGCTGCGCCAACAGACAGATATCATTTATGCTCAAACCGAAGCGCAGAAAGTTGTCATCGACTCTCAGGCGCAGGCGACCAAGCGTGCGCAGGAGGGATATACCTATGCTCAGGAACGCGGATTTGATGTTGCGGAAAAGGTCGCGCAGAATGAAGCCGTGGGGCAGTTTACGAATATGGGCGTCGGACTCGGCACTATGGCAGGCGTCGGTGGCGCTGTGGGCGGCGTAGTCGGAGGCGCGGTCAATAACGCTATGAACGCAGTGACCGAAGCTCCCGCACCTGCTCCCGCCGCTCCGGCAGATGATATGGCGATTTTCAAATCAAAGATCGAAAAGCTGACCGTGATGAAAGAAGCGGGACTTATCAGCGAAGATGAATTCAACACAACGAAAGCAAAATTGCTTGACAGCATTATGTGACGGAGGGAAAACGATGAACAAGAAATTCAAATATTACGCACTGATTTGGGCTATTTTACTCGCAGTCTTTAATGTTATCTGTTTTGTGATACCGGAAGAAGCTGCCGCGACGGGCAAGTTTGGAGGCGCTTTTTGGACAGGTTACATATTTATCACGGTTGCTTTTATCGGGCAGCTCATATGTGCCTTTATCGCACTGAAAACGGACGACAAAACCAAGCTTTTCTATAATATTCCGATTATTCGTATCAGCTACACCGGTCTAATTCTGACTCTCATCTTCGGAGCTGTTTGCATGGCGATCCCCGATCTCCCAAATTGGGTTGGGATCATTGTCTGCCTGTTGATCCTTGCGTTTACCGCAATCGCAGTAATCAAGGCAAAGGGCGCGGCGGAAATTGTTGAGAATATCGACACAAAAATAAAGACGAAGACCCTTTTTGTAAAAGCTCTGACGGCAGATGCGGAAAGCCTGCTCTCACAAGCGGCAACACCCGAAGCAAAGAACGCTTGCAAAAAGGTCTATGAAGCGGTGCGCTATTCCGACCCCATGTCAAGTGACGCACTCGCGGCGATCGAGTCGCAGATCACGCTGAAATTCAACGAATTTTCAAACGCCGTAACAAGCGGCGGTGATAGCATCGCGCCCCTTGCCGATGAACTTGTTGTGCTGATTGGGGATAGAAATAAGAAGTGTAAGCTATTAAAGTGAGAAATACTATGGGAACATCAAATAACATTGAGATTTCTTCTGAATCCCTTTTACAATTGAATAAAGTCCAACTTACAAATTCTGCAGGCAATTTTTCTAAAACTAGTTTTTGGTATTATACTTCTGTTTCAACATTGAATTTGATATTAGAATCCGGAAAAATCTGGGCAAGTAATATTGATAAAATGAATGATATAAACGAAGCAAAACTTCACTTACAAGATAAATCAGATATTTTTGCGCTTTGTTTTTGTAATACAAATTCTGAGAAAATACCAATGTGGTATCTGTATTCTGGAATATGCGGAAAAGGAATGCGCATGGGAATGACGCCAGCGATAATGTTATCTTTTCTTAAATCTATAGATAAAGTATATCCAATTGATGAAAACGGTAAAGTATCTGATGTACCGCTAATTAAAGACCATGATTTTTCATTTGATTGCGGTTGGATTTTTTATAAGAAATGCGATAAATGTGTCAAATTTAAACGAAAATGGTACAATATTATAGATTACGAGCATTTTGAAGATAAAAACTATTTTATTAAAGACTATCCTTGGGAATATGAGAAAGAGTTTCGAATAGTTTTTAAGAACAAAACCAATAACCACTTCAACCGAATAGCTATAGAAATTCCAGAAGATATTTTAAAAAAATTGAAATTATCCTATGCACCTGAAGTGGATTTTTCGGAAGATATCATGTCTCAAAAAGGATTTAAGAAATATTTGGGGGAAAAGATTGCTCGCAGTTCGCTTGCTATCAATATGAATCTGCTGTCAAGAAATAAGGATGATATCGTTGGAAATATTGATATGTTAATTGATAACAAAAGTGCTACTGATATTTGCAAGGCAGTTCAATCACAAAACTATTGTTCAAACATTAAAGGAGTATAAACTATAATGTCAATATTCAAATGTAAAATGTGCGGAGGCACGATAGAATTTGAGCAGGGGGCGACCGTGGGCGTCTGTGATTCCTGCGGAACAAAGCAAACCCTACCGAAAACCGGTGATGATGTCATAGCTAATCTTTTCAACCGTGCAAATAATCTTCGCTTGAAATGTGAATTTGATAAGGCAGAACAAATCTACGAAAAAATTGTTCAGCAAGATGATAGCGAAGCGGAAGCCCATTGGGGTATTGTGCTTTGTAAATACGGTATTGAATATGTTGAAGATCCAAAAACCTTTCAGCGTATCCCGACCTGCCACCGCACGCTTTTTGATGCGGTTACTGCCGACCCGGATTATCTTGCCGCTGTTGATTATTCCGATGCGGCGCAGCAGTCGTTGTATGAATCCGAGGCAAGAGCCATCGACCGCATTCAAAAAGATATACTTGCCATTGTAAAGAGCGAAAAACCGTTTGACATTTTTATATGTTACAAGGAGACAGATGAAACCGGCAAACGGACTGTTGACAGCACAATAGCAAACGACATTTACTATCAACTGACGCAAGAGGGTTTCAAGGTTTTTTATGCAGCCATAACTCTTGAGGACAAGCTTGGGCAAGAATACGAGCCTTACATATTCGCGGCGCTTAATTCTGCAAAAGTTATGCTTGTGATCGGAACAAAGCCGGAGTATTTCGGTGCCGTTTGGGTTAAAAACGAATGGTCTCGCTACCTGAAGCTGATGAAAACCGACCGTTCAAAACTTCTTATTCCCTGCTACCGTGATATGGACGCTTATGATTTGCCCGAAGAATTCGCCCATCTGCAAGCGCAGGATATGAGCAAAATCGGATTTATCAACGATGTTGTGAGAGGAATTAAAAAAGTTATTGTCAAAGAAGAAATAACGATGCCTTCTGCTGCACCGGTCGTAACACAAACATCTGTTGCTCATAGTGAAATTGCACCGCTATTAAAAAGAATTGAACTGTTCCTTGAAGACGGAGATTTTGCAAAAGCTGATGATTTTTGTGAGCAAGTATTGAATATAGATCCCGAATGTGCAGAGGCGTACCTCGGAAAATTGATGGCAGATTTGCAGGTGAAAAACCGCAAACAGTTAGCCGACTGTGCCGAGCCGTTTGATGACAAAGAGAATTACGGCAAAGTCCTGCGCTTCGGTGATGATAAACTCAAAGCCGAGATGAGCGGGTATATCACCCATATCAACGAGCGAAACGAAAACGCGCGGCTGACCGGCATCTATAACGGCGCTGTAAACGCCATGAACACGGCGAACAGCGAGGAAGCGTACAAAGCGGCGGCAGAAAAGTTCCAAACGATCCCCGGCTACAAAGACGCCGATTCACTTGCCGAACAGTGCCTTGAAAAGGCAGAGGTCTGCCGAAAGGATGCGATTTACAACTCTGCAAAATCGAGTATGACCGGAAAAAAGGTCAAAACATACGAAACCGCTATCGAGTTGTTCCAAACGATTCCAGGCTGGAAAGACGCGGACGAGCAGATTGATATCTGCCGGAGAAAGATTGAAGAAATCGAGGATAAGGAAATAGCCGACCGGATAGAGGCAAAACGCAAAGCGGAAGAGGAAGCCAAAAAGCGCAAAAAAATTATTGCCATTACAGTGCCTATCGTATGCGCGTGCTTTGCTTTTTTATTCGTGCTGGAAATGGTAATTATTCCGAATGTCAAATACAACGAGGCAATGGAATTATATAACGCAGAAAAATATCAGGATGCCTATACAACATTCAATGAAATCTCCTACAAGGATAGTGAAAGCAAAGCATTGGAATGCTTGTTCTTATTGCAAAATCCAAATCTTTCCGGCATTAAAAAAGGTGATACCGTAAAATTCGGCTTTTATGAGCAAGACAACAACTGGGATAATGGAAAAGAAGAAATCGAATGGATTGTTCTTAATGTGGCGGGCAACAAAGCCCTTGTTATCAGCAAGTACGCGCTTGACTTCCGAGAGTACAATTTTTCTTATGAAGATGAGCCTTGGGAAAAATGCACTCTCAGAACATGGCTGAATGGAACTTTCCTAAATTCGGCATTCGGATCAAAACATCAAGAGTTTATTCCCTCCGTATCTGTACCGGCGGATAAGAATCCGGAATATAGCACGAATCCCGGCAACGCAACAAAGGATAAAGTGTTCCTGCTCAGCATCACGGAAGCGGAAAAGTATTTTACGACTGACGAATCACGCAAGTGCGCCCCGACTGCTTATGCAACGGCACAAGGTGAATCAAGTTATAGTAATAATACAACCGGGTGGTGGCTGCGAACGCCCGGCAATGAGCCGCACTATGCCGCCGTTGTCTATCATTCCGGCATGGTCACTTATTATGGTAATAGTGTCGGTCCCGGCTGTCGTAACTTTGTCCGCCCCGCTATGTGGATAAAGGTCGGCTCTTAACTCCTCAAATCTGAAATCTTCCGCTGCGCCAAAGGCGCAAGCTGAACCGAAAGACAAAATTTTGAAATAAAAACCTGCATCGCTTGTGTGAGGCAGGTTTTCATTTATGTTATAAAAATGAATATGTTTTGATGAATTGATTAACATCCGTTCCGCTTTCTATGTATCGCAAAAGGATTTTCGCACAGGCGAGGCTGTCGCTCCCGGCGTGGTGGTGGTCAAGCTCAATGCCGTAATATTCACAAAGCGAATTGAGTCTATGACTCATTTTCGGAAGCACGCGTCTGCCTATACGCACCGTGCAGAGATACGGCGCGTGAGCTTTCCACGCTATGCCGTAATCGCGCAAACAGCATTTGAGAACACCCATATCAAACGGCGCGTTGTGCGCGACTAAAACACCGCCGTTCATTATCGGCTCTATCTTCTCCCAAATTTCGGGAAACGCGGGCTTGCCCCGTACAGTCTCCTCGCTTATTCCCGTCAACCGTGTGTTAAAATAATCAAAGCTTGTTTCGGGATCAATGAGAGAATAGAGTTTTTTTGTTATAACTCCGTTTTCAATTACCGTTATGCCTATCGCGCTCATACGATCGTTAAAACGATTAGGCGTTTCAACATCAAAAGCAATATACCGTAACATTTTCTTCCCCTTAACTCTCACTTTGATTTTTTAATACCCTCAGCTTTACCGTTAAAGCGTTCTGTCTGTTACAGTAAACTTGGTGCAAATATCGATTATCCTGTCATTATCGATTTTATGATTCATAACATCGTCAATATTATCATAATATACATCTTGACTGTCTTTATCTGTAAATACTAAACAAACGACCCATTGATTATTTTCAGTTGGAAATATCCCGTAGTCCACTCCTTTCCATTCAAAACACAATTCACATCCTCGTTCTATCATTTCTTTAAACTCATATTTCGTTTTGAAATTCATATTGTTCATATTATTTGCCTCTTTTACTTGTTTTAATTGATGTTCGTTTTTAGAGAAATCATTTATCGGTTTTCCGAAAACAGGATGATTATCTTCTCCTTCCCACTGAATTTTGTGTCGGTGTGGATTGGAATGTTTGGCAGGTTGTCCATGATCTGTATTATGTATTTCATAATCGCCTTTTCCATCATCCCCTATTACTGTATCAATCCAATAACCTCCCTGCTTATTGTCTTTAAAAGTATGCTTAATCTCTCCGGGCTTTCCCAAAAATCTTGCATCCTCAGGTTTATCAGGATTAGGTCTCCATTGCCCACCAAAAACACTGCCATTACCTTTTAGAGTCAAAAATGAATTATCATTATATTTTACAACAATATTACTTTTAGGCGATGGCTTCTCTATACCCAATAGATACTTCTCCATTTGTGTATATGGCAACTCAACTTTATCGTCATCATAATGTTGCCACGAACTTAAATCATAATCAACAAATAAAATATTACCTTTCATTTCAGAAAACGGATAATGGTAGCAAATTATTATTTCAGGCTCAATGCGTTTCAGCATCTCATTATATCCTGCCATAAAAAATTCTTTTTGGTCAGCTCTGTTGCCGTGTGCACTCGCCATGTAGGTTGATACGGCAACTGTGCTTCCTTTCTCAATGCCATTAAAGCAGAAATCAAAAGTATTTTCAAGTCCCCAACTAACTGTCGGTATGACTCGAATACCTTTATCAGCTAAGTATGCACCAACCCATCTGTTGCGAAAGGTATTATACCTTTGTATATTTTCATTCATTTCAATATACATACTGAAATCGGGAGTAAGTACCGCTTTGTAGCGTGAAAGTTTTTCAACATATTTATCAGGATTATTCCATATATCTTCAAATTTATAGTCATATAAAAAGAAATGGACAAAACGATTAAAATGCGTATCACTTTCTGTTTTTGCAATATCAAATCCGATAAGCCTTAAACCGTCTTTTTCATCCTCTTTCAAAGAAGCTTTTTTCAGTATTGGCATATCTGTACCAAACTGATTTCTTAAAAACATAGGATTTGTTCTGTATTTATAATTTTCTTCTGTCATAGTAAGTATGACTCCTTTCTGCAAATTAGGACTCAAAAGTCCAGTTTAGCAGATTAGAGATGAAATGCTATTTTGTCAAGAGTTTTAGGTGAAATTTAGTAAAGTATAGTGCTAATATACTATAAAAGGTTTGAATTGTTTAATCTGTAAATCAATTTCAAACAGAATTTATATCAAATATCCGCTTTTTTCTGATAATTGTATTTTGATTTCTCGATACATTTACAAAATATAATGAAAAATAAAATAAAGATATTTCATCGCATTTGTATGTGTTTTAATATCGGTTTTGCTAAAATTTTTCAATTTTAAATGAGGAATAACGGCTAACAATATACTTGCAAGGGCGATGAGAATCCATTGCGTTTGCAATCGATACTTTTTGCTTTTGAAATAAAATGAAAAAGGAGTGTTATTCGATGTCAAACAAGAACGTAGTTCCCGAGGCCAAAGAGGCTCTTAACAGATTCAAAATGGAAGCTGCAAGTGAAGTTGGTGTTAACCTCAAGCAGGGTTACAACGGTGACCTTACCTCTAAGCAGGCAGGTTCGGTAGGCGGTCAGATGGTTAAGAAAATGATCAAGTCCTACGAGGAATCTATGAAGTAAAACGGTTTTAAAATTCCGATCAAACGGATATTTTTAAAGCTAACGAACGCCCGATTTACAAGGCGTTATATAAACGCTGTTTTTTCTTTGGGGCGTTTATACAGATTGCTAACGGGTAATCCATGGGCACGGCTTCGCCGTGTCTTTTGCTTTTAATGAGAAGTCGCCCCCCCAGCCCTACATAAAACAGCTATGAGCCGCTTCAAGGCGGCTCAATGATATGCCTATTTTATCCGTTTTAATTCCTTTTTGAAAAATTCGATATAATTTGAGAAATCCCGTATTTTCTCTTCTTTTTCCATAGCCGCGATAAGCACAAGAGCGCGTTCGATCTCGGCGGCGGCTGCGGCGGGCTTGCCGTCGGCTTCGTAACATTCGGCTATTTTTTGCATCATCTGAAGCATCGTTTCAAATGACAGCCATTTCTGCTTTTCGGCGGCGTCGAATTTTGCTTTGCCGGACAGGATAAACGCCAGCTCCGACAGCTTTGAAAAATATATTTCGGGGATCTGCTCCAGCGCCTTTACCGCGCTGTTTGTGTCGCCCTTTGCTTTGTATGCGTACGCTAAAAACCTCAGCGCATCATAGCGAATATCGCTCTCGCTCGTTTTTTCGACAAGGCGGCTCGCAATGCGTATGGTTTCATCGGGATCTTTTGAACAATTGAGCACATACAGCAGATTATTCAAAAGTATGTCATTGTCGGGATATTTTCGCAAGCCCTCCTCCAATATACGCCGACTCTCGGCGGGATCGCTTTCGCGCAGCCTGACCGCTTCGCCTGCATATCGCTCTATTTCCTCGCGCATTTCCGTAAGATCGTAAGCAAAAAGCTCGTCCGTAGTTACTCCGAAGATCCGCGCGAGTGCAGGCACAAGCGAAATATCAGGCAAGGCAATGTTATTCTCCCACTTACTGACCGCTTGAAATGAAATTCCTATCTGCTCCGCCAATTGTTCCTGCGTCATACCGCTCGCTTTACGAAGCTCGCGGATTCTGTTTCCTATCTGTAATTCCATAAAAATCACCTTAATAATTTTAGTAAAAGCGCTTTTCTGAAATTATTATATCCGTTCACGCCGCACTCTTCAATAACCGCATAAACGAGCGTTTTCAACCGGCGGTTGAGTAGCTTATTTTATAAGCTTTTAATCTATTTTCGCGTCGGCGCGCGATTTCAGCTCCTCGATTATCCTTTTGTGATCGCTTTCCTTGAGGTCGTAAAACAAAATCGGTATAACGCTTATCACGCAGCTTATGAGCGAGGTTATTATAAGTATGTTGAATATGGGCGTTCTCACAGCGGCGTCATACAGCACGGTATAATCCTCCCGGAGCCCGTAATGCTCATAAAAATACGGCAGAATAAGGCTTGTTCCCATACCCGCGGCGGCAACAAGCATACCGCCGAATTGAGTTATGAAGCCCTCTATTCTCGTGCCCGTTTTCCACTGCTGATAATCGAATATTTCGGCGGTCATCGAAGTGGTAACTACCGAATCGCCGCCCATCATAACGGTGGCGAGATAAAGGCAGATAAGGAAAAGAACAGTGTTGTTGATAGTAAACATCATCAGCACGGTGAAAACGGCGCGCAGCAAATTTGTCCACAAAAGAACATTTCTTTTGCCCAGCTTTTTTGCCAGCACAGGAGCAAGCAGCATGAGCGGAACGGAAGCCGTGCCTATAACGGCGTTCATAATACCGAGCATACTGTCGTTTTGAAGCTGATAAACGCAATACCAAGAAAGTATCGAGCCGATACCGTATTTCATACTGCCTAAAACGGAATAAAAATTTATGAGCCAGAAATATTTGTTTTTGGCAACCTGCTTTATACCGTTTGAAAATTTGATTTTCGCAACATAATTTCGGGGAACGACTATTTTTTCACGAGTTCCCTTGAATGTTATCAGCCCCAAAGCAACGCCGAATATTGAAAATATCGGGAAAAACACCCTGTAAGTTGTGAAGCTCGTCATACCGCCCGTGAGCCCGGCAAGGATAGGGAGAAACATATTGATGATAGAAGGACCGAGGCTGTAAATAAACATACTTACGGACAGAAGCGATGTTCTCTCGTCCCCGTTTGGCGTTAGCACCTGCGCAAGACTTGTAAACGCCTGGGAATAAAGCGCCTGAAACAGCATTAAAAATGTGTATGTTACCCCGATGATCGTTACCTTCAGCCAATAATCCATATCGTTTGGAATAAACGCCATAAGGCAAAGGAGCACCGCCGTAGGAATACCCGTATAGAGCAAATAGGGGCGAAACTTTCCGTACTTTGTGTTGGTATTATCGATAAGCATACTGATAAACGGGGTTTTTATAAGATTGATTATCCCCATGATCAGGCTGAGATACGCAAGATGGGTCGGCTTGATTTCGTATGCCGAGCCTATCAGCAGACAGTTGGCGGTGAGCGCCACATAGCCGAAAAGCGAATTTATCGTGTTAACGCCTATTCCGCCCACGCTGTAGGACGCAAATTCCCTGTAGGGTATATACTTCCCGTTCGCGGGCGTTTTCCAATGCTCCTTCAAATCGGCGAAAATTGCGCCGATATTTATTTTATTCATTTTATTTTCCTTTTCTTTATTTTAAAACCGTGCCTGTTTCGGAATTGAATTTCAGCGTGCCGTCAACGCCGTCTGCCGTATATTCAACGGTGATGACATCCTTTTCGCAAAATTCGGCTTTTTTGATTTTTACATTCTTTTTTCTTATCGTATCGAGGAAAACCTGTTTTTTCGCCTCATCGTAATCCCGCACATTGTCGGAGACGAAAAGCAGGCTGCCGAACAGACCGTTGATTTTCGCCAGCAGCTTTTTCTGCTCAAAGGTCATATCGAGATTATTATCCCTGAGCAGGAACACATCGGGATCGTTGAGGAACGCCCTGCCGTTGAGGTGGCGGCGGAATATCGTGCAATTTACGGTGTTGGGAGTGCTTACATCCTCCCTTATTCTGTGCTTTTTGCGTCTCCAGCACAGATCCACATCGGCGCCGATACGGCAGAAATCCACCTTGCCGAAGGCGGGCATAAGCGGAACTCCGCAGCCGAGTATCAGCTTATCGCCCACACAGTCCCTGATGAGATCCATAGCGTCGCACATAACTTCTCCCCTGCTTTTTCCGTGAATGGGCAGAACGCATGCGGCATAGAGAAAATCGAGCTTTACCATATCGAAGCCCCAATCGTTGAGGATCACGCTGAAAAAGTTTCTTATGTAATCGGCGGCTTCCTTATTGTAAATGTCAATGGCGTAAAACGGCCCCCAATTCGGACCGGCAACATAGAGCTTGCCTTTTGCGTCCCTCACGAGCCAATCCTTATGATTTTTATAAACCGAGGAATTTGCCGTTGCCGCGAGCGGCGCGAGCCAGAGCCCCGCGAGCATATTTTTTTCGTGTATGGCGTCGGCGGCGGCTTTCATTCCGTTGGGGAATTTTTCGCCTTTTGTCTCAAGCCAATCTCCTATTGCCTTTTGGTAGCCGTCGTCTATCTGAAAAATATCCACCTTTTCCTCGAGGCGCGACAGGGATTCCAAATCGCGCATAACGATATCCTGATTTATTGTGCCGTAGTAATTGTACCAAGTGGTATATCCGCATTTCGGCTCATTTGCGCGGCATTTTACGCCCATCATTTCAAAATAATCGTCAAACGCCTTGTCGTATTCCCCGCCGATAACGGCAAAGTCCGCAACAAGCGTTTTGCCGTCGAAGGTCACGCCCTCAAGATCCTTTTCTATGATTACGCGTGAGTTGCCCGCCTCAAAACGCACGATGGTGAAGCCGCAGCGTTCGCTGAGCGAGCCGAAAATGTCTATTCTTTCACCCGTTCTCACATATCCGTAGGAAAATCCGTAAAACACGCCCTTTTGCCTCGGATAATCGCAGATGAAATAATCGCCCGATTTCCCGATGCCTATGCGCTTTACAAGCGGATTTTTCACATATCTCTCGGTAAATTTGCTGAGAGATGTCATCTCCTCGTCCAAATCGTACTCTCTGCTGTCCGTCCAAGACTGATAACCGTTTACAAAAACGCGCTGCCCTTTTTCATAGCCGTACGGAAGCATCACCTGAAACTTCTGCACGCAAACAGGCGTTTTTGCATTGATATACAGCTTCGTTCTGCAGCCTTGCTTTTCCTCTTCAACGGTAAAATGCTCCGTTTCTGCGCTTTCGCATGTAAAAGACCTGCCGTTTGCCGTATATGTTATAAACAGCTTTTCCATAAATACACCCCTTATTGTTTTTACTGATTACAGAATATCATATTATCTTTGAAAAAGATAGTAAAAAATAATAAATAAGCGGCGGAAATATCCCGCCGCAAAATTACCTATTGTTTCTTAAATTTTTAAAAAAATCCGTGAGCAGAGCCGCGCATTCATCGCCGCACACACCGCCCTGTATTTCGGGCTTGTGGTTATACGGCAGGGCGTTGAAATCCGCAACCGAGCCGAAAGAGCCCGCCTTTGGGTCATACGCCCCGAAAAAAACTTTTTTTATTCTTGAATTGATTATTGCTCCGGCGCACATGGGGCACGGCTCAAGCGTAACATAAATATCGCATTGCCAAAGCCGCCAGCCGCCCAAAGCTCTGCAAGCCTCGTCTATCGCCTGTATCTCGGCGTGCAAAAGCGCGTTTTTTCCGAGCTCGCGCCTGTTTCTTCCCTCGCCTACTATTTCTCCGTCCTTAACGACTACGGCTCCTACGGGCACTTCTCCTTCGGCGCCGCTTATGCGGGCAAGCTCCATTGCCCTTTCCATAAACCCGTTCATCCTATACTCGAAACAATGGAAAAGCCGAGATATAAAAAGGGGAATATCATTCCCGGAACGAAGAAGAACGAAGCGAGCTTCTTGCCGAATGAATTTTTATAAGGCACAAATTCCGTTTCCGTTTTTTCCCGTTTAAACTGACCCTTTAAAGCCAATATCGCAAGAGAGATAACTCCTGCCGCCAAAAGAAACATCATCATATAATAGCTTATATAATCCTGCGTTTCTTCGCCGAAAAAATACGCAGAGGCATCACTTATGACACTGATTCCGTTATTAAGCCCGTGAATCAGCACTGCGGGAACGATACTGTCTGTTTTAACCGTAATATAGCCTAATATCAAGCCTATGACGGTTGCGAAAACAAATTGCACCATATTGCCGTGAAGCAATCCGAAAAGAATAGATACCGCCACGACCCCGAACGCCTTGCCGTATTTTTTCAGCAAACCGAGCGTGCAGCAGCGAAGAGAAAACTCCTCGCAAATTGCGGGTATAACAGAATTGCAAACGACAACGATCAATACGGCTAACGCCGAATCGGGCTTTGGATAATCCGGAACTTCAAGGGAATGACCGATCGAATCAAACAAAGAGGTCAAAATCGTAATCAAATAGTCGCCGCAAAGGCAGCAGAACACACCGAAAAACACCCAAAGAATAATCTTTGAAAAAGGCAGCGGCTTAGAGGGGATTATGCTTGTTTCATAATTTTTTTTACAAACAAGCGCCACTATTGAAAACGGCACGAGCAGAGCAAAAACCTCAACGGCGATCGCCGCAAAGGCATCTTGAAATATTACCGAATTCATAAATTTATCATATAGGACACTTGAGGATCTTATCAATAATACAGAAATTATCTGCACTATAACATACGCCGTTCCCGCAAGACCTATAATATTACCCAGCCGTCTTATCTCGCGACGCTCATGCTTTGCCTTTTCCATATAATTGAGCGCGTTGAGCGCCGCATAGTCGATTTTGCGGTTTTCGCCGCCGTCTGCGTTTACATCAACTCCGGGAGGACGGTAATAATAATTATCCAAAAGCTTTACCTCCGATTTTCAGAACTCTTTTATTCAAGGGTCTGAGCAATTTTTTTGAGATATGCCGCAAGCTCGTCTTTCGTTTCGGGGTGTTTGAGCCCCACCTCGATATTCGCCTGAAGAATGCCGAATTTATTTCCCATATCATAACGCTTGCCCTCGTATTCAACGGCGATCACTCCGTCGTTTTGCGCAAGAGTTTTCATAGCGTCGGTGAGCTGAAGCTCATTTCCCGCGCCGAGAGGCGTTTTTTCAAGAATGCCGAAAATTTCGGGAGGAAGCACCACTCTGCCGAGTATTGAGAAATTGCCCATTATCTCCTCGGGCTTCGGCTTTTCGATCATATCGGTGCAGTTGTAGCAGTTGCCCTCGATATGCTCTGTTTTGAGCGAGCAGTATTTTGTTATGGCAAGACCGGGCACTTCTTTTACGCCCACAACGCCCTTGCCGTATTTTTCATATGCGTCGCAGAGCTGCTTAGCGGCGGGCGTTTCGGAAATGATAACATCGTCGCCGTAGAGAACTGCAAACGGCTCGTTGCCGACAAAATTCTTTGCGCACAGCACCGCGTGACCGAGACCCTTCGTCTCCTTTTGCCTGAGAAAATAAATATTGCCGAAATTCGAGCATGCCATAACATCATCGTAAATCGCTTTTTTGCTCGGATTCCCCGCCAGCTTCGCCTCAAGCTCATAGGCGTGGTCGAAATGGTCCTCAATAGCGCCCTTGTTTCTGTTGGTTATGATGAGGACCTCCTCGATACCCGACGCAAAAGCCTCCTCCACAATGTACTGAATGGCCGGCTTGTCAACAATATTGAGCATTTCCTTCGGAACGGCCTTTGACGCCGGAAGAACTCTTGTGCCCATACCTGCCGCGGGTATTATTGCTTTTCTTACTTTCATATTTCATATCCTCCTATAAGATTAAAATACTTGTATAAAATTTAAAAATATCTGAACGAGCAATATCGCCAACAACGGCGAAAAAGTGCTTACGCCGCCACGCCTTGAAAGAAACAGCCTTCTCATCTGGCTGTGGCTCATATTGCCGTCCGTTACCATAATGGGGTTTACGGAAAACTCTCCGCCCGCCTTTATCCTGTCGTCAACGGTTTTTACGATATTTATTACCTTTCGGCGATAAAAGGAATCAGCGAAAAGGGCGCATACAAGATGAATTATAATTATCGACGCCAAAATCAGCATCGACGCCGCGGCGACCTGAGCGTATTCGGGAAGCTCCGCGGCTTTTAACATCGCCTCAAAAGTTTTGGCGTAAGTCGTGGGATTTTCCTTTGCGATAAACGCGCTTACAGCGCCGATGGCAGGGGCGTAGATCGCCGAGATCATCAGCCGCAGAGCGCACTCAACAGCCAAAATCACGCTGCCCTGAAGATACATTTTTCTGAAAAAGAAATAATACGGACCGAAAATAAGCGCGCTCCAATTCCAGCCGAGCCTGCGGTTTCTTTTGAATTTGCGAACGAAATTCTGCGTGTTCACGGCAACAACGGCGATTATATCCTGAAGCTTAACGCCGTCTATCGCGCCGTCCTGCGCCGCGTCGCCGATCGGCGGTATCGCTTTTTCTTGGGCGTCCTCTTGAGTTTTGACCTGCGTATTCTCTTCAGCAGTTTGGGGAGGGATATAGTATTCCTCCCGCTCCGTTTCGTCAATACGCTCGAAAGCGCCGACCGCCCCTCGTTTATAGACAAAATCCGTGCCGTGAAGGTCTTGGTTTTTACAGTGACCTAATTTATTGTAGCATTCCCTGTGATGCGGCGTTGCGCAATCCGCGCAGGTGACTACATCGTCCCCACTTTCAAACCGCTTGCCGCACACGGGGCATATGTCGTTTTCGTATAAAAACATTTCAAACTCCCGTATAAAAATAAACTTCTTTTTTGATTATACTTATTTTATCATAAAAAATCAACACAGTGTTTAAAATAATGTAAATATAATTTTAACGCTTTAACTTGCAAAGCTTAAGCAAGTTGTATATAATACCCTTGCCTGTAATAAATTTACCGTGTTTTGCGTTATTGTAAAGGAGATATACGATGGTAGAGTTTGAAAATCTCAGATTCCGTCTGCTTGAATGTGAAAAGCCGATACTCAATCTGAAAGAAGCGCTTGCTATAGATGTTATAAAAGATGAGATAGCTCAGCTTGAAAAGCAGTCCGGCGCGCCGGATTTTTGGGACGATATGGAAAAAAGCCAAAAAATCCTCAAGCGCACGGGAGCGCTTAAAACAAAAGTTGAAAGCTACGAGAGCCTTAAATCCGATTACGACGACACGCTTGTTATGATAGAGCTTGCAAACGATGAGGGCGACGAAAGCTTCCTCGGCGACTGCACCGATTCGGTTGCCAGAATTGAAAAAAGAATAGAAGAACTCACCCTTTCCACGCTTTTGAGCGGCGAGTACGACAGTAAAAACGCCCTGCTGACCTTTCACGCGGGCGCCGGCGGCACTGAGGCTATGGACTGGGCGGAGATGCTTTTCAGAATGTATAGCCGCTGGGGTGAACGCCACGGCTACAAGGTTTCTACTCTCGATTATCTTGAGGGCGATGTGGCGGGATTAAAGAGCGCCACGATACTCATAGAGGGCGAAAACGCCTACGGCTATCTCAAGGGCGAAATGGGTATCCACCGCCTTGTAAGAGTCTCTCCGTTTGACGCTTCGGGCAGAAGGCACACCTCCTTTGCGTCCCTTGAGGTAATGCCCGAAATCGACGACGATGTCAATGTTGAAATACGCGAGGAGGACCTTAAAACCGATTTTTACAGAGCCTCCGGCGCGGGCGGTCAAAAAGTAAACAAGACTTCCTCCGCAGTCCGCCTGACTCATATACCGACGGGAATAGTAGTTTCCTGCCAGATAGAACGCTCACAGCACCAAAACCGCGAGGTGGCGATGAAAATGCTGAAATCAAAGCTGATAGAAATAAAAGAGCGCGAAAATCTTGAGCGCATAGACGATATAAAGGGAGACCAAAAGGAGATCGCTTGGGGCAGCCAGATACGCTCATATGTTTTTATGCCTTACACAATGGCAAAGGACCACAGAACGGGATACGAAATGGGCAATATAAACGCCGTTATGGACGGCGATATAGACGGCTTCATAAACGCCTATCTGAAACAAAAAAGTGTAGCCGCAACGGAGAGCGGAAAGGACTGAATACCTTATTCGGTTATTTTAACCATTTTCAATTAAAAAATTTGTCAATAAAAATATGCCAATAATAAAAATTCTCCTTTCGCTAAAAATATTAGCGGAAGGAGTTTTTTATGAAAAAAATATTAGCATTGCTTTTTTCGGCTTCATTCCTGCTGTGCGGCTGCGCGGCCAACAACGGCGACGCCGAAAAAAGACAGATGACACAGAGCGAAAGCGACACGCAAAACAGCACTACAAATGTTGCCGAAACAACTGTGGAGCCAACGGAAATTGCCGTTGATTTTTCTAAATACGATCCCTCCCCGATAACATGGGGTCCGGGAAACATCAAGGAGCACGCGCGCCCCGTTGATCCCTTGAAGCTTCAGGAGCAATACGGAGATTTGGGCGGTCAATGGCTTTTGGAGGACGGGAAACGGATATGCCTGACCTTTGACGAGGGCTATGAAAACGGATATACGCCGCAGATACTCGATACGCTCAAGGAAAAGAATGTAAAGGCGGTCTTTTTCTGCACCTATGATTATGTTAAGAGAAATCCGCAGCTCGTTGCAAGAATGATAGACGAGGGGCACATCGTCGGCAATCACTCATACAGGCACTATAATTTCACGACCATAGATCTCGCAACGGCGAGAGAGGAGATAACCGTTCTCCACGACTATGTAAGTAAAAATTTCGGGTATGAAATGAAATACTTCCGTTTCCCCGAGGGGGCGTTCAGTCAGCAGACGCTGGCGCTTGCCGACAGCTTGGGATACAAAACCCTTTTCTGGAGCTTCGCCTATGCCGACTGGGACACAAGCTCTCCTCCCGACCCGACAAAGGCTTATGATCTTATCACCTCATCCACCCATAACGGGGCGATAATCCTTCTGCACGCCGTAAGCCAAACAAATGCCGATATACTCGGCGGCGTTATAGACAATATCAGAGAACAGGGCTACACTTTTTCAACCGATCTTTTATAACCCGCTTTGATATGAGCCTTAGCGCAGACATGCCCCGCCTTTCGGCGGGGTATTTCTGCGCTAAAATATTTTGTTAATTTTAAATTTTGCTATTGTTATGCCATTTTAAATAATATATAATAGTTTATATATTACTGAAATTCCGATAAAGTCCAAACACGGTTTGAAAGCAGGAGAACATATGATATTAACAAGAGATATTGGCATTGACCTCGGCACCGAAAACACCCTTATATGCGACAGAAAGGGCAGAGTTATACTGAGAGAGCCGTCCGTGGTGGCGGTTGATGTAAAATCGCGCAGAGTGCTTGCCACAGGCGGCAACGCCAAAATGATGATAGGAAGAACGCCCGGCTCAATAGTGGCGATAAAGCCCCTGAACGAAGGCGTTATAGCCGATTTTGATATGACAGCGGACATGCTCCACGATTTTATATACCGCTCATCAAAGCGTTCCTTTTTCACCAAAACAAGAGTGGTAATATCCGTTCCGAGCGGAGTTACGGAGGTTGAAAGGCGCGCCGTTGAGGACGCCACACGCTCCGCGGGAGCGCAGGATGTTGAGCTTATTGAAGAGCCGATGGCGGCGGCGCTCGGAGTTGGTCTGCCCGTAAACGAAGCCAAAGGCTCAATGATAGTTGATATAGGCGGAGGCACTTGCGATGTGGCGGTAATATCGCTCGGCGGCGTCGCGGCGAGAAAAAGCATAAGAGTCGCGGGCAACGCCCTTGACGAGGAAATTATCAACTATATGAAAAAAACGCACAATCTTCTCATAGGCGCGATAACGGCGGAGGAGATAAAGCTGAATATCGGCTCTGCCGCTCCATATGAGGGCGAGGGCGCAATGGGCGTTCGCGGCAGAAATCTTACGGACGGTCTGCCCAAAGCGGTGGAAGTCACCTCGGCGCAGATAAGAGAAGTTCTTTCCGCCCCCGTGTCCGAAATAATAGGCGCTATCCGCGAAACGCTGGAGGTCACTCTTCCCGAGCTTGCGGCGGACATAATAGAAAAAGGAATATATATCACAGGCGGCACATCGCTTTTGAGAGGGCTGCCCGAACTTATCGAAAAAGAGACGAATATTGCCGTACATACAACGGATATACCCCTTGACGCCGTAGCTATCGGCGCGGCGGCGAAGCTCAGAAAGGCAAGAACAAGATGAAGACCCTTTTTAAAAGCAGACGCTTCAAAATAATAACTGCCGTTATCGTTTTGCTGCTGGCGGGGGCGCTCATCTGCGCGGCAAACGGGCGCAGCGAAACCGTCCAATCGGGCGTTATGGGCGTGGTTTTCGCGCCGGCGCAATGGGTGGCGTCGAAAATTTCAAACGCGATAACCGATGTTTTCGGCGAGGCAAGCGGCAATTCCTCATATCTTGAAAGGATAGACGAGCTTGAAAAGCAGGTCAGCTCCCTGCAAAGCCAGCTGAATGATTTTGAAAATATGCAAAGGCAAAACGCCCTTTATAAGGACGCTCTCGGCTTAAAGCAGGAAAACCCGTCGTACAGCTTCGTTGAGGCGGAAGCGATAGGCAGAGACCCCGCGGATATTTTCGGCTCTTACACAATAAACAGGGGCACTTTGAGCGGAATAAAAGCAGGCGACGCCGTGCTTTACGGCAACTGCATAGTCGGCGTGATAGACGCGGCGTACCCGAGCTACAGCGTTGTTAAAACAATACTTGACCCCGATTTTTCCGTTTCGGTGTACGATATCGTTTCGGGCGAAATTTCATACATAACGGGCGACGCGACTTTGGCGGCACAGGGCAAATGCAAAATGGCGAATCTCACATCGCAGACCGCCGTTTCCCACGGCTCTGTCATATCGACCGCAGGCATAAGCGGCAGCATTCCAAAGGGACTCATAGTTGGCACGGTTGACGAGGTGGACGAGGACCTGTCCTCCGTATCCTATTACGCTTCCGTTGAGCCCGGCGCTGATGTGGAAAACATTTCAAACTGCCTTGTTCTCATAAATTACGAGGGCGGTGAGCAGTAATGGAAATTTCCTCAAAGCAAAAGAATATCAAAGCGATTGTTTATTTCATAATAATCGCCGTTGTCGCCATAATTCAGAACACACCGGGGCTAACATTTGAGATCGCGGGGGCAAGGTGCTTTTTGCTTATTCCCGTGTGCATCATTCTCGGAATGGGCGAGGATGAGGCGCTTGCGGGCGTTATGGGGCTGTTCGGCGGAATGCTCTGGGATATGACCTCATCCGTTCATTTCGGCTTCAGCGCGGTATTTTTGTGCGTGGTCTGCTTTGCGAGCTCCGCGCTTGTCACTTATGTTTTAAGAAACACATTCATCGCTAATTTCGTTTTTTCGGCTTTTTCGGCTTTCACTTACGCCTTTATGTATTGGCTGTTTTTTATAGTTATAAAGGGCGTTAAGGGCGCCGAGCTGAGCATTTTGTATTTTTATTTTCCCGCCGCCTTTTACACTGCGGCGCTTTTCCCGCTTTTGTGGATCTGCATAAGCCCCGTAAAGCGGCGGCTCAACAGCCAGATAAAGGCTTTGAGCCGATAATAATTGAGAGGAGAGAGCCGTGAGAAGCAGGCACAGCAGCATCCGCTCCGCCATAGCTCTTTTGCTTGTGGCGGCGGTAATACTTGGATTTGGATACATACTTTTTGATTTGCAAATAATAAATCATGAATATTATGCCGCGAAAAACAGCGCCGTTCGCACCTACAAAATACCGATCGAGGCGGCGCGCGGCGATATTGTGGACAGAAACGGAAATATCCTTGTCACCAACAAGCAGGCAAATTCAATAATACTCGACGCGGCATACTTCCCTTCAAGAAACGAAAACGCCGAGAGAAACAAGATACTCTACAATCTCATCAAGCTGTTTGAAAAAAACGGCGAGGAATACATAAACAATCTGCCCCTTGAGCTTAAAAACGGCGCGGTCGCCTTTTCGGATGATGAGGAGGCTGTTTCGGTAATGAAAAGCTCCGCCGCCTTCAATGTGCAGAATTACGCCACGGCGCAAAACTGCTTTGATGTTATGACCGAGCTTTACGGGCTTGAGGAATACGGAGTGGGCGACGCTCTTAAAATCGGCGCTTTAAGATATGAGCTTACGCTGAATATGTTTTCCATTGAAAACCCGGTAACTATAGCAAAAAGCGTAAGCAGCGAGACCGTTGCCGCCATTAAGGAGAACAAAACCGCCTATCTCGGGGCAAATGTAAAGGCGGTGGCGTCCCGCGATTACCCCGATTCCACGATCGCTCCCCACATTTTGGGCACTGTAAGAAAAATAAACTCGCAGGAATACGAACAGCTTAAAGAAAGCGGCTACGGCATTTCCGACACGATAGGCGGAAACGGCATAGAGGCGGCTATGGAGAGCGTGCTTCGCGGAACTCCCGGCGAGCTTACGATAAAAATCGACAGCGACGGAAATGTGACCGAGGAGGTCACAAAAAATCCCGTAAAGGGCAGCACAGTTGTTTTGACTATTTCTAAGGAGATGCAGCTTATTGCCCAAAAGGAGCTTAAAAAGACCTGCGACGGGATAAGCCGCTCGCGCGGCGCGGGCGCCGTTGTGGTTGAGGATGTCCACACGGGCGAGGTGCTTGCGGCAGCCTCCTACCCCACATACGATATACTTGATTATTACGATAATTATTCAAAGCTTGCCAAAAACTCAAGGCAGCCGATGTGGAGCAGATTCGCGCAGGGTCAGTACGCTCCCGGCTCCACCTTTAAGCCCGCCATGGCGTGCGCCGCTCTTGAGGAGGGCGTTATAAACGAAAATACCACTTTCGTGTGCAGACTGAATTTTCAATACTATGACCAGCCCTTCAAATGCCTTGACTACCACGGCACGGAAAATGTTAAGCAGGCGCTGAGGGATTCGTGCAATGTTTTCTTCTATAATTGTGCGGACAAGCTCGGCATAGCGAAAATGAACGAATACGCCTCAATGTTCGGCTTGGGCGAAAAAACGGGAGTTGAGATAAGCGAATCATCGGGCGTTCTCTCGGGTCCCGAAAGCGCGCAGAGACTTGGCAGAGTGTGGCAAATGGGCGATGTCATTCAAAGCGCCATAGGTCAGTCATTAAATCTTTTTACACCTTTGCAGCTTGCCAATTACTGCGCCACCATCGCAAACGGCGGCACGAGATATGAGCTTCATTTCGTAAAATCGGTAGTAAATTCATCAACGGGCTCCGTTGACGAAACGAATATTGCCGTTGCCGAAGAACTGCCGATTTCAAGTAGCACCTTTGACATTGTTAAACGCGGAATGAGAATGGTCGCCACTCAGGGGGCTCCTGCTCCCGTTTTCAGAAAGCTCGGTATAAAAGTCGCCTGCAAAACGGGAACTTCGCAGGTAAAAAGAAACGGCATTACCGACAATAACGGTTTTCTTATCACCTACGCGCCTTATGACAACCCCGAAATAGCAGTTGCCTCCGCCATAGAGCTGGCCGGCTCGGGTACTTCAACGGCGTCAATAACCGCCGCCATACTCGATTACTACTACAAAAACAGCGCCGATATACCCTCTGCCCAGCAACCGGGCACTATTATTCAATAGATTATTTCATATAATATATAATTTTTATGTTGAATAAAGTTTATAATTATGTTATATTTTTTATGTTGCCGAAAATATTAAGTGCGTCGGCAATTCAAAATCAATTTTTACTCATTGGAGGATTTTATGAATATAGCACTCATAGCACACGACGCAAAAAAAGAGCTTCTCGTTCAGTTTTGTATCGCATACTGCGGGATCATGAGCCGGCACGAGCTTTGCGCCACAGGCACAACGGGAAAGCTTGTGCGGGAGGCTACCGGGCTCAACATAAACTGCTTTCTCGCGGGCAGTCAGGGCGGCGGTCAGCAGGTGGCAAGCAGAATAGCCTGCAACGAGATCGACCTGCTGATTTTCTTCAGAGACCCGCTTGACCCAAAGCCCCACGAGCCGAACGACAATGATCTGCTTAGACTGTGCGATGTGCACAATATACCCTACGCCACAAATATCGCCACCTCAGAGGCGCTTATCAGGGGGCTTGAACGGGGCGATTTTGAATGGAGAAAAATAGTAAATCCCCGTTACAGTTAAATCAGGAAATTTTTTTCGGGGGGCGGGCATTTGCCCGCTCCTTTTTGATAGGAGATAAAATATGTTGATAACAAAAGCGGTTAAGGGCACAAAGGATGTGCTGCCGAAAGAGGTCCACAAAATTCAATATATCGAGGCTACAGTGCTTGATACGGCGCAAAAATTCGGCTATAAGGAGATACGCACGCCTGTTTTTGAACACACCGAGCTTTTTCAGCGCGGAGTCGGAGACACCACCGACATCGTGCAAAAAGAGATGTATTCCTTTGACGACAAGGGCGGCAGAAATATAACGCTGCGCCCCGAAGGAACGGCGTGCGCGGCAAGGGCATTTCTTGAAAACGGGCTCAATAACGAGGCTCTTCCTCAAAAAGTTTGCTATCTTGCGTCCTGCTACAGATATGAAAAGCCGCAGGCGGGCAGACTAAGGGAATTTCACCAATTCGGCGTTGAATGCTTCGGCGCATCCTCACCGCTTGCGGACGCGGAGATAATCGCGCTGGCGAAATCTGTTTTTGACGAGCTCGGCGTAAAGGGCTTGAGCCTTGAGATAAACTCGATAGGCTGCCCGAAATGCCGCGCGGAATATCACAAGGCGTTAAAGGAATATTTCAAAGCAAGGCAGGACGAGCTGTGCGACACCTGCAAGAGCAGACTTGAAAGAAATCCCATGCGCATACTCGACTGCAAATCACCGATATGCGCCGAAATAGCAAGCTCCGCGCCTGTTGTGCTCGATTATCTTTGCGATGAGTGCAAGGAGCATTTTGAAGCGGTGCAGAAATATCTGAAAGCCGAAAACATAGAATTTACCGTTAATCCCAAAATCGTGCGCGGTCTTGATTACTACACGAAAACTGTTTTTGAATTTATTTCAAATTCAATAGGCGCGCAGTCCGCCGTTGCCGCCGGCGGAAGATACGACGGGCTCATTGAGGAGCTCGGCGGTCAGCACACACCGTCGCTCGGCTTCGGTATGGGGATAGAAAGGCTTATGCTTTTAATGGATGCGCAGGGCTGTGAATTTCCGGAAAGCGAAGCTCCCGACCTCTTCATCGCGGCGCTCGGCGACAGAGCGATGCTGAAAGCGATAGAGATAGCAAGCGATATGCGAAGCGAGGGCTTTTCCTGCATTTACGACCTGAACGAAAGAAGCCTTCGCGCGCAGATGAAATACGCCGATAAGCTCTCGGCTAAGTTCACCGTTGTTATAGGCGACAACGAGGTTGACGAGGGTATAACAAAGCTTAAAAATATGAAAACGGGCGAGGAGACGGAGATAGCCCTTGCCACATTCGTAAGCGGATATTACAACATAACTCTTTCCGAACAGCTTTCCGATATTGAGATAAACGGCGAAGCGTTTGATTTCGGGTCATTTTTCAATGTGGGAGATAAGGAATAATGGAAAGTATAAGAGGACTTAAAAGAACGGATTTTTGCGGCAGTCTGCGTCTTTCGGACGCGGGCAGAGAGGTTACGCTTTTCGGCTGGGCTCAACGCCAGCGCGACCTCGGCAATTTGATTTTTATAGATTTGAGGGACAGAACGGGGATAGTTCAGCTTTCGTTCAACGACAAGACCGACAGGGGCGTTTTTGAAAAGGCGCAGTCCGTTCGCTCTGAATTTGTGCTCGCCGTAAAGGGCGTTATAAAAGAACGCGAAAGCAAAAACAGCGAGCTCCCCACAGGTGATATTGAGGTTGAAGCGGCAGAGCTGCGCATAGTTTCAAAAGCGCAGACCCCTCCGTTTGAAATCGCGAAAACTGACGCGGTGGGCGATGAGACTACTCTTAAATACCGCTATCTTGCCCTGAGAAACGAAAAGCTCACGCAGAATATAATTATGCGCCACGAGATAGCAAGGATCGCGCGCGAATATTTCTACGAAAACGGCTTTATCGAGATAGAAACCCCGATGATGATAAAATCCACGCCCGAGGGGGCGAGGGACTATGTTGTTCCGAGCAGGATACAAAACGGCAAATTCTACGCCCTGCCCCAGAGCCCGCAGATATACAAGCAGCTTTTGATGGTTGCGGGCTTTGACCGCTATATCCAGCTTGCGCGGTGCTTTAGGGACGAGGATCTGCGCGCCGACCGCCAGCCCGAATTTACCCAGATAGATTTGGAAATGAGCTTTGTTGACACCGATGACATTATGGAAACGGCGGAGGGCTTTATCAAAAAGCTTATGCACGAGACGCTTGATATCGATATCCCGTCGCCTCTGCCGAGAATGACATATGCCGAGGCTATGAACAGCTACGGCTCCGATAAGCCCGACACCCGCTTCGGTATGCTTATTCAGGATATATCAAAATGGGCGAAAACCACGGATTTCGCCGTTTTCCGCTCTGCGATAGACGAGGGCGGCAGCGTAAGGGCGATAGTCGCCAAAAACGCCGCGGCTGTTTACACAAGAAAAAAGATCGACAAACTCACCGAATACGCAAAGGGAATAGGCGCAAAGGGTCTTGCATATATTCGCTGGGCGGAGGACGCGCCCGCCTGCTCCTTCGGGAAATTTCTCAAGGACGGCGAGCTTGAGGCGCTTTTGGAAACGGTCGGAGCAGAAAAGGGCGACTGTGTTTTCATAGTCAGCGGGAAAACAAACCTTGCCCTTTCTGTACTCGGCGCGCTGCGCCTTGCAATCGCAAAAGAGCTTGATATCATACCCGACGGTAAATGGAATTATCTGTGGATAACCGAAATGCCGTTTTTTGAATACGATGAGGAAAGCGGCGAATGGGTGGCGATGCACCATCCGTTCACAATGCCGCTTGAGGAGTGCATCGAGTATCTTGACAGCGACAAGGCTTCCGTTCGCGCGAAGGCATTTGATTTGGTGCTCAACGGAGTTGAGCTTTCTTCGGGCTCTATGAGGATTACCGACTGCGCTTTGCAAAACAAAATGTTTGAGCTTTTGGGTATGGAGCAGGAGGAAATAGACGCGAAATTCGGCTTCCTCGTTGAGGCTTACAAATACGCCTCCCCTCCCCACGGCGGAATGGGCATAGGGCTCGACAGGCTTGCGATGCTCATCTGCGGCGCTCAGAGCCTGCGCGATGTCACCGCCTTTCCGAAGATGCAAAACGCTTCCGAGCTGATGAGCGGCGCGCCTTCGGCGATAGACGATATTCAGCTCGGCGAACTCGGAATTGAAATTTCCGCGAAAGAGGAATAAAAAATGAGCAATTTTTTCGCAATGGTCAACAGAATGAAGCTTATCGACCGCTGGGCGCTTATGCGCAGCGCTTCCAAGGAAAACATAGCGGAGCACAGCCACGGCGTTGCGGTAATATCCCATGCCCTGTGCATAATAGGCAATAAAAAATTCGGCAAAAATTACAATGCCGAAAGATGCGCCGTGCTCGCCCTCTATCACGATGCCACCGAAGTCATAACAGGCGATATGCCAACCCCCGTCAAGTATTATAACGAGGAGATAAAAAGCGTTTACAGGGATATTGAAAAAAAGGCGGGAGAGAGGCTCGTTGCGATGCTGCCCGACGAATTTAAAGAGGATTTTGAGCCTTTTTTTGAAAAGCGGGACGGCGACGAGGAGCTTTGGAGGATAGTTAAGGCGGCGGACAAAATCGGTGCGCTTATAAAATGTATTGAGGAATGCAGAGCGGGCAACAGAGAATTTGAGATCGCGCTGAAAAGCCAGCGAAAAATCGTTGATAATATCGAAATGCCTGAGGTAAAATACTTTAAGAAGGAATTTCTGCCCGCCTATGAGCTGACTCTTGACGAGCATACGAAATAACGATGCGTTTGAACACAGAAAAAGACCGCCGATATGCGTCAGCATTATCGGCGGCTTTTGCCTTTCTTGCATCAAAAATTTTGTTTTCTTATTTTTCTTTGCCGAATGACGGCGTTTTAAATTCAAGCGACGCGCTTTTGAAATTGAAGAACATTGAAAGCGCAACAACGCCGACAACCGTCAGTATGCACTCAAAGAGCATATAAAAGCCGTTGTAGCCGAAGCTGTACGCCCAGACCGACTTCCAGCCGTCTGCGTATTCGCCCCAGATAGTTACGCCAGATACAAAATGGCAGATGAAGCGAAGCAGCGAGGCGACAAATCCGCCGAGAGCGAGACCGAGGGTCTGATTTTTTACCGCGTTTCTGAACAGCGCGCCGCCGACGCCGAGCGCCGCGAACGCGAACACATAATCGGCGAAAATCAGAATAAGATAGGCGATGATGCCCTTTACATATCCGAAATTGCCGAGACCCTGAAGCACCATCTGAAGAAGCCCGTGGATAACACCGGTCGATGCGCCCCAGCCGAGACCGTAGCGATAGCCTATTATAACTATCGGCACCTGGCTGAACAGCGTGATAGAGCCTCCCATAGGCGCTTGCCATGGCGCCGCATAGGAAAGCGCCGTAGCAAGCGCTATCATAACCGCGGTTTCAACAAGCCTTTGGGTTTTATTTACCGAAGTGTTGCTCATATGTGATTCTCCTTTCTTTAAAATTCTCAACAAGTCAAAAGAAAAGCCCCGTTTTGAACGGGGCCTAATTTATATACATTGATATACCGCTGTATTTTAATGCAGCGCAATATATGTATCTCAATCGTCTCTGCCGTTCGTGCTGGCGTACGGTTCAAAGGGTATGATCTCAGCCTTTCGGCACCCCTGACTTATTAAGTTACTGCTATTATAGTTTGTTTGCTTGTGTTTGTCAATAGCGAAGCTCCCGCTTATTTGCGCAAAGCAATCATCGCACAGAAACGCGCCGTCGCCAAAGGACTTTGCGCTTTCGTCCTCAATCGGTCTCGCGCAGTTGTCACATGTTTTCACAAAATATCCCTTCTGCACTGTTTTTGTCTATTATAATGCAATATTTGCCTTATGTCAATAGTCATTTATCTATTGTTATTAGGTTTATTACTGTAAACAATAACATTAAAATATTTTATGGTGATATTTAATGAAAATTGATTTTTCAAACGAATACAAGCTATTGGGTCTTAACATAGCCTATTATCGTAAGCTGCGCGGCTACACACAGCTTGAGTTTGCGGAGCTGCTTGATATCGACCGCTCACATCTTTCGGGAATGGAGATAGGAAAAAACGCGCCGTCGCTCGACCTTGTTTTCAAAATATGCAAAACGCTGAAAATCACCGAAAAGGAGCTTTTCGATTTCAGATAACTGCCGTTTGCATTAAAAGAGCGCCGACAAGTAGGCATTTTTTAAAGCACAAAATTTCCACGCAATAATATTTTAACTGCCGCCGGTTTGTATCAGCATTATCGGCGGCTTTGATTTCGTATTGTTTCTTTATACAATCCGTATTCATACTTTTGTAACTTTTTAACACTTTTTACACCTTTTTCCGCGTTTTTTGTAGCTTTCAAGCCAAAAACCGTGTTTTTTGCGGTAAAAAGAAAAATCTACATATCGTTATTTTGAGAATTATTTTTAAAAAAATGCACAATATCTTGTATTTTTTTGAAAAAACTTATTGACAGCGCCGTCATATTTTGGTATTATGATAACGCACACGAAATCATTGTAACAATTTTGTAACAATTGCAGAGTATTAAAAAGAGGTAAAAACGATGAAAATTATCAAGAGAAACGGCTCGGAGGTTGATTTTGACCTCAATAAAATAATCGCCGCCGTAACAAAGGCAAACGCCGCCTGCGAAAAAGAGGAGCTCACCCCCTCGCAAATCTTTGACATTGCCGAATATGTTGAATTCAAGATAAAGAAAGCGAACCGCGCTCTCTCCGTTGAGGAAATTCAGGATATTGTAGAAAATCAGATAATGGCGCAGGGCGCATTCGATGTGGCAAGAAGATATGTTAAATACCGCTACAACCGCACCCTTATCCGCAAGGCAAACACAACGGATAACCAGATACTCACCCTTATCGAATGCAACAACGAAGAGGTCAAGCAGGAAAATTCAAACAAAAATCCCACCGTCAACAGCGTTCAGCGCGACTATATGGCGGGCGAGGTTTCCAAGGATCTCACAAAGCGTATTCTCCTGCCCGAGGATATTGTTGAGGCTCACGAAAACGGGCTTATCCATTTCCACGACGCGGACTATTTCGCCCAGCATATGCACAACTGCTGCCTCGTAAATCTTGAGGATATGCTTCAAAACGGCACCGTTATCAGCGGCACAATGATTGAGAAGCCCCACACTTTCTCCACCGCCTGCAATATCGCAACGCAGATAATCGCCCAGATAGCGTCCAACCAATACGGCGGCCAGAGCATCAGCCTTTCGCACCTTGCCCCGTTCGTTGAGTTGAGCCGTCAGAAGTTCAAGAAGGATGTGCGCGAGGAATTTGAGCTTGCCGGCATAGAGCCGACCGAAGAGCAGGTTAATAAAATCACCGAGGTCCGCGTAAAAGACGAGATCAACCGCGGCGTTCAGATGATACAGTATCAGGTAATAACCCTTATGACCACAAACGGTCAAGCGCCTTTCGTAACGGTATTTATGTATCTTGACGAAGTGCCCGAGGGTCAGACGAGGGACGACCTCAAGCTTATAATAGAGGAAGTTCTGCACCAGCGCATTCAGGGCGTAAAGAACGAGAGCGGCGTATGGATCACTCCCGCGTTCCCCAAGCTCATATATGTGCTTGACGAGGACAATGTGACCGAGGGCTCAAAATATTGGGATCTCACCTGCCTTGCGGCAAAATGCACCGCGAAGAGAATGGTGCCCGACTATATTTCCGCCAAGAAGATGAAGGAATATAAGATAGATAAAAACGGCAATTCCTATGTTTACACCTGCATGGGCTGCCGCTCCTTCCTCACACCTTATGTTGATCCCGAAACAAATCAGCCGAAATATTACGGCAGATTCAATCAGGGCGTAGTTACCCTTAACCTTGTTGACATCGCCTGCTCCTCAGGCGGGGATATGACTAAGTTCTGGAAGATATTTGATGACAGACTCGACCTTTGCTACCGCGCCCTTATGTGCCGCCACAACAGGCTTATGGGCACGCCCAGCGATGTTGCCCCGATACTTTGGCAGTACGGCGCTCTTGCAAGGCTCAAAAAAGGCGAGCCGATAGACAAGCTGCTCCACGGCGGATATTCCACGATCTCACTCGGCTTCGCGGGTCTCTATGAATGCGTAAGATATATGACCGGAAAGAGCCATACCGATCCCGAAGCGAAGGATTTTGCACTTGCCGTTATGCAAAAGCTCAACGACGCCTGCAAGGAATGGAAAGAAAAGGAAAACATAGATTTCTCCGTTTACGGCACGCCGCTTGAATCCACCACCTACAAATTCGCGAAATGCCTGCAAAAGCGTTTCGGAAAGATCCCCGGCGTAACAGACAAAAACTACATAACCAACAGCTATCATGTTCATGTTACCGAGGAGATAGACGCTTTCACAAAGCTCTCCTTTGAAGCGGAATTTCAGCGTCTTTCCCCCGGCGGCGCCATCAGCTATGTTGAAGTTCCCGATATGCAGGACAATATTCCCGCCGTGCTCAGCGTTATGAAATATATCTATGATAACATTATGTACGCCGAGCTCAACACAAAGAGCGACTATTGCCAGTGCTGCGGCTACAACGGCGAGATCCAGGTAGTTGAAAACGAACACGGCAAGCTTGTGTGGAGATGCCCCAACTGCGGCAACGAGGATCAGGACAAGATGAATGTTGCCCGCCGCACCTGCGGATATATAGGCACGCAGTTCTGGAATCAGGGCAGAACGCAAGAGATCAAAGAAAGAGTGTTGCACCTGTAATATGAATGTTGCTGAGATAAAAACTAACGACATTGCAAACGGAGAGGGCGTTCGCACCTCTCTTTTTGTATCGGGCTGCCGCCACCACTGCCCCGACTGCTTCAACGAGATAGCGTGGGACTTTGCCTATGGCAGACCGTACACAAAAGAAATCGAGGAAGAAATATTCGCCTCTGTCGAGCCCGATTGGATAGCGGGAATATCCCTGCTTGGCGGAGAGCCGTTTGAGCCCGAAAATCAGCCTACCCTGCTTGGGCTGCTGCAAAACTTCAAGGCAAAATACCCCGACAAGACGGTGTGGTGTTACAGCGGCTTTACAATAGAGGAAATACTCGGCGAAAAGCCCTCGCGCGCCCACACGGATATATCGGCAAAAATGCTTGAGCTTATAGATGTTCTTGTTGACGGAAAATTTGAAAAGGCTCTGAAAAATATTATGCTGAAATTCAGGGGCTCGGAAAATCAAAGGGTGATCGACATAAAAAAAACGCTTGAGAGCGGCGAGATAATTCTCTATCTCGACTGAGATCGGGCAAAAAACGGGCGTGTTCGCGTCGATAATCATCGACGCAAACACGCTCTTTCTTTTTGGCGCTCTACCGCCTTGCTCCTTCGCCTAAGCTAAAACAAAAATCCGCTCCGAAGCGGAGCGGACAAATCAGCTTTTCGGAAGCTTTACCGTTACGGTCGTTCCCTCATTTTCTTTGCTTTTAAGGCTTAGCTCACCGCCGAGATATTCAACGGTATGCTTAACGATGGCAAGGCCGAGACCCGTGCCTCCCGTTTCTTTGGAACGGGATTTATCCACACGGAAAAACCGTTCAAAGATCCTGCTCTGATATTTTTCGGGTATGCCGATGCCAGTATCGCTCACCTTGAGAACGGCGTTTTTACCCTCATCCTCAACGCTTACCGAAACTTCGCCGTTTTCCCTGTTGTAGCGAACGGCATTGTCAACAAGATTGTAAACGAGCTCCTCTAAAAGAGACCTGCTGCCGCGCACAAGGCAGGCGTTGCCGCTGACATTAACGGCTATTCCCCTTTTCTGCGCCTCTATCGAAAGCGCGTCCGCGCAGTCCCTTGCCACGGCGGTGACATCCGCGGAGTCGATTATCGGCTTGAAATCATATTCCTCAAGCTGTGAAAGCTGAATTATATCGTGGGTGATATTTATCAGCCGCTGTGATTCCTTATAAATAATGCCGCCTATTTTTTCAGCGTCCGCCTTTTCGGCTATGCCGTTTTGCAGCAGCTCTCCGTAGCCCGATATCGCGGTGAGCGGCGTTTTCAGCTCGTGTGAAAGATTGGCGGTGAACTGTTTTGTAAGATGCTCCAGCCTGTTTTTCTCATCAAGCTGCATTTTTATTTTCTCGGTAAAAGGCTCAAGCTCCTCGAAAGGGCAGTTTTCCGTAATATCGTTTAGATCCTCGCCCATTTTTTCTATGGGCTTTACTATTCTTTTGGCGGCGGAATTTGCCGCAAGCAGTGAGATCACGGTCACGGCGATTATGAGAATGGCGAAAATATATCCGTAACGCCCAAGAAGCCGCAGCGCCGCGCCCGCCTCGCCGCCGTTTGAAAAATAGAGCACGGCAAAGATCATCGCCAGCGTTACGAAAGAAGAGCCGAACGCGGCTAACAGCATTTTAGTAAATATTCTGTCGATCATTCTACTCACCTATTTTATAGCCCACATTGCGGATAGTCTCTATCAGCGCGCCGCTTTCACCGAGCTTTTTCCTTAAAGTAAGTATATGGCTGTCTACCGTTCTTGAATCGCTTTCGCTGTCGTAGCCCCAAACGGTGTTTAAAAGCTGCTCCCTCGTTACGGCAATACCCTTGTTGATTATAAGATATTTCAGCGTTTCATATTCCTTATAGGTAAGCTCTACCTCGCTGTCGAATGAAAAGACCTTGTGCCTTTTATCGTCCAGCGAAATTGATTTGTATGTATAGATTTTTCTTTCGTCCTTATCACTCGTTCTTCTGAGAAGCGCTTTGACGCGGGAAAGGAAAATCATTACGGAAAAAGGCTTTGCGATATAGTCGTCCGCCCCGCATTCAAGCCCCTTGACATAGTCAAGCTCAGAATCCTTTGCTGTTACGATAATTATCGGGAGACCGTCATATTCGGGGGTGGCGCGCAGCTTTTTCGTGACGCTCAGCCCGTCCTCAACGGGCAGCATAACATCAATTATAACGAGGTCGGGCTTTTTCTTTGCCAAAGCCGCGTAAAATCCCTTCGGCTCGCCGAAGCCCTCTACCTCATAGCCCCTGCCTGTGAGGGCATAGGTTTCAAGCTCCCTTACGCTGCTGTCATCCTCAAGAACATATATAAGAGCCACAGACCTCTCTCCTTTTTAATAACACTAACGCGCGGCGGGATTTTTGCCGCTACCTATATTATTTCAGTTAAGAGAATATTTTTCAAGATATGAATCGAGATTTTCTATGAAATTTTCGTCTGATTCTCTTATATCGCGGATATAAGTGTGGATATTGTAGTCTCCGCTCTCAAGCTCTATCATTGAAAGCGCTAGATCGGAGCAGTGGTCGGCAATATGCTCTATGGAGCTTACGATATCAAAATACGGCAATCCCTGCTCAACGGAGCATTCGCCCGCCTCTATCCTTTCCATATGCCTGCGCCTGAGCTCTTTTTTGAGCTTGTCTATAACATCCTCAAGCGGGCTTACCTTTCTGAGCTTTTCCATATCCCAATACTTAAAGCCCTCTGTTGTTGTGCTCACGATTTTTTTGGCGGCGGCGATCATTACGGAGAGATCGTATTTTGCCTTGTCGGAAAGATTTGAATTTCTCTTGTTCATAGATTTGCGCGCTTTTAAAATATCCTCGCTGTAGTCGCCTATCTGCTCGAAATTCTCAATGGCGTGATGAAGCATAAACAGCCTCTTACTGTCCTTATCCGAAAGATCCATTGAGCCGACGCGCACAAGATATGTTTCAAGCGTCTCTTCAAATTTATCCGTTTTCTTTTCGTTTTTCGTTATCGTTTCCGCCTTTTCGTCGGTGTAATTTTTTATTACGGAAAGAGCGCAAAGCGCCGTTTCCTCAACGAGCTCCGCCATCTGAACGGTGACTTCGCGGCATTTTTCAATGGCGTATCCTGAGCTTATGGTGAATTTTTCGTCTATAAGCTGTTCCTCTTTGCCGTCGTCCGATCCCCTTACGGATTTGACCGCGATGAATTCAAGCTGCTTTACAAACGGGAAGAATACAATCGTTGTAAACACCTTGAAAACGGAATTTATTATCGCTATTTGAATGGAGGATACCTCATTTTGCATAAATCCGAAGCCTATAACCGCGTTGAGCCCATAGAACAAAAGCCCCGCAACGATTACGCCGATAACATTGAAATAGAGGTAAATCAGCGATGTGCGTTTGGCGTTTTTGCTTGCGCCAACCGCTGAAATCAGCACCGGCACGCATGAGCCGATATTCTGCCCGAGAATAAGCGGGAAAACAGAGGAAAAGCCTATGCTGCCCGATATTGCCATCGCCTGAATTATGCCGACCGCCGCGCTTGAGGACTGAACAACGGCAGCCAAAAGCGTGCCGGCAAGGATACCGACTATCGGGTTGCTGAATGACACCATCATAGAGGTAAAGCTCTCGTCCGACGAAAGCCCAGACATTGAATCGCTCATAAGCGTCATACCCATCATCAAAACCGAAAAACCCATCAAAATGCCGCCGAGATTTTTCCTTTTTTCATTTTTGGAAAGCATAAGAATGAATACGCTTATTATCGCAAGAACGGGAGCGAATGATGACGGCTTGAGCAGAGTAACGATTAGGCTGTCTCCGTTTATTTCGGAAAGCGAAAGTATCCATCCGGTAACAGTTGTGCCTATATTCGCGCCCATAATAACGCCTACCGCGCGTGAAAGCTTCATAATTCCCGAATTGACGAAGCCTACTACCATTACAGTTGTTGCCGACGACGACTGGATGACCGCCGTAACGACCGCCCCGAGCAAAATGCCCTTATAGGTCTTGTCCGTCATTTTTTCAAGAATTTCCTCAAGCTTTCCGCCCGAGAGCCTCTCAAGCTGCTCGCCCATAAAGCGCATTCCGTAAAGAAACAGCGCAATACCGCCCAGCAGGGATATTATAGAAAAAATATCCATTGAGTCACCTCTTTTTCTTGACCTTACATATACAATACAAAAACTTTACAAAATACGAACATAGATAAGCTTATGCGATGTTGTTCAAAACAATATGCCTTTTATGTCAAATCCGTGTCAAATTACAAATCAAAACGCCGTGAGCGGCGGCGCGAATAAGAAGTTTAAAAATATTATAAATATTTGCGCGCCTAAATCTTGACTGCTTTGACACAAGTGGTATAATGTTTAGACAGCTAAATTTTTTGCGGAGATTCTTAAAAATGAGGAGAACGCCGATCACAAGAGGCACCGAAAAGGTGCCCGTAATGAAAAATATAATATACGCGGCTAAAATCATATACGGGCTGGACAAAGGCTATATGCTTTGGCATATAGTCGACCTTTGCGTTTGCATTATTTTTCAGAATTTCTTTCAAACCGTTTTGTTTTTGAGAATGATACTCAATATAATTGAGGGAAACGGTGATTTCGGCTATTATGTAAAAACGCTGCTTCTCTTTTTCGCCATAGGAATAACATATGAGTTTATTTCGTGCTTCAGCGATTACAAATGCCTTGTAGGCGAAAAAAAGATATTCAAAGCGCTCAACAACAAAATATTTGAAAAAGCCGCTTCAATTGACATAAGCTGCTATGAGGACCCCGAATTTTACGACAAGTATCAGCGCGCTTGCGAAATACTTACCAGCAGCCATTTCACATCTTTTTCCTATTCCCTCTCGTCTTTGATCGGCAATTTCATATCGTTTGTTTCTATCATAGGCGTGATTTTATCTATAAATCCGGCGTATCTTATTTTTCTTGCGCCCATACTTTTTGTTTTCATCGTGGAAATACTTAAAAGCAAGATCCTCTACAAATGCGATCTTAAGATGACTACTAACAACCGAATAAAGGCATATTCGCAAAGAACGGTTTTCCTCAAGGATTTTTCCAAGGATATGAGGACCTCAAATATCTTCAGCGTAATATTGAACAGGTTTAACAGAGCCGTTGCGAACAATATAGAGATAATGAAAAAATACGGCTTTAAGCTTTTTATATGCAGTATGATAGGCACCGTGCTCGGAGAATTTATACCGATAGTAGGCACATACGCGCTTGCGGGTTATCAGTTCGTTTACACAAACGATCTTTCCGTTTCGGGCTTTTCCGTTATTCTTTCTTCGATAAACTCAATACGCTCCGCAACCGTTTCCATAGCGGACGATTTTTCAGGTCTGTCCACGGAGGCTTTTTACTTTCAAAATCTGCGCGCCTTTTTTGAATATGAATCCAAGGTGACGCCCGGCGGCAGGGAGCCGGAGGATTTTGAGAGCCTTGAGCTGAAAAATGTGAGCTTTAAATACCCCGGTGCAAAGTACTATTCGCTGAAAAATGTCAATTTAAAGATAAACAAAGGCGAAACGGTGGCGATAGTTGGCGTGAACGGAGCGGGAAAATCCACGCTTGTAAAGCTGCTTTTGCGATTTTACGACCCCGTTGAGGGAGAGATCCTTTATAACGGCACAAATATAAAGGAATATAATACAAACAGCCTGCGCCTGAAATTCTCAACCGTATTTCAGGATTACAAAACATTTGCCGTTTCGGTAAATGAAAATGTTATGTGCAAAAATTGCACCGACGAGGACAAAATAAAATCAAAAGCGGCGCTGATGCAAAGCGGCGTTTACGAAAAGATAGCCCGCCTCCCCAACGGGGCGGATACCGTTCTCACCCGTGAGTTTGACGAAAACGGCGTGGGGCTTTCCGGCGGCGAGTCGCAAAAAACTGCCGTAGCGAGAATGTTTGCCGGAGAATTTGATGTGGCGATACTCGACGAGCCGTCATCCGCGCTTGACCCGATAGCCGAATACAAGATGTATGAAAACCTGATTTTGGCAACGAAAAACAAAACGGTCATCTACATATCTCACAGGCTCTCAAGCGCCGTTCTTTCGGATAATATCTTCGTTTTGTCAAACGGCGAGGTAATAGAAAGCGGCAGCCACGCCCAACTTATGGCAGACGGCGGGGAATATGCCGAAATGTTTACTCTTCAAGCCTCCAGCTACAACAGAAAGGAGGGCGACAGCGATGAAAAAGTCGGATAAAACCGAGCATTCAATGATTTCAAACATTTTCTTCTTTCTTTCGTTAATGTTCAAAATTTCCCCCGTTCTTGTTTTGGGCGAATTTTTTATGGGGCTTCTGAGAACGCTGCCGACGCGCCTTATCTCGGTTGTAGGCGTAAAATATGTTATAGATGTTATCGAAAATAAGGACGATACCAAAAAAATTCTTTACGCGATAATTATTATCGCCGCCGTGCTGATAGTGAGCGAGATACTGAATAATATTTTCGGTGATTTCATTTCAAGAATCGAAAGAGAAAGGCTCACAAAAGGGCTCAACACGATGTTTTACAACAAGGCAAAAAATCTTGACCTTGAATCATACGACGACCCGCATTTTTACACTAATTTCATTCTTTCGATAGAGGCGTCAGGCGGGCAGATACAAAACATTCTCAGAATGGTAAGCGGATATGTTGGCGAGCTTGTTTCGCTTGTGACGATAAGCTCCGTAATACTCGCCATAGATCCGATATGCCTTTTGATAATCCTTGTTTCAATAGCCGTGTTTATGCCGCTCGGCAAAAAAATCGGCTCTCTGCAATCGGAAAGGCGCATTGAAAACAACAGATACCACCGCCGCGCCGACTACTTTGCCCGCGTGTTTTATCTTCTGGATTACGCAAAGGAAGTGAGAATGAACAACATAAAGCCGCTTCTCATAGAGCGCTATAACGACGCTGCCGACGATGTTATAAACAACCAAAGAAAATATGTGAAAAGAATAGACATTATATACTTCTTTGAAGAAGGCGGGCTTCAGATACTGAGCTTTATGTTTTTGCTTCCGCTCTATCTCGGCTACTGCATTCTCGTGAGCAAAACTCTTTCCACGGGCGATTTTGTCGCCACCTTCAACGGGGCGTTCTCAGTGGCTATGGCTTTCTCTTACCTCACAATATTTTCGGCGAGGAATTTTTCGGAGCAGGCGAAGCTGGTGGAAAAATTCAGAGAATTTTTAAAGCGAAAAAACAAGATAAAAGACGGCGCGCATACAGCCGAAGGCTCAAAGGTTGAAACGATAGAATTTAAAAATGTTTCGTTCACATATCCCGGCAACGAAGAGCCGACGCTGAAAAATATAAATCTTACACTGCACCCGTATGAAAAAATAGCGCTTGTGGGATATAACGGAGCGGGAAAAACAACGCTCACCAATCTGTTGCTGAGGCTTTATGACACGACCGAGGGCGAAATACTTATCGGCGGCAGAAATATCAAGGACGAAACAATAGAATCACACAGAAACAGATTTGCCGCCGTTTTTCAGGATTTTCAGCTTTTCGCCGCCACACTCGGAGAAAATGTGGCTCTTGATCTCGACCCGGACGAAAAGCGGGCGGCGCGGGCGCTTGAGCACAGCGGATTTACAAAAAAAACAGAGCACGGATTGAAAACGGAGCTTCTTCGTGAGTTTGACGACGGCGGCGTTATGCTTTCGGGCGGAGAAGCGCAGAAGATAGCCGTTTCGAGAGCGTTTTACAAGCAGTGCCCGTATGTTATAATGGATGAGCCCTCCGCCAATCTTGACCCGATAGCCGAATACAATCTAAACAAGGCGATGATGGAAGCGGCGCAGGACAAAACGGTTATTTTCATATCCCACCGCCTTTCAACCACCATAAACGCGGACAGGATATATGTAATGGAAAACGGCGAGATCGTTGAGAGCGGCTCGCATTTTGAGCTTATGAAAATGAACGGAAAATACGCTTATATGTTTAATCTTCAGGCGGAAAAATACCGAGAGGGCAGCGCCGAGAATTAAACACAGCCTAAATTATGCGCTTATAGGCGCATTTGTATACAAACGGAGAAAATATGGAAAATCACGCTTACAAAAAATCAAATGAAATAGATTCGGCAGACAAGCAATTTGAAAAAATGACCCAAACGCCCGTAAACCGTCTTGTGGCGCAGCTTGCCGTGCCGTCCGTCATCAGTATGATGATAACGATGATATACAATATGACGGACACTTACTTTGTTTCGCAGATAGATCTGTCCGCCAGCGGCGCCACGGGCGTTGTTTTCAGCCTTATGGCAATTCTTCAGGCGTTCGGATTTATGTTCGGCCACGGCTCGGGAAGCTGCATAAGCCGCCACCTCGGCGCAAAGGATGTTGAAATGGCGAGGAAATATTCCTCCACGGGCTTTTTCCTCGCGCTTTCGGCGGGAATAATCATAATGGCAGCGGGGCTTGTTTTTCTGACTCCGTTTATGGAGCTGCTCGGCAGCACGCCCACAATCCTTCCGTATGCCAAAAAATACGGTATGTTTATTCTCATATCGGGCCCCGCTATGACCACGGGCTGCGTTATGAACAACATTCTGCGCTATGAGGGTATGGCTTCGCTCGCTATGCTCGGTCTCACAACAGGCGGAATACTAAATATGGCGCTTGACCCGATATTTATTTTCAAAATGGGGATGGGCATAACCGGCGCCGGACTCGCGACCGCCATCTCGCAGTATGTGAGTATGGCTATATTGATGTTTATGTTTGTTTCGGGAAAAACCCAAAGCAAAATATCCGTTAAAAACATTACGCTAAAGCCGAAAATGATAGCGGAAATAATCTACACGGGCGCTCCGAGCCTTGCGAGGCAGGGGCTTAACAGCATATCGAATATGGTGCTGAATAATCAGGCGGCGATATACGGCGACGCCTGCATAGCGGCAATGAGCATAGTCGCGAGATGCTCCAATCTGCTTTTCAGCGTTTGCGTCGGGATAGGTCAGGGCTTTCAGCCCGTGTGCGCCTTCAATTACGGGGCGAAAAAATACAGCCGCGTAAGGGCGGGAATAAATTTCACCTGGATATTCAGCACGGCGATTATGATAGTTCTCGCTTCGGTGTGCTTTATCCTTTCGCCCGAAATAGTAAAAATATTCCGCACGGAGGCGGAGGTCGTGGAAGTGGGAAATATCGCCCTGCGTATGACCTGTGCCGCCCTGCTGTTGCTGCCAACGGTGATGATAGCGAATATGACATTCCAAAGCGTGGGAAAAAGCGGCAGAGCGCTTTTCCTCGCCTGCACGCAAAACGGTCTGTTTTTCATACCGCTTTTGCTGATTCTGCCTAATTTTTTGAGTATAACGGGCATAGAGCTTTCTCAGCCGCTTGCCTATGTGCTGGCGGGAATTACGGCGATACCTTTTATCATCGATTTTTCAAAAGATTTGAAACGCAGAGAGCGAGAGCTTAAATAATCCGCCGAAAATTCCGTATAAAAAAACCGAGCCGCCGAGAGGCGATTCGGTTTTTTGTTTTCACTTTACTTTAAATATTATTTTGATTCTCTTCTTGCCGAGAGCTCAGAAGCGATCTTCGCTTTTTTCTCGCCGACAATATCATATTTGAACATCGGGATAGTTGAAAGCAGGGCGAGTATTCCGGGCATTACCGTGTAGGCGAAGAAGATTATATCCTTCGTTTTAACATCGAATCCGCCGACCGTTCCCGCCGCGATCTGAGTAACCGTTTCGGTGTAGCCCGAAAACTGCACAAACACAAGACCGAGCGCCGTGCCGAGCGCAAGGCAAACCTTTATCGTGAGGGTGAGAACGGAATAGGCGGCGCCCTCCATTCTCTTTCCCGTTTCGTATTCGTAATAATCCACGCAGTCGGCTGTCATTATCATCGGCATAAGCGTTACGGCGCCGAATTGCAGACCGATGAGGAAAAGGAAGAGATAAAACAGTATCATAAGCGCCGCGTTTTCGGGATTTCTAAACCACAGATAACCGATGATAAACGAAATTACGGAAACGGCGAAGCCGTAGAAAGACATAATGAGATATACTTTTTTCTCGCCGAGCTTTTTGATGAGCAGCGGGCATATCGCCATACTTATCATTGAGC
Organism: uncultured Clostridia bacterium; assembly: GCA_947624285.1. Classification (GTDB taxonomy): domain Bacteria; phylum Bacillota; class Clostridia; order Oscillospirales; family Acutalibacteraceae; genus Eubacterium_R. The sequence continues at coordinate 71,862 of CANQJS010000003.1, read as the reverse complement.
CGATCGCCGTAACGATACCGAGCACGGCGACAAGATTTTGGCTGCCGAGCAGCACATTCGCCGCCTGCACCTGAATACCCATTGCCATCTGCCTGCCGAAGCCGAGAAAATAGGAGATTATAACGAGCATAAGCGGCTTATTGTCTTTAAGCGCTCTTATCATATCCTTGGTAGTTGTTTTTTCGCCGGAAACATAGGGCACTCTTTCCTTGTTGAGCAGCGGTATAAGCGCGAACAGCGCGCAGCCGAGCACGGCGGTGAGCACGGCGGTCCAGAAATATTCGCTTGCCACCATCGGCGTATCAGTTTCGCCCTCAAAGCCGAACACCTGAGAGCCGCCGGGAACAATGAGGCAGACTATCGGAACGATAACGACGCAGGCGGAAAAGCCCACTTGCTTGAATGTGTTTGAAATCGAAACCACATTCGTGCGCTCCGTCGGGTTAGGGGTAAGCACGGAGGCTATGCCCTGCGACGGAACATCGCCGAGCGTCATCGCAAGGCTCCATATCAGATATGTTACAAATATCCATATGTAAAGAAGCACTCTGTTGCCGCCGAACGGAACATTGACGAAAATCACCGCGGTCATAACAAGCAGCGGAATTATCGAATAAAGTATCATCGACTTGAATTTGCCGTTTTTGCTGTTTGAGCGGTCTATCATTCTGCCGACTATAGGATCGAAAACGGCGGAAACTATCTTCGCTATGAGGATAAGAACACCGACTACCGCGATATCCGCGCCCAAAACGGAAGCGTCAAACTCAGCCTGATAGGAATTGAGAAGCCCGACTATTGCCTGAAAGCCGAAAAGACCCAAGGAATAGGCGGCTATCTCCTTGAAATTCATATGCTTTTGTGTTGATAAATCTGTTGCTGTGCCACTCATTATTTTCACCTTTGCCTTTCGCTATTTAAAATGATTTCTTTCGGTAAACGGCAAGCCTCACCCCGAACGCATAACATTTTAATTTAAACCCTGAAAATATCATCGAACATCTCGATATCGGCAGCCCTCATAACGGCGCTGAAAAGCCTTGTGCCGTTTACGGGAAACAGCCTTGCGAATATGCTCATCGCGTGCGCGTCAAGCCCGTGGACCTGAAGCTCTCTTTTGTTCTCTATTCCGTGCATTATGAGCTTTACCATAAGGTCGCAATCGGTGGAGATCATATCGATTATTTTCCTGTCGCTCTCCTTACTGTCGGTTTGATTTCGGAAAAGCTCCGTTTTCGTAAAGCCGGGGCAGACGAGGCCGACATAGAGCCTGCCTCTGAACTCCTCGCGCAGCGCCTCGGTAAAGCTCTTGAGCGCCGCCTTTGAGGCGGAATAAGCCGATGTGCCCGCAAGGCTCATAAGCCCCGCCGAGGAATCAATATTTATAATGGAGGGGCATTCGCTTTTGAGGATAATCGGCAAAAGCGCCTTAACGGAATAGACCGCCGAATAAAAATTGACATTAACGGTCTTTTCGATTTCATCGATACCGTACCTGTCAAACCGCTTGAATTTGGGGAGTATTCCCGCGTTATTGACAAGCACATCTATCTGCGTGCCGCTCTCCTCAAGCTCCGATGCGAATTTTTCCCAATTTTCCTGCTTTGAAACATCAAAAAGCCTGTAGGAAAACTGCTCCGCGTAGGACGGGCCGAGCTCTTCGATAAATTTTTTTATCCTGCTTTCGTTTCTTGCGATCCCGATAACATCGCAGCCGTGCTTTTTTATCAAAGTTGCCGCTATGCCGGCGCCTATTCCTCCCGAAGCGCCCGTGACAACGCAGGTTTTTCTGTTAAGCCAGCTTAAAGCCATAAATACCCCTCCGCGCAAAATTTTACAAGTTCATTATACTAAACCGCACGGTATTCTACAATAATTTTTTCAAATTATTTTATGTATTTTTTTAAGGCGGCGCAAAGCCCCGTTGCCGCCGTAAGCTTCACAAGATCGGGAATGATAAACGGAACGACACAAGTCGCAAGCGCGCTCGATACCGAAACGGCGGTTTCTGCTTTGGCGTTATATACCAACACAAACCATACCGTTCCGAAAGCATAGCATACCGCCGTGCCCAAAATCATAGAAGCCGCGTAGACCCATATTTTTTTGTCGAATAAGTCAACAGCCCCGCCAACGATAAGCGCGGTAAAAACAAAGCCTATCAAATAGCCGCCCGTCGGCCCTGCGATTTGCCCTATTCCGGATGAAAAATTAGAGAAAACCGGCATTCCGGCAATTCCGAGCATAATATAGGCGACCACGGCGGCGACTCCTTTTTTCGCCCCGAGAAGCCCCGCGGCGGTGCAGATCGCCAGCGTCTGAAGCGTTACGGGTATAACGGTGGGAACGGTTATCCACGAGCACACCGCAATTATCGCCGTGAAAATGCCTACATAAGCTATATCCGCCGTTTTGATTTTTTTCTTTTTTTCACCTTTTGTTTTCATATTTTTCCTCCTGAAATACAGAAATGACTACCGCCCCTTTTTGAGTCGGACAGTATCCGGCTAAGATTTTATGACCGCGCAAAGCAATTGTCAACTATTTTATTTTTTAAGGTTTACAATTAAAGATTTGCCATTCCGTAAAATATATGTTATTATAGTAAAGGTGAAAATTTTTTTATTCTAAAAGGGGTAATAAAATGGCTGAGAGAAAATGGTATAAAGGTGATACGCACCTTCACACCGTAAACAGCGACGGAATACTTACTAAGGGACAGCTTGTTGAGAGATGCAAGGAACTCGGTCTTGATTTTATGATAATCACCGATCATAATTTCAATTCTGTTGAAGAAAGCTATTACAACGGCGATATGCTTGTTATTCAGGGGCAGGAGATAACGGGCGATAACGGTCATGTGAATATTTGGGGAGTTAAGGTGCCCGAAGAGCCTCCCTATGCGCTTGACACAAAAGAGGATTACAAAAAAATAATCGAAAAATGCCGCGCCGCGGGCGCAACGGTTAGTCTTAATCACCCGTTTTGCTCAAAATGCGGTTTTCGATTTGATATTGACGACATCTATTGCGACTGCGTTGAGGTGTGGAACACCATTCAGCATTCCGACAATATGATAAACCGTGACTGGTGGGTAAAGCAGCTTCTTTCCGGCAGAAGGCTTCCCGCCGTGGGCGGCTCCGATTTTCACAAAGAATACGCTTCGCCGATTGATATACTGCTCGCCTCGCCCACAACGATAGTGCTTGCCGAGGAGAATACTCCTGAGGCTATTTTGCGGGCTATGCGCGAGGGCAGAAGCGTTATAACCAATTCGCCGAAATCAACTATGATAGAGCTGACTTGCGCAGACGCCGTCATCGGCGACACCGTTGCTTTGACGGATGACACAAGGGTAAACATCACGGTAACGAAGCTGATGCCGATGCACACGCTTACCGTCTATAACAACGAAAAACCTATCTATACATTCAATTCCGGCTCAAGATACATAAAGGCGTGCAGCTTTTCCTGCAATGTTGAGGAAAAGGGCTTTGTGAGAGTTGAGATAACTTATGAGTACAAGGGCGCGCTCAAAAAGCTCTATAAGACGGTTGAGAAAAAATTTCTCGATTGCAAGCGCGAAGAAATGATGCCGTTTATCAGAGCCTTTACAAATCCCATATGGTTTGAATGATTCAATGAAAAAAAAGAGAGAAGAAAAAATAAAGGCGCTGCCGAAAAATATGAAGATAAATACAAGGATATTCATAACCTCCGTTATGGCTATTCTTATTCCGATAGCCATTATCGCTTTGAGTGTATCTGCCTATTTTTCGCTTTCGTCATCTGAAATAATCGAATTTCCCGCCGTTTCACAGATGACCTACGGCATTTTAAGTCAGCTTCAATGGAGCCAGACCTTTTCCGAAATATCGGAGGCGCTCACCGCGGACAGGGACGACGCCGCTAAGCTGGCGGTTATCGAAAACATCTCATCAAGAGTCGAAAAAACCGGCGCGCTTATGTATATTGAAAAAAACGGGAACGCGTTTTACAAAACCGGCGGCAGAGATGATATAAAAGAAAAAGCCGCCGAGGTTTTACGCGGCAGCGGTGTTAACGCCTATTATATCGGCGAAAACGGTCTCGCGGTGCAAACAGATGTGATCGACGGCGGCGACAGGTACGCCGTAACTTTGGTAAACGACAATTACACGCTGCCGGCAGTCATATCCGAAAACAACGAGAATTTTCTGAATGCTTTGAAAAACGGCACAACGGAAATCGTTGCCATAGTTATCGTTGTTTTTATTCTTGCCATAGTCATAGTATCGCTTATAACGGCAAAAACGATAGTAGGGCCGATAGAGCAGATAACCGTTGGCGCGAACGAGATAGCAAACGGAAATTACGACTACGAAATAAAATATAAGTCAACGAACGAGCTTGGTCAACTTGCGAAAAGCTTTAACAATATGCGCCTTCGCGTTAAGGAATCTATCGAGGAGCAAAACCGCGCCGACCAGCAGCAAAAAGAAATGATAGCCGGAATCGCCCACGATCTGCGAACTCCGCTCACTTCAATAAAGGGATATGTGGAGGGCTTGAGAGACGGTATAGCGGACACGCCCGAAAAGCAAAAAAGATATATCGACACGATTTACGCCTCCACAAGAAATACCGAGAAAATACTCGACGATCTGCTTGTGCTCTCCAAATTAGAGCTTGGCGCAACAACGCTGGACTGCGAAAGCGTAAGCATTGACGATTTCATAGGCTTTCTTTCCGAGACGGGAGAGGCGCTTTCAAAGGAAGATTTCGACTATGAGATAATAAACAGAACGACCACCTCCCCCTCCCTCTATATTGATACGGACAGCTTCGCGAGGGTCATAAACAACATAGTTTCAAACAGCGTTAAATACAGACGGACTGATGTAAAAGGGAAAATCACCTTTACGGTGATAGAATATCAAAAAACGGTTTTGATAGAGATAAAGGATAACGGAATGGGCGTTGACAAGGAGAGTCTGCACCGCATTTTCGATACTCTTTACAGAGCCGACAAGGCACGGACGAATGTCAAAGACGGTTCGGGCTTGGGACTTTCCGTATGTAAGCAGATAGTAGAGCTCCACGGAGGGCTCATATGGGCTCAAAGCGAGCCGGGGAACGGGCTTGCGATACTGATTTCACTGCCGAAACAGAGAGGTAACTGATATGAAAAAAATACTTATTATTGAAGATGATCTTGATATTCAGAGGCTTGAAAAGGATTATCTTGAGGCAAATTCCTTTTATGTAAAAACCGCCTCCGACGGAGACGAGGGGCTGTATTTGGCGATGAATGAGAATTTTGACCTTATTCTGCTTGATATAATGCTGCCTGGCGAAAACGGGCTTGATATATGCCGCAAGGTGCGCGGGGCAAAGGATATCCCGATACTGCTTGTAAGCGCAAAAAAGGACGATCTCGACAAAATCAAGGGGCTTGGCTTCGGAGCGGACGATTATATCGTAAAGCCGTTCTCCCCCAGCGAGCTTGTTGCAAGGGTCATAGCTCATATAAGCCGCTATCAGCGCCTCACCGCAAGGAACGCCTCTCGCCCCGAAAAGACCGATGTGCTTGAGATAGACAAGCTGCGTCTTGACGGAAAATCGCGCAGAGCATATGTAAGCGATAAGGAGATAAGCCTCACCAACAAGGAATTTGACCTGCTGTATTTTCTCGCCTCCAGCCCCGATAAGGTTTTCAGCAAGGAGACGCTTGCCAATGAGATATGGCAATACGATTCCATAGGAGCCACCTCCACCGTCACCGTGCATGTGAACAGAATTAGGGATAAAATCAAGGAAGCCGACAGCGGGCTTGACTATATCTATACGGTTTGGGGAAAAGGCTACCGGTTTAATAAGTAACAATATTTTAGGCATATGAAACAAGCGGCGCCCTGTGATAAAGGCGTCGCTTTTATGATGAAATTTTTAGAAAAATATATTGACACGGCATAAATTATCTGCTATTATATTAAAGCGCTTAAGAGATATTCCTCAATAGCTCAGTCGGTAGTGCGTATGGTTACTTAAGCACCGGAAAACTACCGCCGAAAAAAGAGGGAAAACAAGCCGAATCTCTTAAGTTCGACAAATATTCCTCAATAGCTCAGTCGGTAGTGCGTATGGTTACTTAAGCACCGGAAAACTACCGCCGAAAAAAGAGGGAAAACAAGCCGAATCTCTTAAGTTCGACAAATATTCCTCAATAGCTCAGTCGGTAGAGCATGCGGCTGTTAACCGCAGGGTCGTTGGTTCGAGTCCAACTTGGGGAGCCAAAGAAAGCCTCGTAACATCTGTTGCGAGGCTTTTTTATACAAAAAATAAAATAAATATCGGGACTTTACTTTATTCCTTTCAAAATAATAAGGCGTGTAATGTTGAAATAATTCATCATTGCGCGTCTTTTTTTATTTCTTTAGCAACAAGATCCTGCATTGGTTAAAAGTCAGGTTATTATTTCCGAAAGAAAGGAGTGAAATAAATGATATTTACCGAATCGCCTTATGAGTTTGAAATGATGCAAATTCCACATATGGACAATACCTTTACTGATAAGCAAAAATTCAGATCAGAAATTAAGTACAGTAGAAGTTGTAAATCGTGTCCATTTCATAAGACGGGGCCAGACAAATGTGAGCGGACAATATGCTGTTTTATCGATAAAAGAATCGAAACAAGGAATATTACCCTGCTCGAATTGATACCGTCTATTGTTTATTCTGCAACTAACAAAGAGTTTATAACCCGAACTATAAATCTTTATAAAAAAATCAATGGAGGCTATGTATATAATATGTTTAGAGGAAAAAGTCATAAAAAAGCATTTGAAAATATAATAAACAAATATGAAAAGCAGAGGTATAAGTTGTCAAACAGATTTACCGCTGCTCTTTTTCTTATCACTGCGGATAATTTTCTGTGGAAACAGACAAAGCGTTTTGTCAGACCAAATTTAATTGATTTAAGCAAAGCGAATATACGGGGCATAGACTCCGATGGTTATCTTTTGTATAAAGCCGCCAAGGATATGATGTTCAAAACCTCAAAGGTAACAGCATCTGAACTCGCGGACAAATCATTTGCAAGTGAAAAGTGCTTTAAAGTAATCATTACTGCAATAATTATAGCAAGGTACGGAAGAAAAACAATTGAACTTGGTTTAATACCGAAAAAAGAAAAAGAAATTATTTCAATAAATAATTAAATCTAATGAAAGGAAATCATTATGAACGAATTTGAAAGATTAACAAGAATGTCAGATTCAGTTAAAGCGGCATATCCTAAAGGTACGAGAATATTACTCATTAAAATGGGTGATGATCCGAGACCGATTCCTTCAAACACAAGAGGAACTGTTGATTTGGTAGATGATATGGCAACAGTTCATTGTACTTTTGATAACGGAAGAAAACTCGGTCTTGCCTATGGCGTTGACAGCTACAGAAAACTGACTGAACAGGAAATCGAAGATGAAAACAAAACCATCTGCATTGAGGAAACAACAGACGAACTGCTTGATGAAACAGAATCATCAATACAGACAATGGGCATGTGAGGTGATAAGAAAAAATAAATAAGGGCAACAATGCCCTATGCCAATAAAATATATAGATATGTTTTCGGGTATCGGCGGATTCCGTTCAGGATTAGATGCTGTGGGTGGATTTGAATGCATAGGATATTGTGAAATCGATCAATATGCCCGGCAAGCGTATGAAGCAATGTATAATACTAAAGGAGAAATGTATTTTGAAGATGCAACAAAAATCAATCCCGATGACCTGCCCGATATCGATCTTATCTGCGGAGGCTTCCCTTGCCAAGCATTCAGTATTGCAGGGAGAAGAAACGGATTTGAAGACACACGAGGAACGCTGTTCTTTGAGATTGCTCGAATTGCTGCCGTTAAAAAACCCGCTCTTTTGTTCCTTGAAAATGTTCCCGGACTGCTTATCCATGACAAAGGCAGGACATTTGCGACCATCCTCAATGCGTTGGATGACATCGGGTATGATGTCTCATGGGCAGTGCTTAACAGCGCAAACTTTGGAGTTCCCCAAAGTAGAAAAAGAGTGTATATTACAGGATTTTTTAGAGGAAAATGTCGCGGCGAAGTATTCTCTTTCCCCTATACAAATCCAAAGACTGTTGTCAGACGAGTGCCGGGAAGTGAAGGTCGCAGAGTTTACGCAAGCAACGGAGCAGGAATAACACTAACCGCACACGGAGGCGGAGGCGGCGGACGCACCGGGCTCTATTTAATTCCTCTGCCTATTAAATCCAATACTAAAAGCGGATATCAGTTTGCATTTCCAAATGACAGTATAGATATATCATATCTGACTATGAATTCCAGACGGGGCAGAATCGGTGCACAGCTTGCGCATACCCTGACGACCAACAGTACCCAAGCCTTTTATTTTATAGATATGAATCCCGGAACAAAAATTACAGAACTTGCAAGATGCATAACTGCGAGGCATAATTCAGGTGTCAGCAACCATAAATGCGAACATTCCGCCGTTATGGTGATACTCAAGGAATTTTCGGCAGATGAATTACTCGAAATCAGCGATATATTCAATAATCACTGGACTATAGAAAATCCAAATAAAGATACTGTAACCGCAATAATTATAACCGATGAAAACGGCAATTTTTTTGTAGGATATATCAGAAGATTGACACCGAGAGAATGTTTTCGACTGCAGGGATTTTCAGACGAACAATTTGATAAGGTTAAGGAAATCGGAATGTCCGATTCCCGATTATATAAAATGGCGGGAAACGCAGTGAGTGTTCCTGTCATTTCTGCTTTAGGCGAGCAACTTAAGAGAATATTTTACGGAGGTGAAAATATGCCAAATTGGGTGCAAAATAATGTAAGTTTCAGCGGTGATAACGCTGAAATAAAGAGAATGCTTGAACAAATTAAGAATGATGAAACCGGGTACGGTTCTATTGACTTTAATAAAATCATTCCCATGCCCGAATCGTTGAATATTGAGTGCGGTTCTCGAACTGATAAAGGTGTGGAAATGGTAAAAAAACATTTTGAAAGTATGCCCGAGCAAAAAAGCAATGAAGGATCATATGAAGAATTTATTGCAGGATTGAGGAAACACAGTGACGACATATCGGATGACGATGAAAAGGAAATTTGGAATCTCGGTGTTTCGGCAGTGGATAATATTCACAGATATGGCTCACCAACATGGTATGAATGGTCGTGTAAACACTGGGGAACGAAATGGAATGCGTGTCATTGCGATGAAGTAAACGAAGATGCACAGTCCATTAGCTTTCAGACCGCATGGTCAACACCTTTCCCCATAATGTTGAAGTTATCTGAAATGTTCCCGAATATTGAAATCAAAACAGAGTTTGCCGATGAAGATATCGGGCAGAACTGCGGAGAGTTCATATTAAAGGGCGGCGAGCTTGTTTCAATGCGGATACCCGAAACAAACAAAGAGGCTTTAGAGTTATTTGCGGAAGTTTGGAATACCGGTCCTGACAATTACAGCCTTCATATTAATCAGACGGGAACAGACTATGTTTATACTGCTAATGATGATTTTGAACTTGTTGAATTGTTTGGCAAACCCGCTCTTTTCACAAATCAAAGACTAACCGCCGCCGAAGTACCGCAAGGGCTGAATTTGTATCATTTAAGGATTTCCGATGACGGTGACCGATTTGCAAGCATTGAGCCTAAAGTTACTGTTAATCACGGCGGGTCTGTTATAACCAATGAAAATATCGACTTTGGCGATAAGGAATATATTTCATTTACCGATGAAACAGAGCCGAATTTTATCGGTGGAGATAAAATCTCCATTGACGATTATGTGGCAAAAAACTTTAATATGCATATTTCTGAAGAAGGATCAGGAGGTATAAATTTATGCTGATAAAAAAAATATCAACCAACGATTTACGCAGAATGCATGATAAAGAAGGTCTTATTCTGCAGGGATGCGGCGGTGATTTGAATGAATGGCTGGACGGAATCAACGAAATTCTCACTGATGAAGAAATACTTCTTGACGGCACAAAATTTGAAACGGCATATTCATTTGAAAAAGACGGTCACACAAACCTCCTTTTCCCATTTGATGATGTTAAACTAAATGTCGGCAAATTTGCGATATGGAGATTGATAACGCATTCGCAGTTTAACGGGACATGGCTGTCAGATTATGTGCCGAATTATCTCGGTGGATTTATAGCGGAAGAAAAGCAAAAGCCCGATTGCGAACTGATAGGTCAGGACGGCAATATATTTAACCTTATGGGTATTGCTTCAAGAACACTCCGCCGAAACGGAATGACTGACGAAGCCAATGAAATGTGTTCCCGAATAAGGGCATCGGATGATTATTATAAGGCACTCGGAATCATCGGCGAATATGTAAACATCACAGGACCAGATGATGACATGAGTGAAGATGAAGGGATGAATATACAGCCATGACCGTTAAAGAGTTTCAAGAAGCAATCGAAAAAGAATTCGGCGATTACAGCATTATCGACATTGACACAACAGGAGATTTTCAATGCGATCAGACAGGAGGCTGTCCGACAGTATTAAATGTATGTTGGGAAAAGGGCAAAGCATGGTTATCTTTATTAGACCGGATGATGGAGAGTGTCGAAAATAAATCGTATTATGAGCAACGATGTGCCGATTGGGGAATCCGTAACTGCAATTCAATTGAAGAATTGAATGCATTATTGGAGTCACTCGGTGAGGATGCATACAGTTATGCTCTGCCAACAGAAGAATCAATCGAACATTCAATGTAAGTTGACCGGAAAAAATTATACGAAAGAATGAAAGGTTATGAAAATATGTTTTGGACAGGAATTGCCGTCGGCTTTGTAATCGGCGGATTTTTTGGTGTCGCCACAATGTGCTTTGCGGCCGCATCGGGAAAAGCATCAAGAGCAGAAGAAAAAGAACTTGAAAAGTTCAAACAAGATGATAAGGGTAAGCCTCAGAACTAACCTTTATTAATAGACTAAAACCAAGAGGTGTTTTTGCGTGTATGAAAATACATACAAAAACACCTTTTTTATTATCAGGTATTTTCTGCACGCGAAACGCCTCCGAAAAGGAGGTGGAAAAATTAACAGCTTTATTTCATGGATCGGCGGTAAAAAAGCACTGAGGGATGAAATACTTCTCCGTTTTCCTGTTGACTACACACGGTATGTTGAAGTCTTTGGCGGGGGAGCTTGGGTTTTGTTTCATAAACCGCCCGGAAAAGATTTTGAGGTGTACAATGATTTTAACGGACATCTTACAAATCTTTATCGCTGTGTACGGGATTCACCCGAGGAACTGAAATCGGAATTAAAATATATGCTCAACTCAAGGATTGATTTTCAAAATATGAAAAAGCTTCTGAACAGTCAATGCGAATTGCCCGATGTGAAGCGAGCCGCGAACTTCTATGCGCTTGTCCGCTACAGTTACGGATCATGTGCAGATGACTTCGCCTGTCAGCCGCATTCAATTTGGAGTGATTTCCCTCTCATTGACGCAGCAAGCAACAGACTGCAACGAGTCATTATCGAAAATAAAGATTTCGAAAAATTGATTCGGCAGTATGACCGGAAAGAGACCTTTTTTTACTGTGATCCACCATATTACAAAGCCGAGAATTACTACATGGGAGGTTTTGGCAGAGATGACCATAAACGCCTTGCAGATGCGCTGTGCAGCATAAACGGAAAATTTCTTCTTTCATATAACGACTGCGAAGAAATCCGTGAAATGTACAACAAGTCCGGGCTTCTCATTGAGGGCATATCCCGCCTGTCCAATCTCGCTCAACGATATGATAACGGCAAAGAGTATCCCGAACTATTCATCTCGAATTATGATACAAGTGAATTTTTAAATTCTTGCGTTCAGATGTCTTTATTTAAAGAATACACAAATCAACTTATTGGAGAAAGGAAAATCATATATGACAGACTCAACGAAGTTCATACCCGTACCAAATGAAGTATTTGAAGAAATCGGATTTGACGAAAGCAAAATGTTTCAGGTTGAGTTTACTGACGGTAAACTCATTGTAACGCAGCCAAAGGATTGTATTCTGCCTGAAGAATCGGAGGTCGATTGCGAAGATTGTTGCTTTTGCTGCCCGAACTGCGGCGAATGTCTTGCAGAACAGTTTATAACCATATGCGATAATGAAGAAAGTGAGGTTGACAGCAATGCATAAAATTTTAAGAATTCTCGGAAAGAAAGGAAGAATTACTATTCCATTTGAAATCCGAAAAGAAGTAGGTTTTAAATACAATGATGTATTATCCTTTGTTCAGTCGGATAACAATACTGTAATTGTCAGACATGAAAAGATATGTGACGAAAGCTGTCCAATGTATAATGAACACAAACAGCCGGCTAAAACAAGCTCAACGCTTACCCAATACCTTGACAGTTTGACAGCGGAAGAACAAAGAGATGCACTTGTTCATCTCTCGGTAAAATGGGCAGAAAAAGAATCAGTCGGCGCAGGTAAAAGTGCTCAAGGAAGTTTGACATCGGTGCGCAAAACGGGTTCAGACTCATCCTGCCGGGTGGCAAATCAAAGCGGTGAGTTCGATGTCTGAATATACTCCGTTTTACAAATATTCACTTGATAACGCCCGTCACTGCAATGAGGTTGACTTATGGCGGGAAAGCCATAAAGCAAATATGGAATGTGCAAAAGCGATTGAAAATGCCATCGCCGAAAATTTCAACAACAATCATTTTCAACCCGGATGTGTTAAGCCGATCATTGAAAAATTCGGCTTTGACCGCGTAAATTTTATTCTCCGTTACAATCTGAAAGAAAATCAGCACGATCTGCGTTATTCAGAGAAAAACAGAGTATGGGGCAACCAAGCAGCCATTTCCGACAGCAACAAGCGAAGTGAATATCTGGTAAATTCACATCCTGTATTGCTGAACGCTTTTGTTGACGAGGCAAGGGACGAATGGGATAAACTGAATCTTTTTGACAGTACTCACTGTGATGATATAACAGGCGTTGAGCTTGAAGGAAAAATACTTGTAATCAGTTCCGAAAACCTTGTTGATAGGTACAAAACGCCTGAAGACCAGCTTTTTATGGCAACAAGCGGTTTCGGATGTTTTCCATATGCAAGAGGCAGAGCAGTATTCGGATATTTCATCAAAGATGATGAGCGTTACTGTTGGAACAGAAACGATTTTATCGGCATTTTAAAAGAACAATATGTTCCCGATTGGGTGAAAGAAAAACTGAATATATCCGAAGATACCGCCGGTTCTTTAGAGAACAGCGGTATTTCCATGTAAAAGGGGGTGATAATTTTGAGAATAAAAGTCTATCAGATTGATCAGGATAGAGACACAAACAAGGTTAAGTTCTCCGATTTTGGCAGTCTGAAAAAATTACAGGGCAATACCGATATTGATTCGAGTATATATAAGAATGTGTTTTTCGGTGATGTTGATTGCGAGGATTTGGATGATGTGTATACAGCTTTCAACACGCGGCGGATTCCGACGCATCAGGGGCACAGCCTGTCCATATCCGATGTAGTTGAAATTATTGATAGTGATAACGAAAGACTCAACGGCAAATGTTTCTTTTGTGACTCATACGGTTACAGAACTGTTGATTTTGATACAAGCAAGTGTGAGGAAATGAGAGGATTAAAATGCGTATATATTACTCCGCACCATACTCCCCTTGAGCTTAATCTTAAAGTCAATGAGTATGAGGTTTTAAAGGATGCGGTACAAGGGACTATTGAAATCACTCACCCGTTTTCTGATAATGCCGCTGTAATCGGAAACGATGAGGCAAAACTCATAAATATGGAAGGAAACAGAAAAATAGGATCAAGCATTTATGCAGGGCCGATATTAATTGTAGGAGATAACGGCGGCGAGTATTTTGTTGCTTTAACACAAGATCAGGCTGACGCCTACAAAGATATATTTGCTCAGCCCGAAGAAATATCACGGGAAGAAGTAGAGTCCGATATAGGCTTTGTTTTTTACGGATTTAATTAAATAATATAATTTATATTTTACAGGAGGAAAAAACAATGAAACTTACAGTAACAGTACACAATATTTTAGATAACCCGAAAAGTAATATTAAAGCAACGGCATCGGTAGCGTTCGGCGGTCAATTTGCAGCGCACGGATTTACTATTATGAATGGCAAAAAAGGCTTATTTGTTAATATGCCGAGCAAAATGAACGATGATGGTGAATATGTTTCAACAGTTCATCCAATTACCAAGGACGCAAGGAATCAACTTAACAGCGCAATTCTCAGCGCATATGAGCATAAGCTCGAAGAAATTGCAAACGGCGAAGAAAATGCCGAGGGCGAAAATCATTCGGAGGATGATGGACAATCTGAGGATGACGGAGAGGATTTCGAAGAAATCCCTGACGAATATGAAGGTATGACTCAGACAATGTAAAAATGTCTGGACATTTGCTCCGCTTTCTGCTAAAGTGGTCGTACGGAGGTTTTTCCATGAAAAAGAAAACATATGCACTGATCAGCATCGTGATAATCGTGGCGATCTTCTTTGCGGCCTGTTCGGCAGGCGGTGACGGCAACACCGATGAAGCGGCGAACACTTCGATAGGACCTACAGTCTCTGAAAATGTGAGCGGCAGCCTTGAATCCGAGTCATCAACGGACGCAACCAAGAAGAGTTCAACAACTGGAAAAGCGACTGAAAAGGCAACGGAAAAAGAAACCGAAAAGGTTACCGAAAAAGCCACCAAGTCAACCACTAAGCCAACAACAACTCAAAAGCAGACTACTACCAAAAAAGAAACCACAACGCAAAAACAGACAACTACTCAGAAATTAACAACTACCACTAAGCCATCGACAACGCAAAAGAACATTACAGCCCAAGAGGTTCAAAAAGAGGTCAACGAGTATATAAAGAGCAGGGGCGTCAAGATTGACACTTCAATGACGCCAGAAAACGCAAGTTGGAGAACTGCCATATCAACATCTCAAGATTATTTAAACAACGGTGGTGCTTTAAAGAGTTGCAAGAATTTCGTAGATATAATGATTAGTGAAGTCGGTATTGAAAATACTATTGCGTACTGCTATTACGGAACAAGTTCTAATTATCCCGATAGCTATGATTTGTATATTCTTTATTGGTAAACAAAATTAAATACAAAAAAGCAGGAGCAATTAACAATAATCGTTAATTGCTCTTGTTTTATTCTCTCATTCAAACAATGTTTTATACCGCCATAGCAAGGCGGTTTTTTCTTTACCATTAACAAATTGCTTGAATCAAAATCAAATATTCAGAAAGGAAAGATTGACATGAAAAAGAAGATTTCAAAGATATTGGCAGTCATACTGTCTTTTCTCACAATTTTCTCATGTGTTCCTGCCGAGGCTTTAACGGCAGGAAATTCATATACTTTTGAAAAAACTTATCTTAATGCTTATTATGAAACAGGACAGTGGAGAACCGCAAACGGTGATTATCATGATAATTACGGACAGGTTGCTCAGTATAACCTAAAGTCGAACGGCGAACCAATTTACTGTATTCAGATTTACAACGGTGTTGACGCTTCGGCGGCTACCGCCAAAAGCATTAAAGATACAGATATCTGGAAATACGAATTAACGGATACAGCAAAATCAATTATTACGCTTGTTTCGATTTGGGGATACCCAAACTATAATTATGGGTATTCCAAGACAAACGCCCAGCTTGCCACACAGGTTCTGATATGGGAAGCAGAAACGGGTGCAAGAACAAATTACTCAACAGGATGTTCATCGTGGGCTAAATCAATTTTTACAAACTACTCCGATGCATTAAGTTGCTATAATGAAATTTTAAAAGCTTGCCAAAAGCATTCTGCATATCCGAGTTTTAGAAATACGACTGTCACTCTAAAAGGTACAGGTGAAACGAACGCGGTAACGCTTAAAGATAGTAACGGCGTATTAAACCAATTTGAAAGAACCTCTACCGACAAACATATTACGCTAAATTCATCAGGCAATAATCTCAAAATATGGGCAACAGGCGTAACGAGCTACAGTGGTTCCGTAACGCTTTCTAAAAAGAAAACTTATACCGATACCGCATTTGCCCTTACAGGTGCGGGACAAACTCTGTTTTACGGAACTATTGCAGATCCTGTTACAACACGCATCAATATAAATGTTGAAGCCGAAAAGACTTGCAATGTAACAGTTAAAAAGCAGAGCAGTCTAACAGGCGCAACTCTTGACGGCGCAGAATTTAAAGTTCAGCAGTATAATGTTTCAACAAAAACATGGAGCAATTATAAAACTTTGACTGCGACCACTTCTAACGGCTCAAGAGTATATACTGCCACAAATCTCCTCGTGTCCGACGACAACGGCGGTTGGTTCAAAATTGTCGAAACGAAATCCCCGACCGGATATGATAATAATCCGACATACAGTTCAAGTAACAGCAACACATATTCTGACGGACGCTTTAGATTTATGTATAGCGATGATGACAGCGGAAAAACATTTACTTTAACTGCTAAAGATAATCCATCGGAAGGAAGCGTTGCGATTAAGAAAACTTCGGAAGACGGCAAGATTGAGGGTGTAAAAATTCATCTTTACGGAACTTCCGATATTGGCGTTAAGGTAGATCAGACGGGTGTCACCAATGCAAAAGGAGAATTGAAATTCAATAACCTTTACATTGGAACATACACAGTTGAGGAAATCGAAGTCGACGGTCGCTATGTAAAACCCGAAAAACAGACCGTTAAAGTCACCAAAGATGATATAGCAACCGTGTATTTTGACAACCATCTCAAACATTTCAATATTTCTGTTGAAAAAAAGAGCAGCTTAACCGACGAAATTCTTGACGGAGCCGCGTTCAAGGTTCAGAAGTGGAGTGCATCGGCAAATGCTTTTGTAGATTACAAAACACTGACCGCTACAGGAAGCGCCTCAACAAGAAAATATGTTGCAAATGATCTCGTTATCACAGAAGACAACGGCGGAAAATTCAAGCTCGTAGAAACCGGTGTACCGACCGGATACTCAAAGGCAGCTACATTTTCATCTTCAAATAATGATATTACCTCAGACGGTATATTCACTTTCGATACCAACAGTGATGAAAACAATATGATGTTTTACTTTACCGTAAAAAATAAGCCCTCAGAAGGAGATTTATCGGTCAAGAAAGCGTCTGAAGACGGTAAGATCGAAGGCTTTAAATTTCATCTTTACGGTACATCAACTATCGGCATTAAAGTCGATGAATACGGTACTTCCAATGGGCAGGGAAAAGTAAATTTCAAGAACATATATGTTGGAACATATACCATTGAAGAGGTAGATATTCCCTCATATTACATTACTCCCGAAAAGCAGACCGTTACCATTTCTGAAAATAAGGTTTCGTCTGTTTCATTTGAAAACAATCTCAAGCGCGGAAATCTTAAAGTAATTAAAACCTCTGAAGATAATTTAGTTGAAGGCGTTAGATTCCACCTATTTGGCACTTCGGATTCGGGCACAAGGGTAAATGAATATGCTACTACCAACGCACAAGGCGTTGCCATATTCGAAGATATCCTCATCGGCACAGGTTATGTAATTGAGGAAATGGATGTTCCCGAAAAATATATTGTTCCCGACAGTCAGACTGCTGCCGTTGAATGGAATAAAACCAACGAAGTTAAATTTCACAATAAACTTAAGCGCGGCGATCTCAAAGTGATCAAGACTTCGGAAGACGATTTTGTAGAGGGAATTAAATTCCACCTTTACGGAAATTCCATCGCAGATATCTATGTAGACGAGTACGCAACTACCAATGCAGACGGCGTTGCAATGTTCAAGAATATCCTCATTGGCAGAAATTATGTTATTGAGGAAGTTGATACTCCGATCCGTTATGTTGTTCCCAACCTAAAAACTGCGACTATTGAATGGAATAAAATAACGACTGTTCATTTTGAAAATATTTTAAAGAAATTCAGAGTTCAGGTTACAAAGTCCGATTCCGAAAAAGGCTTACCGCAGGGCGATGCTACTCTTGCGGGTGCGGTTTACGGCATCTATAAAAACGGCAAACTCATAGATGCCTACACCACCGATATCAACGGTCAGTTCACCACCAAGTATTATGTCTGCGGCGATGATTGGACAATAAAGGAGATCAGCCCAAGTGAAGGTTATTTACTCGATGACTCCGTTCACAAGATTGGCTCTGAGCCAAAACTTTATACGGTCGAACTCAACACAATTTCAAGCGATGTAGAGGAAGATGTTAAAAGAGGAAGCATCGCAATCATCAAGCATACCGATGACGGCTCAACGCAAATCGAAACACCCGAAGAAGGTGCTGAGTTTGAGGTATATCTCAAGTCTGCCGGAAGTTATGCCAAGGCAAAAACAACTGAGCGTGATGTTATCGTATGCGATGAGTTCGGTTTTGCTCAAACCAAAGATCTTCCCTACGGTGTATATACCGTTCATCAAACCAAAGGTTGGGACGGCAGAGAAAAAATAGCCGACTTTGATGTATTTATTTCAAAGGACGGCTATGTTTACCGCTATATCATTAATGACTCTAATTTTGAGTCATATATCAAGATTGTAAAAACCGATGCGGAAACAGGAAAGGCAATTCTGTATGCGGGAGCTGCTTTCCAAATATATGCACCCGATGGAACGCTGATAGAACAGACATTCACCTACCCCACTCCCACAACGATAGATACATTCTATACGAATTCCGAGGGCTACCTCGTAACACCCGAAAAACTCCCGTTCGGTTCGGGATACAAATTAGTTGAGGTGCAGGCTCCATACGGTTACATCCTTGATTCTACGCCGATACTTTTTGATGTTAAACAGGAAGACAGCACAAAAGAGAATGAATTAACCATTATCACTATCAACAGACCGAATGTGCCGCAGAAAGGCGTAATAGAGATCACCAAGACAGGTGAAGTATTCACATCCGTTACGGAATCTAACGATATCTATTCTCCGATATATTCAGATCAGGCACTTGCAAACGCTGTATTTGAAATCTACGCATATGAGGACATCATCACTCCCGAAGGTACGGTAAGGTACAAGAAAGGACAGCTCGTTGACACCGTAACTACAGGCAAAAACGGTACAGCGGAATCAAAGCAGTTATATCTCGGAAAGTATATCGTAAAAGAGAAAACCGCTCCGAACACCTTTGTGCTAAATTCAAATGAGTTCATCGTAGAACTTACTTACGCCGGACAGAACATGAAAGTCACCTCAACCGATCTTTCGGTATATAACGAAAGACAGAAAGTCTGCGTTTCTCTTTCAAAGATTCTGGAAAATGACATTGCTTACAAAATCGGAATGAACGGCGAAATTATCTCAGTGCAGTTCGGTATATTTGCGGCCGAAAATATCAAGTCTGCGGACGGCTCCGTAATTCCAAAGGACGGTCTTGTTACCATTGCGAACTGCGATAAAAACGGCAATATCGCCTTTGACTGCGATCTGCCGATAGGCTTCAAATGGTACGCAAAAGAAATCAATGTTGATAACCATTATTTCATATCTGACACTAAGTATGAATTCGAAACTGAATACAGAGGATCGGATACTTCTGTATATGAAATCAAAATCAATAACGACGAAGCCATTGAAAACACTCTAAAGCGCGGAACAGTTAAGGGCATAAAGGTTGGCGAGAAGCAGGAAGCTCTTGCGGGTGCGCTTATAGGCATATTCGCCCCCGGTACTATTGAATTCACCGAGGGAAACGCAATTGCAACCGTTATCTCAACAGAGGACGGTAGCTTCGCATTTGAAAATGTTCCATACGGTGAATGGATAGTTAAGGAAATTGCTCCGCCTGAATCCTATATACTTGATGCCACTCAGCATCATGTTTATATTACCGATGATGGCGTAACCATCAATATCCGCATTGACAACAGGCATATTTACGGCAATGCTAAGATCAAAAAGGTTGATAGTGACACCGGCGAAGCAATCCCCGGCGTCGGCTTCCATATCTACGATAAGGATATGAATCTCGTAACGGAGGGCTATACCGACAAGAACGGAAGATATTATGTGGAGAATCTCGTTTATGGCGATTATTTCTATCAGGAATTCTATTGCGATGAGTCTTATGTGCTTGATGATACACTCTACCCGTTCAGCATCAGAGAAGACGGCGTGACTGTTAAAGCTGAAATGACGAACAGGAAGAAAGAGGGTAACTTTGAGATCACCAAAACTGACATTTCTACCGGCGAGGTTCTTACCAATGTTGGTTTCCGCATTTATGATGAGGGCGGCAATGTTATCGCAGAGGGATACACCGATGAAAACGGCGTAGCCACCTTTGAAAGCCTCATCTACGGCGATTATTTCTATCAGGAATTCTCTTGCGATGAGTCTTATGTGCTTGATGATACACTCTATCCGTTCAGTATTACCGAGGATGGCGTGACTGTTAAAGCTGAAATGACGAACAGGAAGAAAGAGGGTAATTTTGAGATTACCAAAACTGATATTTCTACCGGCGAGGTTCTTACCAATGTAGGTTTTAGAATCTATGACGAGGGCGGCAATGCTATCGCGGAGGGATACACCGATGAAAACGGCGTAGCCACCTTTGAGAACTTCATCTATGGCGATTATTTCTATCAGGAATTTTCTTGCGATGAGTCTTATGTGCTTGATGATACACTCTATCCGTTCAGTATTACCGAGGATGGCGTAACCGTTAAGGCAGAGATGACAAACAGGAAGAAAGAGGGTAACTTCGAGATTACCAAAACTGACATTTCTACCGGCGAGGTTCTTACCAATGTAGGTTTCCGCATTTATGATGAGGACGGCAACATTATCGCAGAAGGATACACAGATGAAAACGGCGTAGCCACCTTTGAAAGCCTCATCTACGGCGATTATTTCTATCAGGAATTTTCTTGCGATGAATCCTATGTTCTTGACGATACTCTCTACCCGTTCAGCATCAGAGAAGACAGCGTGACTGTTAAAGCTGAAATGACGAACAGTAAGAAAGAAGGCAATTTTGAGATTACCAAGATTGATGTTTCCAGTGGTGAAGTCCTTCCCAATGTCGGTTTCCGCATTTATGATGAGGACGGCAACATTATCGCAGAGGGATACACCGATAAAAACGGCGTAGCCACCTTTGAAGGTCTTATTTACGGCAACTATTTCTATCAGGAATTCTCTTGCGATGAATCCTATGTTCTTGACGATACACTCTATCCGTTCAGCATTACCGAGGACGGCGTAACTGTTAAAGCTGAAATAACGAACAGGAAGAAAGCAGGAAAACTTATCATTACTAAGGTAGACGGCAAAGACAAGAAAACGGTTCTTGTAGGCGTTGTGTTTATAATCGAAGATGAGAACGGAAACATCGTTGCCGAGCTCACCACCAATGAGAACGGCATAGCCGAAATTGGACTCCCCTACGGCAAATATGTTCTTTATGAGAAGTCAACCATAGACGGATATGTACTTGACAACCAAAAGCACGATATCGAAATCACCGAGGACGGGCAGATTCTCGAAATTACCATAGAGAATGATAAAATTATCGTTGATACACCAAAGGTAGATACTCCGTACACTGGCGATAATCGTAATTATGGTGTTGTGATCGGTCTCTGCATGATTGCAATCGGTGCAGCCGTATCAGCCGCAATCCTCAAAATCAAGTCTAAGAAATATGAAGATGAGGAATAATGAAAAGAGCGTATATTTGCAGTCCGCTGAAAGGTAATATCAAACAAAACATAAAAAACGCTATTGCGTATTCAAAGTATGTATATGAAAGATGCGGTATGATTCCCCTTGTACCGCATCTCTACGCATTAGTGCTTGACGATAACGATCCCGCGCAAAGAGATTTAGGCAGATCACTCGGATTAGACCAATTACTCACAGCAAGTGATGTGTGGGTATTTGGAAATATTTTAACCCAAGGAATGCAAGCTGAATTGAAAACAGCGCTCCAATTCAAACGGGTAATCCATTACATCAAAGATGACGAGTGCGAGAAAATACTGAGAGAATATGCGACCTAAAATTTAATATTCAAGCAACAATGCTTTAATGGCTGTTTTGCGTGTGCAGGATGGTTGTTAGAACAATACAGCCTCCTGCACGCAACAGTCGAATCAAAAAAATCTATTTTAAAAAACTGTTTCGCATGGGCAGGATGGCTTTCAAAGAGATACCTCCTGCCCAAAACATTCAAGGAGGTATTTATGAAGATTAAAAAGAAACACATTGCTATCTTTATGATAGTGCTTTTACTCGTATGTGCATTCACGGCTATGACGGCATATGCCGCCGGCTCCGGCGATGTCGCAGGGGCAATCGAATCAACATGGAATGCCGCAAAGTCGCAGATCAAAACAGTGGTAAATAATGTTGTCTTCCCCGTGGTAGATATGATCCTCGCTGTTCTGTTTTTTGTTAAAGTCGGTACGGCATACTTTGACTACAAAAAGCACGGACAGTTTGAGTTTTCCGCTCCCGCAATTCTTTTCGCCTGTCTTATCTTTACGCTGACTGCACCACTTTACATTTGGTCGGTAGTCGGAATGTAATAGTCCCAAAAATAGTACAGTTGGCGGATTGCTCCCCAATTTATATTTTTAATATGTTATAATATAACTACAGAAAGGGGAATATGATTATGAGTTTTTTTGATTATATTAGAAACCGTGATTGTTATGAGTGTCTGAAAATCTTAGCTGATGAAAATCGTTTTTCGCAATTTGAAAGATTCGATAAAGCGAAGTTTTCAAAAAAACTGAAACGATTAGAAAACTTAAACAGCGATGATATAAATTATATGAAATCCAAAGAATTGGCTTCATTTAATCCGAGTGGATGCAAAAACATAATTAAAATGACAAAAAGTAGTTCTTGGTGTGAGGATCTTTTGAGGCATATTAGAAACTCTATTTTCCATGGTAGAACTAAAGTTAAGAATACGAAAGGCAATGTATATTTCGTTTTTAAGGATTTTAACAAAAATGGAAATCAATCATCTTATATATGCTTAGACGAAAATAATTTTAAAAGTATTTTTAAATACTATCAAGAAGCAGTTAACCAGATTAAGAAAACTAAATCATATGCCAATAAAGAATATAAAAAGGAGAATGCAGCATAGCATTCTCCTTTTTGATTAGGAGGTGAAACCAATTGTTTGATTGGTTAGGAGATATAATCTCAGGCATGGGAAGCGCAATCGGAGATGCGTTATCAACGATATCAAATGTCGTTATTGACGGGATATTAAACCGTTTCATCCAATGGCTTTATACCATATTTTTCGATGGTATCGCAAGTTTTTTCACACTCATAAGCGGTTATGGTGTGCAAATGTTCAATTTGAGTTGGGTGCAAGCAGTTGTAAGGCTATTCGGCTATTTCGGCGTTACAATGTTCTTGGTCGGTATCGCTGTATCCGCTTTTGATTTGGCAATCGAATATCAAAACGGCAGAGCAAGCATAAAAGGAACTGCTCTGAACTGGATCAAAGGTTTTTTGGCTTCATCGCTGTTTACCGTTATACCGATAGAATTATATAAATTCTGTATTTCGCTGCAAAATACTTTATCAGGCGGTCTAACAACGCTGTTCGCTTCAACACGAGGAACGAATCTCGGTGAAGTCGCTTTATTCATCCTGCAATCTGAGTTGGATCCCTCAATAGTATTGGTGAGGTTTTCACTGGCGAATCTGCTTATGTTGATTGCACTGGCTTATTGTACTGTCAAAGTATTCTTTGACAATATCAAGCGCGGCGGGATACTTCTCATTCAAATCGCAGTCGGATCTCTGTATATGTTCTCTATTCCGAGAGGTTACGGTGACGGTTTTACGCAATGGATAAAGCAAGTCATAGCGTTATGCTTAACTGCTTTTTTGCAAACCACCCTGCTCTTTCTCGGACTGTTGACATGGAAAGAAAATGCTCTCCTTGCTATCGGCATTATGATGTCCGCATCCGAAGTGCCGAGGATTGCCGAGCGTTTCGGACTTGATACAAGCGTTAAATTTAATATGATGAGCGCTGTACACATGACATCAACGGCTGTTCATCTTGCTAAAGCTATAGGGAAGTGACGATATGAAAGTTAAAATTGAAATCGAACTTGAAATGGAAAATAACGACGGCAACCCGATTTTTACCAAAGAACAAATGCTCAATGCGTTATGCCTTCAAGAGAACGAAGTGATTGACGGTTTCAAGGTGACTACCGATTTTGATTATATCGGCAATACCAACAATTTCTTTATCAAGCCGTATTCGGCAAGGATAGTATCAAAGGAGATGCTTGATATGGCAGAGGGATTTACGGCAAATCAGCTTGATGTTGAGGATCTTGAAATCGAGGATGACGGAACTTCCGTAACCTCATACATCGGAACATTCTTTGATGTGAATAAAAAGTTTGCCGTTAATGTCTGCGCGGAAGACGGTTCATGGGTAAATTTCTATGCAAGATATGCGCCCGAATCGAATGAGTTATCGTGCTACTATTTCATTAACAAAGAAAACAGTCAGAGCGAAACAATGGAGTATTTTCCGACAGAGAAAGAGAAAAATCTCATAATTTCGCTGATGGAAGAGTTCTGTCAAAAAGAATATAATACAACGATAATGAATCTTCTTGAAGAATTCAACGCAGAGCTAAACGAAGATATCGGAGGCATATCACAATGAACAAACTATATATCTATCCGCAGAATATGAAATCCCACGCAACGCTGTGGTTGTGGAGTTTGAAAGACTTTGCAATTATTATGATTGCCGCCCTTCTCTCCGCAATCATTTTCGCCGCAACAGCATTCGTAATCCCTGCCGCCCTTACGGCGGCCTACGCATTTTTGACGATACAGTCGGATGAGATCACTATCCGTGACTATATCAAGTACGCCGTGCGGTATTTCATTTCTACGCAACAATACTTTGAATGGAAGCTGAGAGGTGATTGACATGAAAAAGAAGAAAAAAATCAATTCCGTTCAGGAACTCATCGGTATCGAAACCTTTTCCAAAAGAGGTCTTAAAACGAGAAACGGTGAGCTCATTTATTATCTTGTCAGCCCGACAAATATATCGGTGCTTTCAAAGGAAAATATCACACTCAAGATATGGCATTTAATGCAAGTGTTTTCCGCGCAGCCGAATCTTGAAATAACATGCATCGACTCTTGCGAGAGATTTGATAACAACAAGAGTTATATGACCGAAAGGCGTTCACAAGAACAAAATGAACATGTCAGAGAATGTCTCTCAAAAGATATAGATTATCTCGACAATATTCAGCTTGAAATGTCTACCGCACGACAGTTTATGTTTATTGCGCGTTTCAAGCGTGAGAAAGAGGAACAGATATTCACCATTTCAAACCGTATTGAAAAGGCAATATCCGAACAGGGTTTCGAGGTCAAGAGAGCAAGCAAAGATGATATTAAGAGATTTCTCGCCATTTACTTCAACGCCTCAATGCAGGGCGAACTGATACCCGACATTGACGGAAAGGACTGCTTCGACGAAGAAAAAATCAAAAAAGTCGTGGCATAACAAGGTAATAGCCGTCAGTTTTATAATCGTATTCATTTGCCTTTTAGCAATGAATCAATGGCATTTTGAATCAAGGACAGCAGAAAAAGAAATAAGCGAACTTGAAAGCATTATATTTTCTGATGATAACGGCACTACTGAATCAGCAAAATCCTCAACAAATCCGGAAACGCCTCAGATCGAAAACTGCGTTGCGTGGGTGAGAATACCCAACACGGATATCAGTTACCCCGTAATGCAAAAAGATGGCAGCCCCGAATACTATCTCCGCAGGAACTACAAGGGTGAATATTCATATTCGGGAACGCCGTTTCTCGATGCGAGATGTGCTATCGGCACAAGTCATAACCTTATCATTTACGGACACAATATGCGTAACGGCAAAATGTTTTCCGTTTTATTAGATTACAAGAAAACCGCGTTTTGCAAAGGGCATCGAACAATACACCTCACAGTAAACGGCACAACCACTGAGTATGAATTGTTTGCTGTATGCAAGGTGAAATCGGACGATGAATGGTACGGTTATTCAAGTCAGACAAATGAGGATAACTTTAACAATTTAATATACCATATCAAGAGTAAATCCCTATATGAAAGCCAGATAGAAGCTGAATATGGGGATCATTTCATTACTCTGTCGACTTGCGATTATTCGCAGACAGACGGAAGATTCATCTTAATCGGAGTCAGGACTTAATTGTGTTGATTTTAGATAAAGGAATGTGTATAATATGGGTAACAAGATTAAAAAAGGAGGCGATACCGTGGAATATGTTTTAATGCATAAGAATATCCCTGTTGCAGAACTTGAAATAGATTCATTAACGGGATATATTCTCAAAGTTGATAACGCAAGTAATCCAAACCACCTTCCATTTGGTATTGCCTGTAAAAAAGGAATTGTTGATAGGGCGGCTTTAAATGAATGGTGGCGTGACAGAGCAATTCCCGCAAGTCGTTCCGGCATTAAAAACGCACTTGATGTTTTGGAAGTGCCTTCGACACAAGCATTGTTAACAAAATGTTTCGGACTGAGTCTTTCAGATCAGTATTGGATGAAACCGTCAGGAATTGCAGTAGCATGGGAAGATGTAAATTTCTTCGATAATTCATTTTCAGAGGATATAGGTGATGTTCTTCTCGGCAAGGTTAAGCTTAGCGGTATATTTGATTTTAATTCACCCGATAATACATCCGATGGTTGTTTAAAGAAGAGATGGAAGATCATTGATTCAAAAAGGTGTTTAATTAAAGGCGGAAGCGCTCCGTTTAATCAGCAGCCTTTCAATGAGGTTATAGCATCAAAATTAATGGATGCACTTGATATACCACATATTGATTATTCGCTTATTTGGGATGATGGCTTACCGTATAGTGTATGCGAGGATTTCATTACACGAGATACTGAGTTGATTAGTGCTTGGCGAATTATGCAGTCTTTCAAAAAAGATAACAGCACTTCGGTTTATCAGCATTATATTAACTGCTGTAATGAATTGGGTATAAAGAACATTGAGCTTGCTATGGATCAAATGATAGTTGTTGATTTTCTGCTTGCAAATGAGGATAGGCATCAAAACAACTTCGGGCTTATACGAAATGCCGAAACCCTTGAATGGATAGGCGTTGCACCGATATTTGACAGCGGCTCATCGTTGGGCTATGACAAAATAGAGTCTCAAATTCTAAATGAGAAAGCTGTTGGATGTAAACCTTTCAAGAAATCTCACAAAGAACAACTGAAATTGGTAAAATCATTTGAATGGATCAATTTCGATACTATAAAGGATTTCGATAAAGAAATCAAAGAAATATTATCATCGGCAGAAGAATATTCAGACGATTTTCGTACCAATGCAATCGCAAAAATGTTTAAGAGAAGATTGGAATATCTTCACGGAATTGCTATGTCAACCGTTCAGTCACAAGACAACATTGAGGAAGATATAGAAGAAGATATTGCTGAAAATTATACAAATTCCATAACAATGTTTTAAAACTAAAATCAAAATTTTTTTCTGAGTCTTGATAGATTATCAAGGCTCTTTTTTTGTAATAGGAGCTGAAAAAATGTTTAAAGAGAAAAAACAGATTGAGCTGACGGAAGAACAAAAAGAGGAAATCCGTATTAAAGATTTCTTTGACCGTATTCTGCCGTCAACCATTAAATTCTCAACCGACCATTATATCATTGGTGACAGTTACCGATGCGTATGGGCAATCAAAGAGTATCCGCCCACCACAGAAGAGCTCGCCTTATTCTCGCAGCTTGCGGACAGGAACAACCTCACGGTTCGTATGTATAACCGACTTGTAGATGCGTTAGAGCAAAGAAAAATCATTCAGAATGCTACCCGCAAAAACAAGCTGAATACGGGTTCTAACGATGTTCAAGAAAACATCACGGCAGAGGAAAATTTACAAGATGTGGTTACCCTTATCGCAGAACTGAGAAAGAACAAAGAACCGCTCCTTCATTGTGCGGTCTATCTCGAATTGAAAGCTGAAAGCATGGATAAGCTTAAGGAATTACAATCTGATATCCTTATGGAACTGACGCGTTCAAAGATGAGCGTGGACAGATTGACTCTCCGCCAAAAAGAGGGCTTTCTCTCTGTCCTGCCCGTTGGCAGTAATATGTTCAAAGAGCAGTTTGAGCGCGTACTCCCTGCAAGCTCAGTCGCCAATCTGTATCCTTTCAACTACTCAGGCAAAACCGATCCCAAGGGCTTTTATATCGGCAGAGATAAATTCGGCACGAATATTCTCGTTGATTTCGATCGCAGAGCAGAAGACAAAACGAATGCGAACTGCCTTATTCTCGGAAACTCAGGGCAGGGCAAATCATTCCTTATGAAACTTATCCTAACAAATCTTCGTGAATCTGGCAAAAGCATTATCATTCTCGATCCCGAAGCGGAAAACGAGGAACTCACCAAGGCGCTCGGCGGTTGCTATATAGATTTCATGTCAGGTAAATATATCATTAATCCGCTTGAGCCTAAATCATTAGGCGAAGCAAGTAATGAGTACGATGAGGACGAACCCGAAGCATTCAGAAAAGCAACGAGGTTAAGTCAGCACATAGCCTACCTTAAAGACTTTTTCAAAGCGTATAAGGGCTTTACGGATGTTCAGCTTGATACGCTTGAAATCATGCTTGTAAAACTATACAAGCAATTTGGCATTTCGGATCACACGAATTTCAGGAAACTTAAGCCGAGAAATTATCCGATCATGACAGATCTTTACAGGCTGATTGAGAAAGAATACAAAGGATATAGGCGTGATGTTAAAAACATTTATACCGAGGAAACTCTGCGTGAACTTTGCCTCGGGCTGCATTCAATGTGCATAGGCTCTGAAAGCCGATACTTCAACGGACACACGAATATCGTTGATGATAAATTTCTTTGCTTCGGCGTAAAAGGCTTAATGGAAACGAATGAAAGACTGAAAGACGCCCTTTTATTCAACATTCTTTCCTATATGACAAATGCACTGATTACGAAAGGAAATACTGTCGCTTCAATCGATGAACTGTATCTCTTTCTCACAAATCTCACGGCGATACAGTATATCCGCAATCTGTCAAAGAGGGCTCGTAAGCAAGACAGTTTAGTACTGTTGGCAAGTCAAAATACCGAGGACTTTATGATTGACGGAATCAAGGAATACACAAAGCCCCTGTTCTCTATCCCCACACATCAATTCCTTTTCAACCCCGGAAGCGTTGAACCAAGAGCGTTTATGGATATCTTACAGCTTGAAGCGTCAGAATATGAACTGATCAAATATCCCGAAAGAGGTACTTGTCTGTATAAATGCGGCAACGAGAGGTATCTGCTTCAAGTAATCGCGCCCGATTTTAAGCAGAAAATGTTTGGCAAGGCTGGAGGGAGATAATAAATATAACAGTTGAAAAAAGTCGAATATTCAGGTATTATTGATGAGGAGGTGATACTAAATGGATTGGCAAAACATATTGGCTTCAGGTGTTATTGCTGCGTTTGTGACAGGGATATTGTCTATAATATTGAAATATACTGAGCAAAAACATAACAGCAAAAATAAATACATTACAGAAGAACGCCAAAATTGGCGAAAAGAAATACGAAACATTTGTGAAAAGTTAAATTGCGTTAAAAATAAGGAAGACCTTCAAGCATGCTTAGTAGAATTAAAGGTCAAAATTAATGCTTTTGGAAACACTGACTATTATGACGAATTTTATAATACATATAAGACTCCTAAGACTCCAGATGAAAATTCAAAAGATATACCTTCTTGTTCTTCATTCAAGCGTCTTATGCGTCAATTATCCAAGTATTTTAAAAAATTTTTACGCTTTGTACAAATAAAATTACACAAAAATAAAGATCCAATGATACAGCTCACTAAGTATTTCAAAACTGATGGACATATATGGAAACAAATTCATAAAATCGAGTCAAATAATAAAGTTAATAAAAAAGATATTTCAATACTAATCGAATACTTATCTTATCTATTAAAATATGATTGGGAGAGATCTAAGGCTGAGATTTTAACCGATCGTCAAGTAATTTATGCTAGATTAATTTTTGTTTTATCAGTAGTATTTGCCACCGGTTATATCTATTTAACCAGTGAATCTGAACGAATGTTATCAAATACATTTTTAGTGATAATGATCTTTACATTATCTTTTATCTTGTCTTCTCTTCCCAAATTCGATTTATTCGAGCGTGTTGATTATGATTTGCACAAAATCAAAAAAACGAGTGGAATTCCTGCTTTATTTATAACAATAGCAATAATTCTATTAGATTTAAACGGCTTAATAGAAATCATAATTGATAAACAACTAAATAATATCAGATTTGTATTTATATTCCCGTTAGTTTTATTACTTATTTCGATTGCACTAAATTGTGGTACTGCTGTAAAGAGTTATTCGATGGATGAGCAATATAGAGACTTATTGCTTTCATTTGACAAGATGTACCTTAATAAACAAAAGAGCAATCAGGATTAAGTTCAATTTATTATGTTGAAAACAGCAAGGATCTATTCCTTGTTGTTTTTTATTCGGAGGTGAATCTATGAGTGCGGAAGTTGTTGTTGCAAAAGCTATCGGCGCATTGACTACCGACAAGCGCGGGAGAACGCTTCTCGCCACCATCATTGCTTCTATCTTGATGATATTTTTTATTCCGATCATCGTATATATGGGAGTTATGGCTAATCTCGGAGAAACCGAGATAGATGTTGAACAAGCACAACAGATAGTCGTTGATAATCTTTCAACGGCAGAGAAAAGAAAACTGTCCCACCTTGAATCTGTGATGAATGATATAGCAACGGAATTTGATCAAAGGAATATGAAAGCCAAATCAAGAAAGGCACAGGCGTTATATGTCTGTGCCTTATATAATACCGAACAATCCGATTCTAATTTTGTATCCAAGTTAGCAGACTGCTATGAAAATTCAAGTACGGACAGCGAACTGAGAAACGCCGTTCTTTCTGCATTTGGAATCCAAATTGATGCCGAGGAATTTGATAACCTAATGAGTCTGATTCGCAACACCGTTATTTCTGTCGATTTCGATTATCCCGGTATCAAGAATAATATCGACTTAGTCAAATGGGCTGAAATGGCATATGAAAGCGGTTGGGGCTATGTATGGGGATCATACGGAAAAGTCCTTGACGATCAGGAGCTCAACAGGCTAATAAGCGTATTTGGGGATAATGTTTCCGGAAACGAGGAATATATCCGTTCAAATTGGATCGGCAAACGAACCGCAGACTGCGTAGGGCTAATTAAAGGCTACGGTTGGTACGATGATTACAGCGGTACATTCGATTACCGTTCTAACGGAATGAATGATGTTACCGCAAACGGTATGTATGCGGCCGCGGTAGAAAAAGGCCCGTTAAGCACAATGCCAGATGTCCCAGGCATTGCAATATATCGTGAAGGTCATATAGGGATATATGTTGGAAACGGATATGTCATCCATGCGGCCAACACCATTGACGGTGTTATAAAAACCTCTGTCTATTCAGGCAGTTGGACTAATTGGCTTAAAGTGCCTTATATAACTTATTTAGAGAAAGGAGAAATCATTAATGAGTAATGGAAGCGCATCAGCAAAATATCCATTATTATTCGGCTATTCAGGTAATGAAGTCAAAGAACTTCATAACATTCAGGAAGTCGCGGAATTTATATGCGAAAAAGGACTATCAGGTGATGTTACAATCACACTACCCAACGATATGCCGTTTATAAGCACTTTTGGAATGTATCTCAACAGAATAGCTGATATGGAATACCGTGAGGAACTGCTCACGATCCTCGTACCCATGCAAATGAGTATTGAGAAAGCAGTATTTGATACTGCGGACGATGACGAAAGCCCTGCATTAGAAATGTAGGGCTTTTTTATTTGTAAAATTTAATTAAGAATAGGAGAAAAATGAGTACAAGAAGTTTTATTGCAAAACAGATAGGTGAAGATAAATTCCGAACCATCTATTGCCATAATGACGGTTATCTGTCATATAACGGGGCTTTGCTTATTGATCATTACAACACACCTGAAATCGTTGATAAATTGCTTGATCTCGGTGATCTGTCATCACTCGATTTAAGGCTTGATCCCGATCCCACAAAACCGCACAGTTTTGATTATAGAGAGCGCCAAGACGGAGTGACCGTTGCGTATGCCAGGGATAGAGGCGATAGAAATGTGGAAGCTCATACAATGACATTATCCGATCTTGACAGTCCCGAAAACTGGACGGAATATGTATATATCTTCACTGAAAACAATGAGTGGAAATACTTTCATGCAAACAATTCAAAAGAGGGACTCCGTGATGTTGCAGATGACCTTAACAAAATCTATGCACAATACGGCATTTCCCGTCCTGCCAATTACTACGGCTTTATAACCGATGAACTGATAAACGAACTCAAGGAACAGGAAAGCAAATCAGAAAATGCTGTTGAAATAACGATGTAGTCTTTTCTGTTATAAAAAAACAGCACAGCCTGCTACCGTGCTATTTTTTCTTTGGGCGTTGAGTATTCATCGTTGAACCGAGAATGATTTTTGAGTCGCCGAATCTGTTTCTGATTGCATCCACGGCGGCATCAACCTTATGCTTCTTCTCTATATGTGAAGAATCGGGTTCAAACAAAGTCAGCTGTTCTCCGCTTTCTTTCGTAATTTCGGATAATGTTACACCGAGCAAACGCAACGGAGTGTCTCCGTTCCAAACCTCGTCAAACAACCTTTTCACTTCTTCGTAGATATCATAAGTGATATCGGTAGGAGTGTTAAAACGCCTTTGGTGAGATTTGTTATTGAAATTATTATCTCGGATATTAACCGAAACACAATACGCTTTTACGCCGGACGCCCTCATTCGGGAAGCCGATGCATCAGTCAAAGACAGAAGCAGCTTGTATGCCGTATCCTTATCGGTCACATTCTCCTCAACGGTTATGGAATGACCGTAGCTTTTAACTTCTTCCGGTGAATCATCAACTGGATCGTTATCAATACCGTTAGCGTGATTATGCAACTGCTCGCTTGCCTTGTTGCCGACAAGGGATTTTAATGTGGTTATATTGGTATGAGCAAGTTCGCCTATTGTTTTAATGCCGATGTTGTTTAATTTTTCTGCCGTGGCTTTGCCCAAAAAGAGCAAATCTCTTATCGGAAGAATCCACATCTTGCGCTCAACTTCATAATCAAAAAGCGTATGAACCTTGTCGGGCTTCTCAAAATCACTTGCCATTTTAGCAAGTAGCTTGTTAGAGCCTATACCGACATTTACGGTAAAGCCGAGTTCAGATTTTATTCTGTCTTTGATTTCATAAGCCGTTGCAATTATATCAGGATAGATATTCTCCATACCGCTCATATCAAGGAAACACTCATCTATGGAAAATTCCTCGACAACAGGTGTATACTCTCGGCAAATATCCTTAAAGGCTTTTGAGAATTTGGAATACAGCTTAAAATCAGGCGGAGCGATAACAAGGTCTTTGCACTTGCGAAGTGCCATTGAGATCGGTTCGCCTGTGTTGATTTTATACATTTTAGCAGGTATGGATTTTGCAAGCACAACGCTTGTGCGTTTATTTGGATCGCCGCTTATGACAGACGGGACAAGTCGGATATCGTCTTTCCCCTCTTTAACCATCTGCGTTGCGGTCCAGGACAGAAAAGCACTGTTGACATCAATATGAAATACAATCCGCTTTGCCATAATGCACCTCCCGCTTTTATGAATATTTTATCATATAGCAGGGGTTAAATCAAATATGGCTGAAATGATTTTTAATTAAACAATTTAAAATTAAGCGGGCTGTCATACCGACAGCCTTAATCTTATGGAGGTGGACAAATGAAAATTAACACAAGACTTCATTACAAGGATGAAGAAACAAAGGTTAAAAGCTGTGTCGCGGAAAAGATTATTGAATTGTCCGATGAGGAATATGAAGCTCTATGTGAAGATTTAATGCTGAACAGGGATTATATAACTGATAATAAAGATTGGATGTACGAGGATAAGAACGGCGTTGCTCACTGCCTTCTTGTTCTTGGAGAAAATTACGACGACGGCATTCTCGTAAACAGTGAAGGCTATGATTACGCAAGATATTACTCTGTTATTCCGAACGCAAGGCAGCTTGTCATACTCGACAAATACCCGGTGTTAAATAACTATATGGAAAGAATGTCAGAGGTTGCCGATGATGTGCTCAAAAAGGCAATCGAACAGTCGGCAAAAGGGAAAAGAACATATGAAGTCAATATTGATGAATACAACAAATCCGGCGAACCGGTTATTAACGCGGCATTGCTTTACAATATGCTGACGGACAGCGGAATGATTGAGGATTCAAGACTGCACGAAGATCATATGGAATTAATGTTGACAGAACAGGCTGTCAGTGCTCAATACCGTGAAATTTATGATGCAAATTCATCAGCAGAACTTGAAATTATCTGTGCCAAACACGCACTTTGGATTTATGGCGAAAACGGCGGCGAGCAGGCAGATTTTTCAAACTGCCGATTGAATAATGTGGATTTTTCCGATCGGAATTTATGCAGCGCAAATTTCAACGGCGCTGAATTCATAAGCTGTAAATTTAATGAGGCGTCAATGTGTTTCTGTGATTTTCAGAATGCAAAATTCAAAAATTGCAGCCTTGAAAATTTAACGGCGGAAGAAGCAGATTTCAAAGGCTCGTATTTTGATAACTGCGATTTGAAAAACGCATATTTCACGCACAGTAACTTTACAAATTCAAAAATGCTTGACTGTATTACTCACGGAACAAGTTTAAAGAACTGCTGCATCGAATCATGGATTTTTAACTGCGACCTCACGAAAGCCGACTTGTCAAATGTAAGCTATTTTGAATCATACTGGTTGAGTGAACAAAGTCAAGACACGAATCCTGTTCAAAACATGTGAGGTGATAATTAATGAAAAAAGTATCAGTGACTGTTCAGTACGATGAGGAAAAACTATCTACCATAAAAATTTTTATGGAGAAGAAAGGGCTGAATATAAATGATGAAATTATTAAATTTATTGACAGCCAATATACAAAGCAAGTCCCCGCTCAGGTCAGGGACTTTTTTGATATAAAGGCTGAATCGGAAAGAAAGACTTCAGTAAAACCGAATATGCAATTAAAGGAAAATAAGAAATAACGAGTCTTGATAATTTACTTAAAGAACTCATAGAAGCACAAAAATATCCTAACTCGTTTGATCTTTCTATTGCGGAAACACTATGCGATTTCTACAAGCCGTCATATGTCTGCTCTCTGCTTACAGATAATCAAAAAGAACTTGTTGTTATCGGCGTTGAATGCGAACGGGATTTGAATAATATTGTTTCTCCGAATCTGAAACTGCTCTATGATGAAATCACAGACGAGCAATCCAAAACCGATACTCCGACTATGCAAATGTAAAGCCTGTCGCGCAGGTTTCTGCCCTATGTCAAGAGATTAAATCTCATTCGGGAAAGTCCCAAAATACTGAAAAACGGAAATTCAAGGCATTTTAAGGCGTAAATCAATGTTCGGGTGCGAGTTTTAAGTCTAAGCAGGATAAAGGTTGGGCGCACTTTCGGTGCTCCCAACCGAAAAAACACCGCGCGGCAACGCCGAGCGGGACTTTCGCTTTGCGCCCAAAATTAACTTTTGCCCAAAATTTTTACGCCCAAAAAACGATAAAAATTATGCCCAATGCTTTCAAAATTTCGCGTAACCGCAAAGGAATTTTAAGTTCTGTTTTATGCCCAAAATTTACGCCCAAAAGGAGTTGATGAATTATGGATGAAAATCAGATGAAAAAATTATCATTTTATCTTCCGACAGAAATTTTAAGCATATGCGACCGTAATTTAGAAAGAGCAAATGTCAGGAGCCGTAATCAATTTTTAGTTAAAGCAGTTAAGTTCTATGACGCTTATCTGAATAAAGAGGAACTCACAGAGGTGCTTACTCCGGCTTTTGAATCGGTTATAGACGCAAGACTTGACCTCACGGAATACAGACTGTCACGCTCACTATTCAAACTTGCTGTAGAAATAGCAACGGAAATAAATCTCCTTGCCGCATCATTTAAACTCGATCCAAGCCAAGTGCAATCCATGAAGCACCGAGTCATTAACGAAGTAAAAGAGTTAAACGGTGAATTTGATTTGGAAAAGATAGTCAAGTATCAGAACGGTGAATCGTAATGTCCAAACTTATTCTGTTTAGTCCGTTCTATAAAGCAAAAGACAATAACATGGGTGGTTATGCCCGTTATCTTGCGACAAGAGATGGTGTTCAGCTTCCGGAGAATACAAAATTAAATCTTCCGGTCACGAAAAAACAGACGGCCTTAATTGAAAAAATGCTGAATGATTTTCCTGAAAGCAGAGACCTCCACGAGTATGCGGACTATAAAGAAGAGCAGACAATCGGTAACGCAAGCGAATTTATTTCAAGAGTTCTTGAATCGAATCTGCAAATCTTTGGTATGGGTAAATATCTCAAATACATTGGAACAAGGCCCGGTGCAGAGCGAATAGCCGAGCACGGTTTGTTTTCGGACAAGGGCGTTCCCGTAATTCTCAACAAGGTTGAAGAAGAACTAAACTCATATCAGGGTAATGTCTGGACTCATATTATCTCACTTCGGCGTGAGGATGCGGCACGGCTAGGCTTTGATAATGTTAAGGCGTGGCAAAAATTATTGTGGGCAAAGCGAAATGAAATTGCGGCAAACATGAATATCGATCCAAAAAATTTCAGATGGTATGCAGCTTTTCATAACGAAGGACACCATCCGCACATTCATATGATAGCATATTCGACGCAACCGACTGAAGCGTTCTTAGCAAGGAAAGGACTAAGAAATATCAAATCCTGTCTTGCAAAAGAAATATTCAAAGACGAGTTGATTCAGATTTACAAAAAGCAAACCGATTATCGTAACGAGCTCAAGGCTGACAGCAAATCGCTCGCCGAGCGGCTTGTTAATGAACTTCGGCATGGTGATTTTAATAATGAAAACATCGCGCAACTTTTATTTAAACTTAATAATATGCTTTATCATACAAAGGGTAAAAAGGTTTACGGATATCTGAGTCCCGAAATAAAAGCCGTAGTCAATTTGATTGTAGATGAACTCGAAAAGGATGAACGCATCAAAGCGCTTTATGCATTGTGGTATGAGCAGAAAGACAAAATCACAAGCACCTATACCAACGAGAAATTAAAAAGAATTCCTTTGTCGCAGAACAAGGAATTCAAAAGTGTTCGTAATATGGTGATCAGAGAAGCGTTAGGTATTGATGATATGATTGCAATATTTGATTATGAAGCAACGGATGAACCGATACTGCTTTCCATTGACGAAACAGAACCCGAACCCGATGATGAGGAAATCGATGACGATTTATATATACTGACATCATCTGAAAAATATTGGAGAGCAAAGCGATTACTTGATAAAAAATCAGAACAATTTGATTTCGGCAAAGGTTTTGTTCTTCTCAAAGAGTCTGCCGAAGAAGGAAATCCATATGCACAATACATGCTTGGCAAAATGATGATAAAAGGAAATATGTGTGACAAAGATATCAGATCGGGAACTTATTGGTTGGAGCAATCCGTCAGACAAGGAAATCAATGGGCCGAATACTATCTCGGTAAACAATATCTTGGTAACAGTGATATGAGCAGGAATTTCAAAATAGCTATATTCCTTTTATCTGAATCAGCGGAACAAGGCAACAAGTATGCGCAGTACACACTTGCGTGTCAATATTTGTTTTCTGATGAATTCAAAAACAAAACAAAAGACGGATTGAAATTGCTTGAACGATCGGCAGAGAATCAGTTTGTGCCTGCTGAAAAAATGCTTGCGTTTATAATCCTCAAGGGAGAATTACTGCCCAAAGATGAAAAACGGGCATACAATTTGCTTCTGCGCAGCGTATCCCTCGGTGATGACAAAGCACAGTATGCACTTGCAAAATTATTACTCAGGAGTGATGTTATACCGAAAGATATTGCAAGAACAGTTGAATTATTGCAGTCTGCAATCGAACAGAATAACGAATGGGCAAAAGTTTTGCTTGGAAAAATGCTTTTGTTCGGCATTGATATTCCAAAGGACGAAGAAAAAGGGATTGAACTTTTGCAGTCGGCAGCAGAACAATGGAACATATACGCTACCGTTATTTTGCAGAACAGAGAGAATTATTTGAAATATTTAATGGCTATATCCGCTATGAGATTGTTTGGATATATGGGTAATCTGTTTTCAAAGAAATTCAATGCGTATAACTCAAAAACAGGATTTAGGATTGATAGGAAACAACGCAGACAGATTGAAGAAAAGAAAATGGCTCAAGGTCTTAGGGCATAGCAAAAGCCTGCAGAGATATATCTACAGGCTAAATTTACTATAATATTTTTACAGGGCACAACCATATATCTCGTTTAAACGGCAACAATTCCTCTGTCATACAAATGACAAGACCGGTCTTAATATTCATTTTTAATTTATTCAAAGCACTGAAATTTTTATCAGGATTTAATGGATTTTTACTCTTTTTTATTTCAATGGGATAAATATTATTACCTTCAACAATAAGTAAATCAATCTCTTTGCCATCAATATCACGATAATAATATAAATCGGGATGTTTGCCTGCATTATAATAACTTTTTACTATTTCGGTTACAATATAGGTTTCAAAAAAAGCACCGTCCATCGCTCCGTTTTCAAGAGTCTCG
Organism: uncultured Clostridia bacterium; assembly: GCA_947624285.1. Taxonomy (GTDB): domain Bacteria; phylum Bacillota; class Clostridia; order Oscillospirales; family Acutalibacteraceae; genus Eubacterium_R. The sequence continues at coordinate 32,870 of CANQJS010000003.1, read as the reverse complement.
GCGTTGGGCCAGCGGCAAAGATAGGCTGCTAAACCTGTATCCATAAAATAAACTTTTGGGGTTTTAACAAGTCTTTTTGTAATATTTGTGAAGTAGGGGTGCAGAATGTATATTACCCCCGAACGCTCAAGAATAGATACCCAAGCTTTTGCCGTAGGAGCAGAAATACCTATTGCACTTGAAATTTCACTGTATTTGAGTTCCTGTGCTGTTCTGGCTGCCATAAAAACAAGGAAATCATAGAATTCATTTAATTTACCGACTTGAGCAAGCTCCTTGATATCCCTTTCAAGATAGGTATTAACATAGTCTGAATAATATCTGTCTCTTTCTATATCTGTGGTTATTATTTTAGGCATACTACCTTTAAAAATAATATCAAATATATTGTGAATGTTCTTATTTTTTGAAGTTTTAATACGATTTTTTATATCATCAAGATTAGGCTTAAATAAATCTCTTGGGCGGTTTTCAATTTCAGAAGTTGACAGTCCGGCTAAATCAAAAACGGCTATTCTCCCCGCAAGTGATTCGGATACATTCTGCATCATTTTGAATTTTTGAGAGCCTGTAAGCCAAAACAGTCCATTATTTTCTTCACCATTTAGTGCTTTTTCATCAGCAATTTTTTTGATTTCCAAAAGAATTGAAGGGACTCTTTGAAATTCATCAATAAGAATAGGCAAACCATATGTCTCAAAAAAAAGTTCGGGATCGATTTCCGCGAGTCTTCTTGCATTCATATCATCAAGAGAAACATATTTTCTGTTTTCTTCTTTTATATGATTTAACATTGTAGATTTGCCAACCTGACGCTGACCGCATACCATTACTACAGGATAATATTTTGATGCGTTTAATATTTCATCCTCTAAATGTCTTTTAATATACATTTTTATTTGCTCCTCCGAGTAAAATAAATTACTACTTTATTTTACTCGAAAATGGAATCTAAGTCAAGTTATATTTATTATTACAATTTAACTGCTTTTTAGAATATACTTTATTGATTTTTTCAGGAATGAAAATAATAAAAAAATATATTTAATCATAATTTAAATAGAAAAATCAAGCTTTATATATATTTTGAAGAAATTGAACAAACATTATTTACATATTCTTAAAGTTAATTAAAAGCCTGCAGATTATTTCTGTAGGCTTTTGTGTCTTTATAATGTTTTTAATAAGCAAATATGCAAGTGGTAATTGTTGAGCTTTATCTCTGGCTTATCTTATATCATAAGACCTAATATAAATAAAGGATAACTTAATGTTATCCTTTACTTAATAATATAATTTCTATATTTTTAAATTAGCAATTTCTCTTAAATTGTCAACTGAAAATGCAAAATTGTTCATTTTTACGACAAAATTATACATTTTCCCGAGATATTAATTAAAATCAATCGACTTTTTATGCGTTCTTCGTCATAATAAAATATTATTTGACGGAGGATTTATTATGTTTAATTTAGTTGACGAAAAGGAAAAGTATTTAATTGTTTGTAAATCCTTGAAAGGCTTAAGCGACCTAACCCTCAAGGCATATAAAATTGATTTAAAGCAGTTTTGTAATTTTATGGGGCATCGCGACTGCTTTGACAAAAACGAGCTTAATTCATATATCAATATGCTGCACGATCAGTACAAACCTAAAAGCGCAAAGCGAAAGATTGCTTGTGTCAAAGCATTTTACAGGTATATGGAAATTGAGGATATTATAGATTACAACCCGTTTCATAAGATAATTCTTAAATACAAAGAGTCTTTAAAATTGCCCAGAACTATACCGCTAAACTGCATTCAAGAAATGTTATCTTATGCCTATAAACAGAATTTTATTGCTGTTACTCAATATCAAAAAGAAATAACAATGCGAAACATTGTGGTTATTGAACTGTTATTTTCAACCGGTATGAGAGTTTCGGAAATTTCAAATCTCAAAACCTCCGCCATCAATTTTAGTGACAACACAATTCGCATTTTCGGCAAAGGTTCAAAAGAACGAATGATGTGTATTAGTGACGATTTAAGCAAAATGATAAACGACTATTTAGCTATCAGATCATACAAATTAGATTATCTTTTTGTAAATCGATTTGGTAACCGCTTATCGGAGCAGTCCATACGATTTATGGTTAATGATTATGCGAATGCCGTTGACGCGCCACTACACATTACGCCGCATATGTTCAGACATACTTTCGCAACTGAACTCCACAATGTAGATGTGGATATACGATATATTCAGCAGTTTCTCGGACATAGCTCAATAGCAACAACACAAATTTATACGCATATCAGCACAAGCAAAACCCGTGAAATATTAGAGTCTAAACACCCAAGAAATAAAATGAATTTGTCCTTACATAATTTATAGTGTCTGAGAAGACAAGAAATTTAATTTAAAAGGATGTGATATCACGCAAAGACATTATCAAACAGAATACATTCCGTTCACGGAAGAACAAAAGCAGGAAGCAGCCAACACAGACTTGGCTGCTTTTTTAATTTCTCAGGGTGAGAGCTTAAAGCGTTGCGGATCGGAAATGTTATGGAAAGCCGGTGGCAGAGTAACAATCCGTGATAATATGTGGTACAGCCATTATGAACATAAGGGCGGGAACACGATTGATTTTGTGCGTAAGTTCTATAACCTCAGTTATCAGGACGCAATACAAATGATATTGGATGAACGCATTGAACCTCTGCAAGTGACTAAACAACAAAAGGAAAAGAAACCGTTTCAACTGCCCGAAAAGAACGAGAATATGCGTCAGGTCTTTGCATACCTTCTGCGTACACGCTTTATCGCTCGTAGCATTATAGAATATTTTGCACATGAAGATTTGCTGTATGAAAGCAAGGAATATCATAACTGCGTATTTGTAGGCAGAGATAGTAATGGTGTTGCAAAGCACGCTCACAAGCGTGGAACATATACTCTCGGTGATTCCTTTAAGGGAAATGTTGATAGCTGCGACGCGGAGTATAGCTTTCATTATACAGGCACAAGCGATACGCTGTATGTATTTGAAGCACCGATAGATATGCTTTCATTCTTAACTCTGCACCCGGGTAATTGGAAGGAGCATTCCTATGTTTCGCTCTGCTCTGTAGCGGATCATGCGTTGATACGCATGCTGAAAGATTATTCTCAGCTCAACAAGATTTATCTCTGTCTTGATAATGATCCGGCGGGAATAAATGCGGAATACAGAATAAAACAGCACCTTAAGGAACTCGGTTATACGGATGTAACATTCCTCAGACCGAAATACAAGGATTGGAATGAGATACTCAGAGAAAGGAACGGGCTCGAGCCGCTCCCGGCAGTACCCCATCCGACATTAAATAAAATGCGGGAACTCTTTACGAATACAGTAACCTCTGCTTTTAACAGCAATTCTCTTTTATATCCGTATAAAACGCTTTGCGCGGATTACGCAAGGCTTATGGCTTCAAAAACACCCGAAGAAATAATGATAAACTCCAACCGCCTTGCAATAGACGCGTTGCGAATGGCAAAGGGTTTACTTAATGCAGACGAAAAAGCGCTCATACAGGGTTTGATTGAACAATATCTGCCTCACAGAGATGACACTGAATTTCAAAGTAAACAACAAGATATTCAAAACGATATGCAAGCGGTTGAAAAACTATTCGGAACAAATCAGATACGAATATCAAGCGTGCTCAAACAGGATGTAAAGAACTTATTCAGTTTAGCATGTGACAGCTTGCGTATGGAATTGCATATAAAACTTGATTTACAGGAACAAAATGTAAATTTTACGGTCGAACAGGAAAGGTGGGATAATCAATGGGCAATCCAACAGGCTTAATTGTCGCTTCCATTATTATGTTTACTGTGCTCGGATTAATATCATTGCTTGCCCATATTTACAATCTTAATAATATCAAATCAAAAACTGTTGGGGACGGGCAGCATGGAACGGCGAGATTTGCATCAAGAGAAGAAATCAAAAAAACATATAAGCACATACCATTTGATCCTAAGCGATGGCGGCAGCAGGCTAAATCAGGAATCGAACCAACCGCCTTTGACGGCAAACCTCTTCCACAGGGAATTGTAGTCGGGTGTGTAGGTAAAACTGCCACAACCGCACTTGTTGACGATCAGGATGTCCATGCTTTAATGATAGGAGCAGCCGGAGTCGGCAAAACCGCATATTTCCTTTATCCGAATATCGAGTACGCCTGTGCATCGGGCATGTCATTTATATCAACAGATACCAAGGGCGATATATACAGAAACTACGGCGGCATTGCAAAGAAATACTACGGCTATAATATATCCGTACTTGATCTGCGTAATCCGACAAAATCACACGGTAACAATATGCTCCATCTTGTCAACAAGTATATGGATTTATACAAAGAGAGTGTTAATCAGAAAAAAGAAAACATTTCATATAAAGCAAAGGCTGAAAAATATGCTAAGATTATTTCAAAAACTATTATTCTTAACGGAATGGATGGTGCAAGTTTCGGGCAAAACGCATTTTTCTATGACGCGGCAGAGGGACTATTAACCTCTGCTATTTTACTTGTTGCGGAATTTGCGCCGAAAGAAAAACGCCACATTGTTTCTGTTTTCAAAATAATTCAAGATTTATTGGCTCCGTCAAAGGTTAAAGGACAGACACAGTTTAAACAGTTGCTTGATAAATTACCGCCCGAACACAAAGCAAGATGGTTTGCCGGGGCAGCTCTGAACTCAGGCGAACAGTCGATGATGTCTGTTATGTCAACGGCTATGTCAAGACTTAACACATTTCTCGACACCGAGTTGGAGCAGATTTTGTGTTTTGATACAGAGATAGACGCCGAAAAATTCTGCAACGAGAAATCCGCTATTTTCATTGTTATGCCGGAGGAAGATAACTCCAAATATTTTATGGTATCGCTAATAATTCAACAGTTATACAGGGAAATACTTGCAGTAGCAGATGAAAACGGCGGCAAGCTCAAGAACAGAGTAATGATGTTCTATGATGAATTCGGCACGCTGCCAAAAATTGAGTCTGCCGAAATGATGTTTAGCGCGTCACGCTCAAGACGAGTCAGTATAGTACCGATTATTCAGTCCTTTGCGCAACTCAACAAAAATTACGGCGCAGAGGGAGCGGAAATTATAACCGATAACACGCAACTCACGATATTCGGCGGTTTTGCACCGAATTCAAAATCAGCAGAAGTACTGTCTAAAGCCTTGGGCAGCAAAACCGTAATGAGCGGATCTGTAAGCAGAGGAAAAAACGATCCGAGTCAATCACTCCAAATGATTGAAAGAGCCCTTATGACACCGGATGAACTCAAGTCTATGCCGAAAGGTCAATTCATTGTAATGAAAACAGGACACAATCCTATGAAAGTTAAACTCAAGCTATTCTTTAAATGGGGTATTGAATTTGAAGAACCGTTCAGCCTTAAAGAACGGGGAAATCGAACTGTCAAATATCTGAACAAGGATGAATTGGAATCTCAAATCAGTGACGAATACAACTGTGGAATATCCGATGAGGAAATAAAGAGGCTTATGACCAGGCGCGCTATACCTTATCGCGAGTCAAAAGCTCTATACAACGGTCAAACAAATGATAAAACAGTGGACGAAAAAGCCAAAAGAAAAGATGACAGTTCCAATTCCAACGGCGGCGGTCAAGGCATGAAAGAAAGCAATATTCCCGCGCCGCGCATTGATAACATAAAGTGAGGTGAAAACATATGAGCAGACTGTCTGTATTATTAGACTCCGAACTGCCGGCAAGAGCAGTTGCGGTTTACCTTGTGTTGAACGAATATGCAAATAAGGAAGGGTATTGCTTTCCGTCCTTAAAGACCATAGCCCAAGGGAGCGGTCTGTCTAAAAGTACGGTTAAAAGAGCAATTAATGATTTAGTTCAATCAGGATTTATATCAAAAGAACAGCGTCTCCGTCCTAACGGGGCGCTGTCATCGTGTCAATACCGTTTGTTTTTCAGGTGAACATAGAATAGGTTCATGATGAACTTAGAAAGTGAACATCCCAAATGAATTATTTATATTTAATACAGAAAAAGGACAATAGTATGCAATTATAACATATTATTTGTTAATATTTCATTTAAGGCTGCCGTGATATTTCAAAATTCATAATAGTAAATTAAAATTATATCTGTTTTTCTTTGCTTTTTCGCCAACTTCAACGGCTTTGCTTGGGGCTGGGAGAATGGAAACCCCAACAGTTTAAAATGTATAACGGCAAGAATATATTGTCCTTGCCGTTATGGATGTTTAAAATAGAACTAATAATTTTTTATACTCAATGGATAAGGTTAAATAGTCCTCAAGTTTTGTAAATACAATATTAAATTAATACTTCTATGTTCTATTTTGCCATATCAGAATAATTTTATTATGTTTTTGTATAGCATTACAGTAAAGAACTGAAATTGAATTTATGATACATACAATAATATATCCGGTTGCATAATCTTTAAATCGCGTTAATCCGATAATTATACAAATTATCAGCGTTATGGAAACAAGTATAACAGTAAATTTTCCATTTTGTTTTATGATAAATATAATGTTGTGAAATACTTGATTTAATGAATTATTATCATATAATTCAATCTTTTTAATCTTGCTATTATTAAAAATATAAATGTAACTAAAATAGCAACAATTGCTTGAATACCACACAAATATTCTATTGATGCATTATAAAGATCAATTGGCATAAATAATATTTTATCTGTAACTAAAACAGGTATAAATAATAGCAAAGATAAATAATCTATGATTTTTAACAAGCCCAAACTAAATTTAAGCAATCGGCTCACCGCCTTTTTGATAGTAATTTATTTTTGGCAACACAAAAATCGTCCTTGTGTTTTTTGCGCTTAACCGATTACCGTGACTTTAGAATTACCTTTGGATGCAATATCTGAATCCGATTCAAAATCGGACGACACGGAAAGCGACTCTCCGTCTGTTTTTTGACAAATAACAGATATATGTTCCGGATATTCATCTTGCTCAATTATGCAATAGTATAAGTAGAAATCGACGGTTTTCCCTTTAAAATCAAATGTCATCTTTTCCATTTCGGCTTTTACCCCGCCAATGGTGATTGATTCGCAATCGGGCGGCGCAATTCCCGCGTAAACCGATCCGTAATATTTTGAACCGCTTTTTACCTCATACGAAGGGTAATCAACAATGTAGCTGTAATCAGGATTAAAAATTTCTTCATCGGATATATAATCGTTAGCGTATAAGTAATACTTGTTTTTTAAAGGACCTTTGATTTCCGCAACATTTATAACGAATTGCTCGGTATCGTTTTCTGAGCCATCGGCGTCGAGGCAGGCGTAAACGGCAACCGTATGATTTCCGACCTTGTATTTCTCGCTGTAATATTCAATATTGCTTACAGGAGACATTCCGTTTATATCATCATAAACATCGATGGGAAGAAAGGAATTGATTATTCCGATAATTAAGATAATGGGAATCAAAACTATAAGCACTGTTAAGAATTTGTGCCGCGCGAGAAAATCGCTTATTGATTTTTCGTTTTCGGCAATAAATGCGGCTTTGTTTTGATCCTGCCTTTCCTTTTCTTCTTTATAGCCCTTTTCCATTTCCTTTTTAAAAATCTTGAAAAATTTACGAATTTTCATAACTTACCTCCTGTAAAAGTCAAGGTTTTAATCTGCTTGCCGCACTGCCCGTGCGATTTCCTTAATCTATTATTTTCTTAATCAATTTTGCAAAGAATTTTGTTGTTCCCGAGGTTTCCTTATCGTTTGCGATATCCGTAAGTATATCTTCAAGCTCTTCCGTGTCATTCTCGTTTTGAGCGTATGATTTTATATTTGAGTCACAGTCTTTGCAGATTTTATTGAATGCCTTGATTGATTTCAGCGACGGAATAAAGCCCACGAATACCAAAATCAAGATCGCCAACAGCATGCCTATTTTAAAATCCAAGATTTCATAGATTATTCCGGCAATTATGAAAGGCAAAGCCGATAAAAATACTAATTGCGTCAAACTGTGTTTCAGTATCGGTTTGTCCGCTTTTTTATAATTGTAATTTATGTTTTTGATATCATTTCGCGAAGCGTCCGTTTCCGCGAAGCATAAACAAATATTTGAATTATTGATTCTGCGCTCTTTATCGCAAAAATCAAGCCGATTTTCACCTTCGGTGCAAAGATAATCAAACTCACAAACGCAGTTTATTTTGCATTTCGCGTCTGTGTTCAGCGCTGTCGAAAGCCAAACGGACAGAAAATTGACCTTGATTTTAGTTTTAATGTCGTATTCCGCAATAATATGTAAATTTGTATTGTCCGTTTCAAAATATTCCGTCTCATCGGGCTTGACAAAAATTGTTTTGCCGCTTATACAAACAATGAGATTTTTATCAACGGAATTATTTTTGATACATATTTTCGCCATTTGTATATTTACCTCACTTTAATAGTAATTTTTTGATCTATCTTTTTATCAGTAATTATATCCAATACAAAAGCTATCAATGCTCCTGGAGATAATAAAGCATTTATCCATTCCAGTACAGGAAAATTCTTTAAAATAGCATTCTTAATATAATTAGTACCGAAACTCATTGCCAATTTTCTTCCCACACAAATTGCAAATGATTTTGTTGTGACTGTCAGTATTTTTTCTAACAATGCGGCTATCTTATCAATGTGTTTCTTTGTTAAAAATTCCGCAAATTTTTTTGAGTTACTTTTAGCATAATTATATATTATTTTACACCCAGTTTTAATTGCTGCGTTCTTAATAGCTGACTTAATTACATTTCCTATAGTTAAAACAAAATTTATTGCATTAGCCACCGTGCTTCTTTTAATATATATATAATTACCTTTCTTTGTTATACCAAGTTTTTCTTTGATAATATAGTTGATTTTTTCCTTAATAAATATTACAAAGTTATTAAACATTTGAATAATTGAGTTTGAAGAAAAGTTTCCTAAAATATCCTCATTATTTACCGAATTATTATTACAGTAACAAAATAGATTTAATCCTTTTTTTAAATCCTTTGATGAATTTGTTATTTCAACATCATCCGCATTAATGAACCTACAAATAACAGGGTCATAATAACGGCTTTGCAGATAATAGTAGCCGCTTTCATTATCGTAGTAATAACCGCGGTATCTTATCGGATTTATCTCTGCCAAGGTTTTGTTAAAGCCGGAAGCCTTTATGGACAGCAGCCTGCCCCATTCATCATAGAAATATTCGGCAAGCAGTGTTCCGCTTTCATTTGTTATCCCGATTACATCGTTCATCTGGTTTGTGATGTAAAGATAAGGCGTCCCGTTATATACAAAGCCTACAGGTTCTCCGGAGTTACCATACTGGAAATAAAGCCTGTTGCTTCCGTCATACTGTGAGGATATTACTCCTCCCGAAGTATTGAAATATGTTGTCTTTCCGTTTACGGTCTTTGACGCTCTGATTCCGTCTTCATTGTATTTGTAGGAATAGGTATTTGCCCCGTCCGTGATGCTTTCAAGCTGTCTGCCGCTGTTCCAGGTGTATTCCTTATCACCGTAAGTGAGCACATTCCCGTTTGCGTCATATGTGAGTTCGACATCATCAACTGCAACAAGAAGGTCCTTCCAGCCGAAACTTGCATAAGTGTAAGTTGTTTCCTCTCCGTTGATATTCTTTGCTGTCAGATTGCCTCGACTGTCGTAGGAATAGCTTGCCGCGTAATCTTCTCCCTGCACTCCGATGAGCTGATCATTATCATCATATGTGTAATGCAGAGAAACACTGCCTTTCCCGCTTGCAATGATTTTTCCGTCTTCGTCATATTCGTTTACAAAGTCAAGCGTCTTGTTGTCATATGAATATAGCTTGCTTGTGATATTACCGTCGTCATCATAAGAATATGTCAGAGAAAGCGCTGTCCCGTTGCTGCTCTTTATTAGAGCTGATGCGGTCAAACCTTCATCATCCGTTGAATACACACATTCAACGCTCTTGCTTCCCGCTTTAAAAGTAAGATCATTTTCTTTTATGACCGATGTATAGTTTGTGCCGAAATGCTTTTCTTCTACAGTAGTATATGCTGCGGTATTTGTTTCTTCATCAGCCTCAGTCTCTGTTTCAACATATGACTGTACAAGTGAATCATCGGTCGTTTTGTAAACGCTTACCTGATTATTTTCTCCATACACATACTTTAACCCGGAATCGGTATTTACCTTTTCAATTAACTCATTATCCTCGTTGTAGGTATATGTTACATAGGGCTTTGCGTTACTGTTATGATACTGCGCCGCAATATCTCCGTGCTCATTGTATGCATAGCGGATAACATCATCGTTTGCATAGCTTTCGGATGTTAACTTGAACTTGTTGTCATAATTGTATGACACAGTTGTTGCATTTGCTACCTTTACCTGATAAAGCTCCCCGTGGTTGAGATAATAGAACTTGTATATATCAAATTCTTCCCGTACTTTTGAGCCGATATCATTGTAAATATATTTTGTGGTTTTGCCCAATCGGTTTGTTTCGCTTGTCAAAGTTCTGTTTGCGGCATACTTGTATGTATGACCCGCTTTTGAATCTGAATATGAATTGCTTTCCGGCAATCCGTCTTTAGACGCGTCATAGTCCTCGGGAGAGATTTCCTGAACTACTCTGCCGAGATTATCATACAAGGTCCTTGTATATTTACCATTTTCATTTGCAAGCAATGTCCTGCCTGCAGCATCATATACATATGCCGATTTCTCATCGCCTTTTTGTGAGAAAAGCATATTGCCCAGTTTGTCATATGTATTGATAACTGTGGTGACGGTTGTTTCTTCATCCTTTACGGATGTGGTTTCGGATTTGATTTCATTTCCGTATTCATCATAAGTATAGCTGACAGTTTCGTTTTCTTTGCTGTCAAAAGAACTTGCGAGCAATCCGTTTGAATATTCGTTTTTGATAAAATCGAAGCATGTCAGATTCTCATCATACTCAGAAGGAACATCGCCCTTGTAATCTTCTTTAAGCTCTGCACTTACAAGTACATTGCCTTTATTATCATATACATAGTACCTGTAGCTTGTTTTGGAATCATTGAAGACTTCTTCCCGTATGCAGTTACCGTTTGCGTCATAAAGATAATTTGTATAATCATCTTCCCCGTTTTCCGATTTCAAAAGATTACCGTTTTCATCATAAGTGTTGTTAACAGTATCTCCGTCTGAGTTTTCCTCTTTGACTACTCTTCTTTTACTGTCATAGGTATATGAGGTCGTATTGCCCTCATCGTCTGTGGAAATCAATACATCCCCGTATTCGTTATATGTAGCGGATGAAGAGCGCTCAGTAGAGGTAACGGTATCAACCGTGTTTCCGTCGTAAGTATATGCATTGTATGCGCCGCTGTCATATGTCTCTTTTGTGATTCTGCTATCGGTATCATATACTATTGAAATATCATTATTCCTTACGATCCGACCATAAGTATCGTAACTGTATGTATCTAAAACCACTCCGCTCTGATCCGTTACTTCGGCGAGTCTGCCGTTTGCATCATATGCATAACCAATTACACCTCCGGCAGGATCTGTTATTGATGCTATATTCTTATCAGAATTCAAAGCAACTGTATATGCCCTGTCTGCTCCGTCGGAAACAACGATTCTATCTGAATATCTTGCAAACATGATGGCGGAACCGTTTTTATCTGACACTGAGACAAGACTGCCATCCGTTCCATAATTATATATCGTTCCACCCAAATCTAAACTGCACGATATGACGGCGCCGCTTGCATCTCTCTCAACATTTATTTTATTGTCACTGTGAGGATCTTCATATGTTTTCGATGAAACCGCCTCAAATGCAGCACTATCTCCGTCAGGCAGAACCGCATTTATACAATCATTGTTTTTATTATATACCGCTTTACTGTTTACCGAGTAAAACCACTCGTTGTCTTTATTGTTGAATGAACGGACAAAATCAAAGGTAACTCCCCTATATGTAAATGAAGCTTCCGTATTAGTTTCTTCGTATTTACCCGCAACATATGAATCACTTGCAGTAATCCCTAAGTATTCATCAGCTGCGTATGCTTTGACCATTCCTGTCCCCATCGCATAACAGGCTATTGTTTCCAGGCTAAATGCCATAATCATTGCCAAAAATACTGATAATATTTTTGTCGGCAATCTATATTTGTTCTTTTCCCTATCATACAAGTATTTCATTTTATCTCTCCTTCACTTTCTTATCAAAATGTCTTTTTCTTATGCTTTGTTTACTGGATTATTTTTGGCATACGCAAATGTGTTTAAACCATATAATTTTATTTACCGATAAATCAGACGGGATGGCTGTTGGCATACAGTGACTTGAAATATTCATTGAACTCATCCGATGCGTTATCAAAAGATATAAAGTCGTCAACAACACAAAGAATAGTCCCTATGTTTATGTTTCAATTATCATAATTTTTCGATTTTCATAATAACATTTCTTTCTGTTCCTTCGTCCGTTTCTTCCACATAAACATATTCAATTCTTACCTTGTTTCCGTTTTTTATGTATTCACTTCTATTATTAAAGCCAAGATCAAACGGATAATATGGATTATATTCAAAATAAATATCATTTACAGTAAATGAGGTATCCATAGCAACAGAATAATAATTGTCGATGCTGCCCTCAACAGTTAAATATTCCCCTTCGTTATATGGTTTTATAAAACTGTTATACTGGTAAACAAAGTCGCTTACAGCTCCAACAATCCTATTAAAGGACACAAATATCAACAATGCAAAAAAGATATATAATAGGAAATGAGTTTTAAACGGAGATTTTTCTTTAATCAATGTGCGTATACAAATCAAACCGATTAAAAGGAATAGCAAAATAAAAATAAAGCCCATTATAACAGGAAGAAAATTATTAATAGATAAAAATTTGTATAACACCATTATCACACCTTTTTCTTAATATTGCTGCGGGGAAAAGTCAAATTTGCAGTGGGGTGTTTAAGAAAAATTAAGCCTCCGAGAGACAAGATTATATCAATGTTTGGTTTATTGAGTTTATTTATAACATTCGGACTCATTGTTAACATATACTATTTTGCAATCGGATGCCAATGGATTTTTTATTATATTTTTCATTATTTTTGGAAAATAAATATTATCAGATTTTATCATAAATGTATAATGATAGTCTGATTCGGGAACGCTCTCTATTTTGCATTTATAATTTTTTTTAATAATTTCGCTGATAAGTTCATCGCTAAATTCATCTTGGTTTAATATTGAATTGATTTCAAATACAATTTTATCGTCCAAAAAAAGTAATGTCCTTTGCTCATATATGGTAGAGACCCATTCATTAGCGGCATATTGCAGCAAAGAATCGTTTTCAATAAATGAATACAATTTCGGCATTTTTTTAACAAATAACTTTTTCCCGTCATTTATATTCAGAAAAGTTGAATTTGCATTAAGATGACTTTGTATTTCTTTAATTGTATCTAATAAACCTGAAGCAATAAATAATACGCGTTCTCCAATAAAGGTTTTTTTGATTAAATAAAGCACAAATTTACAGCTGAAATTATCAACAGAAGAAAATACGATTTTATTCTTATGTTCATCTATAAATATTTTCAAATTATCAGCCATTTTTAATTTCACTTCTTCCAACGCCAATTTTTACTAACATTCAGTATTGCCTTTTTATAGATTGTTTTTTGGGTTTTACCAATTTTCACTTCAACTTGTATGTGAAAATAATTTTCCCCCTTATTTGGATGTGGTGCGTGTAGCATAATTATTAATGTTTTAGATATAACAATGCCAAATATATTCCCAGAAGCATTGGGTCCTATTGCTTTAATCGAAAATTTTTCTTTTTCAATTTTATTAATTGCTTTTGCTAAGTTAGGAGCATATTTTGTTAAAAACCTTACACCTAATATCGCTCCAATAACCCCACCCAGTGCCGCGCAAGCAATCGCAATAATTTTTGCTGTTTTGTCACTTACATTCACAAATAGTTTTAAAATATTACAAATTAATACAGCTAATGTTCCTAAAATAGCCGCCCCTGCAAGAGCGCAAATAACCCTTGCAAGCCATTCGCCAAAATAATCCACATTATTAACAGGATTACTATTGCAATACGCAAAAAGATTAATGCCAGCTAAATTATCTTTCGAAACACTGACTATTTCAACATCATCCGCATTAATGAACCTACAAATAACAGGGTCATAATAACGGCTTTGCAGATAATAGTAGCCGCTTTCATTATCGTAGTAATAACCGCGGTATCTTATCGGATTTATCTCTGCCAAGGTTTTGTTAAAGCCGGAAGCCTTTATGGACAGCAGCCTGCCCCATTCATCATAGAAATATTCGGCAAGCAGTGTTCCGCTTTCATTTGTTATCCCGATTACATCGTTCATCTGGTTTGTGATGTAAAGATAAGGCGTCCCGTTATATACAAAGCCTACAGGTTCTCCGGAGTTACCATACTGGAAATAAAGCCTGTTGCTTCCGTCATACTGTGAGGATATTACTCCTCCCGAAGTATTGAAATATGTTGTCTTTCCGTTTACGGTCTTTGACGCTCTGATTCCGTCTTCATTGTATTTGTAGGAATAGGTATTTGCCCCGTCCGTGATGCTTTCAAGCTGTCTGCCGCTGTTCCAGGTGTATTCCTTATCACCGTAAGTGAGCACATTCCCGTTTGCGTCATATGTGAGTTCGACATCATCAACTGCAACAAGAAGGTCCTTCCAGCCGAAACTTGCATAAGTGTAAGTTGTTTCCTCTCCGTTGATATTCTTTGCTGTCAGATTGCCTCGACTGTCGTAGGAATAGCTTGCCGCGTAATCTTCTCCCTGCACTCCGATGAGCTGATCATTATCATCATATGTGTAATGCAGAGAAACACTGCCTTTCCCGCTTGCAATGATTTTTCCGTCTTCGTCATATTCGTTTACAAAGTCAAGCGTCTTGTTGTCATATGAATATAGCTTGCTTGTGATATTACCGTCGTCATCATAAGAATATGTCAGAGAAAGCGCTGTCCCGTTGCTGCTCTTTATTAGAGCTGATGCGGTCAAACCTTCATCATCCGTTGAATACACACATTCAACGCTCTTGCTTCCCGCTTTAAAAGTAAGATCATTTTCTTTTATGACCGATGTATAGTTTGTGCCGAAATGCTTTTCTTCTACAGTAGTATATGCTGCGGTATTTGTTTCTTCATCAGCCTCAGTCTCTGTTTCAACATATGACTGTACAAGTGAATCATCGGTCGTTTTGTAAACGCTTACCTGATTATTTTCTCCATACACATACTTTAACCCGGAATCGGTATTTACCTTTTCAATTAACTCATTATCCTCGTTGTAGGTATATGTTACATAGGGCTTTGCGTTACTGTTATGATACTGCGCCGCAATATCTCCGTGCTCATTGTATGCATAGCGGATAACATCATCGTTTGCATAGCTTTCGGATGTTAACTTGAACTTGTTGTCATAATTGTATGACACAGTTGTTGCATTTGCTACCTTTACCTGATAAAGCTCCCCGTGGTTGAGATAATAGAACTTGTATATATCAAATTCTTCCCGTACTTTTGAGCCGATATCATTGTAAATATATTTTGTGGTTTTGCCCAATCGGTTTGTTTCGCTTGTCAAAGTTCTGTTTGCGGCATACTTGTATGTATGACCCGCTTTTGAATCTGAATATGAATTGCTTTCCGGCAATCCGTCTTTAGACGCGTCATAGTCCTCGGGAGAGATTTCCTGAACTACTCTGCCGAGATTATCATACAAGGTCCTTGTATATTTACCATTTTCATTTGCAAGCAATGTCCTGCCTGCAGCATCATATACATATGCCGATTTCTCATCGCCTTTTTGTGAGAAAAGCATATTGCCCAGTTTGTCATATGTATTGATAACTGTGGTGACGGTTGTTTCTTCATCCTTTACGGATGTGGTTTCGGATTTGATTTCATTTCCGTATTCATCATAAGTATAGCTGACAGTTTCGTTTTCTTTGCTGTCAAAAGAACTTGCGAGCAATCCGTTTGAATATTCGTTTTTGATAAAATCGAAGCATGTCAGATTCTCATCATACTCAGAAGGAACATCGCCCTTGTAATCTTCTTTAAGCTCTGCACTTACAAGTACATTGCCTTTATTATCATATACATAGTACCTGTAGCTTGTTTTGGAATCATTGAAGACTTCTTCCCGTATGCAGTTACCGTTTGCGTCATAAAGATAATTTGTATAATCATCTTCCCCGTTTTCCGATTTCAAAAGATTACCGTTTTCATCATAAGTGTTGTTAACAGTATCTCCGTCTGAGTTTTCCTCTTTGACTACTCTTCTTTTACTGTCATAGGTATATGAGGTCGTATTGCCCTCATCGTCTGTGGAAATCAATACATCCCCGTATTCGTTATATGTAGCGGATGAAGAGCGCTCAGTAGAGGTAACGGTATCAACCGTGTTTCCGTCGTAAGTATATGCATTGTATGCGCCGCTGTCATATGTCTCTTTTGTGATTCTGCTATCGGTATCATATACTATTGAAATATCATTATTCCTTACGATCCGACCATAAGTATCGTAACTGTATGTATCTAAAACCACTCCGCTCTGATCCGTTACTTCGGCGAGTCTGCCGTTTGCATCATATGCATAACCAATTACACCTCCGGCAGGATCTGTTATTGATGCTATATTCTTATCAGAATTCAAAGCAACTGTATATGCCCTGTCTGCTCCGTCGGAAACAACGATTCTATCTGAATATCTTGCAAACATGATGGCGGAACCGTTTTTATCTGACACTGAGACAAGACTGCCATCCGTTCCATAATTATATATCGTTCCACCCAAATCTAAACTGCACGATATGACGGCGCCGCTTGCATCTCTCTCAACATTTATTTTATTGTCACTGTGAGGATCTTCATATGTTTTCGATGAAACCGCCTCAAATGCAGCACTATCTCCGTCAGGCAGAACCGCATTTATACAATCATTGTTTTTATTATATACCGCTTTACTGTTTACCGAGTAAAACCACTCGTTGTCTTTATTGTTGAATGAACGGACAAAATCAAAGGTAACTCCCCTATATGTAAATGAAGCTTCCGTATTAGTTTCTTCGTATTTACCCGCAACATATGAATCACTTGCAGTAATCCCTAAGTATTCATCAGCTGCGTATGCTTTGACCATTCCTGTCCCCATCGCATAACAGGCTATTGTTTCCAGGCTAAATGCCATAATCATTGCCAAAAATACTGATAATATTTTTGTCGGCAATCTATATTTGTTCTTTTCCCTATCATACAAGTATTTCATTTTATCTCTCCTTCACTTTCTTATCAAAATGTCTTTTTCTTATGCTTTGTTTACTGGATTATTTTTGGCATACGCAAATGTGTTTAAACCATATACAGATTCTTTATCCTGATTGGTTGTGTAATCGGGACTGATAAATCTGCATAGTTTGGGATTATAATACCGTGAATTTATGCAATAATACCCTGTTTCGGCATCAAAATAATATCCTCTATATCTTAATGGATTTGCATTTGCTAAAGCAATATTAGATGAATCGGCTGTTATGGAAAGTAAATTTCCCCATTCGTCATAGGAATACTTAGCAAGCAGCGATCCGCTTTCATTTGTTATTCCGATTACATCGTTCATCTGATTTGTGATGTAATAATACTGAGTATCGTTATATATAAATCCTATCGGAAGCCCTGAAAAATCATACTGAAAATATATTTTATTATTACCGTCAGATTGAGCGACAAGCCTGCCGTTACAGTAATTAAAATATGTGTTTTCCCCATTTACCGTCTTTGAGATTCTGGCACCCTTTTCATCATATTTATATGTATAAGCATTATTTCCATCAGAAACACTCTGAAGTAGCCTGCCGCTGTTCCATGTGTGTTCTTTTTCTCCATATGTCAACAAATTTCCGTTTGCGTCATATGTGAGTTCAACATCGTCAACAGCGTAAAGTACATCTTTCCAACCTGTATTTGAATAGCCGAAAGAGGTTTTTACTCCGTTTACAGTTTTTGAAGTTATGTTACCTCTTGAATCGTACTCATATGAGGCTGAATAATCACTACCTCTTACACCAATCAGTTGACCATTTGCATCATAAGTATAATTTCTACTTATAGAACCATTGCTACTTGAAATAATTCTGCTTTCAGAATCATACTGGGCAGAAAAATTAAGTGAGTCATTGCCATATGAATATAACTTGTTAATGATATTTCCACTATCATCATAAGTGTAATCTAATAAAATGATTTTACTTCCACTTATATTCTTAATAACAGCCGATGTAATTGTGTCTGTGCTTCCAGTGAAATTGTACTCAAAACCTTTATCTGCAAAGTTGTATGAAATGGAATTCGTTTTTATGACGGAATTATAATCCGAGCCGAAATGATTTTCGAACACAGTCAACATTTTTGAGTTGTTGTCCTCCTCGCTTTCAAAATATGACTGCACAAGAGAATCATTATCAGTATTATATACACTAATTTTGCCATCAGCTCCATATATATATTTCAACGAAACATCTGTGTTTATTTTTTCAATTACCCTGTCGTTATCATCATAAGTATAGGTAACATATGGCAATGCATTACTGTTGTGATACTGTTCAATTAAATTACCGTTTTCATTATAAACATAACGGATAACATCATCATTGGCATAACTTTCTGACATTAAATTATAATTGTCGTCATAGTCATAAGAAACAATGGTTGTATTTGCAATTTTTATTTGATAAAGTTCTCCGTGATTAAGATAATACATTTTATAAATATCAAACTCTTCACGAATTTTTGAGCCAATATCGTTATAAAAATATTTTGTTGTCCTTCCAAGATGATTTGTCTCACTTGTTAATGTTCCATTATCAGCATAAACATAAGTATGTCCTGCTTTAACATCAGAATAAGTATTGCTTTCGGGTAATCCATCTTTAGATGCATCATAGTCTTCGGGGTTGATTTTTTGAATCATTCTTCCGACTTCGTCATAGAGCATTCTTGTACATTTTCCATTATCATTTTTCAGAAGTATTCTTCCTGCATCATCATATATATAGACACAGGTTTTCTCATCTTTTGTAAGAGACAATAAATTTCCGTTCACATCATAAATACTTGTTTCTGTTTTCGTCATTCCATTTTTTATAACTTCTGACTTTATTCTGTTCCCATATAAATCATATGAATACGCCCCCGTTTCATCATCTGTTTTGTTATAATAACTTGAAACCAAGCCATCAGCATATACATATTCAAATACATCAAAACAGTTCAAAGATTTATCATATTTCAATGGGGCTTCTCCGTTAAAATCTGTTTTGAGTTTTGCAAAAGTAGTGACATTCCCCATGTCGTCATATTCATAATATTCATATTTATTATAATCAGGAGTTATTGTTTCTTTTCGTACGCAATTATCAGACTCATCATAACTGTAATTCACTACAAGATTATCACTCGATTCACTTTGCAACATCCCATTTGAACCATAAGCGTAGTTTGTAGTTTCCCCGCCGCTTGTTTCTTTTTTTATTAAATGCCGCTTATCGTCATATGTGAAAGTCACAGAGTTTCCATATTCATCCTCTGTGTATGTTATATCCCCATACTCATTATAAGTTACAACAGTTGTTTGCTCTGTTGATGTAACAGAATTAACTGTGTTGCCCGAATAAGTATAATTGATATAAGCACCACTGTCTGATACTTGACTTGTTACTCTGTTGCTTGAATCGTAGGTAAAGGATTTATCGTTACATTTTATCACTCTGCCTTTTGAATCATAATTATATGTATTTAAAGTTATTCCGGCCTGATCAACTATTTTTGAAAGTCTACTGTTAGAATTATAGGTATATTTTATATTCCCACCAGACGGATCAGTTATTGATGTAATGTTTTTCTCGGCAAAGAGATTTAATATATATTCTCTTCCCGCTCCGTCAAAAGCAACAATTTTATCATCATATCTGTTGAAAGCAATTTTTGCACCGTTTTTGCTTTCAACGGCTACAAGTGTTCCTTCACTATTATATATGTATTTCTGCCCATTCAGTTCTAAATCATAAGAAAGAATTTTTCCATCGGGATCTTTGTTTGCATTAATTATATAATCTCCATGAAGATCATAATAAGATGTCAGTGTTTTAGGTAAAAATGATATCTTTGTATTATCAGGAAAAACTGCATCTATTCGGTTTGCAGATATATCATGCTTCAACGAACTATTCACAGAGAAGAACCAGCTATTTTCTTTATTGTCGAATGTTCTCATAAAATCAAAACTAACATCTTTATAAGTAAATGTAGCATCAATCTCTGATTCTTCGTATTTTCCGGCAACATATGTATCTCTTAGTGTGGGGATGTCGTCTGTATAGAATGTTTTGGCATTATCTACATCTCTACTCAACATTATCCATGGCTTAATATAAGTCAAATAAGTTTTTTCGTTTGGTGAAACAAAACCGCTTTTTGAATATGTCTCCCAGGAAGTGAATATAACTCGCGAAGTTCTGTAATAAATCGTATCATTTGTGCTGGGGTTTGGATTATACGCATATACCCTGCCGTTTTCTTTATAACATTGTGGATAATAAAATGTATAAAGCCTCGTTGTTGTATTTCCCGCTCCATCTTTTACTTGAATATATACATAATTATATTTATCGGTAGGAAATGACACGGAATTTCCGTTTTGATTATACGGTCTGTCACTTAAACTATAATTAGTAACACCTGATTGAGAATCACTCGCCTCTATTGTTAGAGTCGTAATCCCATTTTTATCATTGCGTGTTATTCTGTTTATAGTTGGAGAAGTTTTATCTATCTTGTCAATAACGACCGTTCCTACATTTGCAATATTCCCGGCATCATCTCTAACATAAATATAGACTGTTTGGTTAGATGAAAAAGATTTAGAATTTGAACCTTGCCAACTATATGCATTTTCAGATGAGCTGAAACTGTATGCTGTTGAACTAAGACCGGTTTCATCATCTGACGCACCAACTACATTTAAAGTAACACTGGAATTAGTCCATTTTGTAGCGTTACCCGTTATTCCTTGGATTGTAGGCGCTGTTTTGTCACCAATATATATTTTTTTAGTGCATACGGGAGAAATATTTCCAACCACATCTTTAGCATAAATATACACTAAAGTGTTTTCTGAAAATTCCATATTATTATTTTTTTGCCAGTTGTATACTCCCTCTGTTTCAGAGAAACTATATTCTGACAAACCCGAGTCAGAGTCAGCAGAAGTAACCGTTAGTATTACTTTTTCATCTCCATATTCTGCCGAGACAGATGGTTTACTGGGGCATGTCTTATCTATTTTACTGATTTTTACAGGTTCAGCTGATGAAATCTCTCCATCACTATCTTTAAATGAAGGGTATACTGTACAGTTGGATGAAAATGTTTTATATGGTTCTGCTTGCCAAGAATATGTACTTGAACTTGTGGAGAAGCTGTATTCAACCACCTTTGATTCTTCATCCACCGAAACAGCGGTTAAAGTTACATCTTCTTTTGTCCACTCATTGGCATTTCCTGTAATAACAGGGTCGGAGGGTTTGCTTTTGTCTATTTTATTTACATTTACAGTGGTTTCATTTGAAATATTGCCTGCTTTATCTTTCACAGAAACATACACTACACCATTTTCACTTAAGCTTTTTTTACTATCGCTTTGCCAGCTATATTCTCCCTCTGTTTCAGAGAAACTATACTCAGCAATTCCCGAAAGTTCATCTGTTGCTGACGCTACTAAAACAGCATCGTCTTTTGTCCTGCTGGTTGGATTCCCGGTAACACTAGAAATTAAAGGCTTAACTTTATCTATCTTATCTACATTTATAACCGTAGCCGTTGAAATATTGCCGGCGTTATCACAAACACGCGCATAGTATTTGCCATTAGAGGAAACTGTAAGCGAAGGTGAGCTTTGAGCAGAATACCCCTCTTCCGATTTTGAAAAACTATAAGAAGCAATTCCTGACACTGCTGAATAAACATCGTCCGTTGCATTTATAGTTAAAGTAACATCTTCATTAGTCCATTCTGTCGGATTACCAGTAACATTTGTAATCCGAGGCGCTCTAACATCATTAACATAGTTTATAACTGTATAGGGCCGATAATCAGTAGAAATGTAGTTTTTTGCAGCTAATGTCTTCCAAATGCTTCTGCTATTGTCCTCAGCGCTGCTTATAAAAACAAGTCCGTAATTAGCAGTTCCTTTAATCCATTCTTCAACTGCATTTTTAATATTAAAACTATATATATTACAATCATATGGATCATCCATGCTATCCCCATTAAGAGTTTTAGATTCAAGAGGTACATTTTCATCATATGATGGTTGTTTATCCCAAGTTATAGAAGATTCAGACCAAGTACTCGTAACAATATATGGAGTAACTATAAGTGAAGTAGTCCCACCAGTGAGTTCACTTTCCCAAAGCCGCGCACTATTAATGGTTGCATATTTTGATATATCGTTAGGTAAAGTAAATTGGGTGTATATTCTTCCCGCACCATATTCAGGATTATACCCTATACTGCATGTGGTACTGCTACCATATGAAGTCGTTGGTTTAAGCGAATAAACACTTGCATCATAGTAATTATATATATTGCTTGTTGACGGGTCTATAGTTACAGGGTATATGGTATTGCTACTATTAAGCCAATTTTTAGAAACTACAACCGAAATGGTATATTCATTTTCGGCATTTTCTTCAAGAATATACTTACATTCCGAACAAAAATGTTCATCAGCTATGCCAGCAACATATGCATTATCATAAGCAAATGGCGCAACAAAACGCTGCACTTCTTTACCGGTTTGGGAACTTATCAATGATATACTTCCGTCTTCATTAATAAATGGAGCGCAGTCCTTTGTTTTAAGAATTGATTTAAATATGTTTGTATCGGTTTTATCGTCAAGAATTATTTCCTCTTTAATTCCGTTGATTTGAAGAAAATACTTCATTAATGTGTTTTCACCAAGCAAATCAGCATATTCGAATTCAGTTTTGCCATTGGAAACACTTCCGTTTACAGAACTATCACTAATTGGAGCAAGAGAGAAAGAATTATCGCCATATTCAACAAGAATTCCTTTTGAAGAATCTGTTGATATGTTTATACGATAATCGTTTTGATTGTTGCTGTAGTTATACCCTAAATCTTTATTCTCTTTATTGGTTTGCTTAATGATATCATTGCCTTTGCACTTCAAATCGCCGTTTTCATCTATATATGTAACCGGTTCAGAGAAAGTATAAACTGTTGTAGAATCATCTTTCATATTGAGATAGAGTTCCGTATCAGTTGACTTCTCCGTGTCGATGGACTTTACACCATCTAAATTAATAACATCTTTGATGTAGTCTGACAGAATACTCTCCATCTCAAGTTTTTCAGGGACTCCTGCACCCATGGCATAGCAGGATATTATTCCTCCATTGAATGCCATAATGAACGCAAGAAAAACTGATATATATTTCATCAGTATTTTGTATTTATTTCTTTGTCTATCAAATAAAAATTTCATTATTTTCTCCTTTTCTTACAAATTTACTATTTTATTCCTGTAATCCCTGAATTTGTAATGTTAACTTTTTTACTTTCCACCTCAATTCACCTTAATCAACAAAACAACCCCCTCTTTAATTATGATTTACGGCTTGGTACAGGTTCTTGTCGCTTTAAAAAAATTTTTCTTCCAAGAATTTGGCAACAGTTTTATGTAATAGTCATTTCGTTCGTTGTTGCAATTATATCCATCCTTTTTCTCATCATCCCTTTTCTCAATGATATCATAATTTTTACATTTTAGATTGTGTTCATCATCAGTAAAAAGTAACTGTTTCTGAAAATGTGTAAACATTAGTTGAATCATCCGTCATATTAAAATACAACTCATTTTCAATTATTTTTTCAATATCGACCAACTTTACGCCCTCAAGGTCGGTTAGTTTTTAATATATTACGATAAGATGTTGTCTAATTTCAGTTTTCCAAAACACCGATACACAAGCATAACAAGAAATTAAACTACCAAATGTATAATAAGGCGGCCCGACTACAACAAAAGCAAAATGGATTTACGACAAAAGAAAACCCATTAATTTATCAAAACATATGATTCACCTTCATATTAAGCTAAGTACACAAAATATTATTCTTTCATATTAAATTTTATATGGATGCAAAAATTAAACAATATAAATGTCCAACTAATTAAAAATAAGAGCAAAATTATCGAAATTCTAATAAGATTAGAATTATTTAAAGGCATAAAAAATCTCTTTTGCTGATTTTCAACAAAAGAGATAATATTTATTTAGTTATATTTTCAGGAAACAGAATAATCAATTTGAATTTTTTTTCTTCTTTATCATACTCCCAATCCATTTCACCAGAGTATTTTTTTACAATCCTGCTTATGCTTTTTGTGCCGAATCCGTGTGCAGCTTTATTTTTCTTTGTAGTAATCAATTTACCCCTTTCGCTAAGCGGTTCATTATCGCAGCTGTTTACCGCAAGGATTTTATGATATGAGTTTAAACAGTCAGATATTTCAAGATTTATGTATTTTTCTGTTGAATTTGATGCGGCTTCCACAGCATTATCAAGAATATTGGTAAATAGGGAGGATATGTCGTAATTACCGATAAAATTCAAATTATCCGTGATAATATTTGTTTCAAATTTTATCCCTTTGTTGCAACAGATGTCAGTATATTTACTTAATATAACATCTAACAGCCTGTTTTGAGTTTTTGCCATTTGATTATACTTAGAAATTTCACCCAGCATATTATCAATATATTCTTTTATTTTTTCCAAATCAGTCATGCCTGCGATTGTTAAAATATTGTTTTTATAATCATGAGCCATAATATTCATTGTTTCGTTTTTCTTCTCAAGCAATGTAAGATATTGTAAATCAATATCATTTTTTTGATTAATCAATTCTAATTCAATAAGTTTTTGATTGTTTTTTTCTGCCTGTTCATAAATCATATATATGATTATATTAACCAATAATAAAAATGAAACAGCTATAATTAGGAATGTATTTTCTGATGGACTTAATGATATATTTTTAGTGATAACTCTAAATAAAATCAAAACTGAAAAGCTTCCTATCGGCAAAAGAGACAAGGAAAACCATTTGCCCCAAAAACGAGAATCGTTTTCTCTTACGGAAAGTTTTGATAATATGCGTGTTAAAAAAAAGTATATTATCATACTTGATATTGTTCCTACTTCAAAATAAGAATTAACGCTTTCTTGTGTTGTCACATTTAAAATCATTGCAGTTATATAAGCCGTAAGAAACTCCGAAAGAAATTGACATATTCCCAGCGCAAAACCATGGAAAATGGCAGATTTTAATGAACTCTTATAAAGGAAATAAATAATAACTATATTTACAATAATGATCGAAAACACATTAAATATTTCATTGCTATAGATAAATTTAAAAATTATTAGTAATACCGAATATGCCAATAAAACAATCCCGAAAGATATAAGATCGCTTGTTTTTTCTTTGTATAAATCTCTTGCATAAAAATATACAATTAATGCTTCAACAAAATATGTAAAAAATAAGAATGGTAAAGTAGACAAAGTTATCTCCTTTCTAAAACATAAAAGAATAATCTTTTAATTTCGGCTTGCCTTTTGGGTGCAATATTGATTTCATATCGTTCAATAATATTCCCATCAAGATCTTTCTTAGCTAATACAAGAAGAGTGCGTGTATGTTTTATTGAATAATCCAAATTAGCAATATAGCTTGAATGTGGGCATACAAAGGAAATACCATTTAATCTTTTTTTCCATACATTAATTTTCTCATTAGAGCAATATATACCATTAACAGTAACTATTTTTGTTTTCCTTTTATCTATCTCAAGATATATAATATCATTTGTATATATGCGAACATCGGAGCCTGTTTTAACATCGTAGAAAACTATCATTTCATTGTTAATAAGTTCAGCCGCATCATCAAGGGCTTTATAAAGCCTTACAACATTTAAGGGCTTAGACAAGAATCTGAAAGCACGGATTTTAAAAGCATCATCAAGATATCCGTCATAGGAGGTAATGACAAAAATAATACAATGTGGATTCCGCCTTTTTAATTCTCTTCCGGCATCAATTCCATTGATATGGTCCATTTCTACATCAAGAAACACCAAATCAAACAATAATTGATTGTCAAGCAGTTCTTCTCCTGAACCGAACTGAAAAAAGTTAAGAGAAATGCTTCTTTCATTAAAATAATTTCTTAGATGTTTTTCCAATAAATCTCTGAAAGATTTATCATCATCGCATATCGCTATATTCATAAATAATGCCTTTCTAAAAATAAAAAGTATATAAAACACACCAACTGTAAGATATGTTTTATATACCATACTTAAAAAAAATTGTCAAATTTTAGTTGCTATTCTTTGAATTCATTCCCTTCACTAGCATCAAGACGGTATCTATTTCATCATTGCTGCAATTTTTAAGACATCCGCAAATTTGAAGTATTTTTCCATCCTTGCTGTCATCACTATAATCAATACCTAATAAAAAATAATCCGGTGTTTTTCCTAATGCAAGTGACCATTTTACAAATTTATCTAATCTCGTAACACTTTTGCCGCATTCTACTCTGGAAAGTTGTTTATCTGACAAATAATCATCATCATTTTCGGTTAAACCTTTATTAATTTTTTCAACGAGAGCGCCCTGAGTAAGACCTAGATTTTTTCTCTGATATTTAAGCTTATTGCCTAAATCCTTAAGAAATATTTTATATGTCATAAAATCACCTCAAGGTAACTTTATCAATTAATTAAAACAAATCACACGCATAAAACAAGAATAATCTTATTATAATAGATTATAGTTCAAATTAAATTAGAATATTCTTATACTATGGGTAATTTCAATAAGAAATTCCAATTTTTTAATATTTTTGTCCATTGTATTGACTTGAGTATTGCTATGAAATAAAATTCAATTATCAAAGGAAGGAGGGATTATTCATGAAATCTCAGAAAAAAACATTTGCAAAAGCTATAAAAATGGTTGTTGAAAAATCAATTATTCGTGATGCCAACAGTACCAGCTGTATGATTTACCATCAACCCAAAGCGCCAGCAGCTCTCAAAAGATTCAGTAAAATAGATAATGCTTAATAAACTATCAAAAGTTTTTACTGATAAATTGCTTGTAAATGGCGCAATTACTGAAGAGCAGCAAGAATTATATATTTATGGTTTCTTCATGTTACTATCTCAACTAATGTATTTAATTCTTGCTTGCATCTTTGGATTGATTTTTGGGTGTGCATTTGAAAGTATCATTTTCTATATTGCATTTCAATTTATAAGACGGCATGCCGGAGGTTATCACGCAGCAACTGAAACAAGATGCGAAATATTATCCACTTTATCAATATTAGCTTGCGTTGCAGTAATCAGGCTTTCAAAGACTTATGGCATTCAAACCATTCTGCTTATTATAAGTGCAGTATCGGCAATTTGCATATTCTTTCTTTGTCCGCTTGATACCCCTGAAAAACCATTGTCGGATAAAGAATATAAATATTTTCGCAAAGTTTCTTGGCTGATATTGCTTATAATTTCAGTAGCAATTATCGTTTCATATGTATTTAAAGTAAAATTCTTGTTTGTTCCGTTGAGTCTGAGCCTAATTTTAGAAAGCCTTTTATTGATTGCCGGAAAAATAAAGAAAACTGCCATAGCAAAAAGAGTGGTATAATGAATGAACATAATTTGTTTGGCATTTTTCTGAAAGAAAAGCGGCAACAAAAGGATATGTCTTTAAGAGAACTGGCAGACAAAACAGGTATGGCGCATACATATTTACTCAATATTGAAAACGGTATTAAACCTCCTCCGAGCGATGAAATACTTATCAAACTGTCAAACGCATTATTTCTTGATGATGAATCAAAAGCGTTATTCTTTGATCTTGCTTCAAAGGTTAAAAGGCTGAAAAATCATAAAAATTTCAGTTTGCCGGCTGATATATCAAAGTATTTGTGCAACACAGACAGTGCAAAAAAGGTTATTCGCAAAGCGGATAAGCTTGGATGCACAAATGAATTTTGGAATATAATATTGCAAAAATTAGATGAATAAAAATATGTCCCCCCTGGGGATATATTTTTTAAAACTACTGTTACTCGTCGGGGAACATTTGAATTTGTTAATAATGCATATTATGCTTAACATATAAAAACAACTGAAAGAACAAAAGAATAGTTAAAAAAGAGATAGAAGTCGGAGCAATCCGGCTTCTATCTCTTTTGTTCTTTTTTGAAAGGACGATATAACTATCTCTTTTTGGCAACCCTATATAGCAAAATATCCATAATCTCCTGTTTTTGAAATTAAGGAATTCAAAAACAAAGGAGATTTAAAATGCAAAGAATATACTTAGTAAAAAGAAATCCACATAGCAACACTAAAGATATTGATTGGATAACAATGAACCAAAAAGAGTTT
The DNA here is from genome assembly GCA_947624285.1 of uncultured Clostridia bacterium. GTDB lineage: Bacteria > Bacillota > Clostridia > Oscillospirales > Acutalibacteraceae > Eubacterium_R. The sequence goes on along the minus strand of CANQJS010000003.1, from coordinate 4,143 downwards.
TTAGATTTTCTCAAGACTGATTTAGCAAAAGACCGATATTTTATACATATTGAAGATGATATTGCTAAAGAATGTCCAAGAATTGTCTGTGAATGTACAAAGGAGGAATATAAAAAGTGGCTTTCAGAGAAATGGCATAAGCAGTACATATTAAAAGCCAAAAAAGATATAGGATATAATGTAGAATCATATAATGCCTTCGTTTCTGACGATGAAGAATTTGGAGAAGAAATGTTAATGGACGAATATGATTTTACATATGAACTCATAAACAAATTGGCTTTTGAACAGGCAGTAAATAATATGTCTGAAGATGAATTGTTTTTACTAAACAAGTTAGTGCTGTCAGAAAACACAATATCTGAAAGAAAGCTTGAAACAGAAACAAAAATTCCTCAAAAAACCATAAACAACAGAAAAAGAAAACTGTTGAAGTTTTTAAAAGGAATCTTTGAGGATTAGTTATCATTAATATTTATGTATTGCAAAATTATGGATATTATCATATAATAAATATAGAAAGACAAAAGCCAAAAAATATATACTTGATTTTTGTTATAAAGTAATGTAATATATAAATACTAAGAGTGGCAATGAAAATTGTCACTTGGACTGGTCGAACGACCCTGGTCCACCATTCGGCGGGGAAATTCCCCGCCGTTTTTTATTAGGGGAGCATATGAAAGAACTGAGTGTATTTATAGATGAATCCGGAAATTTCGGTGCATATGGCAAATCATCTCAATATTATATCGTCACTTTGATTTTACATAATCAGTCAATTGATATAACTGAAAACATCGCAAGACTGAATACAGCTGTATCACACACTGACTTTGGAACGAACCATTCAATTCATACCGGACCTTTAATAAGACGAGAAACTGACTATATAAATTTAGATTTAGATCAAAGAAGGTATTTATTCAATTGTATATTTAATTTTACACGAACAACTAATATTAAGTATAAATCCATGATGGTTAACAAAAAAGATTTAAATAATCAGTTTGATCTGAATGCAAGAGTATCGAAGCAGTTATCGGCATTTATAAAACAGAACATAAAATTCTTTTTAGATTTTGATAAAATCGTTTTATATTATGATAACGGGCAAACGGAGTTAACAAATATTTTAGTTTCAGTTTTCAATTCACTATTATCAAATGTTGATGTAAGGAAAGTACTTCCCAAAGATTACAAGTTATTTCAAGCTGCAGATTTGATTTGTACACTTGAATTACTTAATATAAAGCGAGAATCTAACTCATTAAGTAATTCTGAATTGATATTTTTTAAATCAGCTCGTGATTTAAATAAAAACTATTTAAAACCAATTCTGAAAAAACAATTTAATAATTAATTAGATATAAGAGATTATCAGATATTATTTTCAATATTTGATAATCTTTTTTGTTTTTTAAAAAAAATTATTTGCAGAATGGCTCAAACGGTATTTTGATTCCGCAAGGTATAGTGAGGGAACTATTTCCCTCACTGAACCTTGAAAACTGGATATACGGTACAACAAAAACATATCTCAAGGTGTGTATTGAAATGTACACCATGCCGAGCCGTCAAGGGAAAGACAAAAGGCGATGACGCATTGAGAGATAATGATACTTCTGCAAAGCAGGTCGCGCGAAGGGACTGGTGAAACTCCAATGATGGTCAATACCATGACCGTTTGTTGTATGCCCAACAATCCGAGGGGAGTCGTGGACAAATAGAGGATGATAAATTACACGCGAAAACATAACAGAGCAACGCTGCCTGTTATTTTACAGACGGCGTTGCTCTTTCAATATTAAATGAAGGAGTAATAGTATGAGCTACGATATTTCTGACGAACATATAGAAACAAGATCAATATCCGGCTGCCATGTTCGTTTGCTTTTTTCTAAAGAAAAGAACAATGATGTAGAAAACTATGTATTAAGCAACCTACTTGAAGCCTTTGAAAAGCGTCATAATTTATGTGGGATATTATAAAAAATTCGCATATTCGCTGGATTTGGGTATACATATTATATATAATTGGTATAGAGCAAAATCCTATGCACCTTGAAAAGTGAATATGTAAAGTCCCACATTTTAAACAACGGAGAATGTGAGGATGATAAAATGAACGGAGCTAAAAGAGTTTATTGCTTATACAGAGTTTCTACAAAAGGACAAGTTGACAAAGACGATATACCAATGCAGAAAACTGCATGCCATGAGTTTGCCGAAAGACAAAGGGATTGGGTGATCGTAAAAGAGTTCTACGAAAAAGGCGTTTCCGGCTTTAAGGTATCGGCTGATGACAGAGATGCTATTCAGGATATTAAAGCGGCAGCGGAACGAGATGAATTTGATATACTCCTCGTCTTTATGTTTGACCGACTCGGCAGACGCCAAAACGAAACACCGTTTGTTGTTGAGTGGTTCAATCAGCAGGGCATTGAAGTATGGAGCACGCAGGAAGGTCAGCAAAGATTTGAAAGCGAGGCCGATTATCTCATTAACTTTATGCGTTATTGGCAGGCAAACGGAGAGAGCCGCAAGACCTCTACTCGTGTAAAAACGCGTTTGAGTCAATTAACATCTGAGGGAGTCTATACCGGCGGTCCAACACCGTATGGATATAAGCTCATACCAAGCGGAAACTTTAACAAGCGCGGCAAGGAGCTTATGGAGATTATTATTGATGAAGATGAAGCCAAAATTGTTCAATTGATTTTTGAAAAAACACTAAAAGAAGGAATCGGATCACATCAAATGGCATCACTTTTGAATAATAAGAATTTACGGACACATAACGGAAGTAAATTTCAATCCAATACGATAAACCGCATATTAAAGAACCGTATGTACTGCGGTTACTTTATATCTGGTGAAACGGTATCACCTCATTTGCCGCGAATACAGATAGTAGACGAAAATATGTATAATCAAGTTCAGCGGATACTTCAGCAAAGATCGCTCAAATATGACGGCAGACAGCAAATTGCAAAAACAACAAGAGGCAGTACTTTGTTGTCAGGAAATGTTTACTGCGCACATTGCGGCGGTAAAATGATATCAACGAGTCATGTTGATAAACATATCCGTAAAGACGGTTCGGTTTATGAATCACGGAGATCACGATATATGTGTTGTAACAGAGTACGCAAAGGTGTTTGTCATGACGCACAATCCGTTTATTCGGCAGAACGAGTAGACAAAGTCGTTGAGTCAATAATCCTTGAATATTTATCAAAGATAAAGCAAACGCCAAAGGACATCGCAATCGAACAACGCTATCAAGCAGAATTGCAGAGTCTGCGCCGAAAAGTGAGAGAACTGAAAGCAGACAATGAAAATTACAAAAAACAGCTTATTGAATTATCAAGCGAGATCGCAAATGCGCTTATGGGTGAAAGCAAATTCACTCCCGATATGTTATCTAACGCGATCGACAGCACAAAAGAAAAGATAGCAGAGAATGCGGATTTAATAGCACAGTATGAACTTCAAATAGGAGACCGGCAGGGCGCACTTGATAACCTTGATTATTACTATGACACTTTCATAAGCTGGGCTGATGAATATCAGAGCGCTTCAAAAGAGCAAAAAAAGATGATTGCCTGTAATTTGATTAAAGAAGTTCGTATTGGAAATGGATATTCGATTGACATAATTTTTGATATGAACTACCATCAATTCATACAAGGCGCTCAAACACAATACAGCGTGGAAAAGCTCGCAGGCTAATGATTTTTTGTGAGTCATTTATCATTTTCCGGTGTTTAAGTATACGCATGCGAGAGCATGCGGCTGTTAACCGCAGGGTCGTTGGTTCGAGTCCAACTTGGGGAGCCAAAAAGAGGTCCGTAGAAATACGGACCTTTTTGTTTTGCCGGCGTGTTAACAGCCGCATCGCTGTTAACTGATTCGTTTGCGACCGCCCGCAGTGCGGGATGAAGGGAGCAATAAGAATTTGCAGCGGTCAAAATTTTTGAGCGCCTTTAGGCGCGATTGAAAATTTTGGGCACCGCAATCCGATAGGGTCGTTGGTTCGAGTCCAACTTGGGGAGCCAAAGAAAGGTCCGTAGAAATACGGACCTTTTTGTTTTGCCGGCGTGTTAACAGCCGCATCGCTGTTAACTGATTCGTTTGCGA
>CANQJS010000002.1 GCA_947624285.1 uncultured Clostridia bacterium | reverse complement strand
GCGAAGCCCTCCGCCGCCGATATCGAGGTTACGCTCAATATCAGAAACTTTATGAAAACTATCGGAGTACGGCTAATCGACCACATAATCGTGGGAGAGACCGAAATACTCTCGATGCGCTCAATGATGGAATACAACACATTCTTTGAGGATAAGGACGGCAAGAGAAGAAGCTGACGCCCGACGCGCGAAAGCGATGAAAATTCCGAAGGCAATATTTCTTCAAACTACCGAATTTTGCAAAACAGCATATTAAAAGCCGCCGATAACGCAAACGCATATCGGCGGCTTTTCCGTGCCTGTTAAAAAAATCATCCGCAACGGTATTTCATTCCGCTGTATAACAGCGTTGCTCAGCCGTTTATATATCTTTTGGATTTTCGGTCTGCCTAAGCTTCGATTTTTTCAAAATCGGAGGCAGGGTGCTTGCAAATCGGGCAGATGAAATCCTCGGGAAGCTCATCGCCCACATACTCATACCCGCAGACTTTGCAGCGCCATACTGTTTTCTTAGTTTTGTTTTGCGCGGGCTTCGGTTTTATATTGCTGTGATAATAAGAATAGGTGGCGGAGGGCGCATCCGAAATTATCTTCGCGTCGGTGACCTCGGCGATAAACATGGTATGCGTGCCGAGATCTATCTCCTTAACGGTCCTTGCGCAGATTACGGCGTTAATTCCTTTCGTTACATAGAGCAGGAAATTATCGGCTCTGAGCGCATAGGGGAAATCCGCAAATTTATTCACATCCCTGCCGCTTTGAAATCCGAAATGCTTAAAGAGCTCAAAATCCGCTTCCTCCGATATTACGGAAACATTAAACAGCCCCGTTTTCATTATCATATCGTGCGTTTTGTTGCTCTTATTCACCGTTACCGAAATTTGATTGGGCGCAGTCGTCACCTGAATGGCGGTGTTTATTATACAGCCGTTATCAAATCCGTTTTCTCTTGCGGTGAGTATAAAAAGTCCGTATGAGATCTTATTGAATGCTTTGTTGTCCAAATTCTTCACCCTTTTTATTTTTACATTTTTTGTTAAAGTTATTTTTTGTTTGCGTATTGACAAGGAGCTTGAAGCGGTATTTGCGTAAATAATCCCGCAAAAACCTTATTGTATTCGACTACACTCGGCTATAGCTCGGCAATGAGCTCTACCTCGCAGAGCACACCCTTTGGCAGAGCCTTTACGGCGACGCAGCTTCTGGCGGGCTTTCCCGTAAAATATGAGCCGTAAACCTTGTTGAATGCCGCGAAATCATTTATATCCGCAAGAAAGCACACTGTTTTTACAGCCTTTTCAAGGCTTGTGCCCGCCGCCTCGCAAACCGCCTTCAGATTTTCGCACACGCGCTTCGTCTGCTCCTCAATAGTCTGCGCCTTTACCTCGTTCGTTTCGGGGTCAATGGCTATCTGCCCGCTTGTAAAAAGAAAGCCGTTTGCCTTTACCGCCTGACTGTAAGGTCCTATCGCCTCGGGAGCTTTTTTTGTAGATACATATTCCATTATGTTCACCTCAATAAAAATATCAGTCGCAAACCTCAAAGCCGGAGGCCTTGAGAGCCTGTTTTATAGAAACGATATGGGCATAATCCCTTGTCTCCACACCTATCTTCAGATAACAGTCGGTTATATTCATATCAAGATCGGTGCTGTCGTAATTTACGCTTGTAACATTCGCGCCCGTTTCGGCGATTATTCTTGACACATCGGAGAGCTGACCCGGCTTATCGGAAAGCGCTATCGTTATGTTTGCCTTTCTTCCGCTCATCTTGAGACCGCGCTCTATTACGCGCGAAAGAATGGTAACATCTATATTTCCCCCTGAAATAAGGCAACACACATTTTTGCCCTCGATATCGGGTATTTTGCCGGCAAGGATAGCGGCAACGGATACCGCGCCCGCTCCCTCGGCTATCAGCTTTTGCTGCTCAAGTAGCGTAAGTATCGCAAGCGCCGTCTCATCGTCGGTCACCGTAAAAATACCGTCCACATATTTATTTACGAGATCGTAGGTGAGATTTCCGGGTGTTTTAACGGCGATACCGTCCGCAATAGTCTGAACGCCCTTGAGAGTTGTGATTTTGCCGTTTTTGACAGACTGCTCCATACTCGGCGCGCCGGCGGACTGAACGCCGTAAACCTTGCAAGCGGGATTTATCTGCTTTATTGTATAGGCGACGCCCGCTATGAGCCCTCCGCCTCCAACGGGAACAACGACAGCGTCGATATTCGGAAGCTGATCGAGTATTTCAAGCCCGATAGTTCCCTGACCCGCTATAACATCAACATCGTTGAACGGGTGGATGAATGTATATCCTTTTTCATCGCGAAGCTCCACAGCCTTATTATAGGCGTCGTCATAAACGCCTTTTACAAGGCACACCTGAGCGCCGTAGCGCTTAGTGGCCTCCACCTTTGAAATGGGCGCGCCGTCGGGAAGGCAGATAAGGCTTTTTATTCCCATCTTTGTGGCGGCAAGCGCAACGCCCTGCGCGTGATTTCCCGCAGAGCAGGCTATAACGCCCTTTGCCTTTTCCTCCTCGCTGAGTGAGCTTATCTTAAAATAAGAGCCCCTTATCTTAAACGAACCCGTAACCTGAAGATTCTCTGTTTTAAGATAGATATTCGCCCCGTCCCTTATAGTGGGAGCGTAAATCATATCCGTTTTGCGCACAATTTCCTTTAATACATGGGACGCTTTGTAAACTTTATCAAGAGTGAGCAATTTTTTCGCCTCGTTAAGCTTTTTTTGTTATTTTAATACCAATAAGAAAATTTGTCAATCAAAAGGCGAAATACTTATTATTGACTTTGGAATAAATATGATATAAAATTAAAACAGAAAAAACCGAACGGAGGAAATCGCTTTGAGAGCTATAAAGAAAATCACCGCATTTTGTCTTGCGGCGCTTATGATTACTTCGCTTTTTGCCGGCTGTTCAAATCAAAGCGCGCAGACCGATACGATCACCGGCGACACCATGCTGATTGCCTACACCGATGAAAATACACCGTTTATCTACACAGACGAAAACGGAGCTCTCACGGGCTTTGATGTTGAGATCATAGCAAATATTTTTGAAACATTTAAGGGCGAATACAAGAGCTATAAATTCGTTAAGGTGGACGAGGGATATACTCTGAATGAGGATGCTTGCTATACGGACGCCGACGGAAACGAATATTCCGCCATCATTATGTGCGGCGGCACTCACAAGAATGTGGGCACCGCCAACAAGGATGTGCATTGGAGCAAAAATATTATAGCCGATAATGTTATTGCCGCCGTTCCCGCGGGCAGCGCCGTTACGGGCTTCAACGATATAGCGGGAGCAAAAGCCGGAGTAGTATCCGCCGCGGCTTCGGCGGCGCTTGACAAAAACACGGCGATTAAAAACAGTCTCGCCTCGGTCACGGCATTTGATTCCGCCAAGGAGGCTTTCGCAGCGCTTGACGGCAAGGATATTGATGTTGTTATAATTGATGATTTCAGCTTCTTTACATATGACGCATACGCAAACTACACCGTTTTGCCGAGCGCGCTCGATACAGTTGAATACGCATTTGAATTTGCCCCGTCAAACGATTTTTCGGAGGGCTTCAACGAGGCGATAAAAGAGATGCTTTCTCCCGATTACGGCGAGGGAGACACTCTCACCCCGATAGTTGAAAAATATTTCGGCTACGCCGACGCGTGCGTTTTCCCGATCGACGAAGCAGAATAAAATCAAATATGCGAAATCCCTCGGCTGAGCCGAGGGATTTTTTTATGCTTTTTTCATTCCCGAAAAAATCGGCGAAAAGCGCTCAATAGCCAAGCTCCTCGTTAACAAAAATGACCTTTATCCTGTCCTTAAATCTCTGCTGAGCCGAAACTACATAATTGCAGCATATCCTGTCCGGGCTTTTGCAGCCGTCGCACATCTCGGGGTTTTCCCTGTTAAGGCTTATGCACCTGCCCGTTACGGCGCACGGAGTTTTGCAGCCGAGGCGTTTCGTGTTTTTCGGCGCGGCGATCTCTTTAACGCGCCTTATCGCCGCCGCCAGATCGGTAACGATCTTATTTACTCCGACTATCATTATAACCTGCTTAGGGCCGAAAACTATGCAGGCAACGCGGTTTGAATTGCCGTCAACATTATACAGCTCTCCTCTTTCCGTTACGGCGTTTGAGGAACAGAAAAACGCATCGCACCCATAGGCTTTAGTATAACACTCTCTGAGAGCGTCGCCCTCAAGACCGCGCCTGTCAATAAAATCGTATTCTCCGCTTTCAAGCAGAGCAGACACGCCCGTTTCATTTAAGGTCACACTGCCGCCGTTTGATACGGAGCTTCCCTTCGGAACAAGCGTTTTTACAAGAGGCACTACCTCTTCCTTCGTTTCTACGAAAAACGCCTTTATGCCGTTTTTCTCAAGATTTTCCATTGTTCTTTTGATTTTTTCATTCATAATCATTCACCCCAATATTTTCTGTCTAAGCTTCTGTATTGTATAGCCTCCGCCACATGGGCAAATTCTATATTTTCCTTTTCCTCGATATCCGCCGCCGTTCGTGCTATCCTCAGGATTTTATCGTACGCTCGCGCCGAAAGACCGAGCCGCTCAAAGCTCATTTTCAGCAAATCAGACGCGTCCTGCGTTAAAACACAGTATTCCTTTGTCATTTTCGGAGTCATCTTGGCGTTGCAGGTTATGCCCGTTCCTTTGAATCTTTCGCGTTGGATCTCTCTTGCCCTGTTTACGCGCTCCCTTATCTGCGCCGAGCTCTCCTCCCTGCCTTTGGAAGAAAGCTTTTCGTAATCAACCGGCTCAACCTCGATGTGAATATCTATCCTGTCGAGAATAGGTCCGCTCACCTTATCGCGGTATCTCTTTTTAGCCGCCTGCGTGCATATACATTCCCTTGTGGGATGACCTAAATAACCGCACGGGCAGGGATTCATCGCCGCCGCCAGCATTATATTTGACGGGTAGGACACCGTGCCGCCCGTTCTCGTTATGGTTATTACGCCGTCCTCAAGAGGCTGGCGCAGCGCCTCTTTCGCGCGTCTGTCAAACTCGGGAAATTCATCCATAAATATAACGCCGTTGTGGGCGAGGCTTATCTCGCCGGGGCGCGGACTGTGCCCGCCCCCTGTCAGCCCCTGCGCGGAAACGGTGTGATGCGGGCTTCTGAACGGCCTTTTTGTTATGAGCTGAACACCGCTCGGCAGCTCGCCCGCTATCGAATAGAGCTTTGTCGTTTCAAGCTGTTCCTCAAATGTCATTCGCGGGAGTATCGACGGCAGCCTTTTCGCCAGCATTGATTTACCTGTGCCCGGCGGCCCTATAAGCAGGCAGTTATGACCTCCCGCGGCGGCTATCTCAAGCGCACGCTTAGCGTTCTTCTGCCCTTTTACATCCGCGAAATCAAGCGTTTCGTCTTGGGTCTCGAGCAGTTCTATCTCTTTATGGCACGGGGCTATCGGCTTTTTTCCGCTCAGATGATCTATAACATCGAATATAGTCCTCACCGGAAGCGCATCCACGCCGTTTACAACGCTCGCCTCCGTCTCGTTCTCCGCGGGCACGAAAACTGCGCCTATGTGCTCGTCCCTCGCCTTGAGCAGCATCGGCAGCACGCCCGCGCACGGTCTTATCTCGCCGTCCAGCGAAAGCTCGCCGACAAAGGCAAAGTCGCTTATATCCGCCTTTATCTGCCCCGCCGCTTTCAGAATGGCTATGGCGATGGGCAGGTCGTAAACGGGTCCTTCTTTTTTTACATCCGCGGGGGCTATGTTCACCGTTATTCGGGAAACGGGATATTCAAACCGGCAATTTTTTATGCTTGAGCGCACTCTTTCCTTGCTTTCTTTAACGGCGGCGTCGGGCAGACCGACTATGTCAAACCTCGGCAGACCGTTGCTTAGATCCGCCTCTACGACAACGCCGAAAGCATCCATTCCGAAAAGACCGAGACTTCTCGCCTTTGCAAACATTTTTGAGCCCCCATTTTGAAAAATTTTCCTGCTGTAAAAATAATTATACTAAATTTCGTTGATATTGACAACAGATTTTAATAATATTAAAATAGAAATGTGAAGCAAACGGGAGGTATTTTATGGACATAAACAAACTTTATAACGAATGGCTGAGGAACGCCGTCGGCGACCCCGATCTCATAAAAGAGCTTGAGGAAATCAGGGGAAATGAGGACGAAATAAACGACCGTTTCTACAAATGCCTTGAATTCGGCACTGCGGGGCTGAGAGGCGTTATCGGCGCGGGCACTAACAGAATGAACATTTACACCGTCGGTCAGGCAACGCAGGGGCTTGCGGATTTTCTTAATTCCCGTTTTGAAAATCCAAGCGTCGCCATAGGCTACGATTCAAGAATAAAAAGCGAATATTTCGCAAGGGAGTCGGCGAAGATTCTTGCGGCAAACGGCGTTAAGGCGTATCTTTTTGACGAGCTTGAGCCCACGCCCTGCCTTTCATTCGCCGTTAGAAAATACGGGACTTCCGGCGGCATAATCCTCACCGCGTCCCACAATCCGGGAAAATACAACGGCTATAAGTGCTACGACAGTAACGGCTATCAGATGACAGATGAGGAGTCGGCGCAGACATACGATTTCATTCAAAAGGTCGATTGTTTCACGGGAATAAAGACCATGGACTTCGACGAAGCGCTGTCGCAGGGGCTTATCGAATACATAGGCAAAGAGACGATAGAGGCGTTCCTTGACGAAGTGCAAAAGCAATGCCAAAATCCCGACGCCGCCAAAACCGCGGGGCTCAAGGTGATCTATACCCCGCTCAACGGCACGGGAAACAAGCCCGTGAGAAAAATTCTTGACAGGATCGGGATAAAAGATGTTTTCGTCGTTCCCTGTCAGGAGCTGCCGGACGGGAACTTCCCCACATGCCCTTACCCCAACCCCGAAATAAAGCAGGCGTTTGAGTGCGCCCTTGAAATGACTAAAGATATAAAAGCGGATATTTTGCTCGCCACCGACCCCGACTGCGACCGTGTGGGGATAGCCGTACCCGACAAAAGCGGCGAATATGTGCTTATGAGCGGCAACGAGGTAGGAGCCATGCTCCTCAACTATCTGCTTTCGCAGAAAAAGGAAAAGGGCGCTCTTCCCAAAAACGCGATCGCCGTAAAATCCTTCGTATCCACCGACCTTGCGGAAAATATCGCGAAAAAATACGGCTGTTCCTTCAAAAATCTGCTTACGGGCTTCAAATACATCGGCGAGCTCATAACGCAGCTTGAGGCGCCGGGCAGGGAAAACGATTTCATTATGGGCTTTGAGGAATCCTACGGTTATCTCGCGGGCTCTCACGCAAGGGATAAGGACGCCGTTGTGGCGTCGATGCTCATATGCGAAATGGCATCGTACTACAAGATCAACGGTAAATCGCTCATCGAGGTTATGGACGATATTTACAGAGAATTCGGCTATTACAAGAATATTGTAAAAAGCTATCAGTTTGACGGCGCTACGGGTATGGAAAAAATGACGCTGATAATGGACAGACTGAGAAACGCCCCTCCCAAAGAGCTTTGCGGTCTGAAAACAGTATTTTTTGATGATTACAAAACGGGAATTTCGGAAAATACTCTGACCGGCGAGAAAAAGGCTATAGATCTGCCAAGCTCCAATGTTCTCTCGTTTAAGCTTGAGGACGGTAGCGGTCTTATCGTTCGCCCAAGCGGTACGGAGCCCAAAATAAAAGCGTATGTAACCGCTATCGGCAACGATATGCAGGAGGCGCAGGAGCTTGCCGACAGGCTGCTTCAAAAAGCCGACGGATATATGGAGGTATAAATTATGAACCACAAAGGATGGGTAAAAATAACGGCGATCATTCTCGCCGCGCTGATGGTAATAAGCTGCACAGTGGCGGGAATATCCGCCATTCTGTCTCCCTTGGGCTGAATTAAGCAAAGGAAGCTCCGCAAGTGTTCTGCGCTTGCGGAGTTGATTTTCCGGTAAAAAAGAAAGGCAGCGCATAACGCGCTGCCTTTCCCTCTCTGTCTATAACAAACTATAGGAGGACAATGTACTTAAAAGCGGTTGCGGCTCCGCTTTCAAGACTATCGCCATTATAATATATATTCAACAATTTGTCAAGTGTTTTGTGGAAAATTTTTTGTTATTTTTTACAGCCTTGCCCTTATTTTATCACCCTGCCCCGTACTTAAATACAAATGTTATTGACAAAGAACAAATGTTCTACTAATATAAGACGATGTAGGAGATTCCGCCCTTTCCGACATATAAAATAAAACTATTTCCAAAATCTCATATGACGGATTCACAGCCCCGCCGGCGTATCTCCCGGTCCCGCCCTTGACCGCTTCGCTTTGAGATTTTAGCAATAAGAAAGGACAAGATTATGACGATAGAAAAATTAGCCGAAGAATATATGAATCAATATAAAATATTAAGTGCGAAAATCGACGGCCTGCGGCCTTTGCTGTATGTATATACGGGGGAGGATCTGTATCTGCTCAGAAAGCGTCTCAAAATATACTACGATATGGCGTTTGAGTGCAAGAGGACAGCCGAAATACTTACATCATATTACGATGAGGATTGAGAGGTGTGCGCCGTGATAGATTTTATAGACACTTATTTTGGTGAAGAGCCCGATTACGGCGGGGATTTAGATTCTCAAACCGTAACAAAAACAGCGGTTTCAAGCGTTTTGCCGCTCATATTGAAAAACGACCTTACCGAACGCCAGCGCTGCTGCCTGAAAATGAAATATTCCCTTAAGCTCAATCAGGAGGAAATAGCAAAAAGGCTTGGGCTTTCCCAGCCCACCGTATGCAGGCATATCGCCACCGCGAAAGGCATTGTGAACAACAGACTGTCTTACTGCATAGTCGCGCTCCATCGGGCAAACAATATGTGGATAAACTGGGAAAACTCATCGGCAGAGTGAAAAGATCTATATTAACAACTGATACAAAAACGGCTGTTCTGAGGGATATTTTATCCACCGTTTCCAACAAGTTGGAAAGCACACCTTTCTATTTTATGAAAAGTGTGCTTTTTTGTTTATTGAAAAAGGGAGATAAGAAGCTTTATCGGATAGAGAATCGCGTACATTATCGGCTGGTGCGCAAGGTATATCCAAAAGCTGTATTTTCCGGCTTTTTGCAGGAATTTCGCGTGGCTCTTATATGCAAATTCGGGGAAAGAGCCGTCGGCGGCGTATTTGCCGATGAAAGCGCCCGCAAGGAAAAGAAATATCCACGGAATAAGGGAAAAATAATCGGCGGAATGAAAACTTTTTGAATAAAAGCCGAGCGGAAAAAGAATATTGCTGCGATACAGAAAATCCGGCAGCGTTATCAGCCCGAAGAGCAGTTTTTTTCGGGAGATATCATATGTGGAAAGAAAAAGAAACGCGCAGACGGCGGCGCCGATTTTTTCGTTGCATTTTTCAATCAGGGGCATCGCGAGCCCCGCTGTTATCATACATATGCCGAGGCAGGAGAGTATGCCGAAATATATCTCCGCGCCGGTAATACCCATAAGCGGCATTATCACCGCCGTTACAAGAGTAACCGCAAGCCCGCCGGCGAATACAATCAGCCCTCTTTTAACGGCGCTGCGTGAAAGGCGTGAGCATATGCCCGATGTTATGATGAACGCCGACCAGAAAAACGGCTGAAATATACAAAGGGCGTTAAAAATATCATAACCGGCTTCTATCCCCATAACAAAGCCCAAATTATAAAACAGGTGGTGGATAACCATACAGATTATGGCAAATCCGCGTATTTCGTCAAGCAAAAGAATGCGTCTTGCTCCGTCTTTCAAAAAATCACCCGCTAACATAAATAAACCAAGGTTATTTTATCATATCATATCGGCAAATTCAATCTTGTATGCAAAAGCGCCGCTTCTTTTAATCTCATATTGTTGTAATAATTTAAATTTTATGATATACTAACATTTATGCGACCAACGAAAAGGATGGTTAGATATGAGATACAAATCCGTTATTTTTGATTTTGACGGCACCATATGCGAAACCGGCGAAGGCATAGTTAAAAGCGCCGCCTACGCGTTGGAAAGCTTCGGCTACCCTGTTCCCGACGACTTAAGCGAGCTCAATTACTTTATCGGTCCTCCGCTTTTGGTGACATTTCAGGAAAAATACGGCGCGTCGCCCGCGCAGGCGGAGGCGCTTGTTAAAAAATACCGTGAGCGCTACACAGATACGGGGCTTTTTGAAAGCGAGCTCTACGCTGGTATTGAAAAGCTGTTAAAAGCTTTAAAGAGTGACGGAATAAAATTGGGCGTTGCGACTTCAAAGCCCCTTCCCTTTGCGGAAGCTCTGCTTAAGCATTTCGGTATCTACGAATACTTTGACGCAGTCTGCGGAGTGACCTTCACCGAGGACTGTGTTCCTAAATCGGATATAATACTCAAATGCGTAAAGGCTCTCGGCATGGACTTTGAGGACGCTCTTATGGTGGGAGACAAGAATTACGACATAATAGGAGCTAAACAAAACCGTGTTGACAGCGCGGGCGTTCTTTGGGGCTACGGCAGCAAGTTTGAATTTATTGAGGCGGGAGCAAAATTCATTGCCGAAAAGCCCAAGGATATCGAATCGATAGCGCTCGGATTTTTTGAGCAGACCGAAGAATCAAAGGGCATTTTCAGCGGCAGGATATTCACCGTTCATGAGGACACGGTAATGTTGGTGGACGGCTCGACCTCAACGCGCGAAATAGTTGACCATCCGGGCGGAGTGGCAATAGTTCCGCTGACCGATAAGGACGAGGTCCTTATGGTGCGGCAGTTCAGAGCTCCCTATAAAGAAACGATTTACGAGGTGCCCGCCGGCAAGCTTGAACGCGGCGAAGAGCCCCTTAGCGCGGGGATCCGCGAGCTTGAGGAGGAGTGCGGAGT
The DNA here is from genome assembly GCA_947624285.1 of uncultured Clostridia bacterium. GTDB lineage: Bacteria > Bacillota > Clostridia > Oscillospirales > Acutalibacteraceae > Eubacterium_R. The sequence continues at coordinate 176,747 of CANQJS010000002.1, read as the reverse complement.
GGTAGCCGAAAAGATGATACCTCTCGGTGAAATATATCCCACCCCGGGCTATTGCAGTGAAATAATAAGCATTTTCGCCGCCGTCGGGCTTAAAACCACTCATCAGGCGACCGATGAAGGGGAATTTCTCGATGTGTGCAAAATTCCTCTTAAAACGGCATACGAAAAATGCCTGAGCGGTGAATTTAAGGACGCTAAAACGATAATCGGAATACTTAAAACAAGGGAATTGAAGAAAAATGGCGGCTTATCTTGACAACAGCGCTACAACGAAGCCCTGCCGCGAGGCTGTGAACGCCGTTCGCCTTATGATGGAGGAAAACTACGGCAATCCGTCAAGCCTTCACGGTTTGGGAATAGAGGCGGCAAAGGCGGTCATAAACGCGCGAGCGAGCATTGCGCGCGTGCTGGGCTGTGACGCGGATGAGATATATTTTACAAGCGGCGGCACGGAGGCAAACAATCTTGCCGTTTTCGGAGCGGCATACGCCAACAGGCGAAAGGGAAATCGAATAGTCACCACCGCCATAGAGCATGAGAGCGTTTTACAAGGCGTAAACGAACTTGAGAAAGAGGGCTTCGAGGTCGTGAGGCTCAAGCCCGACAGGTACGGAAACATCTCCGTTTCTCAGCTTGCGCAGGCTGTAAACGACAAAACGGTGCTTGTATCCGTAATGTATATCAACAATGAGGTGGGCTCCGTACTGCCGGTCGATAAAATAAGGCGCATTTGCACGGCGGAGGGCGCTCCCGCTTTGATACACACCGACTGCGTTCAGGCATTCGGCAAAATAGATGTAAAGCCGAAAAAAACGGGCGCTGATCTTGTCACCGTATCGGCTCATAAGATCCACGGTCCCAAGGGCTGCGGCGCGCTTTATATACGCAAGGGAGTCAGAATACTGCCGAGGGCGTTCGGAGGCGAGCAGGAAAAACGCCTGCGCCCCGGAACGGAGGCCTCTCCCTTAATTGCGGGGTTTGGCGCGGCGGCGGATGCCCTGCCGGAGCCGAAAGAGCAAATCAAAAAAACAAAGGCGCTCAATGCCTATGCGAAAAGCGCGCTTTCCGCGATAGACGGCATAGCCTTCAACAGCGGCGAATACGCCTCTCCGTATATAATAAATCTGTTTGTGCCCACCTTTATGCGCAGTCAGACTATCGTTCAGGAGCTTTCCGCCAACTACGGCGTTTATGTGAGCAGCGGCTCCGCCTGCGCGAAGGGCAAAAGAAGCCATGTGCTAACGGCGATGGGGCTGAGCGATGAAATTGTGGACAAGAGCATACGCGTGAGCTTTTCCGCATACAGCACAAAAGCCGATGTTGACGCGCTGTGCTTCGCGCTTGCAAAAACAGTCGAAAAATATCCGAGGAACTGATATGAAAGAGATAATACTTGTAAAAAACGGCGAGCTTGTGCTCAAGGGGCTTAACAGAAACACCTTTGAGGATATTCTCATAAAAAATATGAAAAAGCACCTTTTGCCCATAGGCGACTTTACTTTTACAAAAAGCCAATCCACAATAATGGTCGAGCCGCAAAATGAGGATATCGACCTTGACGACGCGGCGAGCGCGCTTGAAAAGGTGTTTGGCATCGCCGCGCTTTCCCGTGCCGCCGTTTGCGAAAAGGATATGGCGGATATAATCCGCACGGCGAAGGAATACCTTGCCGAAGAGCTTTCGCTTGCGAAAACCTTTAAGGTTGAGGCAAAGCGAAGCGACAAGCAGTTTCCTCTGAAATCCCCGCAGATAAGCAGCGAGCTCGGCGGAGAGCTGCTTGCGAAATTTCATAATCTGAAGGTAGATGTTCACAACCCCGATGTGCTCGTCACCGTTGAGGTGAGGGACAGATACGCCTTTGTCCGCGGCAACAACATCAAGGGCGCGGGCGGTATGCCAACGGGAACAAGCGGAAGAGCCGCGGTGCTGATAAGCGGCGGCATAGATTCCCCTGTGGCGGCGTATATGATGGCAAAGCGCGGAATCGAGCTTGTTGCCGTTCATTTTGCCTCGCCGCCATACACGAGCGAGCTTGCCGAAATGAAAGTTATGGAGCTACTGAAAAAGGTGGCGGCGTACTGCGGCACAATAACCGCTTATGTAATACCGTTTACAAAAATTCAAGAGGCTATAAGGGATAATTGCCCCGAGGAATACTTCACTCTTGTTATGCGGCGCATTATGATGAGGATAAGCGAGCGTATAGCGCAAAAGCAAAACTGCACCGCGCTGATAACAGGCGAAAGCGTGGGGCAGGTGGCGAGCCAGACGATCTACGCCCTTGCCTGCACGGACAGCGCGGCGAATATGCCTGTTTTTCGCCCCTGCATAGGAATGGATAAGGATGAAATAGTTGCAACAGCGAGAAAGATAGACACCTTTGAGACCTCCATACAGCCGTATGAGGACTGCTGCACCGTTTTCACCCCGAAGCACCCGAAAACGAGGCCGAAATGCGAAGATGTTGAGGCGGCGGAGAACTTGATACCCGACCTCGACCGACTTACCCAGGAGGCTGTAGAGACAGCTAAAAAGACATTTGTAAGATAAAATCAGGCAGGCGTCGGCTTGCGCTGTTTGACAAATCACGAATTGTTTTTGATATACTCCAAAAAATCGAGCCGAAAAAAATTACCGCTCATCGGATCACAAGACCCGGTGAGCGGTTTTATTATTATAGCTGAGGGGAGTTTCACGCCGCCATCGCCGCCGCAGGCTTTCTTTTTCGCTCAAGCCGCGAGAAGCAGAAGGGATATACGACCATTAACAGCATCAGCTCGCAGAAGGTCAGCACGAAGCCTATCCATGAAATGCTTACGGCGTTCGTCACGGCGGGCATTACGACCTGCTCATAGAGGAGAATGAGCAAAAAGCCGACGCCGCACCTTGTAACCTTTTGCAAAACAGTAACATCCATAGAAAAGCGAACGAGCCTCCGCTCTATAAACCAGCCGAGCGTTACGCCGAGAAAGCGTCCCGCGTCTTTAAATCCGTCCTTCATCATTTTCGCGGGGTCAACAATGAGCTTGCCGTCCGCGCTGTAATCCAAAGGATAGGATTTAAGCGAAATGTAAAGCAAAAACAACACGGTAAGAATTATGCCGGCGCAGGGAATTATCCAATCCCGTTCGGGCTTTTTGTCTATCCATTCCCACGCCTTTATTCCAAGGAACACCACAATAAGTCCGAGCGCCGCTCCTACTATTACATCCTGCGGAGTATGCACGCCGATATAATTTCGGGAAAACATGGTGAGCAGGAGCATAACGATCATCAGCGCGCCAAGCGGACGGTGTTTTTTGCCGTAGCGCGCAAGAACTGTTCCGTAGTTGGACGCGGCGGTGACGCTGTGACCGCTCGGAAAAGAATAGCCGGACGCCGTTTCGATCGGCGCTATCTCCGCCGAGCGTATCCACGGCCGGTAAACACAAAAGGTAAGCTTCAAAAGCTGCATCAAAAATCGGGAAACCGCCACATTTAAAAACATAAACGCTCCGCTTTTCTTGTCGACCGTCCAAAAAATGATGCACGCAAGCGTCCAGATGAAAATCCCGTAGGACAGGTCGCTTATTTGCAGGAAAAACTCGTTGAAAACGCCTCCTATGGATTCTCTGAGATCCTGCAAAAAGAGTAAATATTGAATATCCATAAAGTCCCCCTTTTCTGCGGTCAAAGCCGCCGGATTTTTTATTATAGCTGAGGGGAATCAAACACAAAAAGGTTTTTGTGGGCTTATTTACGCAAATACTGCTTTAACCCCACTTGTGAATACATATTATAATATTTTTCCAAAATTTATCAATACTTGTGCCAAAAAAAGTTGGCGGCTCTGCAAGTGCGTACTTGCAAAAATACCGCCGCAAGCGATATTCCGCTTGCGGCGACGATGGCGCAGATGAAGAGATTCGAACTCTTGAAACGGTGGTCGCCGTTTACACGATTTCCAATCGTGCTCCTTCGGCCAGCTCGGACACATCTGCGTTTATTTTACCGGCGCTTCTCAGCGCCGCCCATATACTATACAGCATTTTTTTTAATTAGTCAAGTATTTGATAGTAAGAAGAAAACCGATTTAATTTCATTTCAAATTTATCCTTAGCCTGCTCCTTGGGCACTTCAACGGGATAATTCCCTGTAAAACAGCCGTCGCATACGCCGTGGCAACCACTGCCCGCAAGCATATGAGTTGCGTCAACTGAGAGATACGCGAGGGAATCCACGCCTATTCGGCGGGCTATCTCCTCTACCGTGTCGCATTTGCAGGCTATCAAATCGCTGCTGCTGTCTACATCCGTACCGAAATAGCAGGGATATTTGAAAGGCGGGGAGGAAACGCGCATATGCACCTCTTTTGCGCCGGCTTCTCTGAGCAGCTTCACTATTCTCGCGCAGGTGGTGCCCCTTACTATGGAATCGTCTATCATAATAACGCGCTTTCCGTTTATATTTTCTTTCAAAACATTGAGTTTTATTCTGACTGCCCCGTCACGACCGCTTTGGCTCGGCTGGATAAAGCTTCTGCCTACATACTTGTTTTTGATAAAGCCCACTCCGTAGGGTATGCCGCTTTCACGGGAATATCCCAAAGCTGCGTCAAGCCCCGAATCGGGTACGCCTACAACTATATCCGCGTCAACGGGGCTTTCCTTGGCGAGAAATTCGCCCGCTCTTATTCTCGCGTGGTGCACTGAGTAGCCCTCTATCACGGAATCGGGGCGGGCAAAATAGATATATTCAAATACGCAAAGCCCGCTCTTTTTGCCGCAATGTGTTGTGTCAGACCTAACGCCGTCTGAGCCTATCGTTACGATCTCTCCCGGCATTATATCGCGGATGAGCTCCGCACCGACCGCGTCAAGCGCGCAGGATTCGGAGGATACAACATACGCCCCGCTCGCCGTTTTGCCGAGGCATAGCGGGTGAAATCCCATCGGGTCTCTGAAGGCTATCAGCTTTGTGGCGGTCATCACAACGCAGGAATACGCGCCTTTTATATGCTCCATCACCTTTGCGATCGCCTCTTCCGTGCTTTTGCTTGAAAGGCGCTCCTTAACTATCGAATAGGCTATCGCCTCCGTGTCCGAAGTGCCGTGGAATATCGCTCCGGCGAGCTCAAATTCCCTCCTGAGCTCATAGGCGTTAACAAGATTTCCGTTGTGCGCTACCGCGAGATTGCCCTTGATATGACGGATGACAAGCGGCTGCACATTGTTTGGATTTTTGCCGCCCGTGGTGGAATACCTCACATGACCTATCGCCATATTGCCGAGACCGAGCTTTTCAAGCTTTTGAGCCGTAAACACCTCCGGCACAAGTCCGTCGCCCTTGTGGTGAGTGAAAACACCGTCGTCATTCACGGCTATCCCGCACGACTCCTGCCCTCTGTGCTGTAGAGCGTAGAGCGCAAAATACGCCGTTTGCGCCACATTTGTGGTGCCGGTTTCAAAAATGCCGAAAACTCCGCATTCCTCGTGAAGACTGTTGAACATAGCGTTTTCCCCTTTCCGACGGCTTTTTTGCTTTTTGCTCAGTTGACCGTATAAAGATTCGCGTAAGGCCTTGAGGTGGCGGGAACGAGCTTTTTAAAAGGCTTTGCCATTATCTCATCGTAATCGGCATTAAAGCATTTACAGTATTTTTTAACAAGCCCCGCAAGCTCTTTTTTGTCCTCATCGTTAAGATTTACCACTTTGATGTTTGGCGAGAGATTTTCCTTGGGAAAGCTGCCTCTTACAAATATCTTTCCGCCGTGCATTCCCGATGCGCAGTGCGTGCCGAATATCTTTTCGCCGCGTCTTAAGCCTAAGCCCAAAAGCACTATCGTGCCGCCCGCCATATATTCGCCTAAAAACGAGCCCGCGCTCTGCCCGATGACGAGAACGGGCTTCATCTTTTCAAATTCCTTCATATGGATACCGCCGCGGCACGCCACATTGTCCCTTATGAATATCTGTCCATCGCGCATACCGTAGCCCATAGCGTCGCCGCTGTGGCCGTGAACGATTATCTCGCCGCCGTTCATGGTGTTGCCCACGGCGTCCTGGCAGTTTCCGAAAACCTCCACCTTGCCGCCGTTAAGATAACACGCCATATCGTTGCCCGGTGTGCCGTAGATCTGGATAGTTTTGCCCTTTTCAAGGGCGCAGCCTATGTAACGCTGACCGTTTACATTTTTTACCGATGCCTTGTTTTTCTTTGAAAGCTCCGCTTTTATCGTCTCGTTCAGCTTTTCGTATCTTTCAAGTCCCGCTTCAATGCTCATAACGCAACACCTCCCGTCAGCTTCTCCGTTCTCACGGCTTTGTCAAACATAAACAGCGAGGGAACATCCATAATATCGCCGTGCAGGGCGGAAATATCCGTGCCGTCCGAAATCAGTCGGGTGTATATTCCCGCGTTGTCGCTTGAGTTTATCAGCACAAATCCCACAAGCCTGCCGCCTTCAAATATAAGGCGTTTGTATGACGAGCCTGCGCGCTTGATTTTGTCGCTGTACTGCTCGCCCTTGGCGTTGATAAGCCCGCAGGTGCATATTCTAAGACCGAAAAAGTCTATCGCGTTTACGCTGTAAGTGCCGCCCGTGGTAAGGCTTCCGCCCGCCATTTGGCTTCCCGCCGCAGCACCCTGCTGCACGGCGTTCGGCCACAGAGCGATTATTTTCTTTGAGCCGTCGAGCATATCTACCGAAACGGTGCAGTCGCCCGCCGCGTAAATGTTCTCATCTGAGGTGAGCATGGTTTCGGGATCGGTCATAATACCTCTGTTCACCTCAAGCCCCGCCTTTTCCGCAAGAGCGGTCTCGGGGCGCACGCCTACCGCCAAAATCAGCAGATCGCACGGCAGCGCTTCGCCGTTTTTGAGAACGACCTCTACTATCGAGCCGTTTTTCGTCTTTGCCTCAACGACCGTATTCTCAAGATGAAAGCGTATTCCGTGAGCCTCCAAATGGCTCTTTACCGATACGGCGCTCTTTTCATCGAGGATCGACGGGAGAACACGGGGAGCGAGCTCTACAACATCAACGCTTTCGCATATTTTTGAAAGGCCCTCCGCCGCTTTCATTCCTATGAGCCCCGCGCCGATGACGACCGCCCTCGTTTTGGAATTCGCCGCCTTCTTGACCGCTTTGGCGGCCGCCAAATCAAGAAAGGTGAGAGCGTTTTTCATACCCTCAACATTTTTCATCGGCGGCACAAAGGGCTTTGACCCTGTCGCAAGGCAGAGCTTGTCGTAATAATATTCTTTTCTTCCGGCTTTTACGAGCTTGTTTTCCCTGTCTATTTTCGTGACATTGCAATTTGTCACTATATTTATTCTGTTTTCCTTGTAGAAGGACGCCTTGCGGAGATACATATTCCTCTCGTCAACAACGCCCTTTAAATAATAGCTTATTGACGGACGGCTGTAGGGCGCGTAAGCCTCTTTCGTAAGCACGGTTATCTCGCCCGACGGGTCTGTTTTTCTTATGCTTTCGGCAGTAGCAAGCCCTGCCGCCGACGCGCCGACGATAACATATTTTTTCATCACTCGCCACCTCCGACTTCAAGCCACACGAGCGCTCTGTTGGGGCAGTTTTTGACGCATGCCGGCTCTTCGCCCTTGCAGAGATCGCATTTCATGGCGATTTTATCTGTTTTTATACAGCCTATGGGGCAGACGGCAAGGCAGGTCATACAGCCGATGCACTTGTTTTCGTCAACCGAAACTATACCCGTGCGCTTATCCTTGTGCATAGCGCCCGTTATGCAAGCGCGAACGCAGGCGGGATCGTCGCAATGGCGGCAATTTACGGCAACGGAAACGGCATTGTCGCCGTAAACGGTTATTCTTGAAACCGGCGCGGGCGATTCTTTCTTATATGCTTTCACAACATCCTTGCTTTTGCTGTGAGCCGTTTTGCAATAGACCTCGCAAAGTCGGCAGTTTATGCAGAGATTTTCTCTGGCGAACACTTTTTTCATATCACTGCCTCCTTATTCTCCGGCGTGCTTTACGCCGAGTATTTCAAGCTCTTTTTCGTTGAGCCCTATGCCGCGGAGCATAAGCCTGTTTCCGCGAAGGGAGTCCGTGGAATTTATGCCCATGCCGCCCATTATCTCTTTTATCTCGTGATTCCACGCGTTTACAAGATTGATAACTCTCTTTGACGCGATCTCGGGATTGAGACGGCGAGTGAGATCGGGGCGCTGTGTGGCGATGCCCCAGTTGCACTTGCCCGTGTTGCAGGTTTGGCACATATGGCAGCCCATCGCTATGAGCGCGGCGGATGCGATATAGCAGGCGTCGGCGCCCAGAGCTATTGCCTTTACAATATCCGCGGAGCATCTGAACGAGCCCGCCGCAACAAGCGAAACGGTGGAGCGAATACCCTCGTCACGAAGCCTTTGATCGGCGGCGGCAAGAGCGAGCTCGATGGGAATACCCACATTGTCGCGTATTCTTGTGGGGGCGGCGCCCGTGCCGCCTCTGAAGCCGTCTATCACGACTATATCGGCGCCGGCGCGCGCAACGCCGGAGGCTATGGCGGCTATATTGTGAACGGCGGCTATTTTTACCGAAACGGGCTTTTTGCCGTCCGTCGCCTGCTTCAGCGACCAAATAAGCTGGCGCAGATCCTCTATCGAATAAATATCGTGGTGAGGCGCGGGCGAGATCGCGTCTGAGCCCACGGGTATCATTCGGGCGTTTGATACCTCGACATTTACCTTTTCTCCCGGCAAATGCCCGCCTATGCCGGGCTTCGCGCCCTGGCCTATCTTTATCTCGATAAATCTTGAATTTTCAAGGTAACCCTTATGTACTCCGAATCGACCCGACGCCACCTGAACAACGGCGTATTTTCCGAAATCCTTTAACTCCTCGTGGAGGCCGCCCTCGCCTGTGTTAAACAGTGTGCCGAGCTCCTTTGCCGCGATTGCAAGGGATTTCTGCGCGTTCATGCTGATAGAGCCGAACGACATAGCCGAAAAGATGATCGGCGTCTCAAGCACGACTTGGGGAGGCATCTTTGTTTTGAGCCTGCCCTTTTTCTCCACCTCTATCTTCTCCGGCTTTTTGCCTAAAATGGTGCGTATCTCCATGGGCTCACGAAGCGGGTCTATGGACGGATTCGTAACCTGAGAGGCGTTGAGCAGCAGCTTATCCCAGTAAATGGGATACGGCTGCGGGTTTCCCATAGCCGAAAGCAGAGTAGAGCCCGTGTTTGCCTGCCGGCAAACCTCCTGCTGATACTGAGGAGTCCAGTTGGCGTTGTCGCGGTAATCGCAAACATATTTTTCTATACGAAGCGCGCCTGTGGGGCAAAGATCCACGCACCTGTGGCAGGCGACGCATTCGTTTGAGTTTGAAAGAACGGTCTTGCCGTCGTCATCGTAATAATGGCATTCGTTAGAGCATTGGCGCACACAGCAGCCGCAGTCTATGCAAAGCTCTCTGTCGCGCACAACGGTAAAACGGCGGGGAATGTAATTTATCATCTTCTTCTGCCCTCCTCTTTCTCTATTTCAAGCGGTATGAAAACAGGCTCTGCGCCGCTTACCGACCAAACTCTGTCCGGGTCGGGGCAAATTATGCGTATAGCCGATTCCTCGGATGCGAAATACGCTCTGTTGCCCTTGGTGGCCGCGGTAAGGGAACGAAGCTTCAACCTGTCGTTTATCGCAAGCAGACCCTTGTTTGAGCCGAGGATAACGGAAAACGGACCGTTTACCAGAGCCGCGTTGTAAATCGAGCGCAGGGCGGTGAAATATTCTTTTCTGTCCTTATCCATTCTGTCTATTTCCGCCCATTCGGGAGCGGTGAGCACATCGGCGGCGACCTCTATCGGCAGACCGTGATGGCGCAGCAAATGGTCAAAAAGATATGTAATGACCTCGGTATCCGTCTGCATTGTGCAAACATAGCCGAACTGCTCGATATACCTTCTGTTGGTGTCGTAGGAGGAGATCTCCCCGTTGTGAACTATCGACCAGTCAAGGATATTGAACGGGTGAGAGCCGCCCCACCAGCCCGGGGTGTTTGTCGGAAATCTGCCATGCGCCGTCCAGAGATAGGCGTCGTACTGATCGAGCATATAAAACTCGCCAACATCCTCGGGAAAGCCCACGGCTTTAAAGCAGCCCATATTCTTTCCGCTGGAGAAAATGAATGCGCCCTCAATGTTTTGATTTACCTTCATAACGCACTGAACGGTATATTCCTCCTCATCGAGGCGGGCTTCCCTCATACGCACCTTATTGGGCTTTGCGAAATAGCGCCAAATATCCGGTCCGTTGGCGATGGATTCCATCTTTTTGGTGGGTATTTTTTCCGAAACATCAACATTGAAATGCTTGAAGAGAAATTCCTCGCACTCGGCTTTCGCCTGCGCGGAATCATAAAAAACATGGAAAGCGTAATCATCGGCGTGCTCGGGATATATGCCGTAAGCGGCAAACCCTCCGCCGAGCCCGTTAGAGCGGTCGTGCATAAGAGCAATGGATTTTATTATCTCCGAGCCGTTTATTCTGCCGCCCTTGCGGTCTATTATCGCCGCGATGGCGCAGCCGGAAGGTATCCTGACCTGCCCCTCTTTAAGCATAATAACTCCTCCTTATAGGTACTGCATATATTACATATATATAATTATAAAACCAAGATACTTTCTTATCAATAAATCAAAGGCAATTTCATCATTTTACAAAAATTTATGCGCCCTTGCGAGCGAATATATAGAATATTTCACTAAGACTTTTATTTCATCGTTAAGTTGCACAGACATTTGCCGAAAAATCCTTTCCAATAAACGGTAATTTGTAGAAAGTCCACAATTTTTTCGGCTTTATCGATCTGTGTTGCCCGCCATATTTTATCGACGGGCGTTTGACAAAACAATTTTCGTGCCATATACTTTTCGGTAAGAGGTGAATATTTTGAAAACTGAGGAAAGAAAAGGAATAAAAGTCCCGAAAGCCGTAAAAATTTTACTTGTTATTTTAGTAATACTCGCGCTCGCGGCGGCGGCTTTTGCAATATCCGCAAGCTGGCATTCCGACCCGAAAAACATCAAGACATATGACACGGATAATCCGTATATCGTTGGAATGGGCAACACGCAGATAAGCGCCCACCGCAGCGGCGGCGGAATAATGCCCGAAGAGACGAAAAAGGCGTTTGCAAACTGCGCCGAAAGCAGCAGCTTCAGGATAGATACTTTTGAATTTGACCTGCATATCACGAAGGATAATGTGCTTGTCCTGCTCCATGACGACACGCTGGACAGAACATCCGATTCCGAAACGGTCTTCGGAGTTCAGGATGCGCGACCCGAGGACTATACATATGACGAGCTTCGCACACTCAATATGGGGGCGAAATTCGTTGACGAAAACGGCGATATGCCCTATGCGGGATACAGCGGCGAGAATGTGCCCGACGATGTAAAGATCCTCAGGCTTGAGGATGTGCTCGACTATCTGATGGGCACGGGCGATTATAACTATATTATAGAAATCAAAAACGGCGGCGACCTCGGCAAAAAGGGCGTTGATATTCTCTACGGCATTTTGAAAGATAAAGGGCTTTTAAACAATGTGGTTTTCGGCACATTCAAGGAAGAGGTATCCCTTTATGTTGACGAGAATTACCCCGATCTTCAGCGCAGCGCCACAATAAAAGAGGTGCTCGCCTTTTGGGCGGCGGCGCTGAGAAACGACAGTGATTTCGACCCCGCCTACTCGGTTTTGCAGATACCCTACAGTATGCCCTACAGGATCATCGCAAACCTCGCCACGGCGAAGGTGATAAATTACGCGCACGAAAGAGGTATCGCCGTTCAGTATTGGACTATCAATGATGAGGACGATATGGAATACCTGATCTCCGTAGGCGCGGACTGCATTATGAGCGATTATCCCGACAAGCTTTACGAAATACAAAACGCGGAGTAAATCAATATTAAAAACAAGTTAAAATCAGCGGCAGTATCCATCAAGGATATTGCCGCTTTTTTATTCGATAAAAGCCATATGCCGGGCTTTCACGGGTTTATTTGCGCGTGATCAGTCGTTTGCGAGATCCTCCTCGCCCTGAAGCGCCTGTGTTCCCGTTTCTCCGGTGCGCACCTTGACCACATCTTCTATATCGTAAAGGAATATTTTTCCGTCGCCTATGTTTCCGGTATAAAGAGCGGCTCTTGCGGCGTCTATTACGGTGGGAACAGGTACTTTGGAAACTGCCATTTCAAGCTTCATTTTCGGATTGAGACTCATTTCCTCTATCGCTACGCCGCGATACATTTTACTGTGCCCTTTCTGAACGCCGCAGCCCATAACATTCGTCACCGTCATACCGGTCACTCCTATGGCGTTCATGGCGTTCTTAACATCCTCAAACTTTGCGGGGTTGAATATCATCACCACATTCGTGAGCTTGCCGTCGCCCTTTGCGGCGGTGTATGACTCAACGGGGACAGCCGCTTCAACGGGTACTTTGGGAGCGGATAAAGGTGATGCAACGGAAGCGCCCGCCGCGGCATACGCAAGCGTAGGCATAAAATCGGCATAGGCGGAGGGCAGATTGTGCTCCGTGGAATCGAGCCCCTTGAGCTCTTCTTCCGCCGAGACTCTGAGCCCGTTCGTCTTTTTGATTAAAAAGAATACAGCCGACATCGTTACAACAGTCCAAGCCGCAACGCAGACTACGCCGAGTGCCTGTGTGCCCAAAAGCTTGAAGCCTCCACCGTAAAACAGCCCTTTGAACGAATCGTTTGAGGGAACGCTTGTGGTTGCAAAAAGCCCTACCGCCAAAGTGCCCCAAATACCGTTTGCGGCGTGGACCGCCACGGCGCCTACGGGATCGTCGACCTTCAGCTTTATATCGATAAATTCAACCGCGACGACCACAAGAATACCGGAAACCGCGCCGATAAGGCAAGAGCCGAGAGCGTCCACCACATCACAGCCGGCGGTTACGGCAACGAGCCCCGCGAGAGAGCCGTTGAGCGACATTGAAACATCCGGCTTGCCGTTCTTTATCCAAGTGAATATCATCGTTACGCATGTGGCAACCGCGGGCGCGCAGGTCGTAGTGAGAAATATTGAAGCGAGCTGATCGCCGCTTGTGGCTGCCGCGCCGTTGAAGCCGTACCAACCGAACCAAAGAATGAAAACGCCGAGAGCCCCAAGGGTGAGACTATGCCCCGGAATAGCTTTTACATCCTTTTTGCCGGTTTTCTTGTTTGTGACATATTTGCCGATACGCGGGCCGACCATGATCGCGCCGATGAACGCGGTGAGACCGCCCACCATATGGATCGCGCATGAGCCCGCGAAATCGTGAAAGCCCAAATTCGCCAGCCAACCGGACGGATTCCATATCCAGCCCGCCTCGATCGGGTATATGACCGCGCTTATCACCGCGCTGTAAATGCAATATGAGCTGAACTTCGTTCTTTCCGCCATTGCGCCGGAAACTATTGTGGCGGCGGTGGCGCAGAAAACAAGGTTGAATACAAAATTTGACCAATCAAAGTTTTCATAATCGGTGAAAAGCCCTAAGGTGGGAAGCCCGCAGAAGCCGCCGAGTGCCTCCTCGCCCATCATCAGCCCGAAGCCGATGATCAGGAACATCGGCGTGCCGATGCAGAAATCCATAAGGTTTTTCATTATGATATTTCCGGCGTTTTTGGCTCTTGTAAAGCCCGTTTCCACCATTGCAAAGCCGCATTGCATAAAGAAAACAAGCGCCGCGCCTATCAAAAACCAAACGCCGAACACTTCACTGCTTATAACTTCAATAATATTATCCATAATTCTTCCTCCTACAGTTGATTAAAGACAGAGATTTTTTTGCGCTCCAAGCGCGCTTATTCAATTCGGGGCTTTACCCCGGGGTATCTATGCCCGCCGGCGGGCATAAAGCCGCAAACCCGCCACGGGCACAAACCGATAAAAAGTAAAAAGGAGCGCATTTCACCTGCAAAAGCAATGAAATACACTCCTTTGTGTATTTGAGCGGCCGACGCGGGCGTTATCCGCGCCGACCTTTATCAAACGGCATTTTCAGCCTAAAGAGAGGGTTTTTTTAAAAGGCAACGCATTACTTTTTGAGATATCTCTTTATCTCCCACTCGGTAACCTGAGTGCGGTATTCATCCCACTCGTTCTTCTTGCCCTCGATATAGGCGTTGAAAACATGGTCGCCGACAGTTTCTCTTACGAACGGGTCTGCCTCCGCAGCATTAACGGCCTCTATAAGGTTGCCGGGCAGGCAGTCGATACCCGCTTTCTCACGCTCCGCGGAATTCAGGTCGAATACATTGTAATCAACGGGCACGGGAGGCGTCATATTCTTCTTTATGCCGTCAAGTCCGGCGGCAAGGCAAAGCGCCATTTCAAGATACGGATTGCATGTGGGATCGGGGCAGCGCAGCTCAACGCGCGTTCCCTTACCTCTCGCGGCGGGAATACGAACAAGCGATGAGCGGTTTGACGCCGACCACGCGATATAGCAGGGCGCTTCATAGCCCGGAACAAGCCTCTTATATGAGTTTGTGGTGGGATTTGAAAACGGCGTTATGCCCTTGATGTGCGCGATAATTCCGGCTATAAACGAATAGGCGGTTTTAGAAAGGCCGAGAGGATCGGACGGGTCGTCAAAGGCATTCGAGCCGTCGGCAAGCTTGTAAAGGCTCATATTTGTGTGCATACCCGAGCCGTTGATGCCGAAAACGGGCTTTGCCATAAATGTGGCATAAAGGCCGTGCTTTGTGGCATATGTTTTAACAACATGCTTGAAGGTCATTACCCTGTCCGCCGTTGTCATTACATCGTCAAATCTGAAATCTATCTCGTGCTGTGACTCGGCGACCTCATGGTGAGAAGCCTCGATCTCATAGCCCATATCCTCAAGGGCAAGGCATATATCGCGGCGGCAGTTTTCGCCCGCGTCGATGGGGTTGAGGTCAAAATAACCGCCCTTATCCGTCATCTGCGTAGTCGGATTGCCGTCCTCATCCCTCTTGAAGAGGAAAAATTCAAGCTCGGGGCCAACATTGAAGCCGTAGCCCATTTCTTCCGCCTCGGCGATGACCTTTTTAAGCACATTCTTGGGATCGCCCAAAAACGGAGTCTTATTGTCCGCCATATATACGGAGCAGATAAGGCGCGCCGTTGTCTTGCCGTTAAATGTCCTCCACGGGAAAATCGACCACGAATCGAGATCGGGATGAAGATACATATCGGACTCGTCGATGCGGACAAATCCGTCTATGGAGGAGCCGTCGAACATGCACTCGTTATCAAGCGCCTTTTCAAGCTGTGAAACGGTGATGGCAACATTCTTCATCAAGCCGAAAACATCGGTGAACTGAAGCCTTACAAACTCAACATTTTTTTCTTCTGCGTCTTTAAGTATTTGCTCTTTTGTAAATTTGCTCATAATTCATTACCTCCGATTATGATTATAAACAGACAAAGGCGCTCCGAAAAATCGGAACGCCTTTGTTCTTACTGCTCTTTCATTATATCCGCCTTGTCGAAAAAAAGTCAACGAAATTCCGCAATTTTATATAATGTGCGGTTTTCCGAGCGCAATTATCAAATAACTTTTGTGCATTTTACAAAAATTCTTTTGAGATAACGCCGTTTACCAGCTCCGTGAAGTATTCGGGAGTTGCCCCCGAATCATAGAGCTTATGAGTCTGCGCCTTATCCTTTGTATAATCGGGCAGGGCATAGACGGTAAAGCTGTAATCCCCGCCGTCTTCACTATAAAGGCAAACCGTGGGAATGAGCTTAGCCGAGGAAATCGTTATCCCCTGCGATGTTTTATCGATTTTTATCTGCGCCATACCTCCGCATAGCTGATCGAGTCCGGCTTGATAGGAAATAAAATTGCCCAGCGAGTAATAAACAAGCATTTTGCCGCCCGTTTGGGAATTTTCCACCCATTCCACAGGCTGCAAAACATGAGGATGGCTGCCGATGACTATATCTACGCCCAGATCCGAGAAAAGCTGCACATACTCTTTTTGATAGGAGGAAACCGTCGAGCTGTTTTCCGTTCCCCAATGGGCGAATACAACAACCACATCGGCGTTTTCACGCGCCTTTGTCACATCGCTCGTTATCTTTTCCCTTTCCATAATATCAACGCACCACTGCTTGTCGTCCGGTGCGAGTATGCCGTTTGTGCCCTGAGTGTAATTCAGCAGGGCGAAAACTATATTATTCTTTTTTACATATGTAATGCTGTTGTGATCCGTTTCGGAGGAATATGTGCCCGTGTGGATGACATCGGGGTGCTTCTCAAAATAAGCGCATTCCTGCCGGATGCCCTCAAAGCCCATATCGAGCGCATGCTCCGTGGCGCAGGTAAACAGATTGAAGCCCGCATCTACCGCCGCGTCGGCAACCGCCCACGGCGTATTGTAGAGAGGATAGCCCGTGTAGGGAAATTCCGAGCCGCCCAGCACCGTCTCCTGATTTATGGCGGCAATATCGGCGGAGGAAATATACTTGCCGATATTCGCGTAAAACGAACTGTAATCCTCACCCTTATCCTCAGACTGCCCCGCCGCTATAAGGGGGCTTTGAATTAAATTGTCTCCAACCGCTACTAAGGTGACGGAGCCCGACCCCGATGATTTTGACACCGCCGCTTGACCCTCGTCTTTTTCAAGGGTCACGGCAGTGGGATTTGTCTCATCAAGATTTTTGGTGACATGGCCGCTTACGATAAACGCCGTAAATATGGAAACGGCAATAAGCGCGGGTATCAATATCTCAATGAGCTTTATTCTGTCGGCTTCATTCAAACTCAATAAAACACACAGCCTTAAACAAAAATTCAGTGCCATTTTATCATATAAAGCAGAATTTGGCAACAGTCAATAAATAAATAGCTCTCATCATTGACAAGAGCGGCAATTAGGGTTAATATTATTTAAACTAATTTTTTAGGGCGGTTTATTATGGGCGCAACTGTTTTAATGTATGTTCTTTTTATCGTTGGTCTTGTGCTTATTATCAAGGGCGGAGACTGGTTCGTTGATTCCGCAAGCTGGATAGCCGAGGTCGCCGGAGTTCCGAAATTTGTTATCGGCGCAACTATCGTTTCTATAGCAACAACGCTTCCCGAAATGATAGTGAGCATAACGGCAACGGCGCAGGGCAATGTTGATATGGCGGCGGGGAACGCCATCGGCTCCGTAACGGCAAACTCTGCTATGATACTCGGATTATTCATCGTTTGTATGCCGTTTACCGTTAAGCGCAAAGAATTTACCCCGAAGGCGCTTATTATGCTGGGAACTTCCGTTGCGCTTGTTTTGGGGTGCATATTCACCAAAAAAGAGGAGCTTACCTTTGAGGGCGAAACGAATATGTACTATCACCTCACTTGGGCGGGCATAGTCGTTCTTGTCGTGCTCTTTATAGCTTTCTTTATCGAAAACTTTATATCCCTCAAAAGGGAAAACATACAGGTAGAGCCGAGCCCCGATAATATCGGTCTCCAGCCGGAAGATGGCGTTATCCCCACCAAAGCCTCCGCAACATCGAAGGATTGGGCTAAAAACATAGCCTTTTTCGTACTCGGCGCGGCGGGGATCGTTGTTGGCGCGCAGCTTCTCGTCAACTACGGCACGCAGATAGCCGAAAGCCTCGGCATTCCCCAAAGAATAATAAGCGTTTTCGCCATAGCGATAGGCACTTCGCTTCCCGAGCTTGTCACCACCATTACCGCCATTCGCAAAAAGGCGGGCTCACTTTCCGTCGGCAATATCCTCGGTGCGAATATAATAGACCTCTCCCTCATTCTTCCCATATGCTCCGCGGTCTCGGCAGGCGGCGGCAACGGTATGCTGGCGGTTTCGGCGCCCTCCGTTGAGATCGATATGATAGTATGCCTCGCCGCTATTTCCGTGGCTGTGATCCCGACTATAATAACAAAGAAATTTCACCGTTCCCAAGGCATTATAATGCTGGCGGGTTATGCGGCGTATATAGCCTACACCTTCTTTGCGAAGTAGCAAGTAAAGCTCGCTTAAAAGGGAATATAAAACAAACAAAAAAACGGCTGCAAGTGATCCGAAAAGGATATGCTTGCAGTCGTTTTTTCGCTTTTATCAGTCGGTTTTTCCCATGATATCAAGCGGATTTACGCATTTGCCCTCAAATCTTGTTTCAAGATGAAGGTGGCATCCGTCCGCCGATTCAAACGGCACCTTGCCGAGAGTTCCTATCGTTGAGCCTATCATAACCGAATCGCCCTTTGAAACATTTACCACATCGAGCCCGCTGTATTTTGCCACAAGCGTGCCGCCGTGGTCTATTTCAACAGTCATACCGCACATACCGTCGTTGTAAACGGTGAGCACGATCCCGTCGTTTATGGCGTAGACCTCCTCGCCCTCGCTGCCTTTAAAATCCACCGCGGTGTGGCTTCTGTAATCTCCCATGGTAGCGTTGAACACAAGCTCCTCCGTATAACCCTTTGCCACCGTTTCGCCTATCGGATACTTATAAAAGCTCACATACGGCGTGTTAGTGTCGGAAAGCGGCATCGATGTGCTTTCCTTTGTTGTTTCCGGTTTCTTTTCGGTAGTGGGCTTTGTTGTGGAGGGCTGGGCCGTGGTGTCCTCCACCGTAACGCTGTTTTGCACCGCCGATGTATCTTCAATCGTCGTATTTTCGTTTACAATATCGTTATTGCCCGATCGGGTGGAGAAATAAACGATAAGCCCGAGGGCAATAATAGAAATACATATGACGGAAAACAGCGCCCGCATATTTTTATTTCCTCTGTTTGCTTTTGAATTTGATGACATATAAAACACCTCAAAAGCATTATGCCCACGGGTGATTTGTATTATACATTTTCATTCAAAACGCCGTTCATTATTTTAAGCGAATTTCTCGCCGTTTCAAGGGAGCTTTCGCCGCCCGTCTTTACGGCGATATACGCTTTTTTCCCTGCCGAAAGCAAAACTCTGCCCTTCATTTCTTTATTGAGCGCCATAACAAGCTTTATATCGGGCTCGTTCATATAAAACAAAACGGAGCCGCTTTTTTGCGAAATTTCATAAACGCCGATGCTTGCCGCCTCGTTTCTGAGGAGGGCGATCTCAACAAGCCCGTATATTGCCTCCGGCGGAGGTCCGAATCTGTCCTTAAGCTCATCGAAAACATCGTTGGCGTCCGCGTCGCTGCGTATCGCCGCGATACGCTTATACATTGAAAGCCTGTGGGCCGTGGAGGAAATATAATCCTCGGGAATATGGGCGTCAACAGGCAGGTCTATGAGGCATTCCCGTTCCTGCGAGGTTTCGGATATTTCTCCCTTTTCCTGAGCGACCGCGTCGCTGAGCAGCTTTAAATACATATCGTAGCCCACCGCCTCCATATGCCCGTGCTGGCGGCTGCCGAGAATAGAGCCCGCGCCCCTTATTTCAAGGTCGCGCATAGCTATTTTGAAGCCTGAGCCGAATTCGGTGTATTCCCTTATGGCTTCCAGCCTTTTGTAAGCCACATCGGAAAGCTCCTTGCCTCTTGTAAATGTTAGATACGCAAAGGCGCGGCGGGAGCTTCTGCCTACTCTTCCTCTTATCTGATGAAGCTGAGCAAGCCCCATCCTGTCGGAATTTTCAATTATCAGGGTGTTGACATTCGCAACATCTATACCCGTTTCAATTATCGTGGTGCAGACGAGTATATCTATCTCGCCGTTCAGAAGCCTGCCCCACACATCCGAAAGCTGTTCCTCGCTCATTTTGCCGTGGGCTATTCCCACATTCGCCGACGGGAGCGCTTTTTTAATGCGTATCGCCGTATGCTCTATAGTGTCTATATTGTTGTGAAGATAGTAGCACTGCCCGCCTCTTTGAAGCTCGCGCTCCATAGCCTCAACAAGAACATCGAAATCATACTCGATAACATATGTTTGAACGGGGTGACGGTCGCCCGGCGCTTCCTCAAGTATGCTCATATCTCTTATCCCGCTCATCGCCATATTCAGTGTTCTCGGTATCGGGGTGGCGGACAGTGTGAGCACATCGACCTTTGGGAATTTTTCCTTTATCTTTTCCTTTTGCGCCACGCCGAAGCGCTGCTCCTCATCAACTATCAGCAGACCGAGATCCTTGAATTTAATATCCCTGCTGATGATCCTGTGAGTGCCAACCAGCAGATCTACTTTTCCCTGCTCCAGATCCTCAAGGATCTGCTTTTGCCTTTTCGGCGGCACAAAGCGTGAAAGCATTTCTATTCTTACGGGGAACGCTTCCATTCTTGCCTTTATCGTATTGAAATGCTGCATTGCCAGCACCGTTGTGGGCACAAGCACGGCGCACTGCTTGCTTTCGGACACGCATTTGAACGCCGCCCTCAGCGCCACCTCGGTTTTTCCGAAGCCGACATCGCCGCACAGCAGTCTGTCCATAGGCGCGGGGCGCTCCATATCGCCCTTTATCTCATTCGCGCTGCGAAGCTGATCCTCCGTTTCATCGTATGCAAAGCGAAGCTCAAAATCACGCTGCATATCGGTATCCTCGGAAAAGGCGTAGCCCTTTGTGCTCAGCCGTTTCGCATAGAGCGCTATGAGCTCCTTTGCCATATCCCTGACGGAGGCGCGAACGCGCTCCTTCGTCTTTTTCCATTCACTGCCGCCGAGACGGTTTATTTTTACTCTGCTGTCCTCCCTCGGGCCGACATATTTTGAAACAAGGTCAAGCTGCGTTACGGGAACATAAAGCGTGTCTCCCTTCGCATAGGATATTTTTATATAATCCTTTTTGACATTTTTTATTTCAAGCGAATGTATCCCATCGAATATACCTATCCCGTGAACATTGTGGACTATATAGTCTCCCACGGCGAGCTCGTCAAGAGAATGTATCGCGTTTTTGGCGTCCGCTCGGCGCGCTTTGCTTTTTTTCTGCACCGTCTTTGAATAAGTGAAAAGCGCGAATTTTATATCCGAAAGCAGAAAGCCGCGGCTGACTGCGCCGCCCGTTACCGTGACTGCGCCGCCTTGAAACTCGCGTGGCGGTTTTTCAAGGAAAACGGCGTTGTATCCCTCGTTTGAAAGATCGAGCGCGAGAGCTCTTCCCGCCCTTTGCGAGCCCGCCATAACATACACGGTGTAACCGCTGTCGTAAAGCGGCTTTATCTCTTCGCAAAGCCGTTTCAATGTGCCGTCCCAGACGCCGAAGCTCTGCACGGTGAATGAGGAAAGATGCGAAACGGGCGTATCAAACGAGCCTCTCGGCAGGGAATCAAGATATACCGCACCGTGTGAATTATATTGATTTACGAGTTCTTCAAAATCAAGGAAAAATTTATCGAGCCCTTTGCAGAGATCGCCGCTTTCAAGATACCATTTCAGCTGCTCCGCCATAAGCTTTTGCTGCGCCGTGAGGCGTTCCTTTATTTTTGCCGTTTCGCAGGCGAAAACAAGCCCGTCGGCATAGTCGAAGATCCCCATGCTTTCATACGCGAGCGGAAGATATCTGTCGCCGCACGCAAGAGAGCCGCCGTTTTTCAAAATATCCGCGTCGGCGTTAAGACTTTCCCTCGCCTTTATCGCCTTGCCCTTCAAAGACGAGGCGAGCTTTTCGATTTTTTCCGCGAATTTTTCCGCGTTTTTAAAAAGGACCTCTTCGGCGGGTATTATCTCCACGCTTTTCGCCGACGCCGTGCGCCTTTGAGAGACTGCGTCAAAGGTGTAAATCGAATCGACCGTGTCTCCCCAGAGCTCTATTCTGAACGGCTCTGCCGCACCCGGCGGGAAAACATCTATTATGCCGCCCCTTACCGAGAATTGAGAAACGCCGTCGACTTGGTCGTAGCGGCTGTAGCCCGCCGCGGTAAAGCGAGCCGCCGTTTCGTATATATCTACCGTATCGCCCTCGGTTATTTTAAACGAAAATTGCTCCAATGCCTTTGGCGGCACAGTCATCTGGCACGCGGCGTTTACGCTGCACACCACCGCGCTGTAATCGCCCTTTATCATTTTTGAAAGAACGCCGAGGCGGATATGCTCAAACTCATGTGATACGCCCGCCACGCGCTGAAAGGTGAATTCGCGCGAGGGATAGAGCAGCACGCCGTTTTGAAGCGACGAAAGATCCTCTTTCAGCTTTACGGCGGACGCCTCATCCGGCGTTATTATTATCGCCCTTGCCGACTTCTGCTCAATGAGAGAATGGATAAGAGGCGCTTTAAAGGCGTCCGAAACACCTGTTGCCCCGACAGGCGCGCCCGTGGGGGATACGCTTTTGCCGAGGCTTAAAAACTCATTGCTCTTTTTCAAAATTTCCGAAAAGCAAGACATATTATGATTTTTCCTCTATCTTTACGAATTAAACAAATTCATTGCTTTCTCAATTTCACCGCCGACGATATACGGTATAGCGGAAACGGCATTTTTCAGGGACTCCTTTAACTGCGGCTCATCTTCCTTTGGAAACCGCGCAAGCACCCATTCGATTTGGTCGTAATCGTCATCGGGCTTCTTGCCCACGCCGATTTTTATGCGCATAAATTCCTCCGAGCCGAGGCGACCGATTATACTTTTCAGCCCGTTGTGCCCGCCGGCAGAGCCCTTGCGCCTTATTCTCACCGTTCCCATATCAAGCGTAATATCGTCCGAAATAACAAGCACATTTTCCGGCGGTATCTTATAAAACGCCGCCGCCTCGCCTATCGCGTCGCCCGAGTTGTTCATAAAGGTCTGCGGCTTCATCAAAAGGCATCTTTTGCCTGCGATCGTGAGATCGGCGACAAGGGCGTGAAATTTCAGCCTTTTTAAATTAACGCCCTCGTTTATCGCCAGCATATCAATGGCGAGAAAACCCGCGTTATGCCGAGTCATCTCATATTTTGCGCCGGGATTTCCAAGCCCCGCTATGATAAAATCATAGCCGCCCAGATTAAATTGCTTTCTTCTATTCAGAAACATCTGCCTCACCGTTTTCCGAAACAGTAATTTTTATTTTATCCGCTCTCTTGCCGTCTGTTGAAAGCACATTTACTTTAAGATTTTTATATTCAAAGCCGTCTCCCGCTTCCGGTATCTTATCCGTATTGAGCATCACCCAGCCGTTGACGGTCGTTATATCCTGCTCTCTCTCCATCAAGCCGAAATACTCGAAAAAATCCTGAATAGACGCCGAGCCGTCGACTATATATTCGGTGTCGGATATTTTTTCTATATCCACCGATATTTCATCGTGCTCGTCCCATATTTCTCCTACAAGCTCCTCAAGTATATCCTCAAGAGTGACTATGCCCTCCGTGCCGCCGAATTCATCCACCACAACGGCAAGGTGCGTTTTATTCTTTTGCAATATGCGCAGAAGCTTTGAGATTTTCGTATCGGGAGAAACGGTTGTTACCGGCTTCATTATCGTTCGCAGGGATTTGAGCCCCCGTTCCCTTGCCGCCTCGAAATCACGGTGGTGAATTATGCCCACGATATGGTCTATATCATTTATATATACGGGCAGGCGGCTGAAATTATTATCCCTGAAAACCTTTTCTATCTCCGAAAAGGAGGCGTATTTGCTCACCGCCGCAACATCGACGCGCGGCGTGAGAATATCGGATACATCTATATCGTCAAATTCTATGGACGAGCGTATCAGCTTTGATTCGTTTTCGTCTATCTCGCCGCCGGAATGAGCCTCGCTTACATATGTTTTAAGCTCCTCCTCTGTCACGGTTTTAACCTTGCTTATGCCAAACAGCTTTGTTATGAGCTTTGACCACAGTCTGAAAAAGAAATTGAGCGGGCTGAACAGGATAATAAAAAATTTTACGATCGGTGCGATTAGTACGGCGTAGCCCTCCGCCTTTTCCTTTGCGATCTGCTTAGGAGTGACCTCGCCGAAAATCAGCACGGTAATCGTCATCACTATCGTTGAAACGGTAGTGCCGAGCTGCTCGCCCAAAAAGCCCGTAAACACCAGCGTGGCTATTGAGGTGCAGGCGATATTCACAAGATTGTTGCCGATAAGGATCGTGGAAAGAACTATATCGTAATCCTCGGAGAGAGCAAGCGCGCGCGCAATTCCTTTTTTGTGCTTTCCGTTTGCCCCCATCGCCTTTAACTTCACCGTGTTCAGAGATGAAAACGCGGTTTCGGCAGAGGAAAAAAACGCGCTGAAAATAACCAGCGCCACCATTATCGCTATCAATCGGACAGAATCGCTATCCATTTTTAACTCCTTTTTCCCGTTTTATTTAATATGCCCGTTTTACGGGCGTTTTCGCGGCTCATTTTGCTCTGCCGCAAAAGAAAAAATGCTACCTATTTTATAATGCTTTATGGGCGCGCCTTTCGGCACGCCCTGCTTTAAGATTATTTATCAGTCGGCTGTTTTTTCAAACTCCGAAAAGTCGCGTTCCTCGTCCGACTTTTCATAATTGTACATGTTTTCATCTTTAACATGCTTTGTTATGTACTCGTTGCGGTCGAAAAGCTCGTCGGCTTTCACTTTCCACGCTTTCGCGGCGGCTATTGTTTTGTCAAACAGCTCGTTGGCGCTTTCGGGATGGTTCATCTCAGTTGAATATGCGCCCGTTTCGTGGACCATTTTGCTGATGGCTCCGGGGTTATCCAAAACGGGGCAGGGGCGCAGCATATTGTTGTTGAAAGGCTGATTTTTCTTGTAAGCCATAAACAGCGGGCTCTGAAGCGCCTCAAGAACGGAATGATCCTTTATATTGACATTTGAGTAATGCACAAATGCGCAGGGCTCGCAGTCGCCGTTTGAATTGATATGGAAATAATGGCGTCCGCCGGCGATACAGCCCTGAACATACTCGCCGTCATTCCAGAAATCAAGGGCGAATATGGGCTTGGTGTGCCGCCATTCGTGCATCTTTTTATACATGGTGGCGCGCTGCTCGGGAGATACCATAAGCTCCGTGACGGCTCCGTTGCCCGTTGGCATATATGTAAAGAACCACGCAAACTTAACTCCCTGCTCTATGAGCCAATCCATATACTCATCCGAGGAGAGCACATCCGTGTTCTTGCTCGTGTAGCAAAGCGACGCGCCGAACGGGATATGCCTGTCTTTCAGGCGTTTCATCGCGGCGGTGCATTTTTCAAATGTTCCCTCGCCTCTGCGGAAATCGTTTTCCTCCTCATATCCCTCTATCGAGAAAGCGGGGAGGAAGTTACCGACCTCGGCTATCTCGTCGGCAAAGCTGTCGTCAATAAGAGTGCCGTTTGTAAAGCTCATAAACACGCAGTCGGGATTTTCACGGCAAAGACGCATAAGATCTGCCCGTCTCATCGTGGGCTCGCCGCCCGTGTAGAGATACATATAAGTGCCAAGTTCCTTGCCCTGCCTTATTATTCTGGCAAGGTCGTCGTAGGAAAGCTGGCTCTTATAGCCGTATTCCGCCGCCCAACAGCCTTTGCAGCGGAGATTGCATGCCGCGGTGGGATCCATAAGTATTCCCCACGGCACATTGCAGCCGTATTTTTCAATCGCTTTCATTCGCACGGAATAGCTGTTGATGGCAACATTCATCATCGGCGGTATCAGCTTCATAAGAAAGTTGATATCCGTGTCGCACGCAAGACTTCTTGCAAACTCCATCCAGTTATTGTTCGGATCGTCAAGCACCTTGTGAAGCCCCGCATAGGTCGATCTGTTTACTTTTTTTACATCCGCCTTTTCGAGCAGTGAAAGTATCTTTGGAGCATTGGCCATAAAGTCCTTTCTCGCATACTTCACCGCCGATTTTACGGCAAATGTCATTACTCTCTCTTTAAGTGAATTCATACTCTTATTCCCTCATCAATAATAACGGAAATATTTGATTTGTGCATTTTGCGCGAGAGTGTGTGATAATTCTCCTCGGCACGATTAACACAAATATAATACTAACAAATATAAAAGTCAAGAAAAAACTGTTTTCTTTATATTTTATTAGCAATTCGCCCCGCTTATTTATTTATCCGGCGATCGTGAACAAATCCGCCGCCGTCAAAACTTTATGAGAAATTTCAGGCGGTAATCCCTGTCCGTCTTATTCATATATTTCTCGTTGCATTTCGCGCCCCAACTGTCGTAGCCGCCGACGCCCTGCTGACGGGCAATGACGCGCACAACGGTTTTTTTGCTTTCCGGCAATTCTTTTCTGTGCGCCGCCTTTTCAAGCTCAAGCGGCAGATAGCGGCTCGCGTTGACCTCCATAACGGGATTGGCGATAACGGTAAACGCTTTCTTCTTACCGGCAACGGAAAAATATCTTACTCCCGTTCTGTTGCCGCATTCCTGCGGCTTGAGATAATCGGTGTACATATCGTCCACCGTTGTTTCATATCTGCCGATTTTAGAGCCGTTTCTGCGGTCTATATAATTCTCAAAGGGGCCTTCGCCGAGATAAGTTATCCTCTCAAAATCATTCGGCAGCTCAAAGAGCATTGATACTTCGGGGATCTCCGGCAGACCCTCGCCCGGGGAAAATTTGTATTCGACCTCCATTCCCTTTGAGGTGATCGTATAATCTATCGTCGCCTTTGATTCGGGCTGTGTGCATACGGTAGCGCGGCAGTTCACCGTAACCTTTTTGCCGCTTTCCGCCACCTTATAACCGATGATCGAGAATTTGGTGTTGTTGTAGATCCCCGGCGTGTCGCCCGCCTCTCTCCAGCAGCCGAGTCTGCTTCCCGCTCTGCTGCCTCTGTCGTTATCCGTAAGCGCCCTCCAGAAATTCAGGCGAACGGGCGCCGCCAACAGCTCTTCGCCTCCCAGCTTAACAGAGCAGAGCTGATTTCTCTCTCTTCTCTCAAAGCGTATGTTCATATCCTGCGATATTATGCGCAGCGAGCCGTAAGTGTCGGATATAATAAGGTCGTCGTCCTCTTCAAGGCTTCCGAAATCTCCCTCAAACTCGTTTATCACAAACTGCTCCTCGGCAACAATGTGGCCCGCCTTTGCCCAGATGAGATTTTCCTTCGTTCTGAGCTCAAGATTGAGATAGCATTCATCGTTGGTGAGCCTGTTCAGCTCAAGGTCAATAACCGTTTTCTGCCCCGGAGCAAGGTCTATCTCCGCCGTTCCCCTGCGGAAAACGCCCTTATCGGAGCACTGACTCCAGCAAAGCTCGAATTTATTGAGATTTGTGAACATAAATTTGTTTTCGACCTCAATAAGTCCCTTTTCCGCGTCTATATCCCTGAAAGCCACATTCTGATACAGCTTTTTTATCTCATAAAGCTTCGGCGTCGGTCTTCTGTCTCCGAAAAGCAGACCGTTTCCGCAGAAATGCCCGTCGTGGGGGCTCTCCCCGAAATCCCCGCCGTAGGCGAGATACTCTTCTCCGTTTTCATCGACCGTGAGAATGCTCTGATCGACCCAATCCCACACAAAGCCGCCCTGAAGGCTCGGATATTTATCCCACAGCTCGGTGTACTCATCGGTTGAGCCGCAGGAATTGCCCATGGCGTGGGTGTATTCGCACAGAATGAACGGTCTTGCGTCCTCACCCGATTTAGCGTATTCCTCGCATTCCCACGGGCGGGCGTACATTCTGGACTGAACATCGGAAAGCTCTTTTTCGCTCGGGTCGCGGTGGCACTCAAAGTGAACAAAGCGGCTGTCGTCCGCGTCCTTTATCCAGTCGTGCATTTTTTTAACCACGCTTCCGCCGAGGCTCTCGTTTCCGAGGCTCCAGCAGACTACGCAGGTGTGATTTTTATCCCTGTTGTAGAGGGCCTTTATCCTCTCCATACAGGCATTCTCCCACTCCTGCCGCGAATCCGGTATCTGCGGGCTGCCGATTATTTTCGACCAATTCGTTCCGTGGGTCTCCATATTGTTTTCGTCTATGACATAGAGCCCGTATTCATCGCAAAGCTCATACCATCTCGGGCAGTTCGGGTAATGTGAGGTGCGCACGGCGTTTATATTGTTTTTCTTCATTTGGACTATGTCGGAGACCATTACCTCCTCGGAGATATATCTTCCCGTGCGGCAGTCAAATTCATGGCGGTTTGTGCCTTTGAAAACCACTCTTTGTCCGTTTATGAGGATAATGCCGTTCTTTATCTCAACTTTTCTGAAACCGAATTTTGAGCTTATAAACTCAACGGGCTTGCCGTTATATTTCAGCGTTATTACAAGTGTGTAAAGATAGGGATCCTCCGCGCTCCACATATGAGCGTTTGTGACTATGGCTTTCAGATTTGTTATGTTGCCGCTTTCGGCATATCGGCTGTCAAGCGCCACCATATTGCCGTCCCTGTCAATAATATTGAGGTCGAGAGACTGCGCCTCGTAAGTTCCCGCCGTCTTTACAAGCACCTCAAAATAGCCGTCCTTAAAGGTCTCGTTCGGCTGCGCCATAATGACATAATCCTTTATATATTCCCGCTCCGTAGTATAGATATATACATCGCGGAAAATTCCCGCCATTCTCCACATATCCTGGCATTCCAGCCATGAGCCGGTGCACCAGCGATAGACCTCTACCCCTATAAGGTTTGAGCCCTCCTCAAGATATTCTGTTATCTCAAACTCGCTTCTGTTGAAGGTGGATTCGCTGTAGCCCACCCTCTTGCCGTTGATATAGAGATAAAACGCGGATTCAACGCCCTCAAAGCAGATAACGATACGCTTGCTGAGAAGCGCTTTGTTTATATGTATCCTTTTTAGGTAACAGCCCACGGGGTTGTTGCCCGTCGGAGCGTTTGGCGGGCATATATCCTCGCTACCCTCCCACGGGTAGCGCACATTGCAGTATTGATTACGGTCATATCCCTGCATGGTCCATGAGCCGGGGACTTGGATCATATCCCAATTATGGGAATCATAGTTGGTCTGGGCAAAATCGCTCGGTCTGTAGGCATAATTCTTATAAAGCTTGAAGCGCCACTTTCCGTTTAGCAGCTTGCAGCGGGAGGAAGCATATCTCTTGCACGCCTCCGCCTCCTCAAAGCTGTCATACGGCATAAAGGTCGCGTGCTGAGGCAGCTTATTTACGCCCACGATTTCAGGGTTTGATTGCCATTCCGAATAACCGTCTATAAATTTCCTGTCCATAAATCAAATACACTCCGTGTTTTTTATCTGATAAGCCGCGCTTTCGCGCCAAAACTAAAATCAGCGGCATATGATTTTTCTCATCTGCGGTGATATATACCCTCGTGAAAGCCCTCTTGCCTGATGCAGACCCCCACCGACTGCAAAAGTATTGCTATATCCATTTTAATACTCCAGTTGTCACAATAGAACTTGTCGTATTTCACTTTTTTCATTATCGAAATACTGTCGCGTCCTTTTATCTGGGCAAGCCCCGTGAGCCCCGGTCTGAAGCGGTAAACGCCATACTCTATACGAAGCCTGTGGGCGCGTATTTCACTTGAAATCAGCGGGCGCGGTCCGACGAAGCTCATATCCCCTTTAAGTATGTTCCAAAGCTGAGGCAGCTCGTCAAGACTTGTTTTTCTCAATATCCTCCCGAATTTGGTAATGTACTTTTCGGGATTTTCAAGCTCGCCGGTGGCGCAGTTCGGGGTGTTGTTTTTCATAGTTTGAAACTTGTAGATTTTAAAGGGCTTTCCGCGCCTTCCCCGCCTTTCATGGCTGAAAAACACGCTTGTTTCCGGCGTAAAAAGATTGATTACGCATATCAAAAGAAACAACGGCGAAAGTATTATCAGCGCGAGAAAAGAGGCGACGATATCAAAAAGCCTTTTAAATTTTATGGGCGCAAGCCACTTTTTTAAAAAATCCTTCATAATCCTCACACAAAAGCAAATATATCCTTTATGAGCGCCGCCCTGCAAGGAGACGCCTCGGCGTTTTCGATTTTAAGAGGCGCGGCAAGCAAAAAATATTCGCCGGCTTCCACTTCGCTCAAATCAATTCCCTCAAGAATTGCCGTACCGTTATACAAAAGCTCCCTGTGAACGGCGCATTCGCTTTCCCCTTTTCCGATAGAAAGCGCGTCTATTCCCACAAGGTCGATATTGAATCTGCAAAGCTCGTAAACGGCGTTTTCCATCAAATATCCGTCGCCGCCGCATTTTATAAGAAGCTTTTTACAGTTCCACGGCAAATTCTTTTCCACCCACTCGGCGGTTATGGGCCCGCGGGCGCAGGCAACGGTACATTTACCTATAAACTTATTTAAAGAAAGTTCGTTTACGGCGCTGCCGTTTTCCTCAAAGTGAAGCGGCGCGTCGATATGCGCGCCCGTATG
Source organism: uncultured Clostridia bacterium (assembly GCA_947624285.1). Taxonomy (GTDB): domain Bacteria; phylum Bacillota; class Clostridia; order Oscillospirales; family Acutalibacteraceae; genus Eubacterium_R. Next base: position 146,544 of record CANQJS010000002.1, on the reverse strand, counting down.
CAGGCACATTGTGATCTCGCTGAGGTTATATTCCTCACCCAGCGCCATATCCTTAACCCGTTTGAGGGACGGCTTTATATCATCACCGTAAATCTTCGCGCTCATGATTTCGGGCGAAATATCGTAAATAATCATATCTTCCTCAAATAAAACCATTTTTGCCGTCAAATGTCAATAATAATATAGAAAAATGCAAAAAAATATCAAAATCTCATAAACGGTTTTGCATTTAATTATATCACAAGCCGCATTTATATGCAATTCTTAATTTATTTTTTACATTAGCGTATTGAAATATTTACGGTTTGGATATATAATAGCTTTTAATAGTTTTGATTACACATAAAAAGGAGAGTGCGATTATGAAAAAGATTGTTTCGATTTTATTGGTGCTTTTTCTTTCTGCGGCGCTTTTCGGCGGATGCTCAAAGCCCGATGCAAGTATGACCGAAAGCAATGTGAAAAAAACGGTCAAAGTTGTTTTCGCCGCGCTTAAGGATTTCGACACCGAAACGCTCGATTCCTATGTGAGATCATCCACGCTTGACAAGATCATGACCTTTTCCAAGGATCACGACCAGTTCATCGCTCTCGGTAAGGCGATGTTCGCAAACCTTTCTTATGAGATCAAGGATATAGATTTGGACGCATCCACGGTGACCGTGTCCGTCGTAAATAAAGAGATGACAAAGGTGGCGGGCGATTTTACCGACAAGCTGCTTGATGAATTTTCGCTTTTGGAGCTTTTGTCACAGCTCAACGACGACGCGTGGCTGAACGATAATCTCTCAAAGCTCGTAAACGGCATAAGCTCCTGCTCCATGCGTGAAGCGCCGGTGGATATAACCCTCAAGATCAAGGAGGGGAGCGACAATCTCGTTCTCAGATTCGATTCGGACGCGGAGGACGCTGTTTCGGGCGGAGCGCTCAACGCCATTAAAAAAATGGCAGGATTTTAAAAATACATTTACGGAGCAATATGAGAAAGCATATTGCTCTGTTTGCGTTAAAAGAAAACTACACTTGAGGTGAACATATGGCAAGCAGAATCCTCACCGCCATATTCGGGGATTACTCCGAAAAAGAGGTAAAAAAGGTTAAAAAAATTTCTGATAAGGTGCTGGCGCTTGAAAGCGTGTATCAGCCCATGAGCGACAAAGAGCTTGTGGCGCAGACCGATATACTGAAAGGCAGGCTCGCCGACGGCGAGACGCTTGACGATATTCTGCCCGACGCTTTCGCGGTGTGCCGTGAGGCGGCGTGGCGAGTTCTCGGAATGAAGCACTTTGAGGTGCAGATAATCGGAGGCATCGTTCTTCACCAGGGAAGAATAGCCGAAATGAAAACGGGCGAAGGAAAAACCCTTGTCGCCACCCTGCCGGCATACCTGAACGCCCTTGCGGGGAACGGCGTTCACATAGTTACGGTGAACGATTACCTTGCCAAGCGCGACTGCGAATGGATGGGTAAAATATACCGTTTTTTAGGGCTTACCGCGGGGCTTATCATTCACGAAAAAACAAACGAGGAGCGCAAAGAGGCGTATAACTGCGACATCACCTACGGCACCAACAACGAAATGGGCTTCGATTACCTGAGAGATAATATGGTGCAGTATAAATCTCAAAAGGTGCAAAGAGGCCACGCGTTTGCTATCGTTGACGAGGTCGACTCGATTCTTATCGATGAGGCGCGTACTCCCCTTATCATCAGCGGCAGAGGCGAACAGTCCACCGATATGTACACCAGGGCAAACGAATTTGCGAAGAGCCTGAAAATGGTAAAAGTTGCTCAGATGGACGAGAAAGAGGACACCGAGGCGACTTACGACGGCGATTTCATCGTGGACGAAAAAGCCAAGACCGCCACACTCACCCAAAGCGGCGTTCGCAAGGCGGAGGAACGCTTCGGAGTGGAAAATCTTATGGATATGGAAAACACCACGCTGCTGCACCATATCAATCAGGCGATAAAAGCGATAGGCGTTATGCGCCGCGATATAGATTATGTAGTTAAGGACGGGCAGGTGCTCATCGTTGACGAATTCACGGGTCGTATAATGCTCGGCAGACGGTATAACGACGGTCTGCATCAAGCGCTTGAGGCAAAGGAAAATGTTAAGGTAGAGCACGAGAGCAAGACGCTCGCCACCATCACCTTCCAAAACTATTTCCGCCTTTACGGCAAGCTTTCGGGTATGACGGGCACCGCCGCCACCGAGGCGCCCGAATTCAGTGAAATATACAAGCTTGATGTTGTTGAGATCCCAACCAACAAGCCTCTTATAAGAGAGGATATGCCGGATGTTATATTCCAGACGGAGCGCGGAAAATTCAACAACGCCATCGAGCAGATAAAAAAATGCCACGAGGCGGGTCAGCCCATTCTTGTCGGCACGATAAGCATTGAAAAGAGCGAGGTGCTCTCAAAGATGCTCAAGCGCGCGCATATCCCCCATAATGTGCTCAACGCAAAAAATCATGAGCGCGAGGCGGAGATAATCGCGCAGGCGGGTAAGCTCGGCGCGGTTACTATCGCCACAAATATGGCGGGGCGCGGAACTGATATTATGCTCGGAGGAAACTCGGAATTTCTTGCGAAAGCCGAGATGAAGAGAATGCAATACTCCGACGAGCTTATCGCCGAGGCGACCGGCTTTGCCGAGACCGACGACGAGGAGATACTTGAAGCAAGAAAAACCTTCAGAGAGCTGGAGGCAAAATATAAGGACGAAATAAAGGAAGAGGCGGAAAAGGTAAAAGAGGCGGGCGGTCTGTTTATTCTCGGCACGGAGCGCCACGATTCCCGCCGTATAGACAATCAGCTTCGCGGCCGTTCCGGGCGTCAGGGCGACCCCGGCAAATCACAGTTTTATCTATCTCTTGAGGACGATTTGATGCGACTCTTCGGAGGGGACAGGATGAAGTCCATTATGGGCGCTCTCACCGACGACGAAAATATGCCCGTTCCGAGCAAGATGATCTCAAGAACGGTCGAATCCGCCCAGCGCAAGGTAGAGGGGCGCAATTTCGGCATACGCAAAAACACATTGCAATACGATGATGTTATGAATCGCCAGAGAGAGCTTATCTACAAGCAGCGCGATATGGTGCTTGACGGCATCGACCTTACCGACAGGATACTCAATATGCTCGATTCAAGCATAGACGAAAATGTTGCCGTTTACTGTGCAAAGGACGCCGACAAAAAGGATTGGAACATCAGCGGTCTCAGAGAAAAATACAGGGGCTTGCTTATCGACGCGGATGATTTTCAGGATCTCACGAACCTCACCGTTGATGACATTTGCGACGCGCTGAAAGAAAAGGGCAGAAAAATTCTTGATGAAAAACGCGCCCTTCTCGGAGACGAGATATTCGGCGAATTTCAGAGAATGGTGCTTCTGCGCAATGTTGATATGCTGTGGATGGAGCATATCGACGCCATGGAGGACCTGAAGGACGGAATACATCTTCGCTCCTATGCGCAGCAGGACCCCATCGTGGCGTTCAGAAACGAATCCTACGATATGTTTGACGAGATGACCGCCACAATCCGCGAAAAAACCGTTGAAATGCTGCTTATGATTACGCCGAAAAGGCGCGAGGATGTTGAGCGCAGAGCGGTCGCCAAGGTGACTGCCGCCTCGTCCGCCGGAGACGACAGCGTTAAGCCTTCCCCCGTCAGAAAATCAAAAAAGATAGGTCCAAACGACCCCTGCCCCTGCGGAAGCGGGAAGAAATACAAGAAATGCTGCGGCTCGCCCGAAAAGCTGGCGGAAAAAGCGGGCAAAGAATAATCGTCATTGCCGCTTGACTTTATTCGGCGGCAAGTATATAATGAATGTGTAAAATTATGCTTTTGGAGGGTATATTATGAATATAAATAAAATCGTTAAGATAATACTTGCCATAGTCGCCATAGCCGGCGTTGCGGCTGCCGTATATCTCGCTGTAAAGAAGCTGACCGCTAAAAAAGAGCCCGAGTATTATGACGACAATGATTTCTTCGAGTGCGACAACGACCTTGAGATCATAGATGTAAAGGCACAGGAGGCTCCCGCCGAGGCAGAGGAAGCCCCCGCGCAGGAGGAAGCCGCGGAATAATCCGCAGGAAACCGGTCAACAATACATAGGGGAGCAACGGCGGTTGCTCCCCTGATTTTTGAAACGGAGTGTTTAACAATGTATCAAAGCGGTCTTGTGCTTGAGGGCGGAGGTAATCGCGGAATATTTACAAGCGGCGTGCTGGACGCCTTTATGGAAAACGGATTGACTTTTCCCTATGTTATCGGCGTTTCGGCAGGCTCTTGTAACGCCGCGTCGTTTTTGGGGAAAAATCTGCACCGCCAGCACGATATCACAATAAATTACTGCCGCCATAAGAATTATATGGGGCTTCACGCTTACCGGCAAAGCGGGGAATATCTTAATCTCGGCTGGATTTTCGGCGAGCTTTCTTACGACCTTATGCCTCTTGATTATGAGGCATACGAAAAAAGCAACGCCGTTTTGTGCGCCGTTGTCACAAACGCTCTCACAGGAAAGGCGGAATATTTTTACCCCAAGGATCTGAAAGAATTCGGTTGCCCCGTGCTGAGGGCAAGCTGCGCTATGCCGCTTGTTACAAAAGGCGTTGTGCTCGACGGCGTTCACTATTTCGACGGCGGTCTTGCCGATTCCATTCCGCTCAAGCGCGCGCTTGAGGACGGCTGCCGCAAGGCGGTACTTATCCTTACGCAGGACAGAGACTTCGTAAAACCCCCGATAAAAGCCGCAAAAATTATGAAGCTGATGTATAAAAAATATCCGATGCTCTCGCAAGTTATAGCAAACCGCCATATTATGTATAACGATCAGCGCAGATATGTGGAAGAACAGGAAAAGGCGGGAAATGTATATGTAATATGCCCGTCAAAACCGCTTAACTGCTCATCAATGGAAAACGATACGCTCAAGCTGGAATCCATATATCAGCTCGGATATATGCAGGGGAAAAGAGAAATCGAAAATATAAAGAGATTTCTCGCCGAAGAATAACCGAAGCGAAAAATAATCAAAATACAAAAATACGGTAAAAAATCGGACTGCAAATTCACGGTATAGCGGAAATGCAGTCCTTTTTATGATGTTTTTTTTATGAATATTCTTTTAATAGAAAATATTTTATTTGCATATAGAAATATTTTGATTATAATATTTATGATATAAATTTCAGCGCGCACACCAAAGGAGAGGTTGCTTATGGCAAAAAATAAAAACGGCCTTAAAAAAACCGGGACCACCCATTTCGGTATCCAAAGGAAAATCGTTGCCAATATGACTGCCGAAAGCTGGGAAACTATCCCCCATGTCACATATAATTACGAGCCGGATGTCACCGAGTTTATGATCGAATATAAACGCCTTAACGAAAACCGCGCTCCCGAAGATAAGATCACCCTCAACACCCTTATGCTTAAAATCATTGTGGAGGGGCTCAAAGCAGACCCGTCGATGAATGCCCATATAGATTTTGACCGCAAGCTTGTAAGGGGCGAGCTCCACACCTTTAAGGATATCAACATCTCCATGCCCATGGTTTTGCCCAACGGCGAGATGATGACGATAAATCTCCACAATTTCGAGAACAAGACCCTTGACCAGATGGTGGACTATATCGCCGATGTAAACCGCCGTGTCAAAAACACCGATTTAAACGAAGTAATGTATGATGTTTCGCTCGACAACACGCTTACCGCGCTCAAGCGGGGAAAGATCAAACAGACCATTTACCGCCTCATCGGCTCAAAAACGGGCAAGCACAAGGTAAAAACTCTTTCGGGCAAGGCGAAAAGAGAATATGAGGCAATACCCGAATCGGACAGACTTACTAAGCACGATATAGAGCCCGGCACAATAACCGTATCAAACATAGGCTCTACTTACCGTCAACAGAGGGGTGAAACCTGCCTGCTTGAGATAGTCCCTCCGCAGGTGTGCGCCATTGCGATAGGCGCCGTTCAGGATAAACCCGTTGTTGTCGTAAACGATGACGGCGAAAAGGAGATCGCCATCCGTCAGGTGATGCCGCTGTGCATCGCGTTTGACCACAGGGCGCTTGACTTCGGCGAGATAGTTCCGTTTATCAAAAAGCTTGACGAAATATTTGAAGAGCCGGAAATTATACACACCTGGCGCAACGGCGGCACAGACGACCTCGATATGGAGGAAATAAAGGTGGAGCGTCAGCAGAGGGAAGCCAAATTCGAGCAATCCAAGGAGAGGGAAAAGCTCCGCAAAGAGGCGGAGGAAAAGGCGAAAAAGGCGGAACGAGAGGCTCAAAAGATGCTCCAAAAAGCCGAAAAAGCAATAAAAGAGGTTGAAAAGGCAAAGAAAGAAACCGAGGAAAAGGCAAAAAGGGAAGCGGAAAAGGCAAAGAAGGAAGCCGAGAGAGCCGAAAGAGAGGCAGAGGAAAGGTCTAAGAAGGAGGCCGAGAAGGCTAAAAAAGATGCCGAGGAAAAAGCCAAAAAGGAAGCCGAAAAGCTGAAAAAAGAGGAGGAAAGGGCGGAAAAAGAAGCCGCAAAAGCCGAAAAGGCCGAGAGAGAGGCTGAAGAGAAGGCCAAAAAGGAAGCGGAAAAGGCAAAGAAAGAAGCCGAGAGAGCCGAAAAAGAGGCTGAGGAAAAAGCCAAAAAGGAAGCCGAGAAAGCTAAAAAGGAAGCCGAGGAAAAAGCCAAAAAGGAAGCAGAAAAGCTGAAAAAAGAGGCGGAAAGGGCGGAAAAAGAAGCCGCAAAAGCCGAAAAGGCCGAGAGAGAGGCTGAAGAGAAGGCCAAAAAGGAAGCAGAAAAGGCAAAGAAAGACGCCGAGAGAGCCGAAAAAGAGGCTGAGGAAAAAGCCAAAAAGGAAGCAGAAAAGGCAAAGAAAGACGCCGAGAGAGCCGAAAGAGAGGCTGAAGAAAAGGCTAAAAAGGAAGCCGAAAAGCTGAAAAAAGAGGCGGAAAGGGCTGAAAAAGAAGCCGCAAAAGAGGAAAAGATCAGGCGCGACATCGAAAAGGCGGAGGAAGAGGCTAAAAAGGCTCAAGAGGCGGCGCAGGAAGCCGCAAGACTTGCGCAGGAGGCCAAAAAGAACGCCGAGGAGATTTAATCGGTTCTCGGCTTAGCCGAGTGCCGACAGGGAAGTGTTTGTTTCTCGAGCAAAATTCCCCGTATTTTTGCCAAAAGCCTCGCAAGGCTGTCGCCTTGCGAGGCTTTCTGTCAATAATTTTCCAAAAACGAATGCCTCTCGCCGTTTGACTTATATGAGGGGAAAGTATCGAGGCACACACAGTGAATGCTGTTGAAAATGCTCTGCTCCAAATCGGGATTGTTCTTTTTAAGCTCCCGTATCAGCGCCTTTATCTCCTGCCTTTTTGATTCGCCGATGCCGTCCTCGCTTTCCGCCGCGTTTTCCGTAAACCGGCAGGCGCATTGCAAAAACTCAAGACCGTTGTGGTTTTTCCATCTTATTATATCGTCCTCGCGCACACGGTAGAGCGGCCTTATCAGCTCCATTCCCTCAAAATTCAGGCTGTGAAGCTTTGGCATCATCGCCTGAAGCTGTGAGCCGTAAAGCATACCGAGCAGAGTGGTTTCTATCACATCGTTAAAGTGGTGACCGAGGGCTATCTTGTTGCAACCGAGCTCCTTTGCCTTTGCATAGAGGTGCCCCCGCCTCATTCTCGCGCAAAGATAACATGGCGATTTTTCCGTATTGTTTGCCACCGCGAAAATATCCGATTCAAAAACCGTTACCGGAATACCGAGCAACGCCGCGTTTTTTTCAATAAGGGCGCGGTTTTTTTCATTATATCCGGGGTCCATAACTATGTATTCAAGCTCAAACGGCTCTTCGCTTATCCTTTGCAGCATCTGCATAAGCTTTGCAAGCAGCATTGAATCCTTGCCGCCCGAGATACACACGGCGATCTTATCCCCCGCTTTTATCAGCTCATAATTTTTAACAGCCGCCACAAAGGGATTCCATATTTCTTTTCTGAATTTTTTGCTTATGCTCCGCTCCGCAATCTGAAAAGATTTAAGCTCCCTGCCCATTTTACCAACTCCCGTAAAGCCTGCTCCCGCCCGCCCGATACCTTTAGCGGCGGGGTGATATATTTTCAGAATACCATATCCCGTAAGACAATTAAAGATTTAGATAAAAACTTTTGCAAAAAATAAAGCAAATTGCGCAAAATCTATTGATTTTATTATTGAATGATTATAGTATTTAAATCATATCGACCCGTTGCCTTAGGGCGCGGGAAAAATCCGCTCTTGAATTTGAGCCGTAAATTCATAAGATATGGGAAATAAAATGAAAACCAAGAACAATATGCTTGAGGGAAATCCGGTAAAAAGCATAATTACTTTTGCCTTTCCCATAATGCTATCCTCACTTTTACAATATAATTACACGCTTGTCGACAATATAATCGTAGGCAGATATGTGAGCACGAACGCGCTGGCGGCGGTCGGCAGCGTTGCGCCCGTGAACTCCTTTGTCATCGGCGCGGCGCTCGGGCTGACAAGCGGTTTTACCATCCCCGTTTCCCACGGCTTCGGCGCGGGAGACAGTAAAAAGGTCACGCGATTTGCGGGCAACAGCATCTCTTTGGCGCTCATCATCGGCGTTATCATCGCCGTTGTCGCTCATACGCTCTCAACGCCGTTGCTGAGGCTTATCGGCACGCCGAGCGAAATAATCGATCTCTCGTCGGCATATGTAAATATACTCTATTATGCCGTGCCGTTTCAGATGCTCTCCAACAATTTTACCGCCATTTCGCGCGCCGTTGGCGAAAGCAAAAAACCGCTGTATTTTTACACCGTCAGCGTTATCATCAATTTTATTCTCGACCTTATTTTCGTAAAATCTCTTTCACTCGGAGTGGAGGGCGCGGCGTTTGCCACACTTATTTCTCAGGCTTTCGCGGCGCTTCTCACAGGTATATATGTTATTAAATTCAATAAAAATGTAACTATAAAAGGAAAAGACTTAAAGCCCGATCTAAAGACCTCTTGGCGTCAGATCATACTCGGCATTCCCGTTTCGATTCAGTTCACCGTCACCTCCGTGGGCTCAATGTGCATGCAAAGCGCGGTCAATTCCTTCGGCGCGGATGTAATAGCGGGCTTCACCGCCGCCGGCAGGGTCGAAAACCTGACCAATCTGCCGATGTCCGCCCTCGGCGTGGCGACCCAGACCTTTGTGGGTCAGAACTACGGCGCGAAAAATTATTCAAGAATAACCTCCTCCGTCAAAAAAATATTTCTGACGGATATTGCCGTTTCCGTCCTTATGAGCGGCGCTCTGTTGCTTATAGGCCCGCCCGTTGTGCGCCTTTTTATGAGCGAATACAGCGAGAGCATAATGTTCGCGGCGAAACGGTATCTTATTGCCACCGCCGAGTGCTACAGCCTTGTGGCGGTGCTTTTCGTTATGAGAAACACTTTGCAGGGACTCGGCTTCACCTACGCCAATATGATAGCGGGCGCGGGCGAATTTTTCGGCAGGCTCTCCGTCGCGTTCATCTTCACCCCTCTTATTGGCTTTGACGCCGTCTGCTACTCCGCCCCCGCGGCTTGGCTGCTGGCGGATATACCGATAACCGTTATATATCTTTTCAAGCACCGCAAATTCAAGCGGCTCGCGCGGGAAAGCCAAATCGCGCCTTCACACAAAAGCGCCGAATGAAAGCCGACTCCGCCATACTTAAAACCGCGATAACGCCGGAGAATATTATGAAAAATGAAACCTCGTTTGCACTAAAATTCAATACCGATGAAACAGGCTCGCTTATAACCAATATACCGTATGACGACTATATTTTGCCCTGCAAAGCGACCGGCGGCGCTCTTGCGCCCGATATTTCGCCCGAATATTCCGCCGAAAAAAACAGCGCGGCGATAAACGGCGCGATAAACACGGCCAGCGCCGGCAAAGGAAACACGGTGCTGATACCTCGCGGCGAATATAAAATAACGGAAATAGAGCTTAAAAGCAATGTTACTCTTTTCATCTCAAGCGGCGCAAAGCTTACCGCGCAGACATTTGAGGAGAGAGAAAAAAGCGGCCGCCGCGAAACGCTTGAAAAACCCGAGGCGATGTTCGCCCCGTCCCGCGACCACCTGCACGGCGGCGTGATATTTGCCGAAAACGCCGAAAACATAAGAATAACGGGCGGCGGTATAATTTGCGGCAGCGGCGCGAGCTATACCGACCCCGCGAAAAACGAAACGCCCCTTTATCCCCTTGAAAAATTCAACACTCACAAAAGAGTTATCGAGGCTCGAAACAGAATACGATTCGGTAAATCGGGCGTTAAGAGAAGCTACCTCGTTCGCTTTAAAAATTGCAAAAATGCCGCTGTAGACAATGTGACGCTGAACGAAAGCGCCTTTTGGACGCTTGTTGTTGACGGTTGCGAAAATGTTGATATACACAATATTGTAATCGATAACAATATGCATGTTGCAAACGCCGACGGAATAGATATTCTTTTCAGCAAAAACATAACCGTAAAAGACTGCTTTATCGCCACCGCCGACGACGGCATATGCCTGAAGCCCGTGGACGGGGAAATCGAAAATATCTTTGTTGGAAACTGTGTTGTATCAAGCTTTGCAAACTGCTTTAAGATAGGCACCGAAACGGCGTTTGACGCAAAGCATATCACCGTAAAAAACTGTAAATTTTTTATTCCGCGCGGTATGACCTACGGCTATTCGGGAATCGCCGTGGAATCGGCGGACGGCAGCAATGTTTCCGATGTGGAGATAGACGGCATAGAAATGTTCGGCATAAGCTCGCCGATTTTAATATGGCTCGGTAAGCGTCTGCGCTACGGCAACACGAAAATCGGCAGCGTGCGCGACATTCGCATCAAAAACATCACCGCCGTTGATACGGAGCTCCCCTCCGCCGTGACCGGGTGCAAAGACGGCGGCAAAACATACCGCCCCGAAAATATTATTCTTGAAAACATACGCGCCTCCTACCGCGATACAAACGAGGAGCTTGACATACCCGCCGAAGCGCCCGAATGGTCGGCGGCGGATTATCCCGATATAGTGCGGGTTTCCCACATTTATAAGGGAAGCCACGAGGAGAGCGATTACTATGATCTGCCCTGCTACGGGCTTTTCCTCAGATACGCGGGAGATATAGAATATTCGGGCTACGGCTGCAAGCCGAGAAGATGCAACAAAAGACCGTTTGTATTTATTAAGGACTGAACGATATTATGGAGACGATTTTACAGATAGGAGAGGGAAATTTTCTGCGGGCGTTTGCCGAAGATTACTTACAGGACGCGGTAAACGGCGGCTATGCCGGCAGAGCTGTCATCTGCCAGCCGAGGAAAAACACCGCCGTGATAAACGCCTTGAAAAGCCAAGACTGCCGATATCATATCGTTGTGCGCGGAATACTTGACGGCAAAACCGTAAACGACATAAAGCCCATATCCTGCGTTTCGCGGTGTATAGACTCCTGCGGCGAATCGGGCGAGCTTCGGCGGCTCTTTTGCTTGGACGATTTAAAAATCGTGATATCAAACACGACCGAGGCGGGGATATGCTTTAACGAAAGCGACCGCCCGGAGGCTTATCCCGACATTTCCTTTCCGGCAAAGCTCACGGCGTTTTTACACCTTCGCTTCAAAAGCAAAAAGGCAGGGCTTGTCTTTCTGCCGGCGGAGCTTATTGAAAATAACGGGAGCGCTTTGCGTGAGTGTATAATAAAATACGCCGCGCTGTGGGGGCTCGGCGGTGACTTTGAAGCCTATATAAATAATGAATGCTCATTTTGCAATACGCTTGTTGACAGAATAGTCTCCGGTCACCCCAACGATGGCGGCGACCCTTGCGCGGTAGCCTGCGAGCCGTACAAAAGCTGGGTGATAGAGGCGGACAAAAGAGCGCGCGAGGCGATACCCTTTAAAGATATAATTTACACACACGATATTTCCCCCTACAGAGCACGAAAGGTGCGGATACTCAACGGCATTCACACCATGACCGCGCCGGCGGCGTTCTGCGCGGGCTTTGATACGGTGCGCGATACTGTGAGTGACAGAGTTTTCGGCGAATACATACGGCAGGGGCTAAAGGAGATAAAGGGAACTCTCGATATGCCGGCGGCGGAGCTTGATAAATACGCAAGCGGGGTTTTGGAGCGTTTTACAAACCCGTTTATAGATCATAAGCTGTTTGACATTTTGCTGAATTCCGTTTCAAAATTTAAGATCCGCTGCCTTGATACGATCATCGACTATTATAAAACATTCGGCGCTTTGCCGAAGATACTCACCTTTTCCATGGCGGCGTTGATCGCGTTTTACACAAAATCAGGCAAAAGAGATTATTCGGTGAGGGACGACGCGCGTATTATTGAATTTTTTGACGGCGACCCTTCGGTTTTTGAAATATTGAGCGAAAAATCCCTTTGGGGAAGCGACCTTACGGTGATAAGCGGCTTTTGCGAAGCGGTGGAAAATCATCTTCTCAAAATAAAAAGCATCGGCATGGCAAATGCCGTGAAAGAGGTTATAAATGAGCAAGCTGTTTAAAATACACCCCGCCGACAATGTGGCGGTGGCTTTAAGCGAAATAAAGGCGGGATACCGTGAAAACGGCATAACAGCTCTTGAGGATATCCCCGCGGGGCATAAAATTTTGCTGACCGATCTCAAGGCGGGCGAAAAGGTGATAAAGTACGGCTGCCCTATCGGGCACATCTCCGAAAACTCCGGCGCGGGAAGCCTTGTTCACCTGCACAACCTTAAAACAGACCTTTCGGAAAAACAGAGCTATTCCTTTTCGGGCGGCAAAAAATATACGCTCGAAAAATCGGGAATAAAGATAAACGCCTTTAAGCGCGCAGACGGAAATATCGGCATAAGAAACGAGATATGGATAATCCCCACAGTGGGCTGCGTCAACAAAACCGCTCAGCAGCTTGAAAAAATCGGAAACGATCTGATAGGCGACGGGTGCGACGGCGTTTTCGCGTTCACGCATCCCTACGGGTGCAGTCAGACCGATGAGGATCAGGAAAATACAAGAAAAATTCTTGCCGCGCTGATAAATCACCCGAACGCTGGCGGCGTGCTTGTCGTGTCGCTCGGATGCGAAAACACAAACATCGCCGTTATGAAAAAATATCTCGGCGAAATTGATGAAAACAGAGTAAAATTTCTCGTGGCTCAGGAGAGCGGCGATGAGCTTGCCGAGGGCGCGCGGCTTATTTTGGAGCTTTATGACCGTGTCAAAGTCTGCAAAAGGGAAGCAGTCGGCATAGAAAATCTCACCGTGGGATTAAAATGCGGGGGCTCGGACGCTTTTTCGGGGATCACCGCGAATGTTTTATGCGGCAAAATAACCGATACGCTGACCCGCTCCGGCGCAGCCGCAATACTCACCGAAACGCCCGAAATGTTCGGCGCGGAGCATCGTCTTATGGCAAGAAGCGAGAGCAGGGAGGTCTTTGACGGGCAGATAAAAATGATCTCCGACTTCAAGGAATATTTTTATTCCCACAAAGCGCAATGTTACGAAAATCCGTCGCCCGGCAACCACGACGGCGGTATAACAACGCTTGAGGAAAAATCACTCGGCTGTATTCAAAAGGGCGGCAACGCAGTTGTTACGGGCGTGTGGAAATACGGCGAACGCTGCTTAAAAAAGGGGCTCAATCTGCTTGCGGGACCGGGAAACGATATCGTTTCAACCACAAATCTCACATGCGCCGGCGCTCATCTTATTTTGTTTACTACCGGCAGGGGAACTCCGCTCGGCGCGCCCGTGCCCACAATAAAGATCTCCTCAAATTCCGCTTTGGCAAATAAAAAAAGCGGCTGGATAGATTTTGACGCCGGCAGGCTGATAAACGGCGAGTCGCTTAACGACATTTGCGATGAACTGCTTTCGCTTATTATCGAAACGGCGAACGGGAAGAAAACGAAAAACGAACTGAACGGTCAGCGCGAAATCGCCGTTTTCAAAAACGGAGTTACGCTGTGATACCGTTTTGCCGCCCTTTTGCAAACCGCAGTTGCACAGGGCGGATTTTTTTATTATAATAAAAGTATAGCTGAGGGAGGGATTTTATGATGCTGTCACTAAACGGCGAATGGCAATTTCGTCAAAACGGCAAGGGCGAATGGATGCAGGCTCAAGTGCCGGGCTGCAATTATCTTGACCTTATGAGGCAGGGGAAGCTGAAGGACCCGTTTGTCGGTCTCAACGAAAAGGACGCCTATTGGGTGTCGCTTGAGGATTGGGAATACCGCAAAAGCTTTACGCTGACGGAGGAGCTTCTTGAGGCGGACAGGCTCGTGCTTTCCTGCGATATGCTCGATACCGTCTGCGACATATTCATAAACGGAAAGCTGCTGGGGCGCGCCGAAAACTGCCACAGGCGTTACGAATGGGATATAAAAGAGCATGTGCGCGCCGGCGAAAACGACATAAGAGTGCTGTTTTTCTCCCCCGTTCGCTATGTTGAGAAGAAATACGCGGCGGAAAAATGCCCGCCCAACAGCAACGGGCAAAACGGCATTCCCCACATACGCAAGCCGCAAAGCCATTTCGGTTGGGACTGGGGTCCCGTTCTTCCACCGAGCGGAATAAGCGGCGATATAGGAATACTTGCTCAAAACGGCGCGGCAATTGATGATTTTCTTGTTGCACAGACCCACAGTGAAGAAAAGGTGAGCCTTGAAATAAACGCGGCGGTGCGTATGCTCGGTGGCGCGTATGACTCATATCTGCTTACAGTATTTGACCCCGACGGAGCACAAATCGCACATTTTACGGGCGGCGTTTCGGAAAAGATCTCTCATCAAACAGAAATAGAAAATCCACGGCTCTGGTGGACTCATGAGCTCAACCCCGTTGATGAACAGCCGCTCTACACGGTCTCACTCTCTTTGCTTGACGGCGGCGGAAAAACGCTTGACAAAACGGTCAAAAAAATCGGTCTGAGGACCTTGGAGCTTGACAGGAGCAAGGATAAGTGGGGCTTTAATTTCCGCTTTATCCTAAACGGAATACCGCTGTTCATAAAGGGCGCAAACTGGATACCCGCCGACAGCTTCATAAACAGATACACCCCCGAAAGGCTTGAATACGACCTTAAGGCGGCGTTGTTTTCCAATATGAATATGCTTAGAATATGGGGCGGCGGATACTACGAAAGCGACCTTATGTACGATATGTGCGACAGGTACGGCATTCTTTTGTGGCAGGATTTTCAGTTCGCCTGCCAGGCGTACCCGTTTTTCGACGAGGCGTTTACGGAAAATGTCAAGCGCGAGGTTGAATACAATGTAAAGCGGCTGCGCCATCACGCCTGCCTTGCCCTATGGAGCGGCAACAACGAGATAGAGGCAATGAGTATGGGCTGGATGCTCAGCAAAAAATATATCGACTGGACCGAAAAATTCTTTTACGGTATTCTGCCCGAGCACCTCAGGCGGTTTGACGGCGTGACGCCCTATATTCCGGGCTCGCCATGCGGCATAGGCCATATGAAAGGGCAGGACAGGGACAATGTGGGCGACACTCATCTTTGGGCGGTTTGGCACGGGCTTCAGCCTATGACCTACTACAGAAAGCGGCTCACAAGATTTTGCAGCGAATTCGGCTTTG
Source organism: uncultured Clostridia bacterium (assembly GCA_947624285.1). Taxonomy (GTDB): domain Bacteria; phylum Bacillota; class Clostridia; order Oscillospirales; family Acutalibacteraceae; genus Eubacterium_R. The sequence goes on along the minus strand of CANQJS010000002.1, from coordinate 130,877 downwards.
AGAGCCTGCCGAGCATAAAAACGATAAGAAAATTCGCCGAGCCGAAGGACTATTCGCTCACCTCAAAGGTGTTTTTATCACATCAGAAATGCCTGAGCGGAAATATGAAGATGATCTACTACATCGCTTCCCGATTCAGGCTGCCGAAAAATTTTGAGGATTATATCTATCTTTCGCAAATCTGCCAACAGGAATGTATCAAGGACGCAACGGAGCACTGGCGCAGATACACAGGCAGATGCAACGGCGCTATGTATTGGCAGATGAACGACTGCTGGCCCGTGTGCAGCTGGGCGGGAATGGACTATTACGGAAATTACAAGGCGCTTCAATACACCTCCCGCCATTTCAACGCCCCTGTTGCCGTTTCGGTGCAGGATGATAAGCGGAGCATAAAAATATTTGTCATTAACGACACTGTGCAAGGCGGCGAATATGAGCTTGAATACGGCGTTTACGGCTTTGACGGCACGGAATACATAAAGCGGCGCAAGACGCTGACAGCCGAAGCACTCTCATCGCGGGAAATTTGCGCAATAGCAAGAGCCGATATAAAGCCAAAGGAATATGTGCTTGAGGCGAGGCTCTTAAAAGACGGCGAGGTCGTGAACGCGAAAACTTATCTGCCGAAAGCGGAAAAAGCTCTTCACCTGCCAAAGGCAAAATGCTCGCTTCACGCGGAAATAAAGGTAAACACCGCCCATATCTTTTTAAAAAGCAATGCGTTTATGCGCCTTGTCCGCGTGGAGTCGGAGGAAAACTCCCTGCCGTTCAGCGACAATTATTTTGACCTTTTGCCGCAAAGAGAGGTTTGCATAACACAAAAACTGCCCGACGGCACGGATTTGGAAAAATACATATCGGGCCTTACCGTTCGATGTGTAAGCGACATCGAGCCGAAAGGCTCACGCCTTTCCGATTTTCTCACGCGCCTGCGTATCTTGCTTACGCCCGTAAATCTCGGCGGATATATCTATAACAAAAATGTTCCTAAAAACATAGATACGAACGGAATTGAGAGCCTCGGCAAAAACGAGGGCGTTTTTTGATCGGCAATAACGGAAAATACACAATATATTATTGCATTTTATTTAAGGGGGAATTTTTATGAACGAGTACATTGAAAGAGTTATTAAAACGGTTGAGAAAAGAGACAGCGCCAAACCCGAGTATATCCAGTGCGTCAAAGAGGTTTTCCGTTCGCTGGAGAAGGTTATCGAGCAGCACCCGGAATATGTTGAGGACGACTTGCTCACGCGAATGGCGGAGCCGGACAGGCTTATTACCTTCCGCGTGGCGTGGGTGGACGACGCCGGCAAAACGCAGATAAACCGAGGCTACCGCGTGCAGTTCAATTCGAGCATCGGTCCATACAAGGGCGGGCTGAGATTTCACCCGAGCGTTAATTCGTCGATCATGTATTTCCTCGGCTTTGAGCAGACCTTCAAAAACTCGCTTACGGGGCTTCCGATGGGCGGAGCCAAGGGCGGCTCGGATTTTGACCCGAGGGGCAAAAGCAAGGGCGAGATCATGCGCTTTTGCCAGTCTTTTATGACGGAGCTTTACCGCCATATAGGTCCTAATGTTGATGTTCCCGCGGGGGACATCGGCGTAGGCGCGAGGGAGATAGGCTTTCTCTTCGGGCAGTATAAGAGAATATCGGACGCTTTTGAAAACGGCGTTATCACGGGCAAGGGAATATCCTACGGCGGCTCTCTCATAAGGCCCGAGGCAACGGGATACGGCGCGATATATTATACCTGCGAGGTTTTCAAGCACGAAAACGACAGTATAAAGGGCAAGACCTTTGCGATATCGGGCTTCGGCAATGTTGCGTGGGGCGCGTGCAAGAAGATAGCGGAGCTGGGCGGCATTCCCGTCACCTTATCGGGCCCCGACGGATATGTTTACGACCCGGACGGCATTATTACCGAGGAAAAACTCAATTATATGCTTGAAATGAGAGCCTCCGGCAGGGATCTTTGCAAGGATTATGCCGATAAATTCTCCGTTGCTTTTTATCCCGGCAAGAAGCCGTGGGGCGTTAAGGTCGATGTTGTAATGCCCTGCGCCACGCAGAACGAGATAGGCATCGCCGAGGCAAAGCAGATAGTCGCCAACAAGACAAAATACTACATCGAAGTGGCAAATATGCCCACCACCGAGGAAGCTCTCGACTTTTTGATGAGCACGCCGGGAGTTATCGTTGCACCGTCAAAGGCGGTAAACGCCGGCGGCGTATGCGTATCGGGTCTTGAAATGAGCCAGAACAGTCAGCGCCTTTCTTGGTCGGCAGAGGAGGTCGACGCAAAGCTCCATACCGCCATGATAAACATTCACAACAATTCCGTAAAAGCGGCGGAAAGATACGGGCTCGGCTACAATCTTGTGGCGGGCGCGAATATCGCCGGCTTTGAAAAGGTTGCCGAAGCCATGATGGCACAGGGAATCTATTGATAACGAGCCGGAGCTTGACGCTTAAATTATTTTATTCTCTATAAATATTAAAAGCCCTAAATCTCGCTTGAGATTTAGGGTTTTTTAACTTGATTCACATCTCGCCGGTATCCCGTTCGTCGGCTCGGCGCATCTGTTTTTTGACCTTTTCGTCTATTTTGTAGAAAAACATGGGTATGGCGCTCAGCAGGGCGGAAACGCCCGCGATGCCGATATACGCGAAAATTATGATATTCTGCATTTTTACAGGTATGTGCCCCGTTGCATAAACAACCTGCGTGTAGCCGGACGCGGCGACTATAAGCAGACCCGCGACTACGCAGACGGCGTTGCTGAGCTTTATCGCCATGGAGAGTATGGCGAAATTCACGCCCTCCTTGTGCTTGCCGGTTTTCCAAAACACATAATCGACTATATCCGCCGTCATAACAAGCGGAACATATGTGTTGGCGGACATCAGCAGCGCGGTCGTTCCCTGCATTATCATGATCATCCACAGGGCGGAGTTGCCGTATCTCAGAGGTGAATCGGCGGGAATAAGCCAATAGAACGCGCAGCACGCCATTGTGAAAACAAAGGTGGCAACGGAAAGCCCGATATAAGTTTTCTTCTCGCCGAATTTTTTATTTATAAAAGGCACAATACATATGCCCGCAAGCCCCGTAGCTCCGCCCAAAAGACCGGGAAGCCATGTCGCGTCGGCGGTGGTGTCCATATTCATTCCGAGCAGGTTTATTCTTCCGATAAGCGCTCCGTTTGCCTGCGCGCACACAATGGTTGCTATACCCCTTGCAAAACCCAGAATGTTTATAAGAAAAACGATCAATATCATCTTGTTTTCCTTGAGCTCCTTAGCCATTTCGGAAAGGGAAACGCCGGCGGAGGAAGCACTGCTCGGCACGGTCTCGGTATTTTTGAAATACATAAGCAGATAACACGATCCGCCCAAAACAAGAATAAGCAGAGCCGTGGCAAGATAATACTCCCTGTCGGCATAATTGCCCTCGCCCTTTATCGCGCCGAGCACCATCATAACTATCGTTACGAACACACCGGGCACGGCAAGGGCTATGGATTTTCCTATATTTGAAAAGCTCGCCGCCACATTGCGCTCCTCGGGGCTCGGTGAAAGGAGCGAAAGCATCCCCTGCGACGGAATATCCGCAAAGCTCATCGAAATATTCCACAGCACCGTTGTTACCGTGATGTAGGCGTAAAGGGCGATTTTGCTTTCAAACGGTATGTAGATGAATATCACCGTTGTAAGTATCGCTATGGGAAACGCGCTCCTCAGCACCCACGGGCGCATTTTGCCGCCCTTGAGATCGCTCTTGTCTATAAGCGCGCCGATAAGCGGGTCGGCAAGGCAGCTTATCAGCTTGGCGACAAAAATGATCACTGCGGAGGCGTAGATTATATTTTTGTCAAACGCGGAATACATTTTGTTGTAAAATTCCGTCTGAAAGCTGTTCATATAACCTATGAAAAGCTGAACTCCGAAAATACCCACAGCATAGATGAAGGCATATTTTTTTGTTAAGATACGATCTTTCGTTTCCATAATTTTACCCCTGAAAAACTGCCGTAAAGCAAAATACCGCCGCAAGCTGTCTGCTGCTTGCGGCGGCATGGTACGCCGGAAGGGATTCGAACCCCCGACCTTTTGGTTCGTAGCCAAACACTCTATCCAACTGAGCTACCGGCGCGGATATTTTCGCATATCCAATGCTCAATAAATATACCACATAGATATTAAAAATGCAAGAGTTTTTTATTCGTCGGAATTATTTATTTGCTTTTCGCCGATTATTTCCTCAAGAATATCCGCCGCCATGCGCACAAGCTCGGGGCAGGGGCGTTTTTTATAATAAGCCGCGGTCCTTGCCTCGGGAGCGGGGTTGCTCGGCGCTTTTGCAAGCCCCAGCAGCTCACGGCAGACGATCGAGCCGTTTTCCTTTCTGAACTTCTCCGCTCCTTTTTGGATAAGCGCATAGACGCTGCCCTTTTCGTCGTCGCCGTACAGGGCGGAGAGCACGAACGCCATACCCGATACGGCGCCGCAAACCTCTCTCATTCTGCCGATGCCGCCGCCAAAGCCTATCGTGAGCCTTGCGACATCGACCTGCTCCATTTTCATTTCATCGCAGAAAGCAAGCGCCACCGACTGTGAACAGTTATATCCGCTTCTGAAAAAGCTTTCGGCGGCTTTTCCCTTACTGAGCACCGTTACCCGCCTCCGTATTGCCGCCGTCGGAGGGCTCCTCCAGAACAAGCGGTCTGAATCTCGCGGTCAGGCTTTGATTTTTCAGCACCGTGACCGTGTATTTATTTCCTGACGCCACAAGCTCGCCCGTGGCGTTATCGTACCAGCCCACAAACTGCGCGCCCGCATCCGGCGTTGCCGTAAGCGTCGCTTTCTTGCCCTGCTCATATGTTCCGTCGCCCGTAACCGTGCCGTTTCCGTCAATATCAACGGCAACGATAAATTGGGCGGCGCTTTGAGTCTCTTCCTCGGTGGAGGGCTCTGTTGAAGGCTCTGTTGAAGGCTCGGTCGTCGTCGTGGTCGTCGGCTTTTCCGTAGTGCTTGATGTCGAAGGCTTTAAAGACGGCTCGTCGGCAGTCTGCGCCTCGGAGGGCTTTGATTCGGGCTTCTCGCTTCCCGAGCCGCTCGCGAGGGCGATGATAAGCCCCGTTATCATTGCCACAAGCACAACCGCAAGCACAACGATTATTATAATGCTTTTCTTGGTGCTGTCCTTATCGTCTTTATCGAGCTTTTCTTTTCCGTTCGGGCTTTCAAGCTCATCTTCCTGAGCGAGCTCCTCCTCTTCGTCATAAAGGGGAGCGCCGCAGTTTTGGCATATGTATCTTTCGTCCTCGTTTTCAAATCCGCAATTTTTGCATCTCATATAATTTCCTCCCGTTTTGGCGGCATCGGAAACACCGTGCGTAACACGCCGCGCTATGCTAATTGTAACATATTTGATATAAAATAACAATAAAAATCTGTTGCGGTTTATCAGAGAGAAAAACGATTAAATTTTCTATGTTGATAATGCGAATAAAATATGGTAATATATATCTATAATTAAAAAATAAGGAGTAAAAAAATGAGCGAACAATTCCCGAATATGGATTACGACGCCGATGAGGTCATCAGAGGCTTCAAGGAAAAATTCAAATGGCCGAAAAGCGATGAGGTGCAAGCCGTAGTAAAACCCGGCAAAATGCCGCTTCGCCTGCTGCTTTCCGCCCTTATCACCCTTGTTGTCGGCGGCGTGCTTTATTATATGATGCTGCCCGCCCTCAATTTTAAGGACAGCCAGATGTATATCTTCATTATCACTCTGATCATCGTGTTTATGGCGGCATTCTCCCTGGTGTGCAGAGCCAACAAAAAATTGGAGCGCAAGGAATATGTAAAGAAAAAATCAATCATCCCCATAATCCTGATCGCGCTTATTATCCTCATAATGTTGATAGGCTGGCTCTGCGGCGCCACTCTTTTCCGCGCCAAATCCTACAGTAAGCTTATGCCCATTACGAGCAGCAATTTCAGCGAGGATTTCGATTCTATAAATTATGACAGCGTGCCGCGCCTCGACCAACTGAGAGCCGTAACGCTTGCCGACCAACAGCTCGGCTCTCTTTCGGAATACAAGAGCCAGTATGTTGTTTCAAACACCACCACGATGATAAACCTCAACGGCTCGCCCGTCAGAGTCGCTTATCTTGAATACGCCGATGTGTTCAAATGGTTTAACAATACAAAGAAAGGTCTGCCCGCGTATATGGTCATCGACCTTGTTACACAGCAGGTGACCGTTGTAAACTGCCTTGACAAATTCGGCGAGGGCATTAAATACAGCCCCACAGAGCTTTTCAACGAAAAGATACTGCGCCATATCCGCTTCCAGTATCCCACGGCTCTGCTCGGAACGCCTAATTTCGAGATAAACGACGAGTACAGACCGTATTGGATAACCGCCGTGCTCGATAAAAAAATAGGTCTCTTCGGCGGAACAGATGTAAAAGGCGTTATCATAACCGACGCGCTCAACGGCGAAAGCAATTATTACAGCATCGACGAGGTAAAGACAAACGAGGAGCTGCAGTGGATAGATGTTGTTTACGGCGACGCGCTTATTATTGAGCAATACAACTACTACGGCAAGCTTAAAAACGGCTTCTGGAACTCAATAATTTTCCAAAACGATGTTAACCTCACCTCTTCGGGTTACGGCTATATCGCTATGGACGACGATGTATGGCTTTACACCGGCGTTACCTCCTCCGAATCCGACTCGTCAAACTTCGGCTTTATTCTCTGCAACAAGAGAACGAAGGAGACGAGATATTACGAAAAGGGCGGCGCTATCGAAAACGCGGCTAGAGAATCGGCGAGAGACGCCGTTCAGAACTACGGCTACGAGGCTATTTTCCCGATTTTGCTTGATATCGAGGGTCAGCCCACCTACTTTATGAGCCTTTACGGCAGCAGCAACACCGTTAAGGGCTACGCCCTTGTAAATCTTGCCGATAAGACGATAGTCGGCACGGGTCTTGTTGATAATTTAAAGAGTGATATAAAGGCGCTCAACGCGGCGGTGCAGAATTACATCTCCGCGCTTCAGGACAAGGGCGTTATAGGAAACGATGTTGATATGGACGATTATTTCGCAGACGATAATAACTCAACCGATACCGATACTCCGCCCGCCGTTCAGGAAGGCAACAAGATCACGGGCGCCGTTTCCTCGATAAAGACCTCCGTAAACGACGGCAACACCTATTACTATCTTGAAATAAACGGCAAATACTATTATATCGCCGTTGCCGACTGTATGGAAGTTCTGCTCGTCAATACGGGCGACACCGTAACGGTCACTGTTGACGGAAATACAGACGGGCAGTTTGTAAAAGCCGCCGATGTCGCAAGGTAAGACTAAATCGGTATATATAAATTTCATATAAAACAGTTACCCGCCGCGGTTTTTGCAAAACCGCGGCGGGTATTATTATCGGAATAAGCCCGTGCGAACATCTCGCACCGTATGCTTAACTGCGTGTATTCAGAGCCGTTTTTTCACATAAGCCGGCTCAGTAGCGGCGTATTTCTTCTCTCTGAGCGTTTTTGAAGGTAAACAGGCGGATCGGAAAGGAGTCAAAAACATTTTCGTCTATCGGCGCCCATTTATCTTCGCCCTCAAGATAATAACGCGATATTTTAACATATTTGTGCTTTTTCCTTTCGGTAACGGTCTTTACCGTTCTGCCTATCATGGGCGCGGCATAATTCACAACGGCGTTTTCAAATTCGTCAATGCTTTCGTAATCCTGCTCCTGCCAATATGCCCTGCCGTCTATATCGGCGATAAGCCAATGCCTCCCGCCGGAAATCAACACGCTTACGGTGAGAAGAAGCTTGGGGGCTTCCTTAGTTCCGGCAAGAGCCACCCAGCCCTCCTCCTCAATAAAATCGCTTTTGCCGCGGGCGTCCGTTATCTTTTCCTTTATGCGTTCACAGCAGGCGACTATCCTGTCGTTGTCGCTCATCTTTTTATTTTTATCGAAGCCGTTTGCGTTTTCCACTTGTTTTTCCGTTCCTTTTATTTTATGTATCTTATATCGTTGCCCTCAAGTATCAGCGTGGAAAACTCACCCGCTATGCGACTTATTATCCGCTGATTATATTCCCTTGCAAAATCGTCGTGCTCATAATTCGTGCTTATGATCGTGGGCTTTTTCTTCAATATCCTTGTGTTAATTATATTGTAAATGCACGCCTCCGAAAACTTTGTGGAAAACTCCGTTCCGAGGTCGTCTATTATCAACAGATCCGTATGCAGCACATCGTATTCGTTGTAAATATTCTTATCCGTTCTGCCGAAGTTCTCGTTTTGCAAATCCGAAAGAATATTCTGGCTTGTGCCGTAAACGACCGAAAAGCCCCTGTTTATCGCCACATTTGCAATCGCAAGGCTGAGATGGGTTTTGCCAACGCCCGTGCCGCCCATAAACATTAGGCTCGGTGAATGGCTGTTGAAGGTTTGGGCATAATTGCGGCACGATTCAAGTATCCTCTGCGCTTTTTCGCGCGGGGAAATGCCGTTTTCCATAACCGTATCGGGATAATAGCGTGTGTCAAATGTCTCAAATGTACATTCGTCAAGCGGGGCGAGCTTTCTTAGGCTGTTCCTCTCTATCTCCTTGAGGAGCTCCCTGTGGCAGGAGCACATCCGGTCGTTGTAATATCCCGTATCGCTGCACACGGGGCAGAAATATTTTACGGTCAGCGCATCCTCCTCAAAGCCGTTTTTAACAAGCAGCTCGCTTCTTTCCTTTTGGAGGGCGAGGCTTGCCTTGCGGAGCTTTTCGACCTCCGCCTCCCTGCTGCCCTCAAGAAAAAACAGCTTTGATATGGAAAAGCCTATTGCCGAGAGCTTTCTCTGTATTTCGTCCAGCTCCGGAATTTTTGCCGACAGCTCCCTTTGGCGCTCGTTTGCCTCAAACACCGCTCTTTCGCGCCTGCGCTCCAGCATATTTATCGCTTTCTGATATACCTCGCTTTTGTATGCCATATTTTCTCCTTTAGTACTTTATATCCGTGTTGCTCATCGCGTCTCTTTTTATTTTCTCAATATCATAAGTGGGCTTGCGGCTTATCTCCCCCGTTTTCTTTTCGGCGGGAGCTTTTTCGCGGCTCTTTTTAAATTCCTCGGTCTCCCGAGCCTCGTCCGCGGGCGTTGAAATACCTTTTTTCTTCCAGTTTTTCAGCACCTTGTCCACATAGCCGAGCTTCGGCGAATCGGTGTTTTCTTTCATTCTGTCTATCGCGAGGGCGATCATTTCTATGGAGAAATCCTCGCGCCAGCGCTGTATCATCTCACGCTGTTTGACGGTGGGGCGTTTGTAGGAAATCCCCGCGAGAGAGGCGATCTCGTTCCACGCCCTGTCGCTCTTTTCAAGCGCTTTCAGCTTTTCCTCCGCGTCGCCGAGGGTGACTATGCCCTCATCCATCCAATTCTGAGCGATTTTGAGAATATACGCCGTGCCTATCGTGCGTGCGCCCTCTCTTTCTTTAAGAGTGCGGCAATACTCAAGTATCATCAGCACTACCTCGGGTCTGAGCCCGTAAAAATTCACCATATTGACCATCATTTCGCTCTCGCTGTGGCTGATGGTCCTGCCGAGAACGCTCTGCGCCTCATTGAGCAATTCGCCTATCTCGGCGTTGTCGTGAACAGCGGCAACGATATCCTTTGGCGTAAGCGTGGGAGGAGTCAACTGAGCTCTCGGTTTTTCAGGCTTTTGTGTTGAAGAAGCTTCCCGTTCCTCGGTGACTGCCGGCGCAAGAGTCTGCGCGGGGGCGCCGTCTGCCGTAACAACTCCCTCTGCGATCCAAAATTCCATAAATTCCCTAACATCGCCCGCCGTAAGGCCAAGGCGTTTGGCGATCTCGGCGCAGGAGCTTTTTCCGTTGGAGCTGAGAATTATGAGCAGCGCCTTTAGCTGATATTCACTTGCAAGCTTTATATACTTGTCCGCGATCGCGGCGGGAACATTGAAAACGCCGCCGTTCCAGACCTGCCCAAAGGGCGCAACGCAGTAATCCATTTGACTTCCTCTTTTACATATCGCCTATTTTCTGCTGTAAGTTTCATTTTAACAAAAAGCGCATATAATGTAAATAGATAATTTGAACGGATTTTTTGGTTTTGGTATTGACAAAGGCATTTTATTTGATTATAATTTCCTTACAACTTGCGGATTTAGCTCATCCGGTAGAGCGCCACCTTGCCAAGGTGGAGGTGGCGAGTTCGAGTCTCGTAATCCGCTCCAACGCCGCAGGCTCAAGGTCTGCGGCAATTTTTTGTAAAAAACGGCTCTTCATCTGAAGAGCCTTGATTTTTTATTCGCAGAAAACGGTGGAGATCTCCTTCGGCGCGTTCGGAGGCGAGTATTCAAAGCGGTCTATATGATCGCCGTTTACAAAATATGTAAGCTCGCCGGCGGTCTCCGCCTCGTCAAACGCCTCAACGATCACCAATTTTATCTTCATCTTGTCGGGCAAAACGGATTTTATATAAACCGCCACCTGCTGCCCCTCAAACAGATAATCGCACGGCTCCGCAAGCCCCGCGAGATTCGGCATAAGCTCAACAAACACGCCGTAGGGCTCTATGCTGCGCACCGTTCCCGTAACTGTTTCGCCGGGCTCGAAAAGCGTGGCGTTTTCTTTCCATGTGCCGAGCAGTTCCTTTAACGAAAAGGTCAGCTTGTCGGGCTCGCGCTTTCGCAGCACCGCCCTGATGTTTTCTCCCTCGCTGAGCCTTTCGCGCGGGTGATTTATTCTTGAGACGGAGAGCATATCAATAGGTATAAGAGCGTTTATTCCCGCCCCTATATCTATGAAAGCGCCGAATTTTTCAAGATGCGTTACCCTTGCGTTGATTATATCGCCTACGGAGAGCTTATCTATATAATTTCTCTTGCAGCCGAGCTGCACCGCCTTTCGCGAAAGGATCGCGCTTATGTTGCCGTAATCGTCGCGCTGAAAACCCAGCACCGTGAAGCATACGGGCTTGTTGACCTTTGAAATAAGGGCAATATCTCTCGTTGTGCCGTCGTCTATTCCGATCGCGCCCTCCTCGCGGGGTATCATTCCTCTTATGATTCCAAGGTCAACATGCAGATTGTGCTCGCTGTCGCACAAAAGAACACGGGATTCTATCACGCTGCCGTTCATCATTGCCGTTTTCACATCTTCAAGGGAATCGAATTTGCGCTGTAAGCTTTCGTTTTGCCCTTCGGGATAAAATTTCATTACATCACTCTCTTTAGAATAACAATTAAATTGCGTTTTACAGTTATCTATATGCAATTACCTCGGTAATTATGTTGTAATCGAGGGGCGTTTGTGCTACAATATTACGGGTGAATCAAATGAAATTGGAGCTTCACGATATAGTTGTTATGAAAAAACCGCACCCCTGCGGCTGCAATGAGTTTGAAGTGCTGCGGCTGGGAGTTGATTATCGGCTAAAATGCACAAAATGCGGCAGAGAGGTAATGGTGCCGCGCATAAAAGCAGAAAAAAGCATAAAGGGAGTTAAAAATGTTTGATAAACTGATTGAGGTTGAAAAGCGGTTCGACGAAGTAAACAAAATGATATGCGAGCCCGATATCGTCAACGATCAGGAGCAATACAAAAAACTGATGCGCGAAATAAAGAATCTTGCGCCGGTTGTGGAAAAGTTCAGAGAATACAAAAAAGCAAAAGAAACAAACGACGAGAGCCGCGCTCTGCTTGACGAGGGCGGGCTTGAGCCCGATTTCGCCGAAATGGTGAAGGGCGAGCTTGAAAGCAGCAAGGCGGATATGGACAGAATATCAGAGGAGCTGAAAATTCTGCTTCTGCCCCGCGACCCGAACGACGACAAAAATGTTATCATAGAGATACGCGGCGGCGCGGGCGGCGAGGAAAGCGCGCTTTTCGCGGGCGTGCTCTACCGTATGTATACAATGTACGCCGAGGCAAAGGGCTTTAAGACAGAGGTGCTCAATGTAAACGAAACGGGTCTCGGCGGCTTCAAGGAGATCAGCTTTTCCGTGGAGGGAGACGGCGCTTACAGCCGTTTTAAATTTGAGAGCGGCGTTCACCGCGTTCAGCGAGTGCCCGAAACGGAAAGCCAGGGGCGCATCCACACCTCCACGGTGACAGTCGCCGTACTGCCGGAGGCGGAAAATGTTGATTTCGAGCTAAACGAAAAGGATCTGCAGATAGATACCTTCCGCTCCAGCGGAGCGGGCGGTCAGCATATAAACAAGACATCCTCCGCCATAAGGATAACTCACATTCCCACGGGAACGGTAGTTGAGTGCCAGGACGAACGAAGCCAGCACAAAAACAAGGAAAAGGCGATGAAGGTGCTGCGTTCGCGCCTCTATGACGCGGAAAAGGCAAAGCACGACGCCGAGATAGCGGGCGAACGCCGCGCGCAGGTGGGAACGGGCGACCGCTCTGAAAGAATACGCACCTATAACTACCCTCAGGGGCGCATATCCGACCACAGAATAGGGCTGACGCTCTATCGCCTTGAGCAGATACTTAACGGCGACCTTGACGAGCTGATAGACGCCCTTATAACGGCGGACACGGCGGAAAAGCTGAAAGCGCAGGGCGACAGTTAAACAGCAAATTAAAAATCCGTTAAGGAAGAAAACTTATGGAAACAAGATTACTTTCCGCAAGTGAATACGATATAGCCCTTGCGGGAAAGATCATAGCCGACGGCGGTCTTGTGGCGTTTCCCACGGAAACCGTTTACGGTTTGGGGGCAAACGCCTTTGACGAGGCGGCGGTGAAAAAAATTTACGCCGCAAAGGGCAGGCCGAGCGATAATCCGCTTATAGTGCATATAGCCGAAAAAGATGATATAATCCCGCTTGTAAAGCAGGTGACCCCGAAAGCGCAGGCGCTTATAGACGCGTTTTTTCCCGCTCCGCTCACAATTATTTTGCCTAAAAGCGAAAAAATAGGAAACGCCGTTTCGGGCGGACTTGACACGGTGGCGGTGCGTATGCCTCAAAACGGGACCGCTCGGGCGCTCATAAAGGCGTCGGGCGTTCCCATAGCCGCGCCGAGCGCCAACACGAGCGGCGCGCCGAGCCCAACAAAGGCTAAGCGCGTCATTGAGGATATGGACGGCAAGATAGACGCCGTTATCTGCGGCGAAGACTGCGATTTCGGCGTGGAATCCACCGTTGTTTCTCTGGCGGGAGAGATCCCCGTTATACTGCGCCCCGGCGCGGTGACAAAGGAGATGCTTGAGGCGGTTATAGGCAGAGTCGAGGTTGCCCCAAGCGTTTTGGAGGGGATGGCGGAAAACGAGATCGCTCCGTCGCCGGGTATGAAATATAAGCATTATTCGCCGAAAGCCGAAATAATACTTGTAAACGCGCCGAAGAAACGGTACGAAAAATTTGTAAATTCAAGAAAAAACGCCTTTGCCCTCTGCTTTGAGGGAGACTGTGTAGATATTCCCAAGGTGACTTACGGGAAAGAAAACGACGACCTATCGCAAGCGAGGGAGATATTCGACGCCCTGCGCGTTCTCGATGATTTGGGCGCGAAAAAGGTCTATGCCAGAGTCCCCCGAAAAAGCGGCGTGGGCATGGCGGTTTACAACAGGCTTATAAGAGCCGCCGCCTTTCGGGTGATCGACCTTGAGCAGCCGTTTTTGCTGGGTCTCACCGGTCAAACCGGCGCGGGCAAGGGCTTCGTCGGCGAATATTTAAAAAGCCTCGGCTTCAATGTGCTTGACACCGATGTTTACGCGAGGCGCGTATGTAAAAAAAATTCCCCGATCCTTTCGGTTTTAGCGGCGGAATTCGGCAAAGATATTATTGTAAACGGCGAGCTTGACAGAGCGCTGCTTGCAAAAAGAGCCTTTTTGAACAAACAAAATACCGAGCGGCTAAACTCGATAATGCACCCCGCCATTATAGCGCTTTGCAAAAAGGAGGCGGTTTTCCCCGCCGTGCTGGACGCGCCGTTGCTTTTTGAGTGCGGCGCAAACGAGCTTTGCTTTAAAACGATAGCCGTGCTTGCACCCGAAAAAACGCGCGTTGAGCGCATAATGAGGCGGGACGGCATAACGGCACAGCAGGCGCTGCTTAGAATGAGCGCACAGAAGAACGAGGAGTTTTACAAAAGCAATTCGGATTTTACCGTTATAAACGACGGCAGAGATATAAAAAATCAAATCAACAATATACTGGAGGAAATTTTATGAGCGAAAAAAGCGCCAAAGAGCTAAAGGAGCTGCTTTTCAACAAAAAGGAAAACGGCGCGGACATAATGAGCGAGGACGAGCTCAAGATCTGCGACGAATTTTGCGAGGGCTACAAAAAGTTTTTATTCGACTGCAAAACGGAGCGCGAGGCGGCGGCATGGGCGGTGAAAACGGCTCAGGCGGCGGGCTTCAAGCCTTTTAACGAGTTCGGTGAGCCCCTAAAAGCTGGCGAAAAGGTCTATTATCTTAATCGCGGCAAGGCGATAATCCTCTGTGTTAAGGGCAAAAGACCGATAAACGAGGGCGTTCGCATTTCCGCCGCGCACATTGATTCACCGAGGGTCGATCTAAAGCAGTGCCCCGTTTATGAGGACGGCAACCTCGCGTTTTTCAAGACCCATTACTACGGCGGCATCAAAAAGTATCAGTGGGCGGCGATCCCTCTTTCTCTGCACGGGAGAATATGCAAAAACGACGGCAGCGTTGTGGATATTCGCCTTGGTGAAAAGGCGGGCGAGCCGAAATTCTGCATCACCGATATTCTGCCCCACCTTTCGCAGGAGCAGTACACAAGAAAGCCGGGCGAGCTGATAAAGGGCGAGGAGCTCAATGTTGTCATCGGCTCACGACCGTTTAAGGACGATAAGGAGAGCGAAAAGATAAAGCTAAATATCCTCAACCTGCTCTATGAGAAATACGGCATCGTGGAGCGCGATTTCCTTTCGGCGGAGCTTGAGCTTGTGCCCGCCTTTACGGTTGACGATGTGGGCTTCGACAGAAGTATGATAGGCGGCTACGGCCACGACGACAGAGTTTGCGCCTATCCCGCGTTTGAGGCGATACTCAATATAGACGGCGCTCCCGAATACACCGCCCTCACCGTTTTGACCGACAAGGAGGAGGTCGGAAGCGACGGCAACACGGGTCTCAACTCAAGCTATATGAAGTATTTTATTGAGGATCTTGCGCGCCTTGAGGGCTTTGAGGGCAGAGATGTTTTAAGACACAGCAAATGCCTCTCGGCGGATGTAAACGCCGCGTTTGACCCCACATGGTCCTCCGCCTTTGAAAAAAACAACGCGAGCATGATAAACTGCGGCGTGTGCGTGACGAAATTCACGGGCTCACGCGGCAAGAGCGGCACAAGCGACGCCTCGGCCGAGTTTGTAAGCTGGGTAAAGGCGCTGCTTGAAAACAACGGCGTTCTTTGGCAGAGCGGCGAGCTCGGCAAGGTCGACGCCGGCGGCGGCGGCACGGTTGCCATGTTCGTTGCAAATCTTGATGTTGATACGATAGATGTCGGCGTTCCCGTGCTCTCAATGCACGCGCCGTATGAGATAGTCAGCAAAATAGATGTCTATATGGCATACAAGGCGTTCCTCACCTTCTTCACGAAATAAAATCCTCGCGCGCAGAAGCCAAAAGGCGCTCCCCGTTTATTTCAAATAGGCGAGCGCCTTTCATAAAACAGTTTGATAAGAGGTAAAAAAACAAAAGCCGCTTGAATATCGAATTCAAGCGGCTTTGCCGCAATGTCATTTACAGAAGCGGTGGCTTCCGATAACTCTTATCACAGGTCTTGAGTGCATAAACGAGTCATTTGTTTTCGCGGGATTATAGTAATATATCGCTCCGCCCGTCGGGTCCCAGCCGTTGAGCGCGTCCGTCGCCGCTTTTCGCGAGGTTTCCGAGATGGGTTGATACCAGTTGCTGTCGTAAACGCACGAAAACGCTCCCGCCTGATACACAACGCCGCTTATCGAATCGGGGAACGAGCTGTGGGCTACACGGTTCAGAACTACCGCTCCCACGGCGACCTGCCCCTCATAGCTCTCGCCCCTCGCTTCCGCCGAGATCACTTTTCCGAGAAGCTGCACATCGGCATCGGTGTAGCCTGTGCTGTTGCTTGCGCTTGAGCCGCCGAGACCCAAATACAGCAGCGTCGCGGGTCCCGCGATCCCGTCGGCGGTCAATCCCACATTTCTCTGAAACGATTTCACCGCATTGAGGGTCTGCGAGCCGAAGATTCCGTCCACGCTCCCCTTATAGTAGCCGAGCTGCGCTAATTTCTGCTGGATTTTTTTGACCTCGTTGCCCGTAGAACCGTACCTTGAGGTCACATAAACGGAGCTGTCTTTATCAATCAACTCCTGCGCGGCAAAGCCCGCCGCGCCGATACCCGCAAGTATTGCGAAAATAAGCGCAAAGATATAGATTTTTCCGATGGACTTATGAACAGCCATATTTTATTCCCCTTTAGATAAAGTAGCTGAGCAGAAAGGTCATAGCCGCTCCTGCGCCCGCGCAGAGGGCGCATTGGCTGATTATATAGCAAATTTCTTTTTTCGTTTTTCTGCTCTTTGGAGGCTTGCTTGCCGATTTAGCAAGACTTTCCGCCTCCTTTTTTAATTTTGCCCTGTCCTCGTTTCCATATTCAGGCTTTACGAAAAAAATTATTTTTTCAAAATACGGATTTTCGGTATTGGTTACCTCAAGCACCTGTTTGTTTACTCCCTTTATCATTTTATCCGTTATTCCTTTCAGATTTATACAAATAGTGTTGTGTTTGCGAGGCTCAAATATTCACTGTTCCAAAATTTGAAATTTAGTTAAAAATGCTCATAAAATTTTTGTTGACAAGCAAAAACAATAACGCTGTGTATATACTGCTTTATCCCCTAAAAATGTTGAAAACTATGTTGAAAATGTTTAAAACTGCTCCGAAATATCGCTTATGTCTGCTGTTTTTCGGTGTTGAAAAGTTTTTTCGACGCCCGCGGCTTAAAAGTTTTTAATACTTTACACAGAGTTTTTAACACCTTGTAAAGTTACAAATTATTACAATTTTTTTGTTGAAATTGCTATTTTTAATGTTTCATATTTACCGCCGATATGATATAATTATGATACAATCGGTTTATAAAATAAAAGGGAAATTATACAGATAATGATAATCAGGCAGAGTGAAAACGAAATAATTTTGGATGAGGTAAAATGCCTTGACCTTGCCCTCACGCTTGACTGCGGTCAGGCGTTTCGCTGGGAGGAGCAGGAGGACGGCTCTTGGAGCGGCGTTGCCTTCGGAAAGTTTCTGAATATCAGAAAAGACGGCGAGCGTTTTATACTTAAAACCACCCTTGAGGATTTTGAAAGCGTGTGGCGAAATTATTTTGACCTTGACAGGGACTACGCGGCGATATGCGAAAGGCTGAGGCAAGACCCCCTTGTTGCAAGCGCGATGGAAGAATACTACGGCATTCGGATACTTAATCAAGACCCGTGGGAGGCGCTCGTCTCCTTCATCATAAGCCAGCAAAACAACATAAAGCGCATAAAGGGCATAATCAAGCGCATTTGCCGCGCATGCGGGAACGAGATTTGCGACGGTTGGTATTCCTTTCCCGACGCGGCGACGCTCAGCGCCTTGAGCGTGGAGGATTTTGAGGCTATGGGCGCGGGCTACAGAGGCAAATACATAAAACGCCTTGCGGATCTTGTTGCAAGCGGCGAAATAGATCTTAACAGTATAAAGAAAATGAGCCTCGGGGACGCCAAGGCGGCTCTTCTCAACATTTACGGAGTCGGCATAAAGGTGGCGAACTGCGCGCTGCTTTTCGGATTTCAGTTTGTGGAATGCTTCCCCGTCGATGTCTGGATGAAGCGCGTTCTCGAATATTACCCGAACGGCCTGCCCGAATGCTTCAAGGGCTATGAGGGCATTGCCCAGCAGTATCTTTTCCACTGGGCGAGAAACAATTTATAAAGGTGAAAATATGCAAAAGCTGTTTGTTGAAAATGTCGCCGGCGATAAAGTTTATCTTGACGGTGAGCAAAGCCGCCATATAGCGAAAAGTCTCAGAATGAAAAAAGGCGATATGCTCACCGTGTGCGACGGAAAAGGGCTTGATTACGGATGCGTTATAGATGAGATAACGCGTGATTCGGTCACCCTCACCGTATGCTATAAGCAGGCGGGCAAAAGCGAGCCGACCGTCGCCGTCTCCCTTTATCAGGGCGTGCCAAAGGGCGATAAATTTGAGGATATAATTCAAAAATGCGTTGAACTCGGCGTTCACGATATAACGCCTGTGCTCACGAAAAGAAGCGTGAGCCGCCCGGACGAAAAACAGGCGGAAAAGAAACGCGAAAGATACGGAAAAATCGCGCTTGAAGCCGCGCAGCAAAGCGGCAGGGGGATCGTTCCCGAAATATGCGAAATGAGCGATTTTTTGAGCGCCGTCAAGCATTGCGATGCAGAGCTTAAAATCGTTTTTTACGAGGGCGGAGGCGAGCCTTTGAAAAATCTTTTCGCCGGCGATGTAAAATCCGTTGCCGTGTTTATCGGTCCCGAAGGCGGCTTTGAAAAAGAGGAAGTCGCCGCCGTGCTTCGGTCGGGCGGAGTCGCCGCGACTCTCGGCAAAAGAATACTGCGCACCCAAACCGCGCCCGTGGCGGCGCTAAGCGCAATAATGCTGCTCACGGGAAATCTTGAATAATTACAATATCGTTTGTGAAAGCCGCGATAAGCAAAGCAAAAAGGCATTCTCGCAAAAACTGCGGGAATGCCTTTTTCGGCGCGTTTATATAAAATTTATTCGCCGTCTTTCTTTCGCGCGGTCGCGCAAAGAGCAAGCGCCGTCAGTGCCGCGGCGGCAATAAGCGCCGCGCCGCCGGAAGCGCCTGTGTCGGGCGATTTGTTTTCGTCTTTATCGGCAGGCTTTGCCGCGGGCTTTTCCTCGGCAGGCTTTTGCGTCGTCTGCTGAGTCGGCGTTTCGGTATCGGGCTTTGTTTCGGGTTGTTCCGGCTCATCCGCGTCGGCTGTTTCGGCATAATATTCAAGTCCGAAAAGCGCGTCCGCCGTGGCATAGTAATCGTCCCATGAGCCTGTAAAGCCGCCCGTTTCGTCATCGTAAAACAGCATCAGCTTATCGTAAGCCGCGTCCGCCGCCGCCTTATCGCTCAGCGCGGAATACGCCGCAAGCACATACGCCGTGGAGTCTGCGTTCGCTTCTCCGTAGGAGGTGTAGCCCGCGTCGGAGTTATATCCCTCGATAAGCGCAAGCGCATCGGCTATATATTCCTTATAATCATCGGCATACGGCGCAAGGGTCAAAACAAATACCGAAAGGTCATCGGGCGAAGTGCCGTAGCCGCCCCAAAAATCGGTGCCCTCGCCCATTTTATAATAGGTGAGCATCTGATCGCACAGCTTTTTGCCGTAATCATCAAGCCCAAGCGCTTTTGCCGCCTCAACGCCGTCCAAATAGCTGTAGGGCGTATATTCGTTTTCCGTAACATCCGTTGCCTCGAACGCGGTTGCAAGGTCAACGCCCTCAAAATCACGCGGATCAACGCCCAAAAAGCTCATAATCTTCAGCGTTCTGCCGAGAGTGCCTATACCGGCAAGAGAGCCGTCGCCGAGAGCCGCCTTTACGGTTTCGAGATAGCCGGAGGCGTATTCATCCGAGCTCCCGCCCGCTTTTATATACATAAGATAATATTTTGAGTTTTCAACGGTGTAGCCGTCTTTTCCGTAGCATTCGTCAAGGGCGTATGCCGCGGCTGTTTGTATTTTTTCCTTCACATCGCTTTTTGTTGCTCCGAACGCGGTCACCGATGCGGATATGACCAGCGTCACCGTAAGGAGCGCTGCCAAAATTCTTTTCATTTCATTACCTCACCGTAATTATTATTTGTGCCTCAAACGGATATCCTGACTCGCAGCTTTTTCCCTTTCGCGCCGTAAAGGGCGTTGCCTGAATCCGCCTTCCCCGTTTCCGAGTGGCAATGGATCTCGTATCTGCTTACAGTAGAGTGAGCTGTTGCGGTTTTTCACCGCATTCCCCGTGAAAAGCGGCAAACTTTTCTCGGCACGGTTTTGATTATAACATCACGCTATTGCCGTTGTCAAACTGCCTAAAATATGTTATTATACGCTTATGAACAAGAAAATCATCATCACGGTCACAATTTTGATATGCCTTTGCGCCGCTATTATAACGGCTCGGCATTTCTCAAATATCAACAGGGAAGAAAGCACGGCGCAGGCGGTGCTTACAAGTGATGAAAGCTTTGCTTCGACCGCCGATAATTCCGAAACGCTTGCCGGCGGCGCGAAAACGGAAAAGACTTCCGCCGATTTACCCGAGACGACGAACGAAAAGACCGCACATCAACTACCAGAGACCTCGCGCGCGACCGAAAAGCCCGCAACGGTAAAAACAACTCTCGCAAAGCCCACCGCCGCCGCGACCGCGCAGACCTCGCAAAAACCGACAAAGCCCACCGCCGCGCAAAGCTCCACACAAAAGCAGACCTTGACAGTGACCTTTTCAATAAACGCAGAAACAGCATCGGCTTACGGAAAGGATCTGCCGCGGGGCGGTATTATTCTCGCTCCCGTAAAGCTTTCCGCCGAGCAGGGCGAAACGGCGTTCTCCCTGCTCGAGAAAATATGCGAAAAAAATAATATCGCCTTGAAATATCAGTCGAAATCATACATTCAGGGCATTGGCGGACTTTCGGAAAAGGACTGCGGCGCGGGCAGCGGCTGGATGTATAGAATAAACGGCGAAAAGCCCCTCAAGCCCGCGAATAAATATACCGTTTTGGACGGGGATATTATAGAATGGTATTATGTTACCTCGCCGACCGACTGATTTCGCGTTAAAAAGCCCTCCGAGTATATAAGCTCGGAGGGCTTTCCGTTAAGCGACGGGCGCTGTGCCCGTTCGCCGCATTCGGCTCTTGCGCCGTTTGCGGCTTTTTTATTTTATCTTTTTGTAATACATCGCTCTTAGCGAATTGGCTATGGCTATAAGGCAAACGCCCACATCGCCGAAAACCGCCAGCCACATTGCGTTTTCGTTGAATATTCCGATAGCGCAGCCGATTATTATAAGAACTTTAACGCCTATGCTGAATATCACATTTTCATTTACGATTTTCATCGTCTTTTTCGCTATCGTTCTCCCGACGGGGATTTTTGAAAGACTGTCGCCCATAATGACCACATCCGCCGCCTCTATCGCGATATCAGAGCCCGCCGCGCCCATTGCGATGCCGAGATCCGCTTCGGCAAGTACCGGCGCGTCGTTTATGCCGTCTCCCACATAAAATACCGTGGGATTTGAGTCTTTCTTGATTTCGCGCACTTGCTCCACCTTTTCATCGGGCAGCAGTCTTGCCCGATACTCGTCTATGCCTGCTTTTTCGGCAATTTCCTTTGCTATCGGCTCTTTGTCGCCCGTAAGCATATATGTTTTTTTCACGCCCATATCCTTGAGCTGCGCGAGAGCCTTTTTACTGTCCGCCTTTATGAAATCCGCGAAAACGATGTCTCCCAAAAACTCATCGTCGGTGCAAAGATATATTGCCGTGCCCGCTTTTTTCGTTTCCGTAAACTCAACGCCCACCTCTGCCATCAGCTTTTCGTTGCCGGCGTAATATTTTTTGCCGTTTATAACTGCGGAAACTCCCATTCCGGCGTAATTTTTGGCGTCTGTCGCCTCAAGCCCCTCCGCATAAGTGCCAAAGGCAAGCGAAACAGATTTTGCTATCGGGTGCGTGGAGTATTTTTCGCACGCGGCGATAAGACCCAAAAGCTCCCTGTGCTCGACCCTGTTTTTACAATGGCAGTGGACGCATTCGCAGCTTACATATTCAAACTTTCCGCTTGTTATCGTTCCCGTTTTGTCAAACACGCCGACTGTGCATTTTGCGAGCGTTTCAAGATAGGTGCTACCCTTTACAAGTATCCCCTGCTTTGAGCAAGCGCCGATGCCGGCAAAAAAGCTCAGGGGAATTGAGATGACTATGGCGCAGGGGCAGGATACTACAAGCGCGGAAAGACCCCTGTAAGCCCACTCCTTCCAGCTTCCGTCAAAAAACAGCGGGGGTATCAGGATTATGAGCAGCGCGATAAGGCAAACTATCGGAGTATAAATTCTCGCAAATCGGCTTATGAATTTTTCCGCCGCGCTCTTTTTCTCCCCCGAATCCTCTATCATTTCAAGTATTCTCGCAACAGTCGATTCGTGGTAGCGTTTTTCCGCCCTGACGGTCAATGCTCCGTCAAGCGATACACAGCCAGAAAGCAGCTTACTGCCCGGCGAAACGGAAACGGGAATGCTCTCGCCCGTGAGAGCGGACATATCCACCTCCGCGCTACCGCCGATAACAACGCCGTCAAGGTCCGTTCTCTGACCGGGCTCAACGATAAATTCCTCGCCGACCTCGATCTCCTCGGGTGAAACGCTCACTTTTTTGCCGTCTCTTATCACGCTTACTGTCTGCGGCTTCGTTTTGACCATATCGGAAATTGATTTTCTGCTTTTTCCCACCGCAAGATCCTGCAAAAATTCGCCTATCGTGTAAAGCAGCACAACGGCGCAGCCCTCTGTGTATTCTCCCACGGCAAACGCGCCTATAGACGCTATGCCCATAAGAAAATTCTCATTGAATATATTGCCGTGGATAATGCCCTCCGCCGCCTCACGCAGTATTCCGAAGCCTACAACAAGATACGACACGGCAAAGCAGATAAGCGGTATATAGAAATTTATCTGCGTAAATTCGCTTAATATGTATCCCGCAATCAGAAAAACTCCGCCGAAAATTACTTTAAAGAGAAATTCGCCCTTGTTTACCTCGCCGCCGTGCTCATGGTCGTGACCGCAGCCGCAGCCGTCGTCGTGGTGATCGTGTGCGTGCTCGTGCTCGTGGTTGTGTTTATGCTCGTTTTCGGCACAACAGCAGCCGTTATGTTCTTTTTCCATATAATTCACTCCTCTATATGCTCTATACCGCAATTTATGATGGTTTTAACATGATCGTCGGAAAGGGAATATACCATCTGCTTCCCGTCCCGCCGGTATTTTACAAGATGATTCTGCTTTAAGATCCTAAGCTGGTGGGAAACGGCGGTTTGGCTCACGCCCGTTGCCGCCGTTATCTCCGTTACATTCAGCTCTCTGTCAAACAGAGAGCACAGCACCTTTATTCTTGTGGAATCGGAAAAAACCTTGAAAAGATCCGAAAGATCATATATCAATTCCTCATCAAACATATTGTCATCTCCTCATATGCACAATTGTTCATATGAGCATTATATGCTATTTATCGAATAATGTCAATACCCCATTTGAATCAATTATGCCCAAAAAGATATTTTTTACATCCTTTCCCTGCTGTTTTACCCTGCGAATAAGGTCTTTTCTCGTTATTCCGGCGTCCTTCAGGTCGTCCTCAATGATAACGCCGTCCATAATAACATTTACCGTGAGCCCCTCGCTTTCGGGTGAAAAATTGAAATCCTTTGGGTTGAGCGGTCTTTTCTGCGCCACAGGCATAAAGCTTATGCTGCCCTTTGTTTCCATAATGGCATAATCAATATCGGCGATGTTGAAATATCCCGAAACGCGCGCGGATGAGAGCAGCTCGTTCAGCTCCAACCTTGCCTTTTTTAAATTCTTTTTAATAATTTTACCTTTATATATAAGCACGATCGGTGTGCCCGAAATGATTTTGCGGGCGAAAAGGCTTTTTTGTGAAAGAAGCGAAAAAACAATATCAAAAACGGCGTAAATGACCATCGCCGAAACGCCCTTCCACCATTCCAAATCTATGTTGGTGGACATTTCGGCGGCAACGGAGCCGATGGTGATACCAACAACATAGTCAAAAAAAGAAAGCTCAGATATCGCGCGGTATCCCATTATTTTTGAAAGAACGAATAAAACGATAAAGGAAACCACGCTCAATATGATCGTCTGTAAAAATTCCATACCTACACCTCCGTACTATTTTTAACAAAATCTTCATTTTAATTTATGTAAAAATATGCTATAATGATTTTGAAAGTTGCTATGGGGTGCGTAAATGGGAAAAATCGGAATAAAAGTCGCCGTGTCGGGCGTTATTTGTAATTTTGTTCTTTTTCTTATAAAGCTCTATGTCGGGATCAGCTCAAATTCGCTCGCGATATACTGCGATTCCGTAAATAATATGGGCGATGCGCTTTCGTGCCTGCTCGCGCTGCTCGGTTTTGTTTTTGTTTTAAAAAGCGGCGAGCGAAAGAGCAGCAGAATACAGTCCCTGTGCTCGTTCGTTATCGGCATAGTCGTTGCCGTGACCGGCGCTTACTGTGTTTATTCGGGGCTTGAAAGGGTCGTCTATCCTCTGCCCGTTTCCTATTCCTATAAATACGCTCTTTTGATAATTGCGACAGCCGCCGTCAAATTCGCCATGGGCGGCGTTTACACCTATATAAATAAAAAGTCTCCGTCTCCCGTTATAAAGGTGATGGCGCTTGATTCTTTTCTTGATTTTGGTATAACATTTGCGGCGCTGCTCGGATTTTATCTTATAAGAGAGGTGAATTTTGCCGTTGACGGATTTTTCGGGATCGCGATCGGCACGGTGATTTTAATATCCTCCGTAAAAACAGTTGTTGAACAGACTAAAAAACTTGTAAACGATTAGCTTTATCAAATAAATAAAAAGGGGTAAATTTTATGAGCGTAAAAACTAAAAAAAGAGGCAAAACGGCGCTTATCGTCATCGCCTGTATTTTGGCTTTTCTCATTGTAGCGGCGGGGGTATGCGCCCTTATAAGCTACATAGGCGTAAAGTCAAATCAGAAATTCATAAGCGTTATTGAGCCCGTGAAGTACGAATCGCAGCTTGTTCCCGCGCTTGACGACAACGGCTGCTACACCTTCACAACGGACGGGGATTTCCGCGTTATGCAGCTTACGGACATACACCTCGGCGGCGGCTTTTTGAGTATTAAAAAGGACTCTCTCGCCATAAACGCCGTGGCGGCTATGATAGCCGCGGAAAAGCCCGACCTCGTTGTTGTTTCCGGCGATATGACTTTCGGCGTTCCGTTCAGCTCGGGAACATTTAACAATAAGTCCTCCGCGCGGCTTGTTGCCGGGCTTATGGAGCAGCTCGGCGTTTACTGGTGCCCCGTTTTCGGCAACCACGATTCCGAGGCGCACAACTATTATTCCCGTGAGGAGATAGGCGCGCTCTACGCGAGCGAAGAATATCCTCACTGCCTTTTTCAGGCGGGTCCCGACGATATATACGGCTGCGGAAACTATGTTGTAAATGTCAAAAACACGGCGGGCAAAATCGTTCAGAGCCTGTTTATGATAGACTCAAACGACTATATCGCCAACAGCGTGATAGACAGCCTCACATGGAAATATGACTGCATACATGAAGATCAGATAAATTGGTATAAGGAGCAGGTGAAGTCGCTCACCGAAAGCAACGGCGGCGATATACCAAAATCCCTTGCGTTTTTCCATATTCCGCTTGTTGAATATAAGGACGCGTGGCAGGAATATACCGACAACGGATTTAAAGACACCGAAAATGTTAAATACTATTACGGCAAGGTCGGTGAGCCCGGAAGCGCCATTTACTGCGCGGAGAGAAACAGCGGTCTGTTTGACGCCGTGCTTGAAATGGGCTCGACTCAGGGGATCTTCTGCGGACACGACCACCTCAATAATTTTTCGCTTGATTACAAGGGAGTGCGCCTCACCTACGGCTATTCCATAGATTATCTCGCATACGCCGGCATCGCCAAATACGGCTCACAGCGCGGGTGCACCATGATAAATATAGCTCCCGACGGCAGTTTTGAGCCCGTGCATGAAAACTACTATCAGGAAAAGTATGTTTCAACAAGAGAAAAAGAGCAGGTCACGATGACCGATTACGCCCAATAATTTGCTGTTGACATTTTAAATGCACAGGCATATAATACTGTTACAAAATATTTTCGGGGCGGGGTGAAATTCCCCACCGGCAGTAAAGTCTGCGAACCGCAACGGCGTTGCGGCTGAATCGGCGAAATTCCGATACCGACGGTTAAAGTCCGGATGAGAGAAAATGTTTGAGGCGAAAGCCTTAAAAAGTCAGAACATTTACGCCCTCGGTATTTTGCCGAGGGCTTCTCTTTTGCCCTATAAAGGAGAAATCGTTATGCAAGCAACAAAAAACAAAAATCACGCGACCGTTATCAAGATCACCACCGTCGCCCTATTGACCGCCATTGCGGCGGCGCTTCAGTTTATCGAAGTGCCGATTCCGATAGTTCCGTCTTTTATTAAGCTGGATTTTTCGGATATTCCCGAGCTTATCGGGGCTTTTGTCTACGGCCCGACGGCGGGGGTTTTTATAGCGTTTCTTAAAAATCTGATCCATCTGCCGCTGAGCTCAAGCATGTATATCGGCGAGCTTTCCAATTTTGTTTTAGGCGCGTCTTTTGCGCTTTGCGCGGGCTTGATTTACAAAAAGAGGCAAACCCTCGGAGGCGCGGCATTTGCCGGCGTGTGCGCTTCCGTCATAATGGGCATTGTCTCCCTACCGCTCAATTATTTTGTTATCTATCCGCTGTATTACGGCGTTATGGGCTTTCCGCAGGAGGCGATCCTCGAAATGTATCGCGTTATTCTTCCCTCCACAAAGAACATATTGCAGGCGCTTATAATATTCAATATTCCGTTCACTGTAGTAAAGGGGCTTATCTGCGCCGCCGTTTCAACGCCCGTTTATAAGCCGCTCCACTCGTTTTTGACAAGGCGGAGCTGATTTCGACGCCTTTTGCAAAAAACTTCCCTGCCGGCTTGCTATTTTTTTCCCTCTGTTGTATAATAGCTACAAGCGTGAGGGCTTTCGCCCTTAGCCCAAAATCAAATCATAGGAGAGAAGAAAATGCCACTTGTAACAACAAAGGAAATGTTTGAAAAAGCGTATAAAGGCGGATATGCCATAGGCGCGTTTAATGTAAACAATATGGAGATCGTTCAGGGTATCACCCGCGCGGCGAAAAAGCTTAACGCGCCTGTAATTTTACAGTGCTCCGCAGGCGCTCGCAAGTATGCCTCTCACGGCTATCTTGTGGCTATGGTAAAGGCCGCCGCGGAGGAGACGGGGCTTCCCATCGCCCTTCACCTTGACCACGGTCCCGATTTTGAGACCTGCAAATCCTGCATAGACGGCGGATTTACCTCGGTTATGATAGACGGCTCTTCACGCCCGTACGAAGAGAATATCGCGATAACAAAGCAGGTTGTGGATTATGCCCACGCTCGCGGCGTTGTTGTTGAGGGCGAGCTCGGAACTCTTGCCGGCGTTGAGGACGAAGTCAGCGTTGACGCTGAAAACGCGTCTTATACCCGCCCGGAGGAGGTAATAGATTTCGTTACCCGCACAGGCGTTGATTCGCTTGCGATAGCGATCGGAACTTCTCACGGCGCTTATAAATTCAAGCCGGGTCAAAAACCACGGCTTCGTTTTGATATTCTTCAGGCTATCGAAGAAAAGCTGCCGGGCTTCCCGATAGTTCTCCACGGCGCGTCTTCCGTCAACCAGGAGCATATCAAGCTCATAAATAAATTCGGCGGCGAAATGCCAGATGCTATCGGTATTCCCGAGGATATGCTTCGCAAGGCGGCGTCAATGGCGGTTTGCAAAATCAATGTGGATTCAGACATACGCATCGCTATGACCGCGGCGCTTCGTAAGCATCTTACGGAAAATCCGACCCACTTTGACCCGAGGCAGTATCTCACCCCCGCGCGCGAGCTTATCGAAGAGGTCGTTGCCCACAAGATAGAGGTCGTTTTCGGCTCAAACGGCAAGGCTTGATTTTAAATTTAATTTAATTTTGATTTACAAAAAAATCCTGTTTCCGGCTTTTCGCCGTGAAACAGGATTTTTTGTTTTTTTCTAAAAAGATTTTTGAATAACATTATTTAAACATTTTATTCTCGGCGCCAAATCAAAAAATAATAATGCACGGCAAATTCCGTGATATTTTAAAAAGAGGATGATTTTTAATGAAAAAGAAAACCGCAAATGTTATCAAAGGCCTCGGCGTTGTTATGGCTGTGGGCTCCGTTGTGGCGGCGGCTACAGCTTCTATGGGTCAAAACAGCGGCAGCGCGAAAAAGACTATGCAAAAAGCGGTAAACAAGGTAGCCGATTTTGTTGATACCGTTTCAACAATGATGTAAACCGCGACCAAAAGGAGCTTTCCTTTTGGTTTACATATTTACTTGGCAAAAGAATTTTTTATTTCTTTTACCGACTCCGCCGAGATAACGCTGTTTTCATATACGGGAACAACGGAAAAGACCTTTATCCCCGTCGCTTCGCTTGAAAGCACCTTCAAATTATCCTCGCTTTTTGTGTAATCGTTGATCGTTATGTTCGTTTTGGATCTTTCGATCAAAGAGGCGAAAAGGCGTTCTCTTTTTTCATAATTTTCGGGATTTATCTGTTGTGAAAGAGCCGTTAAAATTATCTCGTTTGCAACATCGTAATTTTTTATTTCAAGATAATATCTTATCAGCTTGGAGGCAACATCTCCGTTTACCGTTTGGCTGCCCTCTTTCAGCTTGATATTAAAGCCGTATTTTGAGGTGTCCTTATATCTTATATCGCTAAGCACTACATAATTGATCGCGCCAAACTCGTCAAAAATGTTTTTATAGTCGTTTAGGCTCTCGTCAATATAACGATCAATCTCTGTTCCGAAAAGCACGCTGACGGCGTTTAAAACGCTTCCTGCGCCGCTTTCGTTGTATATCTGAGAAATCGTGCGACCCTCGATAACAGTATTTTTGTCTACGGTGCACACTTTATACGCGAGCTCGTCCATATCTACCTGAATTATCGAGCAGGAAAAAATTTCCTGTGTGTCGGAATTGCTCATTATAAAAATAAAGTTGTTTTTTCCGCTCACCTTTGGCAAATTTTCTTCTTGCGGTGTGTTTTCGATTTTTATATTGTCGGGCGCAAAGAAATTTTTTAACGAAAAATCGTATTTTATTCCCTGCAAAATCAGAAAAACCGCCGAGAATGCAACTATAAAAGCAAGAATTACAAGCAATATTTTCTGCTCTAAATTTGATTTAACCTTTGAGGACGGAATATAAATATCTCCCCTGTTTTTAAAAATACGCAGAAAAATCACCTCTTTTCTACATTATATAATATATTCGTTTTTAAAACAAGACGGTTGGACATGTATTTTATGTATAGATTTATATATATTATATAATTTAAATAATTTATATAATTAAAAGTATTGAATAAATACTTAAATAATGTTATAATACTTTATTATTACTGTAATTATATTTTTTCATTTATATGTGGGAGAGATAAAATAATGGATACATATATGGAAATATGGAACGCCGTTTTAACATATTGCAGGGAAAAGGAGTCCGCCGTTTCAGACACCGGCTTTAAGCTTTGGCTTTCCGATGTTAAGATGGTGAATTTTGAAAACAACACAGTTTTTCTTCTTTTTCCAAGCCCTGTTAAAATGAAAATCGCCATGGAGCATTATGGCGAGCTTATTTCAGAGGCCCTTGAAAATGTTATGGGCTTTAAAACGGAAATTTCCTGTAAATGCGAAGCCGACGAATCAACGATTTTCAATCAAATAAACGAAAATCAAGAGACCGAAAAATTTAAAAATCCTCAGGATGAATTGCTTACCTTTGATAATTTTATCGAAGGCCCGTCAAATAACTTTGCTTACAGAGCCGCCAAGGCGGTCGCGGAAAATCCCGGCGGGATTTCCAAGGGCGACGGTCAGTTCAGCAATTATAATCCCCTTTTTATTTACGGAAAATCCGGTCTCGGCAAAACGCACATTTTGAACGCGATAAAAATCGAAATCGAAAAGAATTTTCCAAATATGAAAATCCTGTATGTTCGCTCCGAAGATTTTACAAATGAATTTATAAAAGCTCTCGGTAAAAAAACGGTGGACGAATTTCATGATAAATTCAGAAATATAGACGGCCTTCTCATAGACGATATTCAGTTTATAGGTGGTAAACAAAGCACGGAAGAGGAATTTTTTCACACCTTCAATTCACTTGTTGAAAACGGAAAGCAGGTAGTTCTCACATCGGATCGCCCGCCGAAAGAAATCCAAAGTCTCACAGAAAGACTGTGCTCCCGTTTTGAAAACGGCCTTTTGGCGGATATTCAGCCTCCCGAATTTGAAACGCGCTGCGCAATAATCAAACACAAGGCCGATTTTCTGAATTTTAATATCGACGACAATGTTGTTAAATACATAGCCGAAAAAATCAAAACAAATATTCGCCAGCTTGAGGGAACTACGAAAAGGCTTTACGCCAAAAGCAAAATCGGCGGTCTTAAGCCTACAATTGCCCTTGCTCAGGAAGTTATAAGGGATGTTATGGTGCTCGACAACGAAGAGCCCGTGTCCGAAACGGTTAAAAGAATAGTTGAGGAAGTGAGCAGAACAGAGGGCGTTTCCGTTGAAGATATATATGGAAAAAAACGAAGAGCAAATATTGTTCAGGCGAGAAAAATATCAATGTATATCATACGCGAGATAACAAATCTCAGCTACGAGATGATAGGCGAAAGCTTCGATAAAAATTATTCCACCGTAATTTACAATGTGGAGCAGCTCATTCAGGAAATGGAGAGGGATTCCCGACTAAGAAGAAAAGTAAATGATATTGTGAGCAATATCAAATCGGTATAGTTTTTAACATATTTTTTGTTTTTAACTCAATACTTTTTCAGGCGGTTATTGAAAAATGATTTTTTAAACAAATTCAATAAATTTTAAACATTGCGTTTGTTGATATATTTAACCGAATAATCGCTTAAAACAAAGACTTTTCACATTTTTAACAATTTCACTGTCATATATTACTTCTAATAAAAACAAAACAATAATGATTATAAAAAGGAGAGCTTTTTATGAAATTCACCTGCAACACAAAAAATCTGAACGATGCGTGCAACAATGTTATGAGAGCGGTCAGCGTAAAGGTGACTATGCCGACTATTGAGGGTATTCTCATAGAGTGCGGATCCGAAACGCTCAGTCTTACAGGCTATGATTTTGAATTCGGTATAAATACAACGCTTCCCGCAACTGTATCCGAGCCCGGCGCGATCGTAATAAAAGCAAAGGTGCTCTGTGATATTATTAAGAAAATCTCCGGCGAAAGCGTATGTATAGAAACAAACGGAACTTCGGTTTTGATTACTTCCGGAGCAGCTCAATACAATATTACCGGAATAGACGCGGATGAATACCCTGAACTTCCGAGCGTTCAGGGAGGGTATCCACTTTTTATAAATCAATCCGTTTTGCAGCAAATGGTTATGCAGACTCTTTTTGCCGTTGCGGAAAGTGAATCTTCAAAGCCCGTTCACACAGGTCTTAAATTTGAAATGACCTTAAATCAGCTTCGTTTGATAGGCGTTGACGGATACAGGCTTGCCGTCAGAACAGAAACCATAAAATATGAGGGCGAGGATGTCACCTTTATTGTTCCCAAAAAAACAATAAGGGAGCTTATAAAAATAATGAGTCCCGATAAGGATAAAGAAATTTCCATCAGCATCGGAAAAAGGCACATTATTTTTGAGGTAGACAACTATAGCATTATAAG
Organism: uncultured Clostridia bacterium; assembly: GCA_947624285.1. Classification (GTDB taxonomy): domain Bacteria; phylum Bacillota; class Clostridia; order Oscillospirales; family Acutalibacteraceae; genus Eubacterium_R. Next base: position 99,138 of record CANQJS010000002.1, on the reverse strand, counting down.
CAGACTTCTTGAGGGCGACTTTCTTGATTATAACGCCGCGATACCGAAAACATGCTCAACGACCGTTCTGATAAATACACAGGACGCGATAGCATGTATAGAAAGAACGCTTCCCGTTATTGAAAACAATGCGAAAAATCCCATTAGATGCCTTTTCGACAACGATGAAATGAGAGTTTCAACAGTTTCGGCAATAGGCAGGGTGGTGGATTATACACACGCCAATATAAGCGGAAACAGAGTTGAAATAGGCTTTAATTCAAAATATATGACTGACGCGCTCGGCGCGGCGGATACGGATCAGGTAAGAATAGAATTTAACGGTCCCGTTCAACCCGTTAAAATAATGCCGCTGAACGACGAGAGATTTTTATTCCTTGTTCTTCCGATGAGGCTTAAAAATGAGGCTTAAAGCAAAAAAAGCCGAACGGCACGAACAAATTATAAAAATCAAAACGGAATATATAAAATTGGACAGCCTTTTGAAATTTGCTGGCATCGCGGAATCGGGCAGCTTCGCAAAAACGCTTGTTTTGGAAAAAAAGGTCAAAGTAAACGGCGAAAAATGCGAGGCGAGAGGCAGAAAAATAAGAAACGGCGATATTGTTTCCTATAAAAATATTGATTTAAAAGTTGTAAATGAAAATTGAGCATATTGAAATTGAAAATTTCAGAAACATAGAAAAAATGAGCCTTGATTTCGGCGAGATAAATATCATTTACGGCGAAAACGCCAACGGAAAAACAAATCTTTTAGAGGCCATATATCTTTTTACCGGATCAAAATCCTTCAGAGGAACAAAGGATTCCGATCTCATTATGTTTAATAAAGAATATGCCAAATTAAAAATAGATTTTTTCGGAGGAAAAAGAAAACAAAACGCCGAGATAACAATAAATGAAAAAAGAAATGCGGTGTTAAACGGAATAAAAAAAGATTCCGCCGCCGCGCTCTCGGAAGAAATAAAAGCCGTGATTTTCAGCCCCATTCACCTTTCAATGATAAAGGACGGGCCGGAGCAGAGAAGAAAATTTACAGACCGCGCGCTTTGTCAGATAAAAAACAATTATAAAACCGTTTTAAACGAATACAGGCGTTGTCTTGTGCAGAGAAATGTGCTGCTGAGGGATATGCAGAAAAATCCCGAATTGCGTGATATGCTCCTTATCTGGAACAAAAATTTTGCAAAGGCAGCCGCAAAAATAATATATCAAAGATGCCGATATGTAAAAGAGCTTGAGCCTCTTGCCGAAAAAATATTTTCCGGTCTTTCGGGTGGAAAAGAAGTATTGACGCTGAAAATGAAAGGCGCGTTCGATTACGAGAATATCGAGCCCGACGAAATATACAAAAATATGATGGCGGCGCTTGAAAAAAACACCGACGAGGATATTCTGAACGGGACGACTTCGGTAGGCCCTCACAGGGACGATATGGAAATATTGATAAACGGCAAATCGGCGAGGATCTTCGGCAGTCAAGGGCAGCAGAGAAGCTGCGTTATCGCGCTGAAGCTGGCGGAATCGGGGCTTTTGAGAGAAATGACGGGCGTTGAGCCGGTCGTTTTGCTCGACGATGTTATGAGCGAGCTTGACGAAAAGCGGCAGGACTATATTTTCAACAATATAAAAAGCGGGCAGATATTTATTACCTGCTGTGATAAAAACACCGTTTTGAAATTAAAGGAGGGAAAAACCTTCCGCATAGAAAACGGTATGGCGGCGGGTGATTGAATGTATATCCACTTAGGCGGAGACACCGTTATAAACAGCAAAAGCGTTATCGGCGTTTTTGATATGGACACATCCACCGTTAACAAGGCGACGAGGGATTACCTTTCAAAGGCCGAAAAAGAAAAAAGAGTTACTTATGTTAATTACGAGCTTCCGAAAAGCTTTGTGGTTACCGATAAGGCTGTATATGTGGGGCCGCTCAACACGGGCACCCTTCTTAAAAGAACAAGACAGGAGTATAACTTATGAGCGAAGAAAACAAAACGATTCTTGAGGAAGAGGATATGAACACCGTCGTTACCGACGAATATTCGGCAAAGGATATTCAGGTTTTAGAGGGTTTGGAGGCAGTGCGCAAAAGACCCGGTATGTATATCGGCTCAACGGGTCCGCGCGGGCTTCATCATCTTGTTTATGAAATTGTTGACAACTCAATAGACGAGGCGCTGGCGGGAGTTTGCACCCATATCGAATGCGATATTTTGCCCGATAACATCATATCCGTCAAAGATAACGGACGCGGAATACCAACGGGTATCATCGAAAAAACGGGTCTGCCCGCGGTTACCGTCGTTTACACGGTGCTCCACGCCGGAGGAAAGTTCGGCGGAAGCGGCTATAAGGTTTCGGGCGGTCTGCACGGCGTCGGCTCATCTGTTGTAAACGCCCTCTCCGAATGGCTCGAGGTCGAGGTTACGCAAAACGGTCACATATATGCCCAGCGGTTTGAAAGAGGCGTTCCCGTAAACGACCTCCATATTATCGGGGACGCGGAGGGTCACGGAACAAAGGTGAGATTTAAGCCCGACGACGAGATATTCACCGAAACGACCGAATTTGATTATGAGACCCTTGAACACAGGCTGCGCGAGCAGGCGTTTCTCAACGCCGGTCTGTCAATAACTCTGACCGACCGCAGAAGCGCCGACCCCGAGGAACAGCACAGCGAGGAATTTTGCTATGAGGGCGGTATCCGCTCCTTTGTTGAATATATCAATAAAAGCAGAGGGCTTAACCCCATTCAGGACGAGGTTATCCACCTCTCCACCACGAAAAACGACAGAAGCGCCGAGGTGGCGATATGCTATACCGACTCCTATAACGAAACGCTGTATTCATTTGCCAACAACATAAACACCATAGACGGCGGAACTCACGAAACGGGATTTAAAACGGCGCTGACACGAGTTTTCAACGATTACGGCAAAAAATTCAATATACTTAAGGACAGCGACAAAAAATTGAGCGGCGAGGATGTCCGCGAAGGAATAACCGCCGTTATCAGCGTAAAGCTGACCGAGGCGCAGTTTGAGGGGCAGACAAAGGGCAAGCTCGGCAACACCGATATCGCGGGGCTTGTTTCATCAATGCTCTATGACAAGCTGATGACTTATTTTGAGGAAAATCCGTCCACCGCGAGAGCGATACTCAACAAGGCGCTTGACGCGTCGCGCGCGCGTGAAGCGGCGAGAAAAGCAAGGGACAACGCCAGAAGAAAGAGCCCGCTTGAAAGCAATTCCCTGCCCGGCAAGCTGGCGGACTGCACATGCAAAGATCCCTCAAAATGCGAAATATATATCGTTGAGGGAGACTCTGCGGGAGGCTCCGCGAAAGAGGGCAGAGACAGAGAGCACATGGCGATACTTCCCCTTTGGGGCAAAATGCTCAATGTTGAAAAAGCGCGGGTGGACAAGGTAATTGCAAACGAAAAGCTCGTTCCCGTTGTTATGGCATTGGGAACGGGTATCGGCGAGGATTTTGATATAAACAGACTGCGCTATCACAAAATAATCATTATGGCGGATGCCGATGTCGACGGCGCGCATATCCGCACGCTGCTTTTGACCTTCTTTTTCAGATATATGCCGCAGCTTATCGAAAACGGCTATGTGTATCTCGCCCGCCCGCCGCTCTACAAAATAACAAAAGGCAAAAAGAGCGCCTACGCCTTTAACGATGAGGAGAGAGACGCGAAGGTTGAGGAGCTCGGAAGCGACTGCGATGTGCAGATATACAAAGGTCTCGGCGAGATGGACCCCGCCCAGCTTTGGGAAACAACGATGGACCCCGAATTCAGAACGATGCTCAGAGTTACCGTTGAGGATGCTCAAAGGGCAAGCGAAAACTTTTCAATACTTATGGGCGACAATGTTGAGCCCCGCCGCGATTTTATTGTTAAAAACGCCAAGTTTGTTCAGAATCTTGATGTATGACCCGAAAAGAAAGAGTATAGGAGATATATTCAATGAACGAAGAAATACGCTATGACAACCAAAAAATAGAGGATGTTGAGATAAGCAGCGAAATAAGAAAAGCGTTTCTCGACTATTCAATGAGCGTTATCGTGAGCCGCGCCCTGCCCGATGTCAGAGACGGTTTGAAGCCTGTTCACAGAAGAATACTTTACGCGATGTACGACAATAATCTCTATCCCACAAATCCCTACCGCAAATGCGCCACCACCGTCGGTGAAGTGCTCGGTCATTATCACCCGCACGGCGACGCTTCGGTTTACGACGCGATGGTAAGGCTTGCCCAGACCTTCTCAATGAGGCACATCCTTGTGGACGGCCACGGAAACTTCGGCTCTGTTGACGGAGACCCGCCCGCCGCCTACCGATACACCGAATCAAGGCTCAGCAAAACCTCTATGAAAATGCTGGACGATATTAAAAAGGACACCGTTGATTTCATACCGAATTTCGACGGCTCCACAAGCGAGCCCACGGTTTTGCCCGCGAGATTTCCCAATTTGCTCGTAAACGGCTCTTCGGGTATAGCCGTTGGTATGGCCACCAACATCCCGCCGCACAATATGCGCGAGGTGGTTGAGGGCATATGCTGCCTTATAGACAACCCCGACGCCGACCTTAACGAGATAATGAAATATATCAAAGGTCCCGATTTTCCCACGGCGGGAATAATAATGGGCGCAAAGGGAATTAAAGAGGCATACTCCACCGGCAGGGGCAAGATATATGTTCGCGCAAAAGCCGAGATCATTGAGGCAAAGGGCGACAGGTTCAAGATAGTCGTTACCGAAATTCCCTACGGAGTAAACAAGGCAAGGCTTATAACGAGAATCGCCGAGCTTGTTAAGGAAAAGCGCATTGAGGGTATCGCCGATGTTCAGGATTATTCCGACAGACGCGGTATGCACATAGAAATAGTAGTCAAGAAGGACGCGAATCCGCAGGTAGTGCTTAACAATCTCTACAAGCTCACCGACATGCAGGTTACTTTCGGCGCGATTTTGCTTGCGCTTGACGACGGCGTGCCCAAAATTCTTACGCTTAAGGAGATACTTCAAAAATATATCGCTTTCCAAAAGCAGATAGTTACAAGAAGAACTAAGTTCGATTTGAAAAAAGCGCAGGACAGGGCTCATATTCTGGAGGGTCTTGCCAAAGCGATAGACATAGTGGACGATGTGATAGCCACCATAAGAGCCTGCCGCGGCGGACTTCAGGACGCAAAGCTTGCGATAATGGAAAAATTCGGCTTTGACGACCCGCAGGCAAGCGCCATTGTCGCCTACCGTATAGGTCAGTTGGCGGGTCTTGAGATCGAAAAGATACTCAATGAGCTCGACGAGCTGCATGTAAAAATAAAGGATTACCTTGATATACTCGGCAACGAGCAGAGGATTTTTGATATTATCAAAACCGAGTCCCGCGAAATAGCCGATAAATTCGGAGACGACAGAAAAACCGAGATCTCAGCCTTTACGGGCTCGGTTGAGGACGAGGATCTTATTCCCGTAGAGGAATCCATACTCACCCTTACCAACATGGGCTATATGAAGCGTATGACGGTGGATACCTACAAGGCGCAAAACCGCGGCGGCAGAGGCGTTATGGGTATGAGCCGCCGTGAGGAGGATGTTGCAAAGACGATGTTCACCTGCTCCTCGCACGATGTTATTCTGCTTTTCACAAACAAAGGCAAGGTCTTTAGAAAAAAAGCTTATGAGATAACGGCGTCCTCAAGAACGGGCAAGGGTATGAATGTTGTCAACATTCTGCCGCTCGAAAAGGAAGAGACCGTTTCCGCCATGGTGAAGATACCGCAGGAGGAAAGCCGCAAATATCTTTGCATGGTAACAAAAAAGGGCGTTATAAAGCGCACGGATATAAATGAGTACAAAAACATAAGGCAAAACGGCATAATAGCGATAAATCTTGACGAGGGCGACGAGCTTGCATATGTTGAGATAACGGACGGAAAGAGAAAGCTTGTTGTTGCCACGCATAACGGAATGAGCATTTGCTTTAACGAGAGCGATGCAAGGCTTATCGGAAGAACGGCAAGGGGCGTTCGCGCCATCTCGCTTACCGATGACGACTATGTAGTCGGCTTTGCCGCTTCGCTTGAGGGATATAAGCTGCTTACCGTTTCCGAAACGGGATTTGGCAGAAAGAGCGAATTTGACGATTACCGCGTTCAAAACAGAGGCGGCAAGGGAACGATAAACTACCGCACCGAGGCTTACGGCAAGGTGGCGATGATAGCTCCCGTTGCCGAAGATCAGGATGTTATAATGATAACGAGCGACGGTATCGTTATCCGCACCCATATCGACCAGATATCCACCTTTAAGCGCCCCGGCAAAGGCGTTAAGGTGATGAGGGTTAACGACGGTGAAAAGGTAGCCACCATTTCGGTTGTAGACAGATTTGAGGACGATATGAACGACGGTGACGAAGACGAACACTCCGAAAATGTTGAAACAGAGGCGGACGAGCCCGAAGTATAAACCGAACAGACGGAACGGGCAGCCTTTGCTGTTATCCGACGGCTTCAATATGATATATAACCGCTTATTGAAACGCTCTGTTCTGCAAAATCGTCGTATTTGCCGATGAGGGGGAGAAAAATATGAGCGACAATGCTTTTGATGTTGACGACATACTCAAAGAAATAAGCAAAAGGCACGAGGGCCGAGAGCAAAAGGCGACCGAAAACGGAGCGCCCGAAACAGACGATGCGCCCAAAGACGAGCCCTCCGCCCACTTAGGGCGGGAGCATACAACGCAAAACGCAGAGAAAGCGGCAGAGGAAAAGAGGGCGGAAAGGTCTTTTGAAAGGGAAGCTGCGCCCGTAAGACCGGCTCAGCCCCGCCGCGCCGCAAGAGAGGCTGCGCCGATGGCGGAGTGGGAGCGTGCATATCTTGATTCCGTTAAGGACAGACGCATAAACCCCAAGCCGGAAAAAGAAACCGTGCCGAAAAAGCCGCATATTGCCGAAAGCGCGCCGACCGACAAAGAAAAACCGCTTCCGCCGCAAAAGCCGGAAACAGAAAAACCGCATGTTGAAAACACACCGCCCGCCGCCGAGGAGGAAGCTCCGAGGGATGCCGCCGCAAAAGCGGACGAGCCCCAGATTGATTTTGCGGAAAAATCGTTCGCGCAGGAAACCGCGCTTGACGAAAAAGCTCCCGAAAAAGCCCCCGCAGAGGCAGAGAGCGCTCCGACGGCAAAAGAAGAAGAAACCGCGGCGGACAAAACGGAAGATGGCGGAAAACGGAAAAAATCAAAAAAGAAGAAAATCGTTCTTGCCGTTATCCTTATTCTCGTTGTTGCGTTGATAGGAACGGGCGTTGGTCTTTTCCTCCATTTTAACAATATATTAAACAACATCACAAACGAAGAAGATAAAAACAACGAATCCTCAAAGCTTGAGGAATGGACGGGAATGGATGACCTTGTCGTCAAATTCGACGATATTCACGAAAGCGACCACGCGGAATCATACCTTGATATGATAAAGCAGTGGTATTATAACGGCGAGCCCGTGTCGTCGACCAATATCTACAATGTAATGCTCATAGGCGAGGACACAAGGGGAGACGAGATTGAACTGAAAGGGCACAACGCCGATTCGGCGATGATAGCCAGCGTTAATACCGAAACGGGAGAGCTTGTTCTTTCCTCCGTACTGCGCGACGCCTATTCGTATTACGAGCTGACTCCGGGCGACGAGACGACGGGAAAATTCGGCAAAATCTGTGAGGCAATGCAGTACGGCGGGTTGAATTGCTACATAAACGCCGTGGAGCGGTTGTTCAAGGTGAATATCGACAATTATGTTGTTGTCAATTTCGCAAGTTTCAAATCGATAATCGATTCTCTGGGCGGAGTCGATATCGAGATGACCGCGCGAGAGATACGCGAGATAAACAATCACCCCAAGAGATACGGCGATGTTTACATTGAGGGCGACGCGGGATTAAAGCACCTTGACGGAACGCAGGCGCTTGCTTATTGCAGAATAAGATATATTGACAACGATGTTTACCGCTCCGAAAGGCAGAGGACCACATTGCTGTATGTTTTCGACCAATTAAAAACGGCGTCCGTGCTTCAGCTGACAAATGTTGTTACAAATCTGCTGCCCTATGTGAAAACCGGCTTTTCAAGGCAGGAGATACTTTCGATAGGTCAATATGCGCTTTCGCACGGCTGGCTGAAATATAAAATGGTGACGCATACCGTTCCCAAAAACGAAACGCGGACGGACGGAACGGTGGTAACGACATGCGTAGGCGGCAACGGCAGAGAGTTTTATAACGAATGGTGCTGGAAACTCGATTTCCCGCTTGCTACTCAGGTGCTTCAGGAAAAGATCTACGGGAAAACAAGCGTTATTCTCGCACAGAACAGACCCGATTTTAAAAATCTGAGCTCTTATTGAGCCAATTTAAAGAATTATAAATAAAGCGCGGATCGCCGATCCGCGCTTTTTTTGTTCGGGGAAAATCGAAAAAGAAGATTTTGAGACGCTCGATTTTTCTTTCCTGTTTTTGGTTGATTTTCAATATAATAAATATAAATCGCTTATTGCAATACTCTGTTCTATGTTATATAATATTGTCGTATTTGCAGGAATAAGGGGAGAAAACCATGAGCGACAACGCTTTTGATATTGACGACATACTCAATGAAATAAGCAAACGGCATGAGAGCCGAGAGCAAACGGAGTCCGAAACCGCCCGCGCGCCCAAGGTTGAGCCGTCTGCTCGCTTTGGGCAGGAGCATACAACAAATAATGCGGAGAAAGCGGCGGAGGAAAAGAGGGCGGAAAGGTCTTTTGAAAGGGAAGCTGCTCCCGTTAGGCCGGCTCAGCCCCGCCACGCAGAAAGAGAGACCGCGCCGGTGGCGGCGTGGGAGCGTGCATATCTTGATTCCGTTAAGGACAGACGCATAAATCCCAAGCCGGAAAAAGAAACAGCGCCGAAAAAGCCGCATACAGCCGAAAGCGCGCCGACGGACAATGAAAAACTTACCCCGCCGCAGAAGCCGGAAATTGAAAGACCGCGCTTTGAAAACACGCGCCACGCCTCCGAGGAGCAAGACCCGACGAAATCTGTTGCAAAAGCGGATGAGAGCTATTTTGAAGCCGCCGAAAAATTATTCGCACAGGAAAATGTTTTCGGTGAAAAAACTCCCGCCGAGGCACAGAGCGCTCCGGATGCGAAAGAAGAAATCAGGCGACACAGAGCCGATAAAAAGGAAAACGGCGGGAAACGGAAAAAATCAAAAAAGAGCAAAGTTTTTCTTGTTATTATACTTATTCTCATCATCGCGATAATCGGAACGGGAGTGGGTCTTTTTCTCCATTTTAACAATATTTTAAACAACATTACGAACGAAGAAGATAAAAATAACGAATCCTCAAAGCTTGAGGAATGGACGGGAATGGACAATCTTGTCGTCAACTTTAACGACATATATGAAACTACAGATGTTAGCTCCTACCGCGATATGGTGAGAAAATGGTATTATAACGGCGAGCCTGCGTCATCGTCCAATATTTACAATGTAATGCTCATAGGCGAGGACACAAGGGGCGACGATATCGAGACCGAGGGCACAAGGGCGGATTCCGCCATCATCGCAAGCGTTAATACCGAAACGGGAGAGCTTGTGCTTTCCTCCATACTCCGCGATTCGTATGTATATTACGAGGAAGTTCCCGGCGACGAATCAACCGGCAGATACAGTAAGATCACCGAAGCTATGATGTACGGCGGGCTCGACTGTTATATAAACGCCGTGGAGCGCGTGTTTAAGGTAAATATCGACAACTATGCCATAGTGAACTTTGCAAGCTTCAAAACGATAATCGATTCTCTGGGCGGCGTTGATATCGAGGTGACCGCGAGAGAGATACGCGAGATAAACAACCACCCCAAGAGATACGGCGATGTTTACATCGAGGGCGACGCGGGATTAAAACACCTTGACGGAACGCAGGCGCTTGCCTATTGCAGAATAAGATATATAGACGACGACACCGTTCGCGCGGACAGGCAGAAAACAACGCTTCTTAACATTTTCAACAAGCTCAAAGAGGCGTCCGCCGTTCAGATCGCCGGCGTTGTGACAAATCTGCTTCCCTATGTGAAAACGGGCTTTTCAAGGCAGGAGATACTTTCTATCGGCGAATATGCAATAAAGCACGGCTGGCTCGGATATAATCTCGTCACCTACACTACGCCGACAAATGAAACGAGACCCGACGGAACGGTAATAACCACCTGTACCGGAGGCTCGGGGTATAACTTCTATCAACAGTGGTGCTGGAAGCTCGATCTTCCACTTGCTTCGCAGGCGCTTCAGGAAAAGATCTACGGAAAAACAAATGTTGTTCTCGCGGATAACAGACCTAATTTCAGAGAGCTGAGCCCGTATTGATAAAAAACTATGTGAAATAAGTATTATATTAAAAGGCGCTCGACCTTAGCCGAGCGCCTTTTCTTTGATTATTGCTCTTTATTCATTGATATGGGCGAGGTGTCAACGACCTCCGCTTTTTTTGAGCGCATCCACAGGGAGGGCGTTATATTCAATTTGAATCCGTAGCCCGCCTCCATCTGCCAATGAGCCATAGGCGCTTCGGGAAGCCCGTAGCAGGCGAGTATCGCCATAAGCACCCCGGCGTGGCACACTATTGCCGCCGTTTGGGTGGAGCTTTTGATCATCCCATCAACGATTCTTTCAAAAGCGCCGCAGACTCTCGAAAAAAATTCCGCGTTGCTCTCGCCGCCGGGCGGGCGCGCGTACATATCCCCGCGCAGCCAATTTTTAAAATCCTCAACTCCCGAAAGCTCTTTTGCCGTAAGCCCCTCAAATTCGCCGAAATCATATTCTATCAGCTCGTTTATGACCAGCGGCTTGTTTTTCTCAAACATTATCGCGGCGCTTTCGGCGCATCTTTTGAGCGGCGAGACGAATACGGCGTCCACCTTAGGATAATGATGGCGCGCCTTTATCTTTTGCAGCGCCGATATACTATCTGTAGTTATCGGCAAATCGGTATGCCCAATATACTGTGCGTTTAGATTTCCTTTTGTCAATCCGTGCCGAAAAAGATAGATTGTAAACGATTTCAATACAAAACCCCCAAACAAAGCCAGAAATTACAATTTATTTACAAATCATAGTTTTCCTTTACAACAAATTTTTTGAGGCTTATAATACTGTTAGTATAACATGTTGCGCGGACATCACCCGTCTCACAAGGCGGCGGGTCGCTCCGCTTTTAACAAATAAAAGTTGTAAAAGGAAAAGTGAAATAAGTGGAATCATCGGGTAAAAAGAACTCTAAATTTGCCGCCATACTTTCTCAATTGAGAAAGGAGCGCGGAAGCAGCCAAAAGAAAACGGCATCGGAGCTCGGCATAAGCCAGGCGCTTTTGAGCCATTATGAAAAGGGGATAAGAGAATGCGGGCTTGATTTTGTTATAAAATGCAGCGAGTACTACGGCGTGACGACCGATTATCTTTTGGGTGTTTCAAACAGCAGATACGGTATCGACGAGGAATATCTGCGCGGCGCGGGCGAGAGCGGAGAGAGCAATTCCCTGACCACGATCTCGCAGGCGACGAAGCTGCTGCTTGAAATAGCGACCGCCGCCAATGAGGATAAGGAGACGGCGCAGTATATAAACGATTATTACATGCTTTGCATATATCGCGGCGCGCTCACACTCGCAAAATCGGGCAAGCTGCCGCAGGAGATGTTCAGGCTCGATTATTCCGTAGGTCACGAGCTTGCCTCCGCCGCCATATCCATGCTGGACGCCCGCTTTGTTTTTATGGACGATAAATCCCGCACGGGCGAGGATCTTGCGGACAAAACTGATTTACATACGCTTATTGAACAAGCGGAAAACTATCTTTTGGATACATTTGTTTCAGAATAATTCAAGCTGGTCTTTTTCGGTTTCTATATATTTCAGGATCACCGCCGTGGATTTTTCCGCGGCGGCTTTTTTGAAGGTGGGGTAATCGAGCCGAGCCGCTTCGTTGCCCCCGTCGCTTACGGTGCGCAATATGGCAAACGGAATGTTGTTTGCTCTGCACACATGGCCGACCGCGCCCCCCTCCATCTCGCCGCAGATCGCGCCGAATTGCTCTGCGATAACTTTTTTAAAGGAACTGTCCGCGATGAATGTGTCGCCGCTGGCAACGGTGCCGCGGTGTATCTTTTCGCCGGAATTAACAGCCGCGCGCGCGAGCTTTTCGGACATTTCGGGGTCTGTCTTAATTTTTATCTCGTTGAGGCCGTTTATATATCCCCTCGGCTCGCCGAGAGCGGTTATATCGATATCGTACTGGCACACATCGTCGGCGATAACAACATTTCTTATGACAACATCGGGTGAAAGCGAACAGCCAACCCCCAAGTTAATTATCTTATCCGCTTTAAATCGGTCTATCATTATTTGGGTGCAGAGCGCCGCGTTTACCTTGCCGGGGCCGCATACCGCAACGCACACAGGCACATTGTCAATAAGTCCGTATGCAAATTCGCACCCCGCCGCCCTTGTTTTTACGGGCGCGGCGATCTTCTTTTTAACAGCCTCTATCTCGATATCCATAGCGCCGATTATTCCGAGCATAATTACCTCCGAAAATCAAAATTGTGTGCATTTTTTGTGAAACCCCAATATGTGGTATTATTATAATATATCTATTTAAAAAAAACAAGATTTATTAGTTTTATATTGACAAGTATTGCTTTTTTATAATATAATGTTTATCGCTGTTAGCATAACCGCCTGCACTATGCCGTGCAGAGAATATAAAGATTAAGACGAGTTTAGTCTGTGAAAGGTAGTGAATTATTATGAAAAGAACATTCCAGCCCAAGAAAAGGCACGCCAAGATGGAGCACGGCTTCAGAAAGAGAATGTCCACAAGAAACGGCAGAAAGGTGCTTGCACGCCGCCGCGCAAAGGGCAGAAAGCAGCTCTCATATTGACAGATCGATGATCGGGGTTTGACTGTATCGTTCTTAAAAGGATGGGGACAGTGAAAAGCAGCACATTAAGGGAAAACAAGGATTTTCGCCGCGCATATTACCGAGGAAAATGTGAAGCCTCCGCCTGCCTTGTCACATACCTGTTGAAAAACAACGAGGGAGAGACGAGGGTAGGCATAACAAGCGGCAAAAAAATAGGCGGCGCAGTGCAGAGAAACCGCGCAAGGCGTGTGATCAGAGCCGCGTTTGCCGAGATAGACGGTACCTTTACGGGAAATTATGATATAGTTTTTGTTGCGCGCACAAGAACGACGCAGGTAAAAACGCAGCGAGTTCTGGACGAGATGAGAGCCCAGCTTAATAATTTGGGGGCTTTAAAATGAAAAATCCCGTAAAAAACCTTTTGATTTTTCTCATTCGCACATATCAGGCAACGATAAGCCCGTGGTTTTCGGGCGGCGCGTGCAGGTTTACGCCAACCTGCTCTCAATACGCGATAGAGGCGATACAGATCCACGGCGTTTTTAAAGGAACGCTGCTCGCAATATGGCGAATCATGAGGTGCAACCCTCTGTGCAAGGGCGGATATGACCCCGTCCCGCCGAAAAAAGAAAAGAATAAGGATAGTAAAAATTATGACTGATTTCATTTTACTTGCGCCGGCAGCAACAGGTATAGGGATTTTTAAACCGCTTTACTGGCTGTTCGGCGTATGTATGGATTTCCTTATGTCGCTGGTCGGCAATCAGTATTTTATTGCGATAGTCATATTTACGATAGCTACAAGGCTGATCCTTCTGCCGATCAACATTCGTCAGCAGAAAACGGCGGCTAAATCAGCAAGGCTGCAGCCGAAAATCCAGAAAATTCAAAAAAAATATAATGTTCAGGGTATTTCCGACCCAAGAGAACGCCAAAAGGCACAGCAAAAGGTAAACGAAGAAATGCAGGCGCTCTATGCCCGCGAGGGTCACAATCCCATGCAAATGGGTTGCGGGCCTATGATCTTCCAAATGGTTTTTCTTATGGGCATAGTGGGTATAATATATTACCCGCTCTCATATGTCATAGGAATGAACACATTGGGCGATTTTTCGGCGGATATTCAGTCGCTTGTGCAGAGCACTCTCGGAAGCGATAAGCCCGTAACATATCTTCAGCTTACGATACTTGAAAATTGGGATTCGCTGAAAGGCGTGCTCTCGGCAAATTTTGCCGATATATTCACCCCCGAGAAATGCTCGGCGATAGAGGCTTATCGCGGCGGCTTGTATCTTTTGGGGCTTGATATGACTGCCGTTCCTCATTGGAAAGACGGAATTATTGTTATAGTGCCGATACTTTCGGGTCTCACTTCTCTTGCATCTTCTTTTGTTTCCACGCGCATTCAAAAGAAAAACAACCCCGCCATGGCACAGCAGATGAAGCAGATGAATTTTATGATGCTTATGATGCCCTTGTTTTCTCTCTACATTGCGTTCAAGGTCCCTGCCGCGGTCGGATTTTACTGGATAGTTTCAAACCTTATAATAATAATACAGCAGCTTTTTATCGCAAAGATATTCCCTCCAAAAAAGAGCCAGGCAAAGCTTATGCTTGAAAACACGATTTACCGCCGCTCAAGGGAGGAAAACATAAAGAAAATTAAAAATTGAGATTTTTCGGAGGATATTTATGATAAAGGAGTTTATCGGCGCCGGCAAGACCGTTGAGGAAGCTACCGCGGCGGCGAAGCTGGGGCTTAACGCACCGGCAATGGCTGATATAAAAATAGATGTTATAGCGTTGCCCAAGAGCAAGGTGCTGGGGCTTTTCGGAGGCCGCGACGCACAGGTCAGAGCATGGTATGATGACGGAAAAGCCGAAAGAAAGCCGAAGCAGAAAGGCGCGGCAAAAAAAGAGGAAAAGCAGCAGATAAAAAAGGACGCGCCTAAAAAAGACGCGGCAAACAGGAGCAAACCCGTTCAGAAGCCTGCCGAGAAAAAGGCGGCAAGGGCTGAAACGGACGATGAACAGGCAGTGAAAATCACCGAAGCCGATATAGATATGAGCGTTGCGGTGAATTATCTTAAAAATATGCTTGCCGGTCTTAAGGTGGAGGACGCGAAGGTATCCGCCAAGGTCGAGGACGGAGCTTTGATAATGGAAATAACCTGCGACGATTACGGTATCATAATCGGCCGTAGGGGCGAAACGCTCGACGCGCTTCAGTATCTTACGGGGCTTGCCGTAAAAAAGAGCTGCGACAAGTATGTAAGAGTCGCCGTAAATGTAGGCAATTACCGCGAAAAGAGAATGGACGCGCTCAGAAATCTTGCCCGCAAAAACGCAAATTATGTTTTGAGAACAGGCAGAAGATTTACTTTTGAGCCGATGAATCCCTACGAAAGAAGGATCATCCACACCACCGTTCAGGAGATTGACGGCGTGGAATCCCTTTCGATCGGTTACGGGCAGGACAGGAGAGTAGTCCTCCAGTCAACGGACGGTCCGAGGGGCGGTCGCACGGGAACGACCCGTTCAAAAGCACCCGCTCCCGTCAGAGATGCGGCGCCCAAATCGGACCGCGCGGATCTGCCGAAATTCGGAAAGATCGAAGTAAACAGGGAACAATAAGAGTATTTAAAATGCCTTGAACTCAGTATCAAGGCATTTTATAACTATTGAGGGCGAAGCCCGAAAGGAGTGCCATGGAAAAAACGATAGCGGCGGTTGCCACGGGCAATGCGTCGGGAGGGCTCGGCGTTATTCGCATAAGCGGCGAAAGCGCGATAGAGATCGCCGACCGCGTTTTTAAAGCGAAGGACGGCTCGCCCCTCTCTTCTTTAAATGGTTACAGAGCCAAACTCGGAAGCATTATTTTTCACGGCGAGCCCCTTGACGAGGCTGTGGCGCTTGTTTTCAGGGCCCCCAAGAGCTACACGGGCGAGGATGTGGCGGAGCTTTCCGTTCACGGTGGGCTGCTTATAATCGAAAAAACGCTTGAAGCGGTGCTTGAGGCGGGCGCGGTACCCGCACAGGCGGGCGAGTTTACGAAGAGAGCTTTTTTGAACGGAAAAATAGACCTCACTCAAGCGGAAAGCGTAGCGGATCTTATTTCCGCACAGGGCGAAGAAGCGGCAAAAGCCTCCTTCGGCGCGCTTCAAGGCGCGCTATGCAAAAAAATAAATTCTGTTTTGCAGCAGCTTACCGACTGCTCCGCCTTGATGGCGGCGTGGGTCGATTATCCCGATGAGGATATACCCGAGCTCAATGACGAACAGCTTTTTGCTTCGCTTAGCTCAGTTAGAGAGCAGTTGGAGTCCCTGCTGAGCGGATACGACAGCGGCAGCGCCATGCTCCACGGTATAGACACCGCCATAGTCGGCAGACCGAACACCGGAAAGTCGACGCTTATGAATCTTCTCTCTGGCAGAGACAGAAGCATCGTTACACAGATAGAGGGCACAACACGCGATATCGTTGAGGACACCGTTCGTCTCGGAAATCTTGTTTTGCGCCTGAGCGATACGGCGGGGCTCAGAGGCTCCGACGATCCCGTCGAAAGCATCGGGATACGGCGCGCGTTTAATAAAATAGACGAAGCGGGGCTGATTTTACCCGTTTTTGATTTGAGCCGTCCGCTGAATGAAGACGATTTCGGCCTCATTGAAAAATGCAAGGGCAAAAGGGCGGTTGCCGTTTTAAATAAAACCGATTTGCCGACCGTTGCGGAAATATCTCCCGTAACGAACGCTTTTGCCAACAGGGTTTTTATTTCCGCAAAAAGCTGTGAAAATACCGATGAGCTTGAAAATGCGATAAAGGCGGAGCTGAGCCTTGCGGATTTTGACACGACGGCGCCGATCCTTGCAAATCAACGCCAGAAGCGCTGCTGTTCAAACGCCGCCGAAAGTGTTTCACAGGCAATTTCGGCGCTTGAAAGCGGAGTTACAAGAGACGCTATAAATGTATTGATAGACGACGCGATAAACGAGCTCCTTTCTCTTACGGGAAAAAGGGCTACGGTTGAGGTAGTAAACGATATTTTTAGCAAGTTTTGCGTAGGTAAATGATTTATGGAGTATTTTGCCGACAGTTATGATGTTATAGTAATAGGAGCGGGTCACGCCGGTATCGAGGCGGGGCTTGCCTCGGCGCGCCTCGGGTGCAAAACCGCCGTTTTTACTATAAATCTTGACTGGATAGGCAATATGCCGTGTAACCCCTCCATCGGCGGCACTTCAAAGGGGCATTTGGTAAGAGAGATAGACGCCCTCGGCGGAGAAATGGGCAAGGCGGCGGACAAATACTGCCTTCAGAGCAGAATGCTCAATCTCGGAAAAGGCCCTGCGGTCCATTCCCTAAGAGCGCAGATAGACAGGCGCGAATACTCAAAGGGAATGAAGCACACCCTTGAATTACAGGAAAATCTTGATATACGCCAGGCTGAAATAGTTGATTTATTTAAAAACGGCGACGGTCTTTGGCAATTAAAAACTCGGCTTGAGGCGATCTACACCGCGAAAGCCGTTATTGTCGCCACGGGCACATTCCTCGGCGGGCGAGTATATATCGGCGATGTTTCATACGAAAGCGGACCAGACGGTATGTTTCCCGCGACTCAGCTTTCCAATGCTCTCAAAAGGCTTGGCATACCGCTTCGCAGATTTAAAACGGGAACTCCGAGCCGCGTAAACAGGAGAAGCGTCGACTTTTCCAAAACCGAGGTGCAGGAGGGCGACGCGCACACCGTTGCTTTCAGCTTTGAATCCGAAACACCGCCCGAAAACAAGGTCTGCTGCCATATCACTTATACAAACGAAAAAACGAAGCAGATTATTCTTGAAAATCTGCACCGCTCACCTATGTACAGCGGCAAAATCGAGGGCAAAGGACCGCGCTATTGCCCCAGCTTTGAGGATAAAATAGTCCGCTTTTCCGATAAACAGAGGCATCAGCTTTTCATCGAGCCCTGCGGGCTTGAAACGGAGGAGCTTTATTTGCAAGGGCTTTCTTCATCTCTGCCCGAGGATGTGCAGATAGCGTTTATCCACACCATACCCGGTCTTGAGAACGCAAAGGTCATGCGAACGGCTTACGCCATTGAATATGATTGCGTCGACCCGACGGCGTTGAAAGCCACATTGGAGTTCAATGATTTCGGCGGGCTCTACGGCGCGGGTCAGTTTAACGGCTCGAGCGGCTATGAGGAAGCGGCGGCGCAGGGTCTTGTGGCGGGGATCAACGCCGCACTAAAAATAAAGGGCAAACCGCCCCTTGTGCTCGACAGGGGAGGCTCATATATCGGCACGCTGATCGACGATCTTGTTACTAAGGGCTGCTCCGACCCCTATCGAATGATGACGAGCAGGAGCGAATACCGCCTTGTGCTCAGGCAGGACAACGCCGACGCACGGCTCACGCCTACTGGATATGAAATCGGGCTGATAAGCGAGGAAAGATATAAAAAATTCCTTGCAAAGCAGAATGCCGTTGCCGCCGAGCGGCGCAGGATCGAAACAACCTCCCTGCCCGTAACAGATAGGTTGCAGCAAATTCTTGCGGATTGCGGCACTTCTCCCCTCTCAAAAAGCTGCAAAATAATCGAGTTGCTCAGAAGGCCGCAGGTGACCTACGAGAAAATCAAGCCCGTTGATATTTCAAGACCCGATCTGCCCGAAGAGGTGCTTGAGCAGGTCGAGATCGCCGTGAAATATGAGGGGTATATCGCAAAGCAGGAGCAGCAGATAAAAGAACTGCGCAGAATAGAGAGCAAACGAATACCCGACGATATTGATTATTCATCGCTGAAAGGTCTGCGCCTTGAGGCTGTGGAGAAGCTTGCGAAGATACGCCCGGAAAACTTAGGGCAGGCAAGCAGGATAAGCGGAGTAAACCCCGCGGATATAACCGCGCTTAATATAATTTTGGAGAGCTTATGACAGATACTTCCCTTTTGAAGAACGAAGCGGATAAAATGGGCGTTGCGTTGGACGACAGGGCGCTCGACCGCTTTGATTTGTTGTCAAAAATGCTTGTTGAGAGAAATAAGCATGTAAATCTCACCGCCATAACCGAGCCGCGCGATATAGTTATCAAACATTTTGCGGACAGCCTTACTCCCCTCGCCCATATCGAGCTTGGGGAAGGCGCCCGTATAATAGATGTGGGATGCGGCGCGGGCTTCCCCGGGCTGCCGATACTTATCGCGCGCCCCGATTTGCGATGCACATTTCTTGATTCCGTTGAAAAAAAGCTGAAATTTATTGAGGACTATTTTATAAAAGCGAAGCTTTTCGGTGAAACATTGCATCTTCGCGCCGAGGATGCGGGAGCGATGAGCGAATACCGCGAAAAATTTGACGCCGCCTTTACGCGCGCCGTCGCCCCGCTTAATGTTTTGGCGGAGTATTGCCTTCCACTTATTAAAATCGGCGGAATTTATGTATCGATGAAAGGCACGGATGATGAGACGGCGCTCGGAAAAAACGCCGTTGAAAAGCTCGGCGGGAGTATTGAAAAAACAGTTTCATTTAAACTGCAAAACGGCGATATGAGAAATCTTGTCATCATAAAAAAAGTATCGCACACTCCGACAAATTATCCGAGAAAATCCAAAAAAATAGCCGCCGCCCCTCTCTGATTTAAACCTAATATGTCGATATCAAAGGATTTCTTGTGAAAAGAAATTCTTTTTTTATGTCATACGCTGTGCTATTATTTAATCAAGGAGATGAAGGCGAATGGCGGAAGAAGTGATAAAAATACCCACCGAAAAGCTGCTGCCGAACCCCTATCAGCCAAGAAAGCAGTTTAAGTCGGATGAACTTCTCAGCCTTGCCGATTCTATAAGAGAAAACGGCGTGCTTCAGCCTTTGCTGGCACGCCGAATAAAGAATACCGATTATTTTGAGATCGTCGCGGGCGAAAGAAGGCTGCGCGCCGCCATCCTCGCAAATCTTGAAACCGTTCCCTGCCTTATCATCGACTGCGATTACAGGGAAAGCGCCATTTTGTCAATTCTTGAAAATATCCAGCGCGCCGATTTAAGCTTTTTTGAAGAGGCGCAGGCAATCGCGCATATGCAGAGCCATTTTAATTTGACACAGGAGCAGATAGCAAAGCGCCTCGGGAAAAGCCAGAGCGCACTGTCAAACAAACTTCGCATCTTGAAGCTCCCCGTGGATATACGCTACCGTATTGAAAAAGACGGATTGACGGAACGCCACGCGAGAGCGCTTCTCAAATGCGAATCCGAAACGCAGATGTGGGATGTTTTGGAACAAATCAAAGAGCGAAAGCTCAATGTTGAGCAAACAGAAGCATATATAGAGTCCCTTATTAACAAGAAGCAAAAGCCGCGCAAAAATGTTGTTAAGATATTCAGAGATGTCAGAATATTTGTAAACACCGTTAATAAAGCGATAAATACGATGATAGAAGCGGGAATTCCCGCAGAAAGCAATAAAAACGAAACGGACGACTACATTGAATTTTATGTTAAAATACCAAAAAAGATAGATAACGGAAAAACACGGGAGACTTTGAAAGAAAAAGTCACTGACTCCGCTTAAAACGGGAAACCGTTTTAACATATTCTCCTCTTTTCATCACGCGGAATAGCCTGCCTTGCGGTGGGCTATTCTGCGTTTTGTGCAGCTTTATGTTTCATGTGAAACAATTTAAACCGCACGGCGGCATACGCGGGTGAGGAAAATTCTAAAATGTTTCATGTGAAACATTCAATTTTATATTGAATATTGCCTTTTTATAATGTATAATTTTAAAAAGGAGGTGCATTATGGGAAAAACGATAGCTGTTTTCAACCAAAAAGGCGGCGTGGGGAAAACAACCACCTGCGTGAATCTCGCGGCGATTTTCGGGGAAAAAGGACTCAGAACGCTGATAGTTGATGTTGACCCACAGGGAAATTCAACCAGCGGCGTCGGCTTTGACAAGGGACTTATAAAAAAATCCACATATGATGTGCTCATAAACGGAGATCCCGCGAAGGACATAATTACTCCGACACAATTCAAAAACCTGTTTTTGCTCCCCGCCAATATGAATTTGGCAGGCGCGGAGCTTGAGCTTGCGGAGGCGGAGGACAGAAACGGCGTGCTGAAAAGAGCGCTTGCCCCCATTCTTTCCGATTATGACTACATATTGATAGACTGCCCGCCGAGCTTGGGGCTTCTCAGCCTCAACGGTCTTGTGGCGTCCGATACGCTTTTGATACCTTTGCAATGCGAATTTTACGCGCTTGAGGGTATGAGTCAGCTTTTAAGCACCATTCGCACGGTAAAGCAATATTACAACGAGCATCTTGAGATAGAGGGCGTTGTTTATACTATGTTTGACAGCAGATTAAAGCTCAGCCGCCAGATAGTTGAGGAGGTCAATCAATATTTCCCCAACAAGGGCTATAAAACGCTCATTCCGCGCAGCGTCCGTCTCGCCGAGGCGCCGAGTTACGGATTGCCCATAATCTACTATGACAAATATTCCAAAGCGAGCTTTGCGTATAAAAAGTTGGCGGCGGAAGTGCTTTCAAGGCAATAATATAATGTTTTAAATAAAGAGGTGTGATATGGCTGTAAAAAATTCAGGACTCGGCAAGGGTCTCGGCGCTCTGATGCGCGAAAACACAACGGAGGGTATGGTAAGCACAAATACCCTGCCGATCGATGAGATAATTCCAAATAAGGACCAACCGCGTAAAACTTTCGATGAAACATCACTCGCGGAGCTTGCGCAGAGCATAAAGCAGCACGGCGTGCTTCAGCCGTTGCTGGTGCGCCCTCTGCCGAGCGGAGGCTATCAGCTTGTGGCGGGCGAGAGGCGATGGAGAGCCTGCCGAATGGCGAATGTGCGCGAGATACCCGTTGTTGTTAAAGAGCTTAACGACACGGAAACGATGGAGATCGCCATAATAGAAAATCTCCAACGCGAAGACCTTAATCCCATTGAAGAAGCGGAGGGCTTGCAGGCGCTTGTGGATAAATGCGGCCTGACACAGGAGGATATCGCCGCGGGAGTTGGAAAATCACGCCCCGCAATAGCCAACAGCCTGAGGCTTTTAAGACTGCCGCAGGAAATTCGAGATATGACAAGAGAGGGGTTAATATCCGCCGGTCACGCGCGGGCGCTTCTTTCTTTTGAAAACGAGGCGATGATGTATGAGGCGGCAAACAGCATAATTAAAAACAAGCTCACCGTACGCGAAGTTGAGCGAATGGCTAAGATCGGCGAAAAAAACAATTCCGTTTCACAGAAAAGAATCAAACGGCGCGACAGCTTTTATGACGAAGTGGAGCTCACTCTCTCCGAGGTGCTGGGCAGAAAAGTAAAGGTATATAACGGCCGCGGAAAGGGAACACTTGAAATTGAATTTTATTCGCAGGAAGATTTGAAAAATATTGCTAATAAATTAGGAGAATAAAAATATGCTTGATATTAAGTTTGTAAGGGAAAATCCCGAAATCGTTAAGGAAAACATCAAAAAGAAGTTTCAGGATGAAAAACTGCCTCTTGTTGACGAGGTAATAGCGCTCGACGGGGAAAAAAGAGACGCGCAAAAGCGCGCGGACGAGCTGCGCTCCAACAGAAACAGGCTGTCTAAGGAAATCGGAAATCTTATGGCGCAGGGCAAAAAGGAAGAGGGAATGGCGCTGCGGCAGAAGGTAAAGGAGCAGGCGGACGAGCTTGAGGAGCTTTCCAAAAAGGAGAGCGAGCTGACGGAAAAAATCACCAAAATTATGATGACGATACCGAACATTATAGACGACAGCGTGCCGATAGGCAGGGACGACAGCGAAAATGTTGAGGTGCAGAGATTCGGCGAGCCGAAAGTGCCGGATTATGAGATACCGTATCATACCGAAATTATGGAAAGCTTCGGCGGTATCGATCTTGATTCTGCGGGAAGAGTCGCCGGCAACGGATTTTACTATTTTATGGGCGATATCGCAAGACTTCATTCCGCTGTTCTCGCATATGCGCGCGATTTTATGATAGATCGCGGTTTTACCTACTGCATTCCGCCCTTTATGATCCGCTCCGCGGTTGTAAACGGCGTTATGAGCTTTTCCGAAATGGATGCGATGATGTATAAGATAGAGGGCGAGGATCTTTATCTTATCGGAACTTCCGAGCATTCAATGATCGGTAAATTTATCGACACGATAATTCCCGAATCCGAGCTTCCGAAAACGCTGACCTCGTATTCCCCCTGCTTCAGGAAAGAAAAGGGCGCGCACGGAATAGAGGAAAGGGGCATTTACAGAATACATCAGTTTGAAAAGCAGGAAATGATCGTCGTCTGCAAGCCCGAGGATTCAAAAATGTGGTTTGACAGGCTTTGGCAAAACACCGTCGATCTTTTCCGCTCTCTCGATATTCCCGTGCGCACGCTTGAGTGCTGTTCAGGCGACCTTGCCGATCTAAAGGTGAAATCCGTTGATGTCGAGGCGTGGTCTCCCCGCCAGAAAAAGTATTTTGAGGTCGGCTCATGCTCCAATCTCTCCGACGCGCAGGCGAGAAGGCTTCGCATAAGGATAAAGGGCGAAAACGGCAATTATCTTGCCCACACGCTCAACAACACCGTTGTAGCCCCGCCGAGAATGCTGATAGCGTTTCTCGAAAATCACCTTCAGGCTGACGGCAGCGTGACGATACCCGAAATTCTCAGACCGTATATGGGCGGAAAAGAAAGACTTGTTCCCAAAATATAATCAGAATATAAAACAAACCCCCGAAGCTCTTTGAAAACAAAGAATTTCGGGGGTTTTACTTGTTGCCGCTTTAGCAAGAAAAACGCTATTTTTGCAACGCCTCCGCCGCGGCGATCGCCGCGCCCAAAGCTCCGCAAAATTCAGGATGCTCCGGAACGGTTATTTTTGTGTTAAGCAGCTTTTCAAGCTCAGAAACAACGCCTTTGTTATTTGCCACTCCGCCCGTCATCATCACGGTGCCGAGCTCCTTAACGCTGCTCGCGAGCGCCTTTGTTTTTACGGCAACGCTTTTGTTGAGGCCGTGAACAATATCCGAAACAAGGCGGCCGTCGGCTATCAATGAAACGACCTCGCTTTCCGCAAATACGGTGCACATACTTGAAACTGTCAGCTCGTTTTTGTATTTTAAACCGATTTCCGCCATCGTGTTCATATCAAGGTCAAGCACCTTCGCCATATTTTCAAGAAATCTGCCGGTGCCGGCGGCGCATTTGTCGTTCATTGCGAAATTTACAACGCTGCCGTCCGCACCGAGAACTATAACCTTGCTGTCCTGCCCGCCGATGTCGATTATTGTTTTAACATCAGCGCAGAGCCGCCGCGCTCCTTTTGCGTGGCATGTTATTTCGGTTATGCTGCCGTCCGCAAAGCCGATGTTTTTTCTGCCGTAGCCTGTCGCCATAATAAAAGCGGCGTCATTTTTTCGCAATCCCGATTTTTCGAGAGCTTTTTTCGCTCCCGCCGCCGCGTTTGCTCCCGTGCGGACCATAACGCTGCTCACGATATTCAGATTTTCGTCAAGCGCAACAAGCTCCGTTGTGGTGGAGCCGCTGTCTATGCCTATAAAATATTTCCCGGGTCGCTTTGCGTCTGTTTTTTTGTTGGCGGGTTTTAACACGGTCTCCGCGAATCCCTCAATTCTTGTCAGCAGTTGCCCGTATGACTGATTTGTATAATCGCTTTCAATTCTTATTATCGGAGTTTTGAGCCCTTTCAGCTTTGAAAACTCAAAATCATAATAGTCGCAGAATTTAACGGTGCTGTAAATGATACCGATGCAGTTTTCGTCCTCAAGCAAAGCTTCCCTTGCCTTAATGTTTTGCATACGCATACAGGGAGTTTGAGAGATCAACGCCTTCGCGTATTTCAGCATAATCTCGTCCATGGAATCGTTTTCGTCTGCGTCCGAAATAAAAACCTCGCGTCCCGAGGCGCAGGTCAAATCAAAAATTTCCGTTTCGCCGAAGCAGGCTTTTGCCGCGTCGATAAGCGTTTTGCCGCATCTTGCCCCGATAACGGCAACAAATTTGCCTTTGGGTTTTTCCCGCCCGCTTTTGAATGACGATAAAAAGCGCTTTTTGTTAAAGCTTTTGCCGCTGAATTTTTCGTATTCTCCGATAAATTCGAGTAAATCGTCTTTGAATTTTTCAACGGCGCACACCGTGCCGCAAGAGGGCAGATCTATGCAGTATGAAAAAGCGAGGCTTTCGTTTTTCAATGAATCAAAAACCCTTCTTGAGCTGTCGCAGCAATTCATAAAAAGCAGGCTGTCGTATTCCCCGCTATGTATATTTTCAAGCATAGCTTTGGCGTGAGAGCACATATTCTGATGCATTCTGCCCGACGCGTAGTCAAAATTTTCGACTTCACCGTTCATAAGCTCGTATTGCTCGCCGAATCCAGCCAAAATTTCTATCGGTGCGTATTTGCAGTTATATCCAGTCATATTTTGTTCTCCAATAATTCAAGAAACGCTTCCATTCTTGTAACGGTCTGCCCGTCGTTTACATTTTGCGAATTGCAGCCGTCGCCGTCAAGAACGAGGGTTGGAATACCGTTTTTTTCAAGTATCTCCTTAGCCGTTGAGGAGGCGCCGGCAGTCTGCTTGCAGCCCCAGTGGCAATACCACACCACTCCGTCGGCTTCCAATTCCTTTGCGTATTTTAAAACGGCGTTTATTCTCCTGTCTCCTTCGCCGTTTACGGTGTTTCCCAAAAGTCTTGCCGCCATAAACCGATAAGGATCTTTTTCGCCGAGGTCAACATCAAGGGCGTCAAAAACCATATCGCACGCCACTATCTCGCATCTTTCGGTAAAGTTTATCAAAAAGCGAAGAGCGTCCTGCCAATAAGGCAGAGTGTGGACCCAAAGAAGGCGAACGCCCTTGTGGATTTTCGGACGCTTGCGCAATTGCTCTATCATATCATCACTGTATTTTTCCGCCTCTTTTGTGCCGAGCATAATATGAGTGGCGAAAACGGAAAGCATTTGCGAAGTCATTTCGTCTGATAAATATCTGTCTTTTCTCAATTGCAGTATTTTTCTGAAATTTCCGATCGTTCGTTTGCTTCTTTCAACGGTTTCCTCCAGCCTGCCGCCGTCAAGCCTTAAACCGCTGTTTTCCTCGATAAAGCCTACCAAATCTCGCAGCTGCTCTTCAACATAACGCAAATTGCTTTCGCTGTATTTCATAGGAACATCTATCATAAAATGAGCAACATTGTAAAATTCCGCGATACGCCTGAATGAAAGATTATTTACATCGCAGGCAAGGCTTGTATTTATAATAAACAGAGGCTTGGGCAGCACGCCCGATTCGGCAAGGCCGATAAACGCCTTATGATATGAGCAAAGCGTTTTGGGAACGCCGTTATTTTCCGCCGTTTCGATAAATATTCTTTCGCTTCCCGCCGCGGCGAGATAGCAGGCAAGCGCTTCGGGAAACATTTGATATATCCCCATAGCGTGCAATATCTCGCAGGGAAGATAAAGGCTTACGATCGCTGAGTTATCGGGATTTCTCAACGGCTTTATCGCCGCGTCGGCAGCCGCCCACTGCATATATTGGCGCGCGGGCAAAAGCTGCCTGCTCGGAAAATATTTGCACTGAAGTCCGGCGGCGCTGTAAACAAATGATAGCTGTTTTAACGCTTTTTGCGGATTTTTTTGAGTTAATCCGTAAATATGATTTCCGAAGATCTCTATTGCTTTGTTCATAACGCACCATCAAAAATAATAAACAAATTTTTGCCTGCTTTCGGTCGCAGTTGATGTAATTTTTAAACTTACATTATGCCACAAGTATATTACGAAAACAAAGCCGTGTCAATATTTACACAGATAAAACTTTGTGTTACTATATATCTAAGGGGAAAACCGATGTGTAATCTTCTTATTTTCCTTAAATCGAAATATGGAGGCCGCCGTTATGCATATAAGCACAAAACTGTCAATCGCCGTTCACTGTCTTATTCTGATAAATGAATACGGCGATAAAATAAAGCTTACAAGCGAGATGATGGCAGCTTCCACCGGCTGTAATCCCGTTACGGTGCGCGGAATTATAAGCGCACTTAAAAAGGCGGGCATATTATCGGTTAAATCCGGAACGGGAGGCGCAACGCTGAATTGCCCGCCCGAAGAAATTGATTTGTATAAAATTTATACCGCGATAGAGCCGGACGCGATGAAAAAACTGATAGGTATTCATAAAAGACCGTCTCCCTTGTGCCCCGTAGGTAAAATAATTTATAAAGTGCTGGATGCGCCGTATGCAAAAATAAGCGAAGATTTGTCATTGAGCATGAAGAGAATAACAATGGATGAAATAATAGAGCGATTCCATAACGAAAAGCAATAAATTTTTTCGGCGTTTCTTAGTATTAAAATAAATATTTGCCGAAGAGATGTAAAAAAGCCGCTGGTGGATTTCACCCGCGGTTTTGTGCTTAAAGAAAACAGCTTGATTTTTGAATATGTATTTAGTATGATTTATTCAGGACATTAAGTTGTCCGGCAGAGAGCTATCCATAACGGTAGGCGGTTAAATCCTGCCCCTGAAATGGGGCGTGCCTATGGAATATTTGACAGTAATTGTTATTATTCTAATTGCAGCCACAGGCTACATAACGGCAATAAAAAAGAAATAACCGCCAACAGCTTACGGAAGCAGTTATTTCTTTAACTCAACACCGGGGCTAACCGTCTATCGGAAAGCTCCCTGTTCACTTATATTGTAAAGCGGATAACGCTTTTTGTCAAGAGCATATTTAAATCGGCGCGTAAAAGACCGTATTTTTTCACAGAAAGCGCCTAATTTTATATATTTTCACCAACACATTTGACAATGGGAAATTTATAAAATATTATTAAAATGATGAAAGACGAAAGGAGAAAAGGTTATGAACAAGAAGGTTATATTGATAATATGCTTGATGATAATCGGTGCGATGATATTCGCGAGCTGTTCGGCTCAAGGCACGAACGAGAACACGACCGCCCCGTCTACGGAACAGGCGAGCGATACGCTTACTCCCGTTGACGCTCAGGTCGGCGCGGAAGAAAAGCCCACGGAAGCGGTTGCGGCCGAAGATGAGACCGCCGATGAGACCGCCGACAATAAAGAACAGAGCGAGGCGCAGAAGCCTACCGAGGCAACAACGAAAAAAGAGGCAACTACGAAAAAAGAAACGACCACGAAGAAGCCCGTTACCACCACCAAAAAGGCGGTAACGACTACGAAGAAACCGACTACCACTAAGAAGCCGGTTATGACGACGAAAAAGGCAGCCACGACAAAGAAGCCCACAACCATCAAAAAGCATGTTACACCGCAGCAGGTACAGGCAGAGGTAAACGCTTACATCAAGAGCAGAGGGATAACGCTCAACGAAAAATATTATCCTCTGCCCGGCAGGAGTGATGAGCCCCTTATGTATGATCCCGAAGATCCGAATCATATACCCGCCGGGTGGAATGGGAGAATCGACGCCCAACAGAAACGGCTTGACAGTGGTACAACACTCCGCAACTGTAAAGCAGAAGTTGACTTATTTTTTGACAAAGCATTTTATCCGCAAGGTGCACCAAAGGAAGCATATTGCTACTATGATGCAACCGAAGAGTTTTTTTATATTCTTTGGTGATTGAAAGCAAAAAACAGAATATTCAATAATCAACGGCTTTTGAGAAATCAAGAGCCGTTTTTTTATTCATTCGCAGAAAACGCCGCAAAAATTAGCGGCGATTTTTATTTTAAGTTATGCCGCAAGGGAGGTGAAAAAGCAGCGGTTTAGCGATATATTTTTTCTTTTCAAAACAAAATATAAACAGAAAGGAGTCAAGTAATGAAAAGAAAACTATCAAGACTGCTTGCCGTAGTGTTGTTTGCGCTGGCGCTGCTTGCGAGCGTTCCGGCATACGCACTTACGGCGGGCAATTCGTATTCTTACACCGAAAGGCATATCAACGCCTACTACAATACGGGCGGTACATTTCAAACCGCCAACGGCGATTATCATTCGGGCAGCGGTCAGGTGGCGTTGAGAAACCTGACCTCAACAGGCGAGCCAATCTACTGTATGCAGATCTACGAAGGATGCACCGGTGCAGACGCAAAGGCAACAAACATTGATAAAACAGATCTTTGGAATGATGAATATTCAGACAAGGCAAGAGACATTGTAACACATGTATCCATTTGGGGCTATCCGAACTTCACATACGGCTACAGCAACGATGACGCACAGCTCGCCACTCAGGTTTTGATATGGGAAGCGGAAACAGGCGCACGAACGGATTACAGCTACGACGCAAGCGAGTGCAAAACTTGGGCAAAGTCGATATTCAACAACTATTACGACGCTTTCCGCTGCTACAAAGCGATACTTGAGGCGTGCAAGAATCACACAAGAATACCGAACAACAACGGAAGAACATTTGACCTTTCGGGTCACACCACAGAGGCAACGGCGATCACTATTACCGACGGCGCAGGAGTGCTGGATCAGTTTAAACGCGTTGCCGGCAACGGTAACATCAAAACAAAAATCGTTGACGCCACACATATCAAGATTTGGTATGATGGAAAAGATAACATATCAAATCAAACCGTTGCGTTTACAAAAGAAAAGACGGACATCAACTCGGTGTTCGCCCTCACGGGAGCAAACCAGCAGCTCTTTTACGGAACTATCGCCGACCCCGTTCAATTCACTTTGAGATTTAACGCGGAAGTGACAAAATACTGCCGCGTAACGGTTTGCAAAAGGGATGCCGCCGATCATTCAAAAATCCTTGACGGCGCATTTAGGCTTGATCCATCGTTGGGAGCTACCGATAATTTCTGCTTCTATACAAAGGGTGTTTTGAATTTTATATAAGCGGGCATTTATTTTTTAAATCCAATATGAATACGACGCCTCGCCTTTATTTATAAATATCTCAAGAGCTTTTTTGTCACGAAGTATATGAACACTTTTCACAATGCCCTTGTAGCACAATTTATGACACCCTTTTGAATCCGTCATTATTACCTTATCCTTATAGATTTTTACAGATTCATCCTCGCCGCTTAGCAGATGATACGCCTGTTCAACGGGGAATAAGCGAATTTTGCCGTCGTATATTTTCACTTCTCTCGGAATAGTTAACGCGCCGGCAAAGTTAAGCTTTGGGCTCGGTTTCTTTTCCCAATTATAAAACCAAGCGATCAAAATTCTTCGCCCGCCATCGTCTTGAAAAGTCTGAGGCGCGTAAAACTGTGGTCCGTTTTCGGGCGACTGAAAGGATTTGGGATAAAATTTTTCTCCGTCAAAATCCCCTATAATAAATTGTGTTTTGTTCATATCCGGTATCATTTTACTGAACAAAAGCACATAATTATCTCCGATTTTAAAGAAATCGGGGCATTCAAAAACTTTTCCGAAATCTGCGTTTTCGTAAAGAACGCCTATATATTCCCAATCAAGCAAATTCTCCGATTTATAAAGAAGAACTTTTCCGATACCGTCCTTTCCCGAGCCGATGACCATATAGTATTTACCGTCAATAACGGTCACTTTTGGATCTCTGAAATCCGCGCTGCCGTCGGTTGGCGGTTTTAAAATTATGGGATTACCGTCGTATTTTTTGAAATTGACTCCGTCATCGCTTATCGCCACGGACTGAGTTTGACCGTATCTGTCCGACACCGATGTGTAGAACAAATACATAATTCCGTCTTTTTCAACTGCGCTACCGGAAAAACAACCTCCGTCATTTTCATAATCCATATCGGGTTTAAGCGCGATCGGCAGTTCTTCCCAATGTATCAAATCATCGCTGACGGCGTGCCCCCAATGCATCTGCCCCCATTTGGGCTCATTCGGGTTGTGCTGAAAAAACGCGTGATATTTGCCTTTAAAATAAATCAGTCCGTTCGGATCGTTCATCCATCCGTATTCGGGCTCAAAATGATATTTAAACCGTTTCAAAATTAACTCCTTATCATAAAAAATATTTTGATTTTTAAAGTCGCCGGTTATTCGGCGGCTTCACTTTTTTTGATTGCTTTTAACATCTGTTTGGCTATTGCTACGAAAAGCAATGGAAGAACGGCATTTCCGATCTCCGGTCTTTTTATACCGCCCGAGCAATAGAATTTATAATCATCGGAAAAGCACATCTTTGGTAAAGCGAATGCAGATTTTCTTTCCAACCGTAAGCCACTCTAACAATTTTGCAGAATCTATGATACGCTTACGAAAAAACTATGCAATAAGTATAGAATATACATACGCCATCGTCAAGTGGGCGCAACAGCGCGGCGGGGATTTCACACCTCAGCCGATTTGTTGACATTAAATTTGCGCTTATGTATAATTATAGCATAGAACTAAGCGGCAAAAGGCGCGGGAAAATAAAAATCAGCCCGCTTGTCGGAGGAAATGTTATGCGTGAAAACAGGAAAAAGGTAACCATAAAAATCATATCGGCGGTTTTGGCAGCCGCGCTGATTATCGCGGGGGCGTTCGGAGGTTATCTGTTTTACAGATTTAATTGCGATAAATCAAACGCCGCCGACGGTTACGCCGCCGTATATTCCGATGATCTATCGGCGAAATTATCGACGGACGACAACGGAATTTTCAGGGTGCTTAAAATAAACGACACACATTTTATAAACGGAACTTGTGAAAACGACAGACATACGCTTGACGGTTTAAAGGCGATTTTGGATAAAACTCCCTGCGACCTGATAATTGTTGACGGCGATCTTGTTGACGGCTTCAATTTAAACGCTAAATACGATAAATTCGGCGCTATAGACATATTCGCGAAGCTTATAGAGCAATATGAAATACCGTGGACATTTGCCCCCGGAAACAACGATTCCGAAATTGACGGAAGCAACGAAAGCATTATATCTTTTATGATGCGCTATGGGCATTTTCTTTACGGAAATGAAAAGAATATAGACGGCGCAATGCAGTTTATGATAGACATTTATCGCAATGAGGACCTTACGCACCGCATAGCCGTTATGGATTCAGGCATGAGAAAGCCCAAAGCGATAGGACCGTATCAGCCCATTTCAGAAAATCAGGCAAATTGGCTCAACGAAGAGGTTCTTTCCGAAAATGTGAAAACGAGCGTCTTTTTCCATATGCCGACAAACGCCTTTCAAAACGCGTATGACAGCGGCGAGGCTTATGAAGGGATAGATATGTATGAGGCAGATCCCTACGACGGCATAAAAGGCGACGGAGTGTTTGACGAGATCATCAAAGAAAATGCGAACATTACGCTCATTTCGTGTGCCCACCAGCACAGCAACAATATGTGTTCGTTTTATAACGGCAGATATTATCAGCTTAGTTCCGTAAGCGGATACGGAGCGGGAAGGGATGATTATATAGAGCCTTCCTGTACGCTTACGGTGATAAACACGCTTGACGAAAACGCGAAAACGATGTATTCGTTTGAGCAAATAAAGGCGTAAAGCGTTTGTTTGAGCGCGTTTTATTCGCATCGAAATATGCGGCGAGGTAAGGGCGCGCCGCTATTATGATACACGGCGCAAACGGAGGCAGAGAATATGGAAAACACAACGGAAATGAATGCAAAAATATTCTCCGAGGAGCAAAGCGAGCAAAAGCGGCGGATTTTTACGGTTGTGAGCAGTGAGGAATTTCACGAAAACGCGGATAAATTCCCCCGCCGAAAAGAACTTGCGCACAGCCTCGGCTCGATACGCTACTGCAAGGCGGAGGCATTCAGGGATTGCGTTATCGGCACAGTCAGGATCCCTCAAAAAAAGGAAGAAAAGTCGCCCGCGTTGACATTTGGATTTTATCTTACCGAGCGGGAAATATGCTTTTTTGAGGACGGCGGCAGGTTTAAGCCTTGGCTTGAAAAGCACGCAAAGTCCCTGCCCGAGCCCTATTCGCCCGATAGGCTTCTTCTGTCCGTTTTGGAGCTTGCCACCGAGGACGATTTGATGTATCTTCTGCACATAGAGGCCGAAGCCGAAAAGCTGGAGGAGAATATAGGCCGCGGAGAGACAAAGGATTTCTTTGCCGAGCTCACGCGGCACAGGCAAAAGCTCTCCGAACTCAACGCCTATTACGATCAGCTTGCCGATATAGGAGAACTGTTTCACTCTTCGGCGTGCAAAGAGACGGTCAAAAACCCGCAGGAATGGGAAAGCTTCGCAAAGCGCGCCGAAAGGCTGCAAAATCATGTGCTTCTTTTGCGCGAGAATATGCTTCAGCTTAGGGAGCTTTATCAGTCGGAGCAGGACGCAAAGCAAAACAAAACAATGGGAATAATCACGATAGTTACAACATTTTTTCTGCCGCTCACTCTGCTTACCGGTTGGTACGGAATGAATTTCGTAAATATGCCGGAGCTGAAGTGGCGCTTCGGTTATCTCACGGTGATAATAGCGGCGATAGCGATAGTAGTTGCCGAATTTATATTTTTCAAAAAGAAAAAGTTGTTTTGATTTTAAATTTTCACGGAATTATTAAATCCTGCATAACAAAGGCCGAAATCGGGTGATACAATGAAATTTATCGGAATTGATTTGGGAACATCGTCTGTAAAAATAATTCTGACCGATGAAAAAATGAATATTATCGGGCAGGTTTCAAAGACATATCCGCTTGACTTTTCCGAGGACGGCAAAAGCGAGCAAGACCCCGCCGATTGGCAGAATGCCGTTAAAGAGGGGCTTTGCGAGCTGACTTCGGATAACGCCGCCGGCGATATCGCGGGCATAGGCGTGGGCGGTCAAATGCACGGCCTTGTTATGCTTGATAAAAGCTATAATGTCATTCGCCCCGCCATTCTCTGGAACGATACGAGAACAGGCAGGCAGACCGATTATCTCAACAATGTGGTCGGAAAGGCTACCCTGCAAAAATTGACGGGCAATATCGCTTTCGCGGGCTTTACCGCAACCAAAATCCTTTGGGTAAAAGAAAACGAGCCCGAAAATTTTGCGAAATGCGCCAAAATCTGCCTGCCGAAGGATTATATAAATTACATGCTCACGGGCGTTCTCGCAACTGATGTCAGCGACGCGTCGGGAACGCTGCTGTTTGACGTTGAAAACCGCCGCTGGTCCGATGAAATGCTTGAGCTTTGCGGCATATCAAAGGATATGCTGCCGGCAGTTTATGAGAGCGGCAAGCCCATAGGCAGAGTCAAGCCCGAATTTGGGCTCGGCGAAAACATAACCGTTTGCGCAGGCGCGGGAGACAATGCCGCCGCGGCGATCGGAACGAATACCGTTTATGACGGCCAATGCAATATTTCGCTCGGCACAAGCGGAACGGTTTTTGTGCCGACCGAGAATTATGTGAAAACAGCCAATCCCGCGCTCCATTCCTTCTGCCACGCGAACGGAAAATATCATTTAATGGGCTGTATTCTTTCCGCCGCGAGCGCAAACAAATGGCTTGTTGAAAACATTTTTGATACGGATGATTACGGTAAAAACACCGCCGAATTAAATACCGATACGGCAAACAAACAGCTTTATTTTATGCCGTATCTCGCGGGGGAAAGATGCCCGCATAACGATTCGGATATTCGCGGCGCTTTCATCGGTCTGTCGCTCAATACGGAAAGGGCTGATCTGCAAACGGCGCTTTTTGAGGGGGTCGCTTTTGCTATCAAAGATTGCGTCAGCCTTATACCGAACGGGATAAAAAAAGCCACCGTTTGCGGCGGCGGCTCAAAAAGCAGGATGTGGATGGAAATCCTTTCAAATGTTCTCGCAACTCAGATAAGCGTTATAAATAATGAAGGTCCTGCGCTCGGCGGAGCGATTCTCGCGGCGCGGGCAACAGGTCTTAATCCGGAGATTGAAAATGATATTCTTTACACAGTAAATCCGAATAAAGAACTTGTTGATATTTACAAGAACAAATATGATAAATTCAAAAAATTATATCCCGCTTTAAGGGATTTTTATAAGGAGGAAAAATAAATGAATATCCCAAATGTTAAGCTCGGCATTGTTGCCGTATCTCGCGATTGTTTTCCCATTGAATTAAGCGAAAAACGGCGCAAGGCTATCGTGGAGGCGTATAAGGGAGAGCTTTATGAGTGCCCCGTTACGGTCGAAAACGAAACCGATATGCAAAAGGCGGTTGAGGACGTAAGCAAAGCGGGTTGTAACGCGCTTGTAGTATTTTTGGGCAACTTCGGACCGGAAACGCCCGAAACACTTATCGCGAAGAACTTTAACGGCCCTTGTATGTTCGTTGCCGCCGCCGAGGAAAGCGAAAACGATTTGATAAACGGCAGGGGCGACGCGTATTGCGGAATGCTCAACTGCTCGTATAATTTGGGCATGCGCCATCTCAACGCGTATATACCCGATTATCCCGTGGGCACGGCTGATGAGATCGCGGATATGATAAAGAATTTTATCCCTGTTGCGAGAGCCGTTATCGGAGTTAAAAATCTTAAAATTATCACCTTCGGCCCGAGGCCGCAGGATTTCTTTGCCTGCAACGCGCCCATAAAGGGGCTTTATGAATTGGGCGTTGAGATCGAGGAAAACAGCGAGCTTGATTTGCTTGTGTCCTATAAAAAGCATAAGGGAGATCCGAGGATCCCCGATGTTATGAAAGAAATGGCGCAGGAAATGGGAGACGGCAATTTCTACCACGACCTTAACGAGAGAATGGCGCAGTATGAACTGACTCTGCTCGATTGGGCAGAGGAGCACAAGGGCAGCAGAAAATATGTCGCTTTCGCGAACAAATGCTGGCCGGCGTTTCCGAGTCAATTCGGCTTTGAGCCTTGCTATGTCAATTCCCGTCTCGCATCAAAGGGCATACCCATCGCCTGCGAAGTTGATATTTACGGCGCTTTGAGCGAATACATAGGCGCGTGCGCGAGTCTTGACGCCGTCACGATTCTCGATATCAACAATTCCGTTCCCAAGGATATGTACGAAAAGCACATTAAGCCGTCAACCGATTATAAATTGACGGACACATTTATGGGCTTCCATTGCGGCAACACGCCAAGCTGCAAAATGTGCAGCGGCAGAGCGATAAAATATCAGCTTATTCAGCACAGAGTGCTTGAGCCGGAGGGCAGCGAGCCGGATATAAGCCGCGGCACGCTCGAGGGGGATATTGCCCCAAGCGATATTACGTTTTTCAGATTGCAATGCGACAGCGAGGGAGTTTTGCGTTCGTATATCGCGCAGGGCGAAGTGCTTGATGTCCGCACAAAATCATTCGGCGGCATAGGCGTTTTCGCAATACCCGAAATGGGCAGATTTTACCGAAATGTGCTTATCGCGAAGCGCTTCCCCCATCACGGCGCGGTCGCGTTCGGCCATTACGGCAAAATACTTTCTGAGGTGTTCAAATATTTGGGCGTTAAGGATATTGCATATAATCGTCCCGCGCAAATTCCTTATCCCAACGAATTACCTTTTAAGTTTTAATAAACGATAAACCGCTTCGATACCTTTGAGGCAACAAAATGACAGAATTATTTAATTACAAATAACCGGCGGCGGGGATTTCTCCCCGCCGCCGCTAATTTTTCATTTATTACCTATTTGAATCAATGACTAAGCTTATAAAAACGACCTGCAGCAATTCATTTAGGCTATTTGCCTGATCAATGGCTGACTTTATTGCCTCTTTTTCTTCTTTAGTTAATTTTCGTTTGCCATTGTCTAAACACCACTTTGCAAATGCTTTCAATTCTTGCTCTGTCATATTCTTGCCCTTTCTAAACTTAAAGATTTAATTATCGTCTTGGCTAATTTATAGTTTTCAAATATTTACTGATATACAGCGACCGGAACAACTATCATGGCTGGACCCTTTACAATATCCTTGATAATATCGGGGTTATCCATGTTTTTAAGTATTTTCCGCCTTTGATCATGATTAAGAGGGAGTTTTTTTATATCGTCGAATATTTCATCGATCTTCACATGTTGTCCTTTTGGTATTTTTCTTATGATTTTGCACAGCATATAGGATTGTCCTATAAAATTATCCTGTTCACATCTGAAATAATTTTCATCCAAGTATGCAACCAAAGGATATTTCCTATCATCAAAATTAAAAACACAAGATATTTCTTTACCTGACTTCATTTTTCCTAAGGCCGAAAAGCCATTGATTGCTTCACTTTCTTTCTTCCCAAGGAATTTTTGATCAGTTATTCCTTGCACTTGCGTTACTAAATCGGATATTTTTTTCACGCCATCTATCAATTCTTTTGTTTTTGAGAACCTTGCTGTTACCAACACTTCAATAAAATCGTCTCGTCTCAATGCGTTGTAAATATCTTCGGATAGAAACTCATAATATTTTAATTTTTCTTCTTCATCACCTGATTGAAGATAAGTGTAGATCTTATCAAATTTTGCGGCATCGCTTATTTTAACAGAACGCTTAATTTCTTCAGATTGTTTTCCATTATGAGCTCCTCCCGCTGAAACCGCCTTTAATCCTAAGCCAGCGTTTACAGAGTTCTCACTACTCGATGTTATAGCTTGTGATTCTTCGTCATATGTATAGCCCTCAATAGCAGAAATATATTCTTCCACTATATTTGTATTTAAATATAGAAAATTTCTTAACTTCATATGATGTCCTCCCTGTCACTTATTGTATGTAGACTTTTTGTGTTCATTCTTATTATAATATATAATTAGGAGGATTGCAAGTATGGATATTGTTAAAGTTTTCGGTAGCAATTTAAAAAAATACCGCACCAAATTAGGTCTATCTCAAGAAGCGTTTGCCGAAAAATGTGGATTGCATCGCACTTATATTAGTGCTATTGAGTGTTATCGCCGTAGCATAGCCCTTGAAAATGTGCAACGAATCGCCGATGCTCTTGGAATTGAAGCATACAAGCTGTTTTTGGAGGAAAAATAAAATGCCAAAAAGAAAAACGAAAATAGAATTATTTGAAGAATTAGCTGGAATAGATGAAAACGGCTGTAGCAGATGGGTTTCTGTTGATGAGTTTGTAGGTGAATACCAAGGACTGCAGCTTTTAAACGGCGCCGGTTGGTCAAGAGATGATGGTACATTTGGAAAAAAATACATTATTGAGCGAGACAAATCAATTACTCCGGGAAACAAAACCGATGCAATAAGAACCGTTGGATTTAATAATGGTGATTACTCACAGCATATCAGGGCTGATATTAAAAAACAAATCCAAAGTCAGCGTTGTGTTGTGTTAGGCACATCAAATCCCGAGGTTGACCATAAAAATGGTATGAAAAATGAAGATAGAGTTATGCGAAATGAAAATCAAAAGTTATCTGATTTTCAGCCGTTGAGCAAAGCTGCCAATGATGCAAAACGACAATTTTGCAAAGAATGCATCCGAACAGGAATAAGATACGATGCCAAAAAATTAGGATATCCTATGTCATATTACAAGGGTGGAGCACATCACAATGGTGAAGAAAATGCCTGTGAAGGTTGCTTCTGGTATGATCCGTTGGAATTCAGAAAGCATTTAATGGAGAAATGATGTGAATACTTATGTTTTATTGTAAATAAGCTAATATTTAAATATCACTTATAATAGGTAAAGTGGCATTGCTCACTTTACCTTTTTAAATACAAAAATGTATTCATGCTTAAATATGTAGAAATCGCTTGCCAGCGCTCTATAACGCCATATTCCTTGTTTATTTGACTTCCCTTTAGTTTCACCAAAATTTTTGACCAAAACAGCTTTTAAGAGCAACCCTTTTTCCATCATTAAATTCATGCAATAAAAGCCCAAAGGAATAACTTGACTGTTTGCATACTTATCACCAATAACAACTGCACAATATCTATTTTTTTCCAAAACATTTATTGAATTATCAACCACTTTGCCGAAAGAATTCAAAAATTCATCAATACTGTTACAATTTGATAAATCATTAGGATTATCAGAAAATTTTATTATATCCCAGTATGGAGGATGCATTATTACAAACTGAACTTTATCTATTCCTTCAGCCTCTAAAATTTTATTCATTTCGCATGTTCGACTGTCCGCGACTATAACTTTGGCTCTTGTAGAGTCGTTTTTTTCTGTGACAATCCTATCGTAAGCCTCCTTTGCAACATCGCGTTGAACTTCAATACCGACTGAGTTGCGTCCCATTCGTTGCGCTTCAATAACCGAAGTGCCGCTGCCCATAAAAGGATCCAAAATCCAGTCTCCCTTTTTGGTATATCTTGAAAATAATTGATGCGGGATTTGAGGAACAAAATTCCCATGATAATGTCCGCTGTGAGCGCCGCTGTTATCCCTTTTATCAACTATCCATAAAGAATCGGTTTCAATATCAGTATATTCTTTCCATTTAGACAAATCCAAATCATTGTATCTGCCCATTTTAACACTCCCTAATTAAACAGTGTAAATACTCCGTTGTTTCGTTTCCGGAAATATTCCTGTTTTCGTCTTTGTCCGCCTTAAAGCGTTTGTAAGACTGCGTAAAACATTTATAAATGCCGTATTTAGACATAATATTCTTTATCGTTTCAACATCCATCAAGCCTTCGTTATTATAACTCAAGAAAATATATTTGAATTTTGCGTTCGCAATTAAATCTTCAAATTCACTTTCCAATGTTTTCTTAGAGCAATATTTACTCTTTTGATCATTTACTTCCCGAAGTCCGGTTTTTCCTTTTAGTTTTGGATTATCATATCTCGCTATAGTTTCAAGGACATGGTAATTCGAGCAATACTGTCTTGCATTGTAAGGAGGATCGAGATAAAGAACATCTCCGCTTACCTTTTTTATCAGTTGATTTATATCTTCATTATAAACATTTCCTTTAGCCCCCTCTACGCGGGGCAGAAGTTCTAACCGGAATTGATTTTGTGCCGATTTTTTTATATGTTTAAGGAAAGCTCCGTAAACCGATGCCGTATTAGCATATTTATCGATTGAATTTACTAAACTGGCTAAAAGGGCAAAATAAATTTCTTCGGATATCTTATTTTGATTATACCATTCTTCTATTTTGATTCTTATCGCGTCGCACTTTTTCCCGTTTTCATCGGTAAAATAATTTCTTCCGCAATTTGAACCCGCACAATAATTATTAAAAACAAAGCCTTCTGATCCATCCAAAGAATTCAATTTGTTAATCAATGAAACATCTACATTTTCAGAGCCTTCAATATAGTATTTATTTATGACATAACTATAATATTGAATGTCATTTGAGATAACAATACAGCCTTCTTTTCTGTAACTTGCCCCTACAACGCCTGTTCCGGCAAACAAATCGGCAAAGACAAATTTATCACCGGGAATATATCCCGTGACATCAGAAATTGTTTTATGTATAAAATCAAGAAGTGAATATTTAGAGCCTATATAATTCATGGCATTTCCACCTCATTAATGTGTTCGACAATATCAGAAATTTCGCAAGAAAAATAAGAACATAGTCTGTCAAGAATTTCCATTGATACCTTTTCATTTCTTCCCATTTTATCCATAGTGGATTTTGAAATGCTTGTTTTTTCCATAAGTTGTTTCTTGCTCATTTCTTTATCAATCAGTAACTTCCAAAGCGGTTTATATGTAAAAGCCATATTATCACTCCCTTTATTGCAAGTATAGCATATAAGTATTGCATTTACAACACTTATATATCTAAAATACACTTATTGATATAATTTCAGCGACAAGGACTTATCCCTGCCGCCGTTTCAGTTTACTATCAAATGCTTATCAAAAACCGTTTTGGAAATCCGAAAGCTGCGTTATTGCTATCGGCAGAAAGCGGTATTTATATATTCCGCATTGCGTTTTTTGATTATTTTTTCTTTGCCTTATCCGTATAATTTTTGTGCAGAATTGCCTTTGAAAAAAGAAAAATATCTGATATAATTATCATCAGTGTGTAGCTGAAACGGCGTAAGTCCAACTTTGGGGCTTGCGCCGTTTTTATGTTTATGGGAGGTTGCTATATGGAAAAAAATCAATCTTATCTTGCCACGGAAAGAGTGGGCAAACTTATGGGCAAGTATTCCGTGCCATGTATAATTTCACTGCTTGTAGGCGCGCTTTACAATATAGTCGATCAAATCTTTATTGCAAACGCAAGCTATCTCGGCTCCTACGGCAACGCCGCAAACACGGTGGTGTTTCCCCTTACGGTCATTGCGCTTGCTATCGCTGTTATGATCGGGGACGGCTGCTGCGCTTTTGTCAGCTTGAATCTCGGAAAAGGGAATAAAAAGGCCGCCGCAAACAGCATCGGGCTTTCGGTTTTGATGACGGTTATAAGCAGCGTCTTTCTCTCCGCGTTGTATTTGATTTTTTCCACGCCTATCATCACGCTGTTCGGCGGAACAGTCAACGAGGAGACCTTTTCGCTTTCAAAAGAATATTTCTTCTATATTTCAATCGGTATTCCGTTTTATATGTTCGGTCAGGCGATGAATCCCGTAATCCGTGCGGACGGAAGTCCGAAATTCGCAATGATCTCCACCCTTTTCGGAGCGATTCTCAACATTATTCTCGATCCGATATTCATCTTTTTGTTTCATTGGGGAATGATGGGCGCGGCAGTGGCAACGGTGATCGGTCAAATCGCAACGGCTCTGCTTTCCCTTTGGTATCTTCTGCATATAAAGTCCGTTAAATTATCGGGGCGTGATTTTCGTTGGAACAGCAAAATTGCGGGGCGCACGCTTTCACTCGGAATATGCAGCTTTCTTTCGCAGATTTCTTTGGTGGCGGCTATGGCTGCGATCAACAATATGATTCGTAAATACGGTGCGCAGGATCCCGTTTTCGGGCAGGCCGCCTACGCTCAGATCCCCATGGCAGTCGTCGGGATCGTAATGAAAGTGTTTCAAATCGTAATTTCCGTCGTTATCGGTATGGCGGCGGGGTGTATTCCTGTTGTGGGGTACAATATGGGCGCAAACCGCCGCGGGCGGGTAAAAAGCCTCTTTTCACTGCTGCTTGTCTGCGAGGCTGCCGTCGGCATTATCGCCATGCTCGTTGTGGAATTTTTGCCGCGTCAGCTGATAGGTATTTTCGGCTCGGCAAACGAGAGCGTTTATTATACGGATTTTGCCGTCAAGGCGTTTCGGATTTATCTTTGTATGATAGTTTTTGCCTGCCTTAATAAGGCGACATTTATTTTTCTTCAGGCGATGGGAAAGGCGGTCGCATCGACCATGCTTTCAATGATACGCGAGATCGTGTTCGGCGTTGGTTTCGCGCTCCTTTTGCCGATGTTTTTCGGGCTGGACGGTGTGCTGTATTCCATGCCTCTCTCCGATATTTTGACCGCCGTTATTTCCGCATTGATCATTGCGGCGACATACAGGCAGTTGTCGGCGGGAGAAAACAAAAAACGCCTTTCCGCGCGAGGCGACTTGTGCTTGGATAAGCATTAAAATTCACATATTTATGCCGCTTTCGCGGGTTTCAAAATCACATAAAAAATTGCCGTCTGTTCCTCAACGGGAGCAGGCGGTTTTTGGCAAAAATTATACGCTCCGGCGGCGGGGAGAAATCCCCGCCGCCGCTGATTTTGCATGAATGTATATCCGTGTTATCTTGTTATCGCTGTTGATAACAAAAGAATATTTGGGGCCTTATTATAAACATAATAACACATCCTTACGAAGTCCATAAGAAAAGTTCAACATTTTGAAACAGCGGAATTGTATTATAATTGATTTAATATTAAAATAATGCTATCATTAAATCAAATAACAATAAAGGGGTTAATATGTCAAAATCTAAACAAAATGTTGATATAAATAAAAATATTATAACAATTCATAAAATGGAAAATCAGTTTTGCGTATCTGACTTTATTCGTTGTATGCAAAAGGCTATACGATATATAAGCAGAGATTCTGTTGATATAAAAACTATAGAAATCAGGTGCCTTTGTGCTCAAGAGCAAATATTTCCGGATGCTTGTGTGCCCATTGCCGCATTAATACAAGAATATAGAGAAATATACAAAATAGATATAAATGTTGTTATAAAAAATAATCCTTATTTAACACGCTGCTGTTTTAAAGATCCTCTTAATTTAAGTGTTGACGAAATAAATAAAATCAGAAATCCATTTAATAAGATTTTCATGTATGAATCAGACAATAATGGATGTCCTCAAGCGGCTGCAATTAACCAAGCTTTCGTTGACAAACTAAGCAGAACCACCATATGCGAAGATGGTGTTTTAAAGGGTATGATGTGGTGCGTTTACGAGATATTAGATAATGTATTACTACATAGTCAAAGCAATAGAGGTTATGTTATGGCACAATATCATAAGAAAACTAATCTTATTGCTATTTGTGTTTACGATTGCGGAATCGGAATTCAAGCGTCATTATCTAATGGTAATTTGGATACCGAAAATGAAATTGAAGCAATCCGATTAGCTATGCAAGAAGGTGTTGGAGATGGTCAAGGCCAAGGAAACGGCTTATATGGACTTTCACAAATCATCAAGGAAAATGGCGGAAGATTAGCTATTTCAACAGGAAATTCCACATTAATGTTTAACAATAATGACGAAAAATTCTGGTCTAATAATCCAATAGTTGATATTAATCATAAAAGTACTACTGTTGATTTTCAGCTTGAACTCGGGAATAAAACCGATATTAAAAAAGCGTTGCGCAGTATGGGTGAATTTGAAGATTTTGATATAAGAATTGAAGATATGAAGCAACTTAATAATGATTGGCTAAAATATAAAGTTATTGAGTATGCGGAAGATTTTGGAACCCGTCCTTCAGGAAAAGCTTTAAAAACAGATGTTTTAAACATTATCAAAAGAACAGGTAAACCAATAATACTTGATTTTACAGATGTAATAATGGTGGGCTCTTCTTTTATAGATGAATTCATTGCTAAAATGTGTGTTGAATTGGGATCGATCAAATTTAATCAATTAATTTCTATAGTTAATATGAATGATGATCTTGTTCATTTATGCAACCGTGCAATTGCAATGCGCATTAATCAGACTTGGGAAACAAAAAAATAGTGTAGATTTTTTATAGA
This sequence comes from uncultured Clostridia bacterium, assembly GCA_947624285.1. Taxonomy (GTDB): domain Bacteria; phylum Bacillota; class Clostridia; order Oscillospirales; family Acutalibacteraceae; genus Eubacterium_R. The sequence goes on along the minus strand of CANQJS010000002.1, from coordinate 55,085 downwards.
TATACTACATATTGTGGGAGAAAAATAATTACAAATTTGTCAACAAAATTTTCGCAAAAAGTGCTTTACAAATTAAAAAAAATCATATAATATAAATACACAGAGATATATTCTCTAGCCAATGATGTTATGATATGTGTTGAAGATATCTTAACGGAGGAAAGCAAGCGGTTTGTGTATGAACCGATTTCAACTTATGTCTTGAAGACAAAAAATACACATTTAACGAGAAAAAAGGTTAGTCTTTCGACTAACCCTTTTTTCTTTTAATTGAGAACAACAAAACTGCATATGGTTTGCGCAAAAGTAAATCATAATATGTAGACTTATAGTATTCAACAATATTATAATATAGAATCAGGAGGATTGCAAGTATGGATATTGTTAAAGTTTTCGGTAGCAATTAAAAAAAATACCGCACTAAATTAGGTCTATCTCAAGAAGCGTTTGCCGAAAAATGTGGGTTACATCGCACTTATATTAGTGCTATTGAATGCTATCGCCGTAGTATTGCTCTTGAAAATGTGCAACGAATTGCCGATGCTCTTGAAATTGAAACTTACAAATTGTTTGTGGAGGAATAGATATGGAACACAGAAATCGGGCCACAGGTTGGCAACACGCTAAATTGTCGGGCCATAAGAATGAAGACTTAGTAAAAATGCGCTTGGATACTGACGAGAATTTTTCTGCTTCCTTATTAAGAAGATTAGATAGGCTTGATGCTCATATCATACAAACAACGGTTGGCGGGTTACACGAAAAAAATGTGCCTAGCGTCAATGGACGAAAAACAAAATCTAAAACAGATTTGAAAGTCTATCTTGACACAAATGAAGTAATCAATATTTCCATTAAAAAGAGTCTTGGGGGACAAGTGTATCTTGTAAAGGCAGGACTGTTTATTGATACTTTTGAAAGGCAGTTCAAAAGTAAAATTCCTCTTGATGTGTGTAGGGCAATCAACCTGTTTTGGTCAGCTGCCGATGATGCCGTGGATATCATTAAAGCATATGGCGATCAAACTATAACTAAAAATTATGACTTGCAATTGCGGCACAAGAGCTTAAATGCCACTACATTAAAGGCATATAATGAGCATTTTTATAATGCGTTATTGCAATGGTTTACTGATAATGCTTACAAACTTGCAAAACTGTCATTTTCTATGGGCGCCGTGCAAGATAGCAAAGAATGGTCTGACTTTGTATGGTACATAAATCTTCTTGGCGAAAATAATACGGATGACATATTCTCCATAGAGGATGTTTGTAATGCCGTTCAAGAAGCTGCAAAAAATGAAACCTATTATGGATCCTCATATGGAGGAACCACGATTCAATTGCCATTTGGTTTTGTTCAATGGCATCAAGGCCAAATACAGTTTCATCACGACTATGGCAAATTAGAAAACCTCCTAAAATAATCGTTTGATATACTGCCTTAACCGGGACGCCGCACTAATTAACGGCGTCTTGATTTTTTAACGCTTCAAGCATTTGTTTAGCAATAGCAATTGAAAGAAGCGGCGGGACAGCGTTACCGATTTCTAATCGTTTCATACCGTCAGATCCATAGAATTTATAATCGTCCGGAAAGCTCTGTAATCTTGCTCCTTCTCGAATCGACATAGCTCTTGAATCCCTTGGATGAATACATCTTGAAGAAGAAGGACATGCGAAATTTCTTGTAATTGTTGTAGACGGCTTGCCCCACCATAATTTCGCGTAAGTATTACCGTATCCGCTTTTCGGACGGATATTTTCGGGCAAATCATCTTTAGATTGACCGTCTGTTAATGTTTGCATAATTTTAATAAGATGCTCTCCGTTTTTGGGAGCGATATGCTCCTCAACAACAGATGCGTTATTATCTCTGACAAATTTAAGAAATTCGTTTGTGATACCGGTATCGTAATTGCTTTTTTGCTCTCCGCTTTTTAAAGTCGGCAGATCGCCGATAGCGTCTTTAAGCGTAACATACGGTTTCAACCCGTCGCCGTGCGTGGGAGAAGGAAAAACAAAGTCATTCTTTTCCTTAAATCCCACGAGAAAAACTCTCTGTCTGCGCTGCGGAACACCGAAATCAACGGCATCTAACACTTTGTAACGCAAATTATAACCGAGCTCCTCAAATTCGGCCCGAACTTGCTTAAAAAGGTTTCCCTTATCCATGCTGAGGATACCCACAACATTTTCAAAGATAAATGCTTTTGGTTGCAGGATTTTTAAAACTCTTTTATATTGCTTAAACAAATTCGCCTTTTCATCGTTTTGCCTTTTGCCGAGAGTAGAATAAGACTGGCAGGGAGGACCTCCGACAACTATATCGACTTTTTGCCCTTTCAGCGCCTTTTTCAAAATATCTTCGGTCAGATTGTTTATATCGCAATTCAGCATTTTCACATTCGGGTAATTCAATGTATACGCAACGGAAATGTCTTTTTCGATTTCATTCGCCGCAACGATATCAAATTGAGGAAGCATTGAAAAGCCGTAACTTAATCCACCGACGCCGGCAAATAAATCCATTATGTTATATCGTTTCATATTGTTTTCTCCTAACCCAAGGCAGTAACGATGTTTTGGCAGCCATGTAAACCGCAGGGGCATATGCGGAATTTTCGGCTTGATAATAAACCCGCTTTCATTCTTTTGGTAAAATGGAATGTTTCAAAATCCCTGTGAGCATACGCGCTCAAAACGGTATAATTTACTCCGTTTCGGTATTTTTGGTAAATTCCAAACACAAAGTTACCGCCCTCTTGAGCTGAGATTTTATAAACATAGAGCTTGATTTAAACTCATCGCTGTTTTGAAGAATATCCAAAGTATTGTCGTCAAAACAGTCAACACCTAAAATTCTGTAAACTCTTGAGCAGCGGGAAAGAACATCTTTGGCAGAGCGAGCGCTCATTTTCTTTTCAACCTTAAGCCACTCTAGCAATTTTGCAGAATCCATAATACACCTCCGAAAGAACTATGTAATAAGTATAGCACATACTTACGTCAACGTCAAGTATGGCGCAACAGAACAGCGACAAGGACTTATCCCTGCCGCCACATAAATTTATTATCAAATGCTTATCAAAAACCGTTTTGTAAATCCGAAAGCTATGTATTGCTATCGGCCGAAAGCGGTATTTATATATTTCGCGGTGAGTTTTTTGATCATTTTTTCTTTACCCTATCCGTATAATTTTTGTGCAGAATTGCCTTTGAAAAAAGAAAAATATCTGATATAATTATCATCAGTGTGTAGCTGAAACGGCGTAAGTCCAACTTTGGGGCTTGCGCCGTTTTTATGTTTATGGGAGGTTACTATATGGAAAAAAATCAATCTTATCTTGCCACGGAAAGAGTGGGCAGACTTATGGGCAAGTATTCCGTGCCATGTATAATTTCACTGCTTGTAGGCGCACTTTACAATATAGTCGATCAAATCTTTATTGCAAACGCAAGCTATCTCGGCTCCTACGGCAACGCCGCCAACACGGTGGTGTTTCCCCTCACGGTCATTGCGCTTGCTATCGCGGTTATGATTGGGGACGGCTGCTGCTCTTTTGTCAGCCTTAATCTCGGAAAAGGAAATCAAAAAGCCGCCGCAAACAGCATCGGGCTTTCGGTTTTGATTACGGTTATAAGCAGCGTCTTTCTCTCCGCTTTGTATTTGATTTTCTCAACGCCTATCATCACGCTGTTCGGAGGGACAGTCAACGAGGAGACCTTTGCGCTTTCAAAAGAATATTTCTTTTATATTTCTGTCGGTATTCCGTTTTATATGTTCGGGCAGGCGATGAATCCCGTAATCCGTGCGGACGGAAGTCCGAAATTCGCAATGATCTCCACCCTTTTCGGAGCGATTCTCAACATTATTCTCGATCCGATATTCATCTTTTTGTTTCATTGGGGAATGATGGGCGCGGCAGTGGCAACGGTGATCGGTCAAATCGCAACGGCTCTGCTTTCCCTTTGGTATCTTCTGCATATAAAGTCCGTTAAATTATCGGGGCGTGATTTTCGTTGGAACAGCAAAATTGCGGGGCGCACGCTTTCACTCGGAATATGCAGCTTTCTTTCGCAGATTTCTTTGGTGGCGGCTATGGCTGCGATCAACAATATGATTCGTAAATACGGTGCGCAGGATCCCGTTTTCGGGCAGGCCGCCTACGCTCAGATCCCCATGGCAGTCGTCGGGATCGTAATGAAAGTGTTTCAAATCGTAATTTCCGTCGTTATCGGTATGGCGGCGGGGTGTATTCCTGTTGTGGGGTACAATATGGGCGCAAACCGCCGCGGGCGGGTAAAAAGCCTCTTTTCACTGCTGCTTGTCTGCGAGGCTGCCGTCGGCATTATCGCCATGCTCGTTGTGGAATTTTTGCCGCGTCAGCTGATAGGTATTTTCGGCTCGGCAAACGAGAGCGTTTATTATACGGATTTTGCCGTCAAGGCGTTTCGGATTTATCTTTGTATGATAGTTTTTGCCTGCCTTAATAAGGCGACATTTATTTTTCTTCAGGCGATGGGAAAGGCGGTCGCATCGACCATGCTTTCAATGATCCGCGAGATCGTGTTCGGCATCGGCTTTGCGCTCCTCTTGCCGATGTTTTTCGGGCTGAACGGCGTGCTGTATTCCATGCCTCTCTCCGATATTTTGACCGCCGTTATTTCCGCATTGATAATTGCGGCGACATACAGGCAGTTGTCGGCGGGGAAAAACAAAAAGCGCATTTCCGCGCGGGGCGACTTGTGCTTGGATAAGCATTAAAATTCACATATTTATGCCGCTTTCGCGGGTTTCAAAATCACATAAAAATTGCCGTCTGTTTCCTAACGGGAGCAGGCGGTTTTGGGCAAAGATTATACGCTTCGGCGGCGGGGATTTCTCCCCGCCGCCGCTGATTTTGCATGAATGTATATCCGTATTTGGAAGCTGCTTTACCCCCGAAAAGGGATACCGGAAAGTTTATCTGCAATTACAGCGCTCTTCGCATAATATAAAAATCCGTGAGCTCACGGTACAGCACAAAACCGTGCTTCTCATATAATCTGCGGGGGCCTCTGTATTGATAGATAAATTCCTTATCGGTAAACGGATAGGCTTCCATATAAGAAAATCCTTCCGCTTTTGCATCGGCAATAGCTTTTTCGACTACGAGATTTGCGATTCCCCGACCCCGATAATTTGGCGCGATATCCATACAATATATGATTTTGATTTTACCCTTATCTAAAATATCCGTGCGGTATTTTTCGTTTTCACAAATTGAACGGTAATCGGATTTGTCTCCCACATTGCACCACCCGATAACACGGGCAGCGTCATAAATAAGATATCCGGTCATAGTACCCGCTCGAATCAGCTCTTCTGCTTTTTTCCGACGCTTATTCTTTTTCCCCCACAGTTTATCGTTTTCCTGTGCGGACAAATGACTTTCAAGGCAATAGCACCATTTCCATTCGTCGTGGTCGGAGAAAGCATCGTTATCAAAAAATCCGAAAAAATCATCGGCAAGCCCTGCGGACAGCTTTTTAATTGTAATCTCCATCTTGTGTTCCTTTTTTAGACTGTATAATAAAAATCCAAAACCGCTTGCGGAATAGTATCAAGTGGTTTTTACCTTATCCCAATGCTTGCAGCTAATTCATCAAGATAATCAATGTGTCCGTGGCTTGCTCCATACAGTGTCACATAACCATCTTTTTCAGCAGTTATATCCTGCCCCATAAAAACAATGCGTTCACCTTTTTTAAGATAATGCTTGCGCCCGTTTGCAATTTTATCATTATACTCAGAAACGGCAGTTTCATAATACGCATCAAATGATTCTCTTGCTTTTTCGATGTTGCCAAGATGACCATATATCATACATTCGTCCAAAAGAATGAGAGAATTCATATTATCCAATAGTGGATAATCTTTTCTATGTGCAAGGATTGCGTCTCTACTGTTTAAGACTTCATAAGCCGGCAAAACATATTGATCTATTTCATCAACAATACTTTTTACGATTTTATCTGTTCTTTTACGCAGGTCATACCAAGTTTCTTTTTTACCGCTGACAATTCCCAATCTGGAACGAATGGTACATTCGTATTCGTGGTAATACTTCTTCATTTCTCCTTGAGGATGAAAACTTCTGTCAGTGCACTCCGGGATACGAATACCCAAATTCACACAAAGAAGGCCACCCATTCCGTGTGTTGGCATACCGCTTTGAAAGTGGATGACTTGCGAAATATCATGCGAAACAAAGCGATGGAGTGTTCTGCCGTGTTTTTTAAACCCATAAGGCTTGATATGAGCATATACCGCAGACTCAATTTCGTCGACTGTTTTAGTTGTATTGATTTCTGCTTTCTTTTTTAATAAGTTAGACACAAACATTCACTCCTTACTTTAATATGTAACCGCCTGCAACTATTCCTTCTGAAATTTTAGTATTACATGTTGCAAAAGTGTTGCAATTATCGCAAAGGAATGATTTCGACCGGTTATGCAATACACACAAATCGAGTTTCAAATATCTATAAACGGCATCCAATGCCCTTCTTTCCGGCTTTACCGAGTATTGAGTCAGATGGTTCCACACATCTCATCACTTTCCACCATGCTCATAGTAATAATCTTCAGCATCGTAATAATCGAAGAAATCGTCCCAATACCAATCATAAAAGTCTTCGGGATTGTTAAAACCGTCTACGCTCGGCTCTGTGGTAGCCGAATGATTTTTGTCGGGTACATACGGCTTTATGGGGTCGCCCCGTTCGTCCCATACTTGGGTGACGATGCCGTTGATACATCTGGCAGTAAAAATCAAATTTTTCCCGGAATAAAAATCATACAGATTTGCAGTATATCGATCTCCGTTTTTGATTTCCACATTATGCCGGACATTGCTCGAAGGCTTGCCGAGCGAAGTGTCGCTAATTCTGGATTCCGGCATCCCAACATAAGGAACGCCGTTTATGATTCTATCCTCATACGCCTGCATTTCTCGCTCGGAACGCTCTTTGATATACCGGTCGTATTCCTGATCTAAAATTTGGCTGAATGACTGGATGCTGTTCATTGATTCGGTGGACTGGTGACTGAAATGAGCCTCTTTCATTGTGTAGTACGCATCCACAGAATGCCCAGAGGAGTAATCTCCATGCGCGTCGCATAGAAGCAACAACGACGCCGTATCCTTGTAATTCGAATCTTCTATCTCTTTCAGCGTAGTTTCGGCTTCTTCAAACCGTTCTTCACAAATCAACTTTTCAGCTTTTGAATATACCGAATTCAAGTGGAATTGTTCCATGGTAACAGCCGTGATTACTGAAACGATAGCAAGAAGCATGCAAACCAAGGAAACGATTTTTGAAGTTTTGATTTTATGGGCACGCTTTTGCTTCTCATCTTCAGAAATAGAGGACAAATATTTTTCTTTCACGGTTTTTTGTTGTTTAAGATCCCAAGAAATATTCGACAGACACGCTTTTAGAGCCAGAACGAGGACTGCAATCCCGCCCCCGGCAAATACAAGGGTCACAAGCCAGCTTGCGCTGTTCTTTTCATCGTAGCTGAAAACGGCCGCCCAAATGATGGCACAAGGGAGAACCGAAAACAGCAGCGTTACAAAAGCGCTTAATACAATTCCGAGAGCTGTCCCTTGCCGTGACGCTTTATATTCCGCCTTGCTCATAGTGGACGCATTTAGGTTCTCGGAGCCGGATTTAACGGCATCACTTGCACTGTTTGAGATCGATTTGTCTTTTTCGGTCGCAATATCGGCTTCATGGTTCTGATTATTTGCGGTTTTCGGGAAGGAAGCGCTGCTTTTCATGGTGGAAGAGAAGTTATCTGCGCCGAAATTCGTAATCGGCTCTCCTAATCTCGCGTATTCAAGTGCTTCTGCGTATTCTTCTTCGGTTTCAAAGTCTTCGTGGCCGAGACCGAACTCGAAGCCGTCTTCACAGGTGAGCCTCCAAGAATGGTCGTGAGTTCCGTCCGAATCAAACAGTCCGCCATCTAATATGTCGCTATCCTTTTCTTTTTCCTCTTTTGTTATATCCTCAAGGATTTTGCAACCGAGCCATTGTTCGCCTAAATCTTCTTTGCCGTCGCCGTTGAAATCAAACATTCCACCGAAAGGGTTATCAAAGAAGCTGTCCCAAAATCCTTTTTTGCCACCGGTTCCGTCGCCTTTCCCAGCCATCATCAACCCTCCTTATGTGGCACACAGCAAATTGACGCAAGTATCAAAATCATAATCCAGTTTTACGAAGTGAACGGTTATTCCGCACTCCCTTTGGAGCCTCACTGTGCATTCGTCGAAAGAATAATCTCTCGTGATTGTAACATAGAAAGCTGTGTACTCATGAAGTCCCGTTCCTTTTACCCGGATTACCTTAACTGCTTCATCGGACATCTCCCGCTGAATTTGAGATAAGACAATCGGCGAGTGATTCTTAATAACTGAAGAAACAGGTCTGCGTTCCTTCTGGTTTTCGATATAGTAGTAACAGCCCTTATTTAGACAATCATGCTGCTTTCGCTGCTCTTTTGTTAGGAATCCGGGATGACCGTGATACTTGCAGTATCCAACACACTTGCTACATCCGACGACCGCCCCTGTGATGCTTCTCCTTGTGTAGGCAGACGGGCTATTCTTTTCATGTTCGGCATATACATTCTCCGACGAAGAATAGATAATGTTTTCCATTCTCGTCACCTCTTAATATGCCGGACACATGAGGTGACGAATTTTGCGATGCTCTCTGCAAGCCTTGCATCTTTTCGGCGGCTCCCATCCCATTTTCTCATAAAAGAGTTGATCCCGGACGGGAAAAGAGAACACTCTGCCGCAATCCTTGCAGATGATGTATTTTTCTTCACGCTTAGCTTGAACAGTTTTTTCAGCCACTACCAAAGGTGCGATACAAACCGTCATCTTTATTGTCGCTTGAGTTGCTGGGTAAGTGTTCCTTCCTTCCGCCATTTGCGACAGCCGGTCATTGATGATTTCAAGGTTATCCTCCATATACTTTGCCCAACCCATATCGTACACCCCTTTCGCTTTCTGAATATATGATAGCAAATTGGGCATTAAAAGTGTTAGGACAGGATTTGTCCTATTTTATATTGGCTTGAAGAATTCTGTAAATGGAACATCAAAATAATCGGCTAAGGCTTGAATGTCCACTATGTGTGTCAGCTTCTCTTCGTTGATCCATCGACTTACATTGCGTAATTCCATTCCGTAGTGATCTGCAAATGCCTGCTGGGTCATTCTGTTTTCTTTTAGAAGACGGCGGAAGTTTTCACCTGTTGTTTTTCCAGTTATCTGCTCCTTAGACATTGTTGCCACCTCCGTGTTTGGCAGCAACTCTGCTTTGTATTCTTGAAAAGGAATTGTGAATATCAAGGATGTGCGATCTGTCTGGTATTTCCAAACCGCCTTTTGATACAGGGCCAGAAGCCTGTTTCAAAGCCGTAATATATTCGCCCCAGCCATATGTTTCGGAACGGTTCTTATCGACACATATATATGTTCTCTCTTTGGCACATTCCTCAATCGGAATATGTTTTTCTCCTACTACTTTATCTACTTCTTCAAAGAATTTTTCTTCCTCATCTGAAAAGCGAGTAGGTTCGGCATCAGACCATACAAACTCACATGTGAACTTTGTAAGTTCAAAAACAAATTCGCGCATTTCCCCTTTGGCTTTGGGAAAATTATAAAGAAGTTTTTTTACCAGTTCTGGATTGTCAAGAAATTCCTTACATCTCCAAGGGGAAAAATGAATCCGATTTAGTTTTACATACTCAAAGAAATCATTATGGTTTTCTTCTGCGTAAATATTTCTGTATCTTAGAATATTATCATAAGTAATTCTTGTGGATGGCTTTATCACATCACAAGCATCAAACCACGAAGCAAGAAAATTGAGCTCGTTGATTTCGTTATTGTTGAGCTCAGAATGTATGGCTTTGAAAAATATTTTTTTGATATGCTCAACCATTTCTAAGAATGACTGTACCATTCTTTCACATTGTGGGAAAGAAATAAGCGTTTCAGTCCTAATTCTCAGATTGGTTATTTCAGCATTTGGATGAATGGTCCCCGGCAAAACCAAATTGATTTCTTCAAGTGTTTTGCTGAGTCTTTTCTTGATATCAAAATAATCATACCTACTTTTATAATCGGAGTATATATTATCTTGATCCGAAAAAATAGTTTTTATGAAGAATTCTTCTGATGTCGGTCTATTATCGCTGAAATGAGCATCCCAGTTCCATTGAGACAGAAAATCACTGTATATACGAAAAAAATTATACTTTCGGTACCATTTTGATATGGCATCTTCATTCATATTTAGGATATCATCCGAAGATACTCCTAACACCTTTGCTGCTTCAGCCACTCCAAACATATTTAGGCCATCTTTAATGATGATTTCAGGAGCATCTTCTGGGGCAAAAGTGACCTCTTGCTCTGCAAACACATCATAATTTAGATCGTACATTTCAAACGATTTTCGAATAAATTTTTCGATACTCTCTGCCATCCTCATATCCATCTTCTCGCTTTCTTTTTAGAGTAATTCTATTATATCTAATGTCTTCTGCATTTGACAGGACAACTTTTGTCGTACCAAATTTCTCTGTCCGCATCTGTTCGTTACTTCACTGAAAAGTATAACATACTCAATAACAGTTCCAGTTTCATAGGTTTTTAAAATAGAACAATTCCGCCCGAAAACGCTTTTTCTTTCAAAGGTGTTGCATAAGTGTTGCAAATTATGACCGTATAAAACTCAATGTGCCCGAAAACCCAGTATTCATGCGGATTTCGGGCACATCTAAGCCAAAAGATACTATTCCCACTCAACTGTTCCGGGGGGTTTGGAGGTGATATCGTAGACTACGCGGTTGACATGCGCCACCTCGTTTGTTATGCGGTTTGACACGCGCGCGAGGATATCATACGGTATTTTCGCCCAATCGGCAGTCATAAAATCGTCCGTGGTCACGGCTCTTATTGCGATGAGGTGGTCATAAGTTCTGTGATCGCCCATAACGCCGACCGTCATAACATTCGGCAAAACGCAGAAAAACTGGGCGAGATTTTTTTCATATCCGTTTTTCGCCATTTCATCGCGGAGTACCCAATCCGCCTCCTGAAGTATTTTTATTTTTTCCGCGGTCAGCTCGCCGATTATTCTCACGCCGAGACCCGGTCCGGGGAACGGCTGCCGCCAAACAAGCTCCTTAGGTATGCCCAGCTTTTCGCCAACTTTGCGCACCTCGTCCTTAAAGAGATCGGCAAGAGGCTCTATAACGCCGAGAAATTCCACATCATCGGGGAGCTTTACCCTGTTATGGTGCGTTTTTATAACCGCCGCGTCGCCTTTTCCGCTTTCAATGCAGTCGGGGTAGATCGTGCCCTGCGCAAAATAGCCTTTATTCGGCTGTTTTCTTATCTCGCTCCAGAATACATTAAAAAATTCCGTGCCGATTATTTTTCTCTTCTGTTCGGGGTCGGTAACGCCCTTCAGCTTTTCGAGAAACCTGTCGGCGCAGTTTACACGCACAAAATTCATATCAAACAGCGAAGTGAAGGTCTTTTCAACAAAATCCCCCTCATCCTTGCGCATAAGCCCCTGATCGACAAAAACGCAGGTGAGCTGCTTACCCACCGCGCGGGACAGAAGCCCCGCGGCAACGGACGAATCAACGCCGCCGGAAAGACCGAGAATAACATTTTTATCGCCTATCTGCGCCCGAAGCTTTTCAACGGTCGTCTCGATAAAATTATCCATCACCCAGTCGCCGGCGCAGCCGCACACCTCATAGAGGAAATTGTGCAGAATAGCCGAGCCGTATTCCGTGTGGGTAACTTCGGGATGAAACTGCACGGCGTATATCCGCTTTTCTCTGTTTTGCATGGCGGCGCAGGGGCAGTTATCGGTAAACGCGGTGATTTCAAAGCCCTTCGGCGGGGCGGATATGTAATCGGTGTGGCTCATCCAGACAACGCTTTTTTCGGGAACATCCTTGAAAATCGGCGAAGCCTTAGCCGTTATTTCGATTTTTCCGTATTCCGAAACGGGAGCGGTTGAGACTTCGCCGCCCGCCATCCACGCGATAAGCTGGCAGCCGTAGCATATTCCGAGAATCGGCACGCCGAGCTTAAGTATATCTTCGGAATAATGGGGCGATGCGGGATCGAAAACGGAGTTAGGCCCGCCCGTGAATATTATTCCTTTATAGCCGTTCTTTTTTATCGTTTCAATGGGGGTGGTGTAGGGCAGTATCTCCGCATAGACCTTATGGTCGCGCACACGCCTCGCTATCAGCTGATTATATTGCCCGCCGAAATCGAGCACAAGTATTTTTTCCATCGTTTTCCTCCTAACGGACGGCTCCCGCCGCACCTGAAAATATTATATACAATTTACGCTTTCTTTTCAACATAATAATACATAAATCGGTTTGAAACAAAGACTCCCGCCCAACGAAAAACAAGCCGATCAAGGGGCGGCATATTGACTTTATGTGCCGTTTTCTGTATAATAAAGTTGAGAAATATCGGTTATTGCGGGTGTTTTTGAAAAATGAAAGAAAAAGCGGTCGGGATTATGAAAAATACCGCGAAAGCGGCCGCGTTCATCGCGTTCATCATAATATATCAATGCCCGATACGGCTTATTTTCGGGATAGAATGCCCCGGCTGCGGTCTTACAAGCGCCGTTTTGCACGCGGCGAGATTTGATTTCATCGGAGCGTTTCACGCCCATGAGCTTTTTCTCATTCCGGTTGTAACGGTCGTTTATCTGCTTTTCCGCAAAAAATTTCAACTCCCCGCAAAGGTCGAAATAACCGTAGGTGTGCTTTTCATTGCCGCGTTTCTCGCAAGATATATTATAAAGCTTTGTTTGATTTATTAAGCAAAAACGAAAGGAGAATAAAATTATGGCAGACTCTTTTATGATCAATGTTCCGGAGGGCTTTGAGCTTGAAGCATTTACTCAGCATCTTGCGGATTTTTACAGATCCGGCGGCTTTGCGGTAACCTCCGCTTCATTGGACAACAGCGTTGTTCTTGATTTTGACAAGGGCGTGGGCGGCATAAATATGCTTCTCGGTCTTGACATCGGGATCAAGGCGACCTTTACCGTTCGTGAAAATACGCTTATAGTGTATTTCTCGGACGCTTCTTGGACGGGCAAGATAATCGGACTTTGTGTGGGCTGGTTTATTTGCCTTATTCCTCTCATAACCGCAATCATCGGCGCCGTAAAGCAGGCTCAGTTTCCAAACGACCTGCGCAACACGATATTGGCGATGATAAAATAACGGGTCAATCAAAATAAATAAGGCGGTCAGTGAGCCGATTTTCGGCTTATTGACCGCCTGTTTTGTATTATTTATAGATAATAGCCTCGCGTTCGGGACCGTTTGACACCATTGTGATCGGGTAACCTATCTCTTTTTCGATAAATTCCACATAATCGCGCGTCTCCTGCGGAAGCTTTGAATATTCTTTTATACCTCTTATGTCGCAGTGCCAGCCCTTAAAGGTCTTTAACACGGGGCGGCATCTTTTGAGCTGCGGCGTAGTGGGGAAATAATCTATTTCCTTTCCGTCAAGCTCATAGGCAACGCAGACCTTTATTTCCTCAAGGTAAGAGAGGCAGTCGAGCGCCGTCATAACCACCTGAGTAGCGCCTTGGCACTCAACGCCGTAGCGCGTGGCGACGCAGTCAAACCAGCCGACTCTTCTCGGTCTTCCCGTCGTAGCTCCGAACTCGCCCTTGTCGCCCCCGTGAAGCCGAAGCTCCTGAGCCTCGTCCTCATCGAGTATCTCCGAAACAAATTCGCCTGCTCCTACGGCGCTTGAATACGCCTTTGTAACAACAACTATGTCCTTTAGCTCGCTCGCCGGTATTCCCGCGCCGACGCAGCCGTAGCCCGCGAGAGTGGAGGAGGAAGTTACCATCGGATAAATTCCGAAATCGGGATCCTTGAGCGTGCCGAGCTGGCCTTCAAGAAGTATCTCCTTGCCCTCTTTCAACGCCTGCCTTATATAGGCGTGGGTGTCGCACACAAACGGCGCGATTTTATCCCTGTATTCCATGCAGGTGGCAAAGAGCTCGTCCTCATCAAGCAGGGGCTTGTCATAAACATATTTTAGAGTAAGATTTTTAAGCGTGCATATGTTTTTGAGCTTCGCCCTGAGAGTTTCCTCATCAAAAAGCTCGTTTACCTGAATACCGATTTTGGAAAATTTATCCGAAAAAAACGGAGCGATACCGCTTTTCGTTGAGCCGAACGCCGCCTTGCCGAGCCTTTCCTCCTCATATTCGTCAAGCAGAATGTGATACGGCATAAGTATCTGGCAACGCTCCGAAACAAGAAGCTTGGGGTCAAGCCCCGCCTTTTTTATATCGGCAAGCTCATTCAAAAATTTGTTTATATCAAGCGCAACGCCGTTTCCTATGATGCAGACGGTATTTTCGCTGCAAACTCCGCTGGGCATAAGGTGCAGGGCAAATCTTCCGTGCTCGTTTATTATCGTATGCCCCGCGTTGGCGCCGCCCTGAAAGCGAATAACTATATCCGCCTTTGAGGCGAACATATCCGTTATTTTTCCCTTTCCCTCATCGCCCCAGTTGGCGCCGACGATAGCTCTTACCATAATTCCTCTCTCCTGAAATTTTGTATTCCCGTTTTGAAAAGCAAAACAGGCTCGGGAAAAGACCCGTGCCTTAACTAATTATATATTAACAGTCGCTTTAAGTCAATAAACTTTTTCGCATTTGTTTTTGACGAGGGCGTAAGCCCAAATATCAACATTTAACAGGGAAACGAAGCCTGTTTCGGCGGGGAATTATTACTTTAGCTGAGGGGAGTCGAACACAATAAGGTTTTTGCGGGCTTATTTACGCAAATACTGCTTCAAACCCCTTGTCAATACGCAAGTATTGACTTCGGCGTTTTCATTGTCTTTGCAAAAATCCTCACCGCAAAAACTGCTAGCATCCCACGGCGAGGAGTTTTTGAGGGATTTTTGCTTTTTTCGGTGCAGGCGGGCTGGCGCCCGCCAAGAAGAAAAGGGGAAAAATAACCAAAAAGAACCGCCGTGGGACTTATCGGGTTCAACTCCCCTCAGCTTTAGCCGACGCAAGAGGTGTTGCCGCATAAAAAAGCCGCCCAAATCACCTGACGGCGGTGACGGGCGGCTGTTAACGCGTTATTGTGTAAAAAATATTTTGTTTTAATAAAATACTTCCCTGTCGAAACGCGGTTATATTTACAGACTGTTGCGCTCAAAACGAATAATAAGGTCTGCCGTTTTGCAAATCGACGCCGCTGTAATACGCAAGCTCCGACACATTGACTATCTGCCACCCGCTTTTTACAAGCTCGGGCACGGCTTTTTCCACCGCCTCGGCGGTGCTTTTGTATATATCGTGCATAAGTATAACGCTGCCGTCCTCTATGTCTTTTTTGAGATGTGAATAAACTTTCGAGGCGTTCTTGCTGCGCCAGTCCTGCGTATCAACATTCCAAAGAATAAGCGGCATATTGCAGGATTTTTTAATTTCATCGGTAATATAACCGCCCGTCGGTCTGAACACCGAGGAATATTGACCGGATACCTCAAAAAGCTTATCCGAGCATTTGGAAATATCCTGCGCCGTAACATCCGAGCCGTAATGCTTATGGTCGTAGGTGTGATTGCCTATTTCAAAGCCGTTTTCCGCCATTTTCTTTACGCATTCGGCGTGATTCGAGTTTTTTGTTCTGCTGCCCACTATAAAGAATGTGGCGGAGCAGCCGTATTTCTCAAGCGTATTCAATATTCTGTCTGTGGTGGGAGCGTTAGGTCCGTCGTCAAAGGTAAACGCCGCCATGGGCTTGTCGGGGTCAAGGTCGGTCCTTATGTAATACGGCTTTTCCAAAACCGTGAGCGTGCATTTGGCGGTCACGCCGTTGTAAGCGGTTACGGTGACATTAGCTTTTCCCGCGGCAAGCGCTTTTGCCCTGCCTTTTTCATCGACTGTCAGCACGGCGTCGTTGTCGGTTTCAAATGCTAATCCCTTTGCGCAGGCATTTTTTCCGAAATCAACCTTTAAATCAAACTCTGTGCCAGTGTAAAGCTTGCTGTTGAAGGCGGAAAGCGTCATTTTCTCAGGCGCGTTCTTTACCGTGATTTCATACGCCGCTTTCAACCCATTGTAGGTCTCTGCGGTTACGGTGGTTTTGCCCGCCGCCTTTGCGGTTACCGTGCCGTGCGCGTCAATTTCAATAACGCCTTCGTCAGAAACGGTATAGGCTATCCCCGCAATTGTTGCTTCTCCGTCGGTTTTCAGCAGAGGCTTATACTTTTCACCAACGCCCAGGGTAAAACTTTTTTCACCGGCGGTCAGGCTCGTCGGCGGCTCGATAATATGAAGCTCAAGCTTTTCTGAGCCCGCTTTGATAACGGTGCTTCCCGCTTTTTCCGCCGTTATAACGCCGTTTTCGTCAACAGAGGCGATCCTGCTGTCGTAGCTTCTGAAGCGCGGCATACCGTCACCGTTTACGGGGAGCCGATAAATCTGCCCGACGCCGAGATATACGATATCATCTTCAAGCGAGAATGCAGAGCTTGCGTTACCGTTATTTATATTAAAAACGGCAACGGCGACAATAATGATAAGCACGCCTATGCCTGTTATCGCCGCGGTCAACAGAGTGTTGCGCCTCATCAGTTCTGCCTCCTGACTATCTCATACTCACCGTTATCTGGGCGGAAATATTTACAGGAGGCAAAATCGTTTTGCAAAAACCGCGCGTATTCATCCTCATCGAGCTCCAAAGAGCAAAAATATTCGTCCTGCTCCTCATCATAGGAATTATACCAACATTTTTCACATATTAACTCCATGCCGCTCACCCGATTATATTATAGTTGATTGTTATTTTTTTATCAATATGAAAAAACAGGAAATCGTAAAAAAAGAACCGATATATTTATCAGTTCTTTTTAAATCTCCTATCAGTGGTGGAAAAGCCTTATCCCCGTCATCGTCATTGCTATTGAGTGGCTGTCGCAGCACTCGATAACATTGGCGTCTCTTACCGAGCCTCCCGGCTGTGCGATGTATTTTACGCCGGATTTTACCGCCCTTTCAATGTTGTCCTCAAACGGGAAGAAAGCGTCCGAGCCGAGGGCCACCAGATCCATTTTTTTATGCCACTCTGTTTTTTCCGCCTTTGTAAAAGGCTCGGGCTTTTCGGTGAAATACTTTTTCCAAAGGTCGTTTTCGTAAAGCTCCTCGTAATCGTCGCTTATATAGAGGTCTATGGCGTTATCCGCTTCGCATTTGCGTATCCCCTCGATAAACGGCAGCGAAAGCACCTTTTCATTGCGGCGAAGCCACCAGTTATCGGCTTTGTTTCCGGCAAGGCGGGTGCAATGTATTCTCGATTGCTGACCCGCTCCAACGCCTATCGTCTGCCCGCCCATTGCGTAGCATACGGAGTTTGACTGGGTGTATTTTAAAGTTATCATTGAGATAAGCAAATCTATTTTCGCTATTTCGGGAATATCCTTTATCTTTGTCGGCATATCGTCGAAAAGCTCCATAGTGATTTTCGCGTCGTTTCTCTTCTGCTCAAATTTAATGCCGAAAACCTGCTTTGTTTCCGTTTCTTCGGGGGTGTAATTTTCGTCCATTTTAATAACGAGATATCCGCCGCGGCGCTTGGTTTTCAGTATTTCCAGCGCTTCGTCGGTGTAGGACGGGGCGATTATACCGTCCGAGACTTCTTTTACAAGGAATTTCGCAACGCTTGCGTCGCATTCGTCCGAAAGGGCGGCGAAATCACCGAATGATGATACCCTGTCGCAGCCCCTTGCCCTCACATACGCCTGAGCGATGGGGGTAAGCTCCAAATCATCGGGCACAAAAAACGCCTTTCTGTCCGTCTCCGAAAGAGGTTGAGCCACAGCCGCGCCGGCGGGGGAAACATGCTTGAAGGACGCCGCGCCCGGAAGCCCCGTAGCCTCTTTCAGCTCCTTAACAAGCTGCCACGCGTTGAAAGCGTCCAAAAGATTTATATATCCTGCGCTGCCGTTAAGTATCTCAAACGGCAGTTTTTTGCCGTCCATATGTATTTTCGCCGGATTTTGATTCGGGTTACAGCCGTATTTCAAAGTGTATTCCGTCATTTTTTTGCCTCCTTAATATAACAGTATAATTATTTTATACTGCCGCATTGAAAAAAGCAAGCAAAAATGCTACAATTTAATCCGAGGGCGAAGCCCGAACATCAACATCTCTCAACAAAAGGAAAAAAGGCTATGAAAGGCGTGCTTGCGGTAAATCATTTTTTAAACACCGAAAAATTCGGCGGGCTTTACCGCGCGCTTTGCCTTGCCGCCGAAAAGGAGCGCATAGCCCTTGAAATAAAAACAAATCTTGAGCTTTCAACCGAAAGCCCCGAATGCGATTTCGTTTTGTTTTGGGATAAGGATATAAATCTTGCGCGCCGCCTTGAAAAGGAGGGCTTGCCTGTTTTCAACAGCGCAGATTCCATTGAAAAGTGCGATGATAAGGGGCGAACTTATATTGAGCTTCTCGGTATCGTTCCCCAACCGAAAACGCTTTTGGCGCCAAAATCGTTTTTTGAGGCGGATTATACGGAATTTGTTGATAAAGCCGCCGAGATCCTCGGGCTGCCCCTTGTTTTTAAAGAGAGCTTCGGCTCATTCGGCGAGCAGGTTTTTTTGTGCGAGACGAAAGAGGATATACTCGCCCGCATATCGCAGCGCCCTTTTATTTTGCAGGAATTTATTTCCTCCTCCCGCGGCAGGGACAAGCGCCTTGAAGTTGTGGGCGGCAGAGTGGTTGCGGCGATGGAGAGATATAACGATAACGATTTTCGCTCAAATGTGACGAACGGCGGGAAAATGCGCCCCTGCAAGCCCGACGAATCGGAATGCGAGCTGGCCGTATCGGCATGTGAGAGATTGGGGCTTTGCTTTGGCGGAGTCGATATTCTTAATGGCGGTCTCGTGTGCGAGGTAAACAGTAACGCCCATATAATAAATATTACGGAATGTACCGGTATAGACGCGGGCGCGGAGATTTTCAGAGAAATACGGAGACGGCTATGAGCGGGATTTTGATATACAGCCGCGCCGAGGCGCGGCGGAATGCTTTTTCCGTGGAAAAATATAAAAAATATCTCGGCGTTACCCTTATGTATGAGGAAACGGTGGATTTTGACGCCCCCGCCGATTTCGTAATCAACAGGACCGACAGATACGATATCGCTCGCGAATTTGAGCGCAGAGGGAAAAGGGTATTCAATCCGTCGCCTCTTACAAGGCTTGCAAACGATAAGCAGCGATGCTATGAATATATGCGCGAAAACGATATTGAGATAATGCCGATAGACTATATGACCACGCCGCTTGTTATGAAACCCTCGTTTGGCAAGGGGGGAAAGGGCGTTCGGCTTATAGACAGCCCGCCTGTTCCCAAAACGGACGGCTTCGTCTATCAAAAGCCCGCCTCGGAAATGGGAAAGGATCTGCGCGTGTGGCTTTTGGGCGGTAAGATCATGGGCGCCGTTCTTCGCGAGAGCGACAGCGACTTCAGGGCAAATTTTTGCCTTGGCGGGCGCGCGTCATTATATCGTCTTTCCTCAGATGAAATTCATCTTATAGACAAGATTTCGTCGCTTATAGAATATGATTACATAGGGCTTGATTTTGTTTTTGACGGCGGCAGAGCCGTTTTTAACGAAATCGAGGACGCTGTGGGGGCGCGAATGCTCTATTCCCTCACCGAAACGGATATAATCGGCGAATACTGTGATTATATTAAAAAACAATTAAGAGGTAGCCATGATTAAAATTGCGCTTGCTGGAAATCCAAACTGCGGTAAAACAATGCTTTTCAACGCCCTCACGGGCTCAAATCAATATGTCGGCAACTGGGCGGGCGTCACCGTTGAGGCGAAGGAGGGCAGGCTGAAGGACGAAAAGGATGTTATCATCGCCGATCTTCCCGGCATTTACAGCCTTTCTCCCTACACTCCCGAAGAGGTAGTGGCGAGGAATTACCTTATCAACGAAGAGCCCGATGTCATTCTGAATATCATCGACGGCACAAATCTTGAACGCAATCTTTACCTCACAACTCAGCTTTGCGAGATAGGGATACCCGTGGTAATGGCAATAAATATGATAGACCTTGTCAAGAAAAACGGCGATGTTATAAATCTTGACGAGATAAGCGAACATTTCGGCTGCGTTTGCTTTGAGATATCGGCGCTGAAAGGAACGGGAGTAAAGAAGTGCGCAAAAAAGGCGGTGGAGCTCGCACGCACCAACAAAGGCGTTCCGCCGATACACCACAGCTTTGACGACAGGGTGGAGTCCGCGCTTCATTTCATATCCGCCATGCTGCCCGACGGCACGGATATGCTCCACAAAAGATATTTTGCAACTAAGATCTTTGAGCGCGACAGCCTTGTAGCTTCGGATTTTCCCGACTGTGAGAGCATAATCCGCGATGTGGAAAAGTATTATGACGATGACAGCGAGAGCATCATCGCCGACCAGCGCTACAGATACATAACCTCCTGTATAGACGAATGCCGCACAAAAAGCGGCAGGATCCCCATTTCGGAGCGGATAGACTCCGTCGTCACAAATAAATATCTGTCATTGCCGATATTTATTCTGATAATGTTCGCGGTCTATTACATTTCGGTTTCCGTTTTCGGCGGGTTTGCTGACTATATCGCCGATAATCTTTTCGGTGTGAACGGTCTGAGGCTTACCGCGGGAAATTTCCTTCAATCGGTCAACTGCGCGCCGTGGCTCTCAAGCCTTATCACGGATGGGATCATCGCGGGCGTGGGCTCGGTGCTCTCTTTCGTTCCGCAGATAGTGGTTTTGTTCGTTTTCCTATCGTTTCTTGAGGATTGCGGCTATATGAGCCGCATCGCCTTCATTATGGATAGGCTTTTCAGAAAATTCGGTCTTTCGGGCAAAAGCTTTATACCGATCCTTGTCGGCACGGGCTGCGGCGTGCCCGGAATTATGAGCAGCCGCACTATCGAAAATGTCAACGAGCGCAGAATGACCGTAATAACAACTACATTTATACCCTGCGGCGCGAAGCTGCCCGTTATTTCCCTTATAGCTTCGGGGCTGTTTTCTAAGGAGTGGTGGGTTGCGCCCTGCGCTTATTTCATCGGTATCGCCGCAATTATCACCAGCGGCATAATCCTCAAAAAAACGCGGCTTTTCAGGGGCGACACCTCCCCGTTTGTTATGGAGCTGCCAAATTATCATATGCCCACCTTCGGCTCTGTCGCCCGCGCCACTTGGGACAGGAGCATCAGCTATGTCAAAAAAGCCGGCACGATCATTCTTCTCGCCTCCTGCGCCGTGTGGTTTCTTTCCAATTTCGGATTTTACGGCGGCAAATTTGGTATGGTCAGTCATATGGATAATTCCGTTTTGGCATATCTCGGAAATATTGCCGATGTCATTTTTGTGCCACTCGGATTCGGCACTTGGCAGGCTACCGTGGCAACGCTTCTCGGTCTTATCGCAAAGGAAGAGATCGTGGGTGTTTTCGGCGTTCTTTATAACAGTATCGGCGAGGGCTTCACGGCGCTTTCGGGCTTTGCGTTTCTTATTTTCAATCTGCTCTGCGCACCCTGCGTTGCGGCAATGGGCGCAATTCGCAGAGAGATGAACAGCTTTAAGTGGACGGCTTTTGCAATAGGCTACCAGTGCGCTTTCGCCTACTTTGTTTCATTTTGCATATATCAGCTCGGTCTGCTTTTCACGGGCGGGAGGCTTACGCCTTACACCGTTATCGCGTTTTTGGCTTTGGCATTTTTCGCCTTTATGCTCTTGAGAAAAGCGCCGAAAAATTCACGCCTGCCGAAAAAAGAAACCGTGAACGCCGCGTGAAAACCGCCGGTCTCAACTATAATAATCTGTAAGAGGTGACAGCTTTGAAAATTTCAACAAAGGGCAGATACGCTCTCAGCCTTATGATAGACCTTGCCGAAAACGACAACGGCGAAAATATCTCCATCAAGGCAATATCAGAACGGCAGGGGATAAGTATTAAATATTTGGAGCAGATAATCGCCACTCTTAACCGCGCAGGATATGTCAAAAGCGAACGCGGCTCTGGCGGCGGCTACAGGCTTGCCAGAAAGCCTGAGGAATACACCGTGGGTATGATCCTTCGCCTCACGGAGGGAAGTCTTGCGCCTATTGCCTGCATTGAGGATGAGGAGGATGCCCGCTGCCCGAAATACGGCAGCTGCCCCACCGTAGGAGTGTGGCAGAAGATAAACGATGCGATAAATCGCGTTGTTGACAATATAACCCTCGCAGACCTGCTCAAGGACGGAAAAACAGAATCGGAAAAATAATTTAAAAAAAGTGCTTGACATTCATTTTGTTAGGTGCTATTCTTTTGATAAGGTTAATTCCTACCAAATCCATAGGCAATATGGAATTTCAAAAGGAGGCATCTTTATGAATAGTGATTATGAAGCAAAACGGGCGCCGTATACCTCGTTTGAGCGAATGTGCCGATGTTGATTTTGATTGAATAATTTTAGAAAACAAATTCTTAAAAATGTTTATGGAGGTCAACATAATGGCAGATTACAAATATCATTTTGAAACATTGCAATTACATGTGGGTCAGGAGAATGCCGACCCCGCAACAGATGCGAGAGCAGTTCCGATTTATCAAACAACATCATATGTATTTCACAACAGCGACCACGCGCAGGCGCGCTTTAATCTTACGGACGCCGGCAATATTTACGGCAGGCTCACAAACTCAACTCAGGATGTTTTCGAGCAGAGGATGGCGGCGCTTGAGGGCGGCGTTGCGGCGCTTGCAACGGCGTCGGGAGCGGCGGCTCTTGCCTACACCTTTCAGGCGCTTGCCAAGGCGGGCGACCATATTGTAAGCGCCAAAACGATTTACGGCGGCACTTACAATTATCTTGCCCACACTTTCCCCGAGCACGGTGTTAAAACAACCTTTGTAGATCCCGACGACCCGAAAAATTTTGAAAACGCGCTGAGGGAAAACACTAAGGCGATATTCATAGAAAGCCTCGGAAATCCAAACTCGAATATTATTGATATCGAGGCGGTGGCGGAGATCGCCCACGCTCACAATATTCCCCTTGTGGTGGACAGCACTTTTACTACCCCGTTTCTGCTTCGCCCCATTGAATACGGAGCGGATATAGTAGTTCACAGCGCCACAAAATTCATCGGCGGTCACGGAACGACGCTGGGCGGCGTTATCGTGGACGGCGGCAAATTCGATTGGGCGGCAAGCGGCAAATTTCCGCAGCTTTCCGAGCCCAACGCCAGCTATCACGGCATAAGCTTCGTTGAGGCGGCAGGCGCGGCGGCGTTCGCAACTTATATTCGCGCGATAATTTTGAGGGATACGGGCGCGGCGATTTCGCCGTTCAACGCATTTTTACTGCTTCAGGGGCTTGAAACGCTTTCGCTTCGTGTTGAGCGCCATGTTGAAAACACGAAAAAGGTTTTGGAATATCTTTCAAACCACCCGCTTGTGGCAAAAATAAATCACCCGTCGCTCGATGAGAGATACAAGGCGCTCTACAACAAATATTTCCCCAACGGAGCGGGCTCGATATTTACTTTCGATATAAAGGGCGGCGAAAAAGAGGCTAAAAAGTTTATCGACAGCCTCAAGATATTCTCGCTGCTCGCTAATGTGGCGGATGTGAAATCCCTTGTTATACACCCGAAAACCACCACCCACTCACAGCTTTCTCCCGAGGAATTCGATGAGCAGGGCATCTATGACAGCACGGTACGCCTCTCCATAGGAACGGAGCATATTGACGATATTATCCACGATCTTGACGAGGCGTTCAAGGCAATAAATTAAGAAGAAAGGAAATTTGATATGTCTGTTTACAACAATGTTGCCGAGCTTATCGGCAAAACACCTTTACTTAAACTAAATAATTTTTCCGCCGCAACAGGCGCGCAGGCGAGCATCATTGCAAAGCTGGAATATTTCAATCCCGCCGGCTCGGTAAAAGACAGAGTGGCAAACGCGATGATAAGCGCCGCGGAGGCGGACGGCACGCTGAAAAAGGGTGCAACGATAATAGAGCCCACCTCCGGCAATACGGGGATAGGGCTTGCGGGAGTAGGCACGGCAAAGGGCTATAAGGTAATTCTTACAATGCCGGAGACGATGAGCGTTGAGCGCAGAAATCTCGTTAAAGCCTACGGCGCGCAGGTCGTGCTCACCGACGGCTCTAAGGGTATGAACGGCGCTATCGCCAAGGCGGAGGAGCTCAAAGAGTCAACTCCCGGCGCAGTTATTCTGGGTCAGTTCGTAAATCCCGCCAATCCAAAGGTCCATTATGAAACAACAGGTCCGGAGATCTGGGAGGATACGGACGGTAAGGTGGATGTCTTTGTTGCGGGCGTAGGCACGGGCGGCACGCTTTCGGGCGTCGGTAAATATCTCAAAGAGAAAAACCCGAATGTTAAAATTTACGCCGTAGAGCCGGCAAGCTCTCCCGTTCTTTCCGAGGGTCATGCGGGCGCTCATAAAATACAGGGCATCGGCGCGGGCTTTGTTCCCGATACGCTCGACACCTCCGTGTATGACGGAATTATCCCCGTTTCAAACGAGGACGCTTTTACAACCGCGGACAAAATTGCAAAAACCGAGGGAGTACTTGTTGGAATTTCGAGCGGCGCAGCCACATTTGCCGCGCTGCAGCTTTCAAAGAAAGAGGAATTTAAGGGCAAAAACATAGTTGTTCTCCTGCCGGATACGGGCGAAAGATACCTCTCCACAGCTCTTTTCTCATAAAGCATAAAAAGGCCGCCGATATGCGTAAGCATTATCGGCGGTTTTTAATATATTATTATGCAAAAATATGTTGCCACCGTTAAAACGAGAGTATCGACCACGGGTTGAATTCTCGAAGGTGGAATATTTTGAACAGAAAACCGCTCTTAAGCCTCTCTGGCGAAAAGTTTTCTTTCAAATTTTTTTAACAGCTTAGCGGAAGGCTTTTCAACTATATAATATGTTGCGATCCCCAAAGCTACGGCAAACGCCACGGATAACAGAATACATTTTAAAGAATGCTCAGTCGCATAAGAGGTTTTCCATAGCGTCCTTGCAAGAATATTAAATGAAACGCTCTGCATAATGTAAATGGAATAGGCGTATTTACCGAAATTCGCAAATAATTTAAAGCTGAAAATTTTAGAAATCAAACCTTTTCCGCTAAGAAAGCAAACAAAAAGCGCAGTGAATAAAATCACAACAATAAATTCATTTGCGTATGCCTTGCTTCTTGCGAAAAAGTGAATGGACATCATCACTATACTGCCGGCCTCAAGCACGGTTACGATAAAAGTTATTAAGATATTTTGAAACGCGGACGCCTTAAAGTTTTTTATAAAAGGCATGCTCTTTACACTTTCACAGCAAACAGCGATCAGGTATCCTAATCCGATTCCCCCGAGCGCTCTGAGCACACCGGCATTCAGAGCATAACCGATTGCTTCGCGTCCGAAATTAGGCGCACGGTTGTTAACAAGAATAACATATGAAAAATAAACCGTTACGCCGACAATAATATTTAAAATTCTTTTGTTTTTAGAGTGCTTTAGCAAAACATAATAGAAAATTATGACCCAGAAAAATGGAGATACATACCAGTTTATACCCTGATAGTCAAGCGAAACTCCGATATTTTGAAGGAAAAGAATATCAAAGAAATTAGGATAAAACTTATAATCAAAGAACAGCAAACACAAAACTGTTGAAACAAAAAGCACCGGCCACAATCTGCTGAATTTTCTATACGAAAACTGTTTTACCGATAGGTCGGGATTTTTGCAGAATGATTTATACATAAAATATCCGCCTAAAATGAAAAAGCAATCAACGATCGCTCCGGCGTAATTGCAATTATCCGCGAGTCTGTTTAGATAAACAGTACCGCCCGTTGCTTCTATGATATTATTGTGTAAAATGTGAAAATAAACAATAATTACCGCAAACAGAAACCTTAATGATTCGATACTATACAATTTATTCGTATGTTTTGCTCTACTCATTATATATCCTCCGATTTTCAACATATAATTACATTTAAGCCGTATTTGTTTTCGCCGCTAAAGCATGAGGCGCTTTTTTCTTTTTGCAGCCCGTGCGCGAATAACAAGCCGAAAAAGCCGCTGCCCGCGATCGGATAATCATATTTTTTGTTAAAAAATCACTTCATCTGAATTTAAGCATTCTCTTACCCGCGTCATAGAGCCTGCTGTTTGCGGGTATCATTCTGCTTATCCGGCGAGCAAGTCTTATTTTCATTGATTTCTCGGCTCGGGATTTATAAAACAGCTTATCCGCATTTTCTTTTCTGTATTTATAAGCGAGAAATTCGGTAAGCGTGTGCTTTTCAATAAAAAGCATATCTTCCCTGTCGCTTTTAAAATAGCAATAATCTTCTCCGAGGCGGTCGCTTATGCCGAAATAGTCAAAGCCCTCGTTTTTGACCTTGTCGTAAGCTACTTGCATTGCCGTATCCTGCGATTGTATCATAATGCTTCTGATAAGCCCGTTGTACAGTCTGTTGTAAAAGCTTTGGAGCGCCTTTTCGGAAACGCCATTTTCCACTATCTCGTCATAGACCGCCTTGTAAGACTCATAGCCGCACAGAGGATCGGCGGCGGCTTTGCCCGTTATGCTTTCGTCGTTGTTTACCCTGTAGTTTATAAGCGGTTTTTCAACATATGTTATGCGTTTGGCATAAAACATACATATCATCGAAAAATAAGTATCGTTTGCATTTTGCAGATTTTGAAATTCAACTCCGTTTTCTTTGAGAAATGACGCTCGTATTATTTTGTTCCACGGCGCACGGGCGGTAATATTGAAAATATATTCTGGATAATCCTCAATGGAAAATACGCTTTGGCGCGGCAAAAACCTTTTTTTCAGTATCGTTTCGTCAACTACGCGCTTTTTCGAGCCGTCGTTGAATATATACGCCCCGCAAAGGCAGATATCCGCCTGCATTTTCTCACAGCGGTTATAAAGTATCTCCAACGCATTCGGCTCAAATCGGTCGTCCGCGTCCCAAAAAGCAAAATATTTTCCGGTCGCCGCTTTCATTCCGTTGTTTCTTGCGGCTCCCGCGAAAAGGTTTTTCTGCTCTATGAGAATGACGCGGGGGTCTTTTTCGGCGTACTCTCTTTCTATATCCAAGCTGCCGTCGGTCGAGCCGTCGTCCACGCAGATCACCTCAATATCCCTTAAAGTCTGATCAAGGACGCTTCCAAGGCATTCGTGAAGATAGCGCGAGGAATTATAAACGGGTATAATAACAGAAACCTCGGCCATTTCAATATACCCCCTTTTACCTTTTTATTTATTAAACTCAAGACACGGTAATTATATAATATTATAAAATATGTGTCAACAAGCTGTTTTTACAATTACTTTCAAAAAAACATTAACGGTTGCCAATTCCGATCGTTTGTGATAATATAGGTGTGTCGATCAAGTCAAAGCAAATGAATTTTAAGGAGAATTTTATGGATACAACTGAAAAATTCAAAGAACTGTTCAACACCTCGCGGGAGCCCCTTTCCGCCTATTGCCCATACAGGATAGCCCCTGTCGGAGCGCATTCCGATTATCAGCACGGGCTTATTTCCGGTTTTGCCATCAATCATGGCGTTGAGATAAAATTCCTCCCAACCGAGGACGGCAGCGTTACGCTCCACAGCGGAAATTTTGAGGGCGTTACCAACTTTTCGGTTTACGGACTGCCGCAAAGAAGCTACGAATGGGGCGACTTTGCCAAGGCGGCCTGTGTTTCTCTGAAAAGAAAATATAAGATAGACAAGGGCATGATAGGCTACATCTACGGCGATCTTCCCGTTGGCGGGCTTTCTTCCTCCGCGGCGGTGCTGATTTCATATATCTGCGCCTTCACCGCGATAAACGGCGTTACGCTCAACAAGCAGGAAATAATCGATTTCGCTCTTTATGCGGAGCATGATTATCTTGAAATGAATGTGGGCAAGATGGACCAGAGCTGTGAGGTTTACTCAAAGAAGGACCATCTGCTGTATCTCGACACACTCACCGATGAATATAAGCTGATCCCAACGAGCAAAGATATGCCGCCGTATATGTTTGCTGTCATTTTCTCCGGCAAGGAAAGAAAACTTGCCAACACCGCGTTCAACTCAAGGGTAGATGAGGCAAAGGCGGCGTCATTTGCTCTCAGGGCGTTTGCCGGCATACCGTATGGCAGCTTCAAAAATTCCTATATGCGTGATGTGCCGAGAGATGTTTTTGACACTTACAAGAGCAGATTGCCCGAGGCGTGGAGAAAACGCGCCGAGCATTTCTACGGCGAGTTTGACCGTGTTCAGCGCGGCGCGAAAGCGTGGGAGAACGGAGATATTGTTGAATTCGGCAAAATAATGTTTGAATCCGGTCACAGCTCCATTTATAATTGGGAAACCGGCTCGCCCGAGCTGCAAACGCTTTACGAGATAATGAAGCGATGCGACGGTATTTACGGCGGGCGCTTCAGCGGAGCGGGCTTCAACGGCTCGTCCATAGCGCTTATTGACCCGTCAAAAAAAGAGTCGATAGCCGAATTTTTAAAGGAAGAATATCTCAAGGTTTATCCGCAGTACAGAGATTGCTTTTCGATCCATTTCTGCGAAACGGCTGACGGAATCAAAATTTAAACGGCAATGTTATCGGCGGGGGAATTTCTCCGCCGGTTTTTATAATTTTTGGCGCGCGAAAGGAGGCGGCTGCCTGTGAGAATGAGACGAAAGAAAAATCTTGATACGCGCCTGAAGCTGTGCGAGTCGTATCTTATCGAATGTGAAACACCCAACAGGAATTATGAGGCGAGCATCGATGAAACACAGCTTATTGATTTTAAAGAAATATTCGGAAATTCCAACAGAATAATGCTTGAAATAGGCTGCGGCAAGGGCGGCTTTGCCTGTGAATACGCGGCGCGTCACCCCGATGTGAATGTGCTTGCGGTTGAAAAAACGCCGAATGTCATAGTCACTGCCTGCGAAGCGGCGGCGGCAAAAGGGCTTACAAACATAATGTTTATGAACTGCGAGGCGGAATACCTTGAGAGATTTATTCCAAAAGAAAGCATAAGCGAAATAAATCTTAATTTCAGTTGCCCTTATCCAAAGGCAAAATATGCAAAGCACCGCCTCACGCACGAAAGATTTTTGAAAATTTATAAAAATCTTATGACTTCAAACGCGGTCATATTCCAAAAAACCGACAATATGCACTTTTTTGAATTTTCGATCGAGAGCTTTTCGTCAAACGGATTTGTTTTGAGCAATATCAGTCTTGATCTGCACGGCGAAAGCATTGAGGAAAACATCGTTACGGAGTATGAGCGCCTGTTTTCGGAAAAGGGTCTGCCGATATACCGATTGGAAGCGAGACTGCCCGCAGCGCGGGTTTCAAAATAAAACAGCAAAAAAAGACCGCCGATAATGCTGACGCATATCGGCGGCTTTTAAATATGATTTAAATCTTTTTAATTGGCGAAATATTACTCTTCCTCGCCGTTTTCCTTTGCCTGCGCTTTTGCTTTCTGCGCGGCTTCCTGCTCCGCAAGGCGGTTTGCGCGAATATCCGCAAGCTCGGCGATCATCTGATTTTTCATATGGCCGTGTATCGGATAAAGAATGAAGGAAAGACCGTAAAGACCTCTTGCAAGCGCGGGAAGTATGCAGAATACGGTCCATATTCCGTTGAGCACTCTCGGCTCGGTTTGGGGAACGGCGTTTCCGAGGGAGTCCGTAAGGGGAACATAATTTATCCAAGTGAGTACCATACCGGAAAGCCAGCCCGTAATGGAAATTGCGAGCTTGCCGAAATATCCCTGAACGGTGGTGACGAGCGCCTCGTTGCGAAGGCCGTGCTTCCACTCCATATAATCAAATGTTTCGGCGCTGAGAACAGGCCCCACAACATTTATCAGCTTATTTGGCAGACCGCAGATGGTAAGACCGAAAATTACCCAAATGAGATTTAAAATGTAATTGTCGCTGAAAGTTTGACCGAACGGGTGATAACCGATGATAAACAGCAATGTGTAAGCAACGCCTCCGAAAACACCCGCTACGATGGCGGTCGTTCTCGCGCCCCACATTTTGATAAGCTTTGCGGCGAGGGGAACCATAAGATAGTTTGGAATACCCGTGAAAAGACCGCAAACCGTTTGGTTGGCGATATTACCCGTGTTATTGAGCCAGAAATACTGCTCCGATGAGCCGCCGACCGCCTTGAAATTGTTGAAGAAATCCGCAAAGATTATTGCAAAGAGCGGTCTGTTCGTAAATATCTGCTTGATCGATTCCAAAACGGATGTCTCTTTCATTTCCTCGCGGGATTGAAGCGGAACTCTTTCCCTCATATTGAAGAAGCCGAAAACGGAAAACGCCGACGCCAATATGAGCATAAAGTAGGCAAAGCCCGTGTAGACGCTCTGCATATTTATCGCGGGGTTGATTTTCGGCAAAAACTGAACGAGAACGGGAACGAGCGACGGAAGCCAAGTTCCGAAAAGCTCAAAGAATTTACTTGTGGTGATGAGGTTGTTTCTCTCGTCGTTGTTCGGGGTGATATTGTAAATCATAAGCCCCCAAGCGCCGAAATAACTCATACCGAGGCCGTAGATAACTATGGCGATAGCCGCCCAGGCGATTTTACTGCTCGGGGAAATATTCGGCGCGGTAAACATCATGGCGCCGCCGACAAGCCAAAGAGGAAGCGGCAGGATAAAGAAAGGTCTGATCCTTCCCCAGCGGGTCCTTGTACGGTCTATGATAAGACCCGAGATCGTGTCGTCAAGGGCGTCGTAAATTGAGGAAAAAAGATTTATGTAGGCGTACGCGGTAGTATTCAGCTTTAAAAACTGGATAAGGAAAAATTCCTTGAAAGCGCCTACAAATTGGCTTAAATTCTTTTGACCGAAGTTGACAAGAACATAAGCAGCAATCTCTTTTGGGGTCAGGTAGCGCTTTTTTGTGTACGCAAGCTTATCAAGCTCTTCCTGCTCCTGTGATAAAATCTCTTGTTCTGGCAAATAAATCACCGCTTCCGTTAAAATTTTGATTTCAAAAGCAAAATAATTGAATTTAATGGAGGGCAATGCCCGTTAATGCGGGAGCTTATAACTCCCGACGAAAGAAAAAGACATATCGCCGTCAACAGAGACGCGGCACATCTTTTTCATATATTATAACATTTTAAATATAACAAAATTTTTTAGAATAATCAACACTAATTAAAACATATTTAATAAGAAATTATGGAAGTTGTGATTTTTCCACAAAAACACCTTTGTTTTTTTATGGAAAACGGCAAGCATAAAGGTTTGGATAAGGCGTAATTACCGATTTTTTCCGTGGCGTTTCCGGAAAAACCTTACCGCGGCGAGGCAGATTATCATTATTACAGGGAAAATTACGGAATAGATAAGCCCTCTGCTTATATCGTTTTGCTCGGCGCCGGAGATAAAGCCCACAACCGTTGGCCCCGCCGTGCAGCCTATATCGCCTGCCAAAGCGAGAGCCGCGAACATTGAGGTCGCTCCTCCGCGTATTTCCTTTGCCGCCATTGAAAACGCACCTGGCCACATCGGCGCAACCGCCACGCCGCAAAGTCCGCAGCCTATAAGCGATACCGTCGGGTTTTTTGAGAGCGCCGCCAGCATATATGCCGCTATGCAGACCGCCGCGCAGGCGGTGAGGATTTTTGAAATATCCGTTTTGTCGTTTATCCTTGAGAAAACCGTTCTCGAAATCCCCATAAGCGCGGCAAACGCGCAGGGGCCGAAGATATCGCCCAAGGATTTTGTAATGCCGAGCCCCGCCTCGGCGAAAGCGGATGCCCACTGGCTCATCGCAAGCTCGCTCGCGCCCGCGCACACCATAACTAAGCACATCAGAAGAAAAACGGGATTTTTCGCAATACTGCCTAAGCTCTGCGAGCCGCCCCTTTCCTCTTCAAGCGTTCGTATAGGCACTTTTGCAAACAAAACGGCGCTTAAAAACGGTATAATCGCCCAGCACACGGCGAGGATACGCCAGCTTTCAATTCCGAAGGCTCTGAAAAACAGCGTTGAGACCAGCACGACCGAAACGCATCCCCAGCAATAAAAGGAATGGAGAAGCGCCATTGAGCGAGCCTTGTTTTCCGCGGGGCATGCCTCAACTATCGGCGAAACAAGCACCTCATAGAGCCCGCTGCCCAAAGCGTAGATAAGCGCGCAGATAACAAATCCCGCGTAGGGCTTGCTCAGTATGAACGGAAACACCGCAAGCCCCGCCGTTCCCGCCACGGAGCATATGCCCGCAAACACCATCGCGGCTCTGTAACCCACTTTTTCGATTATTTTCGGGCTGAGCGCGTCGATAAAAATTTCGCTGCAAAAGGTTATCGTTACCAAAACAGTGAGCTTTGAGAGGGAAAAACCGAACTCGTCGCCGAGGCGCACAAAAAGCAGCGGAAGAAAGGTGGTGGTTATTGCCTGCGAAATATAGCCGAGATAACAGGCAAGCCTTGTATGCGAAAAAGTGAGCTTCATACATTATCCTCCTTAAATTACTTCAAAATTATAATATATCATCACGATTTTTGCAACTTGAAGATACGCTTATTTAGTGATAAAATAAATAAAAGGTTTTGTAAAGGAGCTTTGTATGAGTTGGGAATTTGAGCTGCCCGTTAAAATCGTTTTCGGAACGGGAAAAAGGCACAATATAAAAGAGTATATAGACGAGCTCGGCGGCAGGCGCGGAGTACTCGTCTGCGGAAAAAGCTTTGTTGAAAACGGGGTCGCCGATGAATTTTTAGAGGCGGCGCAGGGCAGACTTGCAGCCGTTTTCAGCGATATACGCCCAAATCCCACAACGGATAATGTGGACGACTGCGTTCGCCTTATGAGAAAAGCGGGCGCTGATTTTGCCGTGGCGCTCGGCGGAGGCTCGCCTATGGACTGCTGCAAGGCGGCGTGCGCGATAGCGAGGGGAAACGATTTCATCAGACCGTATCACGGCGGGGAAAAGGCGGTTTCGGCAAAAGAGGCAATTCCGATGATAGCCTTTGCCACCACAAGCGGAACGGCGTCCGAGGTCACAAACATATCCGTGCTGACCGATACGCAAAAAAATATCAAAAATCCGATGAACGATCCCGCGATGTATCCGAAAATCGCTGTAATAGACCCGGAGCTTACACTCACCGTCCCGCCTCAAATCACCGCCTCCACGGGGCTCGATGTGCTCAGTCACGCTGTGGAGAGCTATTGGAGCACTCTCAATCAGCCGATATGCTCCGCCTGCTCTGTCCAAAGCGCGAGGCTCGTTTTTGAATGGCTTGAAAAAGCCTATAATACGCCCGATGACCTTGAGGCGCGTGAAAAAATGGCTCAGGCAAGTATTCTGGCGGGTGTGGCATTCAGCCATCCGAGAACTACGGGAAGCCACGCCTGTTCCTTCCCCCTCACAAACATTTACGGTATGCCCCACGGCGAGGCATGCGCTTTTACTCTTGATTATTTCATTAAATTCAACGCGAAAAACGCGGACGGCGACGGGCGTATAACCGCGCTTGCGAGAGATTGCGGTTTTTCGTGCCCCGAAGATATGGCAAACGAAATAAACGCGATGAAAAAGCGTATGGGAATGCGCACGCGCCTTGCCGAGATAGGCTGTGTTACCGACGGGCAAATCGCTCAGCTGGCGGAAAAGAGTATGTCAATGCTTATGACGCGAAATCCCGTTGCGCTTACAAAAGACGATATTCTTGAAATGTATGATTTACTGCGTTGATCCGCTCATTTTGTAAATACTATGGACAAACGCGCGTTTTTGGTTTAATATGAAAGCACGGCAGGAATTATCCGCCGTGAAATTCCGGTATATTTTATTCTGATATGAGGAGCGTATATTATGGTTTACGGAGTTATACTTGCAGGGGGCACAGGCTCCCGAATGGGCGGGGAAAAGCCCAAGCAGTATCTTTCTTTAAAGGGGAAGCCGATAATAATTTATACAATAGAAAAATTTTTCACCTGCCCCGAATTTGAAAAGGTGATCGTGCTTTGCCCCTCGCGCTGGGTGGAGCATACTAAAAATCTCGTGAAGAAGTATATAGAGCCCGCTCTTGATAAGATCGTAGTTCTGGAGGGCGGCGTCACCCGCAACGAAACAATTATGCGTTCGATTGAATATATTGAATCGCAGGGCAAGCTTGACGGGGAAACGATAATCGTAACCCACGATTCGGTGCGTCCTTTTGTTACGCACAGGATAATTGAGGAAAATATCGCCGCGTGCGAAAAATACGGCGCATGCGACACCGTCGTTCCCGCCACGGATACTATCGTGGAGGCTGTTGACGGCAAGCAGATAAGCTCCATTCCGAAAAGAAGCGTTATGTATCAGGGGCAGACCCCCCAATCCTTTAAGGCGCTGCGCCTTAAGCAGGTCTATGAATCGCTTACAGACGGCGAAAAGGAAATTCTTACCGACGCCGCCAAAATCCTTGTGCTTAAAGGAGACAGCGTCGCCCTTGTAGAGGGAGAGACCTTCAACATAAAAATAACATATCCGTATGATTTGAGAATCGCGAAATCACTGCTGGAGGATGAAGAATGATAAACACCGTTTACCGTCTCGCGGCGACCAGGCGATTTGAGATAGCTTTTGAAAATATAGAGCTTTTCGGTGAAAATGTACTCGTCCGCCCAACGCATCTTTCGATATGCAATGCCGATATGCGCTATTACCTCGGCGTGCGCGACGCCAAGGTTATGGCTCAGAAGCTGCCTATGGCTCTTATCCACGAGGGAGTGGGTCAGGTCGTTTTTGACCCCACGGGGAATTTCAGGCAGGGCGACAGAGTGGTGATGGTGCCGAATATGCCCTGTGAGGAATGCAAATACATCGCGGAAAATTATCTGCGCTCCTCAAAATTCTGCGGCTCTACCATGGACGGCTTTCTTCAGGAATTTATAAGCATCTCGCCAAAGCGCCTTGTTCCTCTGCCCGCGGGTATAAATATGAATGTGGCGGCGTTTACTGAAATCGTTTCCGTTTCCGTTCACGCCATTTCAAGATTTGAGAGATTTTCACATCGGCGCAGGCGCAGGATCGGAGTGTGGGGCGACGGAAACCTCGGCTATATAACCTCCCTGTTTATAAAAAAGCTTTATCCCGAAACCGAGCTTTATATTTTCGGCACGGCGCAGGAAAAGCTTGCGGATTTCACCTTCGCGGATGCCGTATTTCTCGTTCACGAAATACCGCAGGGGCTTTGGGTAGACCACGCCTTTGAATGTGTTGGCGGCAACGGCAGTCCCGTCGCCATAGAGCAGATAATAGATACTGTTTTGCCCGAGGCTACCGTTTCTATTCTCGGCGTGTCCGAGTATCCCGTTCCCGTCAACACTCGAATGATACTTGAAAAGGGGCTTCGCTTTTTCGGCTCTTCCCGCAGCGGAGTAAAGGATTTTGAAAAAACCGTTGAAATGTATGAAAAGCATCCCGAAATAATCGATTATTTGGGAAATATCATCGGCTCGGTAAACACCGTGCGCAATATTGAAGATGTAAAAGCCGCTTTTGAAAAGGATGCAAGAAAATCCTTCGGCAAAACGATTATGAAATGGGAAATTTGATTCAAGCAAGCATAAAGCCGCCCGTCCCCTTGAGGGAGCGGGCGGCTTGCCTGTTTTAAGCGTATTATTTTTTATTTCAGCTTAAGTCCGTCTTTAAAGGCTTCGCCGACTCTTTCCGATACCCTGTAGTAGCCGTGGGTATATGGGTCAAACGCGATAGCATTCACCAGGGACATATCGATTTTATCCCCAACCATTACCTTTTCGTCCGCCGTTATGCAAATTACCTTGCCGATAACTCCGCAGCCATAGGCGTTATCCTGATACTCGATGAACTCACATTCAAGGCAAAGGGGAAATTCGTTGATTATCGGGGCGTTGACGGTATCGGATCTTGTTGCCGTCAATCCGCTTTTTTCAAATTTTCTGCTTTCCTTGTTGCCGGATACTATGCCGAAATAGTCCGCCTCGGTCGTGTGCGCGGCGTCGGCTATGCTAACGGTAAACGCTTTGTTTCTTTTAATGTTCTGAACTGTTTTGTGTGTCTCCGTCAGATTAAGCGCAACATATCCCCGCTCCTGCATTGTTCCCCAGGCGGCGTTCATAACATCAACGCTTCCGTCCTCATTGTAGGTCGCCACCATTAAAACGGGCATCGGGAATATCCC
Source organism: uncultured Clostridia bacterium (assembly GCA_947624285.1). Taxonomy (GTDB): domain Bacteria; phylum Bacillota; class Clostridia; order Oscillospirales; family Acutalibacteraceae; genus Eubacterium_R. The sequence goes on along the minus strand of CANQJS010000002.1, from coordinate 18,660 downwards.
CTCGGTCAAATTAAGTGCTTTTCTCATAATAATACCTCTCTTAATTTTGAATTGACGCTTGCCGCGCCTCACATTTTGTGTAAATTTTATTTTAATCCGAATGCCGCCCGCGCCAAACGGCGCAGACGGTATTTTTTGGCGTCCCCGGCGCGATTCGAACGCGCGGCCTTTCGCTTAGGAGGCGAACGCTCTATCCTGCTGAGCTACGGAGACATATTTTATTTCGTTGGGTTTACAGCGAAGCGTGAACATACCGCAGCCGAGCGCGGCGTTTTCGCGCGAGCTTCCGTGAGTGAGTTGTTCGTTATCATATTATATATTAAGAGATTTTACTTGTCAATGAAAAATGCGGGGAATAATTCCGGCAAGCCTAAACCGCCAAAAAATTTTTATTGCAACATATATTGCTTGCTTTTTAAATTGTAACAAATTACCTACAATATATAGCAATTTTTTAGAATTTAAGCCCAAAATGGTTACAAAGGAGGCTTATTTAATTGCGATTTTTTAAGTTTTTAACAAAAAATCGCTGTTGCGCTTTAAAGTAAAAAATTGGAAAAACACAACATCTTGTTGAAAAATGTTTGATTTTAAATTTTACAACTATTCGCATTGTGCAGTTTAAACAAATTTAAAAATTTCAAAAGTTTGACACATTATGCAATTATGACTATAATTCTTGTGGTTAAGGAATAATAAAGGCAGGCGCGGGTTTTTGAGCGCCTAACACAAGCCGATAACATTTCTTTCATATTAAAAGGAGTTTTTGATGAACAAGGATTCACGCGTTGCCGCTGCAGGGCATATTCGCAAAGTCTTAACGGCAACCGCAGTCGCGTTTTTCCTGATCGTTTGTTTCTTCACCGCGCACGCGTTTGCGGGCGTATCTGATGAATACAACATCGTTATCAATGATAACGGCAGGGAATACACGATAACAACCGATGAGAAACAGCCGCTTGACATTCTGCAAAGCATCGGCGTGGAGCTCGGAGAAAAGGACAGACTTGATATTTCCGAATTCAAATCTGGCTCCGGCGGCGTTATATCTATCGACAGATTCAGCACCGTTATCATCAATTTCAATAATTCGCTCAATTCCTACGGCGTTTACGCCGATACGGTAGGCGAAGCGTTTGACGAGGCAGGTATCAATGCTCAGGACTGCGCCGTAAATTACGCACTTGACGAGGCTGTAACGAGCGGTATGGTCATAACGGTGGATTCACCTAATATGGTCACCGTAAGGGCGGACGGCAAGACTTATGAGCTCGGCGCCGCGAAAGGGACTGTGGCGGACTCTCTTAAAGAGCTGAAAATCACTCTCAAGGGCGAGGATTATGTAAATCCCTCACTTACAGCAGAGGTAACGGACGGAATGACTATCAAAGTCTACAGAAAAGAGACGAAAACCGTCACTCAGACACAAACGATAGCCTACGGCATCACTCAGGTGAAAGATAATTCTCTCGAAAAGGGAGAATCAAAGCTTGAAAAAGCCGGTGAAAACGGCAAGCGAGAGGTCACCTACAAGGTGGTTTATATCAACGGAAAAGCATCCGAAAAAACAAGGATATCCTCCACCGTTATAAAAGAGCCCGTAAACGAGGTAAGGCGGATAGGCACAAAATCCACGGTCATCACCCCCGGCAGTATAGACAGCTACGATAAATTCTCGGTAGGGCAGGTCATCAGCGGAAAATACACGCATTACTGTGCCTGCGAGATATGCTGCGGAAAATCAACCGGCACCACATCTTCGGGTAAAAAAATCAAAAACGGAATGGATGATCCGTATTATGTAGCCCTCAACTGGCTGCCGCTCGGCTCGGTTATCGAGGTAAACGGCTCCACATATACCGTTGTGGACAGAGGCGGAAAAAATCTTTCAAAAGTAGGGCGAATAGACATATTCACTCCCGCGGGTCACGATGCGGCGATGAAGGGCGGCACAGGCACCTGTTCGATAAAAATAGTAAGATTAGGCTGGTAAGGCCGATTTAAACCGCGGTATTTGCCGCGGTTTTATTTTTCGCGGCGCTTTTTCATCGCGTTTTCCGCTATCATGGCGCAGAGCCTTTCATAGGATATTCCCGCCGCGCGGGCCTCCTGCGGGAGCAGGCTCGTAGGGGTCATACCGGGCAGAGAGTTTGCCTCCAAAAAATATATCTCATTTTTTTCGGTCATTATGAAATCTATTCTGGAATAAAATTTTAACCGCAGCAATTTGTGGATTTCAAGCGCCAGCCGCTGCATTTCCTTTGCGATGAAGCAGGGGAGCGGAGCAGGGCATATTTCCCTTGCAAGCCCCGCCTGATATTTGTTTTTGTAATCGTAAAAGCCGCTTTCAGGCACTATTTCTATTATAGGCAGCGCGGCTTCGTCCAAAATCCCTACCGAAAATTCACGCCCCTGCATTTTTTCTTCGATCATTACCTCCTCATCGTATTTTTCAGCAAGGCGTAAAGCGGCGTTTAGCTCCGAAAAATCACCTGTTACGGAAACTCCTATGCTGGAGCCGCCGCACATGGGCTTCACAACACAGGGAAAGCTCACGGAAGGCTCTTTGCGTCCAAGGCACCAGTTGGCGGTTCTTATGCCGTGCGCAGATGCAAGCAGCTTTGCTATATGCTTATTCATAGAGAGCAGGCAGCCGTCATATCCCGAACCCGTGTAGCTTATTCCGTAAAGGTCAAAAAGCGCTTGCAATTTACCGTTTTCTCCCACACCGCCGTGAAGCGCAATAAAAACGAGGTCGGCAGCTTTGCATATTTCAATAATGTTTTTGCCTATTGTCTCGGCGCGGCTGCCGTTTCTGTATGCTTCGGGCGCGGCTTGACTTATCGTATATTCGCATATGTCATTAGGCGATTCGGTAAATCTCAGCTCTTCGGGCTTTGTTTCACCGTCAAGCAAATCAACTATGCAAACGCTGTGGCCGATTTTTGCCAGCGCCTTTGCGATCTGCGCGGCGGAGGAAAGGGAAACCTCTCTTTCGGAGCTTCCTCCTCCCGCCAAAACCACTATTTTCATAAACGCACTCCTTTTTAAATATCTGGGAATAATTTTATATCAAATTATATAGAATATTTTTTGCTTTTAAAATCTCATATAATGCTTTACAATACGCAAAAAGTGCTGTATTATATTCTTATGGAAAACAGTTCAGAGCGTATTCCAGACGGCGAATACGGAGAAAGAGGATATTTAAAAGAAAAATTCAGAGTATTCAGCATAAAAGATCAAAGAGACGAGAGCTTTGATTTTCATTATCACGCCTTTGATAAGATAGTGCTTTTTGTTTCGGGCAATGTCACATACATTGTGGAGGGCAAGGAATACGCCTTAAAGCCCTATGATATTCTGCTTGTGCGCCATGGCGACATTCACAAACCGGTGATCTCACCTAATCAGGTGTATGAGCGGATAATAATATGGCTTGACAGCGGCTATTTAAAGGAAAACGGCTCGCTTTCGGATTGCTTTGATTTGGCGGCGCAAAAGGGATTGTGCCTGCTCAGAGCACAGAGCGCCGTCAGAAGCAGGATATTTTTGCTCGCAAAGGAGCTTTCCGCCGAGAGGGACGACAGCTTCGGAAGCGAGCTTATGAGGCAGTCGCTGTTGTTTCAGCTTATGGTGCTTGTCAACAGAGTCTCCGCCGAGGACGGGGGAGAAGTCGATTTTGTAAGCGATGAAATGGTCGATTCCGTTTTGAGCTACATAAACAAAAACCTTTTCAAAGAGCTGTCGGTCGATAAAATCTCCTCGGAATTTTATATAAGCCGTTATCGCCTGATGCACCGCTTCAAGGCGGCAACAGGCAAAACGGTGCTGGCGTATATACGCTCTAAGCGGCTGCTGCACGCGGCGTTTCTTTTAGGAAAGGAAAACTCGGCAAAAAAAGTCTGCTTTGCGGTCGGCTTCAGAGATTACTCTGTGTTTTTAAAAGCCTTTAAAAAGGAATTCGGCGTTTCTCCCACGGAGTACAAAAACGGGCTCGGCGATCATTAAATGCCGGCTTCAAACGATTATATATATTGTTTTAAATAAGATAACGGAGCAAAATTATGGAAAACACATTGTTTTACACAAAAAAAGCAAAAAGATTTGAGGAGGCGCTTCCCGTCGGCAACGGCAGATTGGGCGCGATGGTCTTCGGAAATATGAAAACCGAAAGGTTGGCTCTCAATGAGGATACTCTTTGGAGCGGTTACCCCAAGGAGCTGAATACGGAAAACGCCAAGGACAGCCTTGAGGATATAAGAAACGCCGTTTTCAGCGGGGATATAAAAGAGGCGGAGAGGCTGGGGAACAACGAATTTCACGGCCATTGGTGCGAAAGCTATCTGCCGTTCGGTAACTTGATAATCGATTTTAAAAATAAAATCGACAAAAGGGCGTATAAGCGCAAGCTGGATATTTCCAAGGGAGTTGCGACAGTTTCCTGCCTCGGGATAACCGAGACGGTTTTTGCCAGCAAGCCCGCGGATATGATAGTCGTGAATTTGAAATCCGCCTTTGAATTTTCCTGTGATATAACATTTGAAAGCCTTTTGAATTACAACACCTTCACAAGGGAGGACGCTTTGATCATGGAGGGCTTTGCGCCCGAGGTGTGCCAGCCTCCGTATTATTTCGTGCCCGACCCCGTGATCTACGGCGACAGGGCGATGAGATTTGCCGCTGTGGCAAAAATATTGGGCAACGGCGTATTTGAAGGAAGCTCGATAAAAATCAGAAACCAAAAAGAGGTCACGATCCTCATAAGCCTCGCAACTTCGTTTATCGATTTTAAATCCATGCCTGTTGCTAATGCCCTTGAAAGAGCCTTTTCACGATTTGGCGGCATAAAGCCCTATCGCGCTCTTCTTGAGGACCACATAGCCGACTTTTCCGCCCTTTTCAACCGAGTGGAGTTTGAGCTGGAGGGCGGGGACAGCGAACTTCCGACCGATAAAAGGCTTGCGGCGTTTAAAAAGGGAGCGAAGGACGACGGCCTTGTGGCGCTTCTCTTTCAATATGGCAGATATCTCACGATTTCCGCCTCTCGAAAGGGTACTTCCGCCATGAATCTTCAGGGGATATGGAATGAGAATGTGCGAGCGCCGTGGAGCTCCAACTATACAATAAACATAAACACGCAGATGAACTATTGGTGCACCGATATATGCAATCTCTCGGAATGCTTTGAGCCGCTGGCGCAGCTTGTTAAAAAGCTTGCCGAAAACGGCAGGGTCACTGCGTGGGAATATTACGGATGCGAAGGCTTTTGCGCCCACCACAACACGGATATATGGGGCAACACAAATCCGGCGGGGCATCCCAACGGGGGCGGCAACGATTCCTCGTTTTCAATTTGGCAGGCGGGTGTTCCGTGGCTTCTCGTTATGCTTTTTGACCACTATCTTTATACGGAGGACGAGGATTATCTGAGGGAAATAAAGTCTCTTTTCGCCGAATGTCTTGCGTTTTATAAAGATTTTCTTGTGGAGCACGAAAAAGAGCTTGTTACCTGCCCGTCGCTTTCGCCCGAAAACTCATATATTAAAGACGGAAAAGCCTACAGTCTCACCTATATGCCTTCTATGGACAGGGAGATACTTCACGATTTCTTCAGAATTTGCGAGATACTCGGCTTTGACGCTCCCAAAATCGAGCAGGTTAAGCCCGCCTCCGACGGCAGAATCCCCGAATGGGCGCAGGAATATGAAGAAAAAGAGCCCGAGCACCGCCATGTAAGTCATCTCTACTGCGTTTATCCGTCGCCGTTTGAGTGCGGCGAAGAGCTGCGAAAAGCAGCGGAAAAGTCGCTTTACGCGAGGGGCTTCGGCGGAACGGGCTGGAGTCTCGGCTGGAAGGTTTGCCTTTGGGCGCGGCTGGGCAACGGCGAAAACGCTTACAGGCTTATCAAAAATCAGCTAAACCCGATCAAAGCGGGCAAAAAAGGCGGTCAAGGCGGCGGCACTTATCCCAATTTGTTTGACGCCCATCCTCCGTTTCAGATAGACGGCAATTTCGGCGTAACAGCGGGCATAGCGGAAATGATAAGGAACAACGCCATGCCCGAACATTGGCAGGGAAGAGTAAAAGGTCTGAGGCTCAAGGGCGGCAAAGAGCTGAGCGGAAAAATCATAAACGGAAAATTAGTAAAATGATACTATTGACAAATTGAAAATCCTTTGCTATTATATTTTTAATAAAAAACAAACCGTTGAGGCGGAGATAAAAACAGGAAACGAACTCACAGAGAGCCGCGGGAGCTGGAATGCGGCAGTAACACGGCCTGTTAAATGGACCGCTGAGGGCACGGCAAACGGCAGATTATCTGCTTATTATCCCGTGACGCAGGGCCTGCGTTAGTGGTCGGGGGTATGACAGTACCTCGCAGAGATACGGGATTTTTCCCGTGAAACAGGGTGGCACCGCGATAATTTATCGTCCCTGGCAGCAGTATAAATCACTGCTGCCGGGGATTTTTTATTTCCCTCTCTGCAAATCAAAATAAAAGGAGGAGAATAATGAAAATAAGACCTTCAAAAACACAGGCGCTGAAAGCGGCAGAAGGCTATAAGACTCTGCCCCTTTCCGCGGAGCTTCCGTTTGAGCACACGCCGCTTCAGGTGCTGAAAAAGCTGAAAAAAATAAGCTCCCATTGCTATATGCTCGAATCCTGTGAGGATTCCGATAAATGGGGCAGATATACATTTTTGGGCTACGATCCCAAAGCGGAAATATGCTGTGTTGACGGCTGCGTCACCGTGACCGACGCCGACGGCGTTATGAAATACAACGCCAACCCGCGCCCGTTTGTGCAAAAGCTGCTTGACGGGCACAAAAGCCCCAAGCTTGATTATCTGCCCACCTTTACGGGCGGGCTTGTAGGCTATTTCGGATATGATTACATAAAATACAGCGAGCCGTCGCTTGACCTCAACGCGAAGGATGACGGAAATTTCAAGGATATGGATCTTATGCTTTTTGATAAGGTCATCGCCTTTGACAACAGGGATAAAAAAATCATTCTCATATGCAATATGCAAACCGATGATTTTGAGCGAAATTACGCCTGCGCCGAAAAGGAGATCGCCATAATGGCGAATATAATCGCAAACGGCGAGGAGGTCGAAATAGAAAAGCCCCGTCTGAAATCCCGGATAACTTCTCTTTTCAGCGAGGATGAATATTGCTCCATGGTCGAAAAGGCAAAGCGCTATATCCGCGAGGGCGATATTTTTCAGGTGGTGCTTTCAAACAGGCTTCAGGCGGAAATGGAGGGCTCTCTTTTTTCAACATATGAGGTGCTGCGAAAGCTAAATCCAAGCCCGTATATGTTTTATTTTTCGTCCGATGATATTGAGATAGCGGGCGCGTCGCCGGAAACTCTCGTTAAGCTGACGGACGGAACATTATATACATATCCGCTTGCCGGCAGCAGACCGAGGGGAAAAACACCAAAGGAGGACGAGGCGCTTGAAAAAGAGCTTTTGAAAGACCCCAAGGAGCTTTCGGAGCATAATATGCTTGTGGATCTCGGCAGAAACGATTTGGGAAAAATCAGCGAATTCGGCTCGGTAGAGGTGGAGGAATATCACAATATTCTGAAATTCAGCCATATAATGCACATAGGCTCAACGGTCAAGGGGCGAATAAGGAATGATAAAAATGCAATTGACGCCGTTGACGCCGTTCTGCCCGCCGGCACGCTTTCAGGCGCGCCGAAAATAAGGGCTATGGAGATAATAAACGAGCTTGAAAATAACAAGCGCGGGATCTACGGCGGAGCGATAGGATATATTGATTTCACGGGAAATCTTGACGCGTGCATCGCGATAAGAATAGCGTATAAAAAGCGCGGCAAGGTATTCGTCCGCTCAGGCGCGGGGATAGTAGCCGATTCAGTGCCGGCTAAGGAGCACGCGGAATGTATCAACAAGGCGAAGGCCGTCATAAAGGCTTTGAAGATAAGCGGGGAGGGCTCGGAATGATTTTGCTTATAGACAATTACGATTCCTTTTCCTATAATCTCTATCAGCTTATAGGCTCTCTTGACCCCGATATAAGGGTGATAAGAAACGATGAAATGACGGTTGAGGAGATCGGGGCGCTGAAACCCGAATACATAATCCTCTCCCCTGGACCTAAGAGACCGAAGGACGCGGGCGTGTGCGTAGAGGTCGCCAAACGGCTGGGAAACACATCAAAAATTCTCGGCGTATGCCTCGGGCATCAGTCGATTTGCGAGGCGTTCGGCGCAACCGTCGGCTATGCGAAAGAGCTTATACACGGCAAGCAGAGCGAGGCGTTCATAGATAACGGCGATGAGATATTCAAGGGTCTGCCGAATGTTATAACGGTCGCGCGCTATCACTCGCTCGCGGCGTTGCCGGAAACGATACCCGATTGCCTTAAGGTGATAGGTAAAACCGCTGACGGCGAGATAATGGCAGTGCGGCACAAAACGCTTCCGATATGGGGGCTTCAGTTCCACCCCGAGTCGATAATGACTCCAAGCGGAAAAACAATTTTGAAAAACTTTTTGGGAGGTAAATAAAATGCTTAAAGAATTACTTGCGAAGGTATCCGCAAAGGAAAATCTCACTTATGACGAGGCGAAAGCGGCAATTTCCGAAATAATGAGCGGAGAATGCTCACCGGTGCTCATCTCCTCTTTTCTAACGGCGCTTGCCGCCAAGGGAGAAACGGATGAGGAAATAGCGGGATGTGCGGACGGAATGCGAAGCAAGGCGCTCATTCTCGATACCGAATGTGAAACTCTTGATATAGTCGGAACGGGCGGCGACCGCTCAAACAGCTTTAATATTTCCACCTCGGCATCGCTTATCATCGCGGCGGCGGGAATAAAGGTCGCAAAGCACGGCAACAGGGCGGCATCGTCAAAAAGCGGAGCGGCGGATTGCCTTGAGGCGCTCGGCGTTAAAATCGACGCCGAGCCCGAAAAGATGAAAAAAGCGCTCGATGAGGCTAATATCTGCTTCCTCTTCGCGCAGAAATACCATTCCGCCATGCGTTTTGTGGGTCCCGTCAGAAAAGAGATAGGAATAAGAACGGTATTTAATATCCTCGGCCCGCTCACCAATCCCGCCAAAGCAAAGATGATGATGCTCGGCGTGTTCAGCGAGAGCTATGTTGAAAAAATAGCAAAGGCGCTTGTAAAGCTGGGTGTGGAAAACGCCCTTGTGGTTTACGGCGAGGACGGGCTCGACGAGATAAGCGCATGCGGCGAAACGGCAGTTGCCGAGGTCAGAAACGGAGATATAAAATATTATAAAATAACGCCCGAGGATTTCGGTTTCAAACGCTGCACTAAAGATGAACTGCTCGGCGGTACTCCTCAGGAAAACGCGCAGATAACAAGAAATGTTTTGAACGGTAAGGGAACGCAGGCACAGCGCACGGCAGTTCTCTTGAACGCGGGAGCAGGCATTTACGCCGCGAAAAAGGGCGAAGTTACCCTTGCCGACGCGATAAAAACAGCGCAGGAAATGATAGACAGCGGCAAAGCCGCATCAACGCTTGATGAATTTATAAGGATCACGAATGAGTAAAACGATTTTAAACGAGATAGCCGATAATACAAGGCAGAGATACGGTAAAATAATCTCCGAAAAGCCGCTTGAAGAGGTAAAGGCGCGGGCGCTGGCGATGCCAAAAGGCGATTTTTCCTTTGAAAAAGCGCTGAAAAAGAACGGCGTTTCATTCATATGTGAAATTAAAAAAGCAAGCCCGTCAAAGGGGCTTATATCGCCAGATTTCCCCTATCTTGAAATCGCAAGAGAATATGAGGCGGCGGGCGCGGACTGTATATCCTGCCTCACAGAGCCGAAATGGTTTCTCGGCAGCGACGAATACCTCAGAGAAATAGCCCGCGAGGTCTCAATACCGGTTTTGCGCAAGGATTTCACCGTGTGCGAATATCAGCTCTACGAGGCAAAATGCCTCGGCGCGGCGGCGGTTTTGCTGATTTGCGCGCTGCTTGATACGAACACGATAAGAGAGTATATCGGCATTTGCGACTCTCTCGGGATAAGCGCCCTTGTAGAGGCTCACGATGAGGAGGAGATAAGCTCCGCCTTGTCGGCAGGGGCAAGAGTGATCGGAGTTAATAACAGAAATCTTCACGATTTCACCGTTGATGTAAATAATTCCACCCGTTACAGAGAGCTTATACCGGCGGGTGTTGCTTTCGTAAGCGAAAGCGGAATAAAGGAACGGCGGGATATTGAGGTGCTGGAAAATAACAAAACAGACGCCGTGCTTATCGGCGAAACTCTTATGAGGGCACGCGATAAGGCAAAGGTACTGAAGGAGCTTAAAGGTGAGTAAAATTAAGATCTGCGGGCTTCGCACGCCGCGCGATATCGATTATGTGAACGAATTAAAGCCCGATTATATAGGCTTCATTCTTGCGGACGGCTTCGGGCGGAGCATATCCCGCGAAACGGCGGCGAAGCTGCGCTCCCGCCTTGACGGTGGAATAAAGGCTGTCGGCGTTTTCGTAAATGACAGCGCCGAAAAAATAGCATCTTTCCTGTCACAGGGAATTATAGACATCGTTCAGCTCCACGGGAACGAAAGTCCGGAGTTTTGCAAAGCCGTAAACGCCCCCGTTATAAAATATCTGAAATGCGAAAAGGGCATTGAGGCGCGAACAGCCGAATACGGGGACGCGGCGGATTTCCTTTTATTCGATTCGGGTACTGGAACTGGAAATACATTTGACTGGTCGGCAATACCGAAAACAGAAACGCCATTTTTTCTCGCCGGCGGGCTCGGCCCTGAAAATTTGAAAAGAGCGATAGAAGAAGTCGATCCCTATGCGGTCGATCTCTCCTCTTCGGTGGAGACGAACGGGCAAAAGGATTATTATAAAATTAAAAAAGTTATGGAGATAGTGAGAAATGAGTAAAGGAAGATTTGGGATCCACGGCGGGCAATATATCCCCGAAACGCTGATGAACGAGATAATAAATCTCGAAAACGCCTATGAGCATTACAAAAACGACCCCGATTTTGTCGCCGAGCTCGACAGGCTCAACAGAGAATACGCGGGCAGGCCGTCTCTTTTGTACTACGCCGAAAATATGACGAAGGATTTGGGCGGCGCTAAAATCTATCTGAAACGCGAGGATCTCAACCACACGGGCGCACACAAGATAAATAATGTTTTGGGGCAGTGCCTGCTTGCTAAGAAGATGGGCAAAACACGCGTTATCGCGGAGACGGGCGCCGGTCAGCACGGCGTTGCAACCGCCACGGCGGCGGCGCTTATGGGGCTTGAATGCGAGATCTTTATGGGCAAGCACGATACAGAACGGCAGGCGCTCAATTGCTACAGAATGGAGCTTCTCGGCGCAAAGGTGCACCCTGTCACGACCGGCACGATGACGCTGAAGGACGCGGTGAACGAGGCGATGCGCGAATGGGTATCAAGAGTTGACGATACGCTGTATGTTCTCGGCTCGGTAATGGGTCCCCATCCGTTCCCGACTATCGTAAGGGATTTTCAAAGCGTGATAAGCCGTGAGGCGAGGGAGCAGATACTCGAAAAAGAGGGCAAGCTTCCCGCGGCTGTGGTGGCGTGCGTCGGCGGCGGCTCAAACGCTATGGGAATGTTTTATAATTTTATAAACGATAAAGAAGTTCGTCTCATAGGCTGCGAGGCGGCGGGCGAGGGAGTTGACACGGAGCGCACTGCCGCTACTATGGCAACGGGCACGCTTGGCGTTTTCCACGGAATGAAGTCGTATTTCTGCCAAAACGAATACGGGCAGATAGCCCCCGTTTACAGTATTTCCGCGGGCCTCGATTATCCGGGCGTAGGGCCGGAGCACGCCCACTTAAAGGATATAGGCAGGGCGGAATATGTGCCGATAACAGATGAGGCGGCGGTCAACGCGTTTGAGTATATCGCGAAAACAGAGGGCATAATCTGCGCCATTGAGAGCGCGCACGCCGTTGCCCACATTATGGAAATCGCTCCGAAAATGAGCAAGGACGATATTATAATCTGCTGCCTTTCCGGCAGGGGCGACAAGGATGTTGCCGCCATAGCGAGATACAGGGGGAAAGAGATATATGAGTAAAATCGAAAACGCGTTTAAAAACGGCAAGGCGTTTATAGGCTTCGTTACGGCGGGCGACCCCGACCTTGAGACGAGCGGAAAAATAATGGTTAATATGGCTCGGGCGGGCTGTGACCTTATAGAGATCGGCATTCCGTTTTCAGACCCGATAGCCGAGGGTCCCGTTATACAGGAGGCGAATATCCGTTCGCTTTCCGGCGGCACAACTACGGATAAGGTGTTTGAGCTCACGAAAAAGGTCTCAGGTCAGGTCGATATTCCGCTTGTGTATATGACATATCTAAATGTGCTTTTCAAATACGGCTACGGCAGATTTCTTGAAAAGGCAAAGGCGTGCGGCATAAGCGGCGTTATAATCCCCGATCTTCCGTTTGAAGAAAAGGATGAGCTGCAAAGCGTCGCGGACGGCTTCGGGATAGATGTGATCTCGCTTATCGCGCCAACGAGCGAAAACAGAATAAAGATGATAGCATCGCAGGCAAAGGGATTTGTGTATGAGGTCTCATCGCTGGGCGTAACGGGCGTCAGGAGCGAGATAAAAACCGACCTCGCCGCGATAACAAAGGCGATCAAAGAGGTTACGAATGTACCGGCGGCGATCGGATTCGGAATAAGCACGCCGGAGCAGGCGAAAAAGTTTTCTCAAATAGCGGACGGCATAATCGTCGGCTCGGCAATAGTAAAAATCGTTGCAAAGTACGGCAAAGAAGCGCCCGAAAAGGTTTACGAATATGTTAAATCTATGAAGGACGCGATAAAAAGCGCCTAAAAAGATACATAAAAATCAATTGACAGCAGTAAAACAGCAATAAAACAGAAACGAGCGCCGAGAAGTAAGCATTTTCTTCTCGGCGCTCGGCTGTATATCCGCATATTTTATTTGCTTATGATTTACTTAGCTTATTCCTTTTCAACATACCGCTGCGGATTATCATCGCCGCGTATGCCGCCGTAAGCACGCCCGCGATAGAGTAACTAAACGCCCACGGGAGGTTAAAGCCTATTTTCGCGTTCAAAATATAGCTTGAAATTATGAACATATAAAACATACCCGGCGCAAGAGTTATTATAAACGGCATCCTGTGCTTTATCATATACACGGTGATTATCGCGAACGCGAATACGGCTATTGTTTGATTTGCCCATGCGAAGTAACGCCAAAGCACATTAAATCCACCCGCATTTAATTTTGCGAATACCAGTATAACAGCCACAACTGCGAATATGGCAAGCGAAACCGTCAATCGGTTTTTTCTTTTTGATTGGTCGATCTTCGCCGCCTCCGCTATTATAAGCCTCAATGAGCGCAGAGCCGTGTCTCCTGAAGTTATCGGCAGCACGATTATTCCTATTACGGCGATGATTCCACCGACTTTACCGAGCAGATTATTTGAGACAATGCCGACTACGCTCGTGGCATCGGTCTTAGCGTCGGCAAGTCCGAGCTTCATTACTCCCATTGTTGCGGCGGCCCATATCATCGCGATAAAGCCCTCCGCTATCATCATATTGTAAAATGTCATACGGCCTTCTTTTTCGCTCCTCATGGTGCGGGAGATGAGAGTCGATTGAGTGGAGTGAAATCCCGAGACTATTCCGCACGCCACGGTCACAAAGAATACCGGTATAAAATGAAACCCCTGCGGATGCACGCCCGCCACGCCTGTCGTCCATATGTCGTCGAGCTTATAACCCTTTGCGAACAAGCCTACAAACACGCCGATCGCCGATAAAATAAGCAGTAAGCCGAAAAGCGGGTAGATTTTACCGATGATTTTGTCGATCGGGAAAAGCGTCGCAAATATATAATAAACGAAAATGGCGCCGTATACTATCCAGACAATGGGGTTATTTGCGCTGCTGCTCGCTCCCAAAATCTGCGTTACAAACAAATCGCCCGGTGTGTAAATAAATACCGTTCCGAGGAGCAGTATAGTAAGACAGACGAATATATTATAAAACCTATACGCATTTTTGCCGAGATATTTTTGTATAAGCGACGGCATCTGCGCGCCGTCGTTTCGCATGGAGATCATACCGCTCATATAATCGTGAACGGCGCCGCCTATCACACAGCCTATCGGAATCGTCAAAAACGCAATAGGGCCGAAAAGAATACCCTGTATCGGGCCCAAAATCGGTCCCGTTCCGGCGATGTTTAAAAGCTCGATCAGCGAATTTTTCCATTTCTTCATGGGCACAAAATCCACGCCGTCATTCAGCCGCACGGCAGGCGTTTCGCGGTCGTCAGGTTTGAATACCTTTTCACACAGCTTGCCGTATAGAGCTCCTCCGGCAAAAAGTATCACAAGTCCGATAATAAAAGTCGTCATTAAAATCTCCCTTTTCGTATATTTATTCCTATATGGATTTTATTGCAAATTTTATATTAAGTTAATTGAAAATTTAATGCGTTGTTAAAGTTATTTTGCCGATCGTGATCGGAATTAAAAATTTTGCCGCGGCGGTTTATCAGTCAGTATATTGAGTGCTGCCGGCAGGAAGCGGCTTGCCGAAAACGGGAAAGTTATTTTCGTCAACGGTAAATTCCTGCGCCCAAAGCGCTCTGCCGCCCCAGCCCGAGCCTTTTTCCTCGTTGGCGTGGTAAACGATATAGCGGCGCTTTCCGTCCTTTGAAGTCGTGAAAGACGCGTGGCCGGGGCCGAATATTCTGTCCGTCTTTTTAAAAACGGGCTTGCGCGACTTTTCCCAGCTCTGGGGATTCATCGGGTCGCTGCCCGTAAGGGTAAGCAAGCCGAGGCAGTAATCGTCGCACCAGCTTCCCGATGCGGAATAAACTATGTGCTGTGTTCCGTTGAGCTCCAGCGCCGTTGGGCCTTCGTTTATTTTGGGATTTCCGCCTTTTCTTTCCCAGCCGTATTCGGGCTTGCTGAGCTCAACTCTGTCGCCCGAAATCGTCCACGGGTTTTCAAGGCGCGCTATATAGATCCTCTGGTCAATGTTTTCCGTTCCTTCCCAGCCCGACCAAATGAAATAAAGCTTCCCGCCGTATTCCATAACTGAGCCGTCTATAGCCCAGCGGTCAGTCTGCGGGCGCATAACGGATTTTGTAACAAAAGGCTTTGTCGGGTCGTCCGCCGTACCCTCAAGGCAGAGCATGCGGTGATTTGCATTGTCACCGTTGTCTGCCGCCACATAAATATACCATTTACCGTTGATGTAATGGAGCTCGGGCGCCCAAATATCGCTTGAGTATTCGGGCTTGTCCGGCGACCAAACTTTCACGCCGCCGATGTGCCCGATCTCGCCGAGATTTTCTGATCTCGCAACGCATACGCCGCCTTCGGCGGAATAGCAATAGTAATAAACGCCGTCTTTCAGGATTACCCACGGATCGCTGCCGCTGTCGCCGAGCTTATTGTCGAAAGCTATGGCGCCCGTATGAACGGGAACGGTATTATCGGAATTACCCGAGCAGGCGGTAAAAACCATCGCCAATGCCGTTATTATTATCGGCAGAGAAATAAAAATAAGCGGAAAACTTCTGTTCATGGCTCTATCCTCCGAAAGAATAATGATTGAAGAAGTAACTCCGCTTTTTATGATATTTCAAAACAGCTTCAAAGTCAATACGATAAATAATGCAAAAAGCCTCGACCGAGCGCCCTCAACTGTACAGAACGCAAATATCCGCACTTCTCGGCGGCGCGCCCGTTTATTTTCGTTGCCGCCGTATATCACTTGACAAACAGCTTCATATATATTAAAATGTGTAAGCGCTTAAAAACACGACCGCCCAAAACGGGTGTCGGAATATCGAGGTGTGGCGAAGTTTGGTATCGCGCCTGCTTTGGGAGCGTGACACCGTGCGCTCATGACATTCCGGCATCCTTCCGAAAAAGCCTGACACACGGCGACTTTTCGGCTGTGCGGATCGCTTGAAAAACGGCAAAAACGGCGAATGACCACATGGATTCCCACAGTCGCGGATTGATTGGCAGAAAAATCACATAAAATCGGGGTGTAGCGCAGTTGGTAGCGCGGGTGCTTTGGGAGCATCAGGCCGGGAGTTCGAGCCTCCCCACTCCGACCAACGCCTCCGGGACGACCGTCCCAGAGGCGCTTTTTCTGTCTATTTCTTTGTTTACGGCGGCGCAAATTTTGACAACCTACGATGCTGCTTTCCCCGTTTTCAACCGTTTCTTTTCCTCGGCGATTTCCGCCTTCATCTGTGCGATCAGCTCGGCCAATTTTTCCTCGCATTCCTCCCGCGTCTTGGCGTAAACATTTTTCGATATCCGCTTGCCGTAGGCGTTTGTGGGCGAATAACGGCCTTCGAACAGGTGGTCGTTTATCTCGCTGACGCACCCGGTACCGGGTTTGCGGTATTTGCCCTTGTACGGCTCGAATTTTGCCCTCTGCGGCTGCTTTTCCGGTTTGGCGGGTGTTTGCTCCGCCTCGCGCAAACCGCGCTCGTTTCGCCCGAAGCCGCGCTCGATCTTGTCCGCCGCATTTTTCTGCATATCGTCGGTGATATGGGTGTAGATGTTCAAAGTTGTTTCCGCCGAAATATGCCCGATCATTGCCGACAGGGTCTTGACGTCCATGCCGTTCTGCAATGCGGTCGTGGCGAAGGTATGCCGCAGGTCGTGGAAACGGATATGCTTGCATCCCGCCCGCTCCAGGATGCGCCCCAACAGTTTGCGTATGGCGGCGGGATGTCGCGGCGCGTTCTCTTTGACCGGTGACGGGAAGATCCACCGCGAATCGGTCCGTTCTTTCAACGCGGCAAGGACGGCTATGATCGCCGGAGGCAGGCGCACGGTGCGGATGGAGGATCTGGTCTTTGGCGCATAGATTTGAATTTTCCCGCCCACGGTGGTCGCCTGACGGGAAATGTGCAGTTCGCCCGTTCGCAGATCCAGATCGTTCCATTGCAGCGCCGCGATTTCGCCGCGCCGAAGTCCCGTGCTGAATTCCAGCAGGAACAGTTCAAAATATCCGTCCGCCTTTGCCTGTATCATGAACCGCTGCATTTCCTCGCGGGTGAGTACCTGCATTTCCCGCGCTTTTTTGGGCGGCAGTTTACAGCCGACGGCGGGGTTCACGCGAATCAGCCCCTCGGTCAACGCCTTTTCGAGGGACGCCCGACATAGGGCGTGGCAGGCGCGTATCATCTGGTCGGACAGTCCCGCGCCGAATCGGTCGGCTCGGAACTGCCGACCGCCTGCTTTCTGTCGGGCGTAGAACTGTTGCAGATCGTTCTGCGTGAGCCTGTTCAGCGGAATTCGACCGACGTCGGGACGGATATGCCGTTCGATCTGGTTTTCGTAATTGACCTGTGTGGTCGGACGGATGGACGGCTTTTTGAACCGGGTGTACCAGAGCGAGATCCAATCTCCGAATAACATATCCGGCGCAAGCCTGCCCGCAGAGTGCGCGCCGCAGGTCTCTTTCAACGCCTCCAACTTTTGCAGGCAGGTTTCCTTTTCTTTCGCGGTCACGCTTTTGGTGATCGGAAGGCCGTCGTCCCGATAGCCGACGACGACGCGACCCTCCCAGCGTCCGTCCTTTCTCAGTCGCAGCGTCCCTTCTCCGGATCTTCTCTTTTTGCTCATGGTTTCAGTTCCTCTCCGAAAATATCGTTCATAAAATTCCCGACGATGTCGGACGCTCTTTTCTGCATATCTGTGGTGACATGGGTATAGGTATCCAACATGAAGCTGGCGTTGGTATGTCCCAAGATCCCCGACAGCGTTTTGGCGTCCACGCCGCTTTGCAGCGCGTGGGTGGCGAAGGTGTGCCGCAGGTCGTGAAAGCGGATATCGGGCAGTCCCGCCTTTTGCAGAAGTCCTTTCATGGTGCGGTAGGCGAGATTCGGCGAGACCGGAAGTTCCGGTTTCAGCGGGTCGGGAAAGATCCACTCGGTTTGCGCGGTACGCTTTCGTTCGCGCAGGATATTCGCCGTGCTGACCGGCAGATAGAAGCTCCGGCGGCCTTTTCCGGTTTTCGTTTCGCCCTCGGTGACGACGCCGTTTCGCACATGGACGCTGCGGTTAACATGCAGTTTGCTGCTTCCCTCGTCGAAGTCCGACCATTTCAGCCCGCAGATCTCGCCGCGCCGCAGTCCCGTGGTCAGTTCGGTATAGAAGAAGTCCCGCCACCGCTCCTCGGCGTCGATCTGCTCCATGAAGGCGGCAAGTTGTTCGCTGCCCAACACTCGCATCTCCTTTTTTACACCTTTCGGTACGGCCGCGCCTTTAGTCGGATTGGCGGAGATCAGATGCTCCCTCACCGCCGCTTCCATCGCTTCGTGAAACATACAGTGAATGCGGCCCACCGTGGAATCCGCCAGTTCGTGACCGTATTTCGGGTGCTTTTGAGCGCGCCCCTGCTTTTTCAGCCTGCTGTATAATTTCTGCACATCGGTCGCGGTGATAAACGCCACGGGCTTGCCGCCGAGTATCGGCTTGATATGCTTATCCGCGATGGTGCGGTAACTGCACAGCGTGCTTTCCCGAACGGTGCCGGTTGCATATTCGGCAAGCCACTTGTCCAGCCATGCGCCGAGGCTCATTCCGCTCTGTTCGGTCAG
>CANQJS010000001.1 GCA_947624285.1 uncultured Clostridia bacterium | reverse complement strand
TCAGTTTGCTACTTAAATCTTAATATCCCCTACCACAGGGGGGCTTTTGTGCTGTCCGTACAATTTGGAGCAGTTCAGAAAGCGGAGGGATTTTCTTATCTATGGAATATTTAACGGTAGTAGTTATTATCTTATTTCAGCCACGGGCTGCATAGTAAGCATAAAAAAATAACCGCCAAGCCCTTGAAAAGTTAGCGGTTATTTGTTAACATCACAGGGCTAACCGTCTATCGGAAAGCTCCCTGTTCACTTATATTATTAAATCTAATCTAAATTTTGTCAACAAAATCTTTAAAGTCTATTGACACGCACATAATAATAAGGTATACTGATAGTGTGAAGTGCACCACATCACAAAATAAATTATAAGGAGGTGGAAATATATGAGAATTTACTCGAGTTATAGTGAAGCAGAATTTGAAAAAGTCCGGGAGAAGGGCATGGCATACGGCATGAGTCCAACAATGTTCCAGCGCTATTGCGTTTTGTTGCACTTGGGATATAAGGCGGATGAATTCAAAAATATCAATCTGCAAGAATTAAAAGATATGATGGAAGCAAATCTTTATGCCAAAAAGCCTAATGAAACCTTTATTGTCAGCGCATTATTACCGCCTGAAATATGGTCTTCTTTGAACAGGAGCCAGAAAATTACTTTGAGCTTATACCTCAAAGAACTTATTGATTCAGAACCTGAGAAGTTTGAAGTAGCGGCTGTGCTTCATAATAAAATTAAACAATACCGGCGAAAGGGTGGATAAAGATAGCTTGCACAGCACTTTTACTAAATTATAAGTGAAATCATTAGCATCGGCAGAAATGCCGATGCTTTTCTTGTTTTACGGTGAGCGAAAATGGCTCTTTTTTCTTTTGTGAAGGAGCGAAAAACCCTTGCCTTATTTTTACGCATAATTCCCGCAAGGGCTTTCGTCTAAATTCGCATAAAATGCTTTTATTCGGCTTTTGAGCGCTTTTCCGAGATGTAGTCGTGAACTTCCTTTCTGAGCGCTCCGTGAAGCTTAAAACGCGTGCTGAACACTATCAGCGAGATTATCACAAGCAGCGCCGGAACACCGAAGCAGATAATTCCAATAGTGTTTTTCGTCGCCTCGTTTATAACGCCCGATGTTATCTGGCTGTTGTATTTCACAATTCCGAGTCCGCCGAAAAGTATTACGGTCTGAATCGTGTAAGCCATTTTCTGCAAAAAGCCTTTCATGGAGAAGATTATGCTCTCGTTTCTCACACCCGTTTTATATTCGCCGTAATCCACTATATCCGAGAGAAAAACAGTCTGCGCCACAAACATTGACGCAATGCCGATGCTCGCGAAAATATAGCATATATCAAGGGCAATGGTTATTTTAAGAATGGGACCGAAAAGGAACATCAAGGCGTAGCCCATTATCGTCATAACGAGTGAGATTTGATATATTTTTCTGTTTGAAAACCATTTTTCAAGTATGGGTATTACAAATAGACCGAGCACTGAGCCGACTGAGCCTATAAGAGAAAACATACTCTGCGCGGAGCTTTCTCCGAGAACATCGGTAAAATAATATACCGCCGTTCCGCTTGTTAAATACCAGCCCGCGTTTGATACCATGGCAAATATCATAAATACTATAAGCTGGTCGTTCCCGGCGATTACCTTAAAGATTTTTTTGAAGCTGAATTTTTCTTTGCCGTATATCACATTAGTTTCTTTTGTGGAAAGAACGCAAACGCTTGAAAAGAGAATAAGAAATACTCCGCAGATTATCGCCCAAAGCGAAAAGCCGCTTGCGCTGTAGCCTTTATCCGTAGTAACGCCGCTTGAGAGCATAGGCAATATCACAGGCGTTAAAACCGTAATGATGCCCTGACCGAGCCCGCTGAAAGTTCTCGCAACGGTGGCAACAAGATTTCTGTCTTTCGGGTCGTTTGTAAAGCTCGGCACCATTGACCAGTAGGGGATATCAGCCATCGTGTTTGTCATTCCCCAAAAGATATACATAAATCCTATGTAAATGTAGAGCTTCATTCCGCTCATCCCGAAAGAGGTGAAAAGAAGCGAAAGCACAACGGCGTTTGAAAACGCGCCTATCAATATCCACGGGCGGTATTTGCCCATTTTTGTTTTTGTGCTGTCCACTATCGCGCCCATAATGGGGTCGTTTATGCCGTCCCATATTCTTGCGATAGGCGTAAGTATAAGCAAAAACGCCTCTTTCAACCCAAGAACGCTTGACAAATAATAGGAAAGAAATGAATAAAACATTCCGTAGGAGAGATCAAGCCCCACCGCGCCTACGCCGTAGCCCAGCTTTTGACCCCATGTGGTTTTGCAATCAGCCATATTTTAACCTCCATTCAGCTATAATTCTATATTAACATATTATGTAAATAATATCAATTTTCAAATTTAGAGCCGATGTTTTACAATGATTACAAAAAAGTTACAAAGTGTTACAAAATGTGCGTAAGCAAAAAAGTTCCTTGACAATAGGGGTTATGCCCTATATAATGTAAACGGTGGGACAAAATCCTATGAAAATTTATATAAATCCCATTACAAACCATGTAATATCCATATTAAATCCCGTAAATCCATAAAATCGAAGAGAGGAGGAGAGCAAATGACAGAGCCGTTCGTAGGTAACAAAGTGCATAAGATAGACGCCAAGGGCAGAATATCGATACCCGCGAATATGCGCGATCAGCTCGGGCAGGAATTTATAGCCTCCCGCGGCGTGGGCAAGTGTCTCGCTCTCTATCCTATGGACGAATGGGTAAAATTCATAAACGATATTCACGAAAAGGTAAATCAGAAGGACAGAAAGAAGCTTGAGCTTTTCTTCCTCGCGAACGCCGAAAAGATGAGCCTTGACGGGCAGGGAAGGCTTTTGCTCAACGAAAATTTGAGAAGTCAGGTGGAGTTGAAGGATCGCACGGAGGCGGTCGTTTTCGGCAGCCATAACAAAATCGAAATATGGAACTGCGAGCTCTTCTATGCACAGCTTGCCGGCATAGACACGCAGGAGGTTATAGATATTCTCGATGTGCACGGATTATAATCACAAAAGCGTGTTGTTTGACGAGGCTGTGGCGGCGCTTGAGCTTAACGAAAGCAAAACGGTCGTTGACGCTACTGCCGGCGGCGGCGGGCATTCAAGGGAAATAGCGAAGCACGCAAAGCGGCTTATCGCCATAGACCAAGACCCCGACGCGATTTCCGTTCTCAATGAAAGAATAGGCGCTCTGCCTAATGTGACCGTTGTTCAAAGCAATTTTACTGAGATAAAGACGGTGCTTGAAAATCTCGGCATAGAGACGGTGGACGGCGTACTTTTCGATTTGGGAGTAAGCTCATATCAGCTTGACAACGGCGACAGGGGATTTTCCTATCATAAGGATGCGCCGCTTGATATGCGTATGTCAAAGCAGGGTATCTCCGCCTATGATGTGGTGAATACCTACAGCGAGACGGCGCTTGCCGATATAATTTGGAAATACGGCGAGGAAAAATACAGCCGAAGCATTGCTTCAAATATTATAAAAGCGAGAGCGACGAAAAATATATCCACCACCTTTGAGCTTGCGGATATTATCAGAACGTCGATGCCCGCCAAGGAATTGAAAAAAGGGCATCCCGCAAGAAAGACATTTCAGGCGATAAGGATCGAGGTAAACGGCGAGCTGGACAGGCTTCCCAAGGCTTTGGACAGCGCATTTGACTGCCTCTCCCACGGCGGAATAATCGCCGCGATAACATTTCATTCGCTTGAGGACAGAATAGTAAAAGAAAAATTCGCAGAGTGGACGAGGGGCTGCACCTGCCCCAAAGAATTTCCCGTGTGCGTGTGCGGCAACAAGCCGAAAGGGGAATTGCTCTTTAAATCAAAAACGCCGGGCGAAAACGAAATGCAAAGCAACCCAAGAGCCCGTTCGGCGAGGCTCAGGGCTTTTAAAAAATACTAAATTATAAAAAGGAGGAAAAGAAATGACAAATACAAACGATTTTCGCAGATATTCGTATCTTACCGATATCGAGACGGCGAACGCCGTAAACGCTTTCAGTCTCACCCGTTCCTCCGCCGCGCCGAAATATGAGCCCGAGCCGACGGGCGTGAGAAAAAAGAAGCCTTTAAGGGTAAAAAGCACCAATGAAGCGCTGAAATCGCGGGAGGAGCTGCTGGCAGAGCAGCGCAGAGCCGCGAGACAGGTGATCAGCGTGTTAATAATTCTCGGGCTTGCCGTATCGATGTTTTTCGGTATGCTGTTCACTTATGTGAAAAAGAACGAGTACACAAGGGAGATCGCCGCGCTCAAAACGGAGCTTTCCCGCGAGATAAATCAGAATATTTGCACAAACGCCGAGCTCGACGCCCTTGTTTCATTTGAACAGATAGAGGATTACGCCGAAAACAAGCTCGGTATGGTAAAGCTGCAGTCTAAGCAGATAAGATATATTGATGTTGAAGAGTATAAGCAGCAGCGAGAGGCGGCGCAGGAGCAACAGCCGTAAAGCAACTTACAGGCAGGGTGATTTAATATCACCCTTATTCTGTAATATTCAAATGAATAATTCCGTATTATTTATAAGAAAAATATAATCACGAGAGTTAGGATATTCTTAACTCTCTAAAATATTAAATATATAATATATAACTTACAGTTAAGGCGGGAATGTGATGGAAAGATTCAGAAAACTCTGCGCGTCAAGAACTTTTATATTGTTTCTTGTGATCGTGCTTCTTTTCGTATGGGGAATTTCCCGCCTGTTTTATTTTCAGATAGTCCACGGTGAGGAATATGCCGAGAAAGCGAAAAATCAGCAGCTCTCCGATAAGGAGATAGAGGCAAGGCGCGGAACGATATACGACAGCCTCGGCAACATACTCGCTCAGTCGGCAACGGTTTACAATATTTTTATCGACCCCTCTAATATCACGGACACTAACAGGTCGGTGATCGTTGATTTCCTTTCCGAAACGCTTGAATTTGACAGCGAGGAAAAGCAAAAGCTGTATGAGGATACAAAGGCGGACGGTAAGTATGTGGTAGTTGCCCGCAAGGTCGAATATAACATTCGCAAACAGGTGGCGGATTTTATGACCGCCGATGAGAATAAAGAATATAAGCTCAAAAGCTGCATAGGCTTTGAGGAGGCGACAAAAAGATATTATCCTTACGGCTCGCTTGCCTCAACGGTGCTGGGCTTCACCGGCTCGGACAATCAGGGTCTTGAGGGAATAGAGGCATATTATGACGATGAGCTTAAAGGCGTAAACGGCAGAATAATCACAGCGCAAAGCGCGGTCTCAAGCTCTATAATGGAGGATTACGAAACAACGATACCGGCGCAGGACGGAAATTCGCTGTGTCTTTCGATAAACAGCTCAATTCAGTATGTTCTCGAGCAGGAGCTCAGAGACACTCTTGAGGAGTACGACGCTAAGGGCACTTACGGCGTTGTTATGGACTGCCAAACGGGCGCGGTGCTTGCGATGGCATCACTGCCCGATTATGACAGCAATGAGCCGAGAAAAGTTATTTACGAGCCTTATCTTGAGGATATCCGAGAGGAAAAGGACGAAAATAAAAAAGCGGAGCTTGAAAGCGCTTATGTGCAAAAGCAGTGGAGAAACTTCACCGTTGCCGATACATATGTGCCCGGCTCGGTATATAAGGTGTTTACGGCATCGGCGGCGCTCGAGGAGGGCGTTGTCGATCTCAACACCACCTATAACTGCACGGGCGCGATAAAAGTCAGTGATCAAGTAATGCACTGCTGGTGGCGTCAAGGTCACGGGCACGAAAATTTAACGCAGGGTCTTGAAAATTCCTGCAATCCGTTCTTCATTACGGTAGGGCAGAGGCTGGGCGTTCACAATTACTATAAATATTTTGACGGCTTCGGCTTCACGAAAAAAACGGGTATTGATTTCCCCGGCGAGGCGTCGTCTCAATATTATAAAGAAAACCAATACGGTATAGTCGAGCTTTCCTCGGCTTCATTCGGTCAAACAAATAATATCAGCCCGATCCAGATATGCACGGCTCTTTGCGCCGTGGCAAACGGCGGAACGCTATACAAGCCTTATCTCGTTTCCGAGATAAAAAATTCAGAGGGCAAAACGGTTTCCAAAACAGAGCCCACCGCCGTAAGGCAGGTAATAAGCAAGGAAACTTCGCAAAAGGTGCTGAAAATGATGAAATCCGTTGTAGATAACGGCACCGGCAAAAACGGCTATGTGGCGGGCTACAATGTCGGCGGAAAAACCGGCACATCAACAAAGCTCGGCGAATCGGGAAAAGGCGAAAAAGATAAATATATCGTTTCATTCTCGGCGATAGCTCCCACGGATAATCCGCGCGTCGCGATGATAATCCTATGCGACGAGCCGTGTATAGACCTCGGCGGCGGCGCTGTCTGCGCACCCATAGCGGCAAGAGTTGTTGAAGAAGCGATGAAACAGCTCGGCGTTGAGCCTACATATACCGAGAAAGAGCTGAAAGACCGCTCGGTAAGCGTGACGAGCGTATCGGGCAAAAAGCTGAGCGAGGCTCGCAATACTCTTAAATCGGCGGGCTTTTCCGTAAAGGTAGTAGGCGACGGCGACACGGTAATAAGGCAGTCTCCCTCGGTCGGAACGGAAGTTCCCAAGGACGCTACGATAGTTCTCTACACCGAAACAAACGAGGAAAAGACGGTTTCCGTACCCGATTTTTCAGGGCTCACCATCGCGGAGGCAAACAGGCGGGCTTCCGAAAATAATCTGAATATAATAATCGCCGGTAACGATTCCTCAAGCTCGCTCGTTGTTGCGTATAAGCAAAGCGAGAATGCGGGGAACAAGGTGGGTATCGGCTCGGTCATAAAGGTGACCTTTAAATCAACACAGTCGGCGCTTGATTAGACCTTAATCAAACTCTGAACTACGGAGGGATAATAATGAAATTATCTGAAATAATGAATGGCATAGAGGTGCTTCCCTCATATGAAAAAGACGCCCAAGTGCTTGATGTTACACAGGATTCAAGGCTTGTTAAAAGCGGAAGTCTTTTCGTGTGCATCAAGGGCAATTCGTTTGACGGCCATTCCGTCGCAAAGGATATGCTCTCGAAAGGCGCCGCGGGCATAGTCGTTGAAAGAGATCTCGGCCTTGAAAAGCAGGTTATCGTAAAGGATACAAGGGCGGTTTTCTCCAAGATTTGCGCAAATTATTTCGGAAATCCCGCGGAAAAGCTCAAGCTTATAGGAATTACGGGCACAAACGGTAAGACAACTACAACTTTTCTCATCAAGCAGATACTTGAAAATATGGGCAAAAAGGTTGGGCTTATCGGCACTGTTCAGAATATGGTGGGCAGCGAGATATATCCGGCAAAATACACAACGCCCGACCCTTATGAGCTTCAGGGGCTTTTCAAAATGATGGTGGATGCAAACTGCGAGTATTGCGTTATGGAGGTATCCTCGCAGGCTTTGGCGCAGGGGCGCGTAAACGGAGTGCGCTTTCTTGTGGGCGCGTTCACAAATCTTACGCAGGATCATCTTGATTACCATAAAACATGGGAAAATTATTTCAATGCCAAACGCCTTCTTTTTGAAAGCTGTGATATTGCCGTTACAAACGCGGACGATAAAAACGGGCTGAAAATAGTCGATGGGCTCGATTGCAAAGTGTTATCCTACGCGGTGAATACAAATAACGCCGATTTCTGCGCAAAAAATGTTCGCTTTAAGACGGACGGCGTGGAATATGAGCTCGTTTCAAATTTCATAGGCAGGGCGAGCTGCCCGATCCCCGGCAGGTTTTCTGTTTATAATTCTCTTTGCGCCTGCTCCGTAGCCATAGCTCTCGGCTTTGATTACAGAGATGTGCTTTGCGCAATCGCAAAATCAAAGGGAGTAAAGGGAAGGATCGAGGTCGTTCCCACAAACACGGATTACACCGTGATCATAGATTATGCGCATTCCCCCGACGGCCTTGAAAATATAATTACCTCACTAAGAGAAATAACAAAGGGCAGAATAGTAACCCTTTTCGGCTGCGGCGGAGACAGGGATAAAACAAAACGCCCCAAAATGGGGGCTATCGCGGCGGAGCTTTCCGATTTCTGCGTAGTGACCTCCGATAATCCGCGCTCTGAAGATCCTCATGCCATAATCGAAGATATTTTAGAGGGTATGAAAGGCGCGTCAACGCCGTACAAGGTGGTTGAAAACAGAAAAGAAGCCATCAGGTGGGCGCTTGAAAACGCAAAAACCGGCGATGTTATTCTTCTCGCGGGTAAGGGTCACGAAACTTATCAGATACTTCCAACTGGAACGATACATTTTGACGAAAGGGAAGTTATAGCGGAAATTTTAGGAGAATGATATGGAAAAACTTTTTCTTTCCGAAATCGCTCGTGTGTGCGGCGGCGTATGCAGCGCCGAGGCGCAGATAAACGCCGTTTGCATAGACACGCGAAAAATAACGAAGGGCTGCCTTTTTATCTGCATAAAAGGCGAACGCTTTGACGCGCATACCTTTGTTGACGACGCTTTTGAAAAGGGCGCGGCGGCGGTTATGATATGCGAGGATGTTGAGGTAAAAGGCCCGTTTGTTAAAGTCGAAAACACGGCTGCCGCTCTTCTTGAGCTTGCAGGATATTACCGCAGAAAATTCAATATCCCCGTAATAGGGCTTACCGGCTCGGTCGGGAAAACCACAACAAAGGAATTTACCTATTTGGTGGTAAACGAAAAATATAACGCGATAAAGACGATAGGAAATCTCAATAACGAGATAGGCCTGCCGCAGATGCTTTTTCAGATAGACAATTCCGTTGAGGCGGCGGTGATCGAAATGGGAATGAACCATTTCGGCGAGATACGCAGGCTTTCACGCGCCGCGAAGCCAACCTTGGGGATTATAACGAATATAGGCGTTTCGCATATAGAAAACCTCGGCTCACGCGAGGGAATACTCAAGGCGAAAACGGAAATGCTTGAAAATCTTGAGGATAACGCGCCGCTTATACTTAACGGCGATAACGACCTGCTCAAAACGGTGAAATCGAACAGACACAGAGTTTTCTTTTTCGGAACGGAGGAAAACGCCGATTTTAAAGCCGTAGAAATCAGCGAGAAAAACGGCTCAACGGCTTTCACCGTGGAATATTTCGGAAAAAGGCAAAAAATAAGCATACCCGTTATCGGAGTACATAATGTATATAACGCCCTCGCAGCGTTCGCGGCGGGATATTTCCTCGATGTAGAGCCTCAGGCGGCGGCGGACGCGCTCGGCAGATATCAGCCGGAGGGTATGAGGCAGAAAACGGTAGTTGTGAACGGTATCACCTCTATCGAGGATTGTTATAACGCTTCGCCGGATTCGATGAGGGCGGCGTTGCGGACTCTTGCTTCAACGGCGGGCAACAAAAAAATAGCGGTGCTTTCCGATATGCTGGAGCTCGGCGATTATTCAAAACAGGCGCATTTTTCGGTTGGAGAAACGGCGGCTGAGCTAAAGGTGGATAACCTGCTTTGCTTTGGCGAAGATTCAAAATATATCGTGGACGGAGCGAAGTCGGGCGGGCTTGAAAACGCCGAAATTTTTGAAACAAAAGAGGCGTTGGCAAACAGAGTCTATGAACTTGCGAAAGCCGGAGATGTTGTGATATTCAAGGCGAGCAGGGGAATGCATCTTGAAGATGTGATAAGCGATTTATATAAAAGGTGGAAGTAAAATGAGCGTAGAAGTAATAATTTTGATAAGCGCAATAATCTCATTCGGCATTACCGCCGCTTTGGGATTTGTGATAATTCCTTGGCTTCGTAAGCTGAAATTCGGGCAGACTATTCTTGATATAGGCCCATCGTGGCATAAATCGAAGCAGGGCACGCCTAATATGGGCGGTCTTATGTTCATTATCGGAACGATCTGTTCGGTAATTATTTCCGTAAGCATTTTTGTCGCCTCGGGTGGCGATTTACAAACGGATTTTTCGGCAATAATACAAAACAGGGATAATATTCTCTTTATCTCAACCGTTCTTCTCGGTTTAGGAAACGGCATAGTCGGCTTCGCTGACGATTTCATAAAAATCAAGCTGAAAAGAAACAAGGGCCTTTCCGCTAAGCAAAAGTCTCTCGGGCAGCTTATAATGGCTGTCGGCTTCGTTCTCACTCTTTGGCTTTCACACAACACGGTGTGGTATGTGCCTTTTATCGGAACACTGAATTTTGAAAAAAATGTTATCACCGCCGTGATTTTCTGGGTGCTTTCGATTTTCATTGTGCTTGGCTGCGTAAACTCGGCAAATCTCACCGACGGCATCGACGGGCTTTGCTCGTCCGTTACCGCCGTATCGGCAGTTACATTTGTGGCAATCTCCGTTTTGCAAAAATTTGCGGGCGCGTCTATCGTTTCCGCGGCGCTTTTGGGCGGAACACTTGGTTTTTTGGTTTGGAATCACAATCCCGCAAAGGTTATGATGGGCGATACGGGCTCGCTGTTTTTGGGCGGTATAGTTACCGGCCTCGGTTTTGCGATTAAATGCCCGCTGCTTCTTTTCCCGATCTGCATCGTTTATGTGTGCGAAACGATGAGCGATATAATCCAGATAGGATATTTCAAACTGACCCACGGAAAGCGCGTTTTCAAAATGGCTCCCATTCACCACCATTTTGAACTTTGCGGCTGGAAAGAAAAAAAGATATGCGCCGTATTTTCGCTTGTGAACGCGGTAGGTTGTATTATAGCTTTTCTGCTGTGCTATTTCGGTCTTTAAGTTTATAATGTTTAATTTTTACACAAAAAGCCTTGAAAGGAGAGCTGCTGATGGCAGACAGATTTGATCCGCTTCCGCCTCCCGTGCGTTACCCCCGTTACGGCGAAACGCCCGGCGGCTATGATGACGGCAGAGAAAATAACAGCCGCAGAAAGGATACGGTTGTAAAATCCCGCAAAGCATTCAGAAAGGCGGGACTGTCCGAATATATTATAACGGGCGAATTTGATGTTGTATATTTTGCCGTTACGATGCTTTTGCTCGCTATCGGGCTCGTTATGCTGCTTTCTGCGTCATACCCTACGGCATATTTCAAAAGCGACAATTCGTATTCATATTTTTTTAAGCAGCTTATTTTCGCCGTAGTGGGCGTGGCTATAATGCTCGCGGCGTCAAAGCTCGATTATAAAATATATAAGGATCTGCTGAAAATCATACTTCCCGTGACCCTTATACTTCTTGTTATAGTTCTCTTTTATAATAACGGCAGAGTATCGGGAAACGGCGAAAATTTCAGGCGCTATATCCCGATTTTCGGCAGCTTTACCTTGCAGCCGTCGGAGCTTGCAAAGTTTTCGTTGATAATAGCGTTGTCGGCATATTTCACAAAATACGCTAAGAGGATAGCGACCTTCAAATACGGAATTTTTTATCCCTTGCTTATAATCGCGGTTTTTTGCGCGCTGATACTGCTTGAAAATCATATGTCCTGCACGATACTTATGTTTCTTATCGGCGCGTCCATTATGTTTTCCGGCGGGTCGAATAAATGGCTGTTCGTTATCGGCGCTATCGGCGTAGTGGCGGTGGCAATAGCCATATTTATGGTGCCTGAAATAATGCCGAAATACATTCAGGAAAAGCTTCAGGGCTTTTTGGATAAAGATTTTGAGCCGTTAGACGGCAGGTGGCAGATAAACAACTCGCTTTACGCCATCGGCTCGGGAGGATTTTTCGGCGTAGGTCTCGGAAATTCAAAGCAAAAATATATGTATGTATCCGAGCCGCAAAACGATTTTATATTTTCTATCGTGTGCGAGGAGCTTGGCTTTTTCGGGGCTGTTCTGATAATACTTCTTTTTGCCGTTCTTGTGATCAGGGGAATACAAATTTCCCTTAAAGCGCGTGACAAATTCGGCTCATATATCGCAATGGGCATTACGGCACAGATAGGGATACAAACTGCATTGAATATTCTTGTAGTTACGGATTCAATACCCAACACGGGCATCGCTCTGCCGTTTTTCAGCTACGGCGGCACGGCGCTTATAATGCTTTTGTTTGAGGCGGGCGTGATGCTGAGCATTTCAAGAAAGGCAAATCAAAGAAAGCTTTAGGAAAGTTGCCGATTAGATTTTAATTTGCAACCCGAAAGGTATGTGAATAAATATGAAAATACTTTTTGCCGCTGGCGGAACGGCGGGGCATATAAATCCCGCTCTTGCCGTAGCCTCTTATATCAGAGAGAATTATCCCGATTCGCAGATAATGTTTGTCGGCACTGCCGACCATATGGAGGCTCGCTTAATTCCAAACGCGGGATTTGATTTTAAAACAATAGAAATAAGCGGCTTCAAGCGCTCGTTTTCGCTCAAAAATATTAAGCACAATATAGTTACGCTTATTAACCTTGTGCGATCAAGCGGGCAGAGCAAGAAAATATTGAATGATTTTAAGCCCGATGTCTGTGTCGGCTTCGGCGGATATGTTTCGGGTCCCGTTCTCGAGGAAGCGGTGCATATGGGGATACCCACCTGCCTGCATGAGCAAAATGCTTTTCCCGGGATCACCAACAAGGCGCTTGCCAAGCAGGTGGACAGGGTGATGGTTACCGTTGAGGACGCCGCCGCCCATCTTGACGCAAAAAGCGATATCGTTGTTACCGGGCTTCCCGTAAGGGGCGAGCTTATAAGGGCGGATAAGGAGTTTTCAAGAGCACAGCTTTTTATTCCCGATGATAAGCCCCTCGTTCTCTCTTTCGGAGGCTCGCTCGGAGCTGCTCCGCTCAATGAGGCGATGTTTGATATTCTTGCCGAGAGCGCCGAAAGCGGTGAATATTACCATATCCATTCCGTTGGAACTAACGGCTCGGAGTATCTTGAAAAATTTGAAAAAATAGGCTTCAAAAACGGTAAAAAGGGAACGGTGGAGGTAAGGCAGTATATAGATAATATGGATATCTGTATGTCCGCCGCCGATGTGGTTATCGGCAGGGCGGGAGCGTCATCTCTTTCCGAAATAGAGGCGTTGGGAAAGGCGTCCATACTTATACCGAGCCCCTATGTTGCCGAAAATCATCAATATCACAACGCGATGGCGCTTGTAAACAGGAACGCCGCAAGAATTATTGAGGAAAAAGAGCTGACCTCGAAAACTCTGAAATCCATGCTCGACAAGCTCCTTTCCGACAAGGATACCCTTAAAACAATAGGCGAAAACGCTAAGAAAATGGCTCACTTGGATTCGGCAAAGCGAATAAGCGATGTAATATTGAGCCTTGCAAAATAGAAATTAGCAATCCTGCCGAAAAATCATAGTATGTAGATGTAAATAAACGGCACACCGCATATTCGGTGCGGTCGTGCGGACTACATACGGCAGGTGGCTTATTTGGATAAATTAGTTATAAACGGCGGCAAAAAACTCGGCGGAGAAATATCCGTTCACGGAGCGAAAAATTCTGTGCTGCCGATACTTGCTTCCACATTGCTTATCAAGGGTGAAAGCGTTATACACAATGTGCCCTCGCTGACAGATGTTGACGCCTCCGTGAGGATACTCGAATATTTGGGCGCTAAGGTTAAGCGTGACGGCGATGTTCTTACCGTCAACGCCGCGGAAATCACTAAAAACTCAATACCCGAGGATATGATGAGAGAAATGCGTTCCTCAATTATATTTCTCGGCTCGCTGCTTTCACGAACTAAGGAGGCGTATATCTGCTATCCCGGCGGTTGTGATATAGGCGTAAGGCCGATAGATCTGCACATAAGCTCGCTTAAAAAGCTTGGCGCGGTGATAACGGAAAACGGAAACTGCCTGTATTGCAAAGCCCCCTCGTTTCATTCGGCGAAGATAATACTTACTTTTCCCAGCGTGGGAGCAACGGAAAACATCATAATCGCGTCTGTTCTTTCAAGGGGAAAAACAACAATCATAAACGCGGCGCGCGAGCCTGAAATATCCGACCTCGCGGCGTTTCTCAATTCCTGCGGAGCGAGAATATTCGGAGCGGGCGAGGGGACTGTGGAAATAGAGGGCGTTGAAAATCTATATCCCTGCGAGCATACAATTATATCGGACAGGATAGAGGCGGCAACTTATATGAGCGCCGCGGCTCTCAACGCCGAGGAGCTGACTGTTAAAAATGTCAAAATACAGCATCTCTCCCCGATACTTCCGGTATTTGCCGAAATGGGGTGCAGGCTTCGCTATGACAATGGCGTTATGAAGGTGTCGTCACCTAAGAGGCTCAAAAGAGTAAGATACATAAAAACAATGCCGTATCCCGGCTTTCCCACCGATTGTCAGGCGATAGTTATGGCGGCGCTGACGAAATCCTATGGCACTTCCGTTATCAACGAAAGCATATTCGAGGGAAGATTTAAGCATATAAGCGAGCTTAACCGCTTCGGCGCTGATATTACCGTCAACGACGGCAGCGCCATAATCAACGGAGTAAAGTCTCTTTACGGCGCGAATGTCTATTGCACCGATCTCAGAGGCGGAGCGGCAATGGTGATAGCGGCTCTCGCCGCTGAGGGAAAATCAACTGTAAGAGATATTTATCATATAGACAGAGGCTACGAAAAAATAGAGGAAAATCTTGCGCTTGCGGGCGCGGATATAAAGAGGATAAGCGATGAAAAAGAAGAAACGGATACCGCCAAAGAGAAATCTTGATAATTATGAGGAAGAGTACGGCCCCGTCAATTTCAATGATAAGGGCAGATATGCCGACAGCTCTTTTGTTCAGCTCAGGCGCGAAGGTCAGGGCTTTACGAAAAATGAAGTGCGCAGAAAGCAAAATAAAAAGCGCAGGTTGAAAAACGGCGTGAGAAACTTTCTTATAACGCTCGGAATAGTCGCGTTTGTCGCAATTGTCGCGGCTATTCTTTCGTTGACTGTTTTCTTTAACATCACAACGGTTAACATCACAGGCAGTGAAATATACACCGCAGAGGAGCTCGCCAAGGCTTGCACCATTGAGGCGGGGGAAAACCTGTTTCTCATTGATACGCAGAAATGCGTAAACAGTATTGAACGCTCATATCCCTATATTTACAGTGTAAAAATAACAAGAAAGCTGCCCGCGACCGTAAACATTACGGTGACGGACGCAAAGGCGGTTTACGCTGTAAATAATGCCGATAAAACTTTTATTTTGCTTGACGATAATTTAAAGGTGCTTGAGAAAAGCGCGAAGAGCAAGCCCGCGGGCGTTATAATGATAACAGACGCCAAAGTAAAATCCTCCGACGCGGGATATGCCGTTGAATTTGAGGATGAAAACGCGTTAGATTGCATCACAAATCTGACAAATACGATCAAAACGATGGGCATAACGGAGATAACCTCAATTTCAAGCAAGAATAAAAACAGCAATTTCATTGTGTATGATTCAAGAATTACTTTTGAGCTGGGAAGCTGTGACGAGCTTGAAAAGAAGATATACAGAGGTCTTGCCATCTGCGAAGAGTTAAACGAGCACAACAACAGCGTAAAGGGAAAAATCAATCTGACGGTCGACAAGCAGTCGTACTTTACAGAGGAATAGGCGTAAAGAAAATATCTTTACGGTAAATTTAGGATATAAAGCAGAAAAGGTTGCGCTTTGTGCAAGTTGAACAAAAGAATAACTCTTTTCTACAAAAAACTTTGGAAATAATCTTTAAATTAAATTAAAAAAAATATTGCAAAAAGATTACAATATTGTTACAATATTTATAAGATACGCCGTTTAGGCTAAAAAAAGGGATATTACATAGTTAAGGAGAATAAATATATGGGACGATTTGAAATTGATACGGAAGATACAAAGGTTGTATCAATAAAAGTTATCGGCGTTGGCGGAGGCGGCGGAAATGCCGTAAACCGTATGGTTCAGTGCAATATTCAGGATGTTGATTTTATCGCCATAAACAGCGATAAGCCCGCGCTCACCAAGTCCGTTGCAAATCATAAAATACTCATCGGTGAAAAATCCACAAAGGGCCGCGGCGCAGGCGCAAAGCCCGAGGTTGGAACAAAAGCCGCGGAGGAGAGCCGCGATGCGATAAGCGATATTCTCTCAGGCGCTGAAATGGTATTCATCACCGCCGGTATGGGAGGCGGCACGGGAACAGGAGCTGCTCCCGTAGTTGCAAAGATCGCCAAGGATATGGGCATACTCACCGTTGGCGTTGTTACAACTCCGTTTGCCTTTGAGGGAAAACGCCGTATGGATCAGGCTCAGGAGGGTATAAGGGATCTTGCACAATATGTTGATTCGCTTATGGTTATCCCCAACGAAAACCTCAAGCTTATCACCGAGGAAAAAATCACTCTTCTCAATGCTTTCGAGATCGCGAATGATGTTTTGCGTCAGGGCGTTCAGTCTATTTCGGATCTTGTAAATGCAACCGGTCTTGTTAATTCAGACTTTGCCGATGTTACGGAGATAATGAAAGACGCAGGCTACGCGCATATGGGCGTTGGGCGTGCCAAGGGTAAGGATAAGGCGGAAAATGCCGCTCAGCAGGCGATTTCAAGCCCGCTTCTCAACACCTCTATTGACGGCGCGCGCGGTGTTCTTCTCAATATAACCGCTTCCACCGATATAGGTCTTGACGAGATAGATCAGGCCTCCACAATAGTTATGAAGGCTGTTCATCCCGATTGTGAAATCATTTGGGGAGCCAATTTCGATGAAAATCTCGATGACGAAATGATAATCACCGTTATCGCCACCCGTTTTGGCGACAAGGGTCCCGGCGCTCCCATCAAATCCACCACTGCCAACAGGGATATCGCCGCTCCTCTTGACGCGGTTGCTCCCAGCAATTTCTCCGCGAACGATGACGATACATTCAGCGATATCGTCAGCTTCTTCAAAAAATAATTTATTGATAAAAATTGTTCAGGCAGCGCTGTGCGCTGCCTGTTTTTTATGCTTTGTTTTATAGTTGTAGCGTATGTCAAGCTGTTGGTTGATACACACTTTTCAATATTGAAAGTAATATTCCTTTACAAATCGGCCTTCAAAAATTGAGTTTTCAACAATTTCGACATAGTTTTGAACATAGATTTCAATAAAAATTTTGTCGTAAAGCGTCGTATCTTTACACTTACATTGAAAACTTTTTCTCCGATTTTCGAGTTAAATAAAAAAAGCGTTCTGCCAAATCCTATTTGGAAGAACGCTTTTTATGTTGGTTAATATTCTATCTGCCCCGTGAAAACAAGATTGCAGTCGCCTGTCAAAGTAACCCGTTCGTCGGTGTAGTTTACTATCAGGTCGCCGCCGCGAAGCTTTACCGTTATATCTTCTCCCTTGCCGCAAAAGCCGTTCTCAACCGCCGCTATAACCGCGGCGCAGGCTCCCGTGCCGCATGCCTGAGTCTCGCCGTTTCCGCGCTCCCAAACTCTCATTTTTAGAGTGCGGCTGTTTACTACTCTTACAAATTCCGTGTTTATCCTTTCGGGAAACAGCTCATATGTCTCAAATTTCGGCCCAATCGTTTCAAGATCCGTTTTATCAACATTGTTTACAAACACAACGCAGTGGGGATTTCCTATGGAAAGGCAGGTTATCTCATATTCGTCCCCGGCTATCTCCGCCTTTTTGCTTATGATTCTGTCTGCGTCAATATTTACCGGTATCTTTGAGGGACGAAGCTCCGCTTTCCCCATATCGACCGTTACGGAAGAAACCTTGCCGTTTCTTGTAAAGAGCTGAAGCTTTTTTATGCCGCTTGCCGTTTCAATGTTGATATTTTCCTTAGAAACGAATCCGTTGTCGTAAAGATATTTTCCGAGGCAGCGTATGGAGTTGCCCGCCATTTTTCCCTCCGAGCCGTCTATGTTGAATATCCTCATTTTAGCGTCGGCTTTATCGGAATTTTCAAGCAGAACTATGCCGTCGCCGCCGATGCCCCTGTGCCTGTCGGTAAACTCTATGGCGAAGCTTTCGGGGCAGGTGATTATGCCGCATTGATTGTTGAAGAAAATATAATCGTCGCCCGTGCCTTGCATCTTGCTGAATTTCAGTATGCCTTTGCTTTCGCGCATATTGTTTATATCCACAAGCTCCGTGTTGTTTTGATTGTATCTGCTGGCGATTATATCCGCCAAAGCGTTGGCGGTGTCAAGCGAGGTTATCGTTGCTATCCCAAGCTGATTTGCTCTGTTAAACAGCCGTATATAATCGGCTATGCTTCGCTTGTCGCTTTTCCCCGTGTAAACAACATAATTGAGCTTTCCGCTTTCAAGAAGCTCCATTATTGAGTTATCAACGCTAAGCTTGTTTACGGTTTTCACTTCAATGCCGAGACTTTCAATGGCTTTAGCAGTTTGAGGCGTTGCCCATATCTGCACACCCAGATCGTCCAGCTTTTTTGCGAGTGAAACTATTTCAAAGCGATCCTGCTTCGTTACGGTTATAAGCACGCCGTGCTTTTCCCGCTTGTGAAAATCCACCTTGAAGCCCGCAGATACAAGCCCCTTGTAAAGCGCCTCGTTAAGGTTTTTGCCAACTCCCAGCACCTCGCCGGTAGATTTCATTTCAGGGCCGAGCTGGCTGTTGACATCGTTGAGCTTTTCAAAACTGAACACGGGAACTTTAACGGCGCAGTAGGGCGGAGTTTTGTAAAGCCCCGCGCCGAATCCAAGCTCTTTGAGCGATGCGCCCACCATTATTTTTGAGGCGAGCTCCACCATGGGCACGCCGGTAACCTTGCTGATATAGGGGATGGTGCGCGAGGCTCTCGGATTGACCTCTATAACATACAGCTCGTTTTGATAAATAAGGTATTGTATATTTACAAGACCCTTTGTTTTGAGCGATAAAGCAAGCTTTTCCGAAACATCGCAGATTTTTGCAAGCATTTTATCCTGTATGTTATATGGAGGATAAACGGCTATTGAATCGCCGCTGTGAACGCCCGCGCGCTCAATGTGCTCCATAATTCCGGGGATAAGAACATCCTTGCCGTCGGAGATACAGTCAACCTCCAATTCCGTGCCCATCATATACTTGTCCACAAGCACGGGATTTTCAATTCCCTGCGCAAGAATGATGCTCATATATTGCTCTACATCGTCGTTTGTGTAGGCGATGGTCATATTCTGCCCGCCTATAACATAGCTGGGGCGCAGAAGAACAGGGTAGCCAAGCTCATTCGCGGCGTCAAGCGCTTCGGCGAGCGTCATAACCGATGTGCCTTTCGGTCTTGATATGCCGAATTGCTCAAGAAGCTCGTCAAAGCGTTCCCTGTCCTCCGCTATATCAATGCTTTCAGCCGAAGTGCCGAGTATTTTTATGCCGTTTTCATCAAGAAATTTTGTCAGCTTTATAGCGGTCTGCCCGCCGAATGCCACAACAACGCCGATGGGCTTTTCAACCTTGATTATGTTCATAACATCCTCCGGGCAGAGAGGCTCAAAATAGAGCCTGTCTCCCGTGTCGAAATCAGTTGAGACCGTTTCGGGATTGTTGTTGACGAGAATTACCTCATAGCCAAGCTCTTTAAGCGTCCACACGCAGTGAACGGATGAATAGTCAAATTCAATGCCCTGACCTATGCGGATAGGACCTGAGCCGAGAACGATTATACGCTCCTTGCCGGAACGGTCGATCTCACGGCTTTCGCAAGCAGTGTCGTATGTGGAGTAAAAATAAGGCGTTTCGGCGGCAAATTCCGCGCCGCAGGTGTCCACCATCTTATACACCGCGTCTCTGTGAAACGCAAGTGAGCCGCCGCTTATTCTTTTCAGCGCCGCATCCGTATATCCGAGCTTTTTACCCTTGATATACATATCCTTGCTGACAGGTCTGTTTTCTATTTCCTTTTCATAATCGGCAAGGTTTTTGAGCTTATATAAAAACCACTCGTCTATCATCGTGATTTTGTGTATTTCATCAGGAGTAACGCCGTTTTTCAAAGCGCGGAAAACGCTGAAAAGGCGCAGATCGTCCTGATTGTGTAGCGTTTCCATAATATCCTTGCCGTCAAGGGATTTATCGTTCAGAGTATCAAGCCCTATCTCCGCGCCGCGCACGGCTTTCATAACAGCCATTTCAAACGAAGGCGCTATGCTCATAACCTCGCCGGTCGCCTTCATTTGGGTGGAAAGGGTGCGGGAAGCGTTTACAAATTTGTCAAACGGCCATTTCGGAAGCTTGACTACAACATAATCGAGCGTCGGCTCAAAGCAGGCGCATGTCTTGCCCGTTACATCGTTTTTTATCTCGTCAAGCGTATAGCCAAGCGCTATTTTCGTGGTAACCTTTGCGATAGGGTAGCCCGTTGCCTTTGACGCGAGAGCCGATGAGCGCGAGACTCTCGGATTAACCTCTATTACGCTGTATTCAAAGCTTTCCGGGTCAAGCGCGAATTGGCAGTTGCAGCCGCCCTCAACGCCGAGCTCCGTAATTATGTCAAGCGCGGCGGAGCGCAGCATTTGATATTCCTTGTCGCCGAGGGTGACGGCGGGGGCTATAACGATACTGTCGCCCGTATGGATGCCAACGGGGTCAAAATTCTCCATAGAGCAGACGACGATAACATTACCGACGCTGTCTCTCATAACCTCAAATTCGATTTCTTTCCAGCCGCCGATATATTTTTCTATAAGCACCTGCGTGATGGGGGAGAGCATAAGTCCTCTTTTAGCCGTTGCCAAGAGCTCCTGCTCATTATGGGCGATACCGCCTCCGGCGCCGCCGAGCGTAAAGGCGGGGCGCACGATAACGGGGTAGCCTATTTCGTTCGCAATTTCTACGGAGCGCTCAATATCGCTTGCAACATCGCTCGGAACGACGGGCTGGTTTATCTTTACCATTGTTTCCCGGAAAAGAAGCCTGTCCTCCGCCTTGTCGATAGCCTCGGCGTTTGCGCCGAGGAGACGAACGCCCATTTTATCAAGATAGCCGTCCTTCGCGAGCTGCATCGAAATCGTCAGACCGGTCTGCCCGCCGAGACCGCCCAAAATACTGTCCGGTCTCTCTTTTTCTATTATTCTTTTAACCGTTTCAACGGTGAGGGGCTCAAGGTAAATATGGTCGGCAAGCGCCTTGTCCGTCATTATCGTGGCGGGGTTTGAGTTTACAAGAACGACCTCTACGCCCTCATCCTTTAGAACGCGGCACGCCTGCGCGCCCGCGTAATCAAATTCAGCCGCCTGACCTATAACTATTGGCCCCGAGCCTATTACGAGCACCTTTTTTATATCCTTGTTAAGAGGCATTATCCGTTACCTCCCATCATTTTTATGAACCTGTCAAACAAAAATCTTGTGTCGTGCGGTCCGCTGCACGCTTCGGGGTGAAACTGCACCGAAAACGCGTTTTTATCAGGATAATCAACGCCCTCGTTAGTGCCGTCGTTGGCGTTAATATAGCTGATAATTCCGCCCGCTTTTTCTATATCCTCGTTTTCAACGGCATAGCCGTGGTTTTGGGAAGAAATATATGTCCTGCCCGTTTTCAAATCCTTTACGGGCTGGTTTACACCTCTGTGGCCGTATTTCAGCTTAGTTGTTTTGCCGCCCATGGCAAGTGCCAAAAGCTGATGACCGAGGCAGATGCCGAATATCGGCTTTTTTCCTATAAGCTTTTTAAGCTCGGCGATACATTCCTCATTGTCCTGCGGGTCGCCCGGACCGTTTGAGAGCATAATTCCGTCCGGCGAAAGATTGAGTATATCCTGTGCCTTCGTGTTATAGGGCACCACCGCCACATTACAGCCGCGTTTTGCAAGCTCACGGGCGATATTGTCCTTTTTTCCGTAGTCTATGAGCACCACATTGTATTTGTGGCTTTCGCCCGCCAAAAGCGATGGCTTTTTCGTTGAAGTAGAGCGCACCGCGTTTGTAACGGCATATTTTTTAAGCTCTTCGTAATCAACATTTCTCGGGTCAGAAACTATGCGCGCGTTCATAACGCCGCTTT
Source organism: uncultured Clostridia bacterium (assembly GCA_947624285.1). GTDB lineage: Bacteria > Bacillota > Clostridia > Oscillospirales > Acutalibacteraceae > Eubacterium_R. Next base: position 270,831 of record CANQJS010000001.1, on the reverse strand, counting down.
CCCTGATTATTTTTGTGATTTCCCTTGTATCAACATCATATACGCCGATAACGCCGTGTTTTTTCAGATATTCGTCAAGCGTCATATCACATCTGAAATTTGACGGCTCATCGCATTTTTCCCTTACGATATAGGCGCTTACATATGGCTTTTCGCTTTCACGGTCGCCCTCGATAAAGCCGTAATTTCCGATAAGGGGAAATGTCTGCAAAACGATTTGACCGTAGTAGCTGGGGTCGGTGAGCGTTTCGATATACCCGCACATACCCGTTGTAAAAACGAGCTCGCCCGTTATATCTCCGCCCGCGCCGAATCGCTTGCCCTCAAAGGTCTGACCGTTCGCGAGGCATATATATACTTTTTCGTTATCCATATCGATCATCCCAAAAGTTTTACTAAAACCGCTTTTTGAGCGTGAAGCCTGTTTTCCGCCTCATCAAATATTTCCTCGGCGTGTTCCTCAAAAACCTTTGCGGTAATTTCCTCTTCCCTGTGGGCGGGCAGGCAGTGAAGCACCATAACGCCCTCGTTGGCAACCGAGATCACATCGTCGTTTATCTGATAGCCCCTGAAAACCTTTTCGCGCTGAGCTTTTTCGCTCTCCTGACCCATTGACGCCCATACATCGGTGTACAGCACATCGGCGTTCTTTGCGCATTCGTAAATATCGGTTGAGCAGGTGAATTTACCGTTTTGCGAAGCCCATTTCATTATTTCGGCGTCGGGCTTATATGCGTCGGGGCAGGCGATCGCGCATTCCATACCCATCTTTATCGCGCCTACTATAAGGCTGTTTGCCATATTGTTGCCGTCGCCTATATAGCAGAATTTAAGCCCATCAAAGCTCTTTTTGTGCTCGCGCACGGTCATCAGGTCCGCAAGCACCTGGCAGGGGTGGCAGTAATCGGTAAGACCGTTTATTATTGGGATCGAGCCGTATTTCGCCAGATCCTCAACTTCCTTTTGCTCAAAGGTCCTTATCATAATTCCGTCAAGATAACGGGAGAGCACCCTCGCCGTGTCGTTAACAGGCTCGCCTCTGCCTATCTGCAAATCGCGGCTTGAAAGAAAAAGCGCCTGCCCGCCGAGCTGATACATACCCGTTTCAAACGACACTCTCGTGCGCGTTGAGCTTTTTTGGAATATCATTCCGAGGGTTTTCCCTTTGAGCAGATGATGCTCTATGCCATGCTTCGTTTCATATTTGAGCTGGTCGGCAAGATTGAGTATATCAAGTATGTCGTGCTGTGTAAGGTCCTGTAATTTAAGCAAGTGCTTCAGCTTATTCATTTTCAATTACCTCTTTCAAAATGTTTAAACCTTTGTTGATTTCATTATAGCTTATATTCAGCGCCGGCAAAAGGCGTATTTTTGTTTTGGCGGTAAGTACCAGCAGCCCTTTTTCAAGGCAGGCGTTTGCTATATCTTTGGAACTTTTGCCCGTCTCTATTCCGAGCATAAGCCCCATTCCGCTCACGCTTTTTACTCCTTTGATTTCAAGGAGCTTTTTTCTTATGTATTCGCCCTTTTCGGTAACGCTTTCAAGGAATTTTTCATCGATGCGATTTACTATGCTTATCGCGCCCGCCGCCGCCACGGGATTGCCGCCGAAGGTTGAGCCGTGAGAGCCGGGCGTGACCGTATCTTTTACCTTTTCGCCAAACAGCACAGCACCTATCGGCAGACCGTTTGCAAGCCCTTTTGCGGTAGTTACAATATCCGGCTCTATGCCGAAGTGCATATACGAAAAATATTTACCCGTTCTGCCGTTGCCCGTCTGCACCTCGTCAACGATGATAAGAATATCTTTTTTCTCGGCGATTTCGGCGATTTTTAAAACGAAATCCCTGTCAAGGTCAAGCACGCCGCCCTCGCCCTGAACGCACTCAAACATAATTGCGCATACAGTGCCGTCCGCCATATTCTCAAGCGCGTCGGTATCATTTGCGGGGCAGTATAAAAAGCCCGGCGTAAACGGAGCGAAAAGCGTGTGAAAGCTATCCTGCCCCGTAGCGGAAAGCGTTGTTACCGTTCTGCCGTGAAAGGAATTAACGAGGGTGATTATATTGCTCCTGCCCTCGCCGTATTTTTCAACGCTGTATTTTCTTGCGAATTTTATCGCTCCCTCGTTTGCCTCCGCTCCGCTGTTGCAGAAAAACGCCTTTTTCATTCCCGTTTTATCACAGAGCAGCTTTGCGAGCTTTGCGCAGGGAGAGGTATAGTAGAGGTTTGAGGTGTGCTGTAATTTGTTGAGCTGTTCGATTACGGCGTTTTTCCACTCCTCATCGGCTATGCCGAACGAGGTAACGCCTATGCCGGCGCCGAAATCTATGTATTCCTTTGCGTCCTCGTCAAAAAGAGTTGAGCCCTTGCCTGATTCGAGCGCAACATCAAACCTGTTGTATGATGAGCACACATATTTCTTGTCAAGTTCCTTTGTATCCATATTCGATCACCTGCTTCTGAACATAGTCCCCATACCTTCGTCGGTAAGAAGCTCCATAAGAATGGAGTGGGGGACTCTGCCATCGATGATAAAGGCTTTCTTAACGCCCTCACGAATGGCGTTTGTCATTGAATCTATTTTCGGTATCATACCGCCGCTGATAACGCCCTCGGATATTAGCGCGGGGACATCGGAAATATATATTCTGTGAATAAGCGTTGAATCGTCCTGCTTATCGCGAAGAAGCCCAACCACATCTGTCATGGAAATAAGAGCCTCCGCCTTAAGCGCGCCCGCGATGCTCGCCGCCACCGTATCGGCGTTGATGTTGTAGCAATTTCCTTCCTCGTCATACCCGACCGTGGCGATAACGGGAATGAAATTATTGGCAAGCACCTCGTTTACAACTTCCATATTCATATTAACTATTTCGCCAACATAGCCGTGCTTTTCGTCGAGAGGGCGGCATTTTATCATATGCCCGTCCATACCGGAAAGACCTATGGCGTTTCCGCCCAAATTTCCTATCTGGCACACAAGGTCCTTGTTTATCTTTCCCGCCAGCACCATCTGCACAACATTTGAGGTCTCTTTCGTCGTAACGCGCAAACCGTCCTCAAAAACGCTTTCGATATTCATAGCGTCAAGCGTTTTGCTTATTTCCGGACCGCCGCCGTGAACGAGAACTACCTTGATGCCGACCGTGGAGAGCAGCACAAGATCGCGCATAACGGCTGTTTTAAGCTCCTCGTTTATCATGGCGTTTCCGCCGTATTTAACAACTATCACCTTTTTGCGATATGCCTGTATGTAGGGCAGAGCGTGCGCAAGTACATCAGCCTTCATCGCGTTTGAAACATCCATAACCGTTTTCCTTTCCGTAAAATCATTTGTATGCCGTGAATTATCAGGTGCGGTAATCGCCGTTTATTTTAATATAGTCGTATGTCATATCACAGCCCCAAGCTGTCGCGTGACCGTCGCCCTGACGCAGGTCAATATAAAGCTGTATCTCGTCGCTTTTGAGAATTTCAGCCGCCTTTTCCTCGCTGAACGGAAGAACAAGCCCGTTCTCGCAGACCTTTATCGCGCCGAATTCGCTTTTAAGCTCAACGCTGATTTTATCTATATCAAAATCGGCGTCCGTGTAACCGACCGCGCAGAGGATTCTGCCGCAGTTTGCGTCCTCGCCGAAAATCATACATTTCAATAGTGTTGAGTGAACAACCGATTTCGCAATTTTGATCGCGCAGTCCTCGTCGGGGCAGCCGTCGCAAAAGCATTCTATCAGCTTTCCCGCGCCCTCGCCGTCCTTTGCGAGCATTCTTGTAAGGTGCATCATAACCTCGTAGAGCGCGGCTTTGAAAATCTCATAATCCTTGTCGCAGTCGGTTATTTCGCCGTTGCCCGCAAGCCCGTTTGCCATAAGGGATACCATATCGTTTGTGGATGTGTCTCCGTCAATGGAAAGGCAGTTGTAGGTGACCTTTACCACCTCGCCGAGCGCCTTTTGAAGCACGGGGACGGAAACCGCCGCGTCCGTGGTGATAAAATTCAGCGTGGTCGCCATATTGGGGTGTATCATACCCGAGCCCTTTGCCATTCCGCCTATTCTGCATGTTTTGCCGCCAAGCTCAAACTCAACGGCGTATTCTTTTTTTACCGTGTCCGTAGTCATTATCGCTAAGGCGGCGGCTTCATTTCCCGCGTATGAAAGAGCTTTGACGAGAGGCGCAACGCCTTTTTCAATGGGCTCTATCGGCAGAATTTGACCGATAACTCCCGTTGACGCAACAATGACCTCTTCGGGCGTTATGCCGAGCTCCTTTGCGGCGAGGGCGCACATTTTTTCCGCCTTTTCCTCGCCGTCCGCGTTGCAGGTGTTGGCGTTTTTTGAATTTACGATAACAGCTCTTGATTTTCCGCCTGTCTTTTCAAGATTTCTTTTCGTAACAACGATGGGCGCGCCTTTGACTTTGTTTGTAGTATAAACAGCCGCCGTATTGCATATCACATCGCTGACTATCATTCCCAAATCGTTTTTGTGAACATAGTTCGGGTTGAGATTATCCGCTTTCGGCTTTTTTATTCCGCAATACACGCCGCTCGCTTTAAATCCCTTTGCGGCGCATACGCCGCCGTCGATAATTTTCATCTTTCTATTCTCCTATAACAAGTGATTTTTTTTCGTCAACCCCGAGGCTTAAATTCATACACTGTATCGCCGCGCCCGAAGCTCCTTTTCCGAGATTGTCAAATCTTGAGATAATAACGATTCTCTCATCGTTTCCCGTAACCTCAATTTCCATATCGTCTCTGCCGTCAAAATTGTTTGCGCCTATCATATTCTGCGTGTAGCCTATGGAGCGCACCTTGACGGTGTCTTTCCCCGCATAATGCTCGGCAAGTATCTCCCTTATGTCTTTTGGGGAGTATTTTTTTTCAAGCATATCGGCAAACAGAGGAACGGCAACGACCATTCCGCATTTGTAATCGCATATTATGGGCGAGAATATCGGTGTTCTCGCAATGCCGCTTATCGCCTGCATTTCCGCCAAATGCTTGTGATTTTGCGTGAGAGCGTAGAGACGGGGAGACTCAAGCTCTTTATCCCTGTTTTCATCCTCATATTGAGCGATAGCCTTTTTTCCCGCGCCGCTGTAGCCGGAAAGAGCAAAGCAGGTGAGGGGATACTCCTTTGGAATTACGCCTCTCGCAACGAGCGGGGCAACGATAGCGTTGAAACCGCTCGCGTAACAGCCGGGGTTTGCTATAAGCCGATTGGTTTTTATCTTTTCCTCCAGCTCCGCCGAAAGCTCCGGAAAGCCGTATGCCCATAGCGGGTTTGTTCTGTGGGCGGTGGAGGCGTCGATTATCCTTGTATGCCTGTTTTCGTTATCAAGCAGCAAGACCGCTTCCTTTGCCGCCTCGTCCGGCAGGCAGAGAAAGGTCACATCCGAAGAGTTGATATATTTTCTTATTTCATCCGTATCTTTGCGCTTTTCTTCGTCTATTGAAAGCAGTTCGATATCGTCTCTTCCTTTAAGGCGGTCTGCGATGCGAAGCCCCGTTGTGCCCGCCTGACCGTTAATGAATACTTTTATCATTTTTATACATAAACTCCCGTAGTTGACTTATATGCGTTATATTCTTATCTATTATACACTTGCTTTTACTAATGTCAATAGAAAAGCGAAAAAATTTATAATTATCCATAAAATTGCATAAATATTCAGTAAGGCACTATACCTTTTATGCTGATTATAGACTATACACGAAGGGAATAAAATTACCCTATCTTTTTAAATGTATTGACAATTTTGCGATAGTTCTTAATCTAACAAATTGTCTTTTAATTTGCAAAGCGGGAAACGCGCCCTTAGCACAGCCCTCCCACGGAGACAAGCGCCCTTACAATTGCCGGTGTTTCGGCGTTTTCCTACATCAAATCAGGCGTATATTGCGCCGACAGTCTTTACTGATTTTCCGAGCGAAGCCCTTGTCAGGAACAAGTACAGGCGGAAAATCATAGAATAAAAAACCTTGAGAATATAAAATTCATAGGTGTTTGTTTATTAACAAATATGTTTAAATGAAAGGATTTTAGAAAATGTTTAATTTAATACCGAGTTATGATTCAAACGGCGCGCTCATTGAGCGGCTTTACCAGTGGGATCTTAATCAAACTATAACCGTAAAGCATCTTGACTTTGAGAAAGCGCCGGTTTTTCATTTTTGCAACAGAAAATCAAAAGAGAGCCTTGCCGTTCAGTCCCATGCCACGGGAAACGGCTACACCGCGAATGTGCCGAATATTCTTTTGCAGCAGGCTCTCAAAATAACCGCTTTTATTTATTACGAGGGCAACGGTATCGGAAGGACCGTGTTCAGAACGGAAATTCCCGTTGAGCCAAAGCCGAAGCCCACGGATTATCTATACGACGATAATATCGCCGATGTGCTGAAAAACGGCAGCGCGCTTTTGAATGAGATCAACGAAAAAATAGAAAGCGCCGCCAAAGACGCGGCGCAGGCAGTTGACCTGCTTACGAAATGCGGCGGAACAAACCTTTTGAAAAATACAAACGCCCTGAAAATCGGCTCTAACGGTGAAAAAATAAACAACGGTGTGCTTTCGGAATCTAAAAACGGACAAAGCGTGTCTCCGCACATTCTCAATGTTGATGACTGCCCGAACGCGGCAGTTAGCAGCGGATTTTATCTTGCAAACGATCTTGATCAGTGGCACACCGTTTCAATAGGGCTTATGAGCAACGGCAAATCGACGCTCAATAAGAAGAACACCTACACCTTCAGCGCGTATTGCCGAGGTACTGCCGAGAAAATAAGACTGCAATTAGACTATTATAACGAATCGGGTATTTGTAATCAGCCCGGTATTTCCGTTTCCGCAAAAAGCGATTTATGGAAAAGAATTTCTTATACCTTTACCGTTGCGGCGGATTCCGAAGATATACAACTGAAAGCATTTACGGTATCTTTGACGGAAAAAGACCGATATGTTGAAATTTGCGGTCCGAAGATTGAAACGGGTGAGATTCCGACCGATTGGAGTCCTGCGCCGAGCGACCTTCTTTTAAGCTCGTATAAGGAAATTTCAACTACTAACGCGGACGAGCTGACCTCGACCTCCGGAACGGCGTTCTTCGATGTTAAAACTCAGGTTTTAGAGGGGCACGAAAGCGAAGATCTTGCCGTTATGCAGGTCGATTCGGGCGCCGATTCATTCCAGCTCAGCTCCAGCGGCGGGCATTTGATAACAAGGCAAAACGATTCGGGCGCGGCAGGCGGCTCTTGGGGCGATTTCGTAACCGTTTTAGACGAAAGTCACAAAGGCGTTAAAAACGGTGTGGCAAGCCTTGACGCAAGCGGTAAAATTCCGCTCTCACAGCTTCCGAGCGCCGTTTTAACGGCTTCATTGCAAAGCGGCGAAGCGCCGGTAAGCGATTTGGAAACAGCGCCGCCGAGCGCTAATTCCGCTGTCAAAATCGCGGAGACGGACGCGCTAAAGGAAATAAGAGCTCAAATCGCCGATATTGAGAAGTCCTTAGAGGAAATATACGGATTGATACAAGGCAATTCGGCCGATATAAATGAAGCGGAAAAGGAGGAATTGACCTGAATGATATGGAATACGATTATCACCGTTGTCGTAAGCGCCGTTGTTTCGGGCGCGATAACAGGTGTGGCAGTCTATTTTAAAGGTATAAAAAAGCGAACAACAGCCCTTGAAGAGGGGATGCTGTCACTGCTTCGCACCGAGATCATTAGGCAGAATGATAAGTACTCCGACAGGGGCTATTGCCCGATATACGCGAAAGACGCTTTGCAAAAGGAGTATGACGCGTATCATCAGTTGGGCGGAAACGGAACTATCACAAAAATATTTAATAACACTATGGCGCTCCCCGAGGAAGCGCCGACAAACAGATGAAAGGAGCATTAAAATGAAATTTACAAAAGAAACCGCGAAAAGAATGCTCAGAACATTCCTTCAGACTGCGGCGGGATATATCGCCGTAAACCTTATGACGATAGATTTCACGGCGGCTAAGGATATGTTGACCTCGGCTCTCGTCGGTCTTGCGGTATCGGCGGTGTCGGCGGGTTTTGCCGCGATTATGAATTTGCAGACGGCTTCGGACGGGGAGGCGGAATAAATGTATCGCTCACCGTTTAAAGAGTCGTCAAAGCAGACGACGGCGTTCAAGAAAAAAGGCTCATGGGCGGCAGGCTATCACACGGGCGTTGACCGTGTATGCGATAATACTGCGCTCGTCGCGCCAACAAACGGCACAATACAGCGCAACGCCTACGATAAGAGCTACGGCAATTATATCGTGATAACAACGAATGACGGCAAGTCGATTCTTATGGCTCATATGAAAAGCCGCAGCCCCAAAACGGTCGGCACGAAAATCAAAGAGGGCGACACAGTGGGCACAATGGGCAGCACGGGCAACTCAACAGGTCCGCACCTGCACATCGAGGTTGAAAATTCAAAATCGTGGGCTTACAACAAAAAACTGCTCGACCCCAACGATTATATCGACTGGAACGATGTGTCAACTCCCGCGGCGGGCAAGCCGTCTGTTTCTCCCGCGCAAAGCTATCCGAAAGCTGTGGCGTGGAAGAACGGCAGCACAACGGAAGTCGTTTTGGAAAAAAGCGATCTTGAGGAGCGGATAGGCTCGCTTTCTCCGAAAGAAAGCGCCAAATGCTACGGTAAAAAAGGCAACGGATATATTATTGTGTATAACCTTGACGGCACAACGAAGCATAAGGTCGGCTTTGTCAAATACGCAGGAGGCGTAAAGACCGCTCCGACAGGCGGCAAGACCTACAAAAACCGCTCTACCGCCGAGACCGTCTATGCAGACACGGCGAAGAAAACAAAAATCGGCTCGCTCGATGTGAACGAAAGCTGCACCTGCCTTGGCAGAATAGACGGAATGTACCTCGTTTTATACAAAATAAACGGTACTTCCGATTATAAATGCGGCTTCGTCTCTTACTCCGGCGGACTGTAAAAAAGCGCCTCTCGGCTACTGCTGAGAGGCGTTATTTTTCTATAGGCGTAATTCTTCCTTTTTTAACGAGGAACGCCTTTTCGGCGGCGTTTATCAACGGCATATCGTTGAGCGAATCGGTATAAAATTCGTCTATTTTCACTTTCGGATAGGCGTTGTTGAACGCTTTTGCCTTGTTGCTCCTGAAACACATAAATTTCAGCTCGCCGGTGTCCAAATCAATTTCCGAGCCGATGATATTTTTTGTTTTCAGTTTGCCGCCGACTCCCTCTATGAGAATCGCGGGGGAGGCGGTTATTATTATGTCGCTTTCCTCAATCATATCAAGGAATTCCTCTTTCAGCTTATGGCTGTTCAGCCGCCAAAATTCCTCGATGTAAGCATCGGCATGCTCTCTGTTTTTAACTATCTCCTTTGTCAGCCTGCTCGCCTGCTCATAGAGCTTTTCTTCGGTCAAAAGGCGCATTTTATAGAGAATAAGATCTTTTATCATAAGCGGCATATATTTCAGCAGATACTTTTGCTTTTTCACGCAAAAAAGGAAAAAATCAAAAACGCTTTCACCGTCGTATATTGTGTTGTCAAAATCAAAAACTCTCATATAACCACCGTAAACAACAAAACTCACACATTTCGTGTGAGCTTTGTTTAAAGTCGCGCAAAACAGCGGAAAGTGTAGCGGGAATAATAGCGGCCTTTTATTGCATTTGCAAAGATACACGATTAAATAAGCAATGTCAAAGGAATAAAATATAATGATTAAAACAATTTGCCACGGTTTTAGCTTTTTCATAACAGAGGCTCTAAAATGAAAAGTAACATTTATATTATAGCATAGCAAAGCTATTTCTTCAATATTCCCAAAAAGTTTTTGTAATAAAGAGAAAAAATTAGCAAAAAGCACTTGATATAGTCGTACGCCTATGATATAATAGACAGTAAGAAGGTAAGATCTACGGAAAAACAGGGAATTGAAAAAGCCTTGCAAGATTTGGCGAAAGCGTTAGAAAATAACGACACGGTGGAACGAGTCAAAATAACAATAACACTTGTAAAGCCAAAACCGAGCAAGGCAAAACCTGAGAGCAAATAAGCTCATAGGCAGGGATGGGGCGAAAGCCCCTCCCATAAGTCCTATTGTATCATAGATTTATTAAAAATTCAATAGGAGGCGAGTATATGATTATTGTAAAAGGCAATAGCGCTTATATTATTTTGGAGTCAAGCAGCAAATGGACAGTTAAAAAGGAAAGCGAAAAGTTCTCCATTGCCTTTGATATTTCAAAAGAAATTTGCAAAACGGAGGACGATTTGCGCGAATATGTACTCTCTAACGAGTTATTTTAAGGAGGTTGTGCTATGAGCGAGAGAAAAAAGACGCCGCAAGAGCGTTATGCGGCAAAAAACAAAAAACAATTTAAGATCGATTGCATTATTACCACTGAGCAAGATATTATAAAAAAGCTCGAGAGCGTCCCAAACAAAGCGGGATATATCAAAGCACTTATAAGAGCTGACATAGCCGCTCATCATGACGATTAAGTAATCAACGCCTACTCCCTACACATAAGGAGCGGGCTTTATTCTTTCTTTAAAGGAGTATATAAACGATTTATAAATATCAAAATACAGACACACTATCGGACACACTATGCGAAATATTCACGGGTATTGAGAGAGTTTTTAAGCAAAATAAAAATAGCCTTAAAAACCGCTTAAATTCAAGGATTTTCAAGGCTATTTCTATGGAGCTGATAGGCGGACTTGAACCGCCGACCTCATCCTTACCAAGGATGCGCTCTACCGCCTGAGCCATATCAGCATCTTAAATGGCGACCCGGAACGGACTTGAACCGTCGACCTCCTGCGTGACAGGCAGGCGTTCTAACCAGCTGAACTACCGGGCCGTTTGCCTGCAAAGGGTATTATACGAAATTGCGTGGATATTGTCAAGCTAAAAATGCCATATAAAATCAAATTCTTTGGCGTTGGCGGTTGTATTGGGCAAGCCGTAATGATATAATTGTAACCGAAAGAAGGGGTAAAATAATGAAATACGCGTTTGTAAACGCCGTTATACTTGACGGCACAAAGGATATGGAGCCGAAAACGGGGCTTGCTGTGTGCGTAGACGGTGATAAAATCGCCGATATCGTGCCTGCCGGCAGCGACCTTTTCGGATATGATATTATCGACCTGACGGGTAAATATCTTATGCCCGGGCTTATAAATCTTCATGTTCATCTGCCAGCAAGCGGCAAGCCGACCAAAAAGCCGAAAGACAATGTAAAGCTCGTAAAATTCGCAACGAGAAATAAATTCACACGGAAAATTTTGCAGACGATTTGTGAAAAAAGCGCCAAAACGCAGCTTTACAGCGGCGTTACAACTCTGCGCACCGTTGGAGGCGTGGAAAATTGCGACACCGTAATAAGGGGCAGAGTGGAGCGCGGCGAGATAGACGGACCGAGAATACTCGCGTCAAACGCCGCCGTATCTGTTCCGGGAGGTCATATGGCCGGTTCTGTTGCATATGAGGCGCACAGCGTCGAGGAGGCCGTAAGCCTCGTTAAGAAAATAGCGGCGGACAAGCCCGATCTTATAAAGCTTATGATTACCGGAGGAGTGCTTGACGCCATGGTAAAGGGCGAGCCCGGCGAGCTGAAAATGCCGCCAGAATATGTAAAAGCCGCCTGTGACGAGGCGCACCGCCTCGGTTTAAAGGTAGCGGCTCATACGGAGAGCCCAAAAGGCGTTCTTGTCGCCCTTCAAAACGGTGTTGATTCGATAGAGCACGGCGCAGAGCCGAACGATGAGATCATAGAGGCGTTTAAGGAGAGGGGAGCATGCCATATCACAACAATTTCTCCCGCTCTGCCGTACGCGCTTTTCGACAGAAGCATAAGCCACGCGAGCGAGGTGGCGCAGTTCAACGGCAAGGTCGTTTTTGACGGAATAATCCACTGCGCGAAAGCGTGCCTTGAGGCAGGCATTCCCGTAGGCTTAGGAACGGATACGGGCTGCCCCTACATAACGCATTACGATATGTGGCGCGAGCTTGTATATTTTCAGCAGTACTGCGGCGTTTCAAGCAATTTTGCTCTTTACAGCGCAACGCTTGGCAACGCGAAAATAGTCGGTCTCGAAGAAATTACGGGCAGTATTGAAAAGGGCAAATGCGCCGATATGATCGTTACGCAGGGAAATCCGCTTGAAGATCTTGAGAGCCTCCGCGAATTATATATGGTAGTCGCCCGCGGAAAGCTGATACGCAAGCCGAAGGTAAATAAAATGAAGAATGTTGAGTACGAGCTCGATAAATTCCTGCCGAGCAGAACAAACGGATAATCGTTATCAAATTTCAAACAAAAAAATCCCGCAGAATACCTGCGGGATTTTTGGATATAAAGCTGTTTGCATAACCATGTTTAAGGTGAATTTCCGAAAATAGGCATAAAAAGAGCGTCCGAGTTTTTACACTTGAACGCTGTGCGATATTACAATATATCTTTTTTGGTTAAACAATTCAGTTTTTTCATAAGCGCTTGGTGATTCTTCTTTTTTAGTTCACATTCCCAAATACGAATAACAGCCCACCCTCGTTGTTCAAATAAAGCTGTTATTTCCTTGTCGTGTTTCATGTTGCGGCTTCGTTTTTTCGACCAATACTCAGCATTGCTTGATGGTCTTGTATTACGGCAATCGTGACCATGCCAAAAGCAACCGTCCACAAAGATAGCTATTCTATCTTTAAGAAAAACGAAATCGGGGTGTCCTTTAACATCGTAATGTCTTCTCCAACCTTTAATTCCATATTCATCAAAAACTTGAATCAGCCTTAACTCCGTTGACTTGTTGTTTTTTGAGCGAACTCTACTCATTATTTCGGAGCGTTTATTGCTATTGAAAACATCTGCCATAAATTTTATCATCTCCGTGAAAAGGAAACATCAATCAAGTATTGTTATCCAGCTTTCATCGAATTCAATACTCTTCAAAACATCAGTTTTCTGCAACATTGGTGGTTTCTTGATACGGAATTTTACTGCTTCGTTTGGAACTTCAGTATGAATTGTAAATTGAGAGCCGTGCGGTTGCCAAGTAAAACAAGTTTTTCCGCTATGATCCAAACCTATAAGATTACCATTTGGATTTACTTCCCAGTGATAGTCTGTTGTTCTAAACCTCTGCGTTTCTTCTTCAAACAGTCTATATGAAAGCAAATCATAGCTACGAACTAATACAATCGTCCTAACACGGCTATAATGGTCAGTTGCAATATTTATTCTTTCATTCCAAATGTTTAGAACTGCCTCGCCTGTTTTTTGCACATCTTGGTGAGGGTCGGTTATGCCATAAGAATAATCCGGGGAACATCTTCCGCTAATTAACCTAACGCTTGTACTTGCAAATGGATCAGTCGCTTTTACTGTTTTCATTGACCAACAATTTTTGTCGAGGACAACATCAGCAATGCCAACAGGAGAATCGAGATGAGTACCACCGATAGCATCAGCAAAGGCGTCGCCCCAATCATTTCCAGAAACATCTTTTCTCCCAATATAGATTAAGTAGACAAGATAACCGCCTATTTTGTTAATCAAATCTTTAGGGAAAATGTTTAGCGGATATAATGTCTGGGTGGTAAGTTGTTTTGAATCCCTTAATCTCGGCCTCTTTTCCATTTTGCTTCTTCTCCGTTTCATCAAAATTTTTTAATGCTGTTATCATTTCTTGTGCGACGGCGCTTATCATCGGAACAGCCACGGAATTTCCAGTTTGCTTTTTTATCTGTCCATATGGAACAACAATTTTGAAACTCTCTGGAAAACCTTGAATTCTCAGCAATTCACGCTCTGTGGGGCGGCGTTCGTCATTAATGAGTATATAGTTGGCAGAAGCGCCGGCTCTCAATGCGGAAGAATATGGGTGTGGGGTTATAGAACCTGCTATATTTTCGTGAGATATATATGGTTTGGGATAGTCCTTATCTTTTAACCTTTCAAGTCTTGATTTTCTGATTTCTTCCCTCACATAGTATTTTTTATCGACCTTTTTTTCTAAAATATCGGCAAGCGTTTTCCTTTTTGTTTTATCGACTGGTAGAGGAAATTTGAATTTTACATTATTCAGAAATCCCACAATGATAATTCTTTCTCTTTTTTGTGGGACTCCATAATCAAGTGCGTTAAGAACTTTTGAATAGGTGTGATACCCTAATGCTTCCAAATGAGCGGTTATAATTTTGAAAGTATTTCCATTATCGTGGGCAGTTAGATTTCGCACATTTTCAAGCATAAATGCAGGCGGTCTTTTCGCTTTTAATATGCGCTCAATATCGAAAAAGAGCGTTCCGCAAGTTTCATTGGAAAAACCTTCCTTTTTACCAATGATAGAAAATGCTTGACAGGGAAAGCCGCCAAGGAGTATATCAAAATCAGGAATTGCGTTAGCTGTTATCTTTGTAATATCGCCAGAAGGATGTTCTCCAAAATTAGCTTTATAGGTTTTGCAAGCGGCTTCATCAAATTCAGATGAAAAAACGCAATGACCACCTACGCTCTCAAAACCTAATCTTATGCCGCCTATCCCCGCAAATAGGTCTATGAATCTAAAATTATCCCAATTCATTTTCGTTTCTCCATAAAACTGGAATCATTTTTTTGATTGAGCTGTTCTTCCTTGATTAAAGAGAATGGATAATTGTTTTTTTCACAAAAGCTCTTTATGTTTTAATGCTGTCAGATGTGGCTTTGCTTTTCCTACTTCTCATCTATTCACAGTTGCTGAAACAACGCCCAACTCTTTTTCAAATACTTATTGAGTTAGAAAAACTTCTTTCTCAAAACTTTTATGCACTCATAAAGCAACACTAACTGAAACTTTTTATGCATATGCTTTGCTTTAGTATAACATGAATATATCATTTTTTCAACTCCTACTCAGCAAAAGTCACAGCCTTTTTACAAACGCCTAAATGTTCGAATATATTTTAACTTTCGTATTAGATTTTTACGCGACCAACAAGATGCTTTTTCTACAATAGGCTTAAATGCAAATTTGCACTAAGATCGAGCAAAGAAAAAGGCGGGAGCTTTTCGCTCTCGCCTTTAATATTTTACCTATTTGATTTTTTGAATATAAAGCCGTTTTATACGATGCCCTGAGCCATCATAGCGTCCGCGACCTTGAGGAAGCCGGCAATGTTCGCGCCTGCAACGAGGTTGCCCTCCATACCGTATTCCTTTGCCGCTTCGCAGCTGTTTTTATAGATATTTTCCATTATATCCTTGAGCTCTCTGTCAACATCCTCATAAGTCCATGAACGCCTGCCGCTGTTCTGACTCATTTCAAGCGCCGAAGTGGCTACGCCGCCGGCATTTGTCGCTTTAGCCGGTCCGAAGAGAACGCCGTGGCTCTGGAACTGCGCGATAGCTTCGGGAGTTGAAGGCATATTCGCGCCCTCGCATACCGCCATAACGCCGTTTGCGATAAGGGTTTTTGCCGCATCCTCGTCAAGCTCGTTTTGAGTTGCGCAGGGGAGAGCGATATCGCATTTTACCGTCCAAACTCCGCTGCAGCCCTCGTGATATTCAGCCTCGGGGTGGTGTATAACATATTCCTTTATTCTCTTTCTCTCAACTTCTTTAAGCTGTTTGATGAGAGGAAGATCAAGCCCGTTTTTATCAACTATGTAGCCGTTTGAATCGCTCATCGTGATTACTTTTGCGCCCAGCTCGGTAGCCTTTTGGCAGGCATAGATCGCAACATTGCCCGAGCCGGATATTGAAACGATTTTGCCCTCAAACGATTCGTTGTGATCTCTAAGCATGGCGTCCGTATAGTAGCAAAGACCGTATCCCGTAGCCTCCGTTCTTACAAGAGAGCCGCCGTAGTTAAGACCCTTACCCGTGAGAACGCCTACATATTCGGTGCGAAGTCTCTTGTATTGACCGAAAAGATAGCCTATTTCACGCGCGCCAACGCCGATGTCGCCCGCGGGAACATCCGTATCGGGACCTATGTGCTTTGAAAGCTCCGTCATAAAGCTCTGGCAAAAGCGCATAACCTCAAGACTGCTCTTGCCCTTGGGGTCAAAGTCCGCGCCGCCCTTTGCGCCGCCGATGGGCAGACCCGTAAGGCTGTTTTTGAATATCTGCTCAAAGCCGAGGAACTTGATTATTCCCTCGTAAACGGACGGATGAAAACGCAGACCGCCCTTGTAAGGACCTATCGCGCTGTTGAACTGGATTCTGTAGCCTCTGTTTATCTGAACAACGCCGTTGTCGTCCACCCACGGAACTTTGAATTTTATAATTCTTTCGGGCTCAACTATGCTCTCGAATATGCCTCTTTTAACATATTCAGGATGCCTTTCGGCAACGGGCTCAAGTGATTCAAGCACTTCTTCAACCGCCTGTATAAATTCGGGTTCGTGAGGATTACGCTTTTTTACACGGTCTAAAAGTCTTATAAAGTATTCGTTGGTAATGCTCATTTTCTTTCCCTCTCTCCAAAAAATTTCATTACTTATTTTAGCAGACTAAAGTTTTGTTGACAATTAACAAATTTGCAAAAATATTCAGCGCAGAAATCAAAAAATCTATATAATTTGATACAAATTTCCGCGTAAAATCGAGAGCGACAATTCACCTTAATTTTGTTTTTTATAAGATAATGCTTGAAAAATGCGCTAAGTAAATATATAATCAAATCGAAGAACTGTTTACAAATTTATATTAAGGGAGTAATTTTATGAGGCTTACAAAAGGCGCTTCTCAGGCAACACAGAAGTATATGTTGGACGGCATACGGTATGTGTGCGAGAATTTCAAAGACAGAGCCCCCGGCACTCACAGCGAGCGCAAGGCTCAGAAATATCTTAAAGGCGAGCTTGAAAAATGGGCTGACGATGTTGAAATGGAGGATTTTACCGTTCATCCCGGCGCGTTTTTCGGCTGGATGCCTGTTGCCGGAATAATCGGTATCATCTCGGTAATATTTTTCTGGCTTACATATAAGGGCGTGGTCAACGGCAGTGTGCTTGCGATTATAGCGACAATTTTTGTTTTGCTTTCCCTTGCCTGCCTGATTTTTGAATTTCTTATGTACCGTGAGTTTGTTGATTTTCTGTTCCCGAAAAAAACATCTCGCAATGTTATGGCGCGAAGATATGCTTCGGGCGAGCTCAAAAGAAGAATAATTTTCGGCGGTCACACCGATGCGGTAAATGAATGGACCTATTCTCTCCACGGCGGCCTCAAGAGCCTTGCTCCCGTGATCGGCGGCTCTATCAGCGGGCTTATATTCATTTCGATTTTTGATGTTGTGTGGCTGTGCTACTCGCTTTTCGGAAACGGCGCTTATGAAAGCAAATTTTGGCTTGTTACAGGCATTATTCAGATAATTCTCGTTCCGTTTTTCATTGCGATATGTTTCTTTATCAACTGGAAAGTCATTGTTGACGGAGCGAACGACAATCTCACCGCCGATTTCATTTCCATGGGCGTTTTAAAGGAAATGGCGGAAAACGATATAAGATTTGAAAACACCGAGGTCTGCGCTCTGCTCTCCGGCTCCGAGGAGGCGGGTATCCGCGGCGCGGTCGCATACGCTCAGGCGCATAAAGAGGATCTTTCCGATGTTGAAACCATATTTATCGCTATGGACACTATGCGTGAAATCGAGCAGCTTCAGATCTATACTCAGGGCTGCACGGGAACGCAGAAAAATTCAAACGCCGTTGCCGAGGTGATCTACGAGGCGGGCGTCAACTGCGGGATCGAGATGCCTGAGACGGAGCTTTATCCCGGTGCGATAGACGCCGAGGGATTCAGCCGTTACGGTCTGCTCGCTTCCGGCTTTTGCGGAGTAAATCACGACCCGAAAACATATTATCACACCCGTCTTGACACACCCGACAATCTCAGCGAGGAATGTATAAATCTTTCTCTTGATATTTGCATTGAAGCCGCAAAGCTTTATGACGAAAAGGGCGGTATCAACGCGTTCAGAGCCGAAGGCGCGAAGAGATTTAAGAGAGGTCACAATAATTAAGATAATAAAGATATAAATAAAAAAAGTACAGCCGTGATTTTTCACGGCTGTTTCGGTGATTATATGGAAAATTTAAAGGATATGCACATTCATATCGAGCGCGGACCTTATACCCTGCAATGGATAGAAAAGTTTATCGACTCCGCGGAAAAAATGAATATGCGCGAGATAACTCTGCTTGAGCACAGCGTGAGATTTAAGGAATTTCACCCCGTTTTTAAAGAGGCGAGAGAATATAATAGCTATCAGCAAAGGTGGTTTGACGAAAAGGCCAAAACCGCCCGAAGCGTCGATGAATTTCGCCGTCTTGCGTGCGAAGTGAAAAGCAGGGAATACCCCGTTAAAATCAATTTCGGAATAGAGGTCTGCTGGTTTGAGCAGCACGAAAAGGAAATTGCGAAGCTGACTCGCGACGATGTTTTCGATATCGTTATCGGCTCGGTACACTGGGTGGATAATTGGGTGTTCAATCAGCGCAAATATCAATGGCTCGGCAGAGATTTCGACGCGATATATAAGCGCTATTTTGAAATGGAAAACACGCTTATGCAAAGCGGGATTTTCGATGTTATCGCGCACCCCGATTTGATAATGTGCCATTCTTTGTATCCAAGCTATGATTTGCGGGAAACATATGAAAATTTCTGCAAAACGGCAAAGGAAAGCGAAATTGCCGTTGAAATGAACACGGCGAGAGGCACGAAAACAGGACTGAGCGATGATTTTTTGAAAGCGGCTTTGAGAGAGGGCGTGAGCTTTTCCACCGGCTCGGACGCTCACTGTCCCGAGGATGTGGGAAAAGGAATTAAGGAGGCAACACAGCTCATATGCCATAGGTGAAGGTCTGCGGATCCTCAAACAGCGGTATCAGCGGCGGAGTAAAAGTGAATATGAAAAACAGCGCGGCAATTAAAATCAGCATAGAGATGCTGAAATTTTCGTTTGGCCGCGTTGATTTTTTTCTGTTTCTTATCATCTCATAGCTCACCGTAAATGAAATCGCCGCGCCTATGAAAAAAGATAATATATCGGCAAAGGTGCTCTCCTTTCCCGTGACACCGCCGTAGGTGTAGAAAAAAATCACGATAAACGCCATTCCGCTTACTGCGCCCGCCAGCTTTGACGAAAAGAAATTATGCGGGCATTTCAGTAGGAAATATTCTATGCCGCACCAAATCAGATACGGAAAATACAGTAGCTTCAAATGCTCCCAAACGCTTTCGTTGACAGGGCAGAAAAGCCCGACGAATGCGTTTGAATTGAAAAAATCAAAAAGAAAATGGTTGAGAGTCCCGAATATGCCGACGAAAATAAACCCCGAAACCTCGTAAATAAAAAGCTTTCTGCTCATAACATCACCATTTCAGTTTATGAGCAAAAAGCCGAAAATATCTGTTGATAAAAAGATATTGACTTTTTTTCAATCTTTTGATATATTATTAAAGCACCGATATGGTGCATAAAACTTGACAGAGCGTGTTTAAGTTACAGTTTTGCAGAAGTACTCAAGCTGGTGACGAGGCGCCCCTGCTAAGGGCGTAGGGTGGGTAACCGCCGCGAGAGTTCGAATCTCTCCTTCTGCGCCACGCCGCCGCAAGCGAATTTCGCTTGCGGCGGCTTTTCTTTTTATTTTTTAAATTTTCAATCTTTAAGTAGCTCCGCTATCCTTTTTTCGTATGCCTCTTTTTCAAACGGAAATTCAACGGGGGAATATTCGCCGTCCGCCAAAGAAATAAGATAATCGGTAAACTGCGGGTTTAGCGGAAGCACGGGGCCGATAAGATAAGTGGCAAACAGGTTGTTATAATGTATTCCCTCAATATCGGTATCTTTATTCATTCCGCAGCCTTTAAGCATTTTTAAAAACGGATGCGGCAGCTCGCCGTGTGAGTGGCTCAAAAGATTTTTAAAGCCCGTTATCTTCATACCGTCAAATTCGCCCACCGAGCAGTCGTTGTATCTGAGCCTCGAAAACTGCCCCGCGTGATAGGGGAAAAATCCGAGGCACTCCGTTTCGCTCGTATCGGTGTGCTCGATATATTCGCCGAACAGCTCAAATGCGTTGCCCGTGGCAAGTATTATCCCGCCGCCGTCGATGCGTTCTTTTATTTTATCCGAGTACGCTCGCAGCTTTTCAAGCTCGATTGTCTGGTGCCTTTCTTGGCACGGACCGATCAGAAGAAAATCGACCTCGTTTTCAATAAAATACGGCTCGTCAAAAAGCGTAGTTTTAACGGTTTCGGTTTCATAACCCGCCGCTTTCAGTTTTTTTTCAAGATATTCCGCGTTGCCGAGATCTCCGAAAAGATTGTTAAATTCGGGATAAAGCAGTTCGATAGTCATTTTTTTCATTGCTTGCCGTCCTTTTCCGCCGCAGCATTTTTTATCATATCAACTATTCTTACGGCATATAGTTCAAAATAAATCACGGTAGGCTTTTCCGTTGAGATGTTCTTGCACAGCTCGTCGCAAAGGCGGCTGTAATCCTCAAACAGCTTCATTTTTTCGGTATCAACGCCGCTGAGAAACAGCTTGAGCGCCAAATCATAGCACCTTGAGCCGCCGATATATATGTTTTCAACACTGTCCGAAAGCAGAGGCGAAAAGTCGGTGTCGTAAAGCCAGGATATGTCCTCGTGGCCGTGCTTTTTGTCGTTTGAATCGGTTATCAAAAGCACAACATCTTTTTTGCCTTCGGTGGAAGCAAGATATTTCAGGCTTTGGGAGCAGGAAATCGGATTTTGATTTTTTGAAAGCATAGTTACAAGCTCATATCCGCCGTACTTTTTATCAATAAATCTGCCCGTTTTCGCCGCCACATTTTCAATGCCGCTGCTTATGGTTTCAAGGTCTATGCCGATAAGACGGCAAAGAGCGCACGCGCCGGTGATATTGAAAACATTGAAAAAGTTTTCTTTCTGAAAGGGGAGAACAGCCGTTTTTCCGTCGCTGTCGTTAAAAACGAAAGTGCCGTTTTCAAAATCAACATCCGTGGCGGTGTAAACGCTTTCGTCCATTTTGAAGCCGCATTCGGGGCAGTGCGGCACGCCGATGTGATTATAATGGTAATACTCGTATTTTAATATGTGCCCGCATTTGGGGCAGGCGATAATATCGCATACGGTGTCAACGCAACTGTCGGTGCTTTTTTCCGTTTTGCCAACCGAATAATAGACACGCCTGCATTTTTCCTCGCCCAAAAGACCGGATATGGCGTCGTTTCCGTTGAGTACAAGCGTTGTTTTTTCCGAAAGACTGTCGTTTATTTTGTCAAATATAAATCCGCTGTGCCCGTTTCTTTTTATCGAATCGCGAAACAGATTTGTGCAAAGAATGTAATCGGGCGTAAATTTTGTGTAAATATACCCGGAGGAACGCTCGTCCACCTCCAAAACGGCAACATCGGCCTTTACCTTGCCCGAAAGCGTGCAATCGGCTACAAGAGCCGAGGCTATGCCGGACGCCATATTAGAGCCCTTTGAATTGTTTACAACTGTTTTGCCGCTACCGCGTATTATATGCGTTATTAGGTTTGAAGTGCTTGTTTTTCCGTTCGTTCCCGTAACGCAAACCGTTACCGGCGGCATTTTAAATCTCGCGAGCGCGTCCGGGCAGAGCTTTAGCATTATTACTCCCGGGGTATTTGTGCCTCTCTTAAACAGCTTGTCCAGCAAAAACGCTGAAATTTTGCCTATTATTACTGCGGCGAGAAATCTTAATTTTCCCATTGTTTTACCTCTTGCCAAAAGATTTTGTGTATCGTCAAAACATAGCCGTAGGCTGTAGCTTGCGGCAAAATATTGTCGTTTTTTCGGAAAATATCCCGAAAAATCCGCTTTCTTATCATATTTATCAAATTATATCACAATGGTATTTATACAGTCAAGGCAAGGAGTTCTAAAAAGAGCCGTGTATGTATGAAAAATCTGAATTTCCGCGCGGTGAGGGAATAAGAAAGGCGCGAGTCGAGCAATAATATTTCTTGACAAGGATATTCTGTTGTGCTAATATATTTGAGCGGATACGGAGAGGTATCGAAGCGGTCATAACGAGGCGGTCTTGAAAACCGTTTGGCCAAAAGCCACATGGGTTCGAATCCCATCCTCTCCGCCATCGCCGCCGCAAGCATAATATCGCTTGCGGCGGCTTTTTTGTGCTCTATTGCTCCGTCGGCAAGTCCGAAAGTCCGTTTACAAAGCTTCGCATTTCGTCACGAGAGTGTATGTCGTAAGTTTTGTTAATTAGATTTTCCTTTTCCTCGTCCGTCATAGACTGAAATTTTTTCCTCGCCGCGTCATTTTGCGCCAAATTCATCACGAAGCTCAAAGGCGGTTCGCCTCTTTTCATTTTTTCACCCCCACATTATTAAGTCTTTCCGAAAAATGAGGAAAAATGAATTATTAAAGGGAATTGAGTTTTCCCGCATCTGAGCGAAAAATCGCGGCATGTGGCGCAAATATAAAAAAAGCGCGGGAAAAGGCAAATTTGTTTTTTTCACCGCGTCAATATTTCAGAATATAAAATTACGGAGAGACGGCAACGACCGTCTCTCCGTTTTATGTATGTTTTTTAAAGCGATATTTCTTTAAGCTTTTTTCTTATTCTCTGTATCGCGTTGTCCACCGCCTTGGGAGTTTTACCCATTCTGTCGGCAATTTCCTTATAGCTGCAACCCGCGATGTGCATTTTTAAAACCTCGTTTTCAAAGGCGGAAAGCTCGTTGTCAAGAAATTCATTCAACGACTCAACGCTCTCTTTCGCAAGAAACGCGTCCTCCGCGCTTATCGCCGTATTTACGCTTGCCTCGTTTGGCGTTTCAAAATCGTTTTCAAGAGAAATTACCTTGCTTTTAGGCACATCCTTTTTTCTGCTGACCTTGCGGAGCGCCGATTGCAGAGCATTGCTTATGCAGGTGTAGCAATAGGTGCGAAAGGAGGCTTTTTTTTCGCCGTCAAAGGATCTGACCGCGGCAAGCAGACCGATAAGCCCCTCCTGAATGAGATCTTCCCGTTCGATCGGCGAGTCGGAAATTCGGGATACCGCCGCCTCAACGGACGCTTTATATTTTGAAATGATAAGCGTTACCGCCGCCTCATCCCCCTGCCTTGAAAGCCTCAATATTTCATTTTCTTTTAATTCGTTCAGCATTTTAGGTTATCCTGTTTTTGCAGATGAACGGCGTGGTTTTTCCCGAAACATCGCCCGTAAATCAGACATTGAATCTGAATTCAACCACATCTCCGTCTTTCATAATGTATTCCTTGCCCTCGCTTCTTATGAGCCCCTTGTCTCGGCAGGCGGAAAGACTGCCGTTTTCCGAGAGCACCTCAAAGGGAACGACCTCCGCCCGTATAAATCCGCGCTCAAAATCCGAGTGTATCTTTCCTGCGGCCTGCGGCGCTTTTGTGCCTTCCTTTATCGTCCACGCGCGCACTTCTTTTTTGCCCGCGGTCAGGAACGAAATCAGACCAAGCAGGTGATAGCTCTTTTTTATGAGCCTGTCGAGCCCGCTTTTGTCAAGCCCCATATCGGCGAGAAACATTTTCTTTTCATCTTCCTCAAGGGTGGCGATCTCCGCCTCCATTTCGGCGCATATCGGCAGCGTTTCCGCACCCTCTGCGGCGGCAATGTTTTTTACCGTGTTGAAATTTTTATTGCCGTCGATTCCGTTTTCAAAATCCTCTTCGCTCATATTGCAGGCGTAGATCACGGGCTTTATCGTCAGCAGGGAAACATCCCTGAGAAAATCGCGCTCATCGTCGGTCATTTCAACGGAGCGGGCGGTTTTTCCCTGCTCCATTTCGGAGTAAAGCCTTTCGAGAAACGCAAGCTCTGCCGCCACGGTCTTATCGCCCTTGAGAGCTTTTTTCTTATTGTCAATCCGCCTTGAAAGTATTTCAAGGTCGGCTAAAATAAGCTCAATGTTTATCGTTTCAATATCCCTCGCGGGGTCGATAGAGCCGTCAACATGTGTTATATCGTCATTTTCAAAACATCTTACCACATGGATTATCGCATCGACCTCGCGGATATGGCTGAGAAATTTATTTCCGAGCCCCTCGCCCTTAGAAGCGCCTTTAACAAGACCCGCTATATCAACAAATTCAATAGTGGCAGGCGTGAATTTATCCGGCGAGTACATCTCGGCGAGCCTGTCAAGCCTCTCATCGGGCACGCTCACCATGCCCACATTGGGCTCTATGGTGCAAAAGGGATAATTCGCGCTTTGCGCGCCCGCGTTCGTTATCGCGTTAAACAGGGTGCTTTTTCCCACATTCGGGAGACCCACGATTCCAAGTTTCATAAATTGCTCCGTAATTATTTATTGTGCGTTCTGCTGATTTAATGCCGCCTCCCAGCACACATCCTTTGCGTCTTTCATGCTGGGGAAGGAGTCCCTGATGGCATTTACAAGCAGTTCCGCCTTTTTGTGAACGCCGTCATAATTGTTTATCGAATTATAATCTTCGTTTTCATATGCCTGATAAAGAGCCTCGAAGGTTTCGGCAAGATCCTCGCCGCTGTTGGTCATAGCGTAGGTCGATACAAAATAATTCTCGTTGAGGTCGCCGTCCTCACCCTCTAAATATTCAAATCCCTCGGGATTGAGCGCTTCCCATTCGGCGAAGAAATCCCTGTTGGTATCATCGTAATGGCTTTGTATTCTGTTATCTATAAGGTGCATAAATTCATGGAATACAACGTCTTTCGTAAAGCCCGTGAAAGAAAACATCAGTTCAAATGTTTCCGAGAAATCATCGGTGTAAGCGTCAATGCCGTTTATACTGCCGGATAAATATATATTGAGCTTCTCCACAAAGGGCATATCTAAGATATCATCCACAAAACCTTTCGGGAAAAGACCCATCGCGGATTTTAAGCCGTTTAGAATTATATTCACCTGAATCGGCGAGGCGTTGAATTCCGTTACATCATTGTAAGTGCCCCATTCCGTGGGCTTGTTAACATAGATTTTTATCGGGTAATCATTTTCGAGCTCTTTGATAATCGCATCGTTTTCTTTGCCTATCTCGGTGAGCTTTCTTACGCTGAAATCCTCGTTTTTCGGATTTTCGTTGTATTTCCATATGTAAGGAGCAACTTTTTGCCCGCCGGTAGTTTCGTTTCCGACTTGCTCTATGAAGCAGGCGTAATTATCATTGAAAGCGCTTGCGATAACATCAATATACTGACCCGATTTCGTAGTGCCGAGAAGTGTTTCGTTTATCGTTTTTGCGTTTTCGATATCGTGAAGCGCCAGCCTTACCGAGGTGGAATTGTCGCTTTCCGAAAAGTCGCTGTAATTTACAAGGATCTTTTTGTCTTTCTCGCTGATCAGGTTTCCTTCTCCGTCGCAGAAGTAAAACGCGTTTACATCATCGGCAAAGACGATTATCATATTGTCGTTTTCATAGCCGTAGGCATAGGTCTCGTTCTGGCCTAAACGCGAGCTGATAAAGTCAGCCTCCTGCCATTCATTAAACGCGTCGTAATTAAAAGGCTTATATTCACCGTTGCCGATTTTGTTAAGATTTAGATCGTATTTGAAGCATTCTTCGTTTTCATTGTCGATGACCGTAATTTCGTTTTCACCCGAAAATTTGGCTTCGTTTATGCTCTTAAGTGGGCAGTCGGAAAGGCTTATTTCCTTAAATATTTTGTTGTTTGGTATATCAAAAACAACAAGCTCGTACGGGTCAAGATCCTTTGACGCAAGGAACATCGCGTAATCGCCCATAACATCAACGGACGAGAAATTCGTAAATTTCTCGGAAACGGCGGTGATCTCATAAAGGTCGCTCTCCGGCTTCTTGTTGAACAAAGCCTGAATATTTGAACAGCCGCTCATCAGTAACACGGCGGCAACAAGCAATAAAGCGGTTAAAGATTTGATTTTTGACATACTGTTCACTCCTTATTTTTTTATGAAATAATTATACCACGCGACGCGCAGTTTTACAAGAAGAAAAATTGCCTTGACATAATTAGATAAAAATAATAAAATAGAGATTAAAATTAAGTAAGATTATGTTGTGGAGAGGATATTTATGAAATTAAACGGTTCTCAAATAGTTCTGGAGGTTTTAAAGGAACAGGGAGTGGATACCATATTCGGCTATCCCGGCGGAACTATTCTGAATATTTTTGACGAGCTGTATAAATACGGCGACACTTTCAATCATATTCTCACGGCTCACGAGCAGGGCGCTTCTCACGCGGCGGACGGCTACAGCCGCGCCACGGGCAAAGTCGGCGTGTGCTTCGCGACTTCGGGACCGGGCTCAACAAATCTTGTTACCGGTATAGCCACCGCTTATATGGATTCCATTCCGATGGTTGCCATAACCTGCAATGTAGGCACGGCTCTCATCGGGCGCGATTCTTTCCAAGAGGTGGATATAAAGGGCATTACGATGCCGATAACAAAGCACAACTATATGGTTTCGCATATCGAGGAGCTGGCGGATACTCTGCGAAACGCCTTCAGAATTGCCATAAGCGGCAGAAAAGGCCCCGTTCTTGTGGATATTCCAAAGGATATAACTTCGGCGGAGTGTGAGTATTATCCCGCGCCGAAGCAGCAGCCCGACGAAAATGTTTATCCGAAAACGGAATGCGTCGAAAGAGCGATAAAGCTTCTCAAAAATTGCAAAAAGCCGTTGATTTATCTCGGCGGCGGCGCCATATCTTCCGACGCGAGCGAGGAAATAAGGGCGTTTGCAGAAAAGCTGGACGCTCCCGTTGTTTCTTCTCTTATGGGTCTCGGCGCTTTCAGCAGCGCTCACGAGCTGTACGCGGGGCTTATCGGTATGCACGGCAGATTTGAGTCAAATAAAGCGGCTTCTCAGTGCGATGTGCTCATAGCCTGCGGCGCGAGATTTTCAGACCGTGTTGCCGGCAACAGGGCTAAATTTGCACCCAAGGCGGATGTTTTACATATTGATATCGACCCTGCCGAGATGGACAAGAATGTTTATTCTCGCTATCATCTCAGAGGCTCTCTTAAAGAAATTCTCCCCGTGCTGACGGAGAGCATAGATAAGCAGTCGCATGCCGAATGGAGGCAGGAGATCAACGGCTGGAGGCGTCCGTTTATGCAAAATCAGATAGATGATTTTGTAAATCCGCAGAAGGTCATTGAGGCTGTTGACAGGCAGACTCCCGACGATACGATAATCGTAACCGATGTAGGTCAGCACCAGCTTTGGGCGGCGCAGTTTTATAAATTCACCACGCCGCGCACGCTTCTCACCAGCGGCGGTCTCGGCACTATGGGGTATTCGATGGGCGCGGCGATGGGCGCGGCTTACGGCAGACCCGACAGGCGCGTTGTTCTCTTCGCGGGCGACGGCGGCTTCCATATGAATCTAAACGAGCTTGCGACGATGGCGTCCTACAATATACCCGTTGTGATGATAGTTATGAACAACAAGGTGTTGGGAATGGTACGCCAGTGGCAAAAGCTGTTTTACGGCAACCGCTTTGCGGACACCGACCCGAACAGAAAAACCGATTTCGTTAAGGTTGCGGAGGCGTTCGGCGTTAAGGGTTTGCGCATAAATTACAATGACGAGATAGACGCGGTCATCAAAGAGGCGCTGGAGCATAACGGCCCCGTGGTTATCGACTGCCGTATTTCGCCGGATTCCAATGTTCTTCCGATGATCCCGCCCGGCGGCTCGGCAGACGACATAATCGTAAAGTTTTAAGAGAGGAGAGGTTTACTATGGCTGAAAAATTAACTTTATCCGTTCTTGTGGATAACCAGAGCGGTGTGCTTCAGCGGGTCGCGAGCCTGTTCAGCCGCAGGGGCTATAATATTAAATCCCTTACTGTTAGCGAAACGGAGGATCCCTCTTTTTCGAGGATGACCATTGTGACCGAAACAGAGCCCGAAATGATACGCCAGATAGAGATGCAGCTCATAAAGCTTGAGATAGTTAAAAAGGTGGCGGTGCTTACATACGATAATGCCGTTTCCTCCGAGCTTCTTCTTATCAAGATAAGCGCAAAGGGCATTGATAAAAAGAACGCCCTTATTGAGATAAACAGAAAATACGGCGCGAGAATTATGGATGTTACTCTTGAAAGCATAACGGTGGAGCTTACCGGCAGACCCGAGATAATAGACGAATTTATAAGCGTTATCGCCGACTTCGGAATTATCGAGCTTGCGAGAACGGGCGTTACCTCTCTTGAAAGAGGCGCGGATTCCTTCACGGAGGATATCTGACATATTTTTAAACAGCAGGTGATGTAATTATGGGTATGACTATGACTCAAAAAATCCTTGCCGCCCACGCCGGTCTTGATCGCGTGGAGGCAGGGCAGCTCATAGAGGCTGATTTGGATATGGTGCTCGGCAACGATGTTACTTCGCCCGTAGCCATAAACGAGATGAATAAGTTTAATAAAAATACAGTGTTTGACAAAACGAGAATAGCCCTTGTTATGGATCATTTTACGCCTAACAAGGATATTCAGTCCGCCGAAAACTGCAAGCAGGTGCGCGAATTTGCAAGAACGCACGATATTCTTCATTATTACGATGTCGGCAATATGGGAATTGAGCATGCTCTGCTTCCGGAGCAGGGGATAGTTACATGCGGCGACTGCGTTATCGGAGCGGACAGCCACACCTGCACCTACGGCGCTCTCGGCGCGTTCTCAACAGGCGTCGGCTCAACCGATATGGCGGCGGGTATGGTAACGGGAAAGGCATGGTTCAAAGTACCCTCCGCTATCAAGGTTACCGTTACGGGCGAAAAAGCGCCTTATGTTAGCGGCAAGGATGTTATTCTTCACATTATCGGCGAGATTGGCGTTGACGGCGCGCTTTACAAGAGCCTTGAATTTACGGGCGACGGCATAAAAAATCTTTCTATGGACGATCGCCTTTGCATTTCAAATATGGCGATAGAGTGCGGCGCGAAGAACGGCATTTTCCCCGTTGACGAGGTAACTCTCGAATATGTTAAGGGGCGTTCTCAAAGGGAATACAGAGTCTTTGCGGCGGATGCGGACGCGGTCTATGACAGTGAGGTAAAGGTCGATTTGAGTAAGCTTCGCCCGACTGTCGCTTTCCCGCATCTTCCCGAAAATACCAAAACTATCGATGAGATAAAAGCGGGAGAGATCAAGATAGACCAAGTCGTTATAGGCTCCTGCACAAACGGCAGAATGGAGGATATGCGCACTGCCGCGGCTATCCTTAAAGGCAGAAAGGTAGCAAAGGGTGTTCGCGTCATCGTAATTCCCGCAACACAGCAGATTTACCTGAACTGCATAAAAGAGGGGCTTGCCGAAATATTCGTAAAAGCGGGCGCGGTAGTATCAACTCCCACCTGCGGTCCTTGCCTCGGCGGGCATATGGGTATTCTCGCCAAGGGCGAAAGAGCAGTCTCAACCTCAAACAGAAATTTCGTCGGCAGAATGGGTCATACGGAGTCGGAGATATATCTCGCTTCTCCCGCGGTCGCGGCGGCTTCGGCAGTCAAGGGATTCATCGCCGATCCGGCAAGTATATAGGAGGCGTGAATATGAAAGCTAAAGGCACGGTGCATAAATTCGGAAGCAATATTGATACGGATGTTATAATTCCCGCCCGTTATCTCAATAAAAGCGATGAGGCGTGGCTCGCTTCTCACTGTATGGAGGATATAGATAAGGAATTTGTAAATAAGGTCAAACCCGGCGACATTATGGTGGCGGAGGCGAATTTCGGCTGCGGCTCTTCCCGCGAGCACGCTCCGATAGCAATAAAGGCAAGCGGTATTTCCTGCGTCATTGCCTCCACATTCGCCCGTATTTTCTACCGAAACGCCATAAATATCGGCCTTGCGATTTTGGAATGCGATGAGGCGGCAAGGGAAATCAAAGAAGCAGACGAGGTAGAGGTTGATTTTGACAGCGGCGTCATAACCGATATAACAACAGGCAAAAGCTACAAGGCGCAGCCGTTTCCTCCCTTTATTCAAAATATCATTTCAAAAGGCGGGCTCTTAAAATCAATAGGCTAATCGGTATATTTTTGCAAAACGGTCTTATTATTTATTGTGGGCTGTTTTAATTTCGTATATTGTCTTATTGTTTAATTTAAAGCTTTTTAAATTCTTTAAACTGATTGTTAAATAAACATCGGCGAAAGGGCGATTTGTTCCTTTCACTGCCGCCGATTTAAAGTTGGGGGATATGATATGAAATTGATAATAAATTCCGAACTGAAAAATAAATGCGGTCACGGTATGTCCGAATATTGGTTTTCTTATAAGGATTACGCCGTAAGAAATATAAGAAATCTGCCGACTGCCGATAAACCCGATGATATGGAGCAAACCGAGTATTTCGTCTCCATAGGGATCATACCGTTTGCCTCGGTAAGCAACGAGGAAATTATGCGCGCGTTCATTGCGAAAAAGAACAATAAGAAGCTCAACAGCGTTTTTGATAAGCTGGACGGCGACGCTTTTGTAGATTCCTTTTGGAAATATTACAATGCCTTTTATGAATTTCGCGACGGCTTCGAGGATTTCCAAAATCAATACATCAACACAAGGATCTCGCATTGGTGCGAGGAAAACGGTATAGATTATTCTTTTGAATAAAGAGCAGGAGGGGTAAAATGCTTTTGACAAAATTCGGCGAGGAGCTTGATAAAAGCGCTCCGTTAAGCGAGTATCCGCGCCCTCAGTTCGTGAGAGACAGTTATTTCAATCTTAACGGAAGCTGGAAATGCGAATTCAGCGCATGCGAATCTTTGCCGGAGAGCTATACATACGATATAACCGTTCCGTTTTCGCCGGAAACGCCGCTGTCGGGCGTCAACAGAGTGCTGAAACCGGGCGAATATCTGCATTACGAAAAAAAATTCGTTCTTCCCGACGGTTTCAACAGGGGAAGAATATTTATCCATTTCGGCGCCGTGGATCAGATCGCCGTTGTATTTCTCAACGGTGAAAAGATAGGCTCTCATAAGGGCGGTTACACTCCGTTTACTTTTGAATTGACCGAGCATATTATCGATGGCGAGAACACCCTCAATGTAACGGCGCTTGATTATTCCGACACAAATGAGTATTCAAGAGGAAAGCAGAAATTCAAACGCGGCGGCATATGGTACAGCCCCCAAAGCGGTATTTGGCAAACGGTGTGGCTTGAAAGCACGCCCGAAACATTCCTTGAAAAGGTAAAAATTACGCCCGATTACGATAACGAGCAGGTGCGCTTTGAGTTTTTCGGAACAGACGATGTAATAACTTCGATTTATGACGGCGACGAGTTGATAGCCGAAACCTCGGAAACAACGGTCAAGCTGCCCGATTTCAAGGCGTGGTCGCCCGAAAGTCCGTTTTTATACAATGTGCGCTTCAAGGCGTGCGGCGAGGTCATTAAATCATATTTCGGTATGCGTAAATTTTCGGTCGGCGTTGATAAAAACGGCGTGAAAAGGCTGTTTTTGAACAATAAGCCGTATTTCCACAACGGGCTTCTTGATCAGGGCTATTATCCCGACGGATATCTTACGCCCCCGTCAAACAGCGCGATGGAATTCGATGTTAAAAAGGTCAAGGAGCTCGGCTACAATATGCTTCGCAAGCATATTAAAATCGAGCCCTTGCTCTGGTATCACTACTGCGATGTGAACGGTATTCTCGTTTGGCAGGATATGGTAAACGGCGGCGGGAATTACGGTATGGAGGTATCCGTGCTTCCGTTTATCGGCGTTGTTCTTGACGACACGAAATATAAGACTTTTCACAGAACGGATAAAGAGGCGAGAGACCTTTATTACGAGGAATTAAAGGATACGGTGGATCATCTTTACAACTGCCCGTGTATCGCGCTTTGGGTGCCGTTTAACGAGGGATGGGGTCAGTTTGATTCCGCCAAGGCATACGATATGCTCAAAAGGCTTGATTCGTCACGAACTGTCGATTCCACTTCCGGCTGGCACGATCAGGGAAGCTCCGATGTGATTTCAAAGCACATTTATTTCACGCCTATTAAGGTAAAGGCGGGCAACAGACCGTATGTGCTTTCGGAATTCGGCGGGTATTCAAGAAGAATAGAGGGGCACACCTTCAACGACAAGATGTTCGGCTACAAGATATATAAGTCAAAGGAAAGCATTACAAAGGCTTACAAAAGGACCTTTGAAAAAACCATAATACCGCAGATAAAGGATGGGCTCTCCGCTACCGTCTATACTCAGGTTACCGATGTGGAAGATGAGCTCAACGGGCTTATGACCTACGACCGCAAGGTTATGAAGATAGACGAAGAAACAATAAAAGAAATCAACGGAAAGGTAAAAATATAAATTATGGATCAGCTTGAGATAAAGGACGGTATCAAGGCGATAATAAAGACCAACAGGGGAAATATGAGCTTTGTGCTTCTGCCCGAGGCGGCGCCGAAGGCGGTCGAGAATTTTGTTAAGCACAGCGAAAACGGTTATTATAACGGTTTGATTTTTCACCGTGTTATCAAGGATTTTATGATACAGGGCGGCGACCCCACAGGCACAGGCTGCGGCGGGGATTCCGTATTCGGTCACAGCTTTGAGGATGAGTTTTCCGTTGACGCGAGAAATTATTATGGCGCGCTCTCAATGGCAAATTCCGTTCCGAATACAAACGGCAGTCAGTTCTTTATAGTTCAGGCGAAAACCGTTCCCGAAAGTCTTATTTCTCAAATGGAGCAGCTAAAGGATAACGGCTATCCGCAGCAGGTAATCGATAATTATAAAAAAGTGGGCGGTACGCCGTGGCTTGATTTTCACCACACGGTTTTCGGCCAGCTTATCGACGGCGCAGATGTGCTTGACGGTATTGCCGAGGTCAAGTGCGGCATTGGCGACAAACCCGTTTACGATGTTGTTATCGAAAGCATTGAGATAATAAAATAGTATTAAATAAGAACAGGCGGCGGAGCAAAAGCTCCGCCGCCTCAGACTGTCGATAAAGCGGTCTGAACCGCGCCGATAAAATAATTATGTTTGCGTTATCGGTATTGCCGATAAAAATTCAGTCGGTATAATTATAAATAACAACTGCATTGGAAAAGCCGCTTGAACATCGAATTCAAGCGGCTTTTGGCGCTTTCACCTTTCGGCAACTCTACCGTACCTATGTACGCCGACGAATTGCCGAAAGGCGAATTCAGTTCCGTTTCTCGAAGTCTGCCAGCGTGTAGAAATCTGTTTCCTTAATTTTTTCTACACGCTGAAGGCGGCGGAGCAAAAGCTCCGCCGCCTTTTTCCTTACTTTCCGACTAATCGGCTGCATTATGTATTTCGCTTTTTCCGCCCAAAAGAGAAAGTCTTTCCTAACGCGAAACGCAATTTGAAACAGAGTTTTAATCGGGATACATAATACGGGTACAGGTTTCATTGTCTGCTTTGAAAATTGCCCTTAATCTGTAATCGCAGAAAATGTTGATAGTTGCTCTTGCCGACAATTCGGCAAGCGTTCCGTAAGCAGCTTCCGCCCACATTTTAACAGTGTACCAGCCGTCTGCTTTTTTGTATTTCTGAAGCTCGAGAGTTATTTGCAAATTGGTATTGTACTGCGAATTCAGAATTCCCGAAACAGTCGCCGTTATCCCGTCGATCGTTATACAGTATAATGCCGAACCTATGCTTGTAAAGCACGGCATTATTTCCTGCTCCGGGTTTTTTGCGGCGGCACTTGCTGTTTTAACACTCGACGCCGTAAAAGCCGATAATACAAAAACAAACACCAAAAGCATACTCAACACTTTTTTGAAAGCTCCCGTTTTGTTCATTTTGACCCTCCTTTCTATACATTAAATACAAATAGGAGCGATTTTGTTATGAAAAAAGTCAAAATTTGTCATTTCTCACAAAACGATGGCAATTAAATTGTGGAATATGCCACTTTAAACAATTCTTCTTTCGGCAAATCGCCGCTAACCACATAAATATATTTTTCGGTGTTCCAAATAATAAAGCTATAATCTTTCTTTTCATAATAATTATAAACCGTTCCGTTTTGTTCTATTATTAAATCGGGATTGCTTCCAACGGAATAAATTGCTTTGAAATTTAAAATTGTTTTTTCTACATAAAAATGGCTTTTGTTATTTAATTTATATAATTTTAATTCATATTGCCAACGGTCAATGATTTTGGTAAGCTTGTATGAATTCGGTATATAGCCTATCTCTATGAAATCATCCATTGTATGCTCATCAGAATCGGGCGCATCATAAACCGTTTCGGTATTCATTCTGAGCGTTTTACTTTGAAGCGCCGTTTGAATTCCAAAGGCGGTCACAACGGTGAGAGCAAGCAAAATTGCCGCTATAATGATCAATCTTACGGTATTCTTTGTCAGCCTGCGGTAGCCGAAGTTTATCTTTGAAAACAATTCCTCCATTCTTTTTTCGTGTCTTTTACTGAACATATGCTCTGTGTTGCTCTCAAAAGAATCCACCCATTCCGTCTGTGAGGCAACACACGCCTCAAAAAGGAGATTATTCATACTGCCGCCTCCTTTTCAAGCTTTTCTTTTATGAGCTTGCGCGCCGTAAAAATATGCTGGCGCGCGCAATCGCCTGAAATGCCGAGCAATTCCGCTATATCCTTGCTTTTGTAATCGTAGATCACCTTTAAATAAAAGGGGATTTTATATTTTTCGTCAAGGGCGTTTATGGCGTCTTTCGCGGCTTGTGCCGTTATTTTATTAAAATAACTTTCCTCCAAGGAGCTTTCTTCAGATTTATGCAGTTCGGTTATTTTTGCCTTGAGCATCTCCGCCTTTATCCCGTGCTTGAAGCTTTTTATCGCGCAGCATCTTGCGATGGTGGCAAGATAGTTACGGGTCCTCTGAGGGGACGCCATATCTATCTTTTCAAAATTTTTTGCAGCGTAAAGAAAAGCGTCCTGCACCGCGTCCTCGGCAAGCGCCTCGTTTTTTAAATAATCATATGCGATTTTAAACAGCAGCGAACGGTATTGCCTGTAAAGCATCTCAAGGGAGCTCTTTACGCT
Organism: uncultured Clostridia bacterium; assembly: GCA_947624285.1. Lineage (GTDB taxonomy): Bacteria > Bacillota > Clostridia > Oscillospirales > Acutalibacteraceae > Eubacterium_R. The sequence goes on along the minus strand of CANQJS010000001.1, from coordinate 235,763 downwards.
TTCGTCCTCTATGGCGTTTAAAAATGCTAACATTATTTTCCTCCGAAATTTGTTGAAGCAAATAAAATTATAATATTATTTGTAAAAAACTGTCAACACAGAAATTTTTTCAGCCGCTTTTGTTTTTGACATATTATTCGTTTTGGAGGAGTTATAATCTAAGCGAAGATGATTCCCGCCTATAGATCCGGCGGGTCGTGTTTCGGAATTTCGGCAGGGGGGCAATCTCCCTGCCGAAAACTGAGGAGCTTACGCTCCCTGCGCCGCTTGCAATCTGTCGCATGCTCCGCCCCTTGCAAGCAAGGCATAGCGTTGCTGCGAATTAAATTTTACAGGCGGTGGTAAGCGGTGCGGGTGATATATGTAGATGTTCTTTTTTCGGTGAATTTTTTTATCACCTTCTTTTTGCTGCTCGTCACCGAAAAGCTTTCAAAACGAAGCGGTAAAATATGGCGGCTTGTGCTTGCCTCGTTTATAGGCGGCGCATATTCGTTTGTTATTTTTGCCGATGAGCTGAATTTTGCCGTATCATTTTTAGGAAAGCTTGCCGCCGCCTGCATTATCGTTTTTGCGGCTTTTAAATATATGGGCATAAAAGTTTTTATAAAAGAAACGGCTATATTCTTTTTTGTGAATTTCCTTTTTGTCGGAATTATCGTGGGCCTGTGGCTCATATTCAAGCCAAAGGGGATAGTAATAAATAATTCCACGGTTTATTTCAATATATCTGCCAAGGTCTTGCTTGTCACCGCACTGGCGGCTTATCTTATTTCCGTTATCGTTATAAGAATTTATAACGGCAAAACCTCCGCAAAGGAGCTTTACAGCATCACCGTGCATATAGGTGAAAAGCAGACAAGGTTTTTTGCCTTTGCCGACAGCGGCAATAATTTAAGAGAGCCTTTTTCGGAATTTCCCGTTATTGTGGCTGAAAAAAAGCTGTTTGAAAATATTGAATGCCAAAGGCTTATTCCCTATAAAACGATCGGCGGAGAGGGGGTGCTTCCCGCGTTCAAGCCGGATAAGGTGGAAATAAGCACCTCCCGCGGCAGTGCAGAAACACAGGAGATATACATAGCCTTGAGCGACAGTGTGAAAAGAGGAGAGTATCAGGGGATAATAAACCCGAAAATTCTGAATGTATGAGGTGCTGTATGTTACAAAAGCTGAAATTGTTAGTATTAAGACTGTTTAAAAAAGAATGTTTTTACATAAACGGACCTGAAACTCTCCCTCCGCCGCTCACCAAGGAGGAGGAAGAAACGGTGATGAATGAGCTGAGAATGGGAGTTGAGACTCACCGTGAGCTGCTCATAACACATAACCTGCGTCTTGTGGTATATATAGCCAAAAAATTTGAGGGCTGCGTAACCTCAACGGAGGATTTAGTCTCTATCGGCACTATTGGGCTTATGAAGGCGGTCAGAACTTTTGACCCGGAAAAAAATATAAAATTTGCCACATACGCCTCACGCTGCATAGAAAACGAGATACTTATGCACCTGCGCAAGGTAAACAACGCCCGCCACGAAATGAGCTTTGACGATCCTCTCAGCATTGATTGGGACGGCAACGAGCTTACCCTTCGGGATGTTCTCGGCAGCGACCCCGATGAAATATCCGTGGATATAGAATACAGCGATGAGAAAAAACTGCTGCTGAAAATAGTAAACTCCCTCTCCGAAAAGGAAAGGGAGCTTATGAAAATGCGATTTGGCATAATGGGCGAGACGGAGCACACACAAAAACAGCTCGCGGATCTTATGGGAATATCTCAAAGCTATATTTCAAGGCTTGAAAAAAGGATAATAAATAAAATCAGAACGGAAATGATGCGTGAATATGTGTAAATACGATCATTCATCATAAGTATTCCGCTCTGACATTCAAGACAATATATCATTTTTAAGTATAATTTGACAAAAATAGGTGTTTTTATGATATAATCATACTGTCGGGTATTTATACGGCAAATTGGGATTTAAAGACCGCGATTTTAACGGATTACAGATCATTATAGTTAAAGTTGATGATTTAGGTGAATAATAATGATTATTGATGCGCATGTGCATTTGCCTGTAACATGCAACGGCATTTCTTTCCGGCAAAAGAAAGAACAATTGCTGCACGAGATGGCGAGAAATCACATAGACAAATGTATCGTAATTTCTGACTCTTATCCCGTTAGCGACATCGGCTCTATAGATGACTGCGTAAAGCTGTTTGAGGGAAGCGATACTGTTCATGTTGTTGGAGGAATAAGCCCGTTATGCAATTATCGGGAGCAGCTTGTAAAACTGAAAAAGTATTTGGAAAATCGTCAGATCATCGGTATTAAATTGTTTACCGGGCATGAAGAATTTTACCTTACAGACGAAAGATTAAAACAAGTGTATGAACTTGCAATTCAATACAGCGTACCTGTGCTTTTTCATTCCGGATGGAGTAACGACAAATACAGCAATGTGTTATCGGTGATCGAAGTGGCAAAGAAATATCCAAATCTGAAATTGGTATGCTGCCATTGCTTTTACCCACATCTTGAACAATGTATGTTAGCTGTTGAAATGCAGAATATCTTTTTCGATATTTCGTCCATAGCCGATGATGTAAGCATTATACCTACTATATCAAATAAACTGAAACTCATAATAGAAAAAGCTCCGTCAAGAGTGATATTCGGATCTGATTACGGCGGGTGCAGCCAAAAGCAGCATATAGAACTCATTAAGGAACTTCATCTCGAAAAATCATTGGAAGAGAATATTTTTTGGAATAATGCTGTAAATGTTTACAGTCTGCAATAATCTAAAAACATATTAGTTTCAATAAGTTTTTTATATATCAAAATGTCATATAAATACAATATGTCAAATTCTGAAATTCGCATAAAAAAATAGCCGCACATCTATGAAAAAGTGCGGTTATTTGCAGAAAGATATAATTGTTTTTACGAATGAATTTTAATAGATGTGTTTTTATGGGCTGTGGTGATTGAGCATATGTAGGCAGGTGACCCTGCCTTAAATAATCGCAGGTCGGCCTATTCCTCAACAATGCTGTTTCTTTTGAAAAGCAGACTTATGCACCAGATCGCCGCAAGTCCTACAAGGCAGTAGATTATTCTTGCGAAAACCGAGTCCTGTCCGCCGCAGATCCATGCAACAAGGTCGAATTTGAAAAGACCTATCAGACCCCAGTTAAGACCGCCGATAATGTTAAGGATTAAGGCGATTCTGTTTATAACAGTCATAATATCATCTCCAAATAAAAAAGTCGTTAGTATGTTGCCCATACTGACGGCTTTTTATTCATTCAGATATTTGTTATAAGAATTTCCGCTTTTCCGACGATTTCATATTTTCCGAAATTCGCGGGAACAAAATAACTGTCGCCCTTTTTAAAATTTCTTCCGTTTATCGTTCCGTCGCCCTCAAGCACTAAAATATGATTGAATGATTTTTCGTTCGTTTCAAAAATCATTTTTAAATTTATTTCATATCGCCAAACGGTGAAAAGCTCGCATTCTGTAAGCAACTGCTTTTTGCCTCCGTCAACCGCCGTTTCCTCTCCGAACGGCTTGGCTTCGTATTTAGGCGGCTCGGTTTTGGAAACATCTACCGCTTTTTTGATATGTAATTCTCTCGGCTTTCCGTCCTTGCCGACTCTGCCGTAATCGTAAACCCTGTATGTGGAATTGCTGTTTTGCTGAATTTCCGCTATCAGCGTGCCTTTTCCGATGGCGTGTACCGTGCCCGCCTCGATAAAAAACAAATCGCCTTTTTTGACTTTTACAACATTCAGCACATCGGTAAGCGTGTCGTTTTCTATGGCGGCTTTAAATTCACTTGAGGTGATTTTTTTCTTAAATCCGTAAATCAGCGTCGCGCCCTCGGCGGCGTCAAGCACATACCATATCTCCGTTTTTCCGAATTCGTGCTCAACTCTCTCGGCGTATTCATTGTCCGGGTGCACCTGAATTGAAAGGTTATCCTTCGCGTCGATAAGCTTTATCAAAACGGGGAAATAGGGGAAATCGAGCGCTCTTGAGCCTGCAATTTCTTCCTTTGAGTATTCTTCAATAATGCTCTCAAGGCTTTTGCCGTCAAATTTTCCGCCGTCAACCGTGCTTTTTCCGTCCTTGTGGCAGGAAAGCATCCAGCCCTCGGCGATCGGGTCAAGGTCGCAGTCAAAGCCATAATCATCTTTCAGCCTTGTGCCGCCCCAAATATAATCCTTGAAAACAGGTTTAAGCTTCAAAATTTCCATAATTTTACCCCTCATCGTCGGATTTTATCTTACTATATCAAAATTTTACTTCACATTCAAGTAATAATATTGTAAAATAAGTTATATTTTTGTGAGGTATATCAATTATGTCGGCAGTCAGCGTGCAGAATTTAACACTCTCCTTCGGCGAAAACACCGTGTTTAAAAATGTTTCCTTTGAAATCGGAAATAAGGATAAAGTGGGGCTTGTCGGCGTAAACGGCGCGGGAAAGACCTCTCTGTTCAAGGTTATCAAAGGCGAATATCAGCCCGATGACGGCGCTTGCTTCGTAGGAAAAAACACAAGACTCGGCTATATGGAGCAGCATACCTGCTCCGATAATAAAACTGTTTATGATGAGCTTATTTCTGTTTTTGACGACCTTATAAAAGCCGAAAAGGAGCTTGAGGAGATCGCTGCCCGTCTTACGAAAGAGCCGTCGTCACAGCTTATCGCAAGGCAGGATATTCTCACCGAGGAATTTCAGAAAAACGGCGGGCTTACCTATAAAAGCCTCACCCGCTCAAGCCTTCTCGGTTTGGGATTTGATGAAAAGGATTTTGATATGCCCACCTCAAAGCTGTCGGGAGGTCAAAGGTCAAAGCTGATACTCGCAAAGCTGCTGCTCTCACGGGCTGATTTTCTTTTGCTCGACGAGCCTACTAACCATCTTGATATAAGCGCCGTTGAATGGCTTGAGGGCTTTCTCTCCTCTTTTTCGGGGGCGTATATCGTTGTGTCGCACGACAGGTATTTTCTCGACCGTGTTACGAATAAAACCATAGAGATAGACAACGGCAGAATGCGCTCATACAGCGGGAATTATTCTGTTTTTCTCGCGAAAAAAGAGGCGGAGCAAAAGGCGATACGCGAAAAATACGAAAACGACCTCAAGGAAATAGAACGCCTTGAGGGAATTGTCGCTCAGCAAAGGCAGTGGAACAGGGAAAAGAATATAAAAACCGCCGAAAGCAAGGAAAAGGTGATCGAAAGGATAAGGTCGCAGCTTGTCGCCCCCGATACGCTCGCGCGCAGGATACGGTTTGATTTTGCGCCGAAATGCGTCTCCGGCGAGGATGTGCTGGAAGTTCGTGAGCTGTCAAAATCATTTGGAGGCAAAACGGTATTCGACGGCGTTTCCTTTGATATAAAAAGAGGGGACAGAGTCTTTCTTTTGGGTGATAACGGATGCGGAAAAACCACTTTGCTGAAAATACTTATGAAAGATTTATTCCCCGACGGCGGCAAATTCAAATTCGGCGCAAATGTGTTTACGGGATATTTCGATCAGGTGCAGGCTAAGCTGGATCTCAAAAAAACCGCGCTTGACGAGGTTTGGTCGGCGTTTCCGTTTATGACGGAAACCGCGATCAGAAACGCTCTTGCCGCCTTCCTTTTCAGGGGAGACGATGTCTATAAAAAGCTCGAAAGCTGTTCGGGCGGTGAACGCGCGCGTATCGCCTTGCTTAAGCTTATGCTCGGCAGATACAATTTTTTGCTGCTCGACGAGCCCACCAACCATCTTGACGCTTTTTCCCGCGAGGAGCTTGAAAATACATTGCTCAATTACAGCGGCACTATGCTGATAGTTTCTCACGACAGGTATTTTGTAAATAAGCTCGCCACCTCGATTTTGGAGCTAACCACGAACGGAGTAAAGCTGTTTTTGGGAAATTACGACGATTACGCCGAAAAAAGAGAAGTAAAGATAAAAGAAAATAAAAAGAGCGCAGAGCCGAAAATCAACGACTATAAGCTGAAAAAGGAGCGGGCAAGCAATATAAGAAAGCTGAAAACGAGGCTTTCACGCCTTGAAGATGAAATCGACGGGGCGGAGACGAAAACCTCCGAGCTTGAAATGATGTTGACACAGGCGATGCCGTATGAAGAATTGCTTGAGATAACGCGCGAGCTTGAAGAACTTACAAAACAGAAAAACGCTCTTTATCTCGAATGGGAGCGCCTTTCCGAGGAATTGACAACGGCTGAGGAATAATTTATAATCTAAGTCGGATGTTTTCTTTGCGAGCAAGGCGAAGCGCCGCCGCAATTTGATTTACCTGCGGGCTTGCTTTGGAGCAACGCTTATTTTTTATAAGAGAGGGCATATGAAAAAAATCGTTATAATCGGAGCAGGCGCGTCGGGACTTATGGCGGCGGCTCAGAGCGCGAAAAAAGGCAACGATGTTACCGTTATAGAAAAAATGCCGCGCCCCGCCCGCAAGGTGATGATTTCGGGCAAGGGCAGATGTAATTTTACTAACGCGTGCGACGATTTGGCTCAGCTTATGGCAAATATTCCCACAAATCCGCGGTTTCTTTATTCCGCGTTTGCGAATTTTATGCCGCGAGACACTATGGCGTTTTTTGAAGCTCTCGGAGTACCCGTTAAAATCGAGAGGGGCAACAGGGCTTTTCCAGTATCCGATAAAGCTTCCGATATAGTTGACGCGCTTGTTAAAAACGCCAAGGACAGCGGCGCGAAAATCATAACGGCAACCGCAAAGGCGTTTGATTTTGAAAACGGGAGGATATCAGCCGTTATTTTAGAGAATGGCGGAAAAATCCCCTGCGACAGCGTCGCAATATGCACGGGCGGAAAAAGCTATCCCGCAACGGGCTCAACGGGCGACGGCTACGCTCTCGCAAAATCCGTCGGGCACAGCGTAACAGAAATAAAACCGAGGCTCGTGCCGCTTGTCAGCGACAATAATTTTATCCCGAAATTGCAGGGGCTCAGCCTGAAAAATATTTCAATAAAATTGCTGAAGGGCGGCAAAACGGTCTATAAGGATTTTGGCGAGATGCTCTTTACGCATTTCGGCGTGAGCGGCCCCGTTATCCTTTCCGCGTCAAGCCATATAGACGGCTTTGAAAACGGCGGATACAAGCTGATTATAGATTTAAAGCCGGCTCTTGATCACGATACGCTCGATAAGAGGATACAGCGTGATTTCGCCGAAAACGCCAACAGGGATTTTATAAACTCGCTTTCTGCTCTTTTGCCGAAAAAGCTTGTTCCCGTTATAGTATCTCTCAGCGGTATCGAGCCGTCAAAAAAGGTCAATTCCGTTACACGCGCCGAAAGGCTCGGTCTCGGCTCGCATTTAAAGAATTTTGAGGTGAATATCACCGACTTTTACGATTTGGAGGCGGCGATAGTCACGGGCGGCGGCGTGAATGTTAAGGAAATAGACCCGAAAACGATGAGGTCAAAGCTGATCGAAAACCTCTATTTTGCCGGCGAGGTAATTGATGTTGACGCTTATACGGGCGGCTTTAATTTGCAGATAGCGTTTTCAACGGGTGTTCTCTGCGGGCAGAGTATGTAAAATGATTTTTCGCGGAAAACACTTCTGAAAACCGTCGCGCTTTTCCGCTTATTTTGAAAAAGGAGAAAATCAATGATAAATGTTGCGATAGACGGCCCTGCCGGTGCAGGGAAAAGCACAATAGCCAAAGCGGCGGCAAAGCGGCTGGGCTTCATATATGTCGATACCGGCGCGCTTTACAGAGCGGTTGCGCTCAACGCAAAGAGAAACGGCGCGCTTAACGATAACGGCAAGCTGACAAAAATGCTCGAAAGCACCGAAATCTCTTTGAAATTCGATGAAAGCGGCAGTCAGCGCGTCATTCTCAACGGCGAGGATGTTTCATCTCTCATTCGCACTCCCGAAATTTCCATGGGAGCGTCAAAGGTATCGGCTGTTCCGCAGGTCAGGGCGTTTCTGCTCGATTTGCAGAGGAATATCGCCGCCGAAAATAATGTTATTATGGACGGCAGAGATATAGGCACGGTTGTGCTTCCCGAGGCGCAAGTTAAGATTTTTCTCACCGCCTCGCCGGAAAAACGCGCCGAAAGGCGGTATAAGGAGCTTATCGAAAAGGGCGAAAGCGTAATGTATGAGGATGTTCTTTCCGATGTCATTCAGCGGGATTATCAGGACAGCCACAGAAAAATAGCTCCTATGAAGCCGTGCAGGACTTCCGTAATCGCGGACACAAGCGAGCTCACTCTTGAGGAGAGCATTGAGCTGATTATAAAAATAATAAAAGGGGAAGAATAATGAAAGATTTTGATTATTCCGTTGTAAAGCATTATAAATTTTACGGATTTGTAAAAAGTGTTTTCGGTCCCGTGTTCAGGGCGTTGTACCGTCTTAAATTCAAGGGGCTTGAAAACATACCGAAAAGCGGCGAAAAGTACATAGTTGCCATAAACCACACCTGCGCGCTTGACCCCGTTTTTGTCGCCATTCCCAAAAATGTGCCGCCGCTTCACTTTATGGCGAAAATAGAGCTCTTTAAAAACCCGATAGTGGGCTGGGTGATAGAGCACCTCTACGGCTTCCCCGTAAAGCGTGGCAAGGGCGACACCTCGGCGATAGAGTACGGCGAAAAAATAGTGCGTGAGGGGCATATTATGGCTATCTGCCCCGAGGGTAAAAGGGTAAAGGATAAGGACGGCGTTCCTCAAAAGGCAAAATCGGGCGTAGCCGTTATAGCCAAGGCGACAAACGCGCCCGTTCTGCCCGTTGCCATTTGCTGCAACGGACCGATAAAGGCGGGCAAAAAGGTGACCGTTTCATACGGCAAGCTCCTGACTCTTGCCGAAATGGGGCTTGATAAGGAGGAGTGCGCCGCCTCCGATATTAAAAACGCCGCCAATATGGTGATGGATAATATTCTCGCGCTTTGGGAGGCGGAAAGGGATGCAGGTTAAGCTTGCGAAAACGGCGGGCTTTTGCTTTGGAGTGGACAGAGCCGTTAATCTTGTGTATGAGCTTGTCAACAACGGCGAAAAAGTTTGCACACTCGGCCCTATAATTCATAATCGCCAGCTTGTCGATAACCTGACGGGCAGGGGAGTAAAAATAATAGAAAAGCCCTCGGAATGTGAGGACGGCTACAAGATAGTCGTGCGCACACACGGCGTTGAAAAGAATGTTATTGATGAAATAGAGCGATTAGGCGTTCCTTATGTTGACGCCACTTGCCCGTTCGTCAAAAAAATCCACAGAATAGTGAGCGCCCGTCCGGAGGGTACGGTTACACTTATCGCGGGTGACAAAGACCACCCCGAGGTCAGGGGTATTTGCTCCTATTGCAAGGGCGATTATTTCGTTTTTAACAATGAGCGAGAGCTTGAAAGTATCATTTCAGAAAATAATTTATCGCCGGAAAAAAGTATAATTTGCGTTTCACAAACCACTTTTTCTTTGAAAGAATGGAAAAAATGTAAAAATTTTTTGAAAAAACTATATACAAATTGTGAAATATTTGATACAATATGCAGTGCAACGGCTGACAGGCAGGAGGAAGCGCGCGCTTTGTCACAGGAGTGCGACGCCGTAGTTGTAATCGGCGGGAAGCATTCCTCCAACACAGGTAAGCTGAAAAGCGTATGCGCCGAAAACTGCCCCGCTTTTCTTGTGGAAACGGCGGCGGAGCTTTCGGAGATAGATTTTTCGCCTTACAAATCGGTCGGTGTAACATCGGGGGCGTCAACGCCTTCGGTAATCATCAAGGAGGTACTCAAAACCATGTCCGAAGAAATTATTGAAAAGGAAGTTGAGGCAACACAGGAAGTTGCCGAGACAGCAGAGGTCGTTGATAACGCCGAGGAAGCAGCAGTTACCGAAGAAACCGCTGCCGCTGAAGAGGCTGCTGTCGATGCGTCTGCTGATGGTGAGACAACCTTCGCAGAAATGCTCGAAGAATCTTTTAGTGACAACGACACAAGCAAGGTAGTAAAGGGAATAGTCGTCAACATTACTCCAACAGAGGTTTTCGTTGATGTTCCCGGAAGAAAGCAAACAGGCGTTATAGCGTCCGAAGATCTCTCATCTGAGCCTTTTGACAAATGCGAGGAGGTTGTTTCGGTAGGTGATGAGCTTGATCTCATCATTATGAAAACAGATGATCAGGACGGCGTTCTGAAGCTTTCAAAGAAGCTGACCGACGCGTTCAAAGGCTGGGACGAAATCGTTGCTGCCAAAGAGAGCGGCGAGATCCTTGAGGGTAATGTAACCGCTGTTATCCGCGGCGGCGTGCTTGTTACCGTTAAAGGCATCAGGGTGTTCGTTCCCGCGTCTCTTACGGGCGTGCCCCGCAATCAGGAGCTTGATGTTCTCAAGGGCGCGACCGTTCGCTTTAAGATCATTGATGTAAATTCTTCAAGAAGAAGAGCCGTTGGCTCAATAAAGGCTGTTATTGTTGAAGAAAAGAAAGCCGCGCAGGAAGAGGCGTGGAACAAGCTTGAAGAGGGTATGGTCATCAATGGCACCGTTAAGTCCCTCACAAGCTACGGCGCTTTTGTGGATATCGGCGGAATAGACGGTATGATCCATATCAGCGAGCTTTCGTGGACAAGGATCAAGCATCCGTCCGAGGTCGTTAAGGTCGGCGATCAGGTAGAGGTAACGGTCAAGGCTCTTGATAATGAAAATAAAAAGATCTCTCTCGGCTTCAAGAAGATCGAGGATAACCCGTGGGAGATACTCAAGAGAGATTATCCCGTTGGCACGGATATTGAAGCAAAGATAGTCGGTCTTGCCGCTTTCGGCGCGTTTGCGAATGTTATTCCGGGTATAGACGGTCTTATCCATATCAGCCAGATAAGCTGGGATCGTATAAAGACTCCCGCCGATGTTCTCAAGATTGGCGATGTCGTTAAAGCAAGAATTACCGAAATCGACTTTGACAAAAAGAGAGTAAGCCTTTCGATGAAAGAGTTGCTCGATAAGCCCGAGAAAGTAATAGAAGCGCTTGCTTATACCGACGAGCCCGCGGAGAAAGCTCCCGTAGAGGAAGCCCCTGCTGAGGAAGCACCTGCCGAAGAAGCTCCCGCCGAGGAAGCACCTGCCGAAGAAACTCCCGCTGAGGAAACTCCCGCAGAAGAAGCTCCTGCCGAGGAAGCTCCCGCAGAGGAAGCTCCCGCAGAGGAAACGGCTGAATAATAAACATTATATAATAAAAATGCTATGGCTGAGCCATAGCATTTTTTGTTGCCTTAAATTGCGCTTTATTCCGAGAAAAGAGAGTTTATCAGGTTGTCGTAAATTTTTACGGGGTTGTCAAGAAATTTGTCTTTTATGACCTCCGCCTGTTCCTTTGTGGGTACATTCAGCTTCAGCACCATAAAATCCTGCCCTAAATCCATAACATGCATCGTAACGCTGAAGCCGTCGCCGCTTTTTTCTATATCGACCCTGTTCTCTTTGCTGTAAATTTCCTTTGACGCGAGCCTTGTGGCGATGTTTATGCTTTTCTCCCTTATTGAAAGCGGCAGATCCATTTCCACCATTTCAAGCAGCTGCCTGCATTGGGGCGACGGAACAAGGTAGCCCTCATCGTCCTTTGTCAAAAGCCCGTTTTTAAGTATTCTCGAAAACGCGTCCGCCACCTCAAAATAATTGGCGATACCGCCCTGCGCCATCGTATCGGTAATGTTTTTTTCTGTGAGCTTTACCTTGGATTTCGTAACGGCGTAGCAGATAATGGTATTTATGTCGCTTTTTGAGCGCAGACCGCCCGGCTCTATACCGTAGGTATAAGCGTCAAAATTCAGATTTCTGTCCGTTTTTTCTTCGTCTTTGCCGTTCATATATAAATTCTTCCTTTTGTTTTTTGATTAAAATCGCTCTTTTTCGTGATTTTTGCGTGACTAAAATATTTATTTTATGCAAAAACTATATTAACATAAACTTTATGCACTTGCAAAGGTTTTTGTTATATATTATAATAATTTGACGGAAGTGCTTTTTAATCAGTAAAAAAGTATTTTAGTATGTAAAAAAGGAGTATTTAAAATGACGGAAATAACTAAAGACACTATTATAGGCGATATTCTTGACATATGCCCCGAGACCGCGCCGCTTTTCCTTGAAATGGGAATGCACTGCTTGGGCTGCCCCGCTTCAAGAGGCGAGACTATCGAGGAAGCCTGCGCCGTCCACGGAACGGACGCCGACGAGCTTGTTGAGAAGATCAACGCAACAATAAACGGCTGAGATGCTTAAATTAACGGAAAGACTGTCCGCCGTGGCGCTCCTTGTAAGAGAAAACACTTCTCTTGCGGATATAGGCTGCGACCACGGCTTTCTTCCTGTTTATCTTGTGCTCAACGGAAAAATAGACCGCGCCGTCGCCGCAGATGTAAACGAAGGGCCTCTTAATTCCTGCCGCCGTCTTATCGAGCGGTACGGGCTCGAGGATAAAATCAGGTGCGTTTTGAGCGACGGTCTGCGCGCGGTCGGTGAGGATGAAGCGCAGGATATAGCTGTTTGCGGAATGGGCGGCGAGCTCATCGCAAAAATTCTTGAGGACTGCCCTTGGATAAAGGACGGCTCAAAGCATTTTGTTTTCAATCCGATGACCCACCCCGAAATTCTGCGAAAATACCTGTACGAAAACGGCTTTGAGATAGGAAATGATATGATCGTAAAAGAGGGCGGGCATTATTACAGCGTTTTTGAAGCGGTCTACACCGGCAAAGCCCAAAAACTGCCCGAATACTGTTATTACCTCGGAAATATCAGCGATTTCGGAGACGGGGAATATCTCAATCATCTTATTACACATCTTGAAAACAAAGAAAAGGGCGGCGCTCAGCTTTCCGAAGTCATCTCTGCAATAAAGGAAAAATTAAATGGCAACTGTTAAAAGTATTTATGAATACATAGATAAAATCGCGCCCTTTGCCTCGCAGGAGGAATGGGACAATTCGGGCATTCTTGTAGGAAGCCAAAGCGAAGAAATCAAAAAGGCGGTCGTATGCCTTGACGCAACGAAAGAGGCTGCCCGCTTTGCCGCCGCCAACGGCGCACAGTTGATAATTTCGCATCACCCGATAATATTCGATCCCGTTAATTCGCTTCAAAAGGGAAGCGCCGTTTACATCTGCGCGCAAAACGGGATTTCCGTAATCAGCGCGCATACAAATTTTGATAATTCCAAAAAAGGCATAAACAGAGAGCTTGCAAAGCGGCTCGGTCTGAAAAACGCAAGGCAGATAAAGGATTCCTTTCTTTTTGTCGGCGAGCTTGAAAGGGAAATGACCGTTAGGGAATTGGCGGAATTTTCCGCAAAGGCGCTCGGCAGTGATTCCGTTAGGTTTGCAGACTGTGAAAAGACCGTGAAAACCGTTGCCGTCGGCGGCGGAGCTTGCGATGAATATATTGAGATCGCTATGAAAGCGGCGGATTGCTTCCTCACGGGCGAGCTGAAATATCATATTATGCTTGATTGCCGCGAATTGGGCTATCCCGTTATAGCGGCGGGTCATTACGAAACGGAATACTTATCGTTTATGCCTCTTGCGGACGAATTGAAAAAAGCCTTCCCCGAGGTCGAGTTTTTAAGCGCTGATCAAAAAAATCCTGTTTCGGCGGTGTAGTATGGCGTTAGACGGTATATTTCTCTATCATCTCAAAAATGAAATAAGCGCTTTCGCAGTCGGATCGCGCATAGAAAAGGTGCATCAGCCCTCACGCGAGGAGATAATCCTGTCCCTGCGTTCAAGGGAGGGAGCTCAAAAGCTCCTTATCTCCTGCAGGGCGGACAGCGCCCGTATTCATTTTACGGAAAACGCACCGGAAAATCCCGCCAAGCCTCCTATGCTGTGTATGCTTTTGCGAAAGCATTTGACGGGTGCGAAAATCACCGCCATACAGCAGGACGGCCTTGAAAGAATTTTGAAAATCGAGCTGGACGCTTCCAACGAACTCGGCGATCCCGTAAAACTTTCCCTTATCGTTGAAATAATGGGGAAGTACAGCAATATAATATTAACACAAGGAAACGGCAGGATAATTGACGCGGTCAAAAGGGTGGACGAGAGCAAATCTCAGGTGAGGCTCGTGCTGCCCGGGCTTGATTATACCGCGCCCCCGCCGCAGGATAAGCTGAATATTTTTTCAAACAGTATCGACGATATACAAAACAGGCTCTCTCAAAGCAAAAAATCGCCGTCAAAGGCGTTTCAGGATATTGTTATGGGCGTTTCTCCCATTATCTGCCGAGAGTATGAAAACGGAGTCTCCGTTGAAACAATAAAAAAATTTGCCGCCGCTCCCGTTCCAACGGCAATAATAGGCGAAAGCCCGATGGATTTTGCTTTTATGCCGATAACGCAATACGGCAAGCTCGCAAAAACGAGGGAATTTGAAACTTTCTCTGAGCTTCTCGACTTTTTCTATTATGAAAAGGTCAGGGCGGACAGGATACGCCAACGCTCCGGCGAGCTGTTCAAAACGCTTCAAAGTCTCCATGAACGCGCCGTCAGAAAATCTGCTAACCGCCAAAAGGAGCTTGAGGATTGCAAGGATAAGGAAAAATACAGGATTTTCGGCGATTTGCTTGCGACCAATCAATATCAATTGAAAAAGGGTATGCCTTATTACGACCTTGAAAATTATTACGACGGCGGCAAAATCACGCGCGTTCCCGTTGACCCCGCTCTTTCACCGAGAGAAAACGCGCAGAAATATTATAAGGAATACAGAAAAAAGCAGGTTGCCGAAACGAAGCTGCGCGATTTTATAGACGATGCCGAAGCCGAAGCGAAGTATCTTGACAGCGTTATCGACGCGCTTTCACGCGCCGAGACGGACGCCGAGATAACGGAGATAAAAAACGAGCTTGCCTTGTCGGGATTTATCAAGAGCAGGGCAGGCAAAGGCTCAAAACAGCCCAAGGCGCTTGCGCCGATGGAATTTGAAAGCACAGAGGGCTACAGGATCTCGGTCGGCAGAAACAATGTTATGAACGACAGGCTCACCCTCAAAACGGCAAAGAATTACGATTTGTGGTTTCATGTTAAGGACACGGCGGGCTCTCATATCATCGTGGCAAACGACGGCAGGGAGTTTTCCGACACCGTTATCAGGGAGGCGGCTATGCTCGCGGCATACAACAGTAAGGCACGCGGCTCATCAAATGTTCCGGTCGATTATACGATCGTCAAAAATGTGAGAAAACCCGCCGGCGCAAAGCCCGGAATGGTGATATATGTTGATTATAAAACAGAATTTGTTACGCCGAATGAGCGTGAGCTTGAAAGGATAAAGAGAATTGTATAATGTTGCAGTGATACTCGGTGCGGGAAATTCCGCGAGAATGGGCGGAGAAATAAGCAAAATGCTGTTGAAAATCGGAGAAAAAACCGTTATTGAGCGCAGCGTTGAGGCGTTTTCCGATATGCCCGAAATAGACGAGATAATAGTCGTGTGCCGCGAGTGCGATTTGGAAAAATTCTCCGAATTGCTGCCCGATGACTCAGTCAGCTTTGTTATCGGCGGAAGTACGCGCCAGCAGAGCGTCGCTAACGCCGTTGAAACAATAGACGAATGCGATTTTTTGATAATTCACGATGGAGCGCGACCTCTTGTGACGCGCGGGAGCATACTGAGTACGCTTGACAGGGCGCAGGAAACGGGCGCGGCGGCAACGGGCGTTGCCGTTAAGGACACAATAAAGGTCGTAGATTCCGACCTCACCATAACGGACACGCCCGACAGAAGCGCTCTTGTAGCCGTCCAAACGCCGCAGATCTTCGATTTCAGCCTGTATAAGCGAGCGCTTGAGCAGGCGCAAAGGGACGGCGAGGATTATACCGACGACTGCCGCCTCGCGGAAAAACTCGGCGCGAAAGTCAGTGTTGTTTTGGGCGATTATGACAATATAAAAATAACTACCAAAAGCGATATTTTGCTTGCGGAGAATATTCTAAAGCAAAGGGGAGAATTATGATGCGGGTAGGTCACGGATATGATGTTCACAGATTTTCCGAAAACAGAAAATGTATAATCGGCGGTGTGGATATACCGTATGAAAAGGGTCTGCTCGGTCATTCGGACGCCGATGTTCTGCTCCACGCCATAGCGGACGCGCTCCTCGGCGCGGCGGCAATGGGGGACATAGGTCATCTTTTCCCCGATACCGATGAAAAGTACAAGGGGGCAAACAGCCTTGCGCTCCTTGAAAAGGTAGCCGAGACAGTCAAGAACAGCGGATATTCCGTTGGGAATATCGACGCCACCGTAATAGCGCAAGTGCCGAAGCTCGCGCCGTACATAGACGAAATGCGCGCCAATATCGCAAAAGCGTGCGGGTGTGAGGTGAGCCGGGTTTCGGTAAAAGCCACCACAGAGGAAAAGTTAGGCTTTACGGGCGCACTTGAGGGCATAGCCGCGCACGCCGTCTGCCTTATCGACTGACGGTTTTTAAATATCGAAAGTGTAAAACAGCGGAGTTTTCGGACTTCGCTGTTTAGCTTATTAAACCCGCATCCCCTCAGTTATAGCTAAAACCCGAATAAATTAAAAAAATATGTGAACACTGCTTATAAAAATCGCAAACACTATTGACAAATGGAAAAATCTTGCTACAATATAAGTTAGCACTTGTGGTCATAGAGTGCTAAAATGAAATTAAATTTTATCACAGAGGTGAATTTTTATGACAATCAAACCACTTGCGGACAAGGTTTTGCTTGCGAAGGTCGAGGCGGAGGAAACAACGGCTTCGGGTCTTTTTATCGCGGCGTCCGCACAGGAAAAGCCTGAATTTATGAAGGTTGCGGCAGTCGGTCCGGGCACCGAGGAAAACCCTATGACGGTTAAGGTAGGGGACAAGGTAATTATCACCAAATACAGCGGCACAGATGTTAAGCTTGACGGCGCGGAATACACGATCGCTTCCGTAAAAGATGTGCTTGCCGTTATCGAATAAGGAGGAAATAAGCTATGGCAAAAGATATAATTTTCGGCGAGGAGGCGCGCAAAGCGCTTCAAAACGGTATCGACAGGCTTGCCGATACCGTAAAAATCACACTCGGTCCAAAAGGCAGAAATGTAGTGCTCGATAAGAAATACGGCGCTCCGCTCATCACCAACGACGGCGTTACCATCGCGAAGGAGATAGAGCTTGAAAATTCTTTTGAGAATATGGGCGCTCAGCTTGTTAAAGAGGTATCCTCCAAGACGAACGACGACGCGGGCGACGGCACCACGACGGCAACTCTGCTTGCTCAGGCTCTTGTAAGAGAGGGAATGAAAAATGTTGCCGCGGGCGCAAATCCGATGGTAGTTAAAAATGGCATTAAAGCCGCTGTTGACGCGGCTGTTGAGGCGGTAAAAGCCGATTCCCAGCAGGTTAAAGGTAGCGCCGACATTGCGAGAGTCGCCACAGTTTCCGCCGGTGATGAATTTATCGGCAACCTTATCGCGGACGCTATGGAGAAGGTCTCCGCCGACGGCGTTATAACCGTTGAGGAATCAAAGACTGCCGACACCGTATGCGAAGTCGTTGAGGGTATGCAGTTTGACAGAGGCTATATCAGCCCCTATATGGTAACAGATACGGATAAGATGGAGGCTGTTATTGACGACGCGCTTCTTCTCATCACCGATAAGAAAATCTCCACCGTTCAGGATATTCTCCCCCTGCTTGAGTCCGTTCTCAAAAGCGGTCAAAAGCTCGTTATAGTTGCCGAGGATGTTGAGGGCGAGGCTCTCCAGACTATCCTCCTCAACAAACTGCGCGGCACATTCACCTGCGTATGCGTCAAAGCTCCAGGCTTCGGCGACAGAAGAAAGGATATGCTTCAGGATATAGCCGTTCTCACGGGCGGTCAGGTCATCACCTCCGATCTCGGCATTGAGCTCAAAGACGCCACAATGGATATGCTCGGCAAGGCTCGCCAGGTAAAGGTAACCAAGGAGAATACCATTATTGTTGACGGCGCGGGCAACGCGGACGAAATAAAGGCGCGCATCGGTCAGATAAAATCGGCTATCGAAACAAGCACCTCTGAATTTGATAAGGAAAAGCTCCACGAGCGCCTTGCTAAAATGGCGGGCGGCGTTGCCGTTATCAAAGTCGGCGCGGCTACAGAAACCGAAATGAAAGAAAAGAAGCTTCGCATTGAGGATGCTCTTGCCGCAACAAAGGCTGCCGTTGAGGAAGGTATCGTCGCTGGCGGCGGCGTTGCTCTTATCAACGCTATCCCTGCCGTTTCCGCTTTGCTTGACTGCGATGACCCCGATTTCAAGACGGGTGTTGCGATCGTTCTCAAAGCGCTTGAAGAGCCGCTTCGTCAGATAGCCGCGAATGCGGGTATGGAGGGCTCTGTAATAGTGGATAAAATCAGAAATTCGGGCAAAAACGGCTACGGATACGATTTTGCCGCCAACAAGTATTGCGATATGATGGAAAGCGGTATTGTAGACCCAGCAAAGGTAACACGCTCCGCTATCCAGAACGCAGCCTCCGTTGCCGCTATGGTGCTTACTACCGAGTCGCTTGTAACGGATATCAAAGACCCGCAGGCGGACGCCGCAAACGCCGCAGCTATGGCTGCCGCACAGGGCGGAATGTATTGATAAAATCTATTTTACATTGCTTAAAAGCAGAGCTTCGGCTCTGCTTTTTTGTTTGCCGTTATGAAATTCATTTTTATATTTCTATTTTAAAAGTCTGTATTGAAAAGAAATGTTTTTCGGCTTAAAATAAAATTGAGGCGAATATATAATATGAAACAGAAAGTATATGATTATCTGCTCACGATACCGAAAGGTAAGGTCGTTACATACGGTCAAATCGCAAATCACCTCGGAAATCCGGGGCTTGCCCGTGTTGTCGGCAATATTCTTCATGTAAATCCGTATCCCGATTTCTATCCCTGCTACAAGGTGGTAAACGCAAAAGGAAGGCTCGCAAAAAATTTCGGCTTCGGCGGTATCGAGGAGCAGAAGAGAAGGCTTGAAGCCGACGGAATAGAGGTAAGAGACGATTACACCGTAGACATTGAAAAGTATATTTTCAGAGAATAACGGCAAATTCCCGCTGTCGCCGAGCTTTTCGCCGCGACTTCCTTATTTATTTCCAAAATTTTAAATGTTAAAAATTATGCTCAAATTATGTTGACAAACGCAAATTCCTGTATTATAATCTAATCTGCTTGAAAATGAAAAACACAGTGACGGGAACAAAAATCGGTTTACACTTTTTCACAGAGAGCTGCCGTTTGCTGGAAGGCAGTAAAAAGAAATCCGTAATATCCTCCCTGAGTGGTTGCGCCGAAATATCAGTAAGCGCGAACGGTAGCCCCCGTTAGCAAGGCGGCGAATGTCAGTTCGCATAAAGCGCGTCTTTCAGACGAATAAGAGTGGTACCACGGTATTTATTATCGCCTCTTTGCCTTAGGGCAGAGAGGCGTTTTTTTATACAGTAACAGCAGAGGAGTTTTTAGTATGAAGAATTGTGTTGAGATCCG
Organism: uncultured Clostridia bacterium; assembly: GCA_947624285.1. GTDB lineage: Bacteria > Bacillota > Clostridia > Oscillospirales > Acutalibacteraceae > Eubacterium_R. The sequence goes on along the minus strand of CANQJS010000001.1, from coordinate 216,216 downwards.
CTGGCACGGCAGAGGCGGTCAGGGCGCTAAAACAGCGGCGCTGCTTCTTGCCGATGTAGCATTCAAAACAGGCAGATTCGTTCAGGGCTTTCCCGAATACGGCCCTGAGAGAATGGGCGCGCCCATAACGGCTTATAATCGAATAAGCCCTCAGCAGATACGCGTTCATTCAAACATATACGAGCCCGATTTCGTAGTTGTGGTTGACGAAAGTCTGCTTGACGCGATAGATGTGACCGAAGGGCTCAGCCCCGACGGCGCTATACTTATAAATACCTCAAAGCCAAAGGAAAAGATAGCCGGTAAGCTAAACGGCTATAAGGGCGCGGTTTACACCATAGACGCCCGCAAGGTTTCCGTTGCGTGCCTCGGAAAATATTTCCCCAACACGCCGATGCTCGCGGGTATCGTTAAGGTTTCCGGAGTAATGGACTGGAATGATTTTATCACCGAAATGTCCGCTTCTTTTAAGCATAAATTCGCGTCTAAGCCCGAAGTCATTGAGGGTAATATGAAAGCCCTTGAAATGGCTTACAACGAAGTTAAGTAAGGAGGAAATACTATGAGTTCCGATTTGAAAAAACTCGGTCTTGACTGCAAATGGCAGGATCTTACGGAGGGTATGCAGATATACGGCTCCAAAACCTCCGAAGAATTTAACACGGGCGAATGGTCGTCTGTAAAACCGCTGCTTGATGAAAAGCTTTGCGTACATTGCCTTATGTGCGTTCCCGTATGCCCCGACAGCGTTATTCCCGTTATAGACGGAAAGCGCGGACCGTTTGATTACAAGCACTGCAAAGGCTGCGGCATATGCGTTAAGGCGTGCCACACCGGCGCAATTACGATGAAGGGGGTAAAATGATATGGCAAGAAAAGACAGACTGAGCGGCAACGAAGCAGTTGCCGAGGCGCTGCGCCAGATAAATCCCGATGTTATGGCGGCTTTTCCGATAACGCCGTCAACCGAGATACCCCAGTATTTCTCAAAATTCGTTGCTAACGGTCAGGTGGATTCGGAGTTCATTCCCGTTGAGTCGGAGCATTCGGCAATGTCCGCCGTTATAGGGGCGGAGGCAGCGGGAGCGCGTTCCGTCACCGCAACCTCATCGGCGGGTATGGCGCTTATGTGGGAGGAGCTGTATCTCGCCGCTTCAAACAGACTGCCCTGCGTGCTCACCCTTGTAAACAGAGCGCTTTCAGGACCGATAAATATCAACTGCGACCACAGCGATTCCATGGGAGCGAGGGACGCCGGCTGGATTCAGATTTATGCCGAAAACAATCAGGAGGCTTACGATAACCTTGTTATGGCTTACAGAATAGGCGAGCATAAGGATGTCAAGCTCCCCGTAATGGTTTGCCAGGACGGCTTTATCACTTCCCACGCCGTTGAGAATATCGAACTGCTTGAGGATAAAGAGGTAAAGGATTTCGTCGGCGAATACAAGCCCGAAAATTATCTGCTCAATCCCGAATGCCCGATGGCGGTCGGCCCTTACAGCGTTACGAATTACTATTTTGAGGCAAAGAGGGCTCAGGCGGAGGCGCTTAAAAACGCAAAGCAAATCACCCTCGATGTCGCAAAGGAATACGAAAAGCTGAGCGGCAGAAAATACGGGCTGTTTGAAGAATACAGAATGGACGGCGCGGAGCTTGCGATAGTTATCATCGGCTCGGCGGCAGGCACCGCAAAGGACGCCGTAGACGCGCTCAGGGAGCAGGGGAAAAAGGTAGGTCTTATAAAAATACGCCTTTTCCGTCCTTTCCCCGCAAGCGAGATAGCCGAAGCGCTCAAGGGCGTTAAAGCCGTTGCTCTTATGGACAGAACGGAGAGCTACAACGACTGCTGCGGTCCGATAGGCGCGGAAGTCACCACGGCGCTTTACAGAGCAAAATCCGATTGCCTTGCCGTGAATTATGTTTACGGTCTCGGCGGGCGCGATGTGCGCGTTAATGATATCGAGAGCGTATATGAAGAGCTTGAAAAAATCGCGCAAAGCGGCGAAGTGGGAGACGCTTACCGCTATTTGGGCGTAAGAGAATAAGGAGGTGCTTTTCAATGTATAATTTCAAAGAATTTGTCGGCAGGGAAGAGCGCCTTGCAGGCGGGCACAGAATGTGCGCGGGCTGCGGCGGCACTATCGCCGTAAGAAATGTTCTCAAAGCCCTTAAACCGGGCGATAAGGCAGTTGTAGGCAACGCCACGGGCTGCCTTGAGGTTTCCACCTTTATGTATCCTTACACCGCTTATAAGGACAGTTATATTCACAACACCTTTGAGAACGCCGGCGCGACTATGAGCGGCGTTGAGGGCGCATACAATGTTTTGAGGCGCAAGGGTAAGCTTGATGAAACATATAAATTTATAACCTTCGGCGGAGACGGCGGCACATACGATATAGGTTTTCAGTCTCTTTCGGGCGCTATGGAACGCGGTCACGATATGGTTTATGTGTGCTATGATAACGGCGCATATATGAACACGGGTATTCAGCGTTCCTCTGCAACGCCTATGTTTGCCGATACAACAACAACTCCCGTAGGCTCTGTTTCCGGCGGAAAACCGCAGTACAGAAAGGATCTCTCCGCCATAATCGCGGAGCACAAGGTGCCCTATGTAGCGCAGACCACTTTCGTTCAGAATTTCCGTGATTTACATATTAAGGCGGAAAAGGCGATTTACAAAAAAGGCCCCGCTTTTCTGAATATTATGGCTCCGTGCCCGAGAGGGTGGAGATATAACACATGGGATATTATGGAGATATGCAAGCTCGCGGTTGAAACGCGCTACTGGCCTCTTTTTGAGGTTATAGACGGCGTGTGGGTGCTCAACTATGAGCCGAAGCGCTATGTTCCTATCGAGGAATGGCTCTCTAAACAGGGGCGCTTCAAGCATATGTTCAAGCCGGAAAACGAATGGATGATAGAGGCTTTCCAAAAGGAAGTAGACCGCAGGTGGGACGAACTCACAAAGCGTTGCGACCGTTTTATGGGGGCTTAAACCGTATAATCCAGGCAGACCTTATCAAAGGTCTGCTTTTTATATTGTTATTTATTGTTATTTGTGTATATTTATATTGACATTTTTGTATGTTTTATACTAAAATATAAATATATAAAAATTTATTTTATATATTTTTAACTGAAAGGAAAATGCTTTATGCCATATATCAATATGAACACAAATGTTGCGATAAGCAACGACAGTAAGATCTCAATAAAATCAAAGCTCGGCAAAGCCATAGAGCTTTTGGGGAAAAGCGAGAGCTGGCTGATGATAGGATTTGAAGATAAATGCGATATGTATTTTAAGGGCAGCGACGCTCCGGCGGCGTTCGTCGATATTTCCGTCTTTGGAAAATCAACCGATTCTCAGTGCGAGAAAATGACCGCCGAGGTTTGCAAAATTTTAGGCGGAGAGCTCGGCTTACCTGCCGACAGAATTTATGTAAAATACACCGGCACTTCTCAGTGGGGCTGGAACAATATGAATTTTTAGGTGAATAAATGCCTATATCCGTAATGATAAAGCCGTCCTCGTCGGCGTGCAATCTCAGGTGTGAATATTGCTTTTATTCCTCGCTCTCCTCGTCAAGGAATGATTATTCAAAGGGCTTTATGACAGAGCAAACGGCGAGAAATATAATAAGCTCCGCCGTGGAATTTACCAAAGGCACGCGAATTATATTCACCTTTCAGGGCGGCGAGCCGATGCTTTCGGGCATTGATTTTTTCAAAAAATTTGTTCAGGCGGTAAAGGAGCTTAACACTTTTTCATCGCCGATCACATACTGCCTGCAAACAAACGGCACGCTGATAAACGACGAATGGTGCGAATTTTTTAAAGAAAACGGTTTTCTGATCGGCGTTTCGCTGGACGGAAACGAGGAGCAAAACGCCTATCGCCTTTATCCCGACGGTAAGCCCTCATTTCCCGATGTTCTAAGGGGAATAGAGCTTTTGAAAAAATACGGCGTGGAGTTTAATATACTCTCGGTAGTAACAAAACGGCTCGCAAATTCCGTCAGGGATAATTACCGCTTTATGAAGCGCCTCGGCGTTGCCAATGTTCAATACATAAATTGTCTTAAACCGTTTGACGGACAATTCGGCGAGGATATTTATATGGACGGCGGGGATTACTTTAATTTTCTCGACAGGGCTTTCACACTTTACTATAACGATAATATGAGGGGAAATCCCTTTTATATCCGCTCCTTTGACAATTATCTGCTTTTGCTCGGCGGCCGCAACGCGGAACAGTGCGGGATGAACGGGCATTGCTCCGTTCAGTTTGTCGTTGAGGGCGACGGAACGGTTTACCCCTGCGATTTTTACTGTACCGACGAATGGGAGCTCGGCAACATAAACGAAAGCTCGTTTTTGCGGCTTCTTGAAGAAAAAAAGGCTAAACGCTTTCTTGAGGAAAGCTTTAATATTGAAGAAAAATGTAAAAAATGTGATTATTTCGCTCTTTGCAGAGGCTTAGGCTGCAAGCGGAGCAGGGCTGAAAACGATTTCTGCGGAGTTTACAAAAAGTTTTTTGACTTGTCAAAAAGCAAGATGCAGGATCTTCTCAGCCTTAACCGCTAAAAAGCGTCAGTTGCAAGTCGCGCGAAAAATCCTATTGACAGAAAGGGAGTAAAAAATGTCAGAAAATTCACTCGGTCAAAAAGTTACCGCTCTGCTCAACAGCATAAGGTATTATTGGAAAAAACCCGCAAAGGGCAGGTATATGTCCTATAAGGAGATAGCCTCCTATGCTTTCGGCGGAATAGGTTTCTATCTTATCGTGCAGATGAGCTACACCTGCTTGCTCGCCGCCACCAATGTGTTTATTACGGGCACGATAGGCATTTCGCCCACGGATATGTATATTCTTTATGTTATCGGCGTGCTTTCAAGTATTCCGCTAACGGGAATAAGGGCGAACATTATAGATAACACCCGTAATAAGGCGGGTAAATATCGCCCGTATATTCTCACGATGGGCATTCCGACCGCACTGCTTTTTGTCGGAATGGTATGGTTTCCGTATGATAAGCTCGGTCTTATTGTCGGCACTTCGGAAATTCTCGGCAAGAGCGCAGAATACATAGCAAAATGCGCGGTCATTCTTTTATTCAATATTCTGCTTCAGTTCTTTTACTATTTCTTCTATGACGCATACGAGAATCTCATCCATGTTCTGTCTCCCAATTCGCAGGAAAGAGCGGATGTTGCCGCGATAAAGAGCGTTGTATATTCATTCGGACCAACCGTTGTAAATCTCATAATGCCTATTATCGCTCAGGCTCTCAACACCAATCAAACGGATATCAGGGTCTACAGGCTTGTTTTCCCGATCCTTGCCGTTTTGGGCGTAGGACTTTGCGTTATTGTTTATGCAAACACGCAGGAAAAGATAATTCAGGCAAAAACGCATGTTATTCAAATCAAATTTATCGATGCGCTGAAAGCCGTTGCGAAGAACAAATACTTTTGGATCATCTCGTTTGCGGGGTGGATAGGATTTCTTGAAACGGCTTACAACAATATTCTTTATTGGCTGTATAATTACGGCGGGGCGTGTGACGGTAATGTTTACGGCATCATCGTAACGGTTTACGGCAACGCGTCGCTGTGGGGTATGCTGCTCGCTCCTTTCTGCATACGCAAATGGGGCAAGAAAAATGTGCAGATAGTTACCAATCTTTTGAATATCGTATTCATTATCGCGATGATACTGTTTACGGGCTCTATCACGAAATATACGATTTGGCTTATGCTCATCTGCCTGTATTTCAACGCCGTCGTCAGCGCGTTCGCGCATATTCTCAACCCCTCCATTCAGGCTGATATACGCGATTATCAGCAGTATAAAACGGGCGAGAGAATTGACGGAATGTTTGCCGCCGTTAGCACGATAGGCTCTGTTATAACACTCATCAGCGCCGGCGTTATCCCCGCCTTGCAGGAGAGATTCGGTCTCAATGCCGCAACCGCAGAGCAGGTAGTAAACAACCAGTCGATTATGTCAAGACTGCTTCCCGTAGGCAAAACCGTTGGTCAGCTGCTTCAGGAGCAGGCGGCAAACGGTCAGGATATATTCAATCCGTCAAACGCCCTTTACGATGTTGACGGAGTGCTTCTTCCGCTGCTTCGCATTCTCATAATAGTTGCCGCCGCGGGAGCTACGCTGAATGTTATTCCGTTTTTCTTCTATGATCTCACGGAGAAAAAGCAGAAATCCGTTGTCCGCGTGCTTAAAGTTCGCGCTATGTTTGAGGACTATGCAAACGACGCTTTGAGCGACAAGGAGCTTGTTGAGGCGATAGACCTTGTAAACAATGCCCGCGAAATGGCGGCGCAGGAGCCAAAGTCGGTGTCAAAGGCGGATTATCAGAACGCTAAAACCAAAGAAGAATGGAAAGCGGCAAAAAAGGCTTACAGAGAGGCGCTTGAGTTTAACGAGGAAATCGAAATATCTCAATTCGTCTGCTCGGAATTTGATAAATTCAGTTCGGAAAATGTTATCCGTCAGGTATCGCTTTATAAGAAAGTTTACGACGATGGGCTTAACGGTATAAAAAATATGGATGTTTCCGCCGTAAAAGCAGAGCTTGCCGCGGCGAAAAAGCTGCCTAAGGGCACTGTTAAGGAAAAAGAAATGCGCAAGTTTGAGATAGAGCTTGCCAAGAAAAAGCTTTCGTCGCACAGAAGCTATGAAAAATATTTCGGCTCATTAAAAGAATTTGCCGAGCCGGATATCGACAATATCAAAAAACTCTTTGATATTGAGGACGAGTGCGATGAGAAAATTTCCGAACTTGCCAAAGAGCTTGCCGCCGCTAAAAGCAGCAAGGACATTCAGGAAATGCAGAGGATAAAGGCCGAGATCAAGGCGCAGGAGCAAAAACGCGCCGAGGCAAGAAAATCATCAAAGAAAGAGATGGACGAATACGCGTCGTTTAACCGCGCCGCCGAGGTTTATATCTCCGCGAGAAAGCTGCTTCAGCAGCAGGAAAATTTCTCAAGATTTGACGAAATAGCCGCTAAGTACGACGAGGCTAAAAGCAGAGCGGAAGAGGCAGAGCGTTTGAGAGAGCTTGAAGAGCAGGAAAAGCTTGCGCAGGAAAAAGCGGAGCTTGAAGCAAGAAAGCAGGAAAAGGCGCTCAAAAAAGAGCAGAAGAAAAATAAATCGAAGGAAAAGGATGTAATAAATAAATAATCTGCTTTGTTTTAGGCAGGCGTTCACCGATTAAACCAAAACCTCATTTTCTCATATTATGGAGAAAGTGAGGTTTTTACTATGAGTATGTATATAAAAGCAGGCTCCGTTACGAACGCGCAGCGGGCAAGAGAGGCGCTGAGAAAAAACGGAATAAAATCCTATCTTCAGCGGCTTGAAAATCCCGAGCCCGGCGACGGGTGCGGTTATGTTGTGGAGATCGGGGAAACAAATAAAGATGTTTCCGCAATACTTGAAAAAAACGGCATAAGGGTTTTGGGGGTCGGTTACCGTTGATATATCTTGACAATGGGGCAACCTCTTTTCCGAAGCCTGCCAACACTTTGAACGCCGCGGCGGACGCTATGCGCAACTACGGCTTCAATTCAGGCAGAGGCGGCTACACAGCGTCGGTAAAAACCGCCGAGAAGATATATTCGGTAAGAGAAAAGCTCGGCGATTTTTTTAATTATCCCACGCAAAATATCGCCTTTACAGCCAACTGCACCGCCGCATTGAATATGGCGATAAAGGGCAGTGTGAAAAAAGGCGGGCATATAATAATATCATCTCTTGAGCACAACGCCGTGTGGCGTGTTGTAAATCATCTTAAAAAGGACGGCATTGCCGATTTTGATATAGCGGGCTTCAGCTATGACGATGACGAAACGGTCGGTAATTTTGAGAGGCTTATAAAAAGCCGAACATCGGCTATAGTATGTACGGCGGCGTCAAATGTTTTCGGAGTGGCGCTTCCCATAGGTAAAATAGGAGAAATGGCAAAAAGGCACGGAATAAGATTTATCGTTGACGGCGCACAGGCGGCGGGAGTTATGCCGCTGGACGCGGAAAGGGATAATATCGATATTCTCTGCGCGCCCGGTCACAAATGCCTTTACGGGCTTATGGGCACGGGCTTTATCGCCGTAAGGGACGGAGTTCATCTTGAAACGATTTTGGACGGGGGCACAGGCAGCGACTCCCTTAACCCCGATCAGCCCGATTTTCTGCCCGACAGACTTGAAGCCGGAACGCTCAATAATATCGGCATTATTTCTCTCGGCGCTGGGGTGGATTTTATAAATTCATTCGGTATGGATAATATTTATTCCCGTGAGCTTGAGCATGCCCAACGGCTTTACGACGGGCTTTCGGCAAATAAGAACGCGGTGCTGTACACAAAAAGGCCCGAAAAATACAAGAACGCGCCGATAGTTTCCTTTAATTTCGGGGATTATCCGAGCGAGAAAACGGCGGCTGTTTTAGGCAGACGGGGAATAGCGGTAAGGGCGGGGCTTCATTGCGCGCCTCTCGCGCATTCGTATTTCGGCACTGTCGAAAGAGGCACGGTAAGGCTGTGCCCGTCTGTTTTCACCACTCGGCAGGAATGTGAGTTTTTGATAAATACAGTAAAAAAATTATAAATTCATCTTTATTATTATTTTTATATATGTTAAAATAAAAGCAGAGTAAAGTTAAGGACTGTTGCTTATGTTAGATAATATAATAGATTTCTTTAACAGAATATTGAGCGTTTTTTCCACTTTCCGCATTGCTGATTTTCTTGATATTATTCTTGTTGCGGTAGTGATTTACATCTGCGTGCGAATATTGAGAGAAACAAGGGCGATGCAGCTTGTTAAAGGCATCGTTTTCATCGCGGTGGTTTATATTGTTGTAAACGCGCTTCAGATGGAAGCCTCGGCATATATATTCAGAGCGATCTTTTCAAATATCCTGCTCATCGCCGTGATCATATTTACTCCCGAACTCAGAAATATTCTTGAGCAGATAGGCAAGGGCTCGGCAAGAAAAAGCCTGGGAACTATAATTCACTCGGGCGTGGCGGTTGAGCTTGCCGCGATTGAAAATTGTATTGAATCAGTAATAAAAGCGTGCTCAAATATGAGCGATGTGAAAACCGGCGCGCTGATAGCCTTTGAAAAAGAAACTCTTTTGGGAAACATAATCAACAGCGGAACTATAATCAACGCCAGCCCGTCACGCGCTTTGATTGAAAACATATTTTATCCCAAAACGCCTCTTCACGACGGGGCGATGATCATAAGGGACGCAACTATTTACGCCGCGGGCTGTATTCTCCCTCTCACCAAGAAAGAGGTCGATTCGTCATACGGCACTCGCCACCGAGCCGCCATAGGTCTTTCGGAGGAGAGCGACGCCATAGTGGTCGTTGTTTCGGAGGAGACGGGCGCAATTTCCGTTGCGCGCGGCGGGGTGCTCACCGCGAATATATCCGACGGCGACCTGAGAGATATTCTTAAAAATGAGTTTCTCCCGATGGGATCATCTTCGGACGACAAGATCATAGCGAGACTTGTAAGGAGGGTGAGAAAAAATGGCAAATGATAAAAAGAAAATCGGCTTTTCACTAAGAAAGCTTATTTATAACGATAGGGCGCTAATTATTTGCTCCGTTATCGCCGCAATAATCATCTGGGTCGTAACCTCTATGAATTTAAGCCCTGAAACAACAAAAAAAATAACCGTCCCCGTGTCGGTCGATTTTTCGGGAACGGTCGCCGAGCAGCTCGGCATAGAGTATTACGGTAACCCGTCCATCACCACGGAGGTAACGGTATCCTGCAAAAAATACCTTGCAAAAGATATAGACGAAAACGATTTGACCGCGAGCTTGCAAACGAATACAATAATCGCGGCTGGCTATTATTCCGTTCCGATAATCGTTTCCGCCGCGGATGACGCGGATTTCACGATAGTAAGCTATTTTCCGTCATCCGCACAGGGGTATTACGATGTTGCGCAGGAAATCAGTCTGCCCGTTGAGCTTAATTTCGTGAACAAAAATATTGCCGCCGACGGCTATGTTGTGGGAGAGACCACCCTCAATCAAAGCACCGTGCAGGTAAAGGGCGCCGCGGCTTATGTTTCAACCGTAGAAAGAGTGGCGGCGGATATAAATCTTGAAAGCGGGCTGACGGAATCGCAGATAATCACTCTTGAGCCCTCGGCATTTGATTCAAACGGCGTCAAGGTGGAAAATGTTTCGATTGTGATACCCGACGGGGAGGCTTCTCTTTCGGCAACCGTGCCGATCCTCAAGGTCCAGAATCTTGCTCCCGCCGTTTCGTTTACTGCCGGACCGAGTAATCCCGAAAGCTTTCTCGATATAGATTATTCCGTCCGCTCGGTGCAGGTCGGCGCGCTGGAATCGGCTCAGCTAAGCGAGCTCAATTTGGGAAACATATCCTTCAACAATATAAATCTCGGCAAAAACACATTTGATTTTAAAGCGACCGAGGTCAACGGAGTCACGGTGCTTGACGGAACGGATAAAATAACCGTCACCGTTACCGTGCCGGACGGCTTCTCTTCTAAAAATATATCGATAAATAAAAACGATATTGTTGCCGATACAAATGAATACAGCGTAACCGTAAACAGTATTTCTCAAAACAGGATAACTGTTATCGGTGAAAGCTCGGAGCTTGAAAATATAGATAAGTCGGCGCTTTCGTTTACTCTTGTTCCCGCTGACGATGAGGAAAAGATAAGCGAAAACACCAAAACCTGCAGGCTTGTTGTTTCGGTAAACGGCAACAGATGCTGGGTGCTCGGCAACTACACCGCCTCGGTTACCGTGAAGGCAAAATAAAATGTTTGTGCTTTAGCCAATATCCTATATATTTTTTAAAAATACGAATTTTTGCACAATAACGCGCAAAAAAGCCGCCGATATGCGTCAGCATTGTCGGCGGCTTTGCCTTTTGATTAGAACTTGTATTTTGTTAAGCTCTGTAAAACAGTGAATCTTTCTGATTTCTGCTGAAGCGGTTTACGGAAAGCACTATTCCAAGCGCAAGGAATATCGAAAGGCTTGACGAGCCGCCGGAAGAAAACAGGGGGAGCGTAATGCCGATGCAAGGCAGAAGCGAAAGCTCCATTCCCACATTTACTATTAGCTGAGCCATAAGCATAACGCCGACTCCCATACACATAAGATAGCCGACATTGTCTCTTGCTCTGAGCCCCAAAATTATAACTCTCGCAATAAGTACGCACAGAAGTATGATAACCGCCATTGCGCCGACGAAGCCAAACTCCTCGCCCGCTACCGTAAGAATCATATCGGTTTCGTTTACGGGCACAGAGCCGCTTTGCGTCATCTTTCCCTGCAAATAACCCTGACCGAAAAGCCCGCCGCCTCCAAGGGCGATTTTACCGTTGTTTTGCTGATACATAACATCGGGGTAAAGCTCCGGATAAAACAGCGCGATGATCCTTTGGCGCTGGAGGCCGTCTATGATCTTCAGCTTCCACGCGGCGATAAAGCCTACCAATACAGCGCATATACCGGCGATAAAATAGCCGATGTTTATTCTCGCGGCATAGAGCATACCCACAAACATAACCATAAAGATGAGAGCAGAGCCCGCGTCGCCCGTGATAAGCACCAGAGCTATCGGTATAAGCCCGTGGATAACAAGCGGTATGATGGATTTAAGCCGGTTGATATTGTCTTTTACAAGATCAAGATGATATGAAAAGGATATTATAAAACCCACTTTCATAAATTCCGATGTCTGTATTGTAAAATATTTGAAATCAAGCCAGCAGCGCGCGTCGGGTCTGTCCGCGGGAGGCGTGCCGAAAAAGTAGGTTATTATCATCATAAAAACGCAGGCGGCGGCAATGATAGGCCAAAGCTTGCTTATGACCTCGTAATTAACCATAGATATTATGAGGGCGGCGGCTATGCCGAGAACGGCGGCGATAACGGTAACAAGCATTTTCTTTACGGATGAGGCGAACAGATCCGTTTTATCAAGACTTATGTAAAAGGCGCTGTAAACAAGAACAAAACCGTATAGGGAGCATGCGATTGCCGTTATCATCGAAAGGTGGTCAAGACCGCCGAAAAATTCACTCAGCGATGTCTTTTTCGCTTTATTATCCATTTTTCGCCTCCTTCATACATTTTTCACGCATTTTAAATCGCGTATATATTATATTATCGTATGAGCTTTTTTTCAAGTTGAAAATTATTAACAGCGAGTGATTATTTAGTTTAATATGTGTTGAATTATTTTTTATGATATGTTATAGTATTTTACGCGTTGGGAAAAGGATGTTAAAACCGTTTTTTCCGACTTAATACAAATGAATTTGCAGGAGGACAAGCACATATGTTAAGCGATATTGAAATTGCTCAGCAGGCGAAAATGAAGCCCATAAGCGAGATAGCGGAGGCTTTGGGCATTAAGGAAAGCGAGATCGAGCCATACGGGCATTATAAGGCGAAGCTGTCTGACGAGCTTGTTAACAGAGTTAAAGCCGGTAAGGACGGAAAGCTCATACTTGTAACCGCGGTAAATCCCACGCCGGCGGGCGAGGGAAAAACCACGGTCAGCATAGGCCTCGGGCAGTCTCTCTCCAAAATAGGCAAAAAAGCTATAATCGCTCTTCGTGAGCCCTCACTCGGTCCCGTTTTCGGAATTAAAGGCGGCGCCGCCGGAGGCGGTTACAGCCAAGTAGTGCCGATGGAGGATATAAACCTTCATTTCACGGGTGATATGCACGCAATCACAAGCGCCAACAACCTTATGTGCGCTATTCTTGATAATCATATTCAGCAGGGCAACGAGCTGGGGATAGACCAGCGCAGAGTTCTTGTGAAAAGATGCCTTGATATCAACGATCGCGCCCTGCGCAATATCGTTTGCTCGCTCGGCGGAAAGCTCAACGGCGTGCCGAGAGAGGATCATTTCATCATCACCGTTGCCTCCGAGGTTATGGCGATACTCTGCTTGTCCGAAGATTTATTTGACCTTAAAAGGCGGCTCGGCAATATTCTTGTTGCCTATACCTACGACAATAAGCCCGTTTATTGCAGGGATATTAAAGCAGACGGCGCAATGACCGTTCTTTTGAAGGACGCTATCAAGCCAAATCTTGTGCAGACTCTTGAGAATACTCCCGCTATTATGCACGGCGGTCCGTTTGCGAATATCGCCCACGGATGCAACTCCGTAAGGGCAACAAAAACCGCTCTTAAGCTCGCCGATTACTGCGTTACCGAGGCGGGCTTCGGCTCAGACCTCGGCGCTGAGAAATTCCTTGATATAAAGTGCCGCTTCGCGGGCTTAACGCCAAGCTGTATCGTGCTTGTGTCCACCGTTCGCTCAATGAAATATAACGGCGGCGTTCCAAAGGATAAGCTTGCGGGCGAGAATATGGAGGCTCTTGAAAAGGGCTCGGTCAACCTCGGCGCGCATATAGACAATCTCAAAAAATTCGGCGTTCCCGTAGTGGTGGCGATAAATCATTTCTATGCCGATACCGACAGGGAGATAGATTTTGTAAAGAATTTCTGCGAGGAAAAGGGCGCGGATTTCGCCGTTACAAAATGCTTTGCCGAGGGCGGAAACGGCGGCATAGAGCTTGCCGAAAAAGTTGTGGAGGCGTGTGAGAAAGAAAATAACTTCCATTGCCTTTACGACCTTGATATGCCGATTTACGATAAAATCGAAACCGTGGCGAAGGAAATTTACGGCGCGGACGGTGTGGATTACACGAAAGAGGCAAAGAAGAGCATCGAGGAATTTATTGAGCTCGGCGCGGATAAAATGCCCGTTTGTATGGCAAAGACGCAATACAGCCTTTCCGATAATCCCGCTCTTCTCGGCAGACCTAAGAATTTCAGGATAACCGTTTCCTCCGTAACGCTTTCCAACGGCGCGGGCTTCCTTGTTTGCCAAACGGGCTCCATTATGACTATGCCCGGTCTTTCAAAATCACCCGCCGCTTACAAAATAGATATAGACGAAAACGGCAATACGGTAGGTCTTTTCTGATATGCTGTCTTTTGTTACGCAAAGCTATGAGGAAACTCTCGCTAAAGCCGAGAAATTCGCCGAGACTTTGCCCGAGGGCTCCGTCATAGGCTTCCTCGGCGATTTGGGAGCGGGAAAAACCGCATTTACCACGGGGCTTGTAAAAGGGCTCAAAATAAACGCCGAGGTATCATCTCCCACCTTTGCCCTTGTAAATGAGTATAGGGGAGGGGGAAAAGTCCTTTATCATTTTGATATGTACCGCGTTGACGGTTGGGACGATCTCTACTCAACGGGATTTTTTGATTGTCTCGGCGGTAAAGCGTATATCGCCGCCGAATGGAGCGAGAATATTTACGGGGCTTTGCCCGACGACGCGTATATAGTGGAGATAGAGAAGATTTCCGACAACGGCAGAAAATTCAAAATATATAAAAAAGGTGAAAATAAATAATGCTTTTGCTGAGTGTTGATTCCTCCGCAATCACCGCCTCGGCGGCGCTTACCGACGGCGAACGGATCGTAAATTATGAGCTTTTGAATAAAGGGCTCACCCACAGCGAAACGCTGCTTCCGCTTATCGAAAAAGTTATGGAGGGGCACTCTTTCAAAGAGCTTGACGCCATAGCGGTAACGGCAGGTCCGGGCTCTTTTACCGGAGTGAGGATAGGCGTGGCAACAGTCAAAGGGCTTGCGTTTGCCGACGGCATACCGTGCATTCCCGTTTCTACCCTTGAGGCGATAGCCTATAATTTTACGAATGAAAACGCCGTTATTTGCGCCGTTATGGACGCAAGGCGAATGCAGTTTTACAACGCGCTTTTCAGGGCGGAAAACGGCAAAATAACGCGTCTGTGCGAGGACAGGGCGATTTCGGCGGATGACCTGAAAAAAGAGCTGCTGCAATATGACAGGGTAATTATGGCGGGAGACGGCGCGAGGCTTTGCCTTGAAAGCCTTGAATTAAAAAACGCAGTTTTAGCCGACGGTGATAAAATTTATCAAAACGGAGCAGGCGTTTCTTCAGCCGCGCAGGGAAAACCGCTTATCAAGGCGGAGAAATTAAGACCGTTTTATCTTCGCCCAAGTCAGGCGGAGCGTGAACTTAAATTAAAAAAGGAGAAAAACAAATGATCGCTTTGGGATCTGACCACGCGGGCTTTGCGCTCAAGGAAAAAATTAAACAGTATTTTGATGAAAAGAAAATCGAATATAAGGATTTCGGCTGTTACGCTCCCGAAAGCTTTGATTACGCAGTTGCGGCAAGCAGAGCGTGCAAGGCGGTCGTGAGAGGAGAGTGCGAAAAAGCCATACTCTGCTGCGGCACGGGAATAGGCATTTCGATGGCGGCAAATAAAATCAAGGGAATACGCGCCGCCGCCTGCTCAAATTACTTTGGAGCAAAACTCACCCGCGCCCACAACGACGCCAATGTTCTCTGCCTCGGAGAGCGGGTAACGGGCTACGGTCTTGCGCTGGAGCTTGTTGATGTTTTTCTGAACACAGAATTTGAGGGCGGCAGGCATCAAAGAAGAATAGATATGATTTCCGCGCTTGAAAACGGTGAAGAGATAGAATGAAAAAGAAATCCGTAAGGGCGGCGGTGTGCGGTCTTGCGGCGGCGCTCAGCGTAACGATAATGCTTTTGGGCGGCTTGCTTTATATTTTTGCATATGTCGCTCCTATGCTGCTGGGTCTTGTTTGCGTTATGATAAAAAAGACCTTCGGCGCAAAAGACGCCGTTCTCGTTTACGCCGCAACATCCATATTATCGCTGATACTCGTTCCCGAAAAAGAGAGCGTGCTTATGTTCGCTTTGTTTTTCGGCTATTATCCGATAATTAAATCGTCTTTAGATAAATTAAAGATAAAACCGTTGAGATTTCTTTTGAAATTATTGATTTTCAACGCGTCAATAGCGGTAATAGAGCTGCTCTGCGTGTTCGTATTTAACATACCGTTTTTTGAGGAAGGCGTGTTTTCATACGCTTTGCTCATCGGCTTTGCCGCCGCAATGAATTTCACATTCATTATGTATGATTATCTTCTTAAAATTTTTCTTGTGCTTTATGAAAAGAAAATTGAAAAGCGAATAACAAAATATCTTAAATAATATGAAAACCGCCGAGGCTGAACGCCTTGGCGGTAATTTATTATATAATATCTGCAAACGGCTTTCAGTCGCCTCAGCTATAAGTATTGACAAGGGGTTTGAAGCAGTATTTGCGTAAATAAGCCCGTAAAAACCTTATTGTGTTTGACTCCCCTCGCTGTAAACTCTCTCTATTCTCGGATTTACCATAAGCGGCGAAATATCAACGCTTGCCGTGTCGCCGCATTTTATATCGCTTCCCGTTATGTCAACTGCGGTGTGGGAAAGCCCTATATCACCGATTACGGGGTATTGCCTGCCGTTTATCTCAACGGTAAGGCGTTTTTTCTGAAGAAATTGCTTAACGAGGGAAAGGATAGAGCGCAGTGTTATCCGCTCTCTTTCCTTCGCAAGCCCAAAGCCGTCATAGTGCCCTATGGGAACGATGGCTATTTTTGTTTCACGGGCGGTTTTAAACGAGCCGTTGTAACCAACGCTGTAGCCGGCGGGAACAGTCTTGATATCAACAATATCCGCCTCCAACCTGCCGATCCTGTTAAGCGGCAGGCGGCTTTTTGTTATAACGCGGCCCGTAAACGCCGAGCCGAGGCGCACGCTGTCGAGGCATATATCCTCAACATTGAGCAGAGCGGGGGAATTGGCGCAATGGCGCGTGCCTACCGAATATCCCGCTTTTTCGATTTGCTTTACCGTATCCTCGAATAAAATCTGCTGAGCCTTTGTAAGCGCAGTGTTTGTAAACGCGCTTGAAAAATGCGTGTAGACGCCGATAAACTCAAGGTTTTCCGACTTAAAGCATTCGATAGCCTTGTCCACATCGCTCGGCATAAAGCCGTATCTGCCCATGCCCGTGTCTATTTTAAGATGGCACTTTGTTTTAACGCCGAGCCGCTTGGAAACCTCGTCCATCACGCGGCACGCCTGTGCCGAGCCGATAGTAGCGATACAGCCGTTTTTCGCGATTATTTCCGCTTCGCTCTCAACACAGGTGGAGCGCATAACAAGAATTTTTGAGCCGCCTACGATTTCTTTGAGCGGCGCGATGTCCGCAACCTCGGTAACGGCAAATGTCTCGATGCCGTTTTCTTTAAGCACCGAAGTAAATTCCTTGATTCCGAAGCCGTAGCCGTTGCCTTTTACAACGCCGATTATCGGCACTCCCGCTTTCTTTTTCAGCAGCTCGATATTTTCAACAAGCTTTGCTTTATCTATTACATATCTGCTCATTTTCTATTCCTTTATTTTATATTTCTTATTATCTTTTGCCTGAACTACAGACGGCTTTTCAGCTTCATCGCCAAATTATACAATTTGTATATCGGCTTATTTATAACATAGTCAAATTCGCCTATAAATTCTTTCATATATCCGCCGAAGCCGTGCTTGAATCGCCACAGACCGTAGTGCGGATTATCGGGATTCATACAGTCGCCGCTTATACCTCCGAAATCGTAGACTTTGCAGCCGCATTCGTGACCCCACTGCATCATTGACCACTGAAGAAGATAGTTGGGGTAAACATTTCTGTAGGAATTTGACGAAGCGCCGTATTGATATTTCATAACATTTTGACCCCATTTTATCGCTATCGTTCCGGCTATCGGTTTGCCCTCGTAATATGCCATATAGAGCCTCGCGTCGTCGCCCATACAGGTAAGTATTCTCTCGAAATAAGATTTCGGTCTTGTGGAAAAGCCGTCGCGCTCTCCCGTCTCCTGCATTATCTTAACGAAATCGTCAAGCGCCTCAACGCCCTGTATTTTTACCTCAACGCCTTTTTTCGGCGCTTTGCGAATTCTGTTTCTGTAATCCGGCTTAAAGGTGAGCATCAACTCGTCCAAAGAAAGCCCGTTGTAGTCGAAACAATAGACAAAGCGCGGCTGAACATTCTCGAAATCCATACAGCCGGGATTGAGCTCAATAAAGCCCTTGTCCAAAAGATGTTTTTTGTAAGCCGTGTTTTCAATAACGATCTCGGGGTCGATTTTAATGCAGTAAGCCTTGTATTTCTTCGCAAGCTCAAGCAGACCGTCAAAAAGCGCGTCGAATGTTTCAAAATCGTCCTCGTCCGCCGTAAATCCGCGGCAGACATAGAACAGGGAATACTTTATTATCGGGATAAATCTTATAAGCGCCGCCGCCGTGCCCTTTATGTTTCCGTCGCCGTCCTTCAGCATAATTGCTTCCCATTTCCACGCGGATTTCACTTTCGCCCATTTCGAGGAATGCTGAAACAGCCCCTTTGGGTGAGATTTTATGAATTTTTCGTATTCGGCAAGATTGCCATCGTCAACTCTTACTATCAAAATAATGCCTCCGTCGGAAATAATATGCAATTTATTCTTCTGTTTAGTATAACACAATTCACCTGAATTTGTCTACAACAGGCTTTTAATTTCTCACGAGGCGTATTGTTTGAGCGCTTTTATTGACTTTTTTTAAAATATAATTTATTATAAGGTTGAAAGATGGTGCTAATTTTATGAAAAAAGAGATTTGGGAAGATCCTTCGGTTATTAAAATCAATAAGGAGGACGGGCATGTTATAGCCATGCCCTATGACGATCTCAGAACGGCGCTTTCGGGTGAGCAAAGCCAATATAAGCAGTCTCTGAACGGAACATGGAAATTCTATTGGCAGCGCGGTTTGAAAAATCAGCCCGCGAGATTTGAGTCCCCGGGGTTTTCGGATGCAAAATGGAAGGAGATAACCGTTCCGTCCGTTTGGCAAACAAAGGGCTATTCCGTTCCTTACTATTATGCCAGCACATTCCCGCGGGCAATAAGCAGAAGCCGCCGCAAGATACCTCATATCGACCACGCAATGCAGGAAATCGGCTTTTACAGAAAGAAATTCTATGTAAACCGCCGTTGGATGGGCAGGGAGATATTCGTTCATTTCGGCGCAGTAAAGGCGGCGATAGAGGTTTATGTAAACGGCAATTTCGTCGGCTACGGGCAGGGCTCTATGACTCCGCACGAATTTAATATTACGAAATATGTGAGCTTTGACGAGGAAAATCTTATATCCGCCAAGGTTTACAGGTATTCCGACGGCACATATCTTGAAGATCAGGATATGTGGTGGCTTTGCGGAATTTACAGAGAAGTATATCTCTTTGCGGAAAGCCCCGTTTCAATTCGTGACTTTTATTTTAAAACGGTTTTCGATAATTATTATACAGACGCCAAAGCCTCGCTTCAGCTTGAAATAAAGAATTACGCGGGCGAGAAAAATACCGTTTCCGTTGAGGCGTCGCTTCTGTCGGATACGGGTATGGAGCTGCCGATAGGCTCGGCGCACGGCGTGCTAAATGACGACAAGACCTTGATAAAGCTTGAAACCACCGTGCATAATCCGAGAAAGTGGTCGGCGGAGCATCCCAATCTCTATAAGCTCATTATGATGGTGAGGTGCGGCAGTAAGATTTATGCCGTAAAGACCTATGATGTGGGCTTTAAGCAGGTAGAGATAAAGGGCGAAAAGATATATTTTAACGGAATGCCGATGATGATAAGGGGCGTAAACCGCCATGATTTTGACCCCGATAACGGCTGGGCTGTTCCGAGGGAAAGGTATAAGCAGGATCTTGATATTATGAAGCAAAATAATATCAATGCCATTCGCACCTCGCATTATCCCGACGATCCGTATTTTTACGAGATGTGCAACAAATACGGCTTTTATGTTATGGACGAGTGCGAGGTGGAATCCCACGGCGTAAGGCGCAAGGGCGTTCCGGGAAGCAATCCCGTGTGGACGGAAGCTGTTGTGGACAGAATGGAAAGAATGGTGCTGAGGGACAGGAACAATCCCTGCATATTTATGTGGAGTCTCGGCAACGAGGCGGGCGATGGGGATAATTTCGCCGCTATGAAGGAAGCCGCCCTGAAGCTGGACGATACAAGGCAATTCCATTACGAGGGGGATTTTGACCTGACGAAAAGCGATGTCATATCCCGAATGTATCCCTTGCCCGATGTTATGGAAAAGTTGGGTAATAAGGAAGAAATAAAAATCTCTCTTTATGATAATATCGCAAATCAGCTTGCGGCGGACAGCAAGCCCATAAAGCCCGAGATGTACGAGGGCAAGCCCGTCATTCTCTGCGAATACGCCCATTCCATGGAAAACTCCCTTGGAAATTTCAAGGAGTATATGGACGATTTCGAGAAGTACGACAATATGTGCGGCGGATTTATATGGGATTTTGTTGACCAAACCATTCATCGCGTAAATAAAAACGGGCAGGACGAATGGCTTTACGGCGACGATTTCGCGAAGCGCGAGCCGCGCAGGCTTATCAACGCACCGAACACCACGGCAATGGCAGGCTCAAATACATATTTCTGCGCCAACGGCATTATCGCGGCTGACAGAACGGTCCATCCTCAGATCTACGAGGTAAAAAAGGTCTATGCCGAGATAAAAACGGAGATGTTCGATATCCACAAGGGCACTCTGAGAGTTAAAAACAAATTCCTTTTCACCGATATTTCAGCCTATGAGTGCAGATGGAAGCTTGAGGCGGACGGTGAGGAGCTTAAATCCGGCAGGCTTGAAAAATTCGAGTGCGAGCCTCTTTCGGAGACATTCATCACCGTGCCTTACGATTATCCTTCCGTTCCAAAGGATAAAGAGGTTGTGCTCACGGTTTCTTTTCACACCACAAAGAGCTCACCGGGTCTTGATGAGGGATACGAGATCGCGTGGGATCAATTTGTTCTCAACAGCGCTCCTCAGCCGAAAGAGCCCGAAACGGCGGGCGTTCTTCACTATAACGAGCACGGCAGCAAGGTTGAGATCAACGGCGACGGATTTATGGTCAAGGTCAGCAACGGGCGTGTTGTCAACTACAATATCGGCGGCGTAGAGATGCTCAAAGCCCCGCTTGAGCCCTATTATTTCAGAGCTTTGACGGATAACGATATCGATTTTCTCAATTTCACGCCGTTTCTTATCCCGTTCCATCCGTTCTATAAATGGCAAAGAGCGGGCAAAAAGGCGAGGGCGGTCAAGACTGCCGTTACGCAGAATGAAGATAACAGCGTGGAGATCCATATCGCGTGGAAAACGCCGATGCTTAAAAATTCCGTATCCACTTACAGAGTGTATCCCGACGGGCGCATTTATGTATATCACAGCGCCGTGCCGAAAGCGGATATGATAAAATTCGGCTCACGAATGGTACTGAACGGCACTATGGAATATGTCAGTTGGTACGGAAGAGGTCCGCACGCTTCGTATTGGGATAGAAAAACGGGCGCAAAGATAGGCAGATATACCTCTACCGTTACCGATCTTGAGCACCGTTATATGCGCCCGCAGGAGAGCTCAAACAGGGCTGATGTGCGTAATCTCACTATCACGGATAAATTTGGAAACGGATTTAAAATATCCTCTTACTACAATGATCCTCTTAATTTCAGCGCCTATCATTACACCACCGAGGGGCTTGAAAAGGCAACCCATGTTCACAATATTCCGTATGACTCAAAGATAACTACGGTAAATATCGATCATCAGCTTTGCGGCGTCGGCGGCGATATGCCGGGGCAGGCTTTCGTTCGTGAACAGTATAAGATGAAAAAGGGAGAAAAGCAGAGCTACAGCTATGTGATAGAGCCTATTAAGGCGGAGGAGTAATTGAATGAAAAGAGTATTTGCACATATCGGCTTTTCATTTGCAATAACTCTTATCGTTTTAAATGTTTTCGGAATAAAAGCGGCGTTTGCGGTCTTGGCGGTCACAGGCGCCGCCTTTGCGCTGTCGGTTTTCTTTAAAAAGACACGCCGCGCCGTGGCAGTTCCCATATGTATGCTTTCGGCTTTTCTTGCCTGCGTTCTTTTCATCGGCGTGTACGCGGGCGTTTTTCTGCCGCAAAAGGCGCTTGACGGCAAAACAGTTTCCGCGAGCTTTTATATAACCGATATTAAAGAAAGTGAAATCGGCGATTACTTTACCTATACAATAAAGACAGTTTCGGCGGATGATGAAAACGCGCCGCAAAAAATGACCCTGAAACTCACAAGCGGCAGAAAAATCGAGGCTGACTGTTATCAGGTTATAAAAGGCAGTCTGAGGCTCAGCCTTGTGGCGGAAAACGGCTTTGATTCCTACGGCAATTTCGGCAACGGGATTTTTCTCACCGCGCGACCCGTTTCCGTAAGCGTGCAAAACGCTTATGTTTCAACTCCCGAAAAGCTTATTTATGAAATAAGAAGCGGAATAAGGGATTTTATAGAAAATAACGAGCCGAAAAGGGAAGCCTCGGTGCTTGAAGCATTGCTTATCGGTGATAAATCGCGGCTTTCCGAGGAAATTAAAACGGATTTTTCATTGAGCGGCGCTTCTCATTTGCTCGCCGTTTCCGGTCTGCACCTCACGGTGCTTTCAGGAGCGCTGTTTTTCTTTCTTAAAATGCTTAAAACTCCTAAAATACCACGCGTTGCCGTTTCCGTCCTTTCTGTTTTGTTTTATATGGCGCTTACGGGCTTTTCAAAGTCCGTCACAAGGGCGGGAATAATGATGATAATATTGCTTGCCGGTGAGCTCATAAATGAGAAGAGCGATGCTCTCAACTCCCTCGGCATAGCCGTTTTGGTGATATGCCTAAATCCGTTCGCGGTCACGGACGCGGGCGCTCTGCTCACCGTCTGTGCGGTCCTCGGTCTTGTGACAATAGAGCCGATGCTGGCTGAAAAGATAAAGCCGAAAAATGATATATTGCGATTTTTCAGCAATATTTTCACCGCCTCCGTTTCGGTATTCATAACAACCTTGCCCGTTTTGTTTTTATTTTTCGGTTATGTAAGCATTATCGGAACGGCGCTAAATCTCATAATGATACCGGTTGCGCAGATAACTCTTGTAAGCACACTTCTGGCTGTGGTATTTCAATGGCTTTCGCCGATTTGCGCGGTATTCTTATTTCTTGCGCGAAGCGGAGCAGGCGCAATGCTTAGTATAACAAAAGAATGCGCCCGTCTGCCTTACGCGGTGACGAGTATCGGGACGGCTGAAATAGGTCTCGCGATCGCCGCGGTGCTGCTTCTTTTCGGCACGGCGATCATAATCGGAAGAAAAAGGCTTATAAAAATCTGCGCGCCTATAAGCGCGGCGGTGTTTATTGCCGTGTTCTGTGTAAGCGCGTTTATAAATTCAAATTCCGTTTTCATAAGGGAAATAAGCGGTTACTACACGACTGCCGCCGCAGTCTATGACAGTAATAGTCTGCTTGTGATAGGCGTTGAGGATTACAGTCAGTATTCCGCCGTAAAAAGCCTTGCCAAATCAAAGGGTCTTGATATAGCAATGATAATTGATACGAATAACAGCGATTATTCAAAGAGGCTGACGCAGGAATTTGATGTTTTGAATTACATAACACAAAATCCCGATGAGCTTGCGGGAATAAAATGCGAAAATATTGTTGCCGCCGATGAATTTGATATTGATTTATGGCAGTCGGTTAATGTAAAATATCACTGCGAAAAAGGCTCGGCGGAAATATTGCTCACAATATACGGGCAGTCTTTCGGGTGCGCGGACGAAAGCGATATTTCCCTTGACTATACCGACGGCTATGATGAATTATTGACGGTAAACAGATACGGCTTCAGCAAAAGGGGGCTCAATCAATGGCTAAAATAGGAGAAAAGGAATTAAGGCGGCAAATAAAAACGGGTGATTTTTCAAACGCTTATCTTATCTACGGCGAGGAAAGCTATTTAAAGGAATACTATGTGGATAGGCTTAAGAAAAAGAATGTTGATCTGGCGTTTGAAGCGTTTAATTTTCACAGCTTCAACGGTAAAAACTCGGTGCTTTCCGATATTCTCAAGGATGCTGAAATGCTGCCTATGATGGGCGAGCGCAATTTTATTCTTGTGTGTGATTATCCCTTTGATAAGGGCGCGGGGGATACGGAGCTCCTTAAAGAATTTCTTTCGGATATACCCGAAACAACAATGCTTGTTTTTTGGTACGACGCCCTTGCCTTTGACCCAAAGAACAATTCAAAAATGAAAGCCGTTGAAAGCTTGTTTTTGAAATTCGGCAGCGTCGCCGTGCTTGAGCGCAGAAGCGAGCAGGAGCTGATTAAATTGCTTGTTGACGGCTGCAAAAAGAGAAACGCCGTTATCTCACCCGAAAACGCGAAATATCTTATATCGGTTTCGGGAAGCGATATAAAAACGCTGATGAACGAGGCGGAAAAGCTAAGCGCGTATGTAAACGGCGGAGAGATAACCAAAAAGCTGATAAACGAGCTTGCGGTAAAATGCCTTCAAGCAAGGATATTTGATCTTTCAAAGGCGATATTAAAAGGAAATTACGAATCCGCCTTCGCTGTGCTGGATACACTTTTCGCGCTTAAAGAGGACCCCGTGAGCATACTTTCCGCGGTTTCAGGCGGTTATGTTGATATGTATAGAGTAAAATGCGCCAAAATAGCGGGCGAGCGTTTTGACGATGTCGGCAATTATTATAATTATAAGGGCAGGGAGTTTCTTATGAAAAACGCCTTTTCCAACAGCTCACAGCTCTCCGTCGGGCAGCTTCGCAGGTCGCTTGATGTGCTTATGCAGGCGGACAACAGCCTTAAAAGCACCTCGGTGGATAAAAGGCTCGTTTTAGAGGAGACCCTCGTCAAGCTGCTCCTGATTTCCAAAGAGGTAGCATATGATAAAGGTTAAAGAGGCGGTGATAGTTGAGGGCAGATACGATAAAATAAAGCTATCCTCCCTCATTGACGCTCTCATCGTGGAGACAGACGGCTTCGGCGTGTTTAAGAATAAGGAAAAAATGAAATTCATACGCGCTCTCGCGCAGGAGAGAGGTATTATCGTTCTCACCGATTCCGACAGCGGCGGCTTTTTGATAAGAAATTATATTTCCTCGGGAATACCAGAAAGTAGGATAAAACATCTTTATATTCCCGATATTTTCGGCAGGGAGAGCAGAAAGAAAACCCCTTCAAAGGAGGGAAAATTGGGCGTTGAGGGCATCGACGCTCAAATACTTTTGGAGCTTTTTCAAAAAGAGGGGATCGCCGTTGACGATTCGGAAAACCACGACCCGGTTACAAATTACGATTTGTATCATCTCGGATTTTCGGGAACTCCGCAGGCAAAGGCAAATAAAAAGAAGCTCCTGAAAGCGATGGGGCTTCCCGAGCTTCTCTCAACAAATTCTTTACTGAAGTATATAAACACCTCTATGACCAAAGATGAATTTATCAAATTATGCGAAAGTGTAAAATGAGTTTTACAGCATAATAACTATCTGCGACCTTTGCTCTGTTCCGCAGGGCAGAGGTTTTTTATATCCCAAATTATAAAGGTCGGTAAAAGCGCATTCCCTCTCAAAATACGGCAGTATCTCCGCACAACAGTCGCCGAGCTTTGTTATGATAGGCTTTTTCGCCGATTTTTTCATATCAGAAAGCAGTTGCCTGCCTTTTTCGTTAAAGCCCAAAATTCGTAAATACGGCGGGCTTTCGGGGAAATCGTAAATTCCCAAATACGCCCGAAGAATTATTCTTCTGATTCTCGAATGAGGGTATCTTTTTGTCTTTATCAATGAATAAAGCTCTTCAAGGTCGGCGGAATTTCTTACAGCGTTCGTTATTCTGTTTTCAAGCCCCTCGGTAACGCCGTCGATTTTCAGAAAATCTTCCGGAGTCATCGTCCTGAGCTTTGATAAGACCGCTCTCTCGCAGTTTACTAAGGAGGATATGCTGTTTTTGCTCATTCTTGCTCTAAGGGCGGACGAAGAATAATCGGTATCGTCACTGTTGTGCCCGCCGCCTATGCGCTTTACCGCAACACAGGGCAGGCTTGCCGCCTTGAGGTATTCAACGGCGAGTATATTATTTGGATAATTCAGAATATCCGTATTGAGGACTTTGTTTCGCGCGGCGGGGAACGATATGCCGCTTTTCATCTCAAGAACGATCTGCTTTTGAATAAAAGGGTCTTTCAGCTTTATCGCAATATCACGAAGCGCCGCCATATCGTCATTTTCCGCGCCGAAGGCAATTCTGTCTACCACGCCGGTAGATTCAAGAATATCTACTCCCGCCTTGCAAAAGCCCTCCGCCGAAAGGGTGGAATATGCCGCGGGAAGCTCGATTACAAGGTCGGCGCCGTTTTGTAGTGCGTTTGCCGCCCTTGTAAATTTATCCTGCACGGCAAATTCACCGCGCTGAACGAAATTACCGCTCATACAGCATACCACGGCGTCGTCAACAGCGCTTTTTACCGTTTCAAACAGGTATTTATGCCCCTTATGCAGAGGATTTAACTCACAAACAATTCCCGTAACCATATTTTCACCGATTTTGAAAAACTTTTCTTGACTAATAATTTTATATATATTATTATAAAGTAAATAAAGCAAAATGCAATAACGGAGGATAATAAAAAGTGAAAATTCTTGTAATAAACTGCGGCAGCTCTTCACTGAAATATCAGCTTATTGATATGACGGATGAATCTGTTGTTTGCAAAGGCACTATCGAGAGGATAGGACTTCCGATAAACGGCGGTGAAAACAATATAATCTACACCAAGAATAACGAGCCCAAAATAATGTTTGATAAGGAAGTCAAAAATCACACCGAGGCGTTCAACACCGTTAAGGAGCTTATGACCACGGGCGACACGGCTGTTGTTAAATCCTTTGATGAGATCGACGCGATAGGTCACCGCATTGTTCAGGGCGGCGATAAGTACACGAAAAGCGTGCTCATCGACAAAGAGGTTATCGATTCGGTAAGGCGGCTTTCTCCGCTCGCTCCGCTTCACAATCCCGCCAATCTTCAGGGCTATGAGGCGTGCCTTTCGGTAGTCGGTCCCGATTTCCCGCAGGTGGCTGTTTTCGACACGGCGTTTCACAGCACGATGCCTCCCATGGCTTATATGTATGCCATTCCTCACGAATATTATGAGAAATACGGCATTCGCCGCTATGGTTTCCACGGAACTTCCCATAAGTTTGTCAGCCAAAGATGCGCCGATGTTATGGGGCATAAGATAGAAAAACTTAAAATAATCACCTGTCATCTCGGCAACGGCTCATCGATCGCCGCAGTAAAATACGGCAAGGTTATAGATACCTCAATGGGCTTCACCCCGCTTGACGGATTTATGATGGGCACTCGCTCCGGCGGTATCGACCCCTCCGTTGTTACTTTCCTTGCCGAGCATGAGCATCTCACCCCCAAACAGCTTGAGGATATACTCAACAAGAGATCCGGCGTAAGCGCGATTTCCGGTGGATATTCAGACGACCGCGATATTTGCGCTCTCCAGAGCGAGGGAGACGACAGAGCAAGCCTTGCCCACGAAATGCAGGCGTATCAAATCGCGAAATATATCGGCAGCTATGCCGCGGCGATGAACGGCGTTGACGCTATCGTATTCACGGGCGGTATCGGTGAAAACGGATTTTGGCTTCGTTCAAAAATATGCTCGTATCTCGGCTATCTCGGCGTTGAAATAAATCAGGCTCTTAATCAGAAAACCGTAAAGGGCGCCGAGGCGGAGCTCTCTTCACCGGACGATAAGGTAAGAGTGTTTATTCTCGCAACCAACGAGGAGCTTATGATAGCAAGAGATACAAAAGAAATCGTTGAAAAATTAAAAAAATAAAAATATATTTTAAATAAAAAAAGGAGGAAGAGAAATGCCTGAAATCAAATATGAGATCACTGAGCATCTGGGCGTGATTTCCGAAACTCCGCGCGGATGGACGAGAGAAGTCAATCTGATTTCATGGAATGGTCGCGAGCCGAAAATAGATGTAAGAGACTGGTCGCCCGATCATTCCAAAATGAGCAAAGGTCTGACCTTTACAAAAGAAGAGATCGCTGAGCTTATAAATCTCGTTGAAAAACTCTGATCATTAAGATTTTAAGGGCAGCTTTCAGTAAGTTGCCCTTAAATTTCTTTTTATTGCGCGGGTTTTGCCGATTTAACGGTTTAAATACAGAGCGTTGGCGCTCATTACAGATAACAAGAGGTAACAAAAATGAAATGGATTTCAGCAAATGAATTAAGAGAAAAATATCTCTCGTTTTTTGAGAGTAAGGGGCACTTGCGCCTTCCGAGCTTTTCTCTTATTCCCAATAACGACAAGAGCCTGCTTCTTATAAATTCGGGTATGGCTCCCATGAAAAAGTTTTTTACGGGGGAGGCGACTCCGCCGGCGAAGCGTGTTACTACCTGCCAAAAGTGCATACGCACGCCCGATATTGAAAGCGTTGGTAAGACCGACCGCCACGGCACATATTTTGAAATGCTCGGCAATTTCAGCTTCGGTGATTATTTTAAGCACGAGGCATTGAAATGGGCTTGGGAATTTTGCACCGAGGTGCTGGAAATGCCCGTGGACAGGCTTTGGGCAACCATATATCTTGACGATGACGAAACATATGATATTTGGGTAAACGAGATAGGGCTTGATCCGTCGCATATCGTAAGGCTCGGCAAGGAGGATAATTTCTGGGAGCACGGGCAGGGTCCCTGCGGTCCTTGCAGCGAGATACATTTTGACCGCGGCGAAAAATACGGCTGCGGCAAGCCCGATTGCAAGCCCGGGTGCGACTGTGACCGTTATATTGAGATTTGGAACAATGTTTTCAGCCAGTTCAATAACGACGGAAACGGCAATTATACGGAGCTCATTCAAAAGAATATAGACACGGGCTTCGGTCTTGAGCGTTTCGCCTGCGTTTTGCAGGGTGTTGACAATATTTTTGAGATAGACACTATACGCAATATTATGAAAAAGATATGCTCGATAGCCGGCGTAAATTATCACGACGATGAGAAAAAAGATATTTCTCTGCGCGTTATCACCGACCATATCCGCTCGTCCGTATTTATGATAGGCGACGGCGTTATTCCTTCCAACAGCGCGAGAGGCTATGTTCTGCGCCGCCTGATAAGGCGCGCGTGCCGCCACGGCAGACTGCTCGGTATAAACGAGCCCTTCCTCTATAAGGTTGCCGATACCGTCATTGATGAAAACCTCACCGCTTACGATTATCTGGACGGCAAGCGCGAGCTTATAAGAAAGGTGCTTTTCGCCGAGGAGGAATCCTTTGGCAAGACGATAGACAGCGGCCTTGCTCTGCTTGAGGAATATATCGCGAATATGAGCGGAAAAGTATTCAGCGGAGAGGACGCTTTCAGGCTTAACGATACTTACGGCTTTCCGCTTGACCTCACAAAGGATATTCTTGAGGAACGGGGCTTGACCGTTGACGAGGAAAAATTCAACGAGCTTCTTGAAAATCAAAAGCAAACCGCACGCGCCGCGCGCAAGGATTCCGATACCGACGCTTGGAAGAGCGGAAATATCAAAATCGACGCTCCCGCCACCGAATTTGTCGGCTATAGCTCATATGAGTGCGCCGCGGTCGTTGAAAAACTGATTTCCGACGGCGAAATCAGAGAAATGCTCGGCGAGGGCGATGAGGGAATTATTGTTCTTGATAAAACTCCGTTTTACGCGCTTTCCGGCGGTCAGGTAGGCGACACGGGCGTTATTAAAGGCGATAATTTCACATTTTCCGTAAGCGATACCACAAAGAACGCCGACGGCATTTTCCTCCACACAGGTAAAGTGGAGAGCGGCGCGGTCTGCGCGGGCGATAAGGCAAAGGCCTCAATAGACGGTGAGCGCAGGGATAAGATAAAGCGCAACCACACATCGGCGCATCTTTTGCAGGCGGCGCTGAGAGAGGTCCTCGGCAACCATGTCGAGCAGGCGGGTCAGCTTGTTAATGACAGGGAAGTGCGTTTTGATTTTACTCATTTCAACGCTCTCACAAAAGAGGAGATTAGCAGGGTAGAAACGCTTGTAAATTCGTTTATTATGGGCGCGAACGCCGTTGATACTATGGAAATGCCGATAGAGGAAGCCAAGAAAATGGGTGCGATGATGCTATTTGGCGAAAAGTACGGCGATATTGTGCGCGTTGTCAAGGCGGGCAATTTCTCAACGGAATTTTGCGGCGGCACACATGTTTCAAACAGCGGTCAGATAGGTCTTTTCAAAATAACGGGCGAGTCCTCGGTAGCTGCGGGCGTTCGCCGTATAACCGCCGTTACGGGAACAAATCTTCTTGAAGCCCTTGAGACTGACGAGGCGCTGATTAGAAATTCAGCCTCAGCGCTGAAAACGGGCGTTCACGAAATTAAAGATAAAATCGACGCTCTCGTTTTAGACAATAAAGCGAAAGAACGGGAAATAAGCGCTCTTAACGCCGAAATAACTAAGCTGAAAAGCTCCGACGCTCTTAGCAAGGCGGTCGATGTTGAAGGGCTTGCCGTTTATATCGCAAGGCTTGACGGAACGCCTGCCGACGCTCTGCGCAAAACGGGCGACGACATAAAGGCGAAAAGCCCCGACGCTGTCGGCGTTATAGCGGGTGTAAACGGAGATAAGGCTTCGATAGTCGCTGTCTGCGGCGCGGGAGCGATAGCAAGAGGCGTTAAGGCGGGCGATGTTGTAAGAGAGGTCGCCAAAATCGCCGGAGGAAGCGGCGGCGGCCGCCCCGATTCCGCCATGGCGGGAGCAAAGGATGTTTCAAAGCTC
The DNA here is from genome assembly GCA_947624285.1 of uncultured Clostridia bacterium. Taxonomy (GTDB): domain Bacteria; phylum Bacillota; class Clostridia; order Oscillospirales; family Acutalibacteraceae; genus Eubacterium_R. The sequence continues at coordinate 185,466 of CANQJS010000001.1, read as the reverse complement.
GATGATGCGCTTAACGGCGCGTGCGATATAATCAAGTCACTTGTTAAATAAGAAAGGGGTATATTTATGTGTTTGTTTTGTGAGATAATTAAGGGCAATATTCCGAGCGAGAAGGTTTATGAGGACGATATGATAGTCGCGTTCAAGGATATAAATCCCGTTGCGCCCGTTCATTTTCTTGTAGTCCCCAAGGAGCATATCGACAGCGTAAACGGCGTAACGCCCGAAAACAGCGGATATGTTGCCCATATATTTGAAAAAATCCCCGAAATTGCGAAATCGCAGGGGATAGAGTCTTACCGTGTTATCAATAACTGCGGTCCGTCCGCCGGGCAAACGGTTATGCACCTGCATTTCCATGTTATAGGCGGAACGGAATTGGGAGCAAAGATATTGTGACAAATCGCACTGTCTTGATAATACAGCTCTCATCGACGCAATTGGTATGACGGTGTGGAAATATGAAATGGAACAGCATATTTATGGAGAACTGTAAATGAAAGGGAACAATTTAGAAATTGCAAAAAACATTTGCGCGCAATTTGAAAAAAAGCAAGAGGTCAACTTTTGTAAGATTTACGGCAGTCTGAGCCGTGGAGATTATGACGAGTATTCAGATATTGATATAGAGGTTGTTGTTTCCGGCTATGATAACGGCAAATTTTTAAAACTTGCGCCCGGAATACTAAATGAAATTTATCCTGTTGTTTTCAGCGACTATGCGACAAGTTTAATGCCGAATGAATATATAGTGTCTTGCGCGATTTCCAAAGAAAATCCGTTTCTGATTGTTGATATTAAATGCAGCGCCGTTGAGCATAGTGTGAGTATTGCAAAACGCGGCTTTGTGAATGATAAAAATACGCATATTTTAAAGCTTTGGGTTGCAAACACAAAGCACTACTTACGCGGTATGGATTGTGAAAGCGACATAAACAGAATGTATAAAAAGGTATTCGGTCATTCCGGTAAGACTGCAAAAGATATGTTGCTTGATACTCTCGAATATCTTAAAGAAAATTGCAATTCGGCGTTATATGAATATATTACTTCTTGTGAGAAGTATGCAAAAAGGATTTGAAATGGGTGAGATGTCACGCTACGGACTGCATTTTACGCGGGAATGGATTGAAAAATTAAGAAAGGTGTTCAAATACTAAGGGAATTCGGGGCGTATACGATAAAAACGAAAATAAATCGGGATCTATTCTTTATCGTGATAAACCTGTTCCTAAAATGAATATCACCTTGTAGTCAAAAATTATGTATTTTCACATTCAGGAAAGGATTGATAACATTATGAGAGATACTTACAGAATAAATATTGCGGGTCTTGAAAGAGATCTTCAGAAATTTGCCGTGAGCGACAGCCTTGATATAGCCGCGTTTATTCTTTTCGGCGATGTGGAGCTTACGGAAAAATGCGCCGGCGAGTTGATAAAAAAATGCCCCGAATTTGACTACATAGTCACTCCCGAGGCAAAGAGTATTCCGCTCGCTTATGAAATGAGCAAGCAGAGCGGCAAAAAGTATATAGTCGTTCGCAAGGGCGTTAAGGTGTATATGGATAATCCCGTTGCCGTTCCCGTCAGCTCAATAACTACTCAGCGCGAGCAGTATCTGTATCTCGGCCATGAGGACGGCGACCTTATAAGCGGCAAGAGAGTGCTTATTGTTGACGATGTTATCTCAACAGGCGAATCCCTTGAATCAGTTAAGAAAGTGGTTGAGGCTTTCAACGGCAACATCGTTGCCTGCGCCGCGCCTATCGCCGAGGGCGACGCGGCGAACAGAAAGGATATTATCTACCTTGAAAAAATTCCGCTTTTCTTTAAATAACGGACGCGGTTTTGCATCAGTGCTTTATGCGTCAGAGAATTTATAAGCGCGAATGAGGATATAATATAGCTGGCAGCAAAAATTTTTTGCGCTTGATTTCATCGGCTATTTATAAGGTGATTGTATGTTTAAGGACAGCAAAAGAGTTGCCGTAATCGGCACGGGTATGGTCGGTATGAGCTTTGCCTACTCGCTCTTAAATCAGAATATATGCGATGAGCTTTGCCTTATTGATATAAAAAAAGAGCGTGTCGCGGGCGAGGCTGCCGATCTTTCGCACGGTCTGCCTTTCGCTCCGAGCAGTATGAAAATATGGGCGGGGGATTATAAAGACTGCGCCGAAATGGATATTGTTGTTATCTGCGCCGGAGCGCCCCAGCTTGAGGGCGAATCGAGGCGGGACTTGCTCAAAAAGAATTATAAAATTTACAAGAGCATTGTAAATCCCATTATCGAAAGCGGGTTTGACGGCGTTTTCCTTGTTGCGGGCAACCCCGTTGATGTTATGACAAAGGTAGTCTATGAGCTTTCGGGTTTTCCGAGCGGGCGTGTGCTCGGCTCGGGAACTACGCTTGACTCCGCGAGGCTTCGCTATATGATGAGCGATTATTTCAAGCTCAACCCGCGCAATGTTCACGCCTATGTTATCGGCGAGCACGGCGATTCGGAATTTGTGGCGTGGAGCAACGCCATGGTTTCCGTTATGCCCATTTCCGAAATAGTAAAAAGCGACCCGAAGATTATGGAAGATTTAAAGAAAATCGAGGTCGATGTGCGCGAATCCGCCTACGAGATAATCAAGGCAAAGGGCGCAACATATTACGGAATAGGAATGGTGCTTGCCCGCCTAACAAGAGCGATACTAAACGATGAAAATTCAGTTTTCAGCGTTTCCGCATATCTTAAAGGCGAATACGGCGAGAAAGGCATTTATATCGGAGTGCCCGCCGTAGTAAACAGAAACGGCGTTAAGGAGATACTTGTAATGGAGCTTAACGAAGAAGAACGGGAAAAGTTTGAAAAATCCTGCTCCGTCATAAAGGAAATGATAGACGAAATCGGAATGTAATAAATGTAATATATATAGTATATAAATAGAGCCGTGGGATAACCCACGGCGCTTTTTTGTATATGTGCGGATAAAAGCGGTATCAAGGCGGAGCGAACGCCGGACATACGATAGTAAATGATTTCGGAAAATTCGTTTTTGATTTGAACCGGGTTGAACTCTCAATCGAAATCATCTAAGGAATAATCAAAAGTGCCCTCGGTCAATCTTCTTTCCGTTGTTCGGCAAGATACATTCCCCAATCCTCAAATTGTTTAGGAATATCAAACACAGTCTTTCCGTCTATTTCATATCTTTCGCTTACGCCCGGCGTATCTTTGGTAAATGTATCCCATGCTGTCAGCAAATCATCTGTTTTTTCTATTTCGTGCGCATCGAAAAAATCGTTGAATTTTTCTATCTCTTGACTGTAAATCGTTAGAACATTATACTTGCCGAACATAATTTCGTCACCACTTTCGTGGCAACCAAATCCAAACGAAGAAAGCCCATCATTATAAAGAAGATTTCCGACACGAATCAGAATTGTTAATGCTTCTTCTTGAGAACAACCGTCAATATAATATATGTCCTTATGAAGAGCATTCACTATTCCGGGAGCGATCGGAGTTTCAGCGTCAGCATTTGCAGGAAGCTCTAAGATAAAGAAAATTGGCTCTTCATGCATGACAATAAAGTGCTGAAGCACACTTTCTATTTTGTCAACGCCAACATTTGCCGTGATATAATTTTCCCCGACTTCATATCCTTCATATATAGGTGATGCAGACGATATTTTTGCTCCTGCCTTTAATTTCAATTTCTCTGCCATTTAACTCTTCCTCCTATAAAAAGTTGTCTGCTTTACACACTTAACATTATACCTCTCAATTTTGAAGAAATCTACAGTTCTTCAAGATGGTTTATCTAATAATTCTCAGTCTGTTTGATTGAGCGGGCGAGCTGAATTTGGGCAAAAAAATCGCCGCCAGCGATAAAACGCTTGCGGCGATATGGTGGGCCATCAGGGACTCGAACCCCGGACCGACCGGTTATGAGCCGGGAGCTCTACCAACTGAGCTAATGGCCCTTGTGTCTCAATGCGACTTTGATATAATAACATTTAATTTTTATAAAGTCAATACCAAAATCGAAAAACATATTAAATTTATTTGTCTGTTATGATTGAAAAAAACGCGGCGTTGTAGTAAAATTTATATGCAGTAATTTAACGGAGGTAAATTATGACAAGCTACAAATTGACCGGCAGGGAATCGCTCGGCGTTGAGTTTGGCTCAACGAGAATAAAGGCGGTCCTTGTTGACGAAAACTGTAATCCCATCGCCTCGGGCGGTCATACCTGGGAAAACAGACTTGAAAACGGCTATTGGACTTATCATATGGACGATGTCCTTAGCGGACTTCAGGACGCATACGCTAAGCTGAACGATGAGGTTTTTGCCAAATACGGCTCAAAAATAACCGCGCTTTCATCAATAGGCATATCGGCGATGATGCACGGATATTTGCCGTTTGACAAAAACGGCGAGCTTCTTGCTCCTTTCAGAACTTGGCGCAACACTACAACGGCAAAAGCGTCGCAGGAGCTTACAAAGCTTTTTGATTTCAATATCCCTCAAAGGTGGAGCATATCGCATCTGTATCAGGCAATTCTCAACGGCGAGGAGCATATCGGAAAGATCGCCCGTCTGACGACTCTTGCGGGATATGTTCATTTCCTCCTTTCGGGCGTTAACGCTCTCGGAGTCGGCGAGGCGTCGGGAATGTTTCCGATAGACAGTGAGACGGGAACATACGACGAAAAAATGCTTGAAAAGTTTGCCTCTCTTGAAAAAGTAAAGGCTTGCGGTTGGAATATCCGCGATATACTTCCAAAGGTGCTTACGGCGGGCGATAATGCCGGCTCTCTCACCGAGGAAGGCGCACGGCTGCTTGACCCAAGCGGCGCGCTTAAAGCCGGCGCGGCTATGTGCCCGCCGGAGGGCGACGCGGGCACAGGAATGGTTGCCACAAACAGCGTCGGCGTAAAAACGGGCAATGTTTCGGCGGGAACTTCAATTTTCTCTATGGTCGTTCTTGAAAATCAGCTTTCAAAGGTCTATGAGGAAATAGATATGGTCACAACGCCCACGGGCAAGCCCGTTGCAATGGTCCACTGCAACAACTGCTGCACCGATCTTGATTACTGGGTAGGCGTTTTCTGCGAATTTGCAAAGGCGAGCGGCAGCAGCCTCTCAAAGCCCCGGATTTACGATCTGCTCTATGAAAAGGCGCTTGAGGGTGACGCAGACTGCGGCGGCGTTGTGAATTACAATTTCTTTTCCGGTGAGCCGGTTGCCCACGCTGAGGACGGCAGACCGCTGTTTATGCGTACGCAGGACGCTAAATTCAATCTCGCCAATTTCTTCAGAGCGCAGATTTATTCCACGATGGCAACCCTTAAAATCGGAATGGAAATAATTGAAAAGGAAAACGCGAAGATAGACTGCCTTATGGGTCACGGCGGGCTGTTCAAAACCCCCGTTGTCGGTCAAAAGCTAATGGCGGGCGCAATGAATACGCCTGTTGCCGTTATGGAAACCGCGGGCGAGGGCGGAGCGTGGGGCATCGCCGTGCTTGCAAGATACTGCGTTGATAAAAAAGACGGCGAGGCGCTTGAGGATTACCTCGCCAACAGGGTTTTCAACAGATATGAAAGCTCCGTTATCGAGCCCGACCCCGATGATGTAAAGGGCTTTGCCGAATATATGAAACTGTTTAAAGCAGGACTTGCCGCGGAAAAAGCGGCGGCAGAAAATATATAAAGGAGATTTTATTATGGCTATTAAAGATTATGAATTTTGGTTTGTTGTGGGAACGCAGTTCCTCTACGGCGAGGATATTTTTGAAACTATCAACGCTCATTCCGCCGAGATGTGCGCGGAGTGGAGCAAAAAGATGCCCTGCAAAATAATCGCGAAGCCCTGCGTTAAGACTTCAAAGGAAATACTTGATGTTATGCGCGCGGCAAACGCCGATGAAAAATGCGCCGGCGTTATTACATGGATGCACACCTTTTCACCATCCAAGGCGTGGATAGCGGGGCTTGACACTCTTAAAAAGCCCTATCTTCATATGAATACTCAGTATAACAGGGATATTCCATGGTCTGAAATCGATATGGATTTTATGAATTTAAATCAGTCCGCCCATGGAGACAGAGAGCACGGCTATATCGCCGCCCGTATGCGTCTTAAAAGAAAGGTCATAGCGGGCTATTGGAAGGACGAGGAATTTCAAAATAAGCTCGCCTGCTGGATTAGAGCGGCAGTCGGCGCGGCAGAGTCAAGAAAGACCCATGTGCTCAGAATATCCGATAATATGAGAAATGTTGCCGTTACGGACGGCGATAAGGTTGAGGCGCAGATAAAGCTCGGCTGGCAGATAAGCCACTACGGAGTGGGCGATATTATCCGCGAGGTCGAGGCTGTAACCGATGACGAAATCGACGCTCAAATGGCGGAGTATGAGAAAAATTATATTATGGACACCGACAATATCGACGCGGTGCGCTATCAGGCGAGGGAAGAGGTCGCTCTTAAAAAATTCCTTGAAAGATACGGCTTCAACGCTTTCCACACGAATTTTGAGGATTTGCAGGGGCTTCGCCAGCTTCCCGGTCTCGCCGCTCAGGATCTTATGCGTCAAGGCTACGGCTTCGGCGCGGAGGGCGACTGGAAAGTAGCCGCAATGCTCCGCGTTATGAAATCCATGGCGGAAGGTCTTGACGGCGGCACGGTGTTTATGGAGGATTACACCTATCACTTTGAGCCGGGCAACGAGATGCTCCTCGGCTCGCATATGCTTGAAGTTTGCCCCACCTGCGCCGCGGAGCAGCCGAAAATTCAGGTACATCCTCTCGGAATAGGCGACAGGGAAGACCCCGCCCGTCTCGTTTTCAAAGCGCAGACAGGTAAGGGAATTGTAGTCACCCTCGTCGATATGGGCGACAGACTCCGTATGATATGCAACGATGTCGAATGCAAGGAGCAGGTAAACGATATGCCGAAGCTCCCCGTAGCGGGCGTGCTTTGGAAACCGCTTCCTTGCCTGCAAACCTCCGCCGAGGCGTGGATCTATGCCGGCGGCGCACACCACAGCGTGCTTTCCTACAGCCTCACAGCCGATAATATGCGTGATTTTGCCGAAATTATGGGTATCGAGTTCGTTCATATCAATGAAAAAACCGAGATAAACGAATTCAGAAAAGAGCTGTTTTATAACGATATCGCTTATAAGCTCGGAATGTGAGGAGTTAAAATATGCTTGAAGAATTAAAAGAAGCTGTATATAGGGCTAATCTTCAGCTTGTTGAGTACGGTCTCGTAGTGCTCACCTGGGGTAATGTTTCGGGAATAGACAGGGAAAAGGGTCTCTTTGTTATCAAGCCATCCGGCGTGCCTTATTCAACTATGACTGCCGACGATATGGTGGTTATGGATTTGGACGGAAACAAGGTCGAGGGCAGGCTCAACCCGTCGTCCGATACACCCACCCATCTTGAGCTTTACAGAAATTTCAAAGATATAGGCGGTATAGTGCATACGCACTCAAGCTGGGCGTGCTCTTGGGCTCAGGCAGGCAGGGATATTCCCGCCTACGGCACCACCCACGCCGACTTCGCCAACGGCGCAGTTCCCTGCGCGAGGGGGCTTACCGAGGCGGAGGTCAAGGGCGAATATGAGCTCAACACCGGCAAGGTGATAGTAGAGGAATTTGCAAAGAGAGGCATAAAGCCTAACGAATGCCCCGCCGTTCTCGTTCACCGCCACGGACCGTTCACTTGGGGAAAAGACCCATTCAAGGCTGTTGAGAACGCTCTCATTCTTGAAGAGGTGGCAAAAATGGCAGTGCGCACAGAAAGCGTTGCCTCTGCCGATGAAAGCTCAAATATAGGGATAGAGCAGTATCTTCTCGATAAGCATTATCAGAGAAAGCACGGCAAAAACGCCTATTACGGGCAAAAATAATGAATTTTGAAAAAGAGAGCTTGAAAAAGTTCTCTTTTTTGCAATTTTTGCTTTTGCGGAATTGATTTTATAAAGTTAAATTGCTATAATAATTTTGATTATAGAGTATTTTCGTTTAAATAATACTATGCGTATTATTTGCGAAAATTCTATCGTGGTGAAAGAATATGAAAGCAAAGCGAAATAACGATCCCGACGCAATTCGCCTTAAACAGAAAAAACACATATGGAAAAGATTTTTCAAAATCTTTCCGAAATGCAATCTGCCGTGGCTTTGGGTGATCTCCTACATAATTGTTGAGGCGGTTTATGTAAATGTGGGCGTAACCGAAACGGATTTTACGGCGCAGCTTTTTTCGGGCGATGTAAGCGCGGCTATGCTTGCAAAGCTTATAGGCGTTATGGTTGCAAATCTTATAATCAGCAACGCGGTTGTTTTTCTCTCTCAGCTTACAAGCGCAAGAATAAACAGGAATATGCGTATTGTGCTGTTAAATAAGGTTTTGCGTCTTCCGCTCAATTTTTTCAAGGATGAAGATCCGCAGGAGGCTATCTACCGCGTTACCAACAACGCAATAGTTGTTGATTCAACAGTTATGATAGTAATTATCCCGATTATAACGGCGCTTTATAAAAGTTTTCTTATATTCGGGCGCGTGTTTACATACGATTGGCGTCTTTCGGTTATACTTCTTGTATTTGTTCCGCTCCAGATAATTATGGCAATTATTTTCGGTAGAATAAACTATTCGCTCAGCGAAAGGGATTCAAGCGTTTTTGCAAAGCTCACCGAAAAGCTCTCCGAAATGATAAGAAACATTCCTATGGCAAAGGCTTTTGCAAAAGAAAACCGTGAGACGGAGCGCGGCAAAGCGCTTATCGACAGACTTTACCGACTTAATATAAAAAGCGGCTGGTTTGATCAGTTTAGGGATTTTTCGGATACTTTCCTAACGCTTTTGCAGGCGCTTATCATCACATTTGCCGGAATAGCTTTGTTGAGCAACGGTGATATTACAAGAAGATCGTGGATCGCGTTCTTTATGTTCTCATCGACATTTAACGGAGCCGTTCAGGAAATATTGCTCTATTATAATAATCTTAGGATAATTCAGGGCGGCGCCGAGCGCGTATGCGATATAATGGACGCCAAGGAAGAAAATCTCGACGGTGAGCCGTGCGGCGCGCTTTCGGGAAATATCGAATTAAAGAATGTTGATTTTTCGTATAACGAGGGGCAGCCGGTGCTCAGCGGGGCAAATTGCTTTTTTCCCGATAAGGGCGTAACAGTGCTTATGGGTGAAAGCGGCTGCGGAAAATCCACGCTTGTAAATCTCATTATGAGGCTTTACGATGTTGATTTCGGCAATATTTTCGTTTCGGGAAAAAGCATTGACGATTACGCGCTTGAGGATTACCGTCGGAATTTCGTTATGGTGCCTCAAAATCCCATGCTGTTTTCAGGTAGCGTGCGTGAAAATGTGTGCTACGGCAACGAAAATGTTTCGGACAGTGAGCTTACAGATGCTTTGAAAAAGGCAAACGCTTACGATTTTGTTATGGCTCTGCCGAACGGTCTTGATGAAAAAATAGATGAATACGGCGGCAGTCTTTCGGGCGGGCAAAGAAAAAAACTTGCCCTCGCAAGAGCCCTGCTCAGCAACACGCCTTATTTGATATTCGACGAGCCGACCTCTTCGCTCGACGCGCTTGCCGCAAGCGAATTTTTCGGCATAATGCGCGGTCTGTCTGAAAGCAAGGGAATAATAGTAATAGCTCATACTCCTGCGGCGCTTTCGGCTGCCGACCGTGTTGTGGTTATAGAAAACGGGAAATGCTCCTCTTATGACGATGTAAGCTCCGCCGAGGCGGAAAACGCCTTTGTGCGGTCGCTTATCGGAAAGGAGGCGGCAGTATGATGAAACAGCGAAGCAATAAAGGAATGTGGAAGCGCACCGTAAGCCTTTATTTTAAATTTCGCGTCCCCATTCTTCTTTACATTCTTGAATTTGTGCTCGGAGTTGTAAATACAAAGGTTGCGCTGCTTTATGTGCCGTATCTTTCAAAAATGCAGCTCGGAAACATTGAGGATACCTCCGCCGCGTGGTCGTATCTCGGGCTTGCCACGCTAAGCGCCGCGGTCGGTTTTCTTGCCGCCGTTCCGACTTTTTATGCGTCCTCGCTCGTTTCAAAGCGGCTTCAGGGCAAACTGCTCGGGCATGCCGTCAGGCTTCCTATGCGCGTTGTCGAGGAAAACGGCTCAGAAATGGTCTCTTGGATAATTCAGGATTCCACCTATGCAAACGGTCTTATAAGCGCCGTTGTCGGCTTTATAACGGGGATCGTAAGCACCGTTATGACGATGAATTCTCTCAGCGGACTTTCGGTATATGTAGGTTATCTTTGGTATCTTCTGATTTTTATTGTCGCATATATTCTGTTCAGCACTTGGTTCAGCGGAAAAATGATGTTCCTTCGCCAGCGCAGGGAAAGCCGAGCAAGAGCCGAGCTCACGGCGTATCTTGCCGAGCATCTCAGCTTTTATATGCAGATAAAACAGCTTCATTCAAGGGCGGAGGAATCAAAACGCGGCAAATCGGCGATAGAAACATTTTACAAAGCCGATATTTATCAGGCTCTGCTTACGCTCTACAATAACTTTGTAAGCGGGTCGCTTACGAATATAATTTCTCTGCTTATTTTCATAATCGGCGTGCCTATGGTGCGCGACGGCAGAATGACTATGGAAGAGCTTGTTACATTCCAAAATCTCATTTTGATGGCGTATCAGCAGCTTAGCGGTATGCCGCAGATATATGTTGACTTTATGTATTATAACGGTCAGCTATTCTATATCTCTTCGCTAATGTATGAAAAAGAAGAATTGATCACGAGAGGCAAAAGCATTGACGAAAACAATGCGCGCGGCGATATCGTTTTTGAAGATGTTTCATTTTCATATTGCGAGGACGGCGAGCCCGTTATCGCCAACGCTTCGTTTACGATCCCGCAAGGCAAGCTTACAGTGATCGTAGGCGAAAACGGCAGCGGGAAAACAACGCTGTTTAAACTGTTAGAGCGTTTTTATACGCCTTCCCGCGGCAGAATACTTTTCGGCGGCGAGCCTGCCGAGGATATCGACCTCGACAGCTGGCGAAAAAATATCGCTTATGTTCTCCAAGAGCCGCGTCTTTTCAACGCGACGGTCAGGGAAAATATCGCTTACGGCTTTGACGGTCAGCCGTCGGACAGCGAGATTACGGCGGCGGCAAAAACGGCGTTTGCCGATGAATTTATTTCGCGCCTTCCCGGTGGATATGATTATGAGATCGGCGACAACGGCTCAAAGCTTTCGGGCGGTCAGCGCCAAAGGCTCGCAATCGCCCGCGCGGTGCTTACCGAGCCGAATTATCTCCTGCTCGACGAGGCCACCTGCAATCTTGACGCCGCTTCGGAGCTGGCGGTAAACAACGCGCTTCTCTCTTTGATGGAAGGAAGAACTACCGTTATGATAACCCACGATATGAGGCTGCTTGAGCGCGCCGACAATGTAGTGGTTTTGGGCGGCGGAGGCGTTGAGGCTGCCGGAACTTTTGAAGAGGCGGCAGAAAAAAGCCAAACTCTGCGCCGGTTGATAGAAGCTTCACGCGAAACTAAAACGGCTTAATATGAGGTGATTATATGAAATCAAAAATATTAAAACTTTATGATTATAAGGATTTCCCCATCGAAAAGAAGATCCGCATTTCCTGCCCGCGGGAATATCTCGACGGTAAGCTGAAGTGCGTCGCTCGCAAGTACAAAACTTTTGCCGATGCAAAAAGCGTCGAAAAAAGAGATGTTCTTACACTTGATCTTAAAAGCGATACCCCGAAGTTCAACCGAAACGGGATAGTGCTTACCGTCTGTTCCGGCTTGTTCGACGCTGATTTTGAAAACAGACTTGTTGGAATGGCTCTCGGCGAGAAAGCCGATATCGATGTTAACGGCGTTGCCGTAAATGTCGTTATAAGAAAAATAGCAAGAGGCGTTTATCCGCAGGTTACGGACGCTATGATAGCGGAATATATCAAAGGAAAAAACGGCTATGACGGCGTGAACGGCGTTGATGAATTTTGCTCTCGTGTAAAAGCGCTTTATATTGAGGAAGAAAAAAAGAATCATATAGGAAAAATTGCGCAGGATATGTATTGCGCGGTCCTTGATAACAGCGAGTTTTACTATGACCCCGAAGAGCTTGAAAAAGAGAACTTTGCACTCGTAAGATCCGTTGAAGATGAGCTTAAAGAGGAAAACCTTTCAATAGATACGATAAGTTATGAAAAATGCAGGGAATATTTCGGGGTAAACGACAGCGCCGAGCTGCGTGATTTTCTGCTTAACAACACAAAGGAGCTTATTGCCTCCGGCTTGTGGCTGCTTTCGATAAGCGGTATTGATACCGACAAGGCTTCTCTTGACGATGCCGATAATTTGGATTGGTCATTGATTTATGACTATATAAATGATAATATAGAATTTGTGGAGGAATAATTTTGATTACTTACGCAACAGATAAAAATTTTGACGAGCTTGTTTCAAAAGGAGCGGTCCTTGTTGACTTTTTCGGCAAGACCTGTATTCCGTGCAAAATGACCGCGGAGATTTTGGAAGAGCTTGACGATGAATTTCCGTTTATCAATATCGTTAAGGTCGATGTGGACGACTGCCCGGATGTTTCCGACAGGTTTGACATTGACGGTATACCCGATTTGTATTTTTACAAAGACGGTAAAATAGTCGCCCATGAGCTGGGCGCTGTTTCCGCGGATGTTATTAAGGAGCATCTTTCGGAAATACTTTATTCGTAGGCAATGCCTTAAATATATAAAATTTAAAAAGGAGAAAAAACTATGAAAAAAGCATTATCATTGATTATAGTGTTGTTGATCGTATTTTCGTTTGTTGCCTGCTCCAATGGCGGCACTTCAAACGCTGACAACGCCGACAATTCGAACAACGCGAATGTTTCCGCCGATATAAAAAAGGTGGATCTTTCCGCTTATCCCGCCGATATAAACGCATGGAGCGCCGAGGATTTCAACAACTATTTCCTTGCCGCGGGCGTTTATAAAGACGACAACAACCTTTATGTTCAGGATCACGCTACATATTGGGCGGGCTCCGGCATTCCGGTAGATGAAGGCAGCGGTTATATGGACGACAGCGGCGCGTATTTTACCGAGGTTTTCATTATTGACCCCAACAGCGCCGAGGGAGACGCAGCTTCATTCCTTGCCAGAGTCCGTGAAATCAAAGCGCTTGATTTTGGCGAGGGCGGTGACGCTCTGCCGATAGATCACCTTGTAGGCAATGTCGCTTTCTGCTACGGTCTTTCCACTGACGAAGATTTTTACAACAAAATGGAAGCCGCCTATCAGCAGCTTGTTGCGGATCTCGGCGTAAAAGCGGATTTTTAAAATTTGAGATCGAGGCTTACACCCGATATTGACAAACCGTTTTAAAAGAACTGCTCGCAGAACAGAATATTGATAATAATCTCAATGAGATAGGGAAAACTTTTTACAAAGGCATAGGGGATTTATCAAATGCTGTTCGCAACGGAGCAAACGAAAGGGATTTCCGAAAATGAATGAAAACAGAAGCGATTGCGGGAAAAAGCCGAAAATTACGCTTAATTCCGATACTGCTCTTGTTAAAGAACTTCAGGACGAACTTAAAGCGAAGGACGGCTATTGCCCCTGCCGCAGAAAAAGAATACCCGAAAACAAATGTATGTGCAAGGAATTCCGCGAGCAGATCGCCGATCCCGATTTTGAGGGCTTCTGCCATTGCCGGCTGTATTATAAATCAAAAGGCTAACGCCGGGATTTGCCTTTAAATGAATTTGGCGGGCGGACGAAAAAAACGATCCGCCCGTTTCGGCGTACTTACGGCGCTGTTTATTTTAAGTAAACGAGGATAAATTTTATGCTTAATGAGGGAAACAAAATTTGCGGTTTTACCGTAAACAGGGTAAGGGAAAACGAAAGGCTGCACGGCAGGCTTGTTGAAATGACGCACGACAAAACGGGAGCCGGCTTATGCTGGGTCGATAACGGCGCTGAAAATAAGCTCTTTTCCGTGGCTTTCAAAACCGTTCCCGAAAACGGCACGGGAGTTTTTCATATTCTTGAGCATTCAATGCTCTGCGGCTCTGAAAAATACCCTGTGAAGGATCCGTTTCTTGAGCTTCTCAAAAGCTCTATGAACACCTTTTTAAACGCTATGACCTATCCCGATAAAACAGTTTATCCCGTTTCAAGCAGAAACGAAAAGGATTTTCTCAACCTCACAAGTGTTTATCTTGACGCTGTTTTTGCCCCGCATTTAACTGAAAATCCGAATATTTTTTATCAGGAAGGCAGGCATCTTGAGCCTGACGGTGACGGCGCATTTTTAAACGGAGTTGTTTTCAACGAGATGAAAGGCGTTATGTCAAGCGTAAATAACCGACTTGAATACGCTCTCAACGAATTGCTTTTCCCCGATTCCTGCTACCGCTTCAATTCGGGCGGCGACCCGATTGAAATCCCCGATCTCACATATGATATGTTTGTTGAGGCGTACCGCACATTTTATCATCCCTCAAACGCGCTGTTTTATCTTGACGGTGATCTGCCTCTTGAAAAAACGCTCGGTATGATAGACGGCTATCTTTCACGATTTGAGAAAAAGAACGATTTTCCCGAAATCACACGCCAAACGCCGAAAAATTCAAGCGGCACGGCATATTATGAGGCTCAGGACGACGAATGCAGGCGCGATATTGTGACCTATGCCAAAATATTCTGCGATTATGACGACGCCGTGCGCCTTTGCGCGGCGCAGACGCTGTGCGAATATCTTGCTTCCTCAAACGAAAGTCCTCTTTGCAGGGCTATACTCTCGGCGGGGCTTGCCGAAGAGGTTGAGCTCTTCACCAATGACGGCACGCTTCAGCCGTATATTATGCTGAATATTCGCAACACAAGTAAAGATCAGGAGTCTGAGATTAAAGAGACGATAAGAAAAACCGTTTCCGATCTGGTGAAAAACGGTATCGACCCGCAGTCTCTGACAGCCTGCATAAACAGGATGGAATTCAACGCCAAAAATCTGCCCGAGCCGCAGGCGCTTTACAGGATGGGCGCGGTGCTTTCGACATGGCTGTACGGCGGAGATCCCATGCAGTATCTAGATACTGACGGAATATTCGCGAGCCTGCGCAAAATGATAGGAACGGGCGAATTTGAAAAGCTGCTTTCTGAGCTTTTCCTTGACGATAACGGAGTTGTTACGCTATATACTCTGCCGTCGAAAACGCTTTCCGAGGAGCTTGAAAAGCAGGAGGCTGAAAAAACGGAAAAGATGCTCTCTCAAATGGGGAGCGACTGCCTTGAGCGCATAGCGGATGATTGCGACAAGCTGCTGAAATGGCAGCAAAGCGAGGATGACGCAAAGGCGGCGGCGACTCTTCCCGTTCTTTCGCTTGATGATGTAAGTCCGAAGCCGCATCTTATCAAAACCGATGTTCTTGATAGCAACAAAGTAAAGCTGCTGTATCATCAGATCCCGTCAAACGGCATAGTCAGAGTATCTGTTTACGCTAAGCTTACGCAGCTTTCTCTTGAAGATATCAGCCGTATCTCTGTCATCGCCGATCTTTTATCCGAGCTTCCTACCGAAAAGCACGATTTGCTTTCGCTTCAAAAAGAGATAAAAACCTACATCGGCAGCCTTTCTTTTGATATAACCGCGTTTTCCCGCAATTATGAAACGAGCGTTTGCACGCCTTGCCTTACGGCTAAGATGAGCGTGCTTGAAGAAAACCTTGATAAGGCGCTCGACCTGCTTTACGAGATATTGACGCAAACTAAATTTGACTGCAAAGAAAATGTTTATGAGATAATTCGTCAAACAGACGAGGAAAACCGCAGGAGCGCCGTTTCAAGCGGTAATTACCTCGGTATGAATTATGCTCGCGCTCCTTATTCCGCCCAGGCGGCGGTCCAAGAGGCGGCAGGCGGGTATACATTTATAAAGACCGTAGGCAGCCTGTCTAAAAATTTCGACTCGGAATTTGAAAACCTTGCCGAGCTTATGAAAAAGACTATAAGGGAATCGGTTTGCAGAGAGAATATTACTATCGGTATAACTTCCGAATCTCCCTGTGATGTAAGCAGGTTTACATCCGCTCTTTCAAACGGCGAAAAGCTCCCCGAAAAAACTTCCTATAAATTTGAGAGCGGCAGAAAAACAGGCATTAAAATACCGGGTCAGGTCGGCTACGCCGTCATCGCTTATGATCCGTCTGTTTGCAAAGAAGATCCGCTTCACGGCTCGCTCAAGGTCGCGGCGAATATAGCTTCGCTTTCGTATCTGTGGAATAAGGTGCGTGTTGAAGGCGGCGCATACGGCGCGGGAATGAACTCAAGCGGGAATATGGGAGTTTTCTGCTATTCTTTCAGAGACCCCTCGCCGAACGGAACGCTTGAAATTTACAGCGGTATAAGCGATTTTCTCAATAATTTTAAAAACAGCGGTGAAAGTCTTGATAAATATATTATTTCTACCATTGCCTCATCAGACCCGCTTATCACACCGCAGGCGCAGGGAGATATGGCGGATAATATGTATTTTTCGGGCACAACCGATGAAATGCGGATAAAAACGCGAAAGGAAATGCTTGAAACAGATTTTGCCGAGCTTGAAAAATGGGCGAAATTCGCCGATAAAATGGCGCAGGACGGCTCGGTTTGCGTAGTGGCAAACGAGCAGCAGCTTAGGGAATGCGGCATAACCGATTACAAAACGCTTTGATTATCAAATATTTAGCCGGAGGGAAAGGATTTTGTTAAATCTTTCACCCTCCGGCTTTTATTTTTTATCAGCCTTGAGCAGAGCTGAATTTTTGTTTAAGATTTTCTATTTTCGACTGCTCCGCCTGCTCTACGGGATACCAGCCCTTTGCCGACATCTTGGAATACAGCGTATCCTGCATATTCAGTGATTCGTTGAGAGCCGTTTTAAACGCTTGGTGAACATTCTGCGTTGATGATTCGATAGAGCCGTGCATATATAGGTCGCACACGCCCTTTTCAAGCAAAAGAATATTTTGCATAAGATTTTTGTCGTCCATATTATTACCTCCTTGAAATTAACCTAATAAACCGTAAAAACCCTGATAGATTTGTTGGTGCTTCTGAGCCATCTGTTCAACAGAATTTTTGAGATCTCTGTCCTGAAGCTGATTGATCACCTCATTGCACTTTGTTTGAAAATACTGCTCATGCCCGAGGGCGTCGTCGATATACAGTAATTCTTTTGTAGTCATTTATCTCACCTCCGCAATAATATTTTTTGGCAAAATAGGGTAATTATACAATAAAATATCTAAGCATGCGATTTTTTTGATTGAAAAAGATAATTCTCTGTGGTATGCTCAACTCAAGAGGTGATACTATGCTCTGCAAAGCGCACTGTGATAAAATGCTTTCTAAGCTCAAAAGATTTGAAACGACTCTTGACGCGTATCTTTTTGAAAAAATCTCCACCGTTGAGGCAAGCGCTTACATTACAAAAGAAAGGCTGAACAGTATTCCCGCCGAAAGCCTTTTCGAAAATATCGTCCCCGGCTTCAAATGGGGAGGAGAGGGGAATTACTGCTGGATAAAAGCGCAGTATAAAGTCCCTTCCGAGTATGACGGCAGGGATCTGTTCATTCGCCCCGATATGGGCGGCTATGAGGGTATGCTTTGGGTAAACGGCGTTCCTTTCGGCACTTTCGCAACGAAATATGTTTTTACTTCCCACGGAAACCACTATTGCGACCTTATCAAGAAAAACGCCTCTGCCGGCGAAATCATTGATATTGCCATAGAGTTTTACGCGGGGCATGATTATCACGGCTGCGACCCGTTTTCCGAAGAAGAGAGAATATATGATTTTACATACAACAGTATTGATATATGCGTAAAAAACAATGAGATACAAGAGTTTTATTTTGACCTTAAAACAGTCAATCAGCTTGCTGAATTTCTGCCGGAAAGCAGCTTTTTCAAAGCGAGAGCGATCAATGCGCTTACACAGGTACATAAGCTTCTGCTCTATTCTCCGAGTGATGCTTCGTATGACGAGTTCATAAGCGCAATAAGAAGCGCGCGCCCATATCTCAAGAAAATTCTAAGCGAGAAAAACGGAGAAAATCCGCCTACGGTCGGCATTATCGGGCATTCGCATATGGATACGGCGTGGCTATGGCATATCGGCGAAACCGTCAAGAAATGCGCCCGCACCTACTCAAACCAAATCAGCCTTATGGAGCAGTATCCCGAATATAAATTTATTCAAAGCTCATCCTGCCACAGCGATATGATACTTAAAAATTATCCCGCGCTTTTTGAACGGATAAAAGAGAAGATCTCCGAGAGCAGATATGAGCCGAACGGCGCCGTTTGGGTGGAGTGCGACTGCAATATAACCTCCGGCGAATCAATGGTAAGGCAGTTTCTTTGGGGTCAGCGCTTTACAAGAAAGCATTTCGGCTACACATCCGACTGTTTCTGGCTGCCGGATACTTTCGGCTACTCGGCGGCGATACCCCAGATAATGAAAGGCTTTGGTGTAAAATATTTTCTAACAACCAAAATCACTTGGAATGATACAAACCGCTTTCCTTATGATACTTTTCTTTGGCAGGGGATAGACGGAACGAGGGTGCTTGCGCATTTCAATATTACTCACTGCTGGCCCGACCCGCAGACCCTCATTGAAGCGGTAGATAACGAGACTAACAGGAGCGGGCAGTCCTGCGTTACAAATATGCGCCACGCGGCGTTCGGCTACGGCGACGGCGGCGGAGGCCCTCAATATGAAATGATAGAGATGGCGCGCCGCTGTGCGGATTTAAACGAAGTGCCCAAAGCGGAAATGATAACCGTAAGCGATTTTATGCGGCGGCTTGAAAAAAGCGTGACCGACCCAGATATTTATTCGGGCGAGCTCTATCTTGAGCTCCATAGAGGAACTCTTACAAACCAGCACGAGATCAAGCGCAACAACAGAAAAGCAGAACTGATGCTTCGTGACCTTGAAATTTTAACGGTCGGCAACGCGGTCAAAAATAAAACTGTTTGTTCGCCGGATAAGACCAACGCCCTTTACGAAACACTGCTTATAAATCAGTTTCACGATATTCTGCCCGGCACTTGCATAAATTCCGCGCATAAGCAATGCAAAGAGGAAATGTCGGCTATGCTTGAAAGCGCGAGCAAGCAGCTTGATGAAATGACCGAGGCAAAGGGAGACGGCATATCCGTTACCAACACCCTTTCGTTTGACAGAAGCGACGCCGTGTTTGCCGATTTCGGCGGAAAATACATCAAGGGATATTCTCAGCAAAGATATACTGACCTTGACGGCAAAGGAAGGCTGATAATCACAGGCGTGAATGTCCCCGCGTTTTCAAGCGTTCATCTTGATTTCACCGATGAAATGGCGAAAAGCAAAAGTCCGTTTGTTTATGACGGAAACAATCTTTCAACGCCGTTTGCTCATATTACATTTAACGAAAACGGGTTTATCTCTTCATTTATCGACCGTTCTGTCGACCGTCAGCTTGTGGACGGGCTTGCGTTAAATACTTTCCTTATGGCGGAGGATGTCCCCGCGTTTTGGGATAATTGGGATGTTGACGCCGACCTTGAGCTGAAATTCAATGAATGCGCAACGCTTATCGGCAGAGAGGTCGTTTCGGACGGCGCGGCGGCGTTCGTGATAAGAAGCGAATACAAAATCAGTGAAAAATCCTCGCTCTCGCAGGATATGATCTTCTTTGCCGATTCACCCGAGGTGCGTTTTGACACAAGAATGGATTGGCGCGATGACCACAGATTTCTCAAAACCGCTTTTGACACAAATGTCCGTGAGGATTTTGTAAGGCAGGAGATTCAATTCGGCAATTGCAAACGGCCGACTACCCGCAACAACACACTTGAAAAAGCGAAATTTGAGGTGGTAAACCATAAGTACACAGACCTTTCCGAGCCGAATTACGGCGTGAGTATCCTCAACGACTGTAAGTACGGTATTTCCGCCAAAGGGTCAAGTCTGCGGCTCTCCCTGCATAAAGGGGGAACACGCCCCGATATTATGGGCGATAAGGGTCTCCACGCCTGTGTATATTCATTTGTTCCGCACAACTGCGGCTATAGCGCCGAAGCGGTCGTAAGACCGGCGTATATGCTCAATGTTCCGCACATCGTTTCTGCCGGTGATTTTGAGCTCGAACAGCTTGTTAAGGTCGACAGCGCGAATATAATCGTTGAGACGGTGAAGCCCTGCGAGGACGCACAGAACGCCTACATAGTAAGACTTTATGAGGCAGAGGGAACTCACACAAACTGCCGTGTAACGCTAAGCGGCGCGGTCAATAAAACAGTGAGAACAAATATGCTTGAGGAGGAGCAGTCAGACTGCGTTTTGGGAAATGCTCTTAAAATGACCTTCCGCCCGTTTGAGATAAAAACAATCAATGCGTTTTATTAAAATCTATTCAGAACGGTTATCTGTTAAATGTGTTAAAATAATTCTGAAATGCGGGGAGTGATAATGATATACAGATTAGATGAATGCTCGGAAAAAGAGGCAAACATTTTTACCCGTAGGGATTATGATGACAGCCGAATGGTATATTGTTTAACGGATAGCGGCGATTGTGAAATGACTGTCGGAAAAAACGAATGTGGCGTATATACCGTTAAGAGGAATAAGAATATTGACGGTTGGGAAATGTCCGTTTGTGATTTTATCGGTTTTTATGAGGCACGAGGTAAAAATATCGGCTTATCCGTCAGCCGTGAAGATTTGGACAGAGCCGAGAAATTATACAACGGTCATAAATATAACGACGCGTTTTTGAGAGAAAATGAGCCGGATGTTTTGATACATAGCACCACGCTTGAAAACTGGAAAAGTATCGTTAATGACAGATGCTTAAAAAGCTGGAATATTTTAAAACGCGAAAAGGCAATTTGGGAAGATAAGCCGATAGGCACAGAGCTTGGCGATCCTGTTGATTTTAGCGATTTTATTATGTTTTCCGCAGGCTCGGTATCCGGTGAAATCGTTGTTCTGTCAAAACAGAACGGCAAAATAGTTATGGATTGTGATATGAAGTATAATACCGGAGCAAGACTTTATTTTGACGGTAAAAAAATCGCCGACGATGGATTGCTTCTTCGTGACGGCATACACTTGATGATTAAAGATAAATTGCCGCTTGAGCCATATCTACTATGGTGCGCCACTTGGCAAGAGTCGGGGCTAAACAGCCGCGTTTCAACGCCTAAAGAATTTACCGAAAAATCAAATATGATGTTTAACCGCCTGTTTGAGAAAAATATTACAACCGCATTTTAGAAAATTTATATAAAAAGAGTAACTGTAACGGGTTTTCAAAATTCGGCGCGGAATTTATTTGCGAGAAAATCATTTTACAAATATGCCTAAAATGTCATAATCAAACTTACAAAATATCTTTACAATTTAATTTTCCGGTGATATTATTTTAACTATAGTAATTATAAATATAGGAGTGATTTTTTTGAGCTTAAAGAAAAAGATAATGCCTTTGCTGCTTGCCGTGCTTCTCGCGTTTTCTGCGGCGCCACTTCAGGCGCTTGCGGCGGATGAGCCGGTAACCGTCACCGTGTTTACCACAAATGATATTCACGGAACTGTCAGCGGCAGCGAAACGGCTATAGGTCTTGAGCAGGCGGCGGCGATAAAGGCTTCAACGCCCAACGCTTTGCTTGTTGACGCCGGCGACGCCACTCAGGGCGCGTCTTTTGCCACCGTTTCGCAGGGCGAGGATGTTATAAATGTTATGAATGCCGCGGGCTACGACGCTATGGCGGCGGGCAACCACGAATTTGATTACGGAAGCGACAGACTGCTTTCAAATGTGAAAGCGGCGGATTTCCCTGTCCTCGGAGCAAATGTTACGCTTAACGGCAAACCGATGCTTGACGGCAACGCCGTTGTTGAGGCGGGCGGAAAAACTATCGGCTTTATCGGGCTTACTACCGTAAGTACCGCGTCGTCAACAAATCCATCTAAGCTTGCGGGCGTTGAATTTCTCGATGAGATAGAAACCGCGAAAGAGCAGATAGCCGAAATATCCGATACTGTTGACGCGATAGTGCTTATAACTCATATGGGCGACAATTCGGCGGCGGTTGAAAACACGAGCGCCGATCTTTTAGGCGCGCTGTCCGATTCCGAAATTTCGCAGATTGCGGCGGTTGTTGACGGCCACAGCCACACCGTTGAGCAAGGCGATTATGTACGCGGCGATAATTCGATTCCCGTTATTCAGACAGGAACGAATTTTACCGCTCTCGGTCAAATTGAACTTACTTTTGAAAACGGCGGCGTAACTGCCGACGGCTCTCTTCTTGATTACGATGCCGCTATGAGTTATCCTCTTACGCAGGCGGGCAACGACGCGGCGGCGAATGTTCGCGCCGCTTTGGATAAAGCAAACGCCGCTCAGTCCGAAATTCTCGGTCAGGAGCTTTGCGTTAACTCCACGCCTCTTTGGGGCGGATATATTTACTGGGACTACGCCGAATCAAGAATAGTTGAAACTACCTACGGCGATTTTGTTACAGACGCATTTTCGGATTTCGCGGGTATTTTCGCTGAGCAAAACGGCTATGATATGCCCGTTGTCGCCCTCGAAAACGGCGGCGGCATTTCCTCCGCTCTGCCGGCAGGCAAAGTTACTAAGGGCGATCTTCTGAACGCGTTTAACCACGGAAATATGGTAGATGTTGTGAAAATAACGCCTTCGCAGCTCTATATGGCGCTTGAATCCGGATTGACCTCATCGGGGCAGGACGAAACCGGTCTTATCGTGCGCGAGAGGGTGAGCGGCAGCTTTATGCAGGTGAGCGGTTTAACTTATACCTATGATCCCGCGGCGCAAAGCGGCTCAAAGGTTACTAAGGTTATTCTTGATAACGGCACGGCTCTCGACCGCGCCGACGAGACTACCGAGCTTATGCTTGTTACAAACAGCTATGTTTCTTCTTCGTTTATTTCGCTTGGCGCGGAAAAGCTCGGCGAGCTTGGCGGTGAGGATCAGATCGTTATGGATTATATCCTCTCTCTCACCGCGGACGGTACGCCGCTCAATTATCCGAATATCAAAAACAGGATACTTATTGCTAACGATAAGTCGCCCGAATACTACACAGTTTCCGTTCCCGTCGTTTCCGATAAAGAGAATGGCGGCGCGCTTGCAAATGTATGCGTTGATCTCAGCATAGACGGCGGTGATTACTCACAGTATATTACAAATGCCGACGGAAGCATTACCGTTGAGCTTTCAAAAGGACCGCACACGCTTTTCTTAAAGCAGTCTTCGGACGGTCAACCCGTTTATGTCAACAATTATTCAGGCTCAGGCACCGTAACGACCAAAGAAGGCTATTACAGACTCGGATTTCTTGTTGATGAGAATAATGTGAGCGAGCCCGCATTTTCAGCTCAGAAAACAGTTGCCGAAATCGCTCAGGATGTTGTTGAAGCCGAAAATGAGATTTTACAGCGCACAGATTTGAGTGATGAAGATAAGCAGGGATATATCGAGGGGCTTAAAGTTCTTTCCGATGAAGCTCTCGCAAAGCTTGAAAATGTTAAATCTCAGGATGAAGCCGATGCGGTGTATTCCGATTTTCATACCGCTCTTAATAATTTTATGGCGGGAATAAAGCCGACCGAGACCGAACAGGAAAAGCCGGATGTTAAGCCGAATGATGATACCGAGCAATCGGAAAATACCGCGGCAGGGGAGAGCACTTCTCCCGATACCGGCGCGGGCGAGACAGTGGCTTATATAACCGTGTCCGCGATTTTCGCTTCGATTTTGCTTGCCGGAGTATTCGTTTTGATTCGTAAAAGAAAGTCGGGCGAGCGCGCCTAAAAATGCGCTTGAAATGAACAAAAAGGCGTTGAGCGATTAGCTCAACGCCTTTTTAATATAAAGTCAACTCTGCGTTTCCTCTTTCATTAAATAAGTTCCGCCGGCAAGCACCGCCACGGAAAAATTGCCGAAGCGGTGATATTCGTAAACAGGCTCGTCAAATCGCAGATAATCGCTTACGGTGAAGTTTACTCCGTCGATTTTTCTCACCTTGTTTGAATGTGAACAAACATATATATTTTGCCCATCGGTGGAAATGTGAGTGGGATTTACAAATGTCCGCGCTTCCTTTCCGCCTATTCTCAAATCTACCTGCATGGTTTGGCAGGAATATCGTATAACACAGCCTTCTCCCGGGCAGACCGACCAGAAATATTTTCCGTCAAGTGCAAGCCGGTAAACTGTTTTGCCGTGGTACTGAAAATAACCGCTCCAAGAAAGATTTCCCTCTCGGTCAAATATACCGGCCTCGCCGTTGGGGTAAATCACAAGAATGCGCCTGTCGTACAAAATTCCTGCGTCGCATTGAACGAAATTCGGTATCGTTTCGCTTATTTCCTTAAACGACGGTCCGAATTTTTTCAGCAGATAAGCGTTTTTTGTTAAAACCTCTTTCGTTTTTTTGTTGAAGTCAACAACGCTGTATGCCGCTTTGAATTTTGTAGTCATCGCTATCGGCTTTTTTTCAACGATAATCGCCTTGTCCTCACCGTATGGCAAAACATCTATCACTTCTTTTGTGCTGATCCTTACCACTTTCTCAATCCTCCATACTGTTTTTTGGATTTTCGGCAGTAAGATAGCCGAGCGTCATAAGGCTGTCGGTAAGATGCACATTTTCAACAAATACCTCGGGATGAGCCATTGCAATATCATAATTGCTGAAATTCCAAAAGCTGTTGATTCCAAGCTTTATAAGAATATCGGTCAACTCCTTCATATCGTTTGACGGAATGCACACAACGGCGCATACGGGCTTGTTGTCTATACAGAAATTTTCAATATAATCTATGCTGCGAACAGGTATGCCTTTTATCATATTTCCGCAGATAGCTTCATTTTTGTCAAAAATTCCTATGATTTTAAATCCGCTGTTTGTGGCGGATATTTTATTGCATACCGCCTTGCCGAGATTTCCCGCGCCTATCACGATGGTTTTTCTCTCTGTGCTTACGCCCAAAATTTCGCCGATTTTGCCGTAAAGCTCAGGCACATTGTAGCCGTAGCCCTGTTGACCGAAGCCTCCGAAGCAATTAAAATCGTGGCGTATTTGGGACGCTGTGAGCCCCATTTTGTCCGCAAGCTCCTTAGAGCTTATTCTAACTATTCCGTTTTCTTTAAGGTGAAGCAGAAAGCGGTAATAGCGCGGCAGTCTTTTTATGACGGAAATGGATATGTCTGCTTTTTTATCCATGCTCTTTTCCTCTCTTAATCATAAAGGCGGTATTTTATTCCGGCGGGGGATATCACTTCGTCATTTCGGTGATCGTTTCCATAACATAATCGCCGAATTCGCTGCATGTGCAGCCCGTGTCTCTGCCGGTGATAACAAGCTTTTTCTCTTCAAACATACATTTGTCGAGCGCCGCCTCAAGTGCGTTTGCCTTATCCTGATAACCTATGTGAGAAAGCAGCATAACCGATGCGCGAAGCATACTGCACGGGTCGGCGTACTGGCCTCTGCCCTCGGCGATCATTCTCGGCGCTGAGCCGTGGATTGCCTCAAACATAGCGTAGTGCTTGCCTATGTTTGCCGAGCCCGCCGTGCCGACTCCGCCCTGAAATTCCGCCGCTTCGTCGGTAATTATATCACCGTAGAGATTGGGGAGCACAAATACCTTGAAGTCCTTTCTTCTCATCGGGTCTATAAGCTTGGCGGTGGTGATGTCGATATACCAGTCGTCTGTAACTATATCGGGATATTCCTCGCCGATTTTCTTCGCGGTGTTGAGGAATTTGCCGTCCGTTGTTTTTATAATATTTGCCTTTGTGATTATGGATACCTTTCCTTTGTTGTTCTTTTTTGCATATTCATACGCAAGGCGCGCTATTCTTTCACAGCCCTCCTGCGAAGCAACGGTAAAATCAACTGCAAGGTCATCGGTGATATTTACTCCGTGAGAGCCGACGGCGTAGCCGCCCTCCGTGTTCTCACGGAAAAATGTCCAGTCGATGCCCTGATCGGCAACTCTGACGGGGCGCATATTTGCAAAAAGGTCAAGCTCTTTTCTCATCGCAACATTTGCCGATTCAACATTCGGCCAGCCGTCTCCCTGCCTCGGTGTGGTGGTAGGGCCTTTGAGGATAACATGGCATTTCTTCAATTCTTCAAGCACATCGTCGGGAATAGCTTTAAGGCAGGCGGCTCTGTTTTCTATGGTGAGTCCGTCTATTTCCTTAAATTGAACTTTGCCGCTTGCCACCTCGTCTTTAAGCAGAAACGCAAGCACTCTTTCGCTTTCCTTGGTGATTATCGGGCCGATACCGTCGCCGCCGCAAATGCCTATTACGATAGTGTCCAGCTTGTCAAAATCAAGAAATTCTTTATCTTCCTTAATTCTTTTTGCCCTTTCAAGCTGGCTTTCCATAAGCGAGCGGAATTTTATGACCGCCTCGTCGATAGCGGTGTTTTCTTTTTCGTTAAGCATAATTTACAGTCCTTTCGGTTTGTTATTTATTTAATTCTCTTGTGTAATCAAGCAGACCTCCGCAAAGGAGCATCGCCCTTTGGCGTGATGATAAATGCGAGGAGTCAAGCTCATATTCTTCACCCGTGGTGAGATTTTTGAGCACTACAGGCTCATTGTTTTTAATGCGCTCTCTGATATTCGGCAGAGAAAGCTCATCCATTTGCGTTATTTTATCATAATCCGCTTCATTCTTGAATGTAAAGGGAAGTATCCCCGCGTTTACAAGATTGGCAACATGGATACGCGCGAAGCTCTTTGTGATGACCGCCTTTACACCGAGATAAAGGGGAACAAGCGCCGCGTGCTCACGGCTTGAGCCCTGCCCGTAGTTTGAGCCGCCTATGATGAAGCCCTTGCCCTCGGATTTGATTCTTTCGGGGAAGCTCTCGTCGCACACCGCAAAGCAATATTGCGAAAGATGCGGAATGTTTGAACGGTAGGGGAGTATCTTCGCGCCCGCCGGCATTATGTGGTCGGTCGTGATATTGTCCCCGACTTTGAGCACAGCCTTTGCGGTGATTTCATCGGGAAGCGGCTGTGTTTTCGGGAAAGGCTTGATGTTAGGACCGCGCACTACCTCTACGCTCTGCGCCTCTTCGGGGGAAGCGGGGGGCTCTATCATATTGTCGTTTACGATGAACTTATCCGGCATCATAACATCGGGAGCATCTCCTAATTCACGCGGGTCTGTGAGATAACCCGTAAGCGCCGAAGCCGCGGCAACCTCCGGCGAAACAAGATAAATGCCCGCGTCTTTCGTTCCGCTTCTGCCCTCGAAATTTCTGTTGAATGTGCGAAGCGAAACGCCGCCGGAATTGGGGCTTTGACCCATACCGATGCAAGGACCGCAGGCGGATTCAAGTATTCTCGCTCCTGCGCTTATCATATCTGAAAGCGCTCCGTTGAGCGCAAGCATATTGAGCACCTGCTTTGAGCCGGGCGCAATGCAAAGCG
The DNA here is from genome assembly GCA_947624285.1 of uncultured Clostridia bacterium. GTDB lineage: Bacteria > Bacillota > Clostridia > Oscillospirales > Acutalibacteraceae > Eubacterium_R. The sequence continues at coordinate 157,896 of CANQJS010000001.1, read as the reverse complement.
AAACATTCGGCGCAACCGTTTTACCTTTCAGTATCTGCGCAACCTTCATCATATCAACAAACGATGAGTTTGTACAGGAGCCGATAGCGACTTGATCGACCTTGATTTTTCCAATTTCTTCGGCGGTTTTTACCTTGTCCGGCATATGGGGACAAGCCGCCATGGGCACAAGCGAACACAGGTCAATGTTGATAACCTCGTCATATACCGCGTCATCATCCGGCAATATCTCCGTCCAGTCCTTTTCGCGCCCCTGCGCTTTCAAAAACGCAAGAGTTATTTCATCGGAGGGGAAAATTGAGGTCGTTGCCCCAAGCTCCGCTCCCATATTCGTTATAGTAGCCCTTTCGGGAACGGAAAGAGATTTAATTCCGTCTCCCGAGTATTCAATGATTTTGCCGACACCGCCCTTGACGCTCATAATTTCAAGCACCTTGAGGATTATATCTTTGGCGGAGACCCAAGGCTTGAGGTAACCGTGAAGATTTATTTTCGTCATTTTGGGCATCGGTATGTAATAGGTGCCGCCGCCCATAGCTACCGCCACATCAAGACCTCCGGCGCCCATGGCAAGCATTCCTATGCCGCCGCCTGTCGGGGTGTGACTGTCTGACCCGATAAGTGTTTTGCCCGGTATTCCGAATCTTTCAAGATGCACCTGGTGGCATATGCCGTTGCCCGGTCTTGAAAAATATATGCCGTGCTTTTTTGTCACCGTTTGGATATAGCGGTGATCGTCTGCGTTTTCAAAGCCCGTCTGCAATGTGTTGTGGTCTATGTAGGCAACGCTTTTTTCCGTTTTCACTCTGTCAACGCCCATAGCCTCAAATTCAAGGTATGCCATCGTACCCGTGGCGTCCTGCGTAAGGGTTTGGTCTATTCTGAGCCCTATTTCAGAGCCGACCTTCATTTCACCCTCAACGAGGTGAGCCTTGATGAGCTTTTGCGCAAGTGTAAGTCCCATACTTTTTCCTCCGAGTTGTCATAAAGTTTGCAAAAATATTTTATAACATTGTTTATCTATTGTCAATGTTTGATAAATATAATCTCATTAAATAAAGCGCGCGACTTTTCGCAAAACAGAGCGTTGCCATGGTCTAAAGTATTTCTTAATTATAAAATTATTAAATAATATGTTGTAAAGTAATAAAATCTGTTGAAATCCCGCGGTTGCTTGTGATATAATTAAATGAATTATTCAGGGCATAATAAGCAGGAAAGGTTGCGATATTATGTCTGAAAACGAAGCTCAAAACGAAGATAAAAATACCGAGCCGTCGTCATCAAACGATTTTGAAACAGGCTCGATCACCGTTAAAAAAAACGGTCATTTTATTCACTGCCTTACCATAATAGGTCAAATCGAGGGGCATTATATTCTGCCAAGCCAGAATAAAACAACAAAGTACGAGCATGTGATCCCCCAGCTTGTCGCCATTGAGGAGAGCAGAGAGATCGAGGGGCTTTTGATAATTCTCAACACCGTCGGCGGAGATGTGGAGGCGGGGCTCGCTATCGCGGAGCTACTTTCAACGATGAAAACGCCGACCGCTTCTTTGGTGCTCGGCGGAGGTCATTCCATAGGCGTGCCTCTTGCCGTTTCCTGTCGACGGAGCTTTATTGTGCCGAGCGCCACGATGACCGTTCATCCCGTAAGGCTCAACGGCCTTGTTCTCGGAGTTCCGCAAACTCTTTCCTATTTTGAAAAAATGCAGGACAGGATCGTTAATTTTGTTGAAAACAATTCAAATATCACCGCCGAGGCATTCAGAAGCCTGATGATGAAAACAGGCGAGCTGATAATGGATGTCGGCACTGTGCTGGACGGCGACGGCGCCGTTCAGTGCGGGCTTATCGACGAACTCGGCGGGCTTTCAAACGCGCTCGATTATCTCAATTCCGTTATTGAGGAGGGCAACGATAAATGTTCTGGTCAATAATAAGCGAATCGGATATTACATTCAGCGACAAATCGATACACTGCGATAATTCCATACGCTCAAGCAATCCCTTTGATTATCTTCGTAAGGGCTACTATATAGATAACGCGTCTTTGTTCGGAGGTGAAAATGTTGTCGATTTTAACAGCGATTTTTCAAGCAATCGCGCAGGCGGTAACATTCATATTCCCGGTGTCTGAAAGCGGGCATTCCGCTATTTTTCACGATTTTTCTTCACGCTTTTCCGGTGCGGTCTCCGAACTCACCGGTCTTGTACATATCGGTATCGCAATAGGAATTGCCGTTGCCTTCCACAAGGTCTTTGCACGCCATATCTATGAGTTTTTAGGTATGTGCCGTGAAATCAAAAATAAAAAATTCGATATTAAAAAAGGCTCATATTCACGGAATTTCTTGTTTTTCACGCTTATTCCTTATCCCTTTATGCTCCTTTATCTCATTCCCGTGGGAAACGGAATAAATCTGTTTGAGCTTTTGTCCTCTTATTCTATTGACGGAAATCTCATCAGCGAGGGCATATGCTTCTTATTTTCCGGCGGTCTCCTTTTGCTTGCATCGTATGTTATCAAGGGCGACCCAAAGGGCGGGCGGCTCACTCTGCCCGCGGCAGGTGTGCTGTCGTTTATGATATTCATTTCGATCCCTATGGCGGGGCTTTCACTCAGCACAACAGTAATTTGCGTTGCGATAATATGCGCCGCCGGCAGAAATCACGCATTCAGGTATTTTGTAAGCGTCAGCGTGCCTGTATTGCTTGTAACGGGCATATCGGAAATCGTGCGCTGCGTCACTTATGTGACCGTTGTTGAGGGAATAATCGCCGTGGTTATTTCGGGGGCTGTATCCTTCTTCGCTGTAAGGGCATATAAATGGCTTTTACATAATGTTGATTTGAAATACTTTTCTTACTACAATTTCGCTTTGGCGGTGCTCACCGTCGTTACGGGAATTGTAGAATTATTTATCAGATAAAGAGGCATATTATGGCAAATAACAATTCTGAAAGAGGCAATCGTGAAAACGCGCGCAGGTCGAAATCCGCCGCCGAACGCGAAAGAATTGAAAGAGAAAGGCGCGCCGCCAACATCAACCGCGTAACCGGGCTTGTGCTTTTTTCCGTTTCGGTTGTGTTTTTCTTCCTCGCGATCGTTAAGGGCGAGGGCGCGTGGAATTTTTTACATAATGTATATTTAGGCGCTTTCGGTTTGCTTGCGGCATGCGTTTTTCCAATTTTGACGATAATTATTACGATACTTTTTTCACTGAAGGATAGGGAAACGGGAAAATTCATAGAAAAAGGCATTGAAAGCGTTGTGCTTGTGCTTTTGATTTCTTCGTTTATACATATAATTCAAAATCAGCCCGGCGATGATTTTAAGAACGCGGTGACAACGGCGTTTTCATCGGCTTCGGTGGAATTTAACGGTGGATTTTTCGGCGCGGTTATAGGCTGGCTTTTGCTTACAATGGGTAAAGCCCCCGCCATAATCCTTTGCCTTGTTTTGATATTTGTTGCGTTTATGCTTCTTGCCGGCATAACGATCATTCAGTTCTTCAAAGCCGTTTCAAAGCCTGCCGAAACCACATACAAAAAGGTCGCGCCGGTAATAAGCGAGAAGATCGAGCAAAAACGCCTTCAAAGGGGAAATATTGATGTTCCGCTTGATGTCAATCCTCCCGGCAGCGAGGCAAAGGGCAGAAAAAAGAAAAAGTCAAATCAGCCCGAAACGCAGGCGGACGCTGAGCCCGAAGTAACTGTTCCGAGAAGTATCATTGACGAGATAAATGCCGCCAATGAGCGCAACAGGAAGGCAAGGGAGGCTGAAGCCGCCGCGCAGGCTGCAAATAAAGAAAAGAGCCTTGACGATATCGTGCGTGACGCTTCGGAGAAAAAGGAAGATAAGCGCGCCGAGGAATTTAAAGTATCGGAAGAGCAGATGAAATCAACGGTTGAGGATTATGTTCTTCCCCCTGTCAATTTTCTTAAACCCTCTGCTCAAGCTACCGTAAAGGATATTAGCGGCGAGCTCAAGGCAAACGCGCAGAGGCTGGTAGACACATTGCATTCATTCAATGTTGAGGCGAAAATAACCGATATCAGCAGAGGTCCTGCCGTTACAAGATACGAGCTCAAGCCCGCTGCGGGAATAAGAATTTCAAAAATTACCAATCTTGCGGACGATATTGCTTTGAATCTTGCCGCTACCCATGTGCGCATTGAAGCTCCGATACCGGGAAAATCCGCCGTTGGTATTGAAATTCCAAACAAGGTCAAGAATATGGTATCGGCACGGGAACTTATAGATACGCCCGAATTTCGCGAGCAGAAATCGAAGCTCTCCGCTGGTCTCGGCAAGGATATTGCCGGCAAATGCGTTTATTGCGATATTTCCAAGATGCCGCACCTGCTCATTGCGGGCACTACTGGCTCCGGTAAATCCGTATGTATGAATTCCATAATCGTTTCAATTCTTTACAGAGCCAAGCCCAATGAGGTCAAGTTTTTGATGATTGACCCGAAGCAGGTAGAGTTTTCTAAGTACGCCGGCATTCCGCATCTGCTTGTGCCCGTTGTTACCGACCCGAGAAAGGCGTCGGGAGCGCTCGGCTGGGCGGTTTCCGAAATGCTGCAGCGTTACAACAAGTTTTCTGAGACGGGCGTTAAGGATATTGAAAGCTATAATAAATACGCCGAAAAGAACGACGGCGTTGAACCGATGCCGAAGATCTGCATATTTATTGATGAGCTTTCGGATTTGATGATGGCGGCGCCCAAAGAGGTTGAGGATTCGATATGCCGCCTTGCGCAGATGGCGCGTGCCGCCGGAATGCACCTTGTTATCGCTACGCAAAGGCCGTCGGTCGATGTTATCACAGGTCTTATTAAGGCAAATATTTCATCACGAATCGCTCTTACGGTATCTTCTCAGATAGATTCAAGAACGATACTTGACGCCGGAGGAGCGGAAAAGCTGCTCGGGCATGGCGATATGCTCTATAACCCCATAGGCGCCAGCAAGCCCATAAGAGTTCAGGGCTGCTATGTCAGTGATGAAGAATTGGAAGCGCTCTGTAAATTTATTAAAAAGCAGGGCGTGGGCGAATATGATGAAAACATACAAAAGGAAATAGACGCAAAGGCGGCTCAGGATAAGAAATCGGGCGGCTTTGACGATGGGGACAATATGGAAAGCCATTTAGACCCGCTTTTTGAAAAAGCTGCGGAGACCGTTATTGAGACGGGCACCGCCTCTACCTCATTTTTGCAGAGAAAGCTCTCCGTAGGTTACGCTCGCGGCGCAAAGATAATCGATCAGCTTGAGGAATACGGAGTTATCGGTAAACCCGAGGGCAGTAAGCCGAGGCAGGTGCTTATGACGAAAAATATGTGGCTTGAGAAACGCGCATATGACAACGGCAGGGAATTTACCGAGGCAAACAGCGAGCAGATAAGTCTTAACGAGGCGATGAACGACGGAGACGGCACGGTGATCGACAATCAGGGCGGCGGCGATTTCTTCGACTGAAACCGCTCAAGCTTGCAGGGAGCGCTATAAATGGAAAACGGCGGAAAAGAAACGGAATATAAGAGCAGCGCACGGCAGACGGGTATTCTTGTCGGCGTTGCTTTGATGCTGCTTTCCGCAATTTTTGTTTATATCGCCGTGTCTCAGCCGAAAATAGATGATAGCAAGCAAAGCTCCGAAACGCCGTACACTTCAGATTATGAGACAAAAGAGAGCGGCGAAAGCAAAGAAAATACTTCTTACACGGTAAAAGCTACCGAGAAAACGGCGGCGAACAGCGTTCAGAGCCCAAACAGCGTGCAATATACACAGAGCGTCAGATATCCTCTTGACCTCAACACCTGCACCGCGCAAGAGCTTATGACGATAGACGGCGTGGGAGGAACGAGAGCCGCGGCGATCATTTCATACAGGGAACATATCGGCGGATATAAAAGTGTAGAACAACTCAAGGATATAAGCGGGATAGGGGATAAGACATATGAAAAAATCTCCCCGTATGTAACTGTGAAATGAATGATTTGCTTGAAAAAATCAAACTCGCCGTATTTCCGAAACGATGCGGCATTTGCGGCGAGGTGATCTGCTTTGATGAGGAACGGTGTGAAAGCTGTTCCTCGGAGCTTCCGTATATAGAAGAGCCGTTGTGCCTGAAATGCGGATGCTCTAAGGAAAACTGCGTTTGTAAAAAGTTTTCAAGAGAAACGGAATATAAGGCTTTGATCGCTCCGTTTTACTATGAAGGCAGAGTGGCTGACGGGATTTTGAATATGAAAATGAACGGTATGCCGAAGCTCTCAAAGGCGCACGGCTCGGAAATCGCCAAGGTCGTAAAGAAGCATTACGGCGATATTGATTTCGATTTCGTCACCTATGTTCCGATGTATAAGAGCGATTTCAACAAGAGGGGATTTAATCAATCCGAGCTTTTGGCAAGGGCGGTTTCCCGAGAGTGCGAAATCCCGCTTAGAAATGTTATTGTTAAAAAACGCAAAACGAAAATGCAAAAACGGCAGAGCGCCAAGGACAGATTTGTCAATATGTACGGCGTTTTTGAAGTTAAAAAGGGTGAAAACATCGACAAAGCGAAAGTTTTGCTTATTGACGATGTGAAAACAACGGGCTCAACGCTCACTTCGGTTGCGCTAACCCTAAAGGCTTACGGCGCAAAGGAGGTATATTGCGCCGTATCAGCTGTGGTTAAAAAGAAAAGCAAAAGCAATTCCGACTACTCCGAAAAAAATATTGATTTAAAATCCGAAAGATGATAGAATAGTCAACAACGCGGGTATGGTGGAATTGGCAGACACGCAAGATTTAGGATCTTGTGGGCAACCGTGCAGGTTCAAGTCCTGTTACCCGCACCATTTGAGTGTTCATAACCAACCTGAGGGTTGGGAATGGACGCTCTTTTTTGTTGTCAAGCGCCTCTCGGTTTGGGGACTTTGAAAGAATTTTTAATCAGAGGCATAAAAAGTTCCCTTACTTACTAAATCAAAGGAAAAATTAGCCGTTTTTGTTGAAAAAGCAAAGATTTTTAGGTAAAATAGAAATGTATTATAATAAATTTATAATTATTACTATATTTATTATTTTTCTGATAAGATTGATTTTGACGATAAAGTGCCGACCGAAAGACATAGAAAGACATCATAAACCGTGAACACAATTTTACAGCTCGGTAGATAGTAAAGAATTTACTGAAAAATGCTCTGCCGCTAATGGCGAGTGGATGTATAGGAGGAAAAATATGGAATATAAAGATATCTTGAATTTAATCGCAATAGTTGTAATCCCCATAGCAGCTGTCTTGATTGGACAGCACTTACAAAACAGAGCAGAAATAAGAAAAGATAAAATGCAGATTTTTAAGATACTTATGACCTCACGAATATATGGATGGACTCAAGAAAGCGTAAATTGTCTTAATATAATTAATATTGTGTTTGCAGACGATAAGACAGTTTGTAAAGCTTGGAAAAACTTGTACGATAAATATTGTGTTGGAACCCCAGATGAAGCACAATTTGAGGAAATTAAGACTGCACAATATAAATTATTAGAAACGATGGCAGCATCTCTTGGTTATAAAGATAAAACCATTAAAGAAACTATTCGAAAACCATATATTCCTGATGGAATGATAAAGCAATGGAGAGAGCAAGCTATATCTCAGCAAGCATATAACAATCTTTTGCTAAATATGCAGCATATGATACCTAAGAATAATAAGGCGGAGGAAAATAATGAGCACTAACATATCAAAAAAGACGCGGGAGGACTTGCTGAATAAAATCAAGGAAATACGAGCTTTTATTTCCGCTGCGCCACAAGATGAGAATACGGGCAATCTTCTTTCCTATCTTTCCGATTTGGAAAAGGATGTGAACGGCAAGAAATACGGGCTTGTGTTTGAAGAGCACCGAGAAGAAATCGACGAGGTGTTGGACACGCATACTCCCGTGCTTACCGAGGAAAAAGACTTGTTCATCGACAAAGGCGGGCAGATGAATTTTCTCATCGAGGGTGATAACCTTGCATCACTGAAATTGCTTGAAAAGACGCATAAGGGAAAGATTGACCTTATTTACATAGATCCGCCGTATAATACGGGGAATAAAGATTTTGTTTATGATGATAAATTAGTTGAAAAGGAAGATGAATTTAAGCATAGCAAATATCTTTCATTTCTCAAAAAAAGACTTGTATTAATGTATAAACTATTATCTCCGCAAGGATTTATCTGTATTTCCATTGATGATAATGAGCAACCAGATGTTAGATTCCTTTGTGATGAAGTTTTTGGAGTAGATAATTTTATTAGCTGCATGTCCCGTCGTACAAAATCTTCAGGAAAAACAACAAATCATATTTCAGCAAATCACGATTATGTTATAATTTATGCAAAAAATATTGCCAATGTTGGTATTGTTGGCATTCCACATATTGACCAAGAATTCAAATTTGAAGATGAATATATAGAAACACGCGGGAAATATAAATTAAATCAAACTCTTGACTATGATAGTTTATCATATAGTTCAGGGTTAGACTATCCCATTGAACTTAATGGAAGAACTTTTTATCCGGGGTCTGATTATAGTAAATATTTAGAAAGAAAGAATGGAAAGCACCAGCGAGCAGATTGGGCTTGGCGTTGGAGTAAAGAATTATTTGAGTTTGGATATAATAACGGGTTTATTGTTGTTAAAGAAAAATCTGACGGAACAGCTCGTATATATACTAAAACATATTTAAATGCAACAATAAAGCATAATTCTAACGGCAAATATGAGGTTGTAATTAGTGAAAGAAGAAAGCCCCTGTCAACATTAGATTTTTTGGATGCTGAATATTCCAATGATAATGCAAAAAAGGATTTGAAACAAATATTCAAAAGTTTTGCATTTGACTATCCAAAACCGCTGTCCCTTTTAAAGAAATTAATGAAAATTTGCTACTCTAATAGTGCTATTGTACTTGACTGCTTCGCCGGAAGTGGCACTACGGGACACGCTGTTATGAAACTCAATGCAGAGGATGGCGGAAATCGCCGCTTTATTCTCTGTACCAACAATGAAAACAATATCTGCCGTGATATCACATACGAGCGTATCAAGCGTGTGATTGACAAGGAAAACTATGCCGCCTCGCTTAAATACTACAAGGTAGACTATGTTCCAATCAGCGAGCAAATGTACTATGAGTATGCGGACGAGCTCTTGAAGCATATCCGTGAGCTTGTGGAGCTTGAAAACGGTATAAATTTCATAGGCAACGCCGAAATCGGTATTGTGCTGACGGAAGAAGAGCTTGCGGAGTTTATCAATAATGTTGATGATTTTGCAAGGTGCAAGAAGCTGTATATGGGACACGACCTTTTGCCGACGCGGGAGCAGGAAGAAGTTTTGGCAGAGCGTGGAATAGAAATAAGTATTATCCCCGATTACTATTACAAGGATTTACAGGAGAGATAAGTATGGAATTAAAAGAATTTCAATTGGACGCTGTGAAGTCGCTGTTTGAAGCGATGGACAAGCCTGCCCGTGATATTATACTCAAAAGCCCGACGGGAAGCGGAAAGACTATTATTTTGACCTATTTTATGCATCAGTACATACAGTCTTTTCCGAAAACCGTTTTTGTTTGGCTCACACCCGGCAAAGGCAACCTTGAAGAACAAAGCAAGGCAAAGATGGATAAATATATCCACGCTTCACAGACGAAATTGCTTTCCGATGTTATGACTTCGGGTTTTGAAGAAAACGACAGCTGCTTCATCAACTGGGAAAAACTCACCAAGAAGGGCAACAATGCTTTGAAAGACAGTGAACGCACTAATTTTTTAGAGCATATCCGGCACGCCTTGAATGACGGCTTGCGCTTTGTGATTATTGTGGATGAGAGTCATCAGAACAACACGATAAAAGCTGACGAGATCATACAGTATTTTCATACGGACAAGATAATTCGCTGCTCCGCAACGCCGAAGGGCATCGCAAGAGCGGAAATCATCGAAATCCCCGAAGAAGATGTTATTGCCGCGGGGCTTATTAAAAAGCTGCTTGTCATTAACCAAGACTTTCCGCAGACGGTGGAAACGGAGGATCAAACGGCATTTCTTCTTGAAAAAGCTCTCCAAAAACAGCGGGAGCTCCGCGCAGCGTTTTTACAGCGTAATACCGATATAAACCCATTGATTGTTATTCAAATTCCGAATAAATCGGAAACCTTGCAAGACGGCGTTGAACGCTATCTTGAAACGCAAGGGCTGACCTATGAAAACGGTCAACTTGCGGTATGGTTATCCGACCGGCACGAAAATTTGGAGGGCATTGACGCGCCTAATGCCGCCGTCTCTGCGGTTATCATAAAACAAGCGGTTGCAACGGGCTGGGACTGTCCGAGAGCGCATATTCTTGTGAAGCTCCGCGACAATATGGACGAAACCTTTGAGATACAAACGATAGGTCGTATCCGCCGTATGCCCGAAGCAAGACATTATGAATGTGATCTGCTCGACAGCTGCTATCTTTACACATTCGATGAAAAATTCACCGCAGGTGTAAAAATGGCTCTTGACAAGAGCGCGTTAAACGCTTGCACCATTTTTCTCAAAAATGAGTATAAAAACATAACACTTACAAGCGAGCAGAGAACAATGGTGGCGAGCTCCCGCGATCCGCAAAAGGCTTTACAAGCGATTGCCGCCTATGCAGAAATAGAATACGGCGTAACAGCGAACAAAACGGAAAATCGTACCCGTTTGCAAGCCGCCGGCTTTGAATTAAATGAGAATATTGTGCGGCACACCTTTTCAGGGGAAGCTGCAACACTTGATTTTTCATCGACGGATCTGAATGATATCAAGGTCGTTGAAGCGCTAAGCACGCACAAACACGGGCGTGAATATCATCGCACCATCGGCAAAATCGGGTTGGAAATCAGCATGGAGTATTCGTATATGAATACGATTATCCGTAAGCTGTTTGATAAAAATTTTACCTGCTCACGCAAAATCCTTGCTTTGGAGCCAAGAAGCGTGTATGCCTTTGTAATCAACAATGCTGACCGACTCCGCCATATGGTGCGAGAGGCTATGGCTTATGAATTGGCTCAGTTGCAGCTTGATTTACCGAAAAAATCCTATTATGATTTCCGTATTCCGCAGTCCTGTTTGTTTACCTACAACGGGGAGGCGAAAACACAGCTCGTGATGAAGAAAAATGTATATCAGAATTATCTGTCATCTGCCGCTCCGCGATCTACGCCGGAGGTTAAATTTGAAAAATTCTGTGAGTGTTCCGACAGCGTGGAATGGTGGTATAAAAACGGAGATAAGGGCAACGAATACTTTTCTATCGTTTATACAGATAATTCTAATAAGCAAAAGCTGTTCTATCCCGATTATCTTATTTCTGTAAACGGCGAAATATGGATAATCGAAACAAAGGGCGGATTTGACCGCAGCGGCAACAGTCAAGATATAGATCTTTACACTCCAAAGAAATTTGGCGTGTTGAAAGCGTACCTTGACGAACACGGCTTAAAAGGCGGTATCGTCCGTAACGATGCGACAACCGATGAACTTTGCATCTGTATGGAGCATTACTCTGATGATATTCAAAGCGATGACTGGGCAATTTTATCGGATGTGTTATGATTGAAAATGAATGCAAAGGAATTGAAATATGGCTGAGTTACCGCTGTTGAAGTCAAATCGTAATACTCGCTAAGATAATACAGCAGAAAAGGCGGGAGCATTCGCTCCCGCCTTAGTCATTTTTGTGCGATTTTCCAATAATATGATCTAATTTGTTATAACACATTTCCGGCTTTTTGTTTGCCGTTTTGCGCCATCACGCCGACTAAAGCGTGCGGCACATACAATTCTTCAAGGTAGTCGATCTCGTCCTGTGTCAATTCCAAATCGACCGCCTTTGCCGCGCCGTCTACATGAGAAAACTTCGTTGCGCCGACAACAGGGGAGGTGACTTTGGTAAGCAGCCACGCGAGAGAGATTTCCGTCATCGAAACGCCGCGCTTATCAGCTAATTCCGCAACGCGGGCGATGATTTTACCGTCCGCCTCTGCGGTGGCATCGTATTTGAATTTCGCGTAGTCGTCCTGTTCCAAACGCTTTGATGTTTCACCGGGGCGCTTTGAGAGCCGACCGCCCGCAAGCGCGCTGTACGGCGTCATGGCGATGTTCTGATCCTTGCAAAAAGGCGCCATCTCCCGTTCTTCCTCGCGGGCAATCAGGTTGTAATGCCCCTGAATCGACACAAACTCCGTGAGACCGTGTTCCCTTGCATAAAAATTAGCCTTGGCAAGCTGCCACGCAAAGCAGTTTGAGATACCGATGTAACGCGTCTTGCCCGCCTTGACCGCGTTGTGCAGCCCCTCCATTATCTCCTCCATGGGCGTGTAATAGTCCCACATATGATAGATATAGAGGTCAACATAGTCCATGCCGAGATTTCGGAGGCTTCTGTTCAGATAGTTTTCGATGTGCTTTTGCCCGCTGACGCCCGCGTCTATCTCGTCCTGCGTTCTGGGCGTAAACTTAGTGGCGATCACAAAATCGTCCCGCTTTGCAAAATCTCTGAGCGCCTTGCCCACATACTGTTCGCTTGTACCGTTTTGATAGGCGATGGCGGTATCGTAGAAATTGATACCCAAATCAAGCCCGTGTTTAATGATCTCGCGGGTCTGCGCCTCGTCCACCGTCCAGCTATGCTGACCCGTGGCCGCGTTGCCGAATCCCATACAGCCCATACAAACGCGGGAAACGGTCAAATCGGAATTGCCTAATTTCGTATACTTCATTTTTTTAGCACCTTAAAGAACTGTCTCAGCCCATGCTTTCAGGGCGTCCGCCGTCTGATGACCGTTAAGGACTTTTCCCTCGGTAATCACGGCGTCCGCCGCCACGGAAGGCTTCAGTCCCGCTACGGTTTTGCCAAACCCGCTGCCGCCCGAAGTGGCAAACAGCACGATCTTTTTGCCGGAGAAATCATAGCTCTCTAAAAAGCTGTTAATGATAGTAGGCGCAACATACCACCAGATGGGAAAGCCCAGCAAAATGGTATCATAGGTGTCGATGTTGGCGCCGTTGTCCGCCAAAGCGGGGCGGCTCGATTTGTCACTCATTTCCACCGAGCTGCGTGATTTCTTATCCATCCAGTTGAGGTCTGCCTTTGTGTACGGCACAGCGGGTCGGATTTCATAGATGTCTGCGCCCACAGCCTGCGCAAGCTCCTTTGCGACGCGCGCCGTTGTTCCGCTCGCGCTGAAATATGCTACCAATGTTTTGCTCATAAATCTGCACTCCTTCAATAAGGGATTTACCCCGTCTTTTAAAATATATTCTGACACCGTGTCAGCATATTTAGTATAACACTGTTTCTAAATAAAATCAATAACATATTTCTATAAAATAAATCTTTTACTTTGTAATTCGGCGGTGTTGTTTTAAATAGTGTGGATTTTACAGCGCAAGTATGTTAATATAATATCATCTTTTATTTATAAATGTGAGGAACATCTCGTATGAATAATTATGAAACCGTTATTAGCATTATGGACAAGCTGTTTAATTGTGACTTTACAAAAGGTGATTGGTTTGAGCAGATACGAACAAGCAAATCATATTTTATATGATCACGGCTTACTGAATGAATTGAATAAATACGGAAAAACGCATATTATCGGCAGTTATAAAATGAATCTTATGGCTTGGAACGATATTGATATTGATGTTGAAAATGATTCTATGACGATTGAAAAACTTCACAAGCTCACAAGCTGCATTATACATAATTTCAAGCCTGTTTCGCGGATGAAAAATTTTACTATGAGCAGATAAAGAGAATTTACGGTGATCAATTATGAAAATATCGGAAGAAAAACTTAGAGAATTTTCAAGACCGTACTATGCCGATAAGGATATAATGCATAATATGTGGCATATTGATTTGGTGCGTAGGTGGGTTGACAAGCTTATCGCCGATTACGGTTATGATGTTGATTATAACGCTCTGCTTCCCGCGTTATATTTTCACGGCTTTATTTATAGCGACCAAAAGATAATTGAAAAATGGTTGGCGGAAAACGGACTTAATGATTTGGAAATTCAAAAAATCGTTAAAATTGCATGGGAATCTCAAAGACCTGAAATACCGGAAACCCTTGAGGGTAAGCTCCTTCACGATGCGCATGTGCTTGAAGGCGGTAAAGCTTATACCGTGGTAAAGACATTGATCACAGGCTCTGTTCGCGGACAAACTCTTGAACAGACGCTTGATTTTATGAAAAATAATGTAATAGATAAGAACAAGTGCTATTTGCCCGAAACGATAAAGCTGTGTTATGAAATGAATGATTATACCGACAAGTTTTATGACGAATTGATAAAAGGAATACTGTAATCGGCTAATAGCATAAACGCAACTAAGATTAAGATTTTTTTGCCAAAATAAAATTACTGTCAAAAAAGGCGGTGAGCTGATTGTTAAAATTCAGTTTGAGTTTGTTAAATATCATAAATTATTTATCTTTGCTATTATTTGTACCTGTATTAATTATAGATAAAATATTATCTATGCCAATTGATCTTTATAATTCATCAATAGAATATTTGTGTGGTATTCAAGCAATTGTCGCTATTTTAGTTACATTTATATTTTTAATAATCAGCAAGATCAAAAAGATTAAATTATATGATAATAATTCGTTAAATCAAGTATTTCACAATATTATATTTTTCATAAAACAAAACGGAAAATTTGCTGTTATACTTGCTTCCATAACGCTGATAATTTGTATAATTATCGGATTAACGAGATTTAAAGTTTATGCAACAGGATATATTATTGTATGTATCATAAATTCAATTTCTGTTCTTTACTGTAATGCTATCCAAAAACATATATAAATAATTATGGAAATCAAATTTTAAAGCGAATAAAGAGAATTTACGGTGATAAATTATGGTAGAAATAAGATACGCGACTATGGCGGATGAAGAAATGCTTTTGAGCAGAGACAGCCATATCAAGAAAAATATTTGGGAAGACTCAATTAGAAACAACCGTGAAATTATTTTGCTTGTTGACGGCGCATTTGCGGGCTGGCTGAGATGGAATTTATTTTGGGATGAAATTCCGTTTATGAACATGCTGTATTTTCTTGAGGAGTATCGCGGCAAAGGCTATGGCACGCAGATGGTCGTGTTTTGGGAAAATGAGATGAAAAAACTCGGATATGATAAGCTGATGACTTCATCACAGGCAAATGAATCTGCTCAGCATTTTTACAGAAAACTCGGTTATCGCGATTCGGGCGCGTTTTTTCCGTTTTGCGATGATTTGGAAATAATATTTACTAAGGAGTTATAAGAAAGTTATTCTGTTCGGTTTACAAAAAAACAGCGTCTGTTTTAATTCGCAAAACAAACGCTGTTTTATTATTTTATAAATCAATGAACAGTGCCGATTTAATCATAAATTCCAAAAGCGTATTCGAGGCTGTCCTCCGCCTTGTCAAGGCGGTTTTCAAGTTCGTCAAGCGCACGCTCTCTCTGATTGTATTCCGCTCTTGACAGAGCGCCGGAATATACATAAGATTCGATCTCATTTTCGTGAATATCTATTGCGCGCTCGATTTTATCATTCTGCTGTTTGAGCGTGAAGAATTTATCGAATGAGTTGCTCGGATTTTTAGCCGCGTCGCTCGCCGATTTCTCATAAGCCGTCACCATATCGGTAAGCTCCTGAAGCGAATTCGTTGTTTTTATCGCTTGAGCGGCGGTCGTGCCTTTTGTAGTGGCGGCAGTGGTGTTTTCGGTAGGTGATTGCGCCGTGTTGCCCGATGGCTCTGTAGCGTCGGCGGGATTTGTTGAGCCGTTTTGCATCGCGTCAAGCTGTGATTGCAGCTCGCTTATCTGCTGCTGCAGCTTTGCGGTTTCGTCATCCGTGTTTGTTCTGTAACAGCCGGCAAACAGTAACGACAGGGCGAGCAGTGCGGATATTATGAGTATTGTTTTCTTCATTGTGCTTCATTCCTTTCAATTTATTATACTATACACCTTTTCGGTGATTTTCAATAATTTTTTTAAAAACCGATATTTTTATCGCCATTTGGCTTTATTGCTTTTCTTTTCTGATCTGAATTCTGTATTCGCTCAATGACATTCCGCAAAGGGATTTAAACCAAGACGAAAAATATTGACGGTTTGAAAAGGACATTCTTTTGGAGATTTCGGAGAGCGTCAAATTTGTATTTTTTAAAAACATTTTGACCGTTTCAAGCCGCATATCCGTGTAGTATTGATAGGGGGTTTTACCGTATTCGTTTCTGAAAAGATTTATTATGTGGTTTTTACTGTAACCGAGCTTGTCGCAAAGCATATCGAGGGAAAAGGGCTTGTCGATATGCGAGTTAAGATAATCGTGAACATTCTCGGCAAGCTCCGTTTGCGGGCTTACGCGATGAGTCGAAAGCTCAACAAGCATTCGCATAAAAATACATATGACCTCGGTAAGAACGCTTTGATAATCATTTGGATATTTCCGCGCGGCGTCGATCGCGTCTTTGAAAAGACCCTGTGTGTTGCAGTTGTGATAAATACAGCCGTTGTCGGGCAGATAGGCGTCGATGAGTATTTCAGAAAATTCTCCGCTTAATACGATGAACGCTCTCTGAAGCGTGCCGCCGTCAACGGGATGGCAGCTATAATTTGTGCCTTTGCGAAGTATTATGACATCGCCGCCGGTCAATTCATATGTTTTTCCGTTTACCTCAAGTATCCCTTGACCGGAAACAACCGTTTCAAGCACGCTGTTGTCAAAAAATCGGCGTTGCGTATTTTTGTTTTGGCTCTTACAGCTTTCGCCAAGCGCCACTAAGCTTATCGGCTCGTTATCACGGTGCTCAAGGTATTCAAATAAAGTTTCATTCATATGTCAGCAATGCCTCTCAGTCAGATTTTATACGGTCTGTAATTTTTTGCGCGTCGAAATATATTTCTTCAGTGTCGATATTCAAAAATTCGCCGTTTTCATAGAGTATCTTACCGTTTACCATAGTGAGCTTTACATTTTCTTTAGAGCCGCTGTAAACAAGATTTTTTGTAATGTTGTTTACAGGCTGCATATTCGGGCGATTTAAATTTATAACGATAAGGTCGGCTGTTTTTCCCGTGTCGATAATATCGCAATCATCAAGACCCATACAGCGCGCCGAGCCGACTGTAGCCGCTTTCAGAATTTCGTTCGCATCTCCCGCCGCGGCGTCCATTTCTCTCAGCTTAGCCGCCGCCGCGAGCATAAACATTTCTCTGAACATATCAAGGGCGTTGTTGCTGCTCGGTCCGTCTGTACCTATTGCGATATTTATACCTTTATCAAGAAATTTTGAAAGGGGAGCGATCCCCGAGGCGAGCTTTGCGTTTGAGCAAGGATTTAAAACAGCCCAAACGCCGTGTTTTTTATATATATCAAAGTCGTCATCATTCAGCCAAACGCTGTGATATGCGCCTCCTCCGTAATTAAAAATACCAAGCTCCTCAAACAGCGCCGTCGGGGTTTTTCCGTATCTGCCAATGCATTCATCAACTTCGCTTTTCGTTTCGCTTGAGTGCATAAAAACGGGGGCTTTATATTTTTCCGCCAATTTTCCCACGCCCGCCATACGCTCAAGAGAATTTGTGTATTCGGCGTGAAATCCAAGTCGGTAGCTTATAAGCTCGTCGTAATTATTGTACTTATTGTAATATTCCTCAAGGGTGGCGAGGCTCTCCTTAAAATTGTTCACACCGCAGGTCATAACGGTGCGAAATCCCAAATCAACGCTTGCCTTTGCCATATTTTCGGGGAAATAATACATATCGAAGCAGGCGGAAATGCCGCTTGTGAGATATTCGAGGAAAGCGAGCTTTGAAAGATGATATATATCGTCGCCGTTCAGCTTTGCTTCCATGGGGAATATCATATCGTAAAGCCACGGCTGAAGCGGCAAATCGTCCGCAAGGCTGCGGGCAAAGGTCATAGCGGAATGAGTGTGGGCGTTTTTAAAAGAAGGCATAAGGAGATCTCCGTTAAGATTTATCTCCCTGTCTGCCTTTTTGGTGTAATTTTTACCTACATATACGATTTTCGAGCCGTCTACCCAAACCTCATCGTCGCTTATATCAAAGCCGTTTTTCAGGGTAAGTATTTTTCCGTTATAAAATCTAATCATTTTAAAAGCTCCTTCAGGCTTTTTTCGTAGGGCGGATATGCTATGCCCCTGTCGGTGATGATCGCTGTTATCAGAGAATTATCCGTCACATCAAATGCGGGATTAAAGCATTTCGTCTCTGCAAGAGCCGTTGGTTTTTCAAAATACATATTCTTTATTTCGTCCGCGTCCCGTTCCTCAATTATTATGCCGTCACCGGTTGGTGTATCGAAATCAACGGTCGAAAGAGGACCTAAAACATAAAACGGTATGCCGTAGTATTTTGCTAACACGGCTACGCCGCTTGTGCCGATTTTATTTGCGGTATCGCCGTTGGCGGCAACTCTGTCGCACCCAACAAGAACGGCGTTTATAAGCCCCTTTTTCATAACGAGAGAAGCCATATTGTCGCATATCAGGGTAACATCCGCGCCGCTTTTTTCAAGCTCATAGCTTGTGAGCCGAGCTCCCTGAAGCAACGGTCTTGTCTCGTCGCAGTAAACGCGGAATTTATATCCTCTTTCCGTTCCCAAAAGTATTGGACCGAGACCCGTGCCGTATTTTGAAGCGGCAAGAGCGCCCGCGTTGCAATGGGTGAGTATCCCGTCGCCGTCTTTGAGCAGAGAAAGCCCGTATTCGCTTATTTTTTTGCAGGTGTCGATATCCTCTTTATGTATCGCCACGGCTTCTTCGATGAGATCTTTCCCGCCGTTAAAGGCATTGAGTATTCTTGAAGTGGCGTAGGTAAGGTTTACCGCCGTAGGTCTCGCGCCGTCAAGAAAAGCTTTCGCTTTCAATAGGTTGCTTCCGTGGAAAAGTGCAAGGGAATAACCCGCGAATATCCCTATTGCCGGCGCGCCGCGTACCTTTAACTGCTTAATAGCGTCAAAGGCGTCCTCAAGGCTTTTTATTTCAATGTATATTTCTTCGTTCGGCAGTCTTGTTTGGTCTAAAATATACAGTTTGTTATCATTAAATACTATATTATCCATTAGCCATTCTCTCAACAGATTCTTTTATGAGCATTTTGAATTTCGGCATCGTTTCTTTTGCCGTTTTTGACACCTCATCGGCTGTTATGGGTTTATCGAGCACTCCGCAGGCAAGATTTGTGATACAGCTTATTCCGCAAACCTCAAATCCGCAGTGCTTTCCCGCCTGAGCCTCAACTGCGGTGCTCATACCTACCGCGTCCGCGCCGAGCGCCGAGCACATTTTGATTTCCGCCTTTGTTTCAAAGGCAGGGCCTGTAAGCTGGATATATACGCCCTTTTTAAGCGCGATGCCGTTATCGAGCGCTGTCTGCGTTATTATTCTTCTCAACCTCTTACTGTAAACATCGCTCATATCGGGGAAGCGCGGACCGAGGCCGTCGTCATTTGCTCCGATAAGGGGTGAGGGAACAAAGCTTGAAATATGATCTTCTATCAGCATAAGGTCGCCGACGGAAAGCTCTTTGTTTATTCCTCCGCAGGCGTTCGTCAAAAAAAGGATTTCTGCGCCCATTTTTCTGAGCAGGCGAATCGGCATAACCGCCTGAGACGGCGAGTACCCCTCATAAAGGTGAATCCTGCCCTGCATTATCGCCACTTTCGCCGTGCCGATGTATCCGAAAACAAACCTGCCGAGATGAGTAGGCGCGGTTGAAACGGGAAAATCGGGTATATCGGAATAATTTATTTTCGCAACGGCTTCGATGTCGTCCGCGAGCGAGCCGAGACCAGAGCCGAGAACGATAGCTGTCTGAGGCTCAAAGTCGGTTATTCCTCTGATATATTCAAGCTGTTTTTCAAGCATAGCGTTCACCTCGTCACAGTTATTATAATTGTTTTTACCAATTAAATCAATAAATTCTATTGCATTATAAAAGTAATTTTGTTATCATTAACTTGTGAGAATTTGTTTTTCGGAGGAATACTTATGAGAAAAACTGTTTCAATTTTGCTGTGCGCAGTTATGATCGTGGCTTGCGTTTTTGCGTTCGGCGGCTGTACTCCCGCTGAAAAGCTCAGCTATGATGTTGTTCTTTTGACCGACGGAGGCACGGTTTCCGACAGCTCATATAATCAGAGCGCGTGGAACGGAGTTTCTGAATTTGCCGAGGGCGCCGGTATGACGAGCCGTTATTATCAGCCCGTGCTTGATGAAAGCGGGATAGTTTCCGCCGAATCCGCAATGTCCTATGTTGATCTCGCCGTAAAATCGGGCGCAAAGTTCATCGTTCTTCCGACGGCAGTTTATGAATCCGTAGCATATGAGGGCGCTCAAAAGTACGCAGATGTCAATTTCCTGCTTATCGACGGCACACCGAAGGCTGAAAACGGAGAAGTGGCGTCTGCCGACAATCTTATGTCCGTTACCTTTGACGACTTGCAGAGCGGTTTTCTCGCCGGCTACAACGCCGTGATCAGCGGAAATCAAAAGCTCGGTTATTTTGGCGAAAATAATGAGATTTCAAGAAAATACGGCTCCGGCTTTATTCAGGGCGCGGCTTATGCCGCCGATAAGGCGGGTATTCCCACTGTTCTTGAGTATGCGGATTACGATTCTCCCTCGATCGATTACGATTATTCCTTCACCGTGACCGCTAATTATAAAAAAATCTCCGATATTGAAGAAGATGTCTTTAAAGTAAATGTTGTAAACGGCACAGGCTCGGGCGTTTATACTGAGGGCTCAAATGTTACAATTACCGCCGACCCCGCGCCCGAGGGCAAGGTTTTCGACAGGTGGGAGGTAAAGAGCGACACCGAGGGTGTAAAAGACAGCAAAGTAAATCTCTCCACCAAAACAAAGACAGTTTCAAATCTCCTTGTTGAAAAATGCGATGCTACTATCACCGCCACCTATAAGGATGCCGAGAGCACGCTTTATCCCGTAACCGTTTTGAACGAAAACGGCACGGCTTATTCAACGCAGTATATAGGCTCGGGTGAATCCTGTGAGGTCATCGCACCCGCCGCGGATTTCGGTATGGTATTTGACCACTGGAACATAAATTCCGAGGAAGAGGGCGTTATCGACGATTTAAACGCCAAAGATACTTGGGTACATATGGGCGAAAAAGAGCTTACGCTTGAGCCCGTTTATATCAAGAGCGTTGTTCCCACCTTTAATGTAACCGTAGTTACGGGAGAGGGCGGCGACGGCGAATCCGAAGGCTCCGGCGCGTATGTTGCGGGCGACAAGGTCTCCCTTAAAGCCGCGCTTCCCAAAGAGGGCTACATATTTTATAACTGGTCCAATTCCGATGTTAACGGATACGGCGCCGGCATTTCAATGGCTAATGAATATTATCCGATAACAACTTTCGATATGGTAAACCGTTATCAGGCTGTTGTTGAAAAGATGTATAATAAGGGCGTTTCAATTATTTACGCGGGCGGCAATCAGGAAGGAACAGTCGTTTCCGACGCAACCTGGAGCTATAATTTCCCCGTTAAGGCGATAGGCTCTGAAATCTGGCAGTCGGGGTGGACGAATTATTATTCGACCTCAATTAAGGATTACGCCGCCGCGGTCAAGGCCTGCCTCGGCGATTTCAAGGGCGGCGAAGCCTTCGTCGGCAACTGCTCCAACAATTGCCTTTCGATGAGCTATGTTGACGAGGCGTTTGCAGAAGGTTATAATTCAACCTACGCCGCTCTCGGAGACGGCACCTTAATCCTTAAACCCGCCGCTGCCGTCGGCGCCGATGTTTCAACGGCTTATCCTTCAAAATGCCTCACCGTCAACTATTGGATAACAGAGGACTAAACGAAATATATAATTTAAAAAGGCTTCCGATTTCGGAAGCCTTTTTTATATGAGCTTGTAATTTTAATATTTATTTGACCCTGTCTTTTCCCACTCTGTTTTCAAGCTCTTTTTTTATTCTCTTTACTGTGTTTTTTGTCGTTAGCCCTATGTCAACAGTAGTTACCTTTCCGTCGTTAGCGGTTATTATCAAAAGCGCGTGGCGCTGCCAAAAATTTTTTCTTAGGCTCGCCGATGTGTCCAAATAAGTTTCAATTTCCCGAATATCGGCGTAAGTGAAAATATTATCGTTGTCTATTCCGTTTAATTCAAATTCATCGTCATAGAAAAATATGCCGTTTTTCAGGATCTCACGGGTAACAAGCACTCCTATAATAAAAGCAAACACCTCAACTATCGTAAAGAAAATTATCGCGGCGTTTTGCTCGCGTATTATTCTTTTAACGGCAAACACGGCAAAGCCTATTACCGCCGCGTCAAGCGCGATTACAAAGCTAAGCGTGATAGGGGAGAGTATCCTTATAAATTTATGCTTCATATATAACCGTTCTCCTTAAATGTGCGAAGCACCTCGCAGTTTTCAATCTGAAATTCCCTGTGGTTTAGATAATCGAGTATTCCGGCGTTTTCCATATTAAAAACAAGCTTGTAGCTGCAAAGCGCCTGCCTGTATCTGCCGTGCTCAACGCCGTATTTTCCGTCATTTACAAGCGGGTGGCCTATATGCGCAAGCTGTGCCCTGATTTGGTGAGATCTGCCCGTTTCTAATTTTATTTCAAGAAGAGAAATATTATTACGGCTGTCAAGAGTTTTGTAGCGTGTGATTATCTTTTTAGAGCCGATGATCTCATTATCGCTCACTTTCACCTTATTTTTCTTTTCGTCTTTTATAAGATATGCCGTAATTGTTGCGCTTTCCGGCTCGGGCTTTCCGTGAACGGCGGCGAGGTAGTATTTTTCTATCTCGCGGGATTTGATTTTTTCGTTTAGTATTTTCAGCGATTGAGCGTTTTTGGCGGCAATTACCAAGCCGCTCGTGTTTCTGTCTATCCTGTTGGCGAGGGCGGGGGTGAACGCGGCGTTCGTTTCGGGCGACCATTCTCCTTTTTCATAGAGACGGCGCTGCACGCGCGCGATAAGCGTATCGCCGTATTCGCCGTTTGCGGGATGGCAGAGAAGCCCCGCCTTCTTGTTCAGAATCATTATGTTTTCATCCTCATAAACAATTTCAAGCTGTTTAGAGGCGGTCATAAAATCATAATGCTTTGCTCTTTGAGTCAGCGCGTCATCTTTAATGTAGATCTCAAGAACATCGCCTTCTTTGAGAATTGCGGATGGCTCGGTACGCTTTTTGTTGAGCTTTATATTCTTTTTTCTGATTTCCTTATACATTAGTGACTTGGGGAGGGTGGGAAATGCTTTTAAGATAAATCTGTCCACCCGCTGACCCGAGTCGCCGTTTGTTATGGTAAAACTTTTCATAATATTATTATATAATACCGTTTGCAAAAAGTAAATAATGTGTTATAATAAACTGATTATGCGAATACAAGGAAAATATTTTGATGGACAGATTCAAACTTGTAAGTGAATACAAGCCAACGGGCGACCAGCCCGAGGCGATAGAGGCGCTTGTTGAGGGCGTTAAACGGGGAGACAGGGAACAGACCCTTATGGGCGTTACCGGCTCGGGTAAGACCTTTACCATGGCAAATATAATCGCCCGTGTTAACAGACCTACGCTCGTTCTTGCTCACAACAAGACCCTCGCGGCGCAGCTATGCTCGGAATTTAGGGAGTTTTTCCCCGAAAACGCCGTTGAGTATTTCGTAAGCTACTACGATTACTATCAGCCCGAGGCATATGTGCCGACAACCGATACTTATATTGAAAAAGACAGCGCAATAAACGAGGAGATAGACAAGCTCCGCCACAGCGCGACAGCCGCGCTTTCCGAAAGGCGCGATGTCATAATCGTGGCGTCAGTTTCCTGCATTTATTCTATCGGCGACCCGATAGATTACCGCAATATGGTAATTTCTCTGCGAACGGGAATGAAATACGACAGGGACGAGGTAATTAAAAAGCTTGTTTCTATCCAGTATGAAAGAAACGATATAAATTTTGTCAGAAACAAATTCCGCGTCCGTGGAGACTGCCTTGAAGTTTTTCCCGCGGGGTCAAGCGGAAACGCCGTAAGAATTGAGTTCTTCGGCGATGAGGTAGACAGGTTATGTGAAATAAACCCTCTTACGGGCAAGGTCGAGGGAATACTTTCGCACGCGTGCATTTATCCCGCCTCCCACTATGTTATAGGGCAGGAAAAAATGAAAATCGCTTTAGACAGGATATATGACGAGATGTGCGAGCGCGTTAAATATTTTGAGGAGCGGGGGAAACTCCTTGAGGCGCAGAGAATAAAAGAACGCACGATGAACGATATAGAGATGCTTCAGGAAACCGGCTTTTGCAAGGGCATTGAAAATTACTCCGCCGTTATGAGCAACAGAAAGCCCGGCGAGGCGCCGTTCACTCTGCTTGATTATTTTCCAAAGGATTTCCTGCTGTTTTGTGATGAAAGCCATGTTATGCTCCCGCAGGTAAGGGGAATGTACGGCGGGGACAGGAGCAGAAAGGCAAGCCTTATAGAGTACGGCTTTCGTCTGCCGTCGGCGTTTGATAACCGTCCGCTTATGTTCGATGAATTTTACAGTCGGGTAAATCAGGTTATTTTTACCTCCGCCACTCCGGGAGATTTTGAAAGGGAGCATTCAACACAAATCGTTGAGCAGATAATTCGCCCCACAGGTCTGCTCGACCCCGTAGTAACGGTCAAGCCCACCGACGGGCAGATGGACGATCTTGTTTCGGAAATCAATATTCGAGCCGAAAGAAAAGAGCGCGTGCTCGTTACAACGCTCACAAAAGCTATGGCGGAGGATCTTACGGCTTATCTTGAGGGCTTCGGAATAAAAGTGCGGTATATGCACCACGATGTAGACACTATCGAGAGAATGGAGATAATCCGTGATTTAAGACTCGGCGAGTTTGATGTGCTTGTAGGAATAAATCTGCTGAGGGAAGGGCTTGATATTCCCGAGGTTTCGCTCGTGGCGATACTTGACGCAGATAAAGAGGGCTTTCTCCGTTCCGAAACATCACTTGTTCAGACTATCGGACGCGCCGCGAGAAACGCGAACGGCGAGGTTATTATGTATGCCGACAGCGTTACTCCGTCAATGGAAAGAGCGATCAGCGAGACATTCAGACGAAGAACGCTTCAGGAAAAATATAACAATGAGCACGGAATAGTTCCGCAGACGATCAAAAAAGATGTGCGCGCGGTGCTTGAGATAACTTCACGCGAGAAGCTTGAAGGCAAGGGCAAAAAGCGCTTGACAAGAAAAGAGAGAGAAACGCTTATATCCAAGCTTACAAAGGAGATGAAAGAGGCGGCAAATATGCTGGAATTTGAGCACGCCGCCTATTTGAGAGATAAGATAAAAGAATTACAAGAGGATTTTTAATATATGTTCAAACTATTCGGAGATAAGGGCTTTTGGAAAACCGCCCTGAAGCTTGCTATACCCGTTGCGCTCCAAAATATGCTTACAAGTTCTTTCACCCTTGCGGATACGCTTTTGGTAAGCAATCTCGGCGAGGAAGCGCTGTCGTCGGTTGGTATGGTCGGTCAATGGGGCTGGCTTATGACGATGGTGCTTGTCGGTTTTTCATCGGGCACAACCGTTTTTGTTTCACAGTTTTGGGGAATTAAAGATATAAAACGAATACGCAAAACCTGCGGGATAGCGCTGCTTTCCGTTTTAGCGGTTTCGGGCGTTTTTTCCGCCGTAAGCATTATCGCTCCCGCTTATGTGCTTCGTATGTTTAATTCAGACCCCGTCATAGTACGCGAGGGCACAAAGTATCTGCTTTGCGTTGTTTATTCCTACACCGCCGTTGCTATAACAAATATTTTGTCCGCAGTTCTGCGCTCGGTTGAGAATGTAAGACTGCCGATGTATGTTTCCGCTTTCACAACGGTTTTGAATATTTTTCTTGATTACTCTATGATTTTCGGAAAATTCGGATTTCCCGAAATGGGTATAGAGGGCGCGGCTGTCGCCACTTCTATTTCAGCGTGGTCGGGCGTTGTGCTGATCGTTTTTGTGTCGGTCATCAAAAGAAATATTCTTATCGCTCCGTTTCGTGAAACATTTGCGTTTTCCAAAATCGAATTTATACTGTTTTATAAAAAAGCCATACCCGTTGTGTTCAACGAGAGTATGTGGGGGCTCGGAACATTTGCTTTCAATATTATTTTCGGCAATATGGGCTATGAGTATTTTGCTTCGCTTACAATACTCAGAAGCTTTGAAAATATAGCTTTCATTTTCTTTATCGGGCTTTGCAGCGCGGCAAGCGTTATGATAGGTAAATCGGTCGGCAAGGGTAAAATCGAGCGCGGTATCGAGGATTCAAGGCGATTTGCTATTCTCGTTCCCGTAGCGGCAATTTTTGTGGGTATTCTTATATTCCTGTTTAGAAGGCAGCTTATCGGCATATTTAATATGAGCAGCAATATAAGCCAAGTTACTCTTGATACCGCGATGATAATAATGGCGATATACGCATTTGAGCTTCCTGTCAGAATGATACCGTATATTCAGGTTGTGGGAATTTTCCGTTCGGGCGGCGATACCGTTACGGGCGTTAAATACGATC
Organism: uncultured Clostridia bacterium; assembly: GCA_947624285.1. Taxonomy (GTDB): domain Bacteria; phylum Bacillota; class Clostridia; order Oscillospirales; family Acutalibacteraceae; genus Eubacterium_R. Next base: position 131,207 of record CANQJS010000001.1, on the reverse strand, counting down.
TTTGCACATTATGGTTTATGTCGCTTCCCGCAACGCTTATCGCCGTTTATGTCTTAAACGCTCCATTTGCGGTGGCTTTCGCCGTTATGTATATTTTTGAGGATTACGCCAAAACCGCGCTATGCCTGCGCTATTACCGTTCGCTTAAATGGCTTAGACCCGTTACGGATGAAGGCAGGCTTGCGCTTGAGGAATTAAAAAAACAGCGGGTGATGAAATGATAAAGAATTTAATTGTTAAGGGCGCGAGAGAGCACAATTTAAAAAATATAGATGTTACCGTTCCGAGAGACAGCCTCGTTGTGTTTACCGGTCTTTCGGGCTCGGGAAAATCGAGCCTTGCGTTTGATACGATATACGCCGAGGGGCAAAGGCGGTATGTTGAGAGCCTCTCCTCATATGCGAGGCAGTTTTTGGGTCAAATGGAAAAGCCGGATGTGGATTATATCGAGGGGCTAAGTCCCGCTATTTCCATCGACCAGAAAACAACAACAAGAAATCCCCGTTCAACGGTCGGTACTGTTACCGAGATTTACGACTATCTGCGACTTCTGTATGCGAGAATAGGTATTCCTCATTGCCCCGTGTGCGGCAGGGAGATCTCTCGGCAAACTGTAGACCAGATAGTTGACAAAATACTCTCTTATCCCGAAAAAACTCGTATTCAGCTTATGGCTCCGATCATAAGGGGCAGAAAGGGCGAATATGTGAAAGAGCTTGACGATATCAGAAGAAAGGGCTTTGTCCGCGTCAGAGTTGACGGAATTATTTACGACCTTTCCGAAGATATCAAAATGGAGAAAAACAAGAAGCACAATATCGAGGTAATCGTTGACCGTCTTGTTATATCCGAGAGTATAAAAAGCCGACTGACGGACAGCATCGAAACAGCTACGGCTCTTTCAAAGGGAGTTGTTATCTGTGATTTTATCGGAACGGGGGAGGAGCTTTTTTCGCTTGAATACGCCTGCCCCGAGCACGGCGTTTCCATTGAGGAAATGAGCCCGCGTATGTTTTCGTTCAATAACCCGTACGGCGCATGCAAGCGATGCTCGGGTCTCGGCACATTTATGGAAATTGACGAGGATTTGATAATTCCCAACAGAAAGCTCTCGATAAATCAGGGGGCGATAAAGGCAAGCGGTTGGAATGTTGCGGACGGCTCTTCTATTGCGCGAATGTATTTTGAAGCGCTTGCGAAAGAGTATGATTTTTCGCTTGATATGCCCGTGGAAATGCTTTCAAAAGAGGCGATCGATGTAATTTTGTACGGCACGAAGGGCAAAAAGCTTAAAATGAAGCGGGTGACCTCCTACGGCAGCGGCACTTATGTTACGGATTTTGAGGGCATTGTAAGCAACCTAAAGCGAAGATACGACGAAACAACATCCGAATGGTCAAAATCGGATATAGAGCAGGTGATGGTTTCCTCCGTCTGCCCCGATTGCAAAGGCGCGAGGCTTTCACCGATAAGTCTTTCTGTCACCGTCGGCGGCAAAAACATATACGAATTTTGCAAAATGTCCGTTTCCGAGGAAATAAAATTTATAAACGGGCTTCAACTCTCCGAAAAGGAAGAGATGATCGGCAGGCTCATTATAAGAGAAATCAAGGAAAGGCTCAATTTCCTTAATTCCGTCGGTCTTGACTATCTGTCTCTTGCACGCGAAGCCTCCACCTTGTCGGGAGGGGAAGCGCAAAGGATTAGGTTAGCCACGCAGATAGGCTCATCCCTTACGGGTGTTCTTTATATTCTTGACGAGCCTTCGATAGGTCTGCACCAGCGCGATAACAATAAACTGCTTGACACATTGCGCCATCTGCGCGATTTGGGCAATACGCTTATTGTGGTTGAGCATGACGAGGATACTATGCGCGCCGCGGATTATATCGTGGATGTAGGACCGGGAGCGGGAATACATGGAGGAGAGCTCGTTGCCGCCGGCACAGTAGATGATATTATCGCCTGTGAAAGGTCGATCACGGGGCAATATCTGAGCGGTAAAAAAATGATACCCGTACCCGAAAAGCGCAGAGCGGGAAACGGTCACACGCTCGTGGTTTACAAGGCGGCGGAAAACAATCTCAAAAATATCGATGTGGAGATACCCCTCGGTAAATTTGTTGCCGTCACGGGTGTTTCAGGCTCGGGAAAATCAAGCCTCGTCAATGAAATCATCTATAAATTTCTCGCAACGGAGCTCAACAGAGCCAAAAAGCGCCACGGCAAATTTGAAAAGATCAAGGGCTATGAGTATCTCGACAAGGTCATAAATATAGACCAGTCGCCGATCGGCAGAACTCCGCGTTCAAATCCCGCTACCTACACGGGCGTTTTCAATGATATTCGTGATATTTTTGCCGAAACGCCCGACGCCAAGGCGAGAGGATATAAGCCCAACCGCTTTTCATTCAATGTGAAAGGCGGACGATGCGAGGCGTGCCAAGGCGACGGTATCGTTAAAATCGAGATGCATTTTCTTGCCGATATATATGTTCCCTGTGATGTCTGCAAAGGGCAGAGATATAACAGAGAAACGCTTGAAGTAAAATTCAAGGGCAAAAACATATATGAGATTTTGGAAATGACTGTTGATGAGGGGCTTGAATTTTTCAAAAATCAGCCGAAAATATATAATAAACTGAAAACGCTTGCCGATGTCGGGCTCGGTTATGTAAAGATAGGGCAGCCGGCAACCACTCTTTCTGGCGGAGAGGCGCAGAGGGTAAAGCTCGCAACGGAGCTTATGAAGCGTTCAACGGGCAGAACGATTTATATTCTGGACGAGCCTACCACCGGTCTTCACACGGCGGATGTTCACAAGCTTATAAATGTTCTTTCCGCGCTTGTGGACAGCGGAAATACCGTTTTGGTAATCGAGCATAATCTTGATGTTATCAAAACCGCGGATCATATAATTGATTTAGGTCCGGAAGGCGGAAACGGCGGCGGCAGAATAGTTGCTCAGGGCACGCCAGAGGAATTGATAAAATCAAAAAAATCATACACGGCAAAATATCTTAAACCGTTGCTAAGCAAAAAATAGGAGGGTGTATATGGAAACAAGAGTAGCAGTTGTAGGGATAATAGTTGAAAAGACCGAGTCGGTCGACGAGCTCAACTCGTTGCTTCACGATTATTCGTCGTACATAATCGGCCGTATGGGGATTCCCTACCGCGAAAAAGGAATAAATATCATAAGCATTGCCGTTGACGCGCCGCAGGATGTTATAAACACTCTTTCGGGAATGATAGGCAGGATAGACGGCATAACCGCTAAAGCCGCTTATTCTAATTTTACTTCCAAGGAATAAAAATGAAAGATATAATTTTAAAGCTTGAAAACGAGCGTTTTTTGAGCGATTCTGAATTTCGCGCGCTTCTTGAGGACGACTCCGCCGAAACGGCAGAGCTTCTTGCCGAAAGAGCAAACGCCGTTAAGCAGAGAGTTTATTCAAACAAGGTCTATATTCGCGGACTTATTGAATTTACCAATTACTGTAAAAACGACTGCTACTATTGCGGCATACGCAGAAGCAACAATAATGCCGAGCGCTACCGTCTCACCAAGGAGCAGATACTTGATTGCTGTGAAAACGGGTATTCCCTCGGCTTTCGCACCTTTGTGCTCCAAGGCGGGGAAGATTTGTATTTTTCCGATGAAAAAATGGCGGATATCATCGGTGCGATCAAAGCTTTGTATCCCGATTGCGCAGTGACGCTTTCTTTAGGCGAAAGAAGCCGAGAGAGCTATGAAATTATGTTTCGCGCAGGAGCGGACAGATACCTTTTGCGCCACGAGACGGCAAACAGCGCGCATTACGCAAAATTGCATCCGCCGGCATTATCTCTTGATAACAGAAAAAAGTGCCTTTGGGATTTAAAGGAGATCGGTTATCAGGTTGGGTGCGGCTTTATGGTCGGGTCGCCGTATCAAAATACGGATTGTATAATTGAGGATTTGAAATTTATTCGTGAGCTGAAGCCCCATATGGTGGGAATAGGGCCGTTTATCCCGCATAAGGATACGCCTTTTCACGACCGCGCGCAAGGCGGTTTGGAGCTCACGCTCAAGCTGATAAGCATACTGAGGCTTATGGATCCTTATCTTTTGCTTCCCGCCACCACGGCGCTCGGAACAATACATCCAAAGGGCAGGGAGATGGGCATACTCGCCGGCGCGAATGTAGTTATGCCAAATCTTTCACCGAGAAATGTAAGAAAAAAATATACTCTCTATGATAATAAGATCTGCACGGGCGATGAAGCGGCGGAGTGCGTTATCTGCCTAAAAAACAGAATGGCGGGAATAGGGCACGAGATCGTCGTCGGCAGAGGAGATAATAAGGCTGTTGAGGAGGAGATTTTATGGCGCAGTTAAATCAAACGCCTAATGCGAACAGAGTACATATCGGTTTTTTCGGAAGGAGAAACGCCGGAAAATCAAGCGTTGTCAATGCCGTTACGGGGCAAAATCTTTCGATAGTTTCGGAAATTAAGGGAACGACCACAGATCCCGTTTCTAAGGCGATGGAGCTTTTGCCCGTCGGACCTGTTGTGATAATCGACACGCCCGGTATAGACGACGAGGGTCTTGTCGGCGAGCTTCGTGTTCGCAGAGCAAAGCAGATATTGAATAAAATTGATGTTGCCGTTTTGGTAATTGACGGCGAAGTCGGCAAATGCGGCGACGACGATGAGCTTATAAGCCTTTTTGAGCAAAAGTCCGTTCCGTATATTGTTGTTTACAATAAAAGCGATTTAAAGGCGCACAGCGTGCTTGCGGACAATGAAATATCCGTAAGCGCGGTTAACGGCGCTAATATAAATGAACTAAAAGAGAAAATCGCCGTCCTTGCGAAAACGCAGGAAAGCGAAAAGAAAATTATAGGCGGTTTTCTTAATGAGGGCGATACGGTGGTGCTTGTAACGCCGATAGACGGCTCTGCGCCGAAGGGCAGAATGATTTTGCCGCAGGTGCAGACAATACGGGATATTCTCGATTCCAACGCCGTATGCGCCGTTACGCAGACGGAGCAGCTTGCGCAGGTGCTTGATTCGCTAAAAGAGCCCCCGAAAATGGTCGTTACCGACAGTCAGGCTTTTTCGATAGTTAAGGACATAGTGCCGCAGAGCATTACGCTAACATCGTTTTCTATACTTTTTGCAAATTACAAGGGCGTATTAGCGCCCGCCGCAAAGGGTGCGCTTGAAATCGAAAATCTCAAAGACGGCGATATCGTTCTTATTTCGGAGGGCTGTACTCACCACAGGCAGTGCGAGGATATAGGCACGGTAAAGCTGCCGAATTGGATAAAAAAGCATACGGGGAAAAGCCTTGAATTTGAATTTACTTCCGGAGGTGAATTCCCCGATGAGCTTTCAAGGTATTCTCTCGTCGTTCATTGCGGCGGCTGTATGCTAAATGAAAGGGAAGTGCTTTATCGGCAAAAAACAGCAGAGGATCAGGGCGTGCCCTTTACAAATTACGGAACGCTCATTGCTTATATGAACGGAATTTTGAAAAGAAGCGCCGCGCTGTTTCCCGATATTTTCGGAGAAAACTGACCGGCGGAATATATGTAATCGCAGACCGACCTGCTTTAACGGCAAGCCGGTCTTTTTCATTTGTGATTTTTTATTCTCCTTAGAGCGTTTTTTTCAAGTCGGCTCACCTGCGCTTGACTGATGCCGACCTCTTTTGCCACCTCCATCTGTGTTTTTCCCTCCATAAACCGCAGATAGAGAATATTTCTCTCCCGTTTGTCGAGATTGTTTATTTCATCCTTTATCATAATTTCGTCTATCCAGTCGGTGTCGCTGTTGCTGTCTCCCACTTGATCCATAACATATATCGTGTCTCCGCCCTCGCTGTAAACAGGCTCATAAAGTGAAACGGGCTCAACGATCGCCTCAAGCGCAAGCACTACCTCGCTCTTTTTTATCCCAAGCTCTTTAGCTATCTCCTCGACCGTCGGCTCTTTTTGGTATTTGTTTATAAGGTTTTCTTTTATCTGCATCGCCTTATACGCCGTGTCCCTCATACTGCGGCTTACGCGCACAGAGTTATCGTCCCGAAGAAAACGCCGTATTTCTCCTATGCACATCGGAACGGCGTAGGTGGAAAATTTTACATTGAGGTCGGTATTGAAATTGTCTATCGCCTTTATGAGCCCTATTACCCCGACTTGAAACAGGTCGTCCATACTTTCGCCCCTGTTTTGAAATCGCTGAATAACCGAGAGCACAAGGCGCAGATTGCTGTTTATCAAATCCTCGCGCGCCTTTTTGTCTCCGTTTCTCGCTTTAAGCAGCAGCTCCATTTTTTCTTCTTCTTTAAGCACTTTAATATCGTTTGTATTTATCCCGCATATTTCAACCTTGTTGTACTGCATACACATCACCGCTTCAAGTTTATGTACGCAAATATTATTGTCATATGCGGCTTCAATTATTACGAGGTGTAAGCAGAATTTTATATATTTTTAAGCAGAGAATTTGAGATATTTTTCAAAAAAAATTCTGCGATAAGGTTTAGCCTTCAGCCAAGCGTCTTATCGCAGAACTTTAAAATTTATTTATTATTTAAGCCCTTTATCTTTAAGAAGCTTAGAAATTTTCGGGCCGGTGTCGAGCAGAGAAGATACGGACATATCGTGATTGAGCGTGTCCACAAAATAAGCGATGTATTTTGAAAGCTCAACCGATACATACCATTCTCTTGACAAAAGCTCAGGGCTCTGATAAACGCCGTTTGTGGAAAGCACTTTTGCCACCGTTCCGTCTGCGTAAGCCTTATCAAACACTTCAAGACCGCTTGCAAAAAGACCGAATGTGGTGCAGACAAAAATTCTGTTTGCGCCGAGCTGCTTGAGCTTTTTGGCAACATCGAGCATAGACTCGCCCGATGAGATCATATCGTCAACGATGATAATATCCTTGCCTTCAACAGAATCGCCGAGATATTGATGCTCAACTATGGGGTTGCGGCCGTTGATAACGCGGGTGTAGTCACGCCTTTTATAGAACATACCGAGATTTATACCAAGCTGAGTGGCAAAATAAATGCACCTGTGCATTGCGCCCTCGTCGGGTGAGATAACCATAAGGCTGTCCTTATCAATTTTAAGGTCGTCTATGGAATTAACGAGCGCTTTTATCATCTGATAAGTCGGCATTACATTTTCAAAGGAGGTGTGGGGGATGGCGTTTTGCACGCGCTTGTCGTGCGCGTCAAAGGTTATGATATTCTCAACGCCGAGATGCACAAGCTCCTGAAGCGCCATTGCGCAGTCGAGCGATTCGCGTGTTGATCTCTTATGCTGGCGGCCCTCATAGAGCATCGGCATAATTACCGAGATCCTCTTTGCTTTTGAAGAAGAAGCGGAAATAACTCTTTTTAAATCCTGAAAATGGTCGTCGGGTGATTTTGGCACCGTCATACCGTACATATTGTATGTTACGCTGTAGTTAAAGCAGTCGGTAACAATATACAAGTCGTATCCGCGCACGGTGTCGTTTATTACCGCCTTGCTCTCGCCGCTTCCGAAGCGGGGATTGGTTATGCTGATAAGAAAAGAATCCCTTTGGTATCCGTAAAACGCTATTGAGCCCTGATGCTCAAGTGCCTGTTCCTTGCGCCATTTTACAAGATATTGATTTATCTTTTCGGCAAGCGGCTCACAGCCGGGCATAGCGATAATACCAAGGGGACCGTAAGGTATCGTTTCAACATTTTCTGCTGTTATTCTCGGCATATATTTATCCTCCTAAATTTTCTACGGTGTTATTTTACAATATTTAATAGAATATTGTAAACAAGTTTTCGCACCTTTTAACTAAATTGTCACAATTTTTACGGCTATTTGTCAAAAGAGGTAATTATCCGTATAAAAATGTTGATGATTTTGCGTTGAGCTCATTTTTTCTTTTTCTTTTACCCACGAGATAAAATGCGATTATTCCAAGCAAAGCGGAGCCGGTTATACACGCGCCCAAAAGAATGCCGCGCGGTCTGTAAACATATTCAACGGTGTGCTCGCCTTTACCGATATTTGCGCCGAGCATTGCGTTTCCGATTTTTATAATATCGGTTTTTTCACCGTCAATATATACGCTCCAGCCCTCGTCATAGGGAATAGAGGAATAAAGAACGCAGTCTCTGTCGCATACTATATTTCCCGCAATGCGCGTGTCGCTGTGCTCGGTAACATTAAGAGAATTGTTTTTAAGCGTTTCAAATCCCTGTTCAAACGCCTCTTTATCCAAACAGTATGAATAAATCGTAAACGAGCCCTGCTCGTTATCCAACGAGCCGCATTCGGCGTTTACGGTCACCTCAGAGCCCTTAGAAAAGTATCCGAGGTCAAGTATATAAGGCGTTTCAATATACTGCGTAATGGAATTATCGCCGTAGTCGCAGGTTATTGAACGCAGGTCTTGAGAGGTGACATAAAGATAAAGATTTCCGTCCGTAACAGCTTTAAGCGTTATATCAACACACGCGTAGCCTGAGTCGTCCTTTTTGAAAAATACGGTCGAGTTTTCCGTTATGGGATCTCCGCTGAGACCCGTATATTTGTAGGAATAGTATTGCGCTTCTTTGAAAACGCCCGAAATTCCCGTTGCAAGCGAAAAGAAATCGGACTGCACCTCAAACGGGTTGCCCTCAGCCGTGTTCCACACTTCAACGGCGGAATTAACGCCGTATGCGATCGGCAGAGTATAATCGTTTTTATAGACGGTTACACCGTCCTCGGTATTTTCGTAAAATCTTGTATAAAGGTCTGTTGACGGTCGCGCATTGGCGCCGTTGTAAATAAGATATTTTATTCCGTGCATCGCATTATAAACCGGCGTTTGGGTGTTGTAGGTATAGCTGTTTATCCTGTTGCCGTACATACCCAAATTGTATTGCAATCGAGAATAGTCCTCATATGCCATAGACGAAAAAGTGCTTATGCCGTTGTAGCCGTAAATGCAGGGGTCCATTCTTGTGTTGAGATAACAAAGCTCCGCCCTGTAAAACGAATCGTCTTTTTTGTTGAGCTCTTCAACGGCGTCGGTGTATGCGTTGTAATTTGAGTTGTAATCCGATAAGCTCTGGTTGAAGCCAAAGGAATTTGTATCGCAAATTATTATTTCACAAAATGAAATCGCGAGTATCAAAGTGCCGAGCACAAGCCTGCCGGCTCTTCCTTTTTTGGCGAGAAACAGAAATGCCGTCCACACAATGACAAAGGCGATAGTTGCATATATCGTGAAATCCGATATCTTGTTGGTGGGCATCTCCTGCGAAACTGCGAGAAAGCCTATCCACAGAAACGCGGTTAAGCCGATTTCTTTTATGCCGAGATATTTCAGGCGCGCGAGAGACTTGAACGATATTACAAGCAGTATAAATGAATACACAAAAGAAAAACGGTAGGGCAGATCGTTGGGAAAATGAAAAGCGTGCCATATAAAATTGAGATAATTTGTATTGAAAGACAAAAGAAGCACAAGCAAAAGCGCTATATAGGCAGCCTTTTCACGCATTCTGATTTTTTTGTTCAGCACGAAAAGCGGCACAAGCAAAAGCGTGATAACGCCGCAGTAAACATTAGGCAGCACATCGTCACCGCTTGAGCGAATCGTTGTTTCAAGTCCCGCAAAATGGCTTTGCAAAAAGTCGAGAACGGTGAAATAAGAGCTAAACTGCGATGGAAAATCGTCCGAAGTTGCACTGCAGGAGGAAAGAATGAAATAAACGGGGATCAAAAACACAGCGCAAAGCGCCGCGGCGAGAATAGATGAAAACGCAAATTTCAAGCCACGGTTTATAAATGCGTTGTTCCATACCGCCTTGAACGAAAAACGCTTTGAAATTACAAGGTCGCCGTTGATTTTCTTCGGACGCGCTGCGGAAAAGTAGTAGGTCAGAAAATATAGAACGGAAAATATGCAAAGCATAAATGAGATATAGTAGCTTGCGATAAATGAATAAACAAGCGAAACAATATAGAGCCCGCATTTTCCGGAATTGATGATATTTTCAATTCCGAGAACTATCAAGGGGAGTATCAGCATACCGTCAAGCCACATAATGTTCCAGAAGTAAGCGAGCATATACGCGCTGAAAGAGTAAAGAACTCCGAAAGCGGCACAGGCGAATGAGTGGCGTGAAAGGCTCTTTTTGAGATAGACGGCAAATGTCATCGACGCAAGGGCGCATTTTAACGAAACCAAAAAAGAGACCGCAAAGGGCATCTGCTCTCTGTCAAACAGCAATATAAACGAGCTAAGCGGGCTTGAAAGATAGTTGAAAAAATTTCCCAAAAATGATGAGCCGCCGCCCGAGGTCCAGCTATACAGTAAAGATCCGCCGTTTGTGACCCTGTCATAAAGCTCGGTGAAAAGAGGTCCGTACTGATGATAAAGATCCATTCTGTAAACGGTCGTGTCGCCGAAAGGGAATACCTTGAACACTATAAACATAAAGTTCATTGCGATGAATGAAACAACAGCCGCGCCGATTATAAATCTGTTGGCGTAAACGAATTTGTATATTCTGCCGTTTTTCATATCATTCGGCGTTTCGGGGCAGGCAAATATGAGTATTCGCGCAAGCGGATAATTTATGATGAATATTAAAACAGCGCAGAAAAGCCACACCGTGTAATCGTGCAGCTTAAGTGACTCAACAAGCGCCGCGTATAAAAGCCTGAATAAGCCGAAGTGCATAAACGCATTTAGGATACCCAAAACTATCTGCCGTGGCGGATAGGTATTTATTTTCTTTTTAAAGACAAAAAACCTTTCGAGGATAAGCAAAACCGCCTCGCCCAAAATAAAGCCGACGGCAACGGCGGCTTCCTTATCAACGCCGAAAAAGATTTTTAAAAGCTGTTTGGTAAATATCAGAATAAAAAAGGAAATAATGTACGCTATCGCATAATTGACAGTCTCACCGTTAATAAAGCGATTAGAATTCAGCTTGTCTTTCGATAAAGTTATATCCATATTATTTATCCACCCGATATATTTAATGGAGGGCGACGCCCAAACATCTGCTTTTAAAAGATATATAAGAATAATAACACAGATTTTATTATTCTTCAACGGATTAAACGAAAATTACATTTGAAAAACGCTTTCGTATTACGAAAAAGGTGAACTGTGAACGGTGTGCTTTTCTTTGAGGAAACCCCGGCGCATAGATCCGACTTGATTTAATATGTAATATTTGCGGACAAGAGTACATATATGTTATTGAGGTGAGAGAATTGAGTTTAAAAAGCGTCATACCGTCGCTTTCGGACGGAATAGTCGCCTCTTTAAGCGCTCTTCCGTCGGAGGTTTTAAAGCAGCTCAACGAAATCAGACTGCGAAAAAATATGCCGCTTATGCTGGTGTTCGGTAAAAACAGCTTTTTCATAACGCCAAAGGGGAAGCTTCTCAATTACTGTTGCGATGCCGTTTACATAGTGAGCGATGAGGAATTTGAGCTTGTGTTTCGCAGGCTGTGCAACTATTCCGTACACTCGGTGATAGATAATCTAAAAAAAGGCTTTATCACGGGCGAGGGCGGCAACAGGATAGGCGTATGCTCAACGGCGGTCATAAAGGAGGGGGATATAACTTCCGTCAAGGAAGTCACTTCATTGAATATAAGAATCGCCGATGAGGTAAAGGATTGCGCAAGACCGCTTCTTAATATGCTGTATATTAACGGCTTTCCGAGTATCATAGTCGCGTCTCCTCCCGCAGGAGGAAAAACAACATTGCTTCGGGATATGGCGAGGCTTCTTTCAAGCGGCTTTGCCAACAGATTTCGCAAGGTGGTCATAATCGACGAGCGAAACGAGCTTGCATGCAAAGGCGAACAGGGAATTTGCGCCGATATAGGAATAAACACGGATGTTTTGACGGGTTTTCCGAAAAGCGTGGGAATTGAAACAGCAATCCGCACTTTGTCGCCCGACATTATAATCTGCGATGAAATATCGGGAGAGCGCGAGGTCGCGGCGATGGCGGACGGATTTAATTCCGGTGTGAAATTCGCCGTTTCCGTTCACGCTTCGGATAAAACGGAGCTTACACACAAGGCAGTTGTGAGGCGGCTGATTTCGGAAAACGAATTTGATTACGCCGTTATGCTGAACGATTATACAAATGATTTTGATATTATGGAAGTAAGTGAGCTTAGAAGTGAAATTTTTAGGAATTGTTCTTCTGAACTTATGCTGGGCTGCGGCGGGAGTTAGCTGCGCCGCAAAGCTGAAACGAAAATGCACCGTTTCAAAGGAGCTTGTCGATATGTGCTCCGTTATGGCGGTTGAGCTTGAATTTTCGGTGAATGAAACAGCGAAAATAGTTAAAAGGCTGATAAATGAGCCGTCGCTGAGCCATCTTGATTTTCTTAAAACAATGGATTTGGAAAATATCAATATCAAAACGGAGCTTGACAGCAGGGATAACGAAAGGATAAATTTTCTTTTCAGAAATATCGGAATGTCCGACTGTGCAACCACTCTGAGTTTGCTTAACGCATTTAAGGAGAATATGGAGCTGAGCAGAAAAAAATATGAAGAATATTATAAAAGCCACGCGCGGCTTTATGTTATGTTCGGCATATTCGGAGGGCTTGCCGTTACTCTTGTTTTAATATAGGAGGATAAATGGAAGTAAATCTGATTTTTAAAATCGCGGCGATCGGCATAATCATCTCGGTTCTTAATACCGTTCTTATGCGAAGCGGCAGGGAGGACCAGGCGATGCTTACTACCCTTGCGGGAGTAATAGTGGTGCTTATGATGCTTATTCCCGAAATCAGCGAATTGTTTTCAACGGTAAAATCACTGTTTAATCTATGACGGCAATAATAGGGATCTCACTTTCGGCGCTTATACTCGCCGTATTTTTAAAGGACAGCAATAAATCGGCGTCTCTCGGAATAATGCTTGCCGCGTGCCTTTTGATTTTTTTGAGTATAGCCTCAAGTCTCGGCGATGTTTTTTCATCGATAAGCAGAGTTTCCGAAGGCGTTGAGGCGGCAGGCGCTTATGTTAAGCTGATGCTCAAGGTGTTGGGTATCGTGCTTATAACGCAGTTTATATCCGATATATGCAGGGACAACGGCGAAAACGCTCTCGCGAGCCAAACGGAGACCGCCGCTAAGGTGATCGTTATATCAATGCTTTTGCCGATGTTTGAGGCGGTAATAAATATAATCACGGGACTTTTGAAATGAAAAGATATTTAATTGCCTTCGCCGTTTTTGCGCTTGTGCTTGTTTTCCCTTTTACGGCGGCGGGCGCCGAGGAAGATGAATATAAGGATTATCTTAACAGCTACGATTTCTCGTTTTTTGATGAGCTTGACGGAGACACGCGTGAAGTGCTCGAAAATCTCGGACTCGATGATTTTGATTACAACACTCTTGTGGATTTTTCGATCAAGGATTTTTTGCTCGGCATAAAGGACACGATAACGGGCTCGGCGCAGACGCCTCTTGAAGCGGGCGCGGCGATAATCGTATTTATAATTTTGTCGTCGTTTTTGAAGAATATGCGCTCCACCATGACTGACGGAGAAATGAGCTCACTTTTTTCCACAACAAGCGCGTTGATAATTTCCTGCGTGCTTGCCGTGAAAATGAGGGGCACAATAAGCCTTGCCTGCACTTCGGTTTCGGTTTGCGCTAATTTTATTTACGCGTTTGTGCCAACCTTTTGTTTGATAGTTGCGGCTTCGGGAAACACACTTGCCGCTTTTTCAACAAATTCAATGCTTCTCGGTCTGGCGCAAATATTGAATTTTATTTCAAAAAATGTTTTCGTTCCGCTAACAAACTGCTTCTTGGCAGTTGGCATTTGTGTGGGAATAAGAAGCGAGCTCAATCTCAAATCTCTTTTGGGATTTATGAAAAAATACATCACAATGGCGATTTCGGTCTGCGCCGCCGTCTTTGTATCAATTCTTTCAATAAAGACCGCTGTGGCGTCAAGAGCCGATATGCTCGGTCTGCGTTCCGTAAGGTTTGCGATAAATTCCGTTGTTCCCGTGATAGGAAGCGCAATAAGCGAGGGTCTTTTGTCGATACAGTCATATTCATCGCTGATACGCTCAGGCGTTGGCGTTGTCGGAATAATAGCCGTAGCCCTTGTATTTCTTCCCGCTTTGGCGGAGGTCGTTTTCTGGAGGCTGTTGCTGAATATATCGTCAATGATTTCCGAGGTCTTCGGCGAGGATTCGGTAACGCTCGTTCTCAAGGCATTCGGCGAAGCGATGCTGCTTATGAATGTGGTGCTTATCCTCTCAATGGTAACAACGATAATTTCAATCGGTATTCTTATTGCCGCAAGGGGAAGCGTTTAATGGATTTTGTAAAGAACTGGACTTTTTGCATTTGCATTACCCTTATTATTTCGGTAATTTTTTCCGTGATGACACCCAAAGGAAGTATGGGCAGATTTTATAAAATAATAATCTCGATGTTTATTTTTATTTCATTTTTGTTTCCGCTAACGGAGTTTGACCTGTCGGATTTCAGCATTGATTTTGATTTTGACAGCGAATATTCCGATTTGATGGAAAACTCGGCGCAAACTCAGCTTGAGGGAATGGTAAAGCGCACGCTCAATGAAAACGGAGTTGACGGCTGCGTTGTTTCGGCGCAGGTTTCTCAGGAAAACGATGAGATAACCGTTAATGAAATTAAAGTATCGGTGACCGATGATTATTCGGTGGAGCAAGTAAAGGATTTATTGTTTGAAAAATTAGGCGTAGTGGCGGAAGTGAAGCGGATTGGCGACTGAATTAAGGGAAAAATTCAAAGCGGTATTTTCAGGCAAGGGAGTTAAAGTAAAGGCGCTTGTCGCTCTCGGTCTTGCGGGCATAATGCTTATAATGATTTCCGAAGTGAACTTTGGCGGAAAAAAAGAGGAAGTGGCAACTAAGACTTCCACGGTTGATTATTCCGATTATCTTGCCGATTTAAACGACAGTCTTTGTGATGTTATTTCAAGCATTGACGGCGTTGGAAAATGCAAGGTAATGTTGACTCTTAAAAACACGACCGAAAGTGTTTTTGCGAAAAACACACAAAATTCCACAGATGAAAGTTCTGTATCGCAAAATGATGAATATGTTATTTATGACGGGGAAAACGGAGACAGCCCATTGCTGCTCAAAGAAAATTTCCCGCAAATAGAGGGAGTGGCTGTTGTTTGCAGCGGCGGCGACGACATTTTCGTTAAAGAAAAAATAGTGCAATGCGTCACCGCCTTGTTTGATATTTCGTCAAACAGAATTTCAGTCTCAAAAATCAGCTCTGATTATTAACAGCGGCTGTTGCATTTATCTGCCCATAGATGAATGTAATTATTAAATTATTTATGGGCGGAAAGGTATGGCGTTTATTATGACGGAGAAGAAAGAAGCAAAGAAAAACGAAAAAGCCAAGGTCAAGGGCATTATGACCGAGGAGGAGATAAAAAAGAAAAGAGACAAAAAAACAAGAACGGCGCTTTCTGTTTTTGTTTTCCTTCTGGCGGTAGGCTTAGGAGGCAATTGGTATTGGCAGAACAGCGATATTTCATCAAAAATCAATTCGGTCATAAGCAGTAATAAGACGCTCGGGGAAGCCACATTCGTAGACGGCACAACAGAGCCTTCCACCAAGGCGGAAAACGATTACTTTTCATCGGCTCGGCTCGACAGACAGACCGCGAGGGACTCCGCTCTTGAAGAGCTGCAAAAGGTGATAAACGCAACGGATGAAAGCGAAGAATCACGGCTTGCGGCGTCTCAGGGCGTTGTAAGACTTACAACGAATATGGAGATAGAAAATAAGATCGAGTCTCTTGTGCAGGCAAAGGGAGTTAAGAATTGCCTTGCGGTCATAAGTGAGGACGGCACCCGCGTTGATGTGATCGTTGATGTTGAGGAATTGACGGACGATATAATTCTCCAAATCAAAGAGATCGCTATGGAACAGCTTAAATGCAGTTTTGAAAATGTTACCATAATACAGTCAAAATAAACTTGTATATTTAATTCTCTTGTGTTATACTTATCTAAAGCGAGCATTGATTAAGCGTAGATTTGTTTTGATGTAGCTTATTATATGCTTTCGGCTCGTATTCGGAATACAGGTATTACAGGGAGGCAGGTTTATGGAGATTTCAAATTACAGCGGTAAAGGCGATCTTATCATTTCGGAGGAGGCTGTTTCCGCCATCGTAATAAACGCGGCTAAGGATGTTGACGGCGTTACCGGATTTTCAAACAGACCCGCCGATGTTGTTTCAACAATTAAAAAGGGCAGTCTGAGGGTAATGAGCCCCGTCAGAATAGTGCAGGACGGAGACAATCTTGATATAAGCGTTTATATCAACATTGCAAGCGGAATAAAAATTCAGCCCGTTGCCGAGGATGTGCAGAAAGTAGTAAAGGAAGCCGTGCAGAATATGACGGGCAGGTATGTATCAAAGGTCAATGTTATCGTTGCCTCTCTTGTCGATTCCAAGGCTCCCGCCGCAGTACCTTCCGAAACTGAAGAGTGATTATCAAAATTCGGCTGAAAGTTTAATTATTTCAGCCGTTTTTTTATGGAGGATTTATGAACAGAAGGGAAATGAGAGAGCAGGCTCTCATTCTGCTTTTTGAAAAAGAATTTTTTGAGGACAAGCCCGCGGACGAGATAGAAAAAGTCTTTGAGGAAAATGTTGAGGAGCTATCCGATTACGCTAAAGAAGTATTTGAAAATGCTCTTTTACACATCGAGGAATTTAACTCAATAGTTGAAAAATATTCAAGCACAAGAAAGCTCAGCCGTATTCCGAAAATCAATCTTTCGATACTTCGCATCGCGCTTTACGAGATAATCTATGCTGAAAATATACCCGAAAGCGTTGCCGTAAACGAAGCCGTTGAGCTGGCGAAGAAATATTCCGGCAAGGATGATTATGCCTTTATCAACGGTATTTTGGGCAGTTATTTAAGGGGCAAATAATGTTTATCGGTTTTGATACAAGCAATTATACAACCTCTGTTGCCGCATTTGACTCAAAGCGTATGATTCAGCACAAAAAGCTGCTTGATGTAAAGGCGGGTGAGCGCGGTCTGCGCCAAAGCGAGGCGCTTTTTCAGCACACAGTGAATATTCCCGCATTGTTTGATAGGCTCAAAGATGATTTGAATTATCCTTTAGGGGTAAAAGCGATCGCGGTCAGCAGCCGTCCGCGAAGCGTTGAGGGAAGCTATATGCCGTGCTTTTTAGCCGGTGAGAGCGCGGCAAGCGCCTGTGCGGCTCTGCTCGGCGTTACGCTTTACAAAACCTCGCACCAAACAGGTCACATTCTCGCCGCGCTTTATTCGGCGGGCAGGCTTGATCTTGTGAATGAGCCTTTTATTTCTTTTCATCTTTCCGGCGGAACTACCGAGGCTCTGTTAGTGAAACCTGACAATAATGAGATTATAAAGGTCACCGCCGTTGCCCAAAGCCTTGACCTCAAGGCGGGGCAGGTAGTGGACAGAACGGGCGTATTGATCGGTCTTAAATTTCCATGCGGCGCCGAGCTTGATAAAATGGCTGCCGAAAGCGACGCCGAATTTAATATCAAACCCTCAATGAGGGGGCTTGACTGCTCTTTGTCAGGAGTTGAAAACAAGGTCAGGAAAATGCTTGCGGACTCATTGGGCAAAAATGATATTGCGAAATTCGCCGTTTGCTCCGTTTGCGCGGCAGTAGATGCTATGACAGACGGCATTTTAAAAGAGTACGGAAATCTGCCTGTTGTTTTTGCGGGCGGTGTTTCAAGCAATTCAATGTTAAGAAAAAAATTAGGTGAAAGATATAACGCTTATTTTGCTGAGCGTGACTTTAGTTGCGATAACGCGGCGGGAGTTGCCGTTTATGCAAAATTAAAATTTGAAAAAGGATAAAAGGTGATAATATGAAAGTACTTTTGATCAACGGCTCTCCGCGCGCCGACGGAAATACCGAGGCCGCGTTGACGGAAATGTGCCGTGTTTTTGAAGAAAACGGAATAGAAACACATACCGTTTGTATCGGAAACAAAGATATAAGAGGCTGTATCGCCTGCGGTTATTGTTTTGAAAACGGAAAATGCGTCTTTAGCGATGCGGTAAATGAGACTGCGCGCGAATTTGAGAAGGCTGACGGTCTTGTTATAGCCAGCCCCGTCTATTACGCCTCCGCCAACGGTACGCTTATCTCTTTTCTTGACAGATTGTTTTACAGCACTCCCTTTGACAAAACAATGAAAGTGGGCGCAAGCGTAGTTGTGGCGAGAAGGGGAGGTCTCTCCTCAACCTTTGACGAGCTCAATAAATACTTTACAATTTCTAATATGCCGGTTGCGTCAAGCCAGTATTGGAACAGCGTCCACGGCAGAAATAAAGGAGAGGCTTTGCAGGATAAGGAGGGAATGCAGACCGTGCGCGTTCTCGCCCGAAATATGTCTTTCCTCATAAAAAGCATAAAGCTCGGAAAGGAAAAATACGGCTTGCCGGAAAAAGAAGAATGGGAGCCCACTCACTTTATCAGATAAAGGACGATCGGCAAATGAATGTAAATGTATTGACTGTTTCACAGATAAATAAATTCATTAAATCGCTGATCGAGACGAGCGCCCCTTTAAAAAGAGTTTATGTTAAGGGAGAAATTTCAAATTTTAAGCGAAACGCTTTTTCGGGTCATTGCTACTTTTCTTTGAAAGATGAAAACAGCCAGCTCGGGTGCATAATGTATTCTTCAAACGCCGCCGGGCTGAGGTTTGAGCCCGAAACGGGAATGACTGTTTTATGTTACGGCAGAATTTCTGTGTATGATAAAGGCGGAAATTATCAGCTTGCCGTAGACGATATGCAACCCGACGGATTGGGAAGCTTGTATCTTGCGATGATACAGCTTAAAGAACGGCTCGATAAAGAGGGGCTTTTTGATGAGGGCAGAAAAAAGGCGCTTCCTCGGTTTCCGAAAAAAATCGGCGTAGTAACATCAAATACCGGAGCTGCTGTTGCGGATATAAAAAACATAACCGCGCGGCGCTATCCGCTTGCCGAAATCGTTATCGCCCCAACAATTGTGCAAGGAGCTCAGGCGGCTCAGGATATTGCGGATTCAATAAAACTGCTTGACGGCAGGGGAGATATTGATGTCATCATATTCGGCAGGGGCGGCGGCTCTGAGGAAGATTTATGGTGCTTTAACGATGAGAAAGTCGTAAGGGCTGTTGCCGCATGCAATACGCCGATCATCTCGGCGGTAGGTCATAAAACAGACAGTCCGCTTTGCGACCTTGCGGCGGACTATGCCGCTCCCACTCCAAGCGCGGCGGCGGAAAAGGTTTGCCCCGATATAAACGAGCTTTATTTTGAGCTTTCGATTTTAAAAAGAAGGCTGAATGAAGCCATGTGCGGCGGTTTGGAGGACAGGATGCGGGCGCTTTCCGATATCACCTCTTCACCTATTTTGGAAAACTTTGATTCTCTTATCAACACCTATTCGGAAAACATAGATGTTCTTTCGCAGCGGATAAATGAGTCGGTTTCCCACATTCTTGAAAATAAACTCAACGCATTGCGCGCCGCGGCGGGCAGGCTAAACGCGCTCAGCCCTCTTGCAGTTCTTGCGCGCGGATATTCGGTGGTAAAATCGGGCAATAATGTTATCAAAAGCGTTTCACAGCTCAAACAAAATGATGATATCACACTTGTGCTTACAGACGGGTCGGCGAACGCCGTTATAACGGAGGTTTTTGAAAATGAACAATGAAATGACATATGAAAGCGCGCTCAAGAGGCTTGAGGAAATAGTTATGCTGCTTGAAAAAAACGAGGCTTCACTTGACGAAAGCATAAAGCTTTTTGAGGAGGGAACTGCGCTTGCGGCTTTTTGCAACCAAAAGCTGACGGACGCAAAACAAAAGGTTACTGTATTAAATAAGGAAGAGAATAATGGATAAAAAGGAATTTGAAATTCGGCTAAGCAGTGATACCGAGCTTGTAAACAGCGCTCTGCTCGCTCATATACCCGCCTGCTCCGACGGGCAGGACGAGGTGGCGTGCGCAATGCGTTACAGCCTTGAAAACGGCGGAAAGAGACTTCGCCCCATACTCTGCCTTGAATTTGCAAGGGCTTGCGGCGCTGATATCAACGACGCTCTTGATTTCGCTTGCGCGATAGAGTTTGTTCATACCTACAGCCTTATACATGATGATCTTCCCTGTATGGATAACGACGATTTCAGGCGAGGTATGCCGAGCTGTCACAAAAAATTCGGGGAAGCAACCGCGCTGCTTGCGGGCGACGCGTTGTTGACCCACGCGTTTGAAATCATCGCGTCATCGACCCTTTCGGCGCAGAAAAAGGCGGACGCCGTTCTTTTGCTGTCTCAAAAGGCGGGGGCAGAAGGTATGATAGGCGGGCAGGTCCTCGACTTGAAATATGAGAGCGAAGATCCCGACCTTAAACAGATTTTAAGCGTTCACCGCCTTAAAACAGGCGCATTGATTGCGGCATCATGCCTTTTGGGCTGCATCGTTGCCGGAGCCGACGAAGATAAGTTAAAGGCGGCGCTAAATTACGCCTATAGGCTTGGCATAGCATTTCAAATTAAAGACGATATTCTCGATGTGGTGGGAGACAGCGCTGTTTTGGGTAAGCCCGTCGGCTCTGACGCCGAGAATGAAAAAACCACCTATGTTACCCTTACTGGTCTTGAAAAAGCCCAGAGCGATGTTGAGGAGCTTACCGCTTTGGCGGTTGAAGAGCTCAAAGCGTTTGATAACGCCGAATTTCTTGAAATGCTCGCGTTTAAGCTTATCGGTAGAAATAAGTAATATACAATAGTTGAAATTTTATACATTGTGTGATAATATATCACGGTAACGGACTGTTGTATTTCGTCCGCTTGAAGAGAGTTGATTTGTTTAATGTCTGTTCTTGATAAAGTGCAGTCACCTAAGGATTTAAAAAAGCTCGATCCTTCCGAGCTTGATGAGCTATGCTCCGAAATAAGGGAATTACTTGTTGAAACGGTGTCGGAAAACGGCGGGCATCTCGCGTCAAATTTGGGCGTTGTGGAGCTTACCGTTGCGCTTCACAGAGTTTTCAGCAGTCCTTTTGACCAGATAGTTTTTGATGTGGGGCATCAATGTTATACTCATAAGTTGCTTACAGGGCGAAAGGACGATTTTTCCACCTTGCGCAAGGAGGGCGGAATAAGCGGTTTCACACGCCCCAACGAAAGCGAGCATGATATTTTTTCAAGCGGTCATTCCAGCGTTGCCATATCTCAGGCTATGGGGCTTGCGAAGGCTAAAAAGCTCAAGGGCGAAAAGGGCAAGGTCATCGCGGTGGTAGGCGACGGCGCGCTTACCGGCGGGCTTGCTTACGAGGCTCTCAATAACGGCGGCGAAGGAAACGATAATCTGATTATTATAATCAATAACAACAATATGTCCATAAGTAAAAATGTGGGCACTGTGTCAAAGCATCTCACCACCGTGAGAACTTCTAAAAAGTATTTTACCTTTAAATCAAAAGCTCGCCATTTTATCGCAAAAATCCCCAAGATCGGCGTTCATATCAACAGAATGCTTACCGCGATAAATTCAAGAATACGAAAAAGAGTTTATAAAAACGCAACCCTTTTTGAGGATCTCGGTTTCCGTTATTACGGGCCGATAGACGGTCATAACATTGAAAATCTTGAGGCGGCTTTCTACGCCGCCAAGGCACATACCCATTCGGTGCTCATATATGTAAACACGATCAAGGGCAGGGGGTATGATCCCGCCGAAAAAAATCCCACGCAGTTTCACGGAATCGGAAAATTCAATGTGGCAACAGGCGAGCCGGATTCCACAAGCGAAGGCTTTTCTTCGGCTTTCGGCGACACCGTTTGCTCAATTGCCGAAAAGGATTCGAGAATTTGCTGTATTACGGCGGCAATGGCTTCGGGAACAGGGCTTGACAGGTTTTCCGAGCTTTATCCAAAACGCTTTTTCGATGTTGGTATTGCCGAACAGCACGCCGTTACTTTTTCAAGCGGTCTTGCAAGAAACGGGCTTGTTCCGATTTTTGCCGTTTATTCCACATTTCTCCAGCGTTCCTACGACCAGCTCATTCACGATGTGGCAATGCAAAATCTCAAGGTGATTTTTGCAGTTGACAGGGCGGGTCTTGTAGGTGAGGACGGCGAATCACATCAGGGCGTTTTCGATGTTTCTTTCTTTAATTCAATTCCAAATATAACTGTTTTTTCTCCCTCTTGCTATGATGAGCTGTCGCTTATGCTCGGTCAAGCCATTTACCATTGTGACGGCGCGGCAGTGATACGATACCCGCGCGGTACTCAAAAAGAAATGCCCGAGGGCTACACATACCGAAAGGAAAATTACACGGTCTACGGCGATACAAATTCTAAAAACTGCATTATTACATACGGCAGAGAATTTTCCGAATGTTACGCGGCGCTTCAGTCGCTTGAGGATACTTTCCTTATCAAGCTTAACAAGATAAAACCGATCGACGAAAATATCCTTGATTTGATTAAAAAAGCGAAAAAGGTATTTTTCTTTGAGGAAAGCTTAACGGCGGGCGGAGTAGGCGAGATACTCGGCGCAATGCTTGAGGAAAATGCGATAAGAGTTAAATATCGCCATATCGCCGTTAAAAACGAATTTGTAAAGCAGGCAACAGTTCAAAGCCAGCTTAAAACCTATTCTCTCGATAGGGAGAGTATTATCCGCGAGGTCTCAAATGGCAAAAAAAATAAGGCTTGACTCCGCTGTTTTTGAAAGAGGCTTTGCCCCGAGCCGTGAAAAGGCAAAGGCGCTGATTATGGCGGGTCTCGTTTATGTTAATAATCAAAAGATCGATAAGGCGGGAACGGAAATTAAAGAGGACGATTTTGTTGAAGTCCGCGGAAATACGCTAAAATATGTTAGCAGAGGCGGTCTCAAGCTTGAAAAGGCGCTGGACTCGTTTCCCATATTGCTCAAAGGCAAAATTTGTATGGATGTCGGCGCTTCAACGGGCGGCTTTACCGATTGTATGCTTATGAACGGCGCGCTCAAGGTGTATTCAATAGATGTCGGCTACGGTCAGCTTGCTTGGAAACTGCGCTGTGACGAAAGAGTGATCAATCTTGAAAAGACTAATTTTCGTTATGTAACCGAGGAACAGATAAAAGACAAAATTGATTTTTCCTCCGTTGATGTTTCTTTTATATCGTTAAAGCATATTTTACCTAATCTTCACAGATTTCTCGCCGATGACGGTCAGGCTGTCTGCCTTATCAAGCCGCAGTTTGAAGCGGGCAGGGATAAGGTCGGCAAAAAGGGCGTTGTCAGAGATATTGATGTGCATAAAGAGGTTGTTGACGCCGTGTTCTCTTTGGCTCTTCAAAACGGGTTTTCCGTTGAAGGCTTGCAATTTTCGCCGATAAAAGGCCCTGAGGGAAACATAGAATATCTTATTTATCTTATCAAATCCGATTTGCCGAGAGTCAATGAAAATATTGACGCGTCGGCTCTTGTCGAGCGTTCGCATAAGGAGCTGCTATGAACATTTCTCTGTTCGGTAATTTGAATAGTGATGAGATTTCCGCTATTGCTCACGCCGCCGCAGAAATTCTCAAAAAGAGCGGGTGCAAGGTATTTCTTTCCGATGAATACAAAGACTCAGCTCTGCGCAATTTGGCGGAATTTCTGCCTGATGACGCGCTTATGGCAAAGTGCGATATCGCGCTTGTAGTCGGCGGAGACGGCTCCACTATGAAAACGGCAAAGAACGCCGCCATTTGCGGAAAAAGCGTTCTTGGAATAAACGCCGGCAGGCTCGGTTTTTTAAGCGGCATTGAAAAAAATGAACTTAATCTTCTTGAAAAGCTTGCTTTTGGCGATTATAAAACAGACGAGCGTATAATGCTGAAGGCGCAGATCATTGAAAACGGCGAAACCGCAGGGGATTATCACTGCCTTAACGACGCCGTATTTTCAAGAGGCGACCTTGCGAGGCTAATCGACATTGATATTACTGGCGAGGGCAGAGATGTGCTTAATGTTCGCGCCGACGGAGTTATTATTTCCACTCCCACGGGCTCAACGGCGTACAGTCTCGCGGCGGGCGGCCCTGTTCTGAGCCCTGAGCTTGATTGTTTTGTTATTACAGCCATATGCCCGCATTCGCTGATGGACAGAAGCATAGTTGTCAGCAGCTCAAGCGTTCTTTGCGTAGAGCTGAAAAGCGATATAAACAACAATTCCATTTTGACCTGTGACGGAGAAGCTCCCGTTAATATTTCGGCAGGCAGTAAAATCAAGGTGTCTCTTTCGGAATACAAAGCAAGGCTTATCAGATTGAAACCGGATAATTTTTATGAAATTATGAAGAAAAAAATCATAGAAAGAAGATTTTGAAATGAAAAAAAGACGGCAGGCTAAAATACTTGAAATTATAAAAGACGGCAATATAGAGACGCAGGAGGAATTGCAGGCTCGGCTTTTTGGCGACGGCTACAGCGTCACTCAAGCCACGATTTCAAGGGATATAAAGGAATTAAGGCTCGTCAAAGAGCTTTCGGAAAACGGCAGATATGTTTATTCCACGGGAAAGAAAAACTCCGCGGAAACCTTTTCGTCTCGCGCCGCTGGTATTTTTGCCGACTCCGTAATAAATGTTGATAACGCCGGTAATTTCGCCTGCGTAAAATGCTTTTCGGGTATGGCGGGAGCTGCCTGCGCCGCGATAGATTCGATGCAGTGGGACGGCGTTTTAGGCACTATCGCCGGCGATGATACGATATTTGTGCTTTGCAAAACCGAAGAAGATGCGCAAAGCTTTAAGGAAAGTCTGGAGAAATCTTTGAATGTTAAGAACTCTTAGTATTGAAAACATTGCCGTTATCGAAAAGGCTCAAATCGAATTTAATAAAGGGCTCAATGTGCTAACGGGTGAAACGGGCGCCGGAAAATCTATCGTTGTTGATTCTATCAACGCCATTCTCGGTGAGCGCACCTCCCGTGAGCTTGTTCGTAACGGAGCGAAATACGCTTTTGTAAGCGCCTGCTTTGATGATATTTCGGCAGAGGCGGCAAAAAAGCTTGAGGAGCTCGGCTACGGCGCCGATGATGACGGAGTGCTTCTGCTCACAAGGCGCATTTCAGAGAACGGTAAATCATCGTGCAGGATCAACGGAGCGCCCGTCAATGCTTCCGTCTTAAAAGATATCGGCAGGCTGCTTGTAAATATTCACGGTCAGCACGACAGTCAGCAGCTTCTTGACCCCGATGCGCATTATCAATATATTGATATGCTCGGCGGCGAAGAAAGCCCATTGGAGGAATATAAAGAGAGCTTTCGTGAAATGATTTCCGTTAGGCGGCGGCTTCGCTCGCTCACAATGGACGAGGAAGAAAAAGAGAGAAACCTTGAACTGCTCAATTACCAAATCAAAGAGCTTCAATCCGCCGATGTCAAAGAAGGCGAGCGTGAGGAGCTTGCAAAACGAAAGCTGATGATGGAAAACTCTCAGGCGGTTTCCGCTGCCATTTCTTCGGCGGTTTCAACTTTAAGCGGTAATGACGATTTTGACGGTATTATCGGAAATCTTATTTCCGCCGTCAAGGAGCTGTCCGACCTTAAAGGGATCGGCGGAAATATTAACACCGCCGTTTCCAAGCTTACGGAAGCTGGCGAGCTTTTGGAGGAAGCAAAGGATATTCTTGCATCTGAGCTTTCCGAATACGAATTTGACGAGGCGGAAAGGGAACAGGTAGAGGAGAGGCTCGACGCGCTTTACCGACTCGGCTTAAAATACGGCGGCAGTGAGAAAAGCATAATCGCTTATCTCGACAAGGCGATTGCCGACAGAGAGGCTATACTTAACAACGACGCCGAGCTTGAACGCCTTACGGCTCAATTCGGTGAATTGCTTGAAAAAACCGAAAAAAAGGCGCGGGAGCTTTCCGATTTCAGAAAAGCAACGGCAAAGCGATTTGAAAAATCCGTTAAAGAACAGCTTGAATTTCTTGATATGCCGAAAATCAGCTTTTCGGTCAATTTTGAAAAAGGAAATCTCTCATCAAACGGAACAGATAAAATCGAGTTTCTTATTTCCACAAATCCGGGAGAGCCGCCCAAGCCCCTTGCGAAAATCGCTTCCGGCGGGGAGCTTTCGAGGATAATGCTTGCCATTAAAAATATTCTTGCCCACAACGATACGGTAGGCACGCTCATTTTTGATGAGATAGATACGGGCGTTTCCGGCAGGGCAAGCGGCAGGATAGGAATGAAGCTGAAATCCGTTTCAAAGGAAACACAGGTCATCACCGTAACTCATTCGGCGCAAATCGCCGCTTTTGCGGACGGGCATTTTCTGATTTCCAAGGAATTTTTAAATGATAAAACATATACAAAAGTAACTCCCCTTGATTTTGACGGCAGAAAGAGGGAGCTTGCCCGCATTATGGGCGGTCTCAACATCACGGAAAATCTGCTCAAGAGCGCCGAGGAGATGCTTTTGTCACAGGAGGACAAATAAATTTATGGGAGTTTATGAGGAACTTACCGCGCGCGGTCTTATCGCGCAGGTGACAAACGAAAAAGAAATAAGGGAAATGGTCAACAGCGGTAAAGCCGTTTTCTATATTGGGTTTGACTGCACGGCGGACAGTCTTACGGCGGGTCATTTTATGGCGCTTACGCTTATGAAAAGGCTTCAGGAGGCAGGCAACAAGCCGATAGCTCTTATCGGCGGAGGCACAACTATGATAGGCGACCCGTCCGGCAGAACGGATATGCGTAAAATGCTTACCCGTGAGGATATAGACCATAATGCCGCATGCTTTAAAAAGCAAATGGAGCGTTTTATCGACTTTTCGGACGGTAAGGCGCTTATGGTAAACAATGCCGATTGGCTTCTCGGTCTCAATTATGTTGAGCTTCTTCGTGAGGTGGGCGCGTGTTTTTCCGTAAACAATATGCTTCGCGCCGAATGCTATAAGCAAAGAATGGAAAGAGGGCTCTCTTTCTTTGAATTTAACTATATGATAATGCAGTCCTACGACTTTTATTATCTTTTTCAGCATTACGACTGCAATATGCAGTTTGGCGGCGACGATCAATGGAGCAATATGTTAGGCGGAACTGAGCTAATACGCAAAAAGCTCGGTAAGGACGCCCATGCTATGACAATAACGCTGCTCACCGACGCTCAGGGCAACAAAATGGGCAAAACCGCCGGCAACGCAGTCTGGCTTGACCCGAATAAAACATCTCCTTATGAATTTTATCAATATTGGCGCAATGTTGCCGACGCCGATGTGCTCAAGTGCATAAGAATGCTCACATTCCTGCCGCTTGAGGAAATCGATAAGATGAACGATTGGGAAGGCAGCCAGCTCAACAAAGCAAAGGAGATACTTGCCTTTGAGCTTACAAAGCTTGTTCACGGCGAAGAGGAGGCAAAAAAGGCGCAGGATGCCGCAAGAGCCCTCTTCGGAAGCGGTGCGGACAGCGCGGATATGCCCACAACTACGCTTGACGATAACGATTTTACAGACGGCGCCGTCGCCGTTATAGATATGCTTGTTAAGGCGGGCTTGTCTAAATCCAAGAGCGAGGCGAGAAGGCTTATTCAGCAGGGCGGCGTTACCGTGAACGATGAAAAAATAACCGATTTTGCTTTTACTGTTAATAAAGCGGAATTTGAAAACGGAGTTATTGTAAAAAAAGGCAAAAAGGTGTTTCATAAATTTATAATATAATCTATAATTATCGCTATAAAAAAATCCGGCTTTTCAGCCGGATTTTTGTTGTGCAATTATCTGATAATTTATTTTAAATATTCAAAGTAATAAAGATAAACATCTTCAAGAGAAATGTTGTTTTCTACGGGAATGCAGTTCTCATAAGGCTCATCGGTTACGACCCTTAAAGCAATTCCGCTTTGATCGTGAATTATATTTCCCATGCCCGTTTCGCTTCTTTTACTAAGAAGTTCATCTTTCGAGCCGCGAATTTCGTAAACCTTGTTTTGTATGCTGTTCATCAGATTTTCAGGCGAATCCCGAATAAGTATTTTTCCTTTTTTGAGCAAAACAACATTATCGGCAATGCTTTCTATGTCCGAAACGATATGCGTTGCTATGAGAATTATCTTATTTTTCGATAAAGACGCAAGCATATTTCTGAAGTTTATTCTTTCCTTTGGATCAAGTCCTGCCGTAGGCTCATCCAAAATCAGGATTTCGGGATCATTCAGAATTGCCTGCGCAAAGAGAAGCCTTTGCTTCATCCCTCCGGAGAGAGAGGAAATCTTTGAATTTTTTACATCCAACAGATTAACATTTTCAAGAATTTGCTCAACATATTTATCTTTAGGCTTGATTCCCTTGAGAGAACAAAAATATTTTAGAAACATTTTTGCCGTGAAATCCTCATAAAAGCCCTGACGCTGAGGCATATATCCAAGGCGCGCTCTGTATTCGCCGCCCATTTCCAAAATACTTTTACCGTCAAGCAGTATCTTTCCGGCGGTTGGAACAAGATTATCGGTAAGCAAATTAAAAAGAGTAGATTTACCCGATCCGTTTGGACCGAGAATCCCGTATATTCCGTAAGAAAATTTGCCGGTAAAATTATCGAGCGCCGTATTGTCATTGTATTTTTTTGTTAAGCCGATGATTTCAAGTTCCATATTACTTTCTCCCTGTTACGGTAAACTTTTTGCGGGCAAGCCAAATAAAGATAAACATAATTGCCGCCGCCGCTGCCAATTCGATCCAATATATATTTATACTTCGTGTTCCGCTCTCAAGATAGCCGTTCAAAAAATTCAGATACTTTATAACAGAGTAATCGGCTGCGAAGTCTGCTCCCATTATCATAAAAACAGACGGCACCGCAAAAATGCAAGTGTTTGTAATCAACGCCGTCTGCGCGCTTAATCGAACGCATATATACAGCATAACAAATTCAACAGCCAGCAGCATTACCAGCCTAACAAGATTTATAATTATATAATAGTTAAGGATACTTATTTTTATGGGGAACTGAGCGAAAGTCTCAAGACTTTGCAGGGGAGCGGACAAATATTTGAGATGAATATAATTACGGTAATACAGCAATCTGAATACTACGCAAAAGGCATAGACCAATACCGTGCTTGCCGCTAACAGCGAAGCCTTTTTATAAAACAGCCGTTTTCTTCCGTATTTGCATGAATGCAGAATCGTTAAAATATTTTTATTCTTGTCGCTTGCCGTTATGCCGTAGGTAAAAAGCAGCGCAATTATGATAAGATAAAGAGAAAAGCTGTTTTCGTAATCAAGAGATTCAACACCACACAATGTGTTATAATCATCTTGAGGAATCAGGTATGCCTCAAATCCGTTTGAAAGCTCCTCGTTGATGTAATCAATTTGAGAACGCAATATGCCTATTGCTTTTTCCTCGGTATTGTATTCGGGTAAGTAGGAGATCTTTAAATAGTACTCATCTTCGCTTATTTTTTCTTGAAGATAATCGTTATAATAACTATCTCTTTCTTCTTGCGCCGCGCTCAGCATCGATTCGGTTTTTTCAATGCTTTTCAGCGCCTTGTCATTCAGCTTGCCTCCGTAATCATTGTAAAATGTGTTGAGATAACCGTTGACGGCGCTTCTGCCGTATTCGCCGAAGGAATAACCGTTTGCTAAAATTATCGCAAAGATAATGAATACAACGATCATTTTCTGAGAAAATAAAAATTTATATGTTTCAATATGCTTTGAAAAAATTTTGCTTTTCAGTCGATTTAAAAGATTTTCGGCTTTTACGGTAAAGGAATTTAAGCGATATTCCAATTTACTTTTGCTCTTTATAGGATAACTGAGTTTAACCGCAAGCGCATTCAACATTGAAAACAGAATGATAAATATAAACGCGGAAACCGTGAAAACCATTTCAGCTCTAAACGGAAAGCCGAATATCGAAATGTTGGAATATTTCAGCGCGGCAGTCGGCTCCAAGAAATAAAAGAGATTAGCCACTTTGAAAAAGGAAAGCGGGCTGTATATCGGAACGAGGTTATATAACAGATTTTCAACGATGAGAAAAGCGGCTGTGGCGATTGAAGCCATTCCAAAGTTTTTAACCGAATAAAAGATAAGGTATGTTATGAGAGAAATCAGGAATAAAGCTTCAAATTTAAATATCAAAATCACAACGGCGGCTTGCGCGAAATTTATGTTATACAAAAAGTTTGCAAAAAGCGCGGATGATCTGACATTTGCCGACCAATCGAGATCGTAGCCGTATATATATCCGTAATAGAGATAGTTGGATATATTGACCAAAATCACAGTCAGAGCCGTAAATAACGCCATCGCCCGAATTCTTTTAAAAAGCAGGGATATTCTGCCGTTTTTACAGCTTCTGATACACAGCTCCGTTTCGGTATTACGGCTTTTGAAAGCGAAAACAGAAAATATTAAACATATGATAAGTGAAAAATAGCCCGAAAATTCATTCGCGATCGCATTATCAAACGCGGCGGTGTTCGTTTCGGTTAAAACAAAATTTTGTGTTTTGCCGTAATCGTCGGCTGTCTTTTTTATGTTTCTCGTGGAAAAAGAGCTGTTTTGAAAAACAGAAAATCCGGATTTATCCTCCGCTTGAGAGATGATATCCTCAATATAGTCGTGATATTGGCTGAGATAATCGAGCTTGCTTTTACGATCACGATTTATACTGCTGAAAGCTCTTATTTTTTCAAAATCAATATTGTCCCTGTTTTCTTCATAATATTTTACGGCGTCGGGATACAGCTCGCGCACAAAGTCCATTCCGAGAATATCTTCGGGGTCGCCAATAACATCTTCTACATTCTCGAGCCCCTCATACAGCTCGCCTTTTTTATCTCCGTCATCTTGTAAATATTCACTGTATATTTCGGAATACTCGTCAGGTCCGTCGGAATTATATAAATATTTTAAATTGTTCGTTTCAATGCTCGCCGTTATCATAAGCTGCAATGCAATGAAAACCAACAATATTGATATGAGTATCTTATTTCTGAAAATTCTTGCGATTTCGTAGTTTTTCATCTGGAATCATCATCCTATTTGAGCGAAGGGAAGCCGTTAAAATAATGCCTTTTGAATTTAAGTGACTTCATAATCCAAAATGACAACTTCATCCCAATCATTGGAAAGATTATCAACAGAAAAAACTTCAAGATAATCACCGTCGGAATCGGAAATCTTGTCGGATTTTATGATTTCTCCGTCACGCTTAACGGTATATTCATATGTTTTTCCCTCGCTGATTTTAGCGGATACGCAGAAAAACATTTTTTTTGTTCCGTCTTCATGATACAGCTCTTTTCCCTCATATTCATCATCGAATACTATTTGGTCAAGACTCATAGCTTCATCTGCCCAAGGATAAGACATTCGTGTGGAAGCTCTAAATTCGTATCTGTTGTTGTAATATTTAACCTTGGTGAATTGAAAAAGGCAAAGCGATTTCTCGCCGTAAGCATATGAATCGAATAAAACAATAAATGTGTGCCCGCCTTCAACATATTTTGTCTTTCGTATTAAGGGAGGCGGGCTGTCTTCATCAACTGTTAGAAACTTGATAAGCTGCGTCTCGTTTGAAGGGTTGAGGAAAGTTGAGCCGTAGCCGAAATAAGCGCCAAACACGCCGCCGACAACCAATGCGATTACAGCTGCGATTATCAATATTTTTTTCATATTTTAAAACCTTTCTGTTTGAGCGAAGGAAAGCCGTTAAAAGAAAGCCTTTTGAGAATTTAAGTGACTTTATAATCAAAAATGACAACTTCATCCCAATCATTGGACAGATTATCAACAGAAAATACTTCAAGATAGTCATCGTCTGAATCGGAAATCTTGTCGGATTTTATGATTTCTCCGTCACGCTTAACGGTATATTCATATGTTTTTCCCTCGCTGATTTTAGCGGATACGCAGAAAAACATTTTTTTTGTTCCGTCTTCATGATACAGCTCTTTTCCCTCATATTCATCATCGAATACTATTTGGTCAAGACTCATAGCTTCATCTGCCCAAGGATAAGACATTCGTGTGGAAGCTCTAAATTCGTATCTGTTGTTGTAATATTTAACCTTGGTGAATTGAAAAAGGCAAAGCGATTTCTCGCCGTAAGCATATGAATCGTATAAAACAATAAATGCCTGACCGTCTTCAACATATTTTGTTTTTCGTATCAGGGGAGGCGGGCTGTCTTCATCAACTGTAAGAAACTTGATAAGCTGCGTTTCGTTTGAAGGGTTGAGGAAAGTTGAGCCGTAACCGAAATAAGCGCCAAACGCACCGCCGACAACCAATGCGATTACGCCTGCGATTATCAATATTTTTTTCATATTTTAAAACCTTTCTGTTTGAGCGAAGGAAAGCCGTTAAAAGAATGCCTTTTGAGAATTTAAGTGACTTTATAATCAAAAATGATAGTGTCAAGCCAAAAATTATCACTATCCAAATCTTCGGACAGATTATCAACTGAAAAAACTTCAAGATAATCATCGTCTGAATTGGAAATCTTGTCGGATTTTATGATTTCTCCGTCACGCTTAACGGTATATTCATATGTTTTTCCCTCGCTGATTTTAGCGGATACGCAGAAAAACATTTTTTCTGTTCCGTCTTCATTACGCAGCTCTTTTTCTATATATTCATCATCGAATGCTATTTGGTCGAGACGCATAGCTGCATCTGCCGAAGGATAAGACATTCGCCCGGAACCTTTATATTCGTATCTGTTGATGTAATATTTATTCTTAGTGAATTGCATAAGGCAAAGCTTTTTCTCGCCGTAAGCATATGAATCGTATAAAACAACAAACACCTGACCGTCTTCCACATATTTTGTTTTTCGTATTAAAGGAGGCGGGCTGTCTTCATCAACTGTTAGAAACTTGATAAGCTGCGCCTCGTTTGAAGGGTTGAGGAAAGTTGAGGAGCCGTAACCGAAATAAGCGCCAAACGCACCGCCGACAACCAATGCGATTACGCCTGCGATTATCAATATTTTTTTCATATTTTAAAACCTTTCTGTTATTGCTTTTCGATAAATTCAAATTCCGTTTTTCTTGTTGACGGGTCGGGGTATTCAAATATAAGATAATCGCTGCCGCCAAATCGGCAGATGCTGTATTCTTTATTAAAGCTGTATTCGGTCGTTTCCTTTGTTTTTAAATCCACAGCCAAAACTTTATGGGTCAGTCCGTTCTGCTGTGTATCGGTTGAACTGTCGATATAAAGCTTTTCGCCGTCGATGGAAATTCTGCCGTTTTCACCCTTGTAAAATGAAGTGTATGTTTTCAAATCCAAATCATATTTTACAAATTCCCGAGCAGTATTGTCATAGTAATATATTTCTCTGCCCGAGACGGCGAACAATCCCGAAAAGTTGTTTAACTTGATTTCCGAAACAGAGCCGCTGCGAATGTCGTAATCATTGAGTATTACGCCGTTAGTCGCGGCGTCGTCGCTGTTATATGTAAAATACAAGTGGTTTCCGAAGAATTGAAGATCTTTAAAATAGGGATCTCTTCCCGTATAGGAGAATATCTCCTGCGGCTTGGAATTTCCGGCTTCAAGCCCCGTCTTGTATAATTTCACAGCTTGCATATCGCCTGAATATTCCATACGGTCAAAATACACACAGCCTCTGTGTATAAAAATATTGCAATCCGCCTCGCCGATAGATTTAAAGAGAAAACACTTTTTTTCCTTCTCTCTGCCGTCAAGCGATACGCGCGCGATATAATGGTTTATAACATTGTCCTTATCCGTTTCGCTGTAAAAGGTATACAGGCTTCCGTTATAATACTGAAGATGCATGGAAGAGTAATGTTTAGACATATTAAATCCAAAATATGCCGGGCATGAGTCGTCGTTATGCGCGCAGTCGGCTTTGTCGCATACGATAGTGGATTTTTTCAAATTTGTATCAAACAGTGTCAATTTATTGGTATCGGAAAAATAGTAATAGCCGTTGGGCGCCTTTGTTAAAGCGACATAAGTATTGTTTGTAATAAAAGTTGGGCAATCCTGTTCAAAAATATATTCATCGGAAACCGAAACTTCAACGGGATCGGGTGCGTTATCGGAGCAACCCGAAATCGCCGCCACGGCGAAAATGCAAAAAATGGCGGCTATTAACGATATAATTTTTTTCATCGAGATCTTCCTTATAATTAAATATAAAAAAGGCGGTTGAAAGCAGCAGAGCTGATTCAACCGCCGCAAGATATTGCTATATTAGAACTTAAAAATTATGCCTATTATGATTTAATCTCAAAGTAAGTTTTAATAATTTTAACTGGGATCTACGGTGTCTGTTAAATCGTATTCAGCATTTGAATCAGTTTTAACATAATGAGCAACAACACCCGAATAAAATGTTTTTCCGGAATCTGCTGTAATCGTTATACTAGCTCTGCCGTTGGTTTTATTAGTTTGATGATCTTCATTGTACTGGGTATTGCGCAAGTTGCTTGTAGCCATATCGGTTCTTGCCGCAAGCCCGTAAACATAAAGATCCTTGGCATTGCCACCAAAACTTGTAGAACCGGTCAATTTTGTTTTCGTAATACTTGCACTAATCGTACCATAACGCTTTCCCGTACTATCATTTAAAGGAAATGTATCGGAATAAGATGAGGCGGCAAAGGCGGCGGTGACACCTCCTAACATGCCAAAGCACAAAACAATGCTCAATAAAGCTGATACGAACATTACTTTTTTCTTTTACATAAAAATCTACTCCTTTAAAAAAATTATTATAAATTCATATAAAATGAATTTACTACTTTGTTATATATGGCAATTAGAAAAGTTTTTAATATTATGCATAATTGTTATTAATTCTTAAAATTTTGACCAAATCTTCCTTAAAATTAAATATAAAAAAGAAGGTACAGAAGTAATATTGATATAAATATAGCCGGACTCACGATATTACTTTTTTCTTCAAGAAAATCACCTCATTTTCCAACTGTTTTTTTAAATTTCACTATATTTAAAATTTTTTATAAATTCTTATAACTCTCTCCATTATACTTAATCCCAAAAAAGAAGTGTTTTGTGATAAAAAATTAATACAAATCGAAAACAGTTTTTTGTTACATGATTTCGGCGCCATTGTTATCGGTCTGCTTTGCGCCTGAAATAATGTTTTTATAGCCGCATTAAAAATCCGAGAGCTTATTTCAACAAGTTGAAAATCTGCTTGTTTTGAAATAAATCAAATCAAAGAATTACTCTATGTCCTGTGAAAAGGCCTATATCTCTCTTGCAATTATTCTTTTACTAGTTGTAATTTGTTATTGTTTTGTTTATAATTACAAATAGAGTTATTGCAAATTTCGACAAAAATCAAATTTCAAGGGATATAATATAATGATAAGTTTTTTAAATCTGCTCGATACGCAAGCAGAAAAGAATAGATTTAAAGAGTTATATGATAAATACAAAGATTTGTTGTATTGGATTGCTTTGAAAAAAGTCCATAATATAGAAGACGCCGAAGATTGCGTTCAAGAAACATTCTTTTATGTGGCAAAGAATTTTGATAAAATTGACGATGTATATTCCAAAAGGACAAAAGCTTATTTATCAACGATTGTTACCGGATTTGCAATTGACATATACAACAAATCAAACAAAATCGATGTCATTTCAAGCGATGATGAAAATGAAGCCTTCGGAAATGAAGCATCTCAATTAAAATATTTTGAAAATTTCGATAGAATATATTTAGCAACGGTTATTAAAAATGTGTTGGATGAAGAAAGCAGAGTTTTCTTATATTTAAAATACATATACGGCTATAAAAGCCGTGAAATAGCGGAGATTTATAACATTAAGGATTCTTATGTAAGGAAAAAACTGCAATACGCAAAAACCAAACTGAAAAAACATTTAGAAGAAAGGAGTTTATAAAGTGATTGTATTTGAAGAAGCTTGCCTGCTGTCTTGTGAGTTATGGCTCGATTCATTTCCAACAGATATACCAAAGCATGATTTCAGCAAAAAGCATCAGAAAAAAATGAACAGATTATTTGATAAAATGCGAAATGACAAGTATCATAGGTTCACGAAGAATGCAATTAAAATAATACTTGTTGCAGCAATACTGCTTTCTATTACAACTACAGCGTTGGCAATTCCCTCATGCAGAGAGTTTTTGATTAAGAAGTTTAAAACACATTCCGCATATAACATTTTGGATAATAGTGATATAATTGATGTTGAATATTTGTCTTTGGGATATATTCCCGATGGATTTATAAAAAACGATGAATTCAAGTCCGATAATTTTTGTATTTACTCTTATATGAAAAATTCTTATGGTTTTTCAGTACAAAAATTTCCAATTAGTACAACAGTTAATTTTGATACGGAAAAGAATGAAAGCATAGAAAAAGATATAGATGGTATAAGATATATTGTATATAAAGCTGCTGGAGGGCATCAAACCGGGATTATCTTTAACAATGGAAAATATATTTATATGCTTACCGGAAACATCGAAGAGAATGAATTGTTAAAAATAGCACAGAATGCAGAATAATTAAAAAGAAATCTGAAAAATTTTCAGATTTCTTTATTTTTTTATCACAAAATAGGAATTTATAGAGATTAAGTGTATTAAAAGTATTGTAATGGAGGTGAGGAAGCGATGAAATGTAAGATGCATATTAAACGGTTAATTTTAATTTGCTTGTCATTTCTATTGATTTTTGGTTGCTATTCAATTGCAAATGCAGCCGAGAAGGAAGATGTTGAAATAAATCCTTGCTATATTGTTATGCTCGGCAATACTACCAACTTAAAAATCAATGGGATTAAAGCAAGTTGTGCAGCCACTGTTACTGCAAGAAAATCCACAACACTTAAAATAAAAATGGAATTACAAAAAAATAAATCAAGTGGTTACACAACAGTAGAAACCTGGACTGACAGTAGTACTGGCATATGTTTAGCTATATCTAAAACAAGAAATATTAACATTTTTTATGATTACCGATTAAAGGTTACTTTCACTGCAGGAAGTGAAACAGCTGTTGTGTATAAATACTGTTAGAGAACATATTTGAGAGGAGCATTAAAACAAAAAGATTTATGGTGTTTATTATGCTCTTGTTGGTAGCAAGAGTTTGACATTAAAATTTCCCCTTGATGTTTATTCTACATCAAGAGGGCTCTTTTTTCTATTGTCTATTTTTTACGGACTTGTTTAATAATTTCGGCTGTTTACTTTTAAACGGATACGATTTATAATTTAAGTGACGATAAAATTTAGTGGCAAAATAATGAAAGGAGAAACGCTTATGTTGAAAGCCTCGCTTATCGCTAAAACCGACGCTAAGGCGAGCAATTCGCAGATATATATCGGAAATGATTACAGGGTGACCGTTTTTACGGACAGGCTCATTCGCTTTGAATATTCCAAAACAAGAGCCTTCACCGATTTGCCGAGCTACGCAGTTTGGTTTAGGCGATTTGACGCTCCCGCGTTTTCCGTAAATGAGGATAAAAAGCATATCATCGTCGAGACGCCGTCCGTTAAGTTTTACATACTCAAAAAGAACGGCGAGCCCGATTTCGTTCTCGTTAAGGATAAAAACAAGTCCCTTTCTTTTAAAAAGTCTAAAAATCTCGGCGGCACACGCAGAACGCTTGACAATACATTCGGCAGAGTTTCCGTTGATGACGGTCTTATAACCGACAACGGCGTTTACGCTCTTGACGACAGCGATTCAATGCTCTTGACCGAAAGAGGCAATTTCACGCAGAGAAAAGACGGCTCAACAGATCTCTATCTTTTCGCGTATGAAAAGAATTACAGGGAAACAATAAAGGCGTTTTATAAAATCAGCTCTCCCGTGCCCATAGTGCCGCGTTTTGCTCTCGGCGTTTGGTGGAGCAGATACAGAAGATATACTCAGCGGGAATATGAAGAGCTGATGCTGAGATTTAATAAAGAGGATGTTCCGCTGACCGTTGCCACCGTTGATATGGATTGGCATTGGGTTGACCTTGAGGACGAATTTAAAGAAGAATTTAAAACGCTGAACGGTAAGCACAATAAAAGCGGTTGGACCGGTTATTCGTGGAACACAAAGCTGTTTCCCGATTATAAAGGCTTTTTGCGTTTTCTCAAGGAGCAAGATCTTCACATCACCTTAAATCTTCACCCGGCAGACGGCGTTCGCTTTTTCGAGGATATGTACGAGGATTTCGCAAGAGCGGTCGGCGTTGACCCGGAAAGTAAGCAGGATATACCGTTTGTGTGCGGAAGCGATAAATTCTGGAATGCGTATTTTGATATAATTCACAAGCCTTACGAAAAGGACGGTGTGGATTTTTGGTGGATAGATTGGCAGCAGGGGCATAAAAGCGATGTAAAGGGGCTTGACCCGCTCAACGCCCTCAATCACTACCATTATCTCGACAATGCTCAAAACGGCGAAATACCGCTCATTCTTTCCCGTTACGGCGGGCTCGGCTCTCACAGATATCCGCTCGGTTTCTCCGGCGACACGGCAATAAATTGGAAGGTTTTTGATTTTCAGCCTGAGTTTACGGCTACGGCGGCAAACGCCGCTTACACTTGGTGGAGTCACGACATCGGCGGGCATCATTTCGGAGCAAGGGACGATGAACTGTATCTCCGCTGGCTTCAATACGGCGTTTTCAGCCCGATCATGCGGCTTCATTCCACGCAGGACGATTTGCTCGGTAAAGAGCCTTGGAAATACAGGGATGAAGTATACAGATCCGCTAAGGAATACCTGCGCCTGCGCCACGCTCTTATTCCCTATATTTATACGATGGATCACAGAACGCACAGCGAGGGGATAGCTCTGTGCGAGCCTCTTTATTATTCCTATCCCGATAATGAGAACGCCTATAAATACAAAAATCAGTATATGTTCGGAAGCGAAATTCTTGTTTGCCCCATAACCGAGGCGGCGGACGATACCATCGGTATGGGAAAGACGAACGCTTGGCTTCCCGATGGCAGATGGACTGATATTTTCACCAATCAAAGCTACAGCGGCGGCAAATGCGTGATCCTTAACCGCGATATTGAGAATATTCCCGTTCTCGCAAAAGAGGGCGCTTTTATTCCGCTTTCGAGGGATAAGGGAAATAAATCGGGCAATCCCGAATGTTTGGAGATGCTCGTTTTTTCCGGCAACGGAAAGTTCACACTGCGCGAGGATAACGGCAGAGTTGATTTCAGCGACCACTGCTGTGATACCGTATTCACTCAGTCCTATAATGACAGCGGTAATACTTTGAGTATAATCGTAGAAAAGCCTGCCGGTGATACCTCCGTTATACCGCAAAGCAGGACCGTTCGTTTTACATTTAAAGATATATCTTCACACGGTCTTACCTGCAAAAGCTGCGAAATAATGACTGATCAAAACGGCGTACCTTATGTTGAATTAAGCGGAATTTCGCCTGACGAAAGAATTGAAATAACGCTTGAAAACACCCACAGAAAAACGCAGGATATAAAGGAAAGAATAGTTTATATTTTCTCGCGCTGGCAGGAAAAAACCGTTAAGAAAAGGATTGCTTACAGTCCGTTTAAAAATGTTAATACCCGCGAGGAATTAGCCAAGGCGTTGAAGAAATCAAAATTGCCGCGAGCCGTTTTCTGCGCTTTATCCGAGGCTTTGAACACACTGTGATTATGGAAACGGCTATGCTTGATTTGACCTTTGATAAATTCTGCTCCGCGGAATTTTCGATGTATGAAAACAATCCCGTTATAAAGAATTTCGGCGGCAGTTTTACCGCCGCAGACCCAACCGTTCTTACCCCCGACTGTTCGCACGACGGTCGCTGGCATCTCTTTTGCCACACATTTTTCGGCGTTTATCATTTTTCCTCTGAAAACGGTGTTGATTTTGCGCTTGAGCGAAAAATCGTGCCGAGAGCCATGCGCCCAAATATAAATTACATAAACGGCACATATTATCTCTTTTATGAAAGAACAAAGCCGCTTTTGGGCAACGCGCTAAGTCTTATCGGCGGAAAATGGAAATCAGAAATATTTGTCACGACCTCAAAAGACCTTGTTAAATGGAGCAGACCCGTGCCGGTTATTCGGGCGACGAGGGATTTTGAGATTGATGAGCGCGGTCAGTCGATTTCAAATCCTTTTCTCATAAAAATGGGAGGAAAATACAGGCTTTATTATTCCTGCGGTCAAACATATATTAAGGACTGCGGCTTTTGCGAGCCGACTTATATAAGCTTTGCGGAAAGCAATAATATTACAGATCGTTATATTTCCCGCGATAAGCCCATAATATCTCCCGATGCGAATAACCCTTATCTCAATCTCTGCTCGGGATGTATTAAAGTTTACAAACTTAAAGACTGCCTTATCGGGCTTCAAAACGGAATTTATGAGAAGGACGGCAAAAGCCATTCCGCTATAATGCTTCTGCGCTCCGATGACGGAGAGAGCTTTGAGTTTATCAAGCCCCTCATTGAGCCTTGCCCTTGCGAAAATAATGATTGGATGGCGCAGTATGTTTACGCCTGCTGCCTCACATATTATGATAACTGCCTGCGAATTTACTTTAACGCGCGAAACACATCCGATATGTTAAAAGGCAGGGAGCGTATCGGCTTTGCTCAGGCGCGTTTGATTTAAAGCCCATATCTCGGTTAAAACAGTTATTAAATTTACCGCCGCGTTTTCCGCGGCGGTTTTATTATGCTGTTTTTGAGAATAATAAAATATATTTATTGAAGATAATAGAAATATTTGTTATAATATGTGTTTGGTGAAGTCTATGGACAGTATTAAGACTGAAATTGAAGAATTGAGAAAAACTCTGCGTTATCACAGCGACCGTTATTATAACGACGATGCGCCCGAAATTGAGGACTACGAATATGATATGATGATGCGCAAGCTCAAATCGCTTGAGGATGAGCACCCGGAATACGACGATCCCGATTCTCCAACCAAGAGAGTAGGCGGCAAGGCGGAT
The DNA here is from genome assembly GCA_947624285.1 of uncultured Clostridia bacterium. Lineage (GTDB taxonomy): Bacteria > Bacillota > Clostridia > Oscillospirales > Acutalibacteraceae > Eubacterium_R. The sequence goes on along the minus strand of CANQJS010000001.1, from coordinate 90,132 downwards.
AACACCTTTGAAAGCGTTGTTCACACCGTTAGAATGGAGTCGTTGCAGGACGCTTTTTCCGAGGGCGAATTATATGATTTTGAAAAGCGCGTTCTTGATGTTGTGAGCGATCCGAAATATTGCGTAGAGCCTAAAATCGACGGGCTGTCCGTCAGCCTCGAATATGAAAACGGCATTTTTGTCAGAGGCTCAACAAGAGGCGACGGCAATGTCGGCGAGGATGTTACGGGAAATCTGCGGGTAATAAGAAATATTCCCCTCAAGCTCAACAGGGATATTCCCTTTATTGAGGTGCGCGGAGAGGTTTATATGCCCAAAAAGAGCTTTGACAGAGTCATAGACAGGCAGCTTCTCAACGGTGAAAAGCCGTTTAAAAATCCTCGAAACGCCGCCGCGGGCTCGCTTAGGCAGAAAGACAGCGCGGTCACCGCTTCAAGAGGGCTTGATATTTTCGTTTTCAATGTTCAGCAGGTAGAGGGCGTTACGCTTAATTCACATAAGGAAAGCCTTGATTTTCTTAAAGAGCTCGGCTTTAATACCATTCCCGAATATACCCTTGTTGACAGCGTTTCCAAAGCTGTGGATGTTATAAGGGGTATCGGCGAAAAGAGGGGAGAACTCGAATACGATATTGACGGCGCAGTTATTAAGGTGGACGATTTCTCCATGCGCGCCGAGCTCGGCTCTACCGCTAAGTTTCCTAAATGGGCGATAGCGTTCAAATATCCTCCCGAGGAAAAGCAGACGAAGCTAATTGATATTGAGATAGCGGTCGGCAGAACGGGCGTTCTTACACCAACCGCCGTTCTTGAGCCAGTTCACCTCGCGGGCACTACCGTGTCGCGCGCCACATTGCACAATCAGGATTTCATAAACGAAAAGGGCGTTAATATAGGCGACACCGTGACAGTTCGTAAGGCGGGAGATATTATTCCCGAGGTGCTTTGCGTCAACGAAAAATGCTCCGATGGGTCGTTTGTTTATCCAACTGTTTGCCCAAGCTGCGGCAGTGATGTTGTCAGGGAAAACGGCGAGGCGGCGATAAGGTGCATAAATCCCGATTGCCCCGCACAGCTTTTGAGAAATCTTATTCATTTCTGCTCAAGGGACGCGATGGATATCGAGGGCTTAGGACCTTCAATTCTTGAAACCTTTGTGAATAACGGTCTGATCTCAAAAACGCAGGACATTTATAAGCTCACTTTTGAGAGTATTGCCGAAGCTAATTTGGAGGGCTTTAAAGAAAAAAGCATAAACAACATTATTTCATCGGTCGAAAATTCAAAGAAAAACGACTTAGGCAAGCTCCTTTTTGCCCTCGGAATACGCCATATCGGCGCGAAAGCAGGCAGTTTGCTTGCAAGCCATTTTAAAAATATACAAGCCGTTATGAACGCGAGCTGTGACGATATTCTTGAAATAGACGGCTTTGGGGCGGTTATGGCACAGAGCGTTGTTGATTTCTTCAAAAACGAAAAATCAAAGCGGCTTGTTGACGGTCTAATTGAGAGCGGCGTGAACACAAAATCGCTTTCCGTAGTTACGGACACCCGCTTTGCGAAAAAAACATTTGTGCTAACGGGAACGCTGCCGACGCTTAAACGGGCGGAAGCGTCCGAAATAATAGAGCGCTTCGGTGGGAAAACTTCATCAAGCGTGTCTAAAAAGACAGACTATGTGCTTGCGGGCGAGGAAGCCGGCAGCAAGCTTGATAAAGCTATCGCTCTCGGAATTGAAATAATATCTGAAGAACAGTTTATGGAAATGATAAAATGAGAGAATTCAGAAAAAAACAAAAAAGGCTATTCAAAATTATGAAAGCCATAATAATTTTCGCGGCGGCGTTTATCTTCATCTATATCGGCGCGTACCCTTATGTGCTGAATTTCAGCCGCACGGCGGCGGTGATTTGCAATTATGCCTGCGATATTCTTATAATCGTAAATCTTTGCCTTGTTTTCGCTTATTACACGAAATACGGTAAATGCGACAGTTTCCTCAATACGATCGAGCATGAGATAGATGACTACGGATATTACTTTACCGCGAGAAAAGAAAGCGATATTAACGATTTTCTGAACGCCGTTAAAAATGATTTTTCCGCCGACGGTTACGCTGTTGATACACAGGTTGAATGTGACGCTTTCTCCTTTGATTTTACCGCTTCAAAAAAGAATGAATATTTTTATTGCGTGGCGATAGATGACCTATCCCGTGATGATGTGATTGCCCATATCGACGAGGTCATCACCGATTTAACGGTACATAGGCTCAAGCGCAAGGGAAGCGGCGTTATCTGCTTTATAACCGATAAAGCGCAGGACGGCGCCGTGGCGATTTCAAAAATGATAACTCCTCTTGGAAAAAAAGAGCAGTTGAAAATAGCCGTCGCCATAGCGGAGCCGGCGGAAAATAAATGTTATTTTCTCGGAAATATGCAAACAAAATGCCAACAGCTCATAGCCAATTATGTTATGCGCTGCGATATTCCGATAAAAGACAAATATAAAGGCGAAAGACGGTTGCCGTTTCAGGACGAGCTTGAAGAGAGAATGAAGGGCTTTACCGCCGCAAAGTTTAGAAACGGAACATTTTACGCGCATTAAGGAGATATTGATTTGAACGAAACTGTAAAAGATTATTTGGAAAGCCTGAAAAACAAAAAGGTTGCCTTTGTCGGCTTGGGCGTTGCCAATATGCCCTGCGCGAAGTGGCTTGCGTCAAAGGGGATAGAGGTCTGGGCTTGCGACAGACGCGGCAAGGATTATATCGGTGAAAGCGACTGCGCCGAGCTTGAGTCTCTCAACGCGCATTTTTCACTCGGTGAGAATTATCTTGAAGTTTTGCCTGAAATGGATGTTGTATTTCGTTCGCACGGAATACTGCCGTTTCAAAATCCGTGGATAGGCGAGTGCATTTCAAGGGGGCAAACGGTCACCACCGAAATGGAGGTCTTTTTTAAGTATTGCCCTTGCAAAATTATCGCGGTAACAGGCTCAAACGGAAAGACCACCACCACCACTCTCATATCCGAAATGCTGAAAGCGCAGGGCAAAAATGTTTACCTCGGCGGAAATATCGGAAAAGCCCTTATGCCCGAGCTTGATAGTATCTGTGAGGAGGACATTGCCGTTGTTGAGCTTTCCTCCTTTCAGCTTCTCACAATGGGGAATATGGTCAATAAGCCCGATGTTGCCGTTGTTACCAATATTGAAAAAACGCATCTTGACCACCATATCAGCCTCGATGAATATGTAGACGCCAAGCGCAATATTCTGATTTATCAGAGCGCCGAGTCAATAGCCGTTTTGAACGCGGATTGCGATTATTCTATCGGGCATAGCGTTTATCACGATATGCGCTTTGATATACGGGGCAAGCTCTTTGAGTTTTCGGTCAAGCATCCCGTTGAAAACGGGACTTATATGGCGGAAAACGGCGATATTTTTCATTGCAGTAACGGCGAAAAAACATTCATTATGAATAAAAGTAAAATTCGCATTCCCGGAATTCATAATGTTGAAAATTACTGCACCGCCATAACCGCGGTTTGGGGTACGGTCGATACCGAAAATATTGTGAAAGTTGCCGAGCAGTTTGGCGGCGTTGAGCACAGAATAGAATTTGTGCGCGAATACAAGGGAGTTAAATATTATAACGATTCGATCGCAACCTCGCCGTCAAGAGTTATCAGCGGGCTCAATTCATTTGAGCAAAAAATCATTATGATATGCGGCGGCTCGGATAAGGGCAACGATATGAGCTTAATGGCTCCGCTGATTTTAAAAAAGGTCAAAATTTTGATACTTAACGGAGCTACACGGGATAAGATTTATGACGCTGTCACATCTTGCGACGGATTTGAAGAAAGCGGACTTGAGATAGTTAAAACCGACACTATGGAAAACGCTCTGCTTATCGCTAAAGACAAAGCAAAGAGCGGCGATATAGTTTCTCTTTGCCCCGCGTGCCCAGCATTTGACCAATTCAAAACCTTTGAGTACAGGGGCAGAAAATTTAAAGAATTAGTAAACGGATTTGATGATTGATGAATACAAAAGAATTACTAAAAAAGCTCGTCGGCGTACCTGCTGTCGGCGGAAGTGAAGATAAAATCAACGAATTGCTCAGAGAGATACTTTCGGGCTTCGGTGAAATACGAACAGATGCGATGAATAACCTTACCTGCACTTTCGGAGAGGGCTATCACATTCTTCTTGAAGCCCATATTGACGAAATAGGTTTTATTGTTACCTCCGTTACCGATGACGGTTTTCTCAAAGTCGCCGCCTGTGGAGGAATAGACAGCCGTATGCTCAGCGAAAGCGAGGTTACCGTTTGGGGCAAAGAAAAGCTTTACGGTATTATCTCCGCTTTGCCCCCGCATCTCCAAAAAAATTCGGACGCTAAAAAAGTGCCCGAAATATCCGATATTTCTATTGATTTGGGTCTGAGCGCCGAAAAAGCAAAAGAGCTTGTGCCACTCGGGAGCAGAGTCACCTTTAGGCGGCAATTCAGTGAATTGCTCAATGATCGTATATCGTCAAACTGCCTTGACAACAGGGCTGGCGTTGCCGCCGTTATACTTGCGCTTGAAGGCTTGAGAGACCTACCCGTTAAGATCACGGCTCTTTTCTCAACACAGGAGGAATTGGGCACCAGAGGTGCAAAAATCGGACCGTATGGGCTAAATCCCGATGAAGCCGTTGCGGTCGATGTTTCATTCGGTTATACTCCTGATTGTAAAAAAGAGGAATGCGGGCAAATTTCAAAGGGCGTGATGATAGGCGTTTCGCCCGTGTTTTCAAAAGAGATTTCAAATTGCCTTATCTCCTGCGCCCAAAATAACGGTATAAATTATCAAATAGAAGTTATGAATTCCCGCACGGGAACAGACGCCGATGTTATTTCTCTTTCCGAGGGCGGAATAAAATGCGGCTTGCTGTCCGTGCCGATAAAATATATGCACAGCCCCGTTGAAACCGTTGATTTGGCGGATATTGAAGCTGTTGCAAAGCTCATATGCGCTTATGTGAGAGAAAAGGCGGGTGATAACATTGCTTAAGGAATTATGCCTTTTAAACGCCGCCTCGGGCAGTGAGCAAAGCGTTAGAGATTATGTGATAAATGAGATAAAAAATCATTGTGAATATAAAATTGATGCGCTCGGCTCAATTATCGCTTATAAAAAGGGACGCAAAACTCCCGATAAAAGCGTTATGCTCTGCGCCCATATGGATGAGGTCGCCTTTATCGTCACTTATATTACCGATGACGGGTATCTGAGGTTTCGCCCCGTCGGCGGCATTGATGTTAGGGCTGTTATCGGCAGGACGGTTGAAATCAACGGCCATCGCGGAGTTATCGGAGTCAAAGCCGTTCATCTGCTTTCCGACGATGAAGCGAAAACCGTTCCCGATATTTCCGACTTGTATATTGATATAGGCGCAAAGAGCAGGGAACAGGCGCTCGAATGTGTTTCACTTGGCGACAACGCCTATTTCGTATCCGATTATATCGAATTTGGCGACGGTTTTATAAAATCAAAAGCGCTTGACGACAGAATAGGCTGTATGCTGATGATAGAGCTTATCAAGAGCGATTTGGAATATGATACCTGCTTTTGCTTTAATGTTCAGGAGGAGGTCGGTCTGCGCGGCGCGGCCTGTACCTCATTTGCCGTTCAAAGCGATATTTCAATTGTTCTCGAAGCCACTACAGCCGCCGATATAAACGGTGTTTCAAATGGGGACAGGTGCTGTGTTCTCGGAGACGGTCCTGTGATCTCGTTTATGGACGGGAGAACGGTTTACGATAAAGCGCTTTATGACCTTGCGTTTGACATTGCGGCGCGAAACGGGATAAGAGCCCAAACAAAAACCGTTATCGCCGGAGGAAATGACGCTGGCGCAGTTCAAGTCAGCGGCAGGGGAAGCAGAGTTCTCGCGATCTCTTTACCGAGCAGATATATCCATTCCGCAGTCAGCACCGTCAGGATAAGCGATATAGATGAAACACGAAAACTGCTTAAAGCATTGTTGACAAGTACGCTTTATGATTGAAAGAATTAGCGCTGCCGATCAGCTTGACGGCTTTGAAGTAAATGATATTTTTTCCGTTCGCATATTTTCTCTGCTCGGAGCTTATGGCTGTAAATATCCTTTCGCTGTATTTTATCGCCAGCTTGATGACGGAGGAAATATTACGGCGGTAATTTCTTCGCTTGACGGTGATTTTACCGTATCCGTTCGCGATGACAGCGCCGATATTGACGAGATAGCAGATTTTTTACGAACTGTGGGCTTTAAATCGGTGTTGTGCGGTGAAATAAACGGAATATCCGAAATCTTCACTCAGGGCGCGGTTATGGTCACCTCCAAAAGTTTTGAGCTTTTCGCCGATGCCGGTTGTGTTGACCCGTACCCTAATCTTTTTGATTTGTATAATTTTCTTGACTACACAGACGGAAGCTTTGATGCTTGGTACATCGACCTTAATCACAGAATACGCCACGGCTATGCCCGCGCATATGCTCTCAAGGTAAACGGTGAAACGGTATCAAGCGCCGTGCTTTCTTCGATTTACGGGGATAACGCGGTGCTTTCTGCTGTCAGAACAGGTGAAGATAAGCGCGGCTTCGGTTACGGCTCGTCGCTGGTTTGCGCCGTTTGCTCCGATTTCGGGGGCAAAGTTTATTTGATGAGAGAAAAAGACAGAAACGAGTTTTTTTACAAAAGGCTCGGCTTTGAAAATACAGGAATTTGGAGAATGTATAAATGACGCCGTTTTTTAAAATTGACGATAAAATCGAAGAGGCTTCCCGCCGAGCCGTTGAAAAATGCGGTGAGCAGTTTAAAAAGATCGATGAAATAACGGAATATAATCAGCTTAAAGTGCAATCCGCTTTTATTGAATACGGCGTCAGTGAAAGCCATTTCGCGCCAAGCACGGGCTATGGCTACGGCGACAGGGGCAGGGAGACGCTCGACAGGGTATGGGCAAGAGTCTTCGGCGCTGAGGATGCGCTTGTGCGCCACAATTTCACCTGCGGAACTCACACGCTCGCAACGGCGCTCTTCGGTGTGCTTCGTCCGGGCGATAAAATTCTCAGCGTCACAGGCACTCCTTACGACACGATACACGGCGTTATCGGAATATCGGGAAGCGGTATGGGCTCGCTCAAAGAATTCGGCATCGAATATGACGAAGTGCCTCTGAAAAACGGGAAACCCGATATTGCCGCCATTGAAAACGCCGTTGACAGCTCCGTTACTATGGTTTATATCCAGCGAAGCAGAGGCTATGAGCTTCGACCCGCTTTGCTTGTTGAGGAGATAGAAGAAATCGTCAAATCGGTTAAAAACAGAAATCCGAATGTCATCGTTATGGTCGATAACTGCTACGGGGAATTTGTGCAGAAGATAGAGCCTACCGATGTTGGCGCGGATCTCATCGCAGGCTCTCTTATAAAAAATCCCGGCGGCGGAATTGCCCCAACAGGCGGATATATCGCGGGCAGAAAAGACCTTGTTGAAAAATGCGCCTACAGGTTGACCGCGCAGGGCCTCGGCAGAGAGGTGGGCGCTACTCTCGGCCATAACAGAGAGCTTTTTATGGGGCTGTTTTTCGCGCCGCACACTGTGGGCGAAGCGCTCAAAAGCGCCGTTTATATATCGGCTCTGTTTTCAGATTTCGGTTATGAGACATCTCCCGCGTACAACGCCGAAAGAGGGGATATTGTTCAGTGCCTCGGTCTTGAAAATCCAGAAAGCCTTGTCGCGTTTTGCCAGGGCATTCAAAGCGGCAGCCCGATAGACAGTTTTCTTCTGCCCGAGCCGTGGGATATGCCCGGATATGACAGCAAGGTCGTTATGGCGGCGGGATCGTTTACGCTCGGCTCGTCCATCGAGCTTTCCGCCGACGCGCCTTTAAGAGAGCCTTACTGTGCTTGGATACAGGGAGGCCTCAATTTCCACAGCGCAAAGCTTTGCGCGAAGCTTGCGGCGCAAAAAATGCTTGAAAGAGGAATTTTAAAATGAGTTATAACTATACGGGCATTACAGCAAATGCGATCGGTCTTTTGTCTCTAAACGCCTTCAACGATTCAAAACCGTTTTATGAGGAGCATAAGGAGGAGCTCAAGCAAAATATAGTCATTCCGATGAGGCAGATAGTTTTGGATCTGTCCGACCTTATGTGTGAAATCGATCCGCTGACGGACGCCAATCCCGTTTATTCCGTCTCACGGATAAGGCGTGATACACGGCGCACGAAGAATAAGCAGCTATATAGAGACAATTTATGGCTTTTTATGAGAAGAAATAAGTTCTCTTACCCCTTTGCCCCTTTTTACTGGTTTGAGTTTACTCCTCAAACATATGCTTTCGGGCTTGGTATGTGGACGGAGAGGCAGACGCAGTTTGACGCGGTGCGTGAGAAAATACTTGCCGAGCCCGACAGATGGTTTTCTGCCCTTGACGCCACAAAAAGCGCCGGGCTCACTTACAATGTTAGGGACTATTATAAAAAAGATAAAATACCGAACGCTCCCGAAAAGCTAAAACCGTATTTGAACGCGAAAAACGCCGAGTTTTTCTATATAAGCACAGATTTGGGCAGGCTTGCCGATACTTCACTTATAGATGAGTTGAGGCTGATGCTCGATATTTCTTCGCCAATGTATAAATTTTTGATAGAAGCCTACGATAAGGCTTTCAGCGAGGGTATGATAAATGCAGACTATTACAGAAGATAGCCTTCTAAGGCTGAAAAGCGGCACGGATATAAGAGGCGTGGCGATAAAAACTGAAACAGAGGATGTTGAGCTCACCGATGAGGCAGTTGAAAAAATATGCTGCGCTTTCGTTATTTGGCTTAAAAACAGGCTTTCAAAGGACAGGGTGCGAATCGCCGTTGGTCACGATTCAAGAATTTCGGCAGGCAGAATAAAAGCCGCCGCTTTGAGGGCTTTTGTTTCGCACGGCGCGGAGATTTTCGATTGCGGTCTCGCGTCTACTCCGTCAATGTTTATGGCTACCGTGCTCGATATCACGGCGGATGCCTCTCTTGAAATCACCGCTTCGCATCATCCGTATCAGAGAAACGGTTTGAAATTCTTTACGCGTGACGGAGGTCTTGAGGGCGATGAGGTAAAGGATATCCTTTCACTCGCTTATTCGGCGAAATTCGGTGATGAACAGGGAAGTGTTACACCTTATGATTTTATGAGCGTTTACTGCTCCCATCTCAGAAATATCATAATCAATGGGTCGGAAAACGGGGAGAGACCTCTGAGCGGTCTCAAAATCGCAGTTGACGCGGGAAACGGCGTTGGCGGATTTTTTGCCGAAAAGGTGCTTGCCCCTCTCGGTGCTGATATAAGCTCAAGCAGATTTTTAGAGCCGGACGGCACATTTCCAAACCACATACCAAATCCCGAAAACTCCGCGGCGATAGCGAGCGCCTGCGAAATGGTAGCCAAAAGCAAAGCCGATTTCGGATTTATTTTTGATACTGATGTTGACAGAATGGGCTGTGTTTCTTCCGGCGGTGAGGAAATCAACAGAAACCGCCTTGTAGCTCTCGCCTCTGTCATCGCGCTTGAAAACAGCGCGGGAGGAACTGTTGTTACGGACAGCCTCACTTCCGACGGTCTGCGTGAATTTATTGAAAACAAGCTCGGCGGAAAACAGCTTCGTTATAAACGAGGCTATAAAAATGTTATCAATAAGGCAATAGAGCTTAATAACGAGGGCATAAATACTCCTCTTGCCATTGAAACGAGCGGTCACGCGGCGTTGAGGGAAAATTATTTTCTTGACGACGGCGCTTATCTTGCCGCAAAAATCGTAATTCTTCTTGCCAAACTACATAAAAGCGGCGGCAGGATGGAAGAGCTTATCAGCGAGCTTAAAGAGCCCGCCGAAAGCCGAGAAATAAGAATACCCATTTTACTTGACGATTTCAGAGAATACGGTGAATCCGTCATCTGTGCGCTGACCGATTATGCGAAGAACAGAGACGGCTGGGAAATCGAAAAGGAAAATTACGAGGGAGTCAGGATAAATCTTGACGGCGGTTGGTTTTTGCTTCGTCTTTCCGTTCACGACCCCATACTTCCGCTTAATATTGAAAACAACAGGGCGGGAGTATGCGGCTCTGTTGCCCGTGAGATAAAGGAATTTTTGACCCGTTTTGATAAACTCGATTTAAAAAATTTTGATTAAGGTGTAAAATGCTTCGTTTTATTTTTGGTCGTTCAGGCTGCGGTAAAACCGAATATTGCTTTTCAAAAATAGAAGAGCTTGTAAAGAACGGTAAGGAAAATATACTACTTATTACACCCGAGCAGTATAATTTCACTGCCGAAAAGCGCCTTTTGCGCTCTCTCGGCGAGGAGAATATTATAAAGATAGAAAACAGCTCTTTTTCGCGCCTGACAAATGAAATCCACCGCGTTTACGGCGGTGAAAAGCATCCCGTCATCTCCAAAGGCGGCAAAGCAGTTATGATGAAAATGGCTGTTGACGCGGTAAGAGACAGGCTTACGATTTTCGGCGGCAAAACCGACTCCCGTTCTTTTATTGCGTCTATGGTTTCTATAAGCGATGAGCTTGCCTCCTGCGCAATAACATTTGATGATATAGAGCGCGTCTCTCAAAGCGTTGAAAGAGAGCTGTTGTCTCGAAAGCTTACTGACATCGGTATTATAATAGGCGAATATAACAGACTGCTTGAAGGCTCGTATATAGACCCTTCCGATGACTTAAGCAGATTGTACGACCGCCTCAATGATACGGGTTATCTGAAGAATAAAATCGTTTTTATTGACGGTTTTTACGGCTTTGTTGCAAACGAATTGAAAATTATAGAGCTTATAATTCGTGATTCCGCCGACGCCTACATAACTTTTGCGAGCGACGGAAAGGACGGCGGCGATTTCGGTCTGTTTTCCTATGTAAATAAAAACGCCGCGCGCGTAAAGAAAATTGCCGATAAGTTTGGCGTTGAAACAAAAACGATCATTCTTGATAAAAATTTCAGGGCTCAAAACTCCGAAATGCTGTTTTGTGAAAATAATCTGTTTTCAAACAGCGGCGCAATATATGAAAAAGAGCCCGAAAACATCAAATTATATGCCGCGTCAGGCGTTTCCGACGAATGCAATTATATCGCGATGCAGATAAAAAAAGAGCTTCGCGCCGGCGTCAGAGCGCGCGATATAGCCGTCATCTGCCGCGATATTGAAAACTATGCGGACGATATTGTATGCGCTTTCAGAAAATACGAAGTTCCGTTTTATCTTGACGAGCGTCAGCCTATCAACACACAGCCGCTTATGGTCTTTGTTCAGTATCTGTTGCGAACGGTACTCTATTCCTACAGAAGCGACGATATATTGAGCCTTGTTAAAACGGGGCTTACCGATCTTGACCGTGAAAGCGTAAACGACCTTGAAAATTACATCTACCTTTGGAATATCAACGGGATAAAAAAATGGACGGACGAGTTTACCGCGTCGCCGAGAGGCTTTTCCGAAAATATGAGCGAAAGCGACTGTAAAAGGCTTGAAAATATAAACAAGTCAAGGCGCTATATCTGTGAAAGGCTCGAAAAATTCAAGAAAGCCGTTAAAAGTAAAAACGCCCGCGAAACAGGCGCGGCGATTTATAGGGCTCTGCTCTCCTTTAATGTTGGCAACCGCCTCAGAGAAACGGCGATCTCTTTATCCGAATACGGCAGAGCAGCGCTTGCCGAGGAACAGAGCAGAGTTTGGAATATTCTTATGGATATTCTCGACCGCCTTGTGAACATATTAAAGGATACGGAAATCTCGTTAAAGGATTATCTTACTCTTTTCGGCATTATGATCTCATGCGAGGATCTCGGAGTTCTTCCGCAGGGACTTGACAATGTGCAGTTCGGCAGAGCGGACAGGATAAGGGCGGATAATCCTCATTCCGTTTACATTCTCGGCGCGAACGAAGGCGAGTTTCCGAAATCGGTTATCAACGGCGGTCTGCTTACCGATAACGAAAGGGTAACGCTGAAGAATAACGACCTTGAGCTTTATTCTTTCGGCGAAACGCTCAATATTCAGGAAAGATTTTTCGCCTATACGGCTATCAGCGCTCCGAGTAATCGCCTGTGCGTCACTTATCTCGGAAAAGGAGCGGACGGCTCGCCGTCGTCTATAGTAACCTCGCTGAAAAAATATTTCCCCAATCTGAAAGAAACAAAATATTCCGACATTCCCGAAGAGGAGCTTTTGGAAAGCAAAGCCGCCGCCTTTGAGCTTTTTGCGGAGCTTTTCGGAAAAAACAGCGTTTTTTCAGCCACTTTGAAGGAGTATTTCAAAAACGATGAAAGATTTGCTTCCGTAAAGCTTTTGTCTGAAAACGACTCCGTAAAAATTAAGAATAGCGAAGTCGCAACGGAGCTGTTCGGTAAAAATATGTATCTTTCCGCTTCTCGGCTTGAGGATTTCTTTAATTGCCGTTTCAGATATTTCTGCAAATACGGGCTCGGCGCAAGACCGAGAGAAAAGGCGGAAATGGACGCCATGCAGACGGGAACGGTCATACATTATGTGCTTGAAAACATAATTTCCGAAGTCGGCTCACCCGCTATGGGCAAAATGACTGAGCAAGAGCTCAAGCGCATTACGGATAAGTATTTGCTCGAATATTTTAACGCAAACATAGGCTCAAGCGAGCCTTCAAAGAGATTTACATATCAATTTATGCGTCTTTCCAAAATGCTTTACAGCGTTGTTTTGAGGCTTGCGGATGAATTCTCGCAGTCCAGATTTGAGGCAAAGGCATTTGAGCTGAAAATCGATAAAGACGGCGAAGTACGCCCAAAGATGATACCGCTTGAAAGCGGCGGCTCGGTCAGCCTGCGCGGAAGTGTTGACAGAGTGGATTTGCTTGAGGAAAACGGCGAAAGATATGTTCGTGTAATAGATTATAAATCGGGAACAAAGAAATTCAGCCTTTCCGATATTCTGTACGGTCTCAATTTGCAGATGTTCGTATATCTCTTTTCTATCTGCAACGATAAATCAAGCAAATATTGCGCCACGCCCGCGGGAGTACTGTATATGCACGCCTCGCGGAATATGCTTGGGCTTTCACGAAATTCCACTGAAAAGGATATTCACGACGCCGAGGCGAAGGAATTTAAAATGAACGGTATGGTGCTATATGACGAGAAGCACGATATCCTTGACGCGATGGAAAAAAATCTCGACGGTAAATATATACCCGTCAAGCTGTCACAGAAAAACGGACTGACCGGCAGCTTCGCTTCGCTTGAACAGCTCGGCAGAATAAGCAAAAAGGTGGATTTGCTAATTGCCGAAATGGGCAATGAGCTTCAGTCGGGTAATATAAATCAAAATCCGATAGACGGAAAAAATCATGATAAAACCTGCGAATACTGCGATTATTCCGATGTGTGCGCCAACAGAAGAATTATTGAGACAAGAGAGCTTTCGCCGTTGAGCGACGATGAAGTTCTTGCGATACTGAAGGAGGAATAGCCTTGCCGAATTGGACAGAACAGCAAAATAACGCCATTGAGGCAAAAAACGGAAATATTCTTGTTTCCGCCGCGGCGGGCTCGGGTAAAACCGCCGTTCTTGTTCAGCGCGTTATCAGAATGTTGACCGATGAAAATGATCCCGTCGGCGCGGACAGGCTTTTGATCCTCACCTTCACAAACGCCGCCGCGGCGGAGATGAAATCCCGCATTTCATCCGCCTTGGAGGAGCTTATCAGTGAGCATCCCGCCGATATATCGCTTCAAAGGCAGCTTTCACTTCTTTCTTCTTCAAAAATCTGCACAGTCGATTCTTTTTGTTTAAATCTTGTGCGTGAAAACTTTTTTGCTTTGGGTGTAAGTCAGGATTTCACCGTCCTTGACGATGCCGAGCTTGCCGTTCTTACCGATACCGCCCTGAACACCGTTCTCGATAGGTATTACGAAGAAAATGAAGCAGAAATATCGGCTCTTTCACAGTTATTTTCCGCGCCGAGGGACGATAAGGCTTTTTTGAACGCGATAAAAAAGCTTCACAACTATATATATTCTCAGCCGTTCCCGCTTGAATGGCTTAATTCTGTTTGTGATTTTTATGACCCGAGCGTGCCTATTGAAGAAAGCGTTTGGTATTCATATTTAACAGATGAAGTCAATGAGGCGCTAAATGCCGCACTTGAATTTGCAAAAGGCGCTTATGATATTCTTGATGCAGGCGATGAGCTTTATGACGGTTATTTTGAAAATATTACCGATGATATTCGGGTAATAAACGACCTTTCAGCCGCGCTCAAAAAAGGTTGGGATTTTGCCGTTGCGGCACTCGGCACAGTCAATTTTTCGCGTTTGGCGACAAAAAGAGGCTATACCTCACCTGTAAAAGACGCTTTTAAGGCGCGCAGAGATATTTATAAGAAAATAGTTACCGATGAGATAAAAGCAATGCTCTGCGCCAATTCTGAGGAATATTCCGAGGATATGGCTCAGCTTTATCCCGTTTTAAAAACGCTTTGCAGGCTGACAGCAGATTTTGACGCTGAATTATACGCCCTTAAAGAGGAGAGAAACGGCTATTCCTTTGCCGATGTTGAGCATTTCGCAATCAAGCTACTTTGCACAAACGACGAAAACGGAATTGAGCCCACTAAGCTTGCGCGCGAATTACAGGACGGCTTTCACGAAATCCTTATCGACGAGTATCAGGATACGAACGATGCGCAGGATCTTATTTACAAATTGCTTGCAAAGGCAGACAACCGCTTTATGGTGGGCGATGTCAAGCAGAGCATTTACAGATTCAGACTTGCCATGCCCCATATTTTCGTTAAAAAGCGAAATGAGTATGAGCCTTATGACAAGAGCAAAAAAGGTAATTTTAAAATAATATTTGATAAGAATTTCCGCTCAAGAAAGGGGATTTGCGATTTTGTAAATTTCTTCTTTTCGGCTTTTATGAGCGAAAGAGTGGGGGAAATTGATTATAACGAAGACGAGTATTTGAATTACGGCGCGGATTATGAGGAAAGCCCCGTACCATGCGCTCAGATGAAAATCATCAACGGTGTAAGCGGTGAAAATTTTGACTCCACGGAGGCGGAATATATCGCTTCCTTGATTATTGATAAAGTCAAAAAGGGCGAAATGATAACGGACAAAGGCGTAAGCAGACCTGTTCGATACGGCGATTTCGCAATACTTCTTCGTTCTGCGAAGGGTCATATCTCTGCATATAATGAGGCGCTTACTGCGCACGGCATTCCCGTTGTTTGCGATAATTCAAGCAATATGTTTGACTGCAACGAGATAAAAATACTTCTATCGTTATTAAGAGCGATCGATAACCCTACCCGAGATATACCGCTGCTCAGCGTTATGACTTCGCCCATGTACGGTTTCACGCCGGACGAGCTTGCGAAAATAAGAATAAACGATAAAAAAAGGGGCAGTCTTTACGCGAGCGTTTTAAACTCGGATATGCAAAAGGCAAAGGATTTCCTCAAGGAGCTTGAAATGCTCTCTAAGACCTCCGTAACCTCCTCGGTTTCTTATTTTATTCGTTACCTATGCGAATATAAGAGTATTTACGCCTTTGTAAACGCGCTCGGAAACGCGGAGCAGCGATGCAGGAATATTGAAAAATTCATTTCATTCGCCGCCGCCTTTGATAATTCCGGCAGCGTCGGTCTCACTTCGTTTCTGCGTTATATAGATAAGGTGGCTGAAAGCGATAAGGGTATCCAAAGCGCCGCCGTAAACTCGGCTGCCGAGGACGCCGTTAAAATTATGAGTATCCATCACTCAAAAGGTCTTGAATTTCCCGTGGTCATTCTTGCGGGCGCGCAAAGAAAATATAACACATCCGATTTGAGCGATAAGCTGCTGCTTAATCCATTTGCGGGAGTCGGCGTAAAGATTCACAACGAGGAAAAACTTTTTGATTACACTACGATACCGTATCAAACGCTTAAATACCTGAATAAAACCGCATTTCAAAGCGAAAATCTGCGTGTTTTATATGTTGCGATAACCCGCGCAAGAGAGCAGTTTATTTGCTTCAATACCGTTAAAAATCTTGAAAGCAAAATGAAGTCGCTTTCCGCAAAAATAAATAAAGGGGCAATAACCCCCTATCATTGCAGAAGTATTTTGAGCGACGGCGATTTTTTGCTCCTTTCTGCGCTTACACACAAAGACGGCGAATCGCTCAGAGCGCTTGCCGGCTGTGATATCGATTGCCGCGGCGGCGATTTTGATTTCGATATTGATATAATTGACGCCGCTCAACCTCTTGTTTTACAAGATGAAAAGCAGGCGGCGGAATACAGCGAAGATCTGCTTGATCGCATTAAGGAGCGCTTAAGCTACAAATATGAAAACGCGCAATTGTGTTCCGTTTCCGCAAAGCAGACGGCGTCGGGGCTTGACGAAAGCGTAAAAAGCCTTGATTATACGGCGTCCTCAATGCCCGCCTTTTTGTATGACGGAGAGATGACTCCCGCTCAAAAAGGCTCGGCTATGCACGCGTTTATGCAATTTTGCGATTACGATAACGCGAAAGCCGACATTGAAGCGGAAATATCACGCCTTTGCGAACGCTCGTTCATCACGCCTGAGCAGGCGCAGGTGCTTGACAGAAAAGCCCTCAACACATTATTCTCCGGCGAGCTTGCGCGGCGTATATTCGGCGCGGATAAGCTATACAGAGAATTTAAAATATCTTCATTTGTTAAGCTGAAAGAAATATCGGATATTGACAGCGACGAGGAGGTATTGATACAGGGTATATCCGACTGCGTATTTGAGGAAAACGGCGAGCTCGTGCTCGTTGATTATAAAACGGACAGAGTTAAAACCGGCGAACAGCTTTTGTCCATGTATAAAAATCAAATAAATTTTTACAAAAACGCAGTTTCGAGGGCGCTCGGAAAGAATGTGAAAGAAGCGTTGCTTTATTCTTTTTCGCTGTCAAAAGTTTGCAGTTACAAATAATTTTTAAAAAAGACTTGCTTTTTAAAGTGTATTGTGTTATTATTCCAAATGCTATGACATTATTTTAAAGAGGTGAAAACAATGAAAGACGGAATTCATCCCAACTATCAGGCTTGCACCGTAAGATGTGCCTGCGGCGCGGTTTATGAAACTAAAAGCACTAAGAGCGAGCTGAAAGTTGATATCTGTTCAAAGTGTCATCCTTTCTATACAGGTAAGCAGAAGCTTGTTGATACAGGCGGTCGTGTCGACAGATTTAACAGAAGATACGGCAAAAAGAACTGATGATATTATTAAGGCAGCGCTTATGCGTTGCCTTTAATATTTAAACGGGTGTTTGATTTGAAAGAATATAAAACTGTTGAATTTGAAAGCAGCGGCGAATTTATCGAAAAGAAATCACGATTTATCGGCTATGTCAAGCCTGTTAAAACTCAGGAAGAAGCCGTCGATTTTATAAATACGATCCGCTCACGGCATTGGGACGCAACGCACAATGTTTACGCCTATGTTCTTCGTGACAATAACATTCAGCGTTACAGCGACGACGGGGAGCCCTCCGGCACAGCAGGCGTTCCCGTTCTTGATGTTATTTTGAAAAATGAGCTTGTCGATGTCTGCGTTGTCGTAACAAGATATTTCGGCGGCACGCTGCTCGGCACAGGCGGTCTCGTCAGAGCATATTCTCAAGGCTCTAAAATCGCACTTGAGGCGGGCGGTATCATAAAAATGGCTCCTTGCGCGGTGCTTCGAGTCGATGTGGATTACTCCTTTTATTCGGCATTGTCACGGCTTCTTGATTCTTTTTCCGCTAATATTGAAAGCTCCGATTTCGGCGAAAAGGTCTCGGTGATCTTTTCGGTCAAGGAAAGCCTGCTTGAGGAATTGAGCCATGAGCTCACGGAATTGAGTAACGGGCTGTATTCCCTTGAAAAAATCAACGAAAAATATGCAAAAGTATAAACCGCCTAAGCCTTATGAGCTTAGGCGGTTTGCGGTGCATTATATGTGCCTTTAATTAGTTTTTTAAACTTTTTCGGCTTTATTTATAACATTTATAACAACTATCTCCGGGTGATTGAAAAGTCTTACGGGAAATTCGGAATTGCCGAGACCTCTGCTGATTATAAGCTTCGGTTTTTCGCCGATCGTTCCTCTTGCGTATTTCGGGAAAAATCCCTGCCCCGGGCTGAATACGGGACCGATAAGGGGAAGTATGAACTGACCGCCGTGGGCGTGGCCCGAAAGCTGAATATCAAAGTTATACTGAGAGTAATTCAGCTCCTTTATCCCTTTGAAATTTTCGGGAAAATGGCTCAAAACGATTTTGAAGCCGTCGTATAAATTAAGATTTTTAAAATAGGGGCTCATATCCTTATATTCAAATCTGCCTCTTCTTCTGTCGAGATAATCCCGAAAGCTCCCCTGATTTTCATCGAGACCCAAAACGGTAACGACGCTATTATTTACGGTTATTTGAGAAATTTCATTCAGTAATACGGTAAACCCGATTTCTTTAAGCTCCCGCATAACTTCGCTGAAATTTTTGAGCCGTCGTTCGTGATTGCCCGTAATGTAAAATACGGGAGCGATCTCGGTAAGCGCTTTACCAAGCTCAAGCATTTTGCTTTTGTTTCTGCATTTATCGTTGATAAAATCGCCCGTGATCATAATAATATCGGGCTCGATTTCTTTTACTTTCTCCAATACTTTGATAAACGGCTTTGAATGAAAATCCGAAAGATGAACGATTTTGACGCCTCTGTCATCAACCGATTCGCTTAATACGGTATGACTTGTCATATCTATTTTATTGTTTTGATAATACACAAACACTATCAAAAATAAAACCGCGAAGGCAATCACGCCGTATAACATTAAGATACACCTCTTTTTGATGATAACAATTAAAAAATGCTTAGTCAAGATAAAAAATTTCGGATTTATAAAGGAATTATACACAATATAGCGTATAAATATTATGAGATGTAATAAAAGGGTGATATTTTGGATAAAACTATCAGAGAAAGGGCAGAAAATAACGAAAGAAAGATATTGTCTGAAAAAGCATGCCTTTCCTGCAACTCTCTGGGCAGGGAGGTACGCGAGGAAGAATGCTCGATAAGAACATGCTTTCAGCGCGACAGAGACAGAATAATCCATTCATCATCTTTCAGAACTTTGAAGCATAAAACGCAGGTGTTTCTTGCCCCTTCCGGCGATTATTACAGAACAAGGCTGACCCATACGCTTGAAGTCTCGCAGATAGCCAGAACTCTTGCGAGAGCTCTCCGCCTTAACGAGGATCTTACCGAGGCGATCGCGCTCGGTCACGATTTGGGGCACACTCCTTTCGGCCACGCGGGTGAGAGGGCGCTAAACAGCGTTTCGGGCATTGATTTCAAGCATTATGAGCAGAGCGTGCGCGTTGTTACAAAAATTGAAAAAGACGGCGCGGGTCTCAATTTAACGAAAGAGGTTATTGACGGCATCGGCTGCCATACAAGCGGCAAAAAGGCTTTTACCTTTGAGGGTCAGATAATACGCCTTGCAGACAGAATAGCGTATATCAACCATGATATTGACGACGCCGTTGCCGCGGGCGTTATGAACGAGGATGAAATTCCGGCTCACATCACCGCCGTTCTCGGAAACAGAAAATCCGAAAGAATAAATAAGCTTGTTTTTGACGCGGTAGAAAACAGCACGGATGAAATATGCCTCGGAAGCGAGACTTCTCAAGCGTTTGACGAGCTGACCGATTTTATGTTCAGGCGTGTGTATTCAAGCGATATTTGCCGCAAAGAGGACGATAAAGCTTGCGATATAATAGAAAAAATGTTTTTCTTCTATAAAAATAATCCGCAGCTTATGCCAAAAATCTTTATTGATATAAGCAACAGCGAGGGCGTGCCGCGCGCGGTGTGCGATTACATAGCCGGTATGAGCGACACGGTTGCGTTAAAGAAATTCAATGAGCTTTTTCTTCCGAAATTTGCACTTGAATAAAAAGGAGTTGAAATTATGGCGCTCACCGAGAGTTTTTTGCAGGAACTCAAATACAAAACCGATATAGAGGATGTAATTTCAACTTATGTTACGCTGAAAAAAAGAGGCGCTACCTTTGTCGGTCTCTGCCCGTTTCACAATGAGAAAACGCCGTCGTTTACCGTTTATCCCGATACACAGTCGTTTTACTGCTTCGGATGCGGAGTGGGCGGCGACGCGGTTACTTTTATCAGAAAAATTCAAAATCTTGATTATATGGACGCCGTCAAATCTCTTGCCGAAAGAGCGGGTATGCAGATGCCCTCCGAAGGCTTTGACGACAGCCTTTCCAAAAAGAGACGGCGTATTCTTGACGCTAACAGACGAGCCGCAAAATTCTACTATGAGCGGCTTATGAGCGATGAGGGCAAAAACGCTTTAAGCTATTTTCTCAACAGAGGTCTTACGAGAAAGACAATAACAAAATTCGGTCTCGGCTATGCTCCAAACGGTTGGGACGAGCTTCTTAAATTCTTAAAAAACGAGGGCTTTTCAATTTCCGAAATGTACGAGGCGGGTCTTGTGCGAAAAGGCGAGCACGGATATTATGACTATTTCAGAAACAGGGTTATGACTCCGATAATTGATATTTACGGAAATGTAATTGCGTTCGGAGGCAGAGTCCTTGATGACAGCAAGCCTAAATATATCAATACAAGCGACACGCTTGCATACAAAAAAACAAATGAAGTTTTCGGATTGAATTTCGCTAAAGACAGCGGCAGGACAAGCCTCATTCTCTGCGAAGGATATATGGATGTTATCGCAATGCACCAAGCGGGATTTACCAACGCGGTGGCAGGCTGCGGAACGGCGCTCACGACTGAGCAGATAAGCCTAATAAACAGATACGCGAGCGAGGTAATTCTTGCCTACGACGCAGACGAAGCGGGGCAGAAGGCGCTTAAAAGAGCCATTCAGATGTTTAAGCAGACCAATATTAAAATCCGTGTGCCGAAGCTTCAGTTCGGTAAAGACCCTGACGAGATAATAAAAACCGTAGGCGCAGAAAAATTTGCCGCGATGTTAGAGGGCGCGGCAAGCGACCTTGAATTTAAACTGCTTGAGCTGAGAAATTCCGTTGCTATCAATACAACGCAGGGCAAGCTTGATTTCATAAATGAAGCGGTAAAAATTCTTGCCGATACATCCCCCGTAGAGCGGGATATTTATGCTTCACGGCTGTCGGAAGAGCTGTCGGTAAGCAAAAACAGCATCGTTGCGCAGATCGATGAATATATTAAGAAAAACGCCCGTTCAAAACGGCGAACTGAATCAAGAAAGATCGTGAGCGACAGCGTCAGGGAAAGCGCGAAGATCGCCTACAGCAGCGGGTCAACAACAAAGAAATACAAAGCCGAAGAAAGATTGCTCTTTCTCTTGATAAAATATCCCGATTGTTATAAAATGTTAAACGACTTTTCGCCCGACCGACTCAGCGACGGCTTTATCAGAAGGCTGTTTGACCTCGTTTGTGACAGTATCGCCAATGCCGAGGGCGTTGAAATATCTTCGTTTTCGTCTAAGCTGACAGTAGATGAAATGGGCAGACTTTCGGGGCTTATTGCACGGGGCAGGGAAAGCGCCGACCCCAAGGCGGAATTTCCCGATTGCATAAAAGTCATCTCACAGGAATATGAAAAGAAGAACGGAAAAGGCGTTTCGCTGATGAACGATGATGAATTCAGAAAGGCTTTTAAAAATACATAACAGAGGAGAAAATACTATGGATAAAATAAATCTTTCGCCCACGCAGTCAGTTTCGGAGGAAAAAAAGAATAACGCTTTTAAAAAGCTTGTTGAAAAAGGCAAGGCTGTCGGTCACCTCACAGCGCAGGAAATAGACAACCTTATTGTTGAGCTCGATCTCGATGTTGACGAGCTTGAAAAGCTCAACGATATGATCGACGGCTACAACATAAGCATTATCGACGATTTTTCCGCTGAAGCTCTTGACGGCATTACCCTTGAGGTCGACTTGCCCAAGGACACCGACGGCTCCGACACGATAGTTACTAACGAAAACGCCGTTATGGACGACCCCGTAAAGGTCTACCTGAAAGAAATAGGCAGAGTACCGCTTCTTTCACCTGAGCAGGAGATAGAATATGCCATAAGAATTGCCGATAACGACCCGGAGGCGAAAAAACGCCTCGCGGAATCAAATCTGCGCCTCGTTGTAAGTATTGCCAAGCGTTATGTCGGCAGAGGAATGCAGTTTCTCGACCTTATTCAAGAGGGCAATATGGGTCTTATTAAGGCGGTCGATAAGTTCGATTACACAAAGGGCTTTAAATTCTCCACTTATGCCACATGGTGGATCAGGCAGGCTATTACTCGTGCCATCGCGGATCAGGCGAGAACGATAAGGATACCCGTTCATATGGTTGAGACTATAAACAAAGTCAAAAAGGCTAACAGCCAGCTTCTGCACCAAAACGGAAAAGAGCCCAAGCCGGAAGAAATCGCCGAGTTTCTTGAGATGCCAACGGATAAAGTAAGGGAGATACTCCGTGTTGCGCAGGAGCCCGTTTCGCTTGAAACGCCTATCGGCGAGGAAGAGGATTCCCATCTCGGCGACTTTATCCCCGATGATGACGCTCTGCCGCCCGACGACGCGGCTTCAATGAGCCTCTTAAAGGAACAGCTTGCCGATGTGCTGAAAACACTTACTCCGAGGGAGGAAAAGGTGCTTGCTCTTCGTTTCGGATTGGAGGACGGTAATCCCAAAACGCTTGAAGAAGTCGGCAGGGTATTTAATGTTACCCGTGAGCGTATCCGCCAAATCGAGGCAAAGGCGCTCAGAAAACTGCGCCACCCCAGCAGAAGCAAAAGGCTGAAGGACTTTTTGGACTAATGATTACTCAGGAACAGATAAACAGAATAAACGAGCTTGCCCGTAAGTCAAAATCAACCGGTTTGACCGATTCGGAAAAAGAAGAACAGGCGGCATTGCGCAGGCTTTATATAGACAGCTTTAAGGAAAGCCTTGTCGGTCAGCTTGAAAACACATATATAGTTGACGAAAATGGCAACAAGAGGAAAGTTAAAAGAAAAAATGAAAAAACTGATAATAATTGAAGGGCTTGACGGCAGCGGAAAGTCAACTCAAATAAAACTGCTTGAGGAATATTTTGAAATTGCAGGCGTCAATTTCAAAAAAATCAAGCTGCCCGATTACGACAGCCCGTCAAGTGCCCTCGTCAAAATGTATCTCGGCGGGGAATTCGGGAACGCGGCGGAGGATGTCAACGCCTATGCCGCGGGAGCATTTTACGCCGTAGACAGATTTGCCTCATTCAGATTGGGCTGGCAGAGGGAGTATGAAAGCGGAGCGGTCATTCTTGCCGACCGTTACGCCACATCAAATTCTATCTACCAAATGGAAAAAATTTCCAAAGATAAATGGGATGAGTACCTTGAATGGAGCGCCGATTTTGAATATAACAAGATAGGCATTCCTGCTCCCGACTGTGTTATATATCTCGATATGCCCGTTGATATATCACAAAATCTGATGTCGAAAAGATATCTGGGCGATGAAGGCAAAAAGGATGTTCACGAGGCAAACACTTCATTTCTTTATAAATGCCGTGAAGCCGCCCTTTACACAGCCGAGAAACAGGGCTGGAAGGTCATAAATTGTGCCGAAAACGGTCGTCCGCGACCGATAGATGTAATTCATAACGAAATCGTTGATATTATCAAAGAGGAAATATGCTGAATTTTAAAACACCTGAATTAGAGGATGACGGCTGGGTGCGCGAATGCTTTTCGCACGCCCACAGTATGAATTGTGAATATTCTTTCGGCAGCGTATATCTTTGGCGCGCCGCTTACGCAACAAAAATAGCTCATTATAAGGATTTTTTCATTTGCCGCTGGGGTAAGACCGATATTTCTTATTCTCTGCCGATAGGAACGGGAGATTTCAAGGACGCTGTTGAGCAGATAGTGAACGACGCGCGCTCGCTGGGAATAAAACCGAGGATTTACGGTATAACGGAGAGCTACAAAGTTCTGCTTGAGAAATACTTTCCCGATAAGTTTTTATATTTTTACGACGACGGATGCAACGATTATATCTACTCTGTCTCGGAGCTTGCAGAGCTTCACGGTAAAAAATACCACGGCAAGCGAAATCATATAGCGAATTTTATACGCAACAATCCAGATTGGAAATATGAGGAAATATCTCAAAAAAATATTTCCGAATGTATTGATTTCCATTCTGAATGGATAATGAGCAGAGATGATAACGACCCTGATTATTCCCTTGAATTTGAAGCGGTTCTCTCCGGCTTTGAGAATTATGAAAAGCTCGGTTTCAAGGGCGGCGCTATCAGGGCTAACGGTAAAATAATCGCTTATAATTACGGAGAGAAAATTAACGATTTATGCTTTGTTTCTCATTTTGAAAAGGCGCCGTCGGGTGAGCACGGCGCATACGCGATTATAAATCAGGAATTTGCGAAAAGGCTTTTGGCGGATGGATACGAGTATGTAAACAGGGAAGAGGATCTCGGACTTGAAGGTCTCAGAAAAGCGAAGCAATCATATCATCCCGTTATATGGCTAAAAAAGGAATCCGCGGTTTATGAGGGCGAAAATGATTGATTTTACCGAGGACAGAAAGCAGATAACCGACCTGTGGAAGAGCGTATTCGGAGACAGTGAGGCAGAAATAGCGTTTTTTCTTGATAATTGTAAGCACAAGAGATGCCTCGGTTATTTTGAAAGCGGATCTCTTGTATCTATGCTTTTTCTTGTTGACTGCGAATATTCATCATTATACGGAAAGTATATTTACGCTGTCTGCACCTATCCTGAATTTAGGGGCAAAGGGTATGCCGGAGCACTTGTGAATTACGCCAAAGCGCTTGACACAGACTTTCTTTGGCTTATTCCCGCGAACGACGGATTATTCGGCTATTACTCGGCTCTCGGATTTAAAACAAGGCTTTACTCCGGCGGAAATTATAAGAACGCCGTTCGTTTCAACGAATCCGATGAAATAATTGAGTATCTCTATGAGGGCAGCGACTTCGAGCGCCCTAACGGTATGGTTTATTCAAAGACCGAATTTCCGAAAGGATCAACAGGTCTTATAAAATAAAAGGGGAGATATTTATGGTTTATGTTTTGCTTGCCGACGGTTTTGAGATCATCGAGGCTTTGGCTCCCGTTGATATGCTTCGCCGCGCAAAGGTGGATGTTACCACCGTCGGAGTTTATTCGCAAACCGTTACTTCTTCGTGCGGAATTACCGTTAATGCCGATATCACCGCCGATGATTTTGAATTTTCCGATGTTGAGGCGATAGTTATTCCCGGAGGCTCTCTGGGCGTTATAAATCTTGAGAAATCGCCTTTTGTTCAGTCAGTTGTTGATGAAGCTGCCGAAAACGGACTCCTTGTCTGCGCGATTTGCGCCGGTCCGTCTCTGCTCGGTCACAAAGGGCTTTTAAAGGGGAGAAAGGCAGTTTGTTATCCCGGCTTTGAGGATTCTCTTGAGGGCGCCGAAATCGTTGATGATTTCGTTGTAAGAGACGGGGATTTCATCACGGCGAAGGGCGCGGGCGTTTCCGTGGAATTTGGGCTTGAAATAGTCAGAGAGCTTGTCGGCGACGATGCCGCCGAGGAGATAAAGAGCGCAATACAGTGCAGATGAAGCAGGAATTCAGGCGGCGTTACTCCGCCGTTAGAAAGTCGTTTTGCGATAAGGCGGAAAAGGACTTGATTATCAATAATTTGATTATTAATTCCTCGATTTACAAATCTGCCGATAAAGTTTTATGCTACAAAGCGCTTAGCGACGAAATAAACACCGATTTAATTATTACCGACGCGCTTAACAGCGGCAAAACAGTGGCATTGCCGCGCTGTGACGACTCGCCAACAGGTATTTCGTTTTATCGCATTTCGTCAATGAAAGATTTGAAGAAAGGCGCTTTCGGAATAAGCGAGCCCGACCCGGAAATATGTGAAAAGGTATTTGATTTTGACGGCGCTTTGTGCATCGTCCCCGGTATTGCCTTTGATAAATCGGGAGGCAGGCTCGGCTACGGAAAAGGTTATTACGACAGATTGTTAACAAAAAATACTTTATTTTCTGTGGGATTATGTTATAATTGTTGTTTGTGCGAAGCTTTACCCGTTGAAAAGCACGATATGAGGGTAAGCTGTATCGTCACTGAAAACGGAATTGTTTATCTTTAAAGGAGGATTGAAATATGCCTGATTACTTAAACCACGATGAATCGGGAATGAATCCCGTCGACTCCGATATGGGAAGCAGGGATATATATTTTTCCAATGAGGATTACGCTAAGATAATCAGAGACTATAAGAAGTCCAACGGCAATTTCCCTGCGGCTACCGTTAAGAAAAAGAAAAAAGGAACAACGGTTGTTTCCACTTATTTGTTCTTTATCATTGTTTTTTGCGTTGCCGCCGTTATTTCTATTTACGCAATATTTTGCCTTAACGACCTGTTTGGTATGACAAAGTCCAAGGATGTTGTCACCGTAAGCTACGATCAGGAAATCGAAACGCCGTATGAGGCGATAGACATCCTTGCCGATAACGACCTCATAGTATGCAAAAACTTCTGCAAGCTTCTCATAAAGTTTGAAACGACCCTCTTGAGCAGGCAGACTTCTCTTGACGGTCCGTTTCAGCCCGGATCATACAGCCTAAACGGAAAGATGGGCTTTGAAAATATGCTCATAACTATGCTCGGTGAGGCGGAAACAGCCGATACCGTGCGATTGACCTTCCCCGAAGGCTTTACGGTTGCGGATATAACAAAAAGACTTGTTGATAACGAGGTCATTTCGGACAAAAACGCATTTTTATCAGTTGTTCAGAACACTCAATTTTCCTATTCGCTCGTTTCCTCTCTAACTTATAAGGAAAGCGTACCGTTCAGGCTTGAAGGTTATCTTTTCCCCGATACCTATGATTTCTATATCGGTCAAGGTCCTGCGTCAGTTGTGGAAACATTCCTTAAAAATACCGAAAATAAGATAACCGAGGAATACCGCAAGAGGGCTGAGGAACTCGGCTTTACGATGCACGAGATCATCACTATCGCATCTATTGTTCAGGCAGAAGCGGCCAACAACGATCAGATGAGCATTATCGCCGGAATAATCGAAAACAGATTGAAAGACCCCACGAACTGGCCTTCTATCGGCTGCCAGTCGACCTCCGATTATATCACGAACAAATTGTCGTCAACTATCGGCAGCACGGGTCATTCGGCAGACTATTATCTCGGCTTTTACAGTACACAGATAACCTCAAATGTTGAAGGCTTGCCCGAAGGACCGATTTGTAACCCCGGTATAGCCGCTATCAAGGCTGCCCTCTATCCAAAGGAAACCGATTGCTATTTCTTCTTCCACGATCTTAACAAAAATATTTACACGGCTAAAACCAATTCGGAATTCAGGTCTCTGATCAAGAAATACGCGCCGTACCTTCTGTGATGAATATGATAATTCCCGAACTTCTTTCACCCGCCGGCGATGAGGTGAGGCTCAGATACGCGCTTGATTTCGGCGCTGACGCCGTATATATCGGCGCAACGGCTTTCGGAATGCGCTCAAATCCCGCCAATTTCAACGCCGAGCAGTTAAAAAACGCCGTTAAGTCGGCTCATTCCTTAGGCAAAAGGCTTTATCTGACCTGCAACACTTTGCCAAGAAACGATGAGCTTTCCGAGCTTCCGGATTTTCTGTCTTACGCGCAGGAAATAGGCGTTGATGCTCTTATCGTCGCCGATTTAGGCGTTTTGTCACTCGCAAAAAAATATGCTCCTGATACAGATATTCACATATCAACGCAAGCCGGAGTTGTGAATTATGAGACGGCGCGCGCTTTTTACGATATGGGAGCAAAGCGTGTTGTTCTTGCCAGAGAGCTTTCTCTTGATGAGATAGCAACGCTTCGCGCGAAAACGCCTGCCGAGCTTGAAATCGAGGCTTTCGTTCACGGCGCGATGTGTATGAGCTTCAGCGGCAGGTGCATTCTTTCCGACTATATGACGGGCAGGGACGCTAACCGAGGCGACTGCGCTCAGCCGTGCCGCTGGAAATATCATATTTCTGAGGAGACCCGCCCGGGTCAGTATTATCCGATAGAGCAAGACGATTGCGGAACATATATATTTAATTCAAAAGACCTTTGTATGATAGAGCATATTCCCGAGCTTATTTCGGCTGGTATCAACTCTTTTAAAATAGAGGGCAGAGCAAAAAGCGAATACTACACGGCAGTTATCACCAAGGCGTACAGAGCCGCGATAGACGAGTATCTCAAAAACCCTTGCTCCGAATATACCTTGCCTCGGTGGATTCTGGAAGAAACGGATAAAATCAGCCACAGAGAATATTCTACGGGATTTTATTTCGGAAGAATGAAAGACGGGCAGATCCTTGATAACGGCGGATATATCAGAAAGTGGGATCTGTGCGCGCTCTACCGTAAGCAGGAAAACGGCAGGCTATATGTTGACCAGCGAAACAGGTTTTTTGAGGGTGATGAGCTTGAGGTATCCGAGCCGTTCAAGCCGCCTTATAAAATCAAGGTCATAGATTTGTATAATGAAAATGACGGCGAAAAGGTTTCCGCCGCAAATAAAGCAACCGACACATATTCATTTGAATGCTCGCAGAAAATTTCTCCCAAAGCATTGTTCAGAAGGAAAAACGATTAACTTTAACACCCCTGTAAATACTATACGGGGGTGTTTTGTTTTGAAGAAAAGAATGATAACGCTTTTACTTATTTTTTCCTTCGCGATTACGGGAATAATCGGTCGTCTCGGTTATATTATGTTCAGCGGAAATTACACGGTGTCTACAGGCTACAACAGCTATACCCTAACGCTCGACAGGCTTTATCCCACCATATACGACAGGAACTACAATAAGCTCACCAACAACGCCGATACTCTTAAAGCTGTGATAAGGCCGAATGAAAAATGCCTTGCAGAGCTTGAAAGACTGTTTACGGCAGATGAAAGAGCTGAAATAATCGATGAGCTTCGAGAAGGCTACCCTTTGGTGAGGGATATAGATTATTACGAAAAATGCGATAATATCAAGATAATCGAAACAAAAGAAAGGCACAAAAATGAAATACCCGCAAGACTGCTTGTTGAAGAATGCGAAAAATATTTTCCGCAGGAGATAGGCTCAAAAACGATAAACTTTTCTATTGACGCCAAAGGCAGACTGCTTGAGGGCGATGACGGAACAGTATATGACAACAACTATTATTCGCAGTACGGAGCTGTGCTGACTATAAATAAAAATATTCAGGAGATCGTTGAAAACGCCGCGAAGGATATGGAAAAAGGCGCTGTCGCTGTGCTCGATGTCAAAACAGGCGAGGCGCTTGCGGTTTACAGCAAGCCGTATGATAATCTCAACCGTGCTTTTATGCCTTACGCGGTGGGCTCTGTTTTCAAGCTTGTCGTTTCGGCGTGCGCAATAGAAAACGGAATTGATATTTCATATGAATGCACAGGAGAAATAACTGTTGGAGATACTGTTTTCTCGTGCCAAAAGAAAAAGCAACACGGCTCTCAGCATATCAAAGAGGCGCTTGCAAATTCCTGCAACTGCTATTTTATAAATCTCGCTCTTACTTTGGGCGCCGAAAAGCTTTCTCAAACGGCAAAGGATTTCGGCTTTGGTGAAACAACCGAATATTCAGACGAATGGAAGCAAAGCAACGGTACTCTGCCCGATGAATATGAGCTTTCTTCATTGGGGCAGCTCGCGCTTCTCGGCTTTGGGCAGGGCAGATTGACTGCCTCGCCGATTTTCTTCTGCTCGGTCATCGGAGCAATTGCAAACGAAGGCATTTACAACGAGCCCCGTGTTTTGATAGGTGAAATGAGCGATGAGGGCGTATTGCAAAGATATACCGATAAACCCCAACGGCAGATAATTTCTGAGAAAACTGCAAAGACGCTTAGGAAGTATATGAGATATGTTGTAACGAACGGAACGGGCGCGAGCGCGGACTGGAATAACGCCTCGGCGGGAAAAACCTCAACAGCACAAAGCGGAAGATATCAAGACGGCAGAGAAATACTGAACACTTGGTTTGCGGGATTTTATCCGTATGATGACCCAAAATACGCCATTGTGGTCATGACGGAGGACGGAGAAAGCGGATCGGGGGATTGCTGTCCTATTTTTCGTACTATTGTTGAAAATCTGTATTAAATGTTATATAATGTCAATCGAGGTGATATTATGCAGCCGTCAAAAATGAAAACACTGCTTATTTACGAATATCTTAAAAAACATTCCGATGACGAGCATCCCGTAAGCTCAACAGAGCTTATCAAAATGCTCAACGAAAATGGGATAAAAGCTGAGCGAAAAAGTATATACTCGGATATTGATGCCCTAAATGAGATCGGGTGCGACATTATTACCGTTCGCTCACCGCAAAGAGGCTATGCTATGGTTTCAAGGGATTTTCAAATACCCGAGGTGCGCCTGCTTATAGACGCCGTTTCCTCCGCCGGCTTTATCACGCCGAAAAAAACGGAAGAACTAATCAGTAAGCTCGAGGGACTTCTATCCGAAAATCAGGTCAAACAGCTTCATTCACAGGTTAATTGTAAAAATATGAACAAGTGCGACAATGAGGAAATTTACTATGTTATCGACTCTCTTGATAAAGCCATCACGCAAAAGAAGCAGGTAAAATTTGTTTACAAAAGGCGCAATGTCGATAAGGAAAACAAAAAGCGCTATACCGAAAAAACATTCATTGTTTCGCCTTACTCCTTGATATGGAACGATGATCACTATTATCTCGTGTGCAACAAATCGAAATATGATAATCTGCTCAATTTGCGCCTTGACAGAATGAAAAAGATATCAATTACGGATGAGCCTTGCAGACCGATTGAGTCGTTTACGGAATATCACGGCGAGTTTGATTCCGCGCTTTACAAATCCAAGGCTTTTAATATGTTTGGCGGAGAAAATATGAAAATAAAAATCAAATGCTCGCTCAAGATTCAGGAAGAGGTGTTGGACAGATTCGGCTCAGGTATTCCTCTAAAAGCCGTAGATACAGACCATTTTGAGACACAGGCAGATGTTTATGTAAGCGACGGGCTTGTAAGCTGGATAATGCAGTTCGGCGCCGATATTGAGGTCTTAGAGCCGAAATCGCTTGCCGATATGATTTTAGAAAGGGCTAAAGCGATTTCCGCGGTTTATAGTACATAAAATACCATAAATGTAAAATAATTATGAATATTGTAAACAAATTATTAACAAATCGTTGACCCGATGAGTTTAATTATCGTATAATTTATCTAATATAAATATATACGGAGATTTTGTTATGATAAGATCTATGACAGGCTTTGGAAGAGCGAGCGCTCAATGCGAGGGCTATGTGATTTCTATCGAGATCAAATCGGTAAATCACAGGTTTTTTGAGTTTAGCTGCCGACTTCCGAGGCAATACGGCTTCATTGAGGATAAGCTGAAAACTTATATCAATTCAAGAGTATCAAGGGGTAAAATCGATTGCTTTGTTACCATTGAAGCTCTTGATACCGATAACGCCGATGTTGTTGTTAACCATACGCTTGCCGGGGCATATGTCCGCGCCTTGAAGGAGCTTTCGGAAAGATACGGCTTGCGTGAGGATTTCGGCGCGTCGACCGTTGCCCGTTTTCCCGATGTTTTTATAACGAAGAATGAGCAGGAGGACGAAGAAAAGCTTTGGAGTCTTACTAAGACGGTCGCGGCTCAGGCGGCAGACAAATTCGTTGAAATGCGCGAAGCCGAAGGCAAAAAGATGAAAGATGATATTTCATCCCGTGCCGGACTTATTCTTGACAGTGTCGCTTATATTGAAAAACGCTCGCCCGAAACCGTAAAGCTTTACAATCAAAAGCTCGTTGAGAGAGTGCATGAGCTTTTGGGCGATGTTTCACTCGACGAGGGCAGGATCTTGCAGGAAGTCGCCATCTATGCGGATAAGGTCGCAGTCGCCGAAGAAACGGTGCGTCTGCGCTCTCATTTGGAGCAGCTCGGCAAATTCCTTGAAAGCGATGAGCCCGTTGGCAGAAAGCTTGATTTTCTCGTTCAGGAGATGAACAGAGAGGCAAATACAATAGGCTCTAAAGCAAGCGATGTTGATATTGCGGGAAAGGTAGTTGACATAAAAGCCGAAATTGAGAAAATTCGCGAGCAGATACAAAATATAGAATAGGGTGGTACTATGAATTTAGTCAATATCGGATTCGGCAACCTCGTTAATGCCGACAGGATAATTTCAATAGTCAGCCCCGAATCCGCTCCCGTAAAGCGAATCGTTCAGGAAGCAAAGGCTAACGGCTGCCTTATCGACGCCACTCACGGGAGAAAAACGATGAGCGTTATAATTACGGATTCCGACAATGTTATCTTGTCTTATATGGATATTAAGCAGATAGCCGTTCGATTCGGTGTGGAGGTGCGCGATGAGTAATAAGGGAATGATGGTTATACTCTCTGCCCCCAGCGGTTGCGGCAAGGATACTGTTTTCAGAGAGATAGAAAAAAGACGAAGCGATGTGTGCGAGTCGATTTCCGCCACGACCCGCGCTCCCCGTGAGGGCGAGGTAAACGGCGTAAATTACTATTTTTTATCAAAGCCCGAATTTGAGCGAATGATAGAAAACGATGAATTTCTTGAATATGTAAGTTATGCCGATTGCTATTACGGAACTCCCGCCGCGCCTGCGCTCAAAATGGTCAATTCCGGTAAAATTTGTTTTCTTATAATAGAGCGCAGAGGAGCGCAGAAAGTTATGAAGCGTTGCCCGGACGCGGTTTCTATCTTCCTTATGCCGCCCGATATGAAAACGCTTGAGCACAGGCTGAAAAAGCGCAACACCGAAAGCAGCGAGGCAATAGTCAACAGAATGAAAATTGCCGAGGAAGAGATCAAATGCTCCAACGAATTTGATTATGTTGTCGTCAACAACGAGCTTGAAAAGGCAGTTGATGAAATAAACTCGATTTTATGCTCAGAGCTTAAAAAACGAAATAAATAATATACCGATAAGGAGAAATAATTATGTTTAACCCTGATTTAAAAAAATTGCTTAAAGGCTGCAACAGCAGATACAGCCTTGTTATAGGTACGGCTAAGAGAGCAAGGGAAATACGCGAGGACGCCATTAAAAGAGATGTTTTGCTTGACACAAAGGCTGTTTCGCTTGCGATAGATGATATTCTTAACGGAAAATATGTTATCGAGGAGCCTCAGGAGCTTCTTACCGAGAAAAAATGAACAGGCTAATCGCCACCGTCGCCGTTGAAAAAACATTTTTTAATTCAGAATCGGATTATGACTACTATGTGCCCGATGATCTGATAAAATCGGTCAAGCTGGGCACAAGAGTCAAAGTACCGTTTGGAAAAGGAAATGTAATAAGGCACGGTATTATAGTAAAGCTTTTTTACGCGATAAACAGCGAATTAAAGGAAATTGCCGCCGTTTCGGGAAAATCTCCCGTTTTGAGCGAGGAAGCAATAAGTCTTGCGCTTTGGCTCAAGGAAAGATGCTTTTGCACTACCTATGAATGCCTTGCTCAGATGCTTCCGCGCGGTATTGATAAGGTGGGAGACAAGTCCGACAGAATGGTCCAGCTTTTGATTGAGACCGAAGAAGAACTGCCTACGCTTACCGCTAAGCAAAAATCCGTTGTCAATCTTCTTTTTGATGTTGGCTCTGCCGCCGTTTCCGAGGTATGTGAATTTTGCTCCGTTACCGAGGCGGTCATAAAAAACCTTGTGAAATACGGCGTGTGTGAGATATATGAAAAAGAGGTTTACCGCACGCCATACGGCAGTAACACATTCGGGCAAAGAAATGAGATCAAACTTTCTGCTCAACAGCAAAAGGCTTTTGATCGCTGTGCCGGTTTAATGGATTCAAAAGGCGGAACGGCTCTGCTTCACGGCGTAACGGGCTCAGGCAAAACACAGGTCTATCTTAAGCTTATCGACAAGGCGATTGACAGCGGAAAAGATATTATCGTGATGGTACCCGAAATCGCTCTTACCCCGCAGGTCATTGAGATTTTTCGCAGGCGTTACGGTAAAAGCATCGCGGTTTTCCACAGCGGGCTTTCTCTCGGTGAGCGCAACGATGAATATAAGCGCGCCGACAGGGGAGAGGCTAAAATCGTTATCGGCACGAGAAGCGCGGTTTTTGCGCCGCTTCACAATCTCGGTCTCATTGTTATGGATGAGGAACAGGAGCACACCTATAAAAGTGAACGCACGCCGAGATATCACGCGCGCGATGTCGCAAATTTCAGATGTAAGTACAACAACGCGCTGTTTCTTATGACTTCCGCAACGCCGAGCATTGAAACATACAGCGCCGCCGTAAGCGGAAAATATGTTCTTTGCGAGCTTACGGAAAGATTCGGTGCGGCTCAGCTTCCAAATGTCATCACCGTTGATATGAAAACCGACGCAAGGGCCGGGGGCAGATCGCCGATTTCCGAGACTTTGCGCGCGCTGATACAGGATAATCTTGACAAGCATAAGCAGACGATTTTGCTTATAAACAGGCGTGGCTATAATACTTTTATCGCCTGTAATTCATGCGGTCATGTAATATCCTGCCCGAATTGCAGTATCAGTCTTACCTACCACAGCTACAACAACAGGCTTATGTGCCATTATTGCGGATTTTCCAAGCCTCTTGATAATAAATGCCCCGAATGCGGCGAAAACAGCATAAGATACAGCGGCTACGGCACTCAAAGGATAGAGGACAGCTTAAATCATCTGTTCCCGACTGCGCGCGTTCTTCGTATGGATGCCGATACGACTTCGGGAAAATACAGTCATCAGCGGCTTTTCGACGCTTTTTCAAGCGGCGAATATGATATACTTTTGGGAACACAAATGGTGGCAAAGGGTCTTGACTTTCCGAATGTAACTCTTGTGGGCGTTGTAAACGCCGATAATTCGCTTTATGATGAAAATTACACATCAAACGAGCGTTTCTTTGACCTTGTAACTCAAGTAGTCGGCAGAAGCGGGCGCAGAGACGAAACGGGCGTTGCCGTTATACAGACCGTAAACCCGTCAAATCAGATAATCGAGTACGCTTCCGCGCAGGATTATAAGGCATTCTTTAAAATGGAAATAAATCTGAGAAAAGCGCTCACATATCCGCCGTTTTGCGATATTTTTTCCGCTTCGTTCACAGGCGAAGATGAAAATAAAACTCTGCTTTGTTCTAAAGCGTTTTTTGATATTCTTGTTGACTTGAACGCCAACGAATTTAAAGGCGAAAAGCTTATCGTTCTCGGTCCGAGCCCCGCAAAAATCGGAAAGCTGAATAATAATTACAGATACAGGCTTGCGGTGAAATGCAAAAATTCAAAAAATATTCGCAGAATGTTTAACGAAATTCTAAAAAAATTGAGTAAATTAAAAGAGTACAAGGATGTTTCGGTCGCTCTTGACCTAAATCCTTATGAATTATCTTAGGAGAATATAAATGGCTTTAAGAAACATTGTTAAGCTCGGCGACCCGATTCTTTATAAAACAAGCAGAAAAGTTGAAAAATTTGACGACAGGCTCTCAATTCTTATCGACGATATGTTTGAAACACTTTATAAGCAAGAGGGCGTCGGTCTCGCCGCCGTTCAGGTTGGAGTCCTCAAAAGAGTGGTTGTAATTGATGTCGGCGAAGGACCTATGGAGCTTGTCAACCCCGAGATAACACTTGAAGAGGGTGAACAGCGCGAAAAAGAAGGCTGCCTCTCACTGCCCGGAAAATGGGGAACTACCGTGCGGCCTATGAAAGTGCAGGTCAAGGCTCAGGACAGAAAAGGTAAATGGCAGGTTTTCACGGGCGAGGGTCTGAAAGCGAGAGCCTTTTGTCATGAGCTCGACCATTTAGACGGAATACTGTTCACATCCCATGTAATCGACGGAGTTGTGGAAGAATAATGAGAATTGTTTTTATGGGAACACCAGATTTCGCCGTTCCCGTCCTTAATGCTCTCACTAAAAGCGAGCACAGTGTAGTCGGCGTTTTTACTCAGCCCGATAAGAAAGTCGGAAGAAAGCAGATTATAACGCCTCCGCCTGTTAAGGAACAGGCTCTTAAAATCGGAATACCCGTCTATCAGCCTCAAAGCTTTAAGGACGGCAGCGCTCTTGAAATCATAAGCAGTCTTGCGCCCGATATTATCGTTGTTGCCGCTTACGGAAAAATTCTGCCGAAAGCTGTTCTTGATTATCCCAAATACGGCTGTATATGCGTTCACGCCTCACTTTTGCCTAAATACAGAGGCGCCGCGCCGATACAGTGGGCGGTAATTAACGGCGAAACTCAAACAGGCGTTACGATAATTCAGATGGATGAGGGTATCGACACGGGCGATATTATATTGACTGAAAAAACACCCATAGGTATCAACGAAACATCCGCCGAGGTTTTTGAAAGACTTTCGCATATCGGCGCGGATTGTGCGCTAAAGGCCGTTTCACTTATCGAAAGCGGCAAAGCCGTTAAAACTCCTCAGCCGCGCGGTGATTTCGGTTACGCTAAAATGATAGATAAATCTATCTGCAACATTGATTGGAGCAAAAGCGCGCTTGAGGTGCACAATCTTATTCGCGGACTTCAGACTTGGCCTTGCGCCTCAACGGTAATCAACGGTAAAACCGTTAAAATTCACAAATCCGTTTTATCGAATAAAATCGGTAACGGCGCGGGAATAATAGTAAATAATAAGAATACTGTCACCGTTTCTTGCGGCGACGGTAAATGTGTAGATATTCTTGAGATTCAGCCCGAAGGAAAGAAAAAAATGGACGCTAAGTCGTTTTTGTCGGGAAACCGTCTTGAAATCGGAGAAAAAATAGGTGAATGATATGGGAACTTATTTTGCTTACTATATGACGGGTATTATAATGATACCTGTGTTTATCTTTGCCCTTATCTGCCAAAGCAAGGTTAAATCAAACTATAATAAATACGGCAGAATACCGAACTCACGGGGAATGACCGGTGCAGACGCGGCATACAGACTTCTTCAGCTCAACGGGATAACCGATGTGCGTATTAAGCGTATTTCAGGAAATCTTACCGACCATTATAACCCGCAGACAAAGGAAATCTGCCTGTCCGAAGGCGTTTTCGGCTCGTCGAGCATAGCGGCGGTTGGTATCGCCTGCCATGAGGCGGGTCACGCATGCCAGCACGCGCAAAATTATTTTCCTCTTAAAATCAGAAATTTCATAATTCCAGTAACGCGCTTCGGCTCTGCTCTCGGCATTCCGCTGGCTCTTCTCGGTATGTTTATATATTCAGAGCCGCTGATCTATATCGGCATCGGGCTTTACGGCGCGGTCGCTTTGTTTCAACTTATTACTCTGCCCGTTGAGTTTAACGCCTCATCTCGCGCGCTTGCCACTATCAGTGAAAACGGTTTTTTGGTCAACGAAGAGTACAACGGAGCTAAAAAGGTGCTCACAGCGGCCGCGCTTACTTATGTTGCGGCGCTCGCTTCGGCGCTTGCCACTTTGCTCAGGCTTTTGCTCCTTACTAACAGAAGACGATGAAAGACCCGAGGCAAACTGCGTTTGAGGCGCTGTATAAAATTTTTTATGACTGCGCATATTCTAATTTGGCGCTGAATGAAGCGATTGGAGACGCGGATATTTCAAAGCCGTTTATCACACGCCTTGTTTATGGAGTTGTAGAGCGCAGACTAACGCTTGACTATATCATAAATAAATTCTGCTCAAAGCCCAAACCAAAGGTGCTTGTTATTCTGCGAATAGGTGTTTATCAGTTATATTTTATGGATAAAGTGCCGTCGAGCGCGGCGGTCAATGAGAGCGTCCGCCTTGCGGCAAAAAACGGGCTGAGCTACTATACGGGGCTGATAAATGCCGTTTTAAGAAAAGCCGATACCGAAAGAATTTCTGTTGATGATATTGATGATGCCGGCATAAGATATTCCGTGCCCCGTGTGCTTATCAATATGTGGAATAAAGCCTACGGCGCGGATACTGTTGATTTATTTCTTCCCACATTCAACGAGAAAGCTCCCGTGTTCGCCGTGCCGAACAGTCTTTTTGTCAGCCCAGATGAGCTTTTATATATGCTGAGCCGTGAGAACATTGAGGGAGAAGTTGCGGGAAATCTTGTTAAAATCACCTCCAATTTTGACCTTGGTAAGTGCGAGGCTTTTCAAAAAGGACTGTTTCACATCGAGGATATTTCCTCCTATAACGCTGTTAAAGCCCTGCAAGTGTGCAAGGGAGATACGGTACTCGATATGTGCTCCGCTCCCGGCGGCAAGGCGTTCACGGCAGCCGAAATGATGAATAACAAGGGCTCGCTTTACGCGTTTGACCTTTACGAAAGCAGGGTAAAGCTTATAGAAAGCGGTGCAAAAAGGTTAGGTCTTTCCTGCATCAATGCCAAAATAAACGATGCTCTTACATATAATGACCGTATCCCCAAAGCCGATAAGATAATCTGCGATGTGCCTTGCAGCGGCTTCGGAATAATAAGAAGAAAGCCCGAGATAAGATATAAGGAGCTTGACAGTATCAAAAATCTGCCGGAGATACAGTATCAAATCCTTTTAACTTCCGCCGAATATCTTAAAAAGGGCGGCAGGCTGCTCTATTCGACCTGTACGCTCAACAAGCGGGAAAACGAAAAGGTCGTTGAGCGTTTCATTGCCGGCAGAAATGAGTTTTCCGTTTTGCAAACAAAAACAGTTTTTCCCGAAGTGGGCGGTGGGGACGGATTTTTCTACAGCATTATTGAAAGGAATTGAATGAAACACGATATAAAGTCACTGACATTCGATGAACTGAAAAATGAGGCGTCTCGGCTCGGTCTGCCCGCCTACAGAGCAAAGCAGATTTTTGAGTGGCTTCACAAATTCGGCGTTAAGTCTTTTGATGAAATGACGAATATTTCCAAGGGATTGCGATCTGCTCTTTCCGAGAAATTTTACATATCCTCCTGCGAGATAGAGCAAAAGCTCGTTTCTAAATTAGACGGCACCGTAAAATATCTCTTCAAGCTATCTGACGGCGAGTATATAGAAACAGTCGTTATGAAATATAAATACGGCTATTCGATCTGTGTATCATCGCAGGTTGGCTGTAAGATGGGCTGCACTTTTTGCGCCTCCACGCTGGCGGGATATAAAAGAGATCTCACCGCCGGTGAAATAGAAAGCCAGCTGCATTCCGCGCAAAGCGACCTCGGTATTCGTATTTCAAATATTGTTTTAATGGGAATAGGCGAGCCGCTCGATAATTTTCAAAATGTTCTGAGCTTTATACTGAATGTAAACGATGAAAACGGTCTCAACATTTCAATGAGGAATATTTCGCTTTCAACCTGCGGTATAGTGCCAGAAATAAAGGAACTAATGAAATACGAGCTTCCTATAACGCTTACCGTTTCGCTTCACGCTCCTAATGATGCTGTAAGAAGCGCAATAATGCCCGTAAACAAGCGGTGGGGCATAGATGAAATACTTGCCGTCTGCCGTGAATATTCCGAAAAAACAGGGCGCAGGGTATCATTTGAATATACTTTGATAAAGGGCGTGAATGACGGAGAGCGGCACGCAAAAGAGCTTGCAAAAAGACTCAAGGGTATGCTTTGTCATGTAAATTTGATACCCGTAAACGATGTTAAAGAAAGAAATAATTTGGGAACTGATAAAGAAAATATATATAAATTCTCAGAGATATTGAATAATAACGGAATAAATGCTACAATAAGAAGAACACTCGGAAGCGATATAAACGCTTCCTGCGGTCAGCTAAGACGAAAAAGAAACGGGGTGGAGCAATGAAAATAGTGGCTAAAACCGATAAGGGACGCGTAAGAGATTCCAATCAGGACGCTTACGCAGTCGGTGAATTTCCGGATGAGGTAGCGTGGGCGGTCGTCTGTGACGGAATGGGCGGCGAAGCCGGCGGAAATATTGCATCGGCGCTTGCCGTTAAAGTGATAAGCGACAAGATCAATGCTTCTTACAGAGAAAATATGAAGGACTCCTCAATAGTAAATATGCTTCATTCCGCTCTTATCGCGGCTAATATTGAGGTCTACGATATGGCGGACGCTAATCCCGACCTTCACGGAATGGGAACTACCGTAGTCTGCGCCGTTGTGAAGGACTCCAAAGCTTTCGTTGCCCACGCAGGGGATAGCAGAGCCTATTTATATGACGGTAAGCTCAAGCAGGTAACTACCGACCACAGCGTAGTTCAGCGTTTGATTGAAAGCGGTCAGATAACTAAGGAAGAGGCGGAGCATCATCCGTATAAAAACCGCATTACGCGTGCGATAGGCGTAGATAAAAGCATTGAGATAGATTTTGACGAATTGGATCTTAATGACGATGATGTGCTCATTCTTTGCACCGACGGACTTTCCAATTATGTTTCCGATGACGAGCTCATCAGCGAGGTGCAGGACGGAAAGTATTACGCTTTTGCGGACAGGTTGGTAAAAAAAGCCAATTATAACGGCGGCGGCGATAATGTTACGGTTGTTGCCATATCAAAATAATCGGAGATCGGTATATGGAAAATTATGTAGGAAAAAGGCTTGACGGCAGATATGAAATCCACGAGATAATCGGCGTTGGCGGTATGTCGGTTGTTTATAAGGCATACGATAATGTTGACGATAGAATTGTAGCCGTTAAAATCCTTAAAGAGGAATTTATACACGATGAGGAATTTGTAAGGCGCTTTAAAAACGAGTCAAAGGCCATCGCCGTGCTTTCACATCCGAATATCGTTAAGGTGTATGATGTCAGCTTCGGAAACAAGCTTCAATACATAGTTATGGAGTATGTTGACGGTATCACTCTTAAAGAGTATATTCAAAAGCAGGGTCTTATAGCCTGGAATGACGCCGTATTCATCGTCGCTCAAATCCTGCGTGCGCTTCAGCACGCTCACGATAAGGGCATCGTTCACAGGGATATTAAGCCTCAGAACATTATTTTGCTTCCCTCCGGCAATATCAAGGTCACCGACTTCGGTATAGCGAGATTTTCAAGAACAGAGACTAAAACGCTAACGGAAAACGCCATCGGCTCCGTTCACTATATTTCGCCCGAACAGGCGAAAGGGGAGTTTACAGACGAGCGCGCCGATATATATTCGCTCGGCGTGGTTTTCTACGAGCTTCTCGCCGGCAGAGTTCCTTTTGAATCGGACAGCGCGGTTTCCGTTGCCCTTATGCAAATAAATGATGAGCCGAGGAGAATTACGGAGCTTAATCCCGATATTCCCATCGGGCTTGAGCAGATATGTATTCACGCAATGCAAAAAAATCCTCTTGATAGGTATCAGACAGCAACGGAAATGCTCCTTGACCTGGAGGATGTTATAAAAAATCATAACGCCACCTTTGATTATTCTTATTATGTTGACAAACAGCCGACTAAGTATATCAAGCGCGAGGATACCGTTTCAAGGCAGAGCGTAAATGATGACAGCCGTTATGACAGACGGCGCTACGATGATGAAGCTGATGCTAAAAAGAACAAGAAAAAGGTATTTTTGGCAACGGTCATAGGTCTTGTTTTGCTTGTCGGCGCAGTTATAGGTCTTATAGTTTTCCTTACAGACGGAGTTGACGCAAACTACAGCAAAATTGATAATTTTGTCGGCGAGATTTACGATACGGTTGTTTCAAATTACAGTAATTATAAATTTGTTCCTCAGTATATGCAGACCAGCGAATATGAGCCGGGAACTATTATTAAGCAGGACCCAGAGGCGGGCTCAAGAGTAGCTTCCGGCGCGCAGATAACTCTTACGGTAGCTTCTTCGGCGGAGAGCATACCTATGCCTAATTGCTATAACATTACTAAGGAAATGGCTATTGAGGCTCTCGAAAGGTATGAGCTCAACAACATCAGAATAAGTGAAATTTCAAGCGAAACGGTCGAAGCCGGCTATGTAGTTTATACCGAGCCGCAGGCGGAAACTCAGATTTCAAACGGCACACTTATAACTCTGTATGTATCAACGGGGGTAAGCACCACTAATGTAAACACATTTTCCGTGCCGAATGTTACCGGCCTTTCAAAAAACGATGCTCAATCATTCCTTAAACGCTACGGATTTAAGAATGTTGTTGTTGTGACGAGGGACAGCACCGTTCCCAAGGATACTGTTTTATCACAAGATCCGAAGTACGGCTCTAACCAGCGTGAGGACGCTAAGATCACGATTTATGTATCTACAGGCTACACAACCACCACAAAGCCGCCTGAGTACAACATAAATGTTAAGGTCAAGCTGCCCATTTGCATTGATGAAAACGGTAATTTTATAAAAGATAATCTAATTTCCACCGTAAACGGAGTGCAGTACAGCAAGCAGCAGGTAACTCTTAACGGGTCTGTCATTGATTTGGCTATCGTTCAGGAACGCGGTGAAAATGTTACCGTTGCCGTATTGCTTGACGAGGTAGCCGCTCAGCAGAATTTTGTTTTCAATCTTACCGAGAATAAAACCGCTTCTGTTGATTTCAGCAATGAATCCTTCTCAAACGAAACTACTCATCCGGCATCAAATAATCCGTCATCAACTGATTCACCGTCCGCAAACAACAATTATGTGCAATTTTAAAACAGGAAAAATTATAAAGGGAATTGGCGGCTTCTACTATGTAGAGGCCGCCGAGGTCGTTTTTGAATGTAAGCTGCGCGGCAATTTCAGAAATAAGAACATAACGCCCGTAGTGGGAGATAATGTTGAATTTTCCGTTAATGATAATGCCGACAACAGAATTGAAAGAATTTTAGAGCGCAAAAATCTGCTCGTTCGCCCGCCGCTCGCCAATATTGACAGGCTATTTATAATTTCATCTTTGACTGAGCCAGCCGTCAATACATTTATTATAGATAAAATGGCGGCGATTGCTGAGCATAAAGGAATTGAGCCCATTATCGTTTTTACTAAAATAGATTTAGACGACTGTGAAAGTTGTTTGAAAATCTATGAAAGCGCCGGCTTTAAAACGGTTTTATGCTGCAACAACGACGGCAGGGGTGCAGACGAGATAAAGGAAATGCTCTACGGCAAGGTTTCGGCATTCACAGGCAACACCGGCGTCGGGAAATCGTCGCTTCTCAACCGCATAGACGAAAGACTTGACCTGAAAACAGGGGAGACGAGCAAAAAACTCGGCAGAGGGCGGCACACAACACGGCACTGCGAGCTTTTTAAGGTAGCCGGCGGATATGTTGCCGACACGCCCGGTTTTTCTTCTCTTGATTTTGAAAAGGCAGAGATCATCCTAAAAGATGAGCTTTTCGGCTGTTTCAGGGAATTTGCTCCGTATTTCGGCAAGTGCAGATTTTCCACCTGTTCGCATACAAATGAAAAGGGCTGCGCCGTTATTGACGCCGTGCGTGACGGCAGGATAAGTAAAAGCCGCCACGACAGCTATGTGCAAATGTATAACGAGGCAAAAGAGATCAAAAAATGGGAATTGAAAAAATGAAGTGTGTTATCGTCTCAGGCGCTCCGTGCCGCAGCAGTGAATATCTAAAGAAAAAAATTAAGCACGGCGATTATGTTATCGCCGCCGATTCGGGTTATCTTTCCTGCCGGGACGCAGGTATTTCACCCAATCTCATAGTAGGTGATTTTGATTCCTCTGAAATGCCGTCGGGTGATTTTGAACTTATAACACTACCCTCCGAGAAGGACGACAGCGACACTTTTTACTGCGTCAAGGTGGCGACAGAACGGGGCTTTAATGATATTGAAATACTTAACGCGCTCGGAAACCGGGCGGATCACAGCTACGCTAATATCCTATGCATTGAATACTGCCGTGAAAGAGGTGTCAAATGCACGCTTTCTGACGAGCACAATAAGATACAAATAGTGAACGGCAGTATCGAAATAAACAATAATGAGTATAAGTATTTTTCCGTGTTCGCGTTTATGGGCAAGGCTTACGGAGTATCTGTTGAGGGAGCATATTATTCTTTACACGATTATGATTTGGAGCCCTATGAGCAGCTTGGACTGAGCAACTGCTTCGTTAATAATTCAAAAGTCAAAATTTCCGTAAAATCAGGAATAATTCTTTTGATACAGAGTAACGATTAAAACGCTTTTTCATAGTATGTAGTAAATACAGCCTTGCGAGGTGTTTACTCATATGAAAAAGATGTGCCGCAAAGATTACTTATGGCTTGCGTTTGGCGTTGGGTGCGTCATTGCTATCTGCTTGCCTACTTCATGGCTTTTGAGAATACTTGCATTTGTAGTAATCATTCTCGGAATTATGTGCTGTAAAAAATAGTTTGGAGGAATGATTGTGAAAGTAGTAATTATAAATCCACCTAAATTTATGGCGCCGATAATGAGAATGATTTTTAAGATAAAAAAGATAAACAACTGAACAGCGAAGCAAAAAGCACCGTAAATAATTTACGGTGCTTTTTGTTATATAAGC
Source organism: uncultured Clostridia bacterium (assembly GCA_947624285.1). Lineage (GTDB taxonomy): Bacteria > Bacillota > Clostridia > Oscillospirales > Acutalibacteraceae > Eubacterium_R. The sequence continues at coordinate 45,501 of CANQJS010000001.1, read as the reverse complement.
CCTTTTTGCGGCATATGCTTTAGCAGTAAGGCAGAATAATAAAGCCTGCCGTAAAAAAGGAGAACTGCTATGGAAAACATAAGAGAGCTTAGAGAAAAGTGCGGCGTTTTTACCAAATGTGTTGATGTAGACCTTGATTTTCAGGAAAATCTTATGGCGTACAATGAGGATATGCTAAAAATCATCAGGTGCTGCATCAATAACTATGTAGTGAACACCGACTACGCCAACGGTGTTTTAACTGTTTACGGAAAATCTAAAATTTTTCTCACATACATAAGCGAAACATCCTCCTGTCTGACTACGGCGGATTTTGAAGAGGATTTTCAGAAAAGCATAAATATTGAAGGCACATATGACGATGTTTGCTCCGATATTCTTGTTATAAACAGATACAGCAATTTCAGAGTGATAAATCAGCGCAGGATCGATATTCACAACGCCTTTGCGCTGAATGTTCGATTGTGTGCCTGCACGCCGGTAAAAATGGTTGAAACTACCGAAAACGCCCTTGTGCGGCGGGATACGGTAAATTATATCTCTCTTATCGGCACGGCTTTTTCGCGAGGCGAATTTGACGAAGAAACTCCCGTTCCGGCGGACAGCGACCCGGTGAGAAAAATAATAAATGTATTTTCGGCACTGCATTGTGAAGAAACAAAAATCATCAAAAACAAAATGCTTGTGAAGGCGACTGCCGAGTTTTCGGTGCTTTACACTACAGACACGGAAAATGAAGCAATAAGAAAATGTGAAAAATCCGTAAGCATCAGTAAAATTATTGATATAAACGATATTGACGAAGGTGACAACGCCCTTGTAAATCTTGCTCAGGGCAGTATCTATGTGAAACCTAAGCCCGATAAAAACAACGAGCTTAAAATGATAGAGATAATCGGCGAAATAAATATAAATGTTTCGGTTTACAGAAAAGTCACCACCGCTCTTACAACAGACGCCTATGCCACCGATGTTGAAACAAATAATACAATGAGTAAAATTACGCTCAATACAAACGGCGATTTTATAAACGATGTTGCAAGCGGAAAGACGGCGTTTCAGTTCGACAATATAAAAATAGCCGAAATCGTTGATATTTCGCTTATTGTATGCGACGGAAAAAGCCTTGAGCTGACCGCGTTTGTAAGAAATACAAAGGGAGAGCTTGTTTGCGTAAGCCGCAGGCAGGAAGTTGAGATGGTTGATTACAATATATGCTCGATATATGTTAAATCATTCGACTATGTCATAAATTCCGAAAATGAAATCGGAGTAAGGTATCTGCTTGAATACAGCGCGGTTGGGTATTCGGAAAAGACCTACAGCGTTGTTTCTGAAATAAAACAGACCGATAAGGTGATGCCCGATTCGCCGGCGCTGGTGGTTTATTTCGCTAATCGCAATGAAGAATTGTGGGATATTGCCAAGAAATTCAGAACTTCGGCAGAGCTGATAAAAACAGAAAACGAGCTCACAGATGATGTTATCACATCAAGGCGTATTCTTTTGATACCCGGAATGTAAGGAGTGAACGATTTGAGCATTTACAACGATATTTCCTCAAGAACGCAGGGTGATATTTATATCGGCGTGGTAGGTCCTGTCAGAACAGGAAAATCCACCTTTATAAAGTCCTTTATGGATAACCTTGTAATACCGCGTATCAGCGGTGAATTTCAGAAAGAGCGTGCCCGTGACGAGCTGCCTCAAAGCGCGGCCGGGCGCACGATAATGACTACCGAGCCAAAGTTTATACCCGAGGAAGCGATAGAGCTTACCATGCAGGATAATCTGCATTTCAGGGTACGCCTTATCGACTGCGTGGGATATATTGTGCCGAGCTCCGTTGGATATATTGAGGAGGACCAGCCGAGAATGGTGCGCACGCCGTGGTTTGAGGAGGAAATTCCGTTTAATATGGCGGCGGAAATAGGCACGCAAAAGGTTATCAAGGAGCATTCAACGATAGGGCTTGTTGTAACTACCGACGGCTCTATAAGCGCTATTCCGCGCGATGAGTACGAGGAGGCTGAGGAAAGAGTAATAAGCGAACTCAAGGAGATCAATAAGCCTTTTATTGTTGTGATGAACTGCGTTGACCCGGACAGCGCGGAGGTAATTTCGCTTTGCCAATCACTTTCTTTGAAATACGATGTGCCGGTCATTCCCACTAATTGCCTTGAGCTTGATGAGGATAAGATAAACGCAATTCTTGAGAAAGTCCTCTATGAATTCCCCGTGTCGAGTATTTCGCTTAATTTCCCGCTGTGGATAAAGAGCCTTGACAGCGACAATGAACTTAAAGTAAAGCTGTTTTCCACCGTTAAGGAGTGCTGCAAGGATGTAAGCAATATAAGAAGCGTTAAGCAGTTTGCCGACAGGCTCTCTGCTAATGAGGATATAGAAAGTCTCTCGATTTCAGACCTTGATCTTTCGGACGGCAGCATAAGCATCAAAATTTCGATCGACAGCAGCTATTTTTACTCGATTCTTTCAAAGGAATGTAATGTCTCCATTTCCAACGAAAAAGAGCTTATGACGGAAATAATAGCGCTTACGGCTATGAAAAAGGATTACCTTCGCTTTTCAAGCGCTCTTTCCGAGGTTGAAAGAACAGGCTACGGAATAGTTATGCCGGATATAGGCGAGCTCACTCTTGAAGAACCCGAAATAATGAAACAGGGCGGCAGATACGGAGTAAGGCTCAAGGCGCAGGCGCCTTCGATACATATGATAAAGTGCAATACCTATACCGAGGTCGCGCCTATCGTGGGAAGCGAGAGCCAATCTCAGGAGCTTGTGATGTATCTACTCAGAGAATTTGAGCAAAATCCCGCCGACCTTTGGAAAACGGATATATTCGGCAAGTCTCTGCATGAGCTTGTAAACGAAGGGCTCAGGGGTAAGCTGGAAAGAATGCCGGCAGACGCGAGAAGCAAGTTCAGAGAGACTATCGAGCGCGTGATTAACGAGGGCTGCAGCGGACTTATCTGCATAATTCTTTAAATAAATAAAAGAGGGTGTACTCACCCTCTTATTTATGCGTAAATCGCTACGAAAACTATTAAAGTTATATGAAATACTATCGTGCAGGGCAGACCGATCATAAAGCGTTTATGCTTTGTCTTGTGTCTTATTAGCCTCATTGTTATATATTCGGCAAGCGCTCCGCCCAGAAATCCGACCGTAAGCAAAAGATCCTCGGGAATACGGCGTTTGCCGCTCCTTGCGGCATGCTTGTCGGCAGCCGTAAGCGTGACGGCTACAATGCTCGTCAAAAACAGGTATGCAAGAAAAAATTGCGCCACGCTCATTCGATATTCCCTTTAAACGGCTTTAATGTTTTAAAATCAAAGTCGCCGATCGAAAGCTTTTCGCCCTTGGCAAAGTTTTTTCCCTTTGCTTCATCTACGGTATATACCGCGGCGCAGTCGGGGCAAACAAGAAAAAACACCTTGCCGCTTTCGGCAAAAGGAAAATCTGAGCGAAGCCTTAATTCATTGTTTGAAAACAGGCGAAATTTAACTTTATTCCCGCAATTCGGGCATTCGAGAGTAAGAGTTTCGCCAACATCCTTAATTTTCAAATTATTTCCGAGTCTGTATTCCATAAAATCACCTATAAATAATTTATCGAAATTAAAAGAAAGTGTCAAGTATGAAGAAAATTTTAATCGCAATTTTATCAATTCTCTTTTTATTCGGCGGCTGCGCCTATTCGGCTCAAGGGGAGGAATCCGAGCATATCAACGCCGTGTATGTTAAATCGGTCTGGCTCTCTTATTTCGAGCTTGAAAAATATACTACCGACTGTGATACTGCAAAAGAATTTGAGAAAAAAATCTATTCGGCGTTTCGTCAGGCAAAATCCGTTGGAATGAATACGGTTACGGTGCAGGTACGCCCCTGCGCCGACGCGTTTTACAAATCTGCCTATTTTCCCGTGTCTAAATACTGTTTCGGAGTACAGGGAAGCGAGCTTAAATATGACCCGCTTCAGATAATGGTAGAGCAGGCGAGAGCGTTAAAGCTGAGAATAGAGGCATGGGTAAATCCTTACAGAGTAAGCCAAAATTCCGATGTGTCACAGCTTTCAGACGATAATATTGCTAAAAAATGGTATATGGACAAGGAAAAGCAGTCCAATATCTATGTAAACGACCGTATATATTTCAATCCCGCATCGGCGGAGGTCAAGGAGTTAATAGTAAACGGCGTTAAAGAGATAGTTGCTAACTATAATGTAGACGGAATACATTTTGACGATTATTTTTATCCTACAACAAACAAAAAAATTGATGAAAAGGAATATAAAAAATACACCGATAACGGCGGCAAGCTGATGCTTTCCGAATGGCGCAGGGAAATAGTTTCCGACTTGATAAAGTCGGTTTATTCGGCAATTAAAGAGATAAATCCGTCCGTTGAATTCGGGGTGAGCCCTCAATCAAAAATAACAACTGATTACAACACACTGTATGCCGATGTGGAACGCTGGGCTACGGAAAAGGGATTTGTTGATTACATATGCCCGCAGGTATATTTCGGCTTTTACAATGAAGTGCAGCCGTTTACAACCACAGTTAAAAACTGGTGCGATCTTGTGACCTCCTGCAAGCTTTATTTTGGTCTTGCGCTTTACAAGGCGGGTCAGGAGGACAGATACGCTTCTTCAGACAGTGATTACGCAAGAAATGAATTTATAAACAGCAACGATATAATTTCGCGTCAAATATCATATTTGTATCAGCTTGATAAACCGCACGGATTTTACATATTCTCATACAGCTACTTAACCGATAAGGAAAACGAAGCAGTAGCCAGCGAGGTAAAAAACATCAAGTCGGTAATTTAGCGAAGCAATATTCACGCTCTGCCCGCGTGATCAATACTTCCGACTCTTTTCCGATGATGTTTTTGCCGCCTTCTATTCTTACGGGCGTGTAATTCTTCGTATAGCCCTGATATATGTTCCTATCCACCTCGTTTTCAAAAAGAACGCAGACTGTTTTGCCGACGAGCGACTGAAAATAATCGCATCTGATTTTTTCTGCTTGCTCCGTCATTAAAGCCGCCCTGCGTTCCTTTTCTTTTTTAGAAACGCTGTCGCCCTTTTTGGAGGCGCTTGTTCCTATTCTTTCGGAATAGGGGAAGATATGCACCTTTTCAAAGGCGATTTTTTTCATAAAATCAAGGCTTTCGATAAAGTCGTTTTCGCTTTCCTCGTTGAAGCCAACCATAATATCCGTTGTAATTGAGGCGTTATCGAAAACACTTCTTATCTTTTTGCAGAGTTCTTCATATTCCTCGGCTGTATAGTGCCTATTCATATTTTTAAGCGTTTTATTGCAACCGCTTTGCAGGGAAATATGAAACTGCGGGCAGAATTTCTCAATTTTTGAAAGAGCGCACAGAATGTCATCCGTTATGTGATCAGGCTCAAGGCTGCCGAGACGAACTCGCAGAATATTTTTATTTTCCGCGCAAAGGCATGCTGCATCAACGATATTGAAGGACTCGCCCTTACCGTACGCGGAAAGGTTTATTCCCACCAAAACTATCTCCTTAACGCCGTTTTCGGCAAGACGGTCTATTTCCTCTTTTAATACATCAAGCGGCTTAGAACGCACTCTGCCTCTTGACATGGGGATTATGCAGTAAGAACAGAATCTGTCGCACCCGTCCTCGATTTTAACGAAAGCACGCACTCTGTCGCTGAACTTATCTATTGAGCATTTACGAAATTCGTCGCCGCTCAAATGCTTTTCCACAGAAATAAGCCTATGCTGTTCTGATTCATATTTGTTTATAATGGAAAGAATATCGCCGTTATTTTTGTTACCCATAACAATATCTGCCTCAACGAGGTTTGCAGCCTCTTTTTCAAAAGCCTGAGGCATACAGCCGGTAAGTATAACGGTAGAATCGGGGTGCTTTCTTTTGAATTTGCGCACATTCTGCCTTGTTTTTTGATCCGCAACGGCAGTTACTGTGCAAGAATTGACGATATAGTAATCCGCCTGCTCCTCGGGCGGGACTATTTCAAATCCCGCTTTTGCGAGCAGTTCAGCAATGTATTCGCTTTCGGTCTGATTGACCTTGCATCCGAGTGTGTAAATTGCAGCTTTCATAATCATTTTCTCCGAATTATTCAATAAGATTATATCAAATCTGCGTAATTATTACAATATGAAACGAATATGATTTATTGGTGATAATATGAGAAAAGCAATAATATTTATGATGACGCTTGTTTTGTGTCTCTCATTCTGCACTGTTTCATTTGCTGAAGAAAAAAATGAAGCGGGGCAGGAAAAGCTTGAGCTTTCGGCAAAATCCGCAATACTTATGTGTATGGATACGGGCGATATAATCTATGAGAGAAACGCCTATGAGCATCTCTCTCCCGCTTCGGTAACAAAGGTTATGAGCATTTTGCTCGTGCTTGAGGCGATAGACAACGGCAAAATCAAGCTAACCGATAAAGTTACGGCGTCGGAAAAAGCTGTTTCAATGGGCGGCTCGCAGATATGGCTTGAGGTTGGAGAACAGATGACCGTTGAAGAGCTGTTGAAGGCGGTAGTCGTAGCCTCGGCAAACGATGCCTGCACCGCGTTGGGCGAGCATTTGGCGGGCTCTTACACGGCGTTTGTTAAAATGATGAACGAAAGAGCGAAAGAGCTCGGTCTTGAAAACACGAATTTTGAAAACTCAACAGGTCTTGACGATACGGTAACAAATCATTATTCCTGCGCGTATGACATTGCTGTTATGGCAAGGGAGGTAATGAAGCACGAGCTCATAACGAATTACACGACAATTTGGCTCGATTATCTCAGAAACGGCAAAACTGAGCTCAATAATACAAATAAGCTTGTAAACACATATAACGGAATAACCGGTCTTAAAACTGGCACAACCTCAAACGCAGGCTTCTGCCTTTGCGCAACGGCTAAGCGTGACGATATGAATCTTGTAGCTGTTGTTCTCGGAAGCGCAACAAGTGAGGACAGATTCAACGGAGCGGTAAATCTGCTTGATTTCGGATTTGCGAATTATGAGCTTATCACTCCGGAGATCGACGCGTCTAAAATAACCGAGGTGCGAATTAAAAACGGAAAGGAAAAAGCGATCAAGCCCGCATACAACGGCACGGAAAAAATACTTGTTGAACGCGGAAGCGGCGAGATATCCTACGAATATAACATCACTAAAGAATTGAACGCGCCGATAGCCCAAAACGATAAATTGGGAACTATCATCGTTAAATCGGGTGATAAAACGATAAAAACGATAGTGCTTAAATCAGACAAGAGCATAGAAAAAGTAAGTTTTTCGTACATATTTAAAAAAATGTTAACTTATATTTAAAACTTAACAGTTGATAAATATTTGAATTTGTAGTAAAATACAACAAAAGACATAGTAAATGGGAGTTGTAATTTTGGAAAAATTAAAGCTTATAAATAAATATGCGGAAAAATTTGTTACCGAGAAAGATATTGATAATATCGGCAATAGGGCTGTTGAGGCTTTAAGAACTCTTCACAATAAAAGCGGGGCGGGCAATGACTTCCTCGGTTGGGTCTCTCTGCCCACCGATTATGATAAGGAAGAATTTGAGAGAATAAAGAAAGCGGCAAGCTATATCAGGCAAAACTGTGATATTCTTATCGTTATCGGTATCGGCGGCTCATATTTGGGCGCGCGCGCCGTTATCGAAGCGCTTAAATCGCAGAACTATAACGCTTTGGCGAAAGATTCTCCTCAAATTTATTTCATCGGAAATTCAATAAGTCCTTCTATGATAACTGAGCTTTTGTCGCTTTGCGAGGGCAAGGATATTTGCATAAATGTTATTTCCAAAAGCGGAACGACCACCGAGCCCGCGATAGCGTTCAGACTGTTTCGTGAACTCATGTATAAAAAGTATTCGGCGCAGGAGGCGGCAAAGCGAATTTTATGCACCACCGACAAATCAAGGGGAACTTTAAAACAGCTTGCCGATGAAGTCGGATATGAAACATTTGTTGTGCCTGATGATGTTGGCGGCCGTTATTCGGTACTTACCGCGGTAGGCCTTTTGCCCATAGCCGCGGCGGGAATTGATATTGACGCGCTTATGAGGGGCGCGCGTCTTGCCCAGAATGATCTTAACAGCGAGAATATACGCGAAAACGATGCTCTTAAATACGCGGCGATAAGAAATGTTATGTATGAGGCGGGCAAGAAGCTTGAATGCTTTATTTGTTACGAGCCTAATATGACAATGTTCAACGAATGGTTGAAACAGCTTTTTGCTGAAAGCGAGGGGAAAGACGGAAAAGGTCTTTATCCCGTATCCTGCATTTTCTCAACCGACCTTCATTCCGTTGGTCAGTTTATTCAGGAAAGCGGCGGCGGTCTTATGTTCGAGACCTGCATAAAATTCAATAAGCCCATTGACGATTTCGTTATTGAGGAACAGGAAGGCAATATAGACGGTCTTAATTTCCTCGCCGGCAAAAAAATGAGCACCATTAACGAAAAGGCCAGACAGGGAACTCTGCTGGCTCATACCGAGGGCGGCGTTGCAAACCTTGTGCTTGAGGCGGACGCTCCCGACGAAGAAACAATAGGTTATCTTATATATTTCTTTGAGAAATCATGCGCGATCTCAGGCTATATTCTCGGCGTTAATCCGTTTAATCAGCCCGGTGTTGAAAGCTACAAAAAGAATATGTTTGCGCTTCTCGGCAAGCCGGGTTATGAGAATGAAAAAGAAAAACTTGAAAAAGAACTCGCTATATGATAAGATAGATATGAAATTAACCATGGAGGATTATTAAATGATAAAACTGATTATAGGCAACAAAGGCTCCGGAAAAACAAAGAAGCTTATCGACTGCGTAAACAAATGTATATCAGAGTCGGACGGCAATGTGGTTTGCGTTGAAAAGTCGCCGAAGCTTACTTATGATATATCTTCAAAAGCAAGGCTTTTGGAAACGGACACTTACAGGATCAAGGGGCATAAGGCGTTTTACGGATTTCTTTCGGGTATTTGCGCCGGCAACTATGATGTTACGGATGTTCTTATCGACGCCACATTTAAAATAGTCGGCAGAGATTACGGCGAGCTTCCTCAGTTTTTTGAAATGCTTTCAGAGCTTTCCGAGGCAACGGATGTTAACTTTATTTTCACGATAAGCTGTGATAAAGAAGATCTGCCTGTTGAAATCTTTGATTACTGCGAAGAAATATAAATTTTTAATTCATTAAGGCGCGGTACGCACCGCGCCTTTTTTTAATTTTCTATTGACAAAGCCGTGCCTAATATTTATAATACTTAAAGTGCGGGATGAGGTGACGGTATGAAAATTGACCTTACTAATCTGTTTAACGGCGCTAACGAGGTCATTTCCGTTGATACCGTTATCGATATGTCCGATTTCGTCTACGGCAATTATGCGCCGATAAAAAACGGAGCCGAAGTTAAAGGCTCACTGTATCAGAACGCCGGCGTTGTTTATCTTGAATTGAAAATATCCTTTCAATTTAACGGGGTATGCGACCGCTGCGCGGAAGATATTGAAAGAGACTACAGCTTTGATATTAAAAGAATCCTTGTATCCGCCCTTGCAAACGGTGACGATCACGACGACTACATCGTTGTTCAAAACGGTACGCTCGATCTTGACGAGCTTATCAGCGAGGAAATTCTTTTTTTCCTGCCTGCCAAAATGCTTTGCAGAGACGATTGCAAAGGCCTTTGCGCACAGTGCGGAAAGAATTTGAATTACGGAAAATGCAATTGCGAAAGGCAAGTTGACCCGCGAATGGCGGCGCTTCTTGACTTGCAGTTGTTTGAAGAATAAATAAACAATTCCATTTGAAATAAAGGAGGCTAATAAAATGGCAGTACCCGCAAGAAGAGTATCATCCGCAAGAAGAAATAAGAGACGCTCAAGCGTCTGGAAGCTTGACGCTCCCACGCTTGTTAAGTGCCCGAACTGCTCAGCTTACACAGTACCGCACAAGGTTTGCAAGAACTGCGGCTATTATAACGGCAAGGAAGTCATCGCAAAAGAGGCGTGATACGGGCTTTTCATTTAAGAGTCACTCTTTGAGGACGGGCAAAATTTGTCCGTCTTTCTTGTTATAAACTCATCATATTTACAGAAAGTCGAGGTGCGGCCGCATGAGCAAGCCGGTTGTTGCCATTGTCGGCAGACCGAATGTAGGCAAATCTACGCTTTTTAACAAGTTAATAGGCTCGCGCCTCTCTATTGTTGACGATACACCCGGCGTTACGAGAGACAGGATTTACGGTGAATGCGAATGGCTTAACCGCAGTTTTCTGCTTATTGATACGGGCGGAATAGAGCCACGCGCCGATGACACCATACTCAGCCAGATGAGAGTGCAGGCGGAGATCGCAATAGAAACCGCCGATGTTATAATTCTTGTTACGGACTTGACCTGCGGTGTTGTTGCGTCGGACTATGAAGTGGCTTCAATGCTTCAAAAAACAGGCAAGCCCATCATTCTGTGCGTCAATAAGTGCGACAGGATCGGCGAGCCCCAGCCCGAATTTTACGAATTTTATAATCTCGGCTTGGGCGACCCCATAGCCGTTTCTTCCGTACACGGTCACGGCACGGGAGATTTGCTCGACGAGGTGCTAAAATATCTCCCCGACACGCAGGATGATGAGGAAAGCGGCGAGATAATCAGCGTTGCGATAATCGGCAAGCCGAATGTAGGCAAATCCTCTCTTGTAAACAAAATTAGCGGCGAAAACAGAGCCATAGTGTCCGATATCGCGGGAACTACAAGAGACAGCACGGATACTTTCGTTGAAAACAGCTTCGGCAAATTCAATTTGATAGATACGGCGGGGATAAGGCGTAAAAGCAAAGTTACTGACGCTATTGAGAAATTCAGCATCATACGAGCAAAAACTGCCGTTGAAAGGGCAAATGTCTGCGTTATAATGATAGACGCCACAGAAGGCTTTACCGAGCAGGATTCAAAGGTAGCCGGTATTGCTCTTGAAGAGGGCAAAGCGTGCGTAATCGCCGTTAATAAATGGGATGCCGTGGAAAAAGACGGCAATACTATGAATGAATTTCGCACCCGCCTTGCAAATGATTTTTCTTTTATGAGCTTTGCGCCGATTATTTTTATATCGGCTAAAACGGGGCAGAGGATAGACAAGCTTTTTGAAACCGTGGCGCTTGTTCATTCGCAAAATTCGATGCGAATTTCAACAGGCAGACTAAATGAAGCTCTTGCCGCCGCAACCGCAAGAGTCCAGCCGCCGACCGATAAAGGAAAAAGGCTGAAAATATACTATATCACTCAGGCGTCCACGCGCCCGCCTACTTTTGTTTTTTTCGTGAACAAAGCTGAGCTGTTTCATTTCTCTTATCAGCGTTATCTTGAAAACCAAATGAGGGAATATTTCGGTCTCGAGGGAACGCCTATAAGATTTATTATCAGAGAAAGGGGAGAGAGTAAGAAGTGATTTATTTGAAATTTGCAATAATTGCCGTTGTCTCTTATCTTCTCGGTAGTTGTAATTTTTCAATTATTCTTTCAAAAATCCTCGCCAAAAAGGATATAAGAGAAAGCGGCAGCGGCAACGCCGGAGCAACTAATATGCTGCGCATTTACGGCAAAAAATACGCCGCACTGACTATGATTCTTGATATTTTGAAGGTAGCGCTGTCAATAATCATAGCGTTTTTGCTGCTCTCTGCACCGCTGTCATATATCTTTGCCAAACCTGCCGATATCGAATTGATAAACGAATATATGCTATATAAAGAATTTGCAGGTTTTTTCTGTGTTATGGGGCATATTTTTCCTTTGTTTTTCAAATTTAAGGGCGGCAAGGGTATGGCGGTCTGCACGGGTATGGTCATTCTTGTTGATTGGCGCATAGCTTTAATACTATTCGTAATATTCGTAACTGTCATACTTATTTCAAAATGGGTGAGCCTCGGCTCGATAGTCATCGCTCTTTGTTATCCTATCCTGATTTATCTGTTTTACAGAGATCTGCTGCTTGTTGTCACCGCGGTTTTGTTCACTGCTACGGTTATTATTGCACACAGAAAAAATATTGTTAGGATCTTTAACGGAAGTGAAAGTAAAATCAGCCTCGGAGCAAAGAAAAAAGACGGCGAATGATATTTTCTTTCTATCGAAATAAAATAATATAAGCGATATGGATTACCATATCGCTTTTTCATATAAAAAATAAGCACTGATTTCTCAGTGCCGTTTTAAGCCGTATAATTATGCTCTTTCAACCTTGCCCGAACGAAGGCATCTGGTGCAAACATAAACTCTTTTGGGAGAGCCGTTTACAATAGCCTTAACCTTTTTAACATTGGGCTTCCAAGTTCTGTTTGCTCTTCTGTGAGAGTGGGATACCTTGATACCGAAGGTCATTTCTTTTCCGCAGTATTCACATTTTGCCATCAGCGAACACCTCCTTAAAAATCTGCAACGCAATGATATTAACATAATTATATTCAAAATGCAAGCATTTTTTGACAATAATTTTAAAAGTATAAACTTTGTTCTTATTTTAAACGATAATATTGATTTTAGGCACTAAGTTTATTATAATATAATAAAAAAGAATGAGATTACGGGAGGATACATAAAATGGCAGACGATAAAAAGGCGGCTCTTGATTCCGCGTTAAAGCAGATAGAAAAATTATACGGCAAGAATGCCGTTATGCGTTTGGGGCAGACGGCTTCTCTCAACACCGAAGTTATTTCAACAGGCTCTCTCACGCTGGACATCGCAACGGGCATCGGCGGGCTTCCGAGAGGACGAATAGTTGAAATATACGGCCCCGAATCTTCGGGTAAAACCACGCTTGCGCTTCACTGTATCGCGGAGGCGCAGAAAAAGGGCGGCGAGGCTGCGTTTATCGACGCGGAGCACGCTCTCGATCCCGTTTACGCCCAAAATCTCGGAGTAGATATTGATTCGCTTCTTGTTGCTCAGCCCGATTTCGGCGAACAGGCGCTTGAGATAACCGAGCAGCTCGTTCGTTCAAACGCTGTTGATATAATCGTTGTGGACTCTGTTGCGGCTCTCGTTCCCCGTACCGAGATAGACGGTGATATGGGCGACTCCCATGTTGGTCTCCACGCGCGCCTTATGAGCCAGGCGATGAGAAAGCTCACGGGTGCGATAAATAAAAGCAATTGCCTTATTATCTTTATCAATCAGCTTCGTGAAAAGGTCGGCGTTATGTACGGCAATCCTGAGGTAACAACAGGCGGTCGCGCGCTGAAATTCTATTCCTCAATGCGTATAGATGTAAGAAAATCCGAAACACTGAAAGCCCCTGGCTCTGAGCTTATCGGCAACAGAACTAAAGTAAAAATCGTCAAAAACAAGCTTGCTCCTCCTTTCAAGCAGGCAGAGTTTGATATTATGTACGGCACCGGTATAAGCAAAGAGGGCGAAATAGTTGATATGGCTGTTGAATACGGCATTATCAAGAAAAGCGGCTCTTGGTTTTCTTATAACGACGAAAGACTCGGTCAGGGCAGAGATAAGGTTAAAGAGATAATCAAATCCGATCCCGACTTAGCGGCAAAGCTCGAAAAGCAAATTATGGATAAGCTTGATGAAATTCAAAAAACCTCCGATCATAAATATCAAGCAAAAGCCGCTCCAAAGGCAGAGCTCGACGAGCCGGAAATGCCGCCCGTTAAGCAGACTGTCGCCGCCGCGAGAGCTAAGCTTGACATTGCAGTTGAGGACGACGAGGATTGATACTGACTGCACAGCGGGGCAGGGGAAGCAAGATACACCTGTTGCTTGACGGAGAATACGCCGTTACTACGGACGCTGAATTTTGGGCGCAAAACTTCATTTGCGACGGATATGATATTTCAGATGAAGAATGGAGCGAATTGCTTTTAAAGGTCAATTACAGAAAAGCATTCAATAAATGCGCAGATCTGCTGTCTCGGCGAGATCATTCAATAAAAGAATTGCGTGATAAATTGCTCAGAACAGTTGACGGCGACTCCGCCGATAAAGCAATTCAAAAATTCATCGAAATGGGCTATCTTGACGATGAAAAATTTGCAAAGTCCCTTGCAAAGCACCTATATGAAAACAAAAACGCCTCTGATTACACCGTTAAGCAAGAGCTTTTCAAGAGGGGAATATCCAAAGAAATCGTTGAAAGAATAATCGCCGATTCGGATATTGACCCGATAAATTCGGCAGAGGAGTTAATCAGAAAAAAATATCTCTTAAAGCTTTCTGCCGAAAACGGCAGAGAAAAGGTTATTGCCGCTCTTATGAGAAAAGGATTTTCCTATTATGATATACAGGCGGCATTAAAGAAAATTTGTAATGACGAATAAATACAAGGTCGCAATGATTTCGCTCGGCTGCCCAAAAAATCAGGTAGACGGCGAAATTATGCTTGATAAACTGAATAAAAACGGTTTTGAAATAGTAAATCTTATTGAAGATGCAGATATTGTTATCGTCAATACCTGCGGATTTATCGAAGCCGCAAAAGCCGAGGCTATTGAAGCAATACTTGAAGCCGCCGAATATAAGAAAGCGGGCATCATCAGCGCTTTGGTAGTTACAGGTTGCCTTGCCGAACGGTATCAGGACGAGGTTATGAAGGAGATGCCCGAAATAGACGCCGTAGTAGGTATCGGCGCGGACTCCGACATCGTTAAAATATGCAAAAAGGCGCTCTCGGGAATAAAAACCAACCGATTTCCCGATAAATGCAACTTACCGCTCGACGATGAAAGGCTTGTTTCAACACCCAAACATTGGGCGTATCTGAAATTGTCCGACGGATGTGATAACAGATGCTCCTACTGCGCAATCCCCGCGATAAGAGGCGGCTATCGTGAGCGCGCCATGGAAAGCATTATAAGCGAGGCGCGCGGATTGGCGGAAAACGGCGTTAAAGAGCTTATCCTCGTTGCGCAGGATACTACGAAATACGGTATTTCACTTTACGGTGAATACAGGCTTGCCGCTTTGCTCAAAGAACTTTGCAAAATTGATGGAATTGAATGGATAAGGCTCTTTTACTGCTATCCCGATAAGGTGACCGATGAACTTATAGATGTTATCGCTTCCGAAGAAAAGGTATGCTCTTATATTGATATTCCGCTTCAGCATTGCAACGGCAAGATACTTAAAGCTATGAATCGCTCCGGAAATTATGAGTCCCTGAAAGCCCTTCTTTTAAAAATGCGCGAAAGAATACCGGACCTTGCACTGCGCACCACATTTATGGTAGGCTTTCCCGGTGAAAGCGATGAGGATTTTGAGGAGCTCTGCGAATTTGTTAAAGAAATGCGTTTTGAAAAAATGGGCTGCTTTGAGTTTTCGCCGGAGGAGGGCACACCCGCCTTTGAAATGAGCCGTCAAGTGGATGAAAATACGAAAAAACGGCGTTTTGAGCTGCTTATGGATACTCAATATATAATTACTGAAAAAGCCAACAAAAGCAGGATCGGGCGCGTTTACAAGGTTATCGTTGACGGCAGGGAGGGTGATAGCTATATCGGAAGAAGCTATCTCGATTCTCCTGAAATCGACAGCGGAATTTTATTTACTTCCGATAAGGAGCTTGAAATCGGATGTTTCGTTGATGTTTTAATAACCGATTTCATCGGATATGACTTGATTGGAGAGTGTATAAATTGAATTTACCAAATAAAATAACGGTTTTCAGATTGACCACAATTCCTATTTTGCTTGCGGCGGCGCTTATAAACTTTCCGTATCATTGGCTTGTTACGGTTATCGTTTATTTTTTCGGCTGTGTAAGCGACACTGTTGACGGTAATATAGCAAGAAAAAATCATATCGTCACCGATTTCGGCAAGCTGATGGATCCTCTTGCCGATAAATCGCTTGTTCTCACCGCGTTTATTATTATGGTAAAGCTCGGTTATTGCGATGTTGTGTGCTTTTCACTTATGCTTTCCCGCGAATTTTTAGTAAGCGGAATAAGAATGGCGGCGTGCGCCGAGGGCAAGGTGATCGCGGCAAATGTTTTCGGTAAATGCAAAACATTTCTTCAAATGTCAACCTCCGGTCTTGTTTTTCTCTCGCTTGCAATATCCGAATTTGTTGCTATCGATTTTCATATTCTTTTTATAGCGGCAGAAGTAATGTTTTGGATCGCCTGCGCCGTATCGGTGCTGTCCGGCATCAAGTACGCAAAGGACGGTTGGTATCTTATTGAGACCAAATAAAATAAATGTTGCAAAATAAGAATATTTTGCTATAATGATATTGTTGATATGTAAAGGCTTTGATCGGAAGAAGTAGGAAAAAGCTTCTTATTGCAGAGAGTGGGCTGTTTGCTGAAATGCCCATATTAAGAAATTTTCCGAAATGCGTCCGTGAGCTCCGCAAAGGAAATAACAGTATTTTGCGGCGGCAAGCACCGTTATCCGCAAAGCTGTGAAATGCAGCTGAGTATAAGCAAGAGTGGAACCGCAATTACATTGCCTCTGTCGTAAATGACGGAGGCATTTTATTTTAATATATGTTAGGAGGGATTCGGTTGTTTAAAGATTTCAAGGAATCCGTCAAAAGCTTTATGGAGCACGACCCCGCGGCTCGAAACCCGCTTGAGATAGTGCTTTTATATCCCGGCTTTAAGGCTTTGCGCAGCCATAAAAAAGCTCAATGGTTTTTAAATCACAATATGCCATTTCTTGCGAGAATGATAAGCCAACGCTGCGCGAGAAAAACGGGTATAGAGATCCACCCCGCCGCGAAAATCGGCAGAAGAGTGTGCATTGACCACGGTCACGGGATCGTAATAGGCGAAACCACCGAAATTGGCGACGATGTTATGATTTATCAGGGAGTGACACTCGGAGGAACGGGTAAGGATGTCGGAAAACGCCACCCGACGATTGAAAACGGCGTTATGATTGGCGCCGGCGCGAAGGTTTTGGGGCCCATAACGGTCGGCAGAAACGCCAAGGTCGCGGCGGGCGCAGTTGTTGTCAAGGATGTTGAGCCGAACAGCACGGTAGTAGGCGTGCCTGGAATGACCGTTAAAATAGACGGCGAAAGGGTGGACGACCTTGACCAGATGAATATACCCGACCCCGTAATGACGGCAATCAGAGCAAATATCAGTAAAATTGAAGAGCTTGAAAACAAGGTCAGGGAACTGGAGGAAAAAGTTAAATGAGAATTTTCAACACGATGTCAAGAACGAAAGAGGAGTTTGTTCCCGTTGATGAAAACGAGGTCAAGATATATGCCTGCGGTCCTACGGTGTATAACTATATCCATATAGGAAACGCGCGTCCGCTTTGCGTTTTCGATGTGCTGCGCAGATATATGGAATACCGAGGCTATAATGTGAAATTCGTTCAGAATTTTACCGATATAGACGATAAAATCATCAACCGCGCCAACGAAGAGGGAATATCCTTTGAGGAAGTTTCAAAAAAATACATTAAGGAATTTTGGACTGATGCCCACGGGCTGAATTTCAAAGAAGCCTCCGTTCACCCGAAGGCTACCGAGAACATCGACGAGATAATTGATATTATCGGCACGCTTGTTGATAAAGGCTACGCCTATGCCGCAAACGGCGATGTCTATTTCAGAACGATGAAATTCAACGATTACGGAAAATTATCGCACCAGCCTATTGATGATCTTGTCAGCGGCGCGAGGATCGCCGTAGGCGAACACAAGGAAAACCCGCTTGATTTCGCCCTTTGGAAAGGAGCAAAAGAGGGCGAGCCCTATTGGGAATCGCCGTGGGGTAAAGGCAGACCGGGCTGGCATATTGAATGCTCCGCTATGAACAGGAAATATCTCGGCAACACGATAGATATACATTGCGGCGGGCAGGATCTGATTTTTCCGCATCACGAAAACGAGATCGCTCAGAGCGAATGCGCAAACGGCTGCACCTTTTCAAAATATTGGATGCACAACGGCTATATAAATGTTGACAATGTCAAGATGAGCAAATCCCTCGGCAATTTCAAAACGGTGCGCGAGATTGCAAATGTTTACGGCTACGAGGTGATAAGATATTTTCTTATTTCCTCGCACTATCGCTCTCCGATAAATTACAGCATTGATATTATCGAGCAATGCAAGTCTGCGCTTGAGAGGCTTTACACCTGCCGTGACGACCTTGATTTCGCCGTAAAAAACGCACCCGTTAAGGAAAGCGAGGAGGATGCCGAGCTTATTGAAGCGCTTTCAAACAGACGCGAACAGTTTATCGAGGCTATGGACGACGACCTCAACACCGCCGACGGTATCTCCGCATTGTTTGAACTTACAAAGGATATAAACACAAAAATCATCAACAAGGGCGTTTCGGAAAAAGTATCTAAGTACGCCGCCGACCTTTATGATGAGCTTTGCGGCGTTCTCGGATTGCTTTACAACAGAAAGAGTAACGACCTTGATGCGGAGATCGAAGCGCTCATCGAAAAAAGGCAGGAAGCGAGAAAAAATAAGGATTGGGCAACCGCGGATAAGATCCGAGACGATTTAAAAGCAAAAGGTATCATATTAAAAGATACGCCGCAGGGCGTAACATGGGTAAAGGAGTAAAATTATGATCGACAGAAAGCCGTTTAAGGACACCGAGCTTTCGAGGCTCGGACTCGGAACAATGAGACTTCCCGTTAAAACTATTCTCAAAAGGGAAGCAAATCCTATGATAGACTACAAAAAAGCAGGGGAGCTTGTTGATTATGCCATAGAGCACGGAATCAACTATTTTGACACTGCGTATATGTACCACGCCGGCAAGAGTGAAAAATTCATTGGCACAGCTCTTTCCAAATATCCGAGAGAAAGCTACTATCTCGTTGATAAATTGCCGATTTGGATGTGCCTTAAGCCGTCCGATATGGAAAAAATATTCAATAATCAGCTTGAAAGAACTGGCGCAACTTATTTTGACAATTATCTTCTTCATTCTCTTGACGGAAACAATTATGCCAAGTGCGAGAAATACGGCGCATATGACTTTCTTAAAAGCAAGCAGAGTGAGGGAAAAATCAAAAATATCGGCTTTTCTTTCCACGGAAGTATTGAGGATTTAAAATACATAGTCGCTTCACAGCATTGGGATTTCGCGCAGATACAGTTGAATTACCTCGACTGGAAAAATCAAAACGCTAATGAGCAGTACGGGATCCTCACCGAGGCAGGTATCCCCGTTATCGTAATGGAGCCTGTAAGAGGCGGCAAATTAGCCGAAGTTTCACCTGAAATAAACGCGATGTTCCAAAAGGCAAGACCTGGGAAAACGCCCGCAAGCTGGGCAATTTCATTTGCGGCAAGCCTGCCGAATGTTGTAACCGTGCTGAGCGGTATGAATTCTCTTGAGCAGATGAAAGATAACATTGAAACGCTTACCGATTTTACGCCTTTCGGAAAATACGAAAACAATATTTGCTTTAACGCCGCCGCCGTTATGAATAAGAAAGATATTATACCTTGCACCGGTTGCGATTATTGCGCCGACTGCCCGAAGGGAATAAAAATATCAACGATATTCAGTTATTACAATCGGTATAAATCAGATGAAATAAGCCGGGACGAAGCAAAAAAGTTATATTCTGAACTTCCTCAAAGCGACAGGGCTGAAAGCTGCATAAGCTGCGGTAAATGCAAATCACACTGCCCGCAGCAGATAGATATAACGGGTCTGCTGAACTCAACTGTCAAAAAGTTTTTTGAAGAATAAAAAGCCGACTTAAATTTAATCAATTAAAAAACTCCTCGATGCGATTAAGTACTGAGGAGTTTTTACTTATTATTTTATCGTTGCAAATAAGCGATAGCTCACAATAATTTAAGCTGAGATTTCATATATTTAACGCAAGAATCCAATATAAATTTCGGTGTGTTTGTATTTAAGCCGCACATCACTTCATTATACAGTCGGTAAAAGGCGCATTTCAAATCGCACTTATCGCTTGTTTTGAATTTTCGCTTGTAGGTTTCGTAAAGGTCAAATCTGTTGCCGGTCATATTCATAAGCTGAAACAAATCGTATTCACGGTCGCCGTAAACCGAATTGAGCGGATCGATGATGGCGATCGGTTTAAATTTTTTATCTACAATAATGTTCATAACATTCAAATCGCCGTGAATAAGGCAGGCCTCTTCAACTTTATCGGAAAAAATACTGTCAAAGCGGTCGTAAGCCTGTACCATTGCATCATATACATTTTTATTTAATTTACCTGACTGAGCGGCATTTTCGGCATCGTGCAGTATTTTATCTGAAAAAGGCCTGTAATATTCAAGCCAAGAATCGTAGACGGGGTTTTCTATCGGGCCGAATTTATCGGATTTTGCAGTGTGGATAGATAAAAGCGCGTCCGTTACAGCATCGACAAAATCATTTTTAATCTTTTTTGGAATAAAAGGCTTTTTTAATGAAGTAGAAAAAGCGTCTTTGCCGTCAATATACTCAAAATAAATAAAATCGGCAGGGGAGCCTTGAGATTTAAGAAAAAGCCCGTAAACTTCGGGAATTTTTAAAACGCAGCTTTTCGCAATGGTCTGAAGTGAAAGAGATTCCTTGTAAGCCATACCGTCGTTCAGAAAAAGTTTTACAGCGAATATGCGGCCGTTTTCATCCTCGCATTTGTAAACTTTTCCGTAAGAGCCGCCGCCGAGATACTTAACGCTTACGATTTTTGAATTGATTTTATTTTGAAGATAATCTGTAATATTATTTATATCCATATTAAGCACCAATACAAATGCCGCCCCCAAGAAAGGGGGCGGCGTTTAATTATTCAACAAGTTCGCTCATATCGTAAATACCGGCAGGCTTTCCGCACATAAATACCGCGGCGTTTACAGCGCCAACAGCGAAAATTTCTTTGCTTCTCGCGGAATGAGAAAGGGTGATTATTTCGTCCCTTCCCGCGAAAATGATTTCATGTTCGCCAACGATCGTGCCGCCTCTAACGGAATGAATGCCGATTTCGCTTTTCGTGCGTTTTTCGCGCTTTGAATGGCGGTCGTATTCATATTTCATAGGCTCGTCAAGCTCATCGCAAACGGCGTCCGCAAGCATAAGAGCCGTGCCGCTCGGCGCGTCTATTTTCTGATTGTGATGCTTTTCAATTATTTCAATATCGAAATCATTTCCAAGCACCGAAACGGCTTTTTTCGCAAGGTTGGCAAGCAGATTTATTCCGATACTCATATTGTAAGTAAAGAAAATCGGCGTGTTTTTAGAAGCTTTTTCAATTTGCTTTTTTTGCTCGTCGTTGTAACCGGTCGTTGCGATCACAACGGGAAGCTTATGCGATACGGAATATTCGAGCAGCTCGTCAAGAAGAAGGGGATTGGAAAAATCAATGATAACATCGGCTTTTTCTTTTACCTCGCTCAGGGTAGAGTAGACGGGGAAAGCTCCGCCGCCGGTTATAAAATCTACTCCGGCAACGATCTCACAATCGTTTCTTGAGGCGGCAACGCTCTGAATGACCTTGCCCATTTTTCCGTTTGCTCCGCACAATAAAATTCTAACCATTTTAAAATTCCCTGTATTTCAATTATTTTATAAGACCGTATTCCTTAAGCGTATCTCTCATTTTCGCCTTGTTTTCATCGGTCATATCGATAAGCGGCAGTCTGCAATGACCCGCGTTAAAACCGATCATATTTACAGCTTCTTTAACGGGGATCGGGTTTACATCGCAGAAAAGCGTTTTCGCAAGCTTCATATACTTATCCATAAGCGCTCTTGCACCCTCTTTATCGCCGTTTAAGTAGGTGGCAACGATATCGTGCGTTTCCCTGGGGCAGACATTTGAAAGCACGCTTATAACGCCGTATCCGCCTCTGTCGAGCACATCTACGATTTGGTCGTCGTTACCGCTCCAAATATTGAGACTTTCGCCGCAAAGCTCATGAATTTTGGCTATCTGCTCAAGATTGCCGCTGGCCTCCTTGATACCGTTTACTCTTTCGAGCTTCGCTATTTCCGCCGCCGTTTCGGGCAGGATATTAACGCCCGTTCTTGACGGCACATTGTAGAGAATGAGCGGCTTATCGGTGGCGTCGTGTATAGCCGTGTAGTGGGCAACGAGACCTCTCTGGCTCGTCTTGTTGTAGTAGGGGGTAACGAGCAACAGAGCGTCAGCTCCGTATTCGCATGCCTCTTTGCTCATTTCTATAGCAGAAGCGGTTGAGTTTGAGCCCGTGCCGGCGATAACCTTGCATCTGCCGTTTACATAATCTATGCACCATTTTATACATTCAAGATGCTCGTCAACATCGAGCGTTGAACTTTCGCCCGTAGTTCCGCAGATAACTATGGCGTCGGTGCCGTTTTCTATCTGCCAATCGACAAATTTTGCAAATTCCTCATAATTTACCGATCCGTCGTCATTCATCGGAGTGATGATGGCAACTGCCGCGCCTGTAAAAATAGGTTCTTTCATAGCAAAAATTTCCTTTCGTTAGTCCATAAAGCCTTCGGCACAAAGAAGCTCCGCCAAAAGCACAGCACCGCCCGCCGCGCCGCGAAGGGTGTTGTGCGAAAGGCAAACAAATTTGTACTGATATTGTGTGTCTTCTCTTAATCTGCCTATTGAAACGGCCATACCGTTTTCAAGCATTCTTTCGGATTTTATCTGCGGTCTGTCGTTTTCGGTGAAGTAATATAAAAACTGCTTTGGCGCTGACGGAAGCTCAAGCTCCTGCGCTCTGCCTTTAAACGAGCGCCAGATATTTATCATTTCTTCTTTTTCGGGCTTACGCTCAAAATTAACGAAAACCGCGCCGAGATGACCGTTTGAAACGGGAACTCTTATGCACTGCGCCGTAAAATTGGGTTTATCGGCAAGCTTGATCTCGTTTCCTTCGATTTTGCCCCAAAGCTTAAGAGGCTCTTTTTCGCTTTTTTCCTCTTCGCCGCCGATATAGGGGATAACATTATCGACCATTTCGGGCCATCTTTCAAATGTTTTGCTCGCTCCGCTGATAGCCTGATAAGTGCATACAAGCACATCTTTTACACCGAATTTTTCGTGCAGCGGGAAAAGAGCGGGAACATATGACTGCAAAGAGCAATTTGATTTAACGGCGATAAAGCCCTTTTTCGTTCCAAGCCTTTTTCTTTGCGCCGGAATTATGTTGATGTGCTCGGCGTTCAGTTCCGGAACGACCATGGGAACATCGGGAGTAAAGCGGTGAGCGCTGTTGTTTGAAATAACGGGGCATTCACGCTTCGCGTAATCCTCCTCAAGCTTTTTTATTTCTTCCTTTTTCATATCAACGGCGCAAAAGACGAAATCAACCTTTTCGGTAATTGCGTCTATGTCCGCAACTGCGTCCATAACCGTTAAATTTTTCATTGATTCGGGAATATCGGTATCCATACACCATCTTGCTTCGACCGCCTCGCGGTAGGTTTTACCCGCCGATCTCGCCGAAGCGGCAAGGCATGTAACCTCAAACCACGGGTGGTCCGCAAGAAGCGTTGCAAAACGCTGACCTACCATTCCCGTTGCGCCGACAATGCCGACTTTGTATTTTTTGCTCATAATTTTCTCCTTAATACATCTTGTAAAACAAGTTAAAATGCAATATAATACTAAAAGATTAAGACCTTTCGGTCACCGATATTGATATAATATCACTTATTATATATATATGTCAAATATAAATTACGGAGCATTAAATGAAAACTTCTGACTTTTATTACGACCTGCCCGAAAACTTGATCGCTCAAACTCCCGTTGAGCCGAGAAACGCGTCAAGGCTGATGGTGCTCAACAGAAGAACGGGAGCGGTGGAACACAGAAAATTTTACGATCTTCCCGAATATTTGCACGAAAACGACTGCCTTGTTCTGAACGACACAAGAGTTATACCCGCGCGAATTTTCGGCGTAAAAGAAAAAACGGGCGCTGTAGTTGAGTTTCTTCTTGTGGCTCAAAAGGAAAACGATGTTTGGGAATGCCTTTGCAAGCCGGGCAAGAGAGCGAAAGAAGGCTCTGTATTTTCTTTCGGAGACGGCAAGCTTATAGGCGAAGTCCTTTCCGTAAGTGAAGAGGACGGAAACAGATTTGTTAAATTCAGCTGCAACGGCAGCATATTTTCCGTTCTTGACGAGATAGGCTCTATGCCGCTTCCGCCATACATAAAGGAAAAATTAAAGGATAAAGAGCGTTATCAAACTGTTTACAGCCGAGAGCTCGGCTCTGCCGCCGCGCCGACCGCGGGGCTTCATTTTACTCCCGAAATGCTTGAAGAAATAAGAAAAAAGGGAGTAAAAACGGCATATGTCACGCTTCATGTCGGGCTCGGAACATTCAGACCCGTTAAAGTTGACGATGTCACTAAGCATAATATGCACAGCGAGCATTATGTGATACCGCAAAAAGCCGCCGATATTATCAACGAAACTAAGAAAAACGGCGGAAGAGTTATTTGCGTCGGCACAACATCGTGCAGAACGCTGGAGGCTTCGGCGGCGAAAAACGGCTGCATAAAAGAAGATGAAGACGACACCTCGATTTTTATATATCCGGGATTTCAGTTTAAATGTATGGACGCTCTGATAACAAATTTTCATCTGCCCGAAAGCACGCTTATAATGCTTGTGTCTGCCTTTGCGGGCTTTGATAATGTGATGAACGCGTATAAAACAGCCGTTGAGGAAAAATACAGATTTTTCAGTTTTGGCGACGCCATGTTCATCGAGGGAGATAATTTATGAGTAAAATTATCGTCATTTCGGATATTCATTCAAACTACGCGGCTTTGGAGTCCGCTTATCACACCGTTGTAAAAATAAATCCCGACTGTATAATTTTTCTCGGCGATTATGTAACCGATTTTCCTTATACGCAAAGAACTATGCGCCTCATCTATAAATTCAGGAGCGCATATGACTGCCGGTTTATAAGAGGGAACAGGGAGGACAGCATACTCTGTCATCACAAAAACAGAAATGACGGCTGGTGCTGCGGCTCAAGCGTCGGCTCGTTTCTATATACTTATGAAAATTTAACGGCGGCGGATCTTGATTTTTTCGCCGGATTGCCGCATTGCCTTGAAATTAAATTGGATGATTTACCCGTTATCACAGCTTGCCACGGCACGCCGAACAGCACTACGGAAAACATATTGACGGATTCTTTCGCTCAAATTAAGTATGCCGATAAACTAAAAGGAAATATATTGATTTGCGGGCATACACATCACAAAAAAATCGTTTGCGTAAACGGCAGAAAAATTATCTTTTGCCCAAGTCTCGGAGTGCCTCAGGACGGTGAAGAATACGGTCATACCGCGATCACGCTTTTAACCTGCACGGGAAATAATGCGGAAGTTGAATACATTGATATTAAATATGACGCCGATTCGTTGATTGATGACTACAGAAAAAGCGATTTGATAAAATACGCGCCCATATTTTCCGAGTGTATGATAAAAAACATACAATTAAACAACGATATTACATATCAATGCGTTGTTTTGGCATGGAAATACGCTGAGCGTGATAATTTTCACGGCGGGGAGATTTTGCCCGAAAAATATTGGGAAAAAGCGGCAAAAGAGCTTAAAATTGTATAATTACAGGAGATAATATGTTTAAACTACTGAAAAAAGACGGCGATGCTCGGCGAGGCGAATTTGTAACCGTGCACGGCACGGTGCAGACTCCTGCGTTTATGAATGTTGCGACCGTTGCCGCTATAAAAGGCGGGCTTTCCGCGGAGGATCTGCGTAATATCGGCACGCAGGTAATGCTCTGCAACACATATCATCTGCATGTCCGCCCCGGAGACGGTCTTGTTCACGATATGGGCGGTCTGCATAAATTTACCGGCTGGAATAAGCCGATACTTACCGACAGCGGCGGATTTCAGGTGTTTTCGCTCGCAAAGCTCAACCACATCAAGGAAGAAGGCGTTACATTTCATTCTCATATAGACGGGCGCAAAATTTTTATGGGTCCCGAGGAATCGATGAGAATACAGAGCAATCTCGCATCCACCATCGCAATGGCGTTTGACGAATGCGTTGAAAATCCCGCGCCGTATGAATACGCGGTAAAGTCCTGCGAACGCACAACACGCTGGCTTGAGCGCAGTAAGGCGGAATTGGACAGGCTCAATTCTCTGCCTGAAACGATAAACAAAAATCAGCTCCTTTTCGGGATAAATCAAGGCTGCACATATGATGAACTGCGTGTTGATCATATGAAAACGATAGCGAAAATGGATCTTGACGGCTACGCAATAGGCGGGCTTGCGGTAGGAGAGCCCAAAGAAGAGATGTATAGGATTATAAGCGCGGTAACGCCGTATGCTCCCGAAAATAAGCCGAGATACCTAATGGGCGTTGGTACGCCCGGCAATATTATTGAGGGAGTGAGCAGGGGAGTTGACCTTTTTGACTGCGTTATGCCCAGCAGAAACGCAAGGCACGGTCAGCTTTTCACAAAAAACGGAATAATAAATATAAACAACGCAAAATATATGATGGACGAATCGCCGATTGACGAAGAATGCGACTGCCCCGTATGCAGGAAATACTCACGGGCGTATATCCGTCATCTGTTAAAAGCCGGCGAAATGCTCGGAATGCGCCTTGCCGTTATGCACAATCTTTATTTTTACAATAGTCTTATGAAAGAAATTCGTGAAAATATCGAAAACGGCACTTTTGAGGCTTACAAAAATGAATATACTGTAAAACTTGATACAAGAATTTAGAAAAGCCTTGCATTTTGCTTTTTTTAAATATATAATAACAGCATATTATTAAATTCACGGAGGGCACAAAATGTCAGAAATTTTACTTAGCTTAGCCGCAAACAACACCGAGGGCGCAAGAAACAGCTCTATGACTTCACTTATTTTTGTCGTTATTCTTATAGCGGTTATGTATTTTCTTATGATAAGGCCGCAGAAAAAGCGTCAAAAAGAAGAGCAGGAAATGAGAGCTTCTCTCGAGATAGGCGATGAGATTATCACTATCGGCGGCATTGTCGGCAGAGTTGTTACCATACGCGAGGAAGACATCGTTATCGAAACAGGCGCAGACAGAACAAAGATGAGGCTTCAGCGCTGGGCTGTTAACACCAATAAAACGAAGATGGAACAGCATAAAAAAGAGGTTGAGGCGGCAAGAGCGGCGGCTCAGGAAAAGAAAAACAGCAAAAAATCCATTAAGGACGGCAAAGCCGCGCCCGAAGAGCCGAAGGTGCTTACCGACGACGATAAAAAAGACGAAAGCAAATAAATTCATCAAACAGGTTATAAATATTAACTCCTCCGAATATTCTTTAATGAATACGGAGGAGTTTTTTATTATGAAAAAAATCAGTTCATCCGGCGTGAACGGAATTATATTCAAATTTTTTCTTAAAGTGCTGTTGTTGACGGCTCTGACCGTTGCCGGCACATCGCTGTTTTTCGCGGTTATCGTTTACAAATTGGATCTTGATTTGAAATACCTTGAATACTTTTCCTTTGCCGCGGCTGCAATAAGCGCTGCTGTGACCTCATATTTTTCGGTAAGCACATTTAAAAACAACGGCTTCGTTACAGGCATTTTATCGAGCCTGCCGCTTATAATTTATTCGTTTATAAATCTTATTTTAAACGGAAGTAATATAATATATTTTCTGATAAAGCTTGCGCTCATTCTGATTTGTGCCGGGCTGTGCGGTTTCTTATCAACAAAAAAATCTAAAAAATTCAAGGTAAAATAAATGGACAGTTTTGAATTGAAAAACGAATTTGACAATGAGTTAAAGGAATTTGAAAAAGCGTTTGATACCGAAGAAATAAAGGAACGCCCTGATATTTTTGAGCTTTTCAGCAAATATAAAAGCTATATTTACACTATAATTTTCTATGCCGTAGGTCTGCTCTGCGGCTCTTTCGTATATCAAAAATGCCAAAACGAAGTGCTCAACAAGCTGCTTTCATCGTCAAACGAGGAATTTTTACAGCTTTTTCTTAATAATCTTAGCCTATATATGCTTGTTTTTGCGCTTTCCGTGCTTCTCGGAATATGCTTGGTCGGCTTTCCTTTTATAAACATAATCCCGCTGTTCATCGGCTTTGAGGCGGGAATGAAAATTGCGTTTTACTACATAAACCACGGTATAAAAGGCGCAGGCTATTCATTTCTTATGTTGGCGCCGTTTATAAGCCTCTTAATGACGGTGCTCACATTTACCGCTTCGATGAGCTACGGCATAAGTAAACGAATATATGATATAACGGTCAAAAAAAGCGAAGATACCGAGGATTTTAACTATAAAGCCTATCTTAAAAAATATCTGATTTACGCCGGATTCATTGTGCTGGTTTCTCTTATCAACGCGGCAGTAAGCACATTTTTGCAAGGAATTATTTCCATTTAGGCTTCTCGGCGCTCAAAGGATTTGACTCAACTGCTTTTTTCGCCGCCTCGTCTGCAATATGCGTATAGATCTCGGTCGTGCCCAGATTCTCATGACCGAGTATCTCTTTTAGCAAAAGAACATCCACCTTGCCGTGTTGATACATAAGAGTAGCCGCGGTGTGACGGAGCTTGTGGACGGACAAGCCTCTGTCTCCGAGCCCCGCCTTATCAAGGTAAGAATAAACGATATGCTGAACGGTCTTTGGGCTTATTCGCTGATTTCTTGAGCTTAGAAACAGCGCTTTATCCTTAACTCCGTCATTTGGGCGATGCCTCATATAATTTGTAAAAGCGTCAATACAAGCCTGATTAAGGTAAACAGTTCTCTCTTTATTGCCTTTACCGGTTATAACAAGAGAGCCGTCTGCCTTGATATCGTTGTAGTTTATTGAGACAAGCTCCGAAAGCCGCATACCGCAATTGAGAAAAAAGGTGAGTATGCAGTAATCCCGCTCTTTATAAGCCCCTTCTATTACAGAAAGCAGCCGTTCCGCCTCTTCAAGTGAAAGGTATTTTGGCAGCGCTTTCTTCGTTTTCGGAATATCAAGATTTTTCATGGGATTGCTTGACAGTAAGCCGAGATTATCGGTTAGATAAGCAAAAAATCGCCTTATCGCAACTACTCGTCGTGCGCGGGTAGTTTCATTGTTGTTGCGTACATTTTTGCAATAAATCATAAATTGATAAGCGTCATTAAGCGTAATTTTTTTAATAAACTCAATATCGATGGGGGAGAGATCGATTTCTCCGTCATCCGCGTTTTTATCCGCAAGACCTTTTGATTTCGCAAGATACCTGAAAAAGGTGCGAAGATCCGACGCGTACTCAATAACAGAAAGCTCTGAATGACCTTTAATAGCTTCAATATAAAGAAGATATTGCTGAACAAGCATCGGCAAAGAAGAAAATTCTTCGCGTTTCATAAAAACACCGTCTTTCTGTGAAACAGTTTCACGATTAAACAATTTTTAATATTAAAGCAGGGGATGCAATCAAATACAATATAATTCATTGTCAGAAAGAAAAATAAAGTAGTTTATTATTCTTTCAATATAGGAGCTTAACTAAACAAAAAGATTGAATACAGCTAAAGCAATTAATAAAGAAAATCAAGCGATTGATAACGCAAAAATATTTGTAAGATAAATTTAATCAAACCGTCAGCGTAAATCAAAAGAAAAAATAAATTATTCGATAGAAAATTTTAAAATGATACAGAGTATCAACGAAAAAAACTGAGAAGATAAAATTTTTAATAATTAAGGGAGTTAACGAGTATTTTTCCGCTAAAACTGCCTATTTCCTTATTTTAAGCCATTTTTACTCCCCTGAATTATACAAAATATTAATTTTGTATAATTATAGCATCGAAAAATCCTCTTGTCAAGTCTATGGGGAAAAAATAACATACCCTTCTCCTCCAAATAAAAAAGCCGCAAAATGCGGCTCATTTTTATTCCTCGGTCAGCGCCTTGTACGCGTCACGAACAGTTCTCACCGGAACGATATCGAGATTTACTTTCAGTTCTTTGGAAAGACCCTTGTAATTATGAAACGGAATTATGCAGCGTTCAAATCCAAGCCGTAGCGCTTCCGAAACACGCTGTTCACAGTTGCTTACCGCGCGTATCTCCCCTGCCAAGCCTATTTCACCGAAAGCGATTACCTTTTCATTTATTACAGCGTCTTTAAGCGAAGATACAAGCGCCATCGCAACGGTCAGATCCGCCGATGGCTCATCCAGCCTGAGGCCGCCGACGACATTTACATACGCGTCCATATTATTGAAGTAATATCCCGCTCTTTTTTCAAGCACGGCAAGCAGCATCGCAAGCCTGTTATAATCAAAGCCGGTGCTCATTCTGCGCGGTGTTCCGAATACAGTTGCCGTCACGAGCCCCTGAACTTCCGCCAAAACAGGTCTTGAGCCCTCCATAACGCACGCAACGCAAGTGCCGCTTGTATTTTTAGGTCTGCCCGAAAGCATAAGCTGTGAAGGATTTTCTATCTCCTTTAACCCGTTTTGCTGCATTTCAAAAACGCCTATCTCATTAGTCGAGCCAAAACGGTTTTTAACTCCTCTTAGTATTCTGAAGTTATAGTTTCTCTCTCCCTCAAAATACAGAACGGTGTCAACAATATGCTCAAGCACCTTAGGTCCTGCAATTGCGCCGTCTTTATTTACATGACCTACAACAAATATCGGAATATTAAAGGATTTCGCCGTGTGCATAAAGATGTTTGTGCATTCCCTCACCTGCGTAACGGAGCCCGCGGATGAAGAACAGCCTTCAAAAATCATCGTCTGAATAGAATCGATAATAACAAGCTCGGGCTTTTCGGATCTTATCGTCTCAACAATGGAAGAAACATCCGTTGCCGCAAGCACGGCAAGGTTATCGGTAACGACTCCGAGCCTGTTTGCCCTCAATTTTATTTGACTTACGGATTCCTCACCGCTGACATAC
Organism: uncultured Clostridia bacterium; assembly: GCA_947624285.1. Taxonomy (GTDB): domain Bacteria; phylum Bacillota; class Clostridia; order Oscillospirales; family Acutalibacteraceae; genus Eubacterium_R. Next base: position 14,564 of record CANQJS010000001.1, on the reverse strand, counting down.
AGGATATGCTTGTCCCGCCCCAAATATTCGCATATTTGAAGAAGGATCGTTGATTTGCCTATACCGGGGTCGCCGCTTAGCAGAACAAGACTGCCCTGAACTATACCGCCGCCAAGTACCCTGTCAAATTCCTTTATTCCTGTTGAAATACGCTTTTCAGCATCCTGTGAAATTTCATTCAATTTAAGCGCTTTGAGGGTTGCCGAGCTGTTCCCCACTCCCCCTTTAACGGATGGCGCGGTCGGTATTTCTTCATTCATCGTGTTCCATTCGCCGCAGCCGGGGCACTTGCCGTACCACTTTGCGCTTTCATAGCCGCATTCACTGCACACATAGATAGTTTTTGATTTAGCCATTGTTTTCTCCATTTATATCTTTATATAAGTAAGTGTTTATACCCATTGTAATACAATAAGCAAGCTCTTTTTGATATTTATCGCTTTTCAGCTTAGAATTTTCATCAGTATTACTCATAAATCCGCATTCAACCATCACGGACGGAACTGACGCTTTATACAAAATGTAATAACTGCTTCCTGAAGGCTTGTTAAACCGCTTATTTTCGGGCTGAAGAAATTTTTTAGAAATATATAAAATTTCGTCTGCAAGCAGGTTGCTCGTTTTGTCATTTTCCGTATACCAAACCTGCATTCCCCACTCAGCCGAATCGGTATAATGATTTTGATGGATCGAAACAAGCACCGCGTTGTCTATTCCGTTAACATAATCAAGCCTGTTGTATAAATCTGACTTGCTCCTGTCAAGACCGTTCGGATAATATTCGTCATCCGTATTTCTAATTGTATAGCAGTTTATTCCGCAAAACCTCAAAAAGTCATACAAATTCAGAACTATTGCAAGATTTATGTCCTTCTCAAGCGTACCGTCGGCGGCGATCGTGCCGGCGTCCGCTCCGCCGTGACCCGCGTCAAGAACTATATTATATTTGCTTTTTATATATCCGGAATGAACAGCGTTTGATCTCTCAAGCAGAGCGTTGATGCCGAAGCAGGATAAAAATGTGAAAATAAATACTATCGTAATAACAAAAACTCTTTTCATAATATCACCGATAATATTTATGTAATAATTATATAATATATCGCCCTTTAAGGCAATAAAATATTGCAAATTTGCAAGGCAAGGGATATAATTTACACAGTAAATCATTTTGGGTGAGATTTTATGAAGATAGTTATTCTTGACGCCAACACTACAAATCCCGGTGATTTAAGCTGGGATTTTCTTAATAAATACGCTGACGAGGTGGTTATATACGAGCGCACGGCTCAGAAAGATGTTGTAGCGCGCTCAAAGGGCGCAGAGATCCTAATCGTCAATAAAACGGTGATCGGCGAAGAAGAGCTTAACGCTCTCGCGCCGGAGCTTGAATACATAGGGCTTCAATCCACCGGCTACAATGTCATCGACACGGCGGCGGCGGCGCGCAACGGCGTTACCGTTTGCAATATTCCCGCCTATTCAACCAACGCGGTGGCGCAGGAGGTTTTCGCGTTTATTCTTCATTTTACAAACGCCGTAGATCTGCATTCCGCTTCCGTCCACAACGGCGATTGGTGCGCCTGCCCCGATTTCTGCTACTGGCTCTCCCCCATCACGGAGCTTGACGGCAAAACATTGGGTATAATAGGCTTCGGCTCAATCGGCTCTAAAGTCGCGAAAATCGCCGAGAGCTTCGGAATGAAGATACTTGTTTGCTCTCGCACAAAAAAGGATTTAAACGGGTATATCAACGCCGAGAATACCGAGCTCGACTTTCTTCTCAGAAATTCCGATTTTATAACATGCCACTGCCCGCTGACTCCCGAAACTACCGATCTCATCAACCGTGAAAATATTGCAAAAATGAAGAAAAGCGCAGTGCTTATCAACACCTCGCGCGGACCTGTTGTTGATGAAAGCGCGCTTGCCGACGCATTGAATAATGAAGAGATCGCCGGAGCGGCGCTCGATGTTTTGCGCGTTGAGCCTGCGGCGAGCGACAACCCGCTTATCGGCGCGAAAAACTGCGTTATAACGCCTCATATCGCGTGGGCGGCAAAAGAAACAAGGGCAAGGCTTTTAAGCGTTTTAGAGGAAAATCTGAGGCTTTATTTAGAGGGCAAACCGCAAAACAAGGTAAACTAAATTTTGTTGACAATTGTTTATAAATAATGTATTATATTGATATTCTGCTGGTGTGGCGAAATCGGCAGACGCAAGGGACTTAAAATCCCTCGGTAGCAATACCGTACCGGTTCAAGTCCGGTCACCAGCACCATATCGTCGCGAACTGTTTATTGTTCGCGGCGATGTTTCTTTAATACAGAAAAAAGCGAACGAAATTACATCGTTCGCTTTAAATTTTTATTCTTTGCCAAACGCCTCGAATCAAATCCCCAAATCTTCGTCTGAAATCTCATTTTCCTCATCGGCGGCGTAAAATTCGGCGTCCTTGAATTTAAAAATTTTTCTTAATATATTATTTGGAAAGCTATGTATCATCGAATTGTAATACTCTACCCTTGAGTTATAATCGAGCTTTGACTGCGCGTAGCCGTTTTCCGTGTCCTTTATTTGAGAAAGAAGTTCCATTATGCTTTCATTTGCTTTGAGTTCGGGATAATTTTCAAGCTCCACCTGAAATTGCTGCGCGTTTCTGATAACTTTGCTTTTGGGCGTTCTTTTTTCGGCAACGCCGATTTGAATATTTTCCTCAAGCGTCATATATTTATCGGCAACTTTATTAGCCTTTTCAAGCAGTCTTACCGTTCTTTCCTCAAAAATTTTTATGTTGCTGAGTGATGATTTTGTTTTCTGATATGCCTTTTGCATTTGATTGTAGGTTACAACAACTGCTATTACCGTTGCTGTTGCTATCCCGCAAACGCATATCGCCCCGGGAAACGGCTCTGATGTTGCGCCCGTTTCATCGGGAGGCAAAGATATTGAAAAAATTATGAGCCAAAGAAAACAACATGCGAGGAATGTTATCAAAAATTTAACTGCGTTTAAGGCAACGCTCTCTTTTTTCATTTTACGCCTCCGTTAATGTTTTTGTAAAAATAATTTACGCTCTCAAGATATTTGAGGTTTGTTTTTATCCATGGGCAGCCCAAAACAAATCTGCTTATCTGAAATTTATATGTATCGTGTAGTGTTCCGACGGTCATATTGCTAAAAAATACAAATCGGCTCATTTTGAATGAAGTTACATCATCCCAAGGGATTTCGATATACCCTTCCCCGCTTCTGAGATAAATTTTTATACCGTTTTCATCAAAATAGAAAAAGTAATATTCCGTTCTGTCAAATCTCATATATACTTTCCACGGAGTCGGAACAACGGAGTTCAATTTGGGAATATTTGTTCCGTAAAGAATATTATTTGTTTTTTCTATGTTGTATTTTCTTATAATATTGTTAAATTGATCGTTTATCATTTTAAAATCATCCTTTCTTAAAAAATGCTTTTCCTGTGACCTTATTTCCGGCGATAGGCCCGCTTGATTGTTTTATAACGCAAATTTCTCCTTTCTGTATTTATATCGAATTTAAGAGCAAAATTGTGAAAATAAAAAGCGGAAAATTTCAAAAAATCGAAATTCTCCGCTTAAGTATATTTAATTTCAATTATTTGACTTCATATGCCGTTTTCAGTAATTCGTCTTTTGATATATTGCCGTCTATTTTATAAACATATACCCCGTTATTCCATATCACTCCGTTTGATTTATCACCGCTGTAAATAACATATTCAATATTATTGTGCTGCACCGTTTCACAATTCGAGTTATTAAAATTTATTTTTGCGTCGATAGGCATTTTGAAAACGGAAAACCACAAACTATCCTTTTCGTATTTCATGTACGCTCTGAGTTCTTCACTATTATCTTCCGTCAAAACAAAATCTTTCGGAATATAATTTACGGAAATATCTTCAATCTTTTCTGCTTTTGCATTATCGGTTACGGAATAAGAAAAGTAATTTTGAAATTGTTTTACTATATATTTTCTTGTGCTCGGAAACGCAAACGCACTCACCGCCAGCGACAGTAAAATTGCCGCTATAATTATAACTTTTACAGCGTTTCTTGTGAGCTTATGATATTTGTCGTCCCTCATTTTATCAATGAGTTTATCCATTCGATTTTCAAATGCCTTTCCGAAAGAAAAATCGCCGTATTCCGAAAAAGAATTGCTCCACTTTTCGCAGGAGATATAGCATGCTTTTTCAAGATTATCCATTATTATTTCCTTCCAGCAAATTCTTTAAACGCACTTTTGCAAACTGTATTTTCTTTCTCACATTTGAATCGGTTATATTATATATGGAAGCTATCTCCTTACTGCTATATCCGAAAACATAAGTAAGATACATCAAATTTCTGTACTCGTCGCTCAGAGACTCAAGGGCAATTTCAAGCTCCGCAGCATCGTACAAATCAAAATCAATTTCCGCAGGTCTTATATCGGCGGTTTCGTCAAAGGACGATGTGTTTAAATATTTTTTCTCTTTTCTGAATTTGCTTATTGCAAAGCTTTCGGTTATAACGCAAAGATAATTCTTCGTTCGCTGAGAGTCAACTTCATCTATTTTTGAAAAATTCCTCGCGATATAGAAAAAGGCGTCCTGCAAAACATCCTCTATATCTTCTTTTGATGAAATTTTTTCGCTCGCGACCTTTGCCATAAGATTGCGGTATTTATAATATAATTTTTTAAATCGTTCCCTATCCTCATAATCGTCGATCAGGGTCAAAAATACGGTTAATATGTAAACCACCCTTATTTATATAATTTTCATATCATATTAACAGAGCACGGCGAATGTAAAATTAGAATTTACACAAAAATGATAAGGCAATTATTCGAATTTCATATTCGGAAAGTGCCTTTTCATATATGCGTCATTATATAATCTGTCGATAAGCTTCGCTATTTTCAGCAGACCCGCCTTTCCTGCGTTTCTTTCGGCGTAACGCAGTATGGCGGCGACCGTAGCGGCGAGATCAAAGGCGATAAATCCGGCGGCGACAAGCGCAAAAAGGAACATTGGTTTTGCCGGCAGTTTATCAAGTAATATATTAAGCGGCTTAAAAATAAGAAACACAACAAAAACGCAAAGCAAACCCCACACCGCCATGTACGGAACGGTCGTGCGTCCGTTTATATTCAGAAAATAATCTTCATAGTTCCAAGATCTTGTTCCGAGCAATTTTTCTTCAAGAAAGCTGAGTAAATATTCAACGGCGCCTCCGCCGAAAAATCCAAGCAAATACACTTTAAAAAGCGAAGTTTGATTTTGCATAAAAAGAAATATTACGACCGCGCCAAAACCATATACAAAATTGAACGGCGTAAACAGACTTCCGTTACAGTAAACAAAGCCGTTGCCGTCTAAGAAATTTAAAGCGGTTTCCCAAACTGTACCGACAAGTCCGCCAAGCAGATATACGCACACCGCTTTATAAAACAAAACCATCTATCATCACTTCTTTCGGAAATACGAAGAATAAAATTATCTATCCCCTCAGCTATACGCTTTATTATATTTCGGATTGCCTGCAACGCTCAACCGTCTGCAAAAGCATTTCTTCCATTTTTTGCATACAAGCTTCTTGATTAAATTTTTTAGCCGCAGTTTCGGCATAAAGCTTTCCGTATTTTTCAAGCTCGTCGGGATTTTCAATCCACCAGTCGATCTTGCGCGCCAAATCGGACGCTCTGCCGTATTTGAAAAGGCTTCGCTCGGTAATGGCGTAATCTTTAGTGGCGCATTTCGGCGAATTCGATATTATGGGAACAATACCGCAGGACATTGCTTCAAGGCAACTGATACCCTCCGCCTCGATTTTGGCGGGATGAACATAAATATCGGATTCATTTATGACATCAACAAGCTTTTCCCTTGAATAAAGCTCAAAAACAGCGGGAACGGGCAGAGATTTAGCTCGGCGTTCAAGCTCTTCTTTAAGCGGACCAGTGCCGGCGACGGTAAGCCGTATTGCGTCTTTATGGCGAGAACGCTTTATTGCGTCAATTACGGTGTGCTGTGATTTTTCCCTTGAATATCTGCCGATCGTGAGAATACGGATATAACCGTCTTTCTTTTTAATATCTTTCGGAGTGAATATTTCGTTTACTCCGTTTGTTATAACATAGCCGGCGGCTTTGCCGTACATACCCTCGTATAACTCTTTCAAATACCTTGTGGGAAAATGTATCGCATCGCAGTTTTTATAAAGCTCATGAAAAACAGAGTAAGTCAATTTGTTGCTTAGATGAAAATCGTCAAGATGGAGCTGTGAAGTTACATTTTCTGCAAGCATATGAAATCCCGCAGAAACGGGAATACGCATTTTCACGGCGATTTTAGCGCTTTCTATGCCGAGCGCGAACGGAAACATTATATGCACTATATCCGAGCCGGATATTGCAGAGCGGATAATGTCCTCATCGGGTTTTGCGAGGGAAACGCCGTTGCTCTCAACATATTTATTGAAAATCAAAAAATTAAAGCTCGGAACAATATAGTATCCGTCTTTGTTTTCTTTATCGCAGTCGGCACACAATACCTTAACCGTGTGCCCTTTCTTTCGCAGATAGTCTATAAGATTTTTCGCGGCAACGGACGAGCCGTTATTTGATTTTCCCAAAACATCGCATACTACCGTAACGGTCAAGGCGATTACCTCCGTAAAAAATACTGATTTGCGCTTATTTTTGGCTAATTTTTAATAATAATTATAGCATTAATAAAACTTTTTTACAATCGGCATAACATTGATAAAGCGCAAAAATAAAAAATAATTTATAATTTGTTTATTTCTTGCCAAAAATTGATATATAATGCCGAAAATATCAAATATTTCCCAAATAAGATAAAGAGAACATAATTTTATTATTGTTTTTGTTGCAAAAAAAAATAAGTTATGATATAATCCAAATACAAAATTCAAAAGGCGCTTTATGCTTAATTTAATATGCCGGTGTGATGGAATTGGCAGACGTGCCGGACTCAAAATCCGGTGGTAGCGATACCGTGCGGGTTCGACCCCCGCCACCGGCACCAAATTCAAGAAACTCGAACTGTAAAAGTTCGAGTTTCTTTATGCTCAAATTTAATGTAATAATCTATGGGTTGAAATTGAATTTTTCCAAATGATATTTTAATTATAAATAATAAGCAGCCTGCGCGTTCCATAGCTTTGCGTAAACGCCGTCTTTTGCCAAAAGTTCGCCGTGCGTTCCAACATCAATAAGCCTTGAATTATCAAACACCGCTATCCTGTCGCAAAAAGCGCAGCTTGAAAGCCTGTGTGATATGTAAATCGCCGTTTTGTTTTCAACAAATGAATTAAATCGGCTGTATATTTCATTTTCGGCTATCGGATCAAGCGCGGCGGTAGGCTCGTCGAGAATTACGATCGGAGAATCCTTATATAACGCTCTCGCAAGCGCAAGCTTTTGCGCCTCTCCGCCCGAAATTTCCACTCCCGATTTTTCCAAATCTTTATAGAGATAAGTATTTTCCTTATGCGGCATTGTTTCTGTTCTTGCTTTTATGTTCGCCTTTTCAAGCGAGGAATAAAGTTTTTCGCGGTCGTATTCGGCGCTTGCGCATACATTATCCGCAACAGTAAGAGAAAAGATTTTATAATCCTGAAACACAACGGAATAAAGCGCGTTAAGACTTTCTCTTGAATATTCTTTGATATTTGTGTCGTTTATAAGAATTTCGCCTTCGTCGGGGTCATATAGACGGCAAAGAAGTTTAATAAATGTAGTTTTCCCGCTTCCGTTTCTGCCGACTACGGCAAGCTTCTCACCGCGCTTTATTTTGAAATTTATGTTTCTTAAAGCATATTCTTCGCTTTTAGGATATTTGAAAGATACATTTTTAAATTCGATTTCAAAACCGTTTTTAATATCGGGCTCGCGGCTGCCGTAAACAGCCGTGCTTTCGGCTTCAAGAATTTTAAAATAGTCTCTTGCAAGCGGCAGGATCTCCCTGAGTTTTCCGAGCGTGTTGGCAAACATCATAATGCCGTTGATTATCTGCATAAATGATCCGCAATATAAAACAAGCGCGCCTATATCAAAAAGACCGAGCAGCCCCTTAACGCCGATAAACAGATAGACACCGAAGCCGACAAGCGCGCCCAAAACGGCAATAAAAGAGCTTGATTTTGCCGTTTTCATAGAAATTTTACGCAGAGTAATTTCGCCGTCGGTCAAAATTTTCTTCGTCGCCGTGCCGTCTATTATTTTCTGCTCTTTGTATAAACGGATCTCCTTACCTGTTTTGTAATCGCCCAAAATATCGATAAACGAATAAAAAATGCGATCAAGCTCGGCGTATTTTTCATTTGCCTCAAGATATGATTTATTTATTTTCGAAGTAACGATCAATATCACCGCCGCCATAACTGCAATGGCGGAAACGATCGTGATCAGAAACAGCGGAGATTCAAAAAAGCTGTCCCCCGTTTTAACAAAGCCGACTTTGAGAAGCGGAATTATGATTATGAAAGATATAACTGTAGTCAAAACTCCTCTTGTGAATTGCAAAGTAGTCCACATAAAATACGGAAGTCTTGCCCAACGGCTCTTCCCCGCCTCCTCATGGCGGTGGAGCAGTTCCTTAAAATCGCTGTCGTTCAAAAGCGCGTAATCGGCGTTATACAGCTTTTCGGCAACCTTTTTGTTTTCAAGATCAAGGAGCATCATTCGGCGATTTTCGTTATAATTATTCAGAAAAGAAGCTAAAAAGAATAAAATAAGATTTATAACGAGCACCAGCGCTATATTTGTGATTATCTGCTTAGATCCCGCGTTTTGTATAAGCAGAGTTATCAGCCTTGCGGAAAAATAAATGTTTACAAAAGGCTTCACGCTGTCTGTAACAGCCTGAACGGCGGTTGTAAAAATTATATGACTGTCGAGCGAGTGGACCTCGCCGTACATTCTCTTGATAAGCTTCGCCTTACTCATTGACAGACACCCCCATTTCTTTGTAATACATACTCTGGGTTTGATACATTCTGTAATAAGCGCCGCGCTTTACCATAAGCTCGTCGTGTGTGCCTGATTCCGCAATAACGCCGTCTTTGATGAATAAAATTCTGTCGCAAAAACGAGTGGAAGAAAGCCGATGCGAAATAAAAAACGAAATTTTGCCTTTCGTCAGCTCATTATATTTAAGATAAAGTTCATTTTCGCTTATCGGATCGAGCGCGGCAGTAGGCTCGTCCAAAATAAGCACAGGCGCGTCTTTGTAAATCGCCTTAGCCAAAAGAAGCTTTTGCTTTTCACCGCCAGAAAAATCGGCGGCGTTTTTATACACATCCTTCACCATCAAGGTGTTTTCTTTTTCGGGCAGAGAATTGATTTTATCGGCTATCCCCGCCTTTTCAAAGGCCGAAAACAGCTTCTCTCTGTTAAATTCCTGCTCGGCGGTAATATTTTCCGCCAAAGTCATCGGCATAAAGCAGTAATCCTGAAAAACAGCGGAAAAAAGATTAAAATAACTGTCAGCCGAAAAATCTCGGCTGCTTTTTCCGTTTATCAGGATTTCGCCCTTTGTTGGATAATACAGCCCGCAAAGCAACTTGACAGCCGTAGTTTTGCCTGCGCCGTTTTCGCCTACTATCGCGATATTTTCGCCTTTATTGACGACAAATGATAAATTCTTTACAGCCTCTGTATCGCTTTCGGGATATGTAAAAGATGCGCCGCGAAACTCTATCGAATTTACTTCGCTGAAATTTACATCGGGTTTGCCGGAGCTTTCGTTTTCGCCTTCAACATATTCACGATAATATCCGCAGTCGGTGCAGCAGCGAGAAATTTCCATAAGACTGAAAACAAGATTCATAATCCAATTTGAAAATCCCGTAATTATTCCGATATAAAATATAAAATCGGATACAGAAAGACGGTTTTGAATAACAAGATAAACGAGATAAGCGTAGGCTACAAGCTCGCGCGCAAGATTTAATACAGCCCTAACGCCGCTTATTGCCGCGCTCTGACCCGTAAATTTTGCGTTTATGCGTTCGATCTTGTAAATAAAATCGGCGGCTGTTTTTATCATATAGTCCGAAAAGCCGAAAAGCTTTATCTCTTTTGACGCGTCGGCATTTTTTGAGAGCTTGTAAAAATACTCGAATTTGCCAGAGAGTTTAGAGTATTCATCGGTCGATTCCTTTTGCCTTGTCTTTAAATATTTCAACAAGAAAAATTCACATAAGCAGGTGAAAAGTATTAAAAGTATCATTAAAATATTTATTTTGTATATTAAAAAAGAAGACGCTATCACTCCGATAACACAAACAAGGAAATGGGCGCACTGCTCTATAAAAGCCGCTCCCGATGAAAATCTCGCGTTATAAAACGCCTCCGCACGCTTTTGCTTTTCTCTACCCTCAAGGCTTTCTATATTCACATAATCGGTTGAGAGCGTCCTGCGGAAAGCAGTTACGGCATAGCGCATTCTGACTATCCTCGCTCCGCCACGCACAAGCTCCTTCATAAACGGATCAAGCCATATCGTTAAAGCTAAAAGGAGGCTTAAAAGAGCAACGAGAATCGTCATATCACGCACTGTAACCTGCCTGTTTACGGCGTCGATCATCGCTTTGGGAATATAGGCGGTAACGATAGGCTGCAAAACCAAAGCGGGTACCCAAAGAACAAAAAACTTCAGGCTCTTTTTATCCCATTTTATCCAATTTGAGATTTGGTATTTTAAGTTGTTCAATTAAATTTACCTCCTTCATCTGCGATTATATTTTTTTATTTCAAAATTTTAATATTTCATGCCGCGAATTTAGAGGCAGCTCCTGTCTCATTCACGCTCTGTAAGAATAAAATCGGAATTTTGATATACATAATCAAGATACGCCGAATTATCCCCTTCTCTGTTATACCAAAATCTTATCTGCGGCTCTTCATCAAAGCTGTATAGTGCGAGAACTCCGTACTTCGGCGCACCGTCAACAGATGCGCCGTTGAATTTTGACATTTCTTTTACTTTGGCTATATCGTCCTCATCGCACCATTCCGCTTTACTGCCCTCAAGCACGGGTTGTATATACATATTAGTCATACCGTCCTCTACGGTAAAGAGAATTAAGATGTTCCCCGATGTGCTGATATAGCCCTTATTTAAACCCTCGTCCAAATAGGGCTCATAGTTTATCTCTTCTTGCGTAAATGTACTTTTCAGCCATTCTTCCGTATCCGCTATTGATTTAAAAAGAAGCTCATCAATATTATCAATAGCCTTTTTATTAAAATACTCAAGCTCTTCTTTGACCGCCGCTTTGTTTTTTGAGGAGAGTGCACAGCCGCCAAAAGCCGATATTATCAGAGCAAGCGCAAGAAATACACTTATGATTCTTTTCATATTAACACCTCTTAAATAGAATATCATATTAAATAAAAATAGTAAAGGAAAAAACCTCTCCGGTGAGGAGAGGTTTAGAGATGTCGGCATTACCTATTTTCCCGGGCGGCTGCCCGCCAAGTATTTTCGGCACAGAAGAGCTTAACTACCGTGTTCGGGATGGGAACGGGTGGACCCTCTTTGTAATCAACACCGACTGTGAACCGCGGTTGGCCGCAGTTATTTTTAACGACCTGTTGGTTTCCCTCAGGTTTGGTGACCCGTAGGAGAATCGAACTCCTGTTTTCGCCGTGAGAGGGCGATGTCTTAACCGCTTGACCAACGGGCCACGATGGTACACCATCACGGGCTCGAACCGTGGACACCCTGATTAAGAGTCAGGTGCTCTACCAACTGAGCTAATGGTGCATAGCTCATTTTCAAGGCATATACCCTGAAAACCGAATACAGATAACGCTTTCAAACTCTGACACATAACCTGACTCTCAAGGTCAAGCCCTCGACCTATTAGTACTGCCAAGCTAAATACATCGCTGTACTTACACACGCAGCCTATCAACCTCATAGTCTGTAAGGGGTCTTAACTGTTATCAGTGGGATATCTTATCTTGGGGATGGCTTCACGCTTAGATGCTTTCAGCGTTTATCCAATCCGCACATAGTTGCTCGGCCGTGCCATTGGCATGACAACCGATACGCCAGCGGTGCGTCCATTCCGGTCCTCTCGTACTAGGAACAGCGCCCCTCAAATATCCTACGCCCACGGCAGATAGGGACCGAACTGTCTCACGACGTTCTGAACCCAGCTCGCGTACCACTTTAATCGGCGAACAGCCGAACCCTTGGGACCGAATTCAGCCCCAGGATGTGATGAGCCGACATCGAGGTGCCAAACCTCCCCGTCGATGTGGACTCTTGGGGGAGATCAGCCTGTTATCCCCAGGGTAGCTTTTATCCGTTGAGCGATGGCATTTCCACTCACATACCACCGGATCACTAACTCCAACTTTCGTTACTGCTCGACCCGTCAGTCTCGCAGTTAGGCTCACTTTTGCGTTTGCACTCTAAGGCATGGTTTCCGTCCATGCTGAGTGAACCTTTGAACGCCTCCGTTACTCTTTTGGAGGCGACCGCCCCAGTCAAACTGCCCACCAGACAATGTCCCCCGACCTGATTCAAGGCCGCAGGTTAGAATTCCAATACTCTAATAGCGGTATCCCAAGGTTGACTCCCCCAACACTGGCGTGTTGGTTTCCCAGTCTCCCGCCTATCCTGTAAATAGAATACCGAAACCCAATATCAAGCTGCAGTAAAGCTCCATGGGGTCTTTCCGTCTTGCCGCGGGTAACCGGCATCTTCACCGGTACTACAATTTCGCCGGGTGGGTTGTTGAGACAGTGTCCAGATCATTACACCATTCGTGCGGGTCGGAACTTACCCGACAAGGAATTTCGCTACCTTAGGACCGTTATAGTTACGGCCGCCGTTTACTGGGGCTTCAATTCAGAGCTTGCACTCCTCCTCTTAACCTTCCAGCACCGGGCAGGTGTCACCCCCTATACATCATCTTACGATTTAGCAGAGAGCTGTGTTTTTGGTAAACAGTTGCCTGGACCTATTCACTGCGGCTCACTCTCGTGAGCACCCCTTCTTCCGAAGTTACGGGGTCAATTTGCCGAGTTCCTTAACAACCCTTCTCCCGTTGGCCTTAGAATTCTCTTCCTGACTACCTGTGTCGGTTTGCAGTACGGGCGCCCTGATTATATACACTAAGCTTTTCTCGCCATCGTCTACGCATACTTCCCTACTTGTTTTTCGTTGCCTTACGCCCGGGTCAACCAACGCCCGGGTTATGCGCTTTCAATGTGTCCCTTAGTTTAAATTCAAGGCGGCTACGGAATCTCCACCGTATGTGCATCGACTACGCCTCTCGGCCTCGCCTTAGCTCCCGGCTAACTAGAAGCGGACGAACCTTCCTTCTAAAACCTCAGTCTTTCGGCCATTATGATTCTCACATAATTCTCGCTACTCATTCCGGCATTCTCACTCCTATGCAGTCCACCGCCGCTTCCGCTGCGACTTCTCCCCGCATACGACGCTCTCCTACCAACATACTTACGTATGTTCCCAAGCTTCGGTGTATAGTTTAGCCCCGTTAAATCTTCGGCGCAGAGTCACTCGACCAGTGAGCTATTACGCACTCTTTGAATGTGTGGCTGCTTCTAAGCCAACATCCTGGTTGTCTGGGCAATTCCACATCCTTTTCCACTTAACTATACTTCGGGACCTTAGCTGTGGGTCTGGGCTGTTTCCCTTTCCACCACGAAACTTATCTCCCGTAGTGTGACTCCCAATAATTCATTATCCGACATTCTGAGTTTGATAGAGTTCAGTAAGCTTTCGCCCCCTAGCTCAGTCAGTGCTTTACCTTCGGTAATGTTTATTGAGGCTAGCCCTAAAGCTATTTCGGAGAGAACCAGCTATCTCCGAGTTCGATTGGAATTTCTCCGCTAGCCACAAGTCATCCCCTACCATTTCAACGGGAGTGGGTTCGGCCCTCCATGGAGTTTTACCTCCACTTCAGCCTGCTCATGGCTAGGTCACTCGGTTTCGGGTCAAATACCACTGACTTCCCGCCCATTTAAGACTCGCTTTCGCTTCGGCTGCAGACCTTAAGTCCTTAACCTCGCCAGTGACATTTACTCGCCGGACCATTCTACAAAAGGTACCATATCACACTTTGACGTGCTCTATGTGCTTGTAGGCACAAGGTTTCAGGTTCTTTTTCACTCCCCGCCAGGGGTCCTTTTCACCTTTCCTTCACAGTACTTTACACTATCGGTCATTGGAGAGTATTTAGGCTTGGAGGGTGGTCCCCCCGTCTTCCCACCGGGTTTCACGTGTCCGGCGGTACTCTGGATCCGGCCGGCCCGCTCGCAATTTCGTCTACGCGACTCTCACGCTCTGTGGTTGAGTTTCCCAACTCATTCTACTATCGCTTACGGTACCTTCCGCCGTCCTAAACCCCGATTGTATTACTACATTCGGTTTGGCCTCTTCCGCGTTCGCTCGCCACTACTGGCGGAATCTCGGTTGATTTCTTTTCCTCGCCCTACTTAGATGTTTCAGTTCAGGCGGTTCCCCGCGTTAT